>NZ_CP102826.1:4800000-6000000 GCF_025643595.1 Saccharopolyspora rosea
CGACCTGAGTTCGGTCGCCTGCGGGCGCCCCGGACCGCCTGGGCGTGGTGCAGGAGTGCGCGAGGGCTCGGCCCTCGTTGCGGTCGACGGGGACGATGAGGCGTCTTCGTTCGGCGTTGCTGTCTTCGTCGACCTTGCCCAACGGCACCGGCCCAGGACCTCGGCAGTGGCGGGCAGATCCGCGGAGTCCAGCAGGGACTCGATCGCGTCCGGGGTTCCGTCCACGGCGGCCACCCGCCGGGCGGGCGGGAAGCCGGAGTGCTCGGCGCGTTCGGCCAGTTCCAGCGCCGCGTACCAGGTGGCTGGTCCAGCAGCGCACCAGGGCCTGCACCGCCGTAGCACGACTCGGCCATCACGACCACGCGGCCGCCCTCGCTCGCCGGGCGGACCACGCAGGCGGCGAACCACAGGCGCAGCGCGGTCTCGGCGGCGCGCAGTTCCTCGCCCCAGCAGGGTGCGGCCGTCCAGCAGCAGGGCCGCGCTGTAGCTGCCCCCGGCGACCGGCTCCGGCCCCTGGAGTGCACACCACCAGCGCGGGTCCGGCGGGAACGGTCGCCAGCATCGTCGCCGCCGCCGGAGGTGCGCACCGGGACGCCGCTGAACGCGCGACCGAGTTTCCAGGTGCGGCCCGCCCCGACCGCCACGGCGCGCAACCGCCGGGACCCGCAGTTCGGGCAGCGGAACGCGGCCTCGGTCGCGCCGCACCACCGGCACGCGGCCGGCTTCGGCGCCCCGCCCTCGCCGCCTCCCGGCAGCGCCAGCGGACCGGCGCACCGCCGGCAGCGCGCCCGCTCGCGGCAGTCGCCGCAGGCGAGAGCGGGCACGTAGCCGCGCCGCGGCACCTGCACGAGCACCGGCGCGCCCGCACCGAGCGCGGCGCGGGCGGCCTGGAACGCCACCGACGGCAGCCGCGCGGCACGCGCCGCCGGGTCGCGCGCCAGCTGCGAGTCGTCCTCGCCGATCGCGGTGACGCGGGGCGCGGCGGACCGCACGTCCGCGCGCGGCGCGACGAGCTCGTGCGCGTACCCGGACTCGACCAGCAACGCGGCCTCGGCGGTGCGGGCGAAACCGCCGACGACCAGCGCCGCACCGGCCGCGTGCGCGCGCAGGGTGAGCACGTCGCGCGCGTGCGGGTACGGCACCTGCGGGTAGTTGTGCAGCTCGTCGCCGTCGTCCCACACCACGGCCAGGCCGAGGTGGTGCACCGGCGCGAACATCGCGGCCCGGGTGCCGACGACCACGCGCACCGCGCCGCGCAGCACCGCCAGCCAGCGGCGGTAGCGCTCGGCGGGCGCGAGTTCGGCGGCCAGCGCGACGACGCCCGACTCGCCGAGCAGTCGCGCGCACGCGGCATGCAGCCGTTGCAGGTCGCGGTGGTCGGGGACGACGACCAGCGCGCCCCGCCCGGCGGACGCCGCGACGGCCACCGCCTCCGCGAGCCGCTCCGGCCAGTCCTCGCCCGGCAACGCCTGCCAGACCGCCCGCGCCGCCCGGCCCTCGTGCACCGCGTCCACGAACGACGATCCGTGCCGGTAGCGCGCCCAGCCGTCGGCCGCGGGGCGTTCCGGCGGCGGCCCCGGGTCGGTCGGCGCCGACTTCTCCGCCCCGGCGTGCCGGGGCGGTACCGCCAGCCGGACGACGTCGGCGAGCATGCCGCCGTAGCGGTCGGCGACCGCCCGCGCCATCTCCAGCAACGACGGGGTCAGCACCGGTTCCGGCGAGGGGACCCGCTCCACCCAGGACAGCCGCCCCTGGAAGTCCGAGGTGTCCACGCGCTCCAGCAGGTAGCCGTCCACGAGCTTGCCCCGGAACCGCACGCGCACCCGGCAGCCGGGCACCGCGTCGGCGTCGAGCCGGTCGGGCACCAGGTAGTCGAAGGGGCGGTCCAGGTGCACCGGCAGCGGCACGTCGACGAGCACGCGGGCCACCGGCCGCTCCTCGGCCGCCGTCCGCTGCTTCGCCCCCTTCCGCTCCCGGGGTCCTGCACCTGCCACACCCCTTCTCTACCAGAGCGACCCGACCGCCCCGTCAACACCGCGTCAGAACAGCGCCCGCTGCCGTCAGCGATCCGCCCGGAGCCGTCCGCGCGGCACCCCGCCGCGGGTAGGTCTGGACCCGTCGCGCTCCCGACCTCGGAGGACACGGTGACCCTCGCCGAACTGCTGCCCACCCTCGGACGCTGCCTGCCCGGCCGCCTGGACCCCGGCGTCTGGCCGGACGACTGCGCCCGCCGGCCCGGCGGCGACATCGCGCTCAGCGGCGTCCCGCTGACCCGGCTGGCCCGGGACCACGGCACCCCGGCCTACGTGCTCGACGTCGCGACGATCCGCGGGCGCTGCCGGGAGTACCGCGCCCTCGACGCCGAAATCGCCTACGCGGCAAAGGCTTTCCTGTGCCGGAGGATGGCCGCGCTGGTCGCCGAGGAGGGGCTGTCGCTGGACGTCTGCTCCGCCGGGGAACTCGCCACCGCCCGCGCCGCCGGTTTCCCGGCCGAGCGAATCCTGCTGCACGGCAACGCGAAACCGGACCACGAGCTGCGGCTGGCCGCCGACGCGGGAGTGGGGCGGGTGGTGGTCGACTCCCCGGACGAGATCGACCGCATCCCCGGCCCGCAGGACGTGCTGGTCCGCGTCACCCCGGACATCGACGCGCACACGCACCGCGCGGTCGCGACCGGGATCGAGGACCAGAAGTTCGGGCTGTCGCTGACCTCCGGCCAGGCCGCGGAGGCGGTGCGCCGGATCCTGGCCAGACCGGACCTGCGCCTGCTGGGCCTGCACTGCCACCTCGGCTCGCAGCTGTCCGACGTGGCCGCGCACGTCGAGGCGGTGCGGCGGCTGGTCGGCTTCAGCGCCGACGTCGCGGTCCGCCACGGAGTGCTGTTCCCGCAGCTCAACCTCGGTGGCGGGCACGCCGTCCGGTACCGGGCGCGGGACGCGGGCTACGACCTGGCCGCCTTCGCCGCCCGCGTCCCGGAGGTGCTGCGGTTCGAGTGCCGCAAGCACGGCCTCCCGGTGCCGCGCCTGACGCTGGAACCCGGCCGCGCCCTGGTCGCCCGCGCCGGGCTGACGCTGTACCGCGTGGTGGCGGTGAAGCGCGGCGGTGCGCGCACGTTCGTCGCCGTCGACGGCGGCTTCAGCGACAACCCGCGCCCGGCGCTCTACGACGCCCGCTACGACGTGCGCCTGTTCGGCCGCACCAGCACCGCACCCGAGCGCCGGGCGGCGGTCGTCGGCCGGCACTGCGAAGCCGGTGACGTGCTGGTGCCCGACGCGCTCCTCCCGGACGACGTCCGCCCCGGCGACCTGCTGGTCGTGCCCTGCACCGGCGCCTACCACCACTCGATGGCCTCCACCTGCAACCGGGTCGGACGTCCGCCGGTCATCGCCGTCGAGGACGGCCGGGCCGAACCGTGGGTCCGCCGCGAGACCGACCAGGACCTGCTGAGCCGGGACGCCTGAACCCCGACCACGACCGGAACGCCCGCGTGTGACACGATTTCCGGTGTTTCACGTCGTCTTCTTCCACCCGGAGATCCCCGGCAACACCGGCAACGCGATCCGCATGGCGGCGGGCTCCGGCTGCGCCCTGCACCTGATCGAGCCGCTGGGGTTCGACGTCGACGACGCCAAGCTGCGCCGCGCCGGGCTCGACTACCACGACCGCGCCGCGCTCCACGTGCACCCCGACCTGGAGTCGGCGTGGCGGGCGATCCGGCCGGACCGGGTCATCGCGTTCACCGCCCGCACCGACCTGTCCTACGAGCGGGTCGACTACCGCCCTGGCGACGTGCTGCTGTTCGGCCCGGAGTCGGTGGGCCTGCCCGACGACGTGCTCGACGCGGCGACCCTGCGGGTGCGCATCCCGATGCTGCCCGGCATCCGGTCGCTCAACCTCGCCAACTCGGCGTCCATCGCGGTGTACGAGGCGTGGCGTCAGCAGGACTTCGCCATGCCGTGACGGCGGGTCCACGGCCAGGTGAGCAGCGCCCAGGCCGCCATGCCCACGGCCACCTCGACGGCGAGGTACCAGGGCCACCCGCCGAACAGGTCGAGCAGCGACGGGTTGTCCGGCTTGCGGTTGACGAAGCCGTAATCCGTCCCGGCCCACGTGTTGAACCCGAGCATCAGCAGTCCCCAGCACGCGGTGACCGCGACCGAGACCCGGTAGCCCCACCAGTCCGGCCGCACCCCGATTCCCCAGGTCAGCAGCACCGCCGCCCACACCACGAGCAGGTGCTCGCCCCAGAAGTCGAGGAACTGGGGGCTGGGGAAGTCCGGTGCCCGCAGCGCGGGGGTGATCATCGCCTGCGGCGTCAGCGTCAGGCCCCAGTAGTAGGTCAGCGCGCAGGCCCACCGACGCCTGGTCCACAGCGCGCAGGCCGCGACCACCCACGCCAGGTCGCACAGCTGCAACGGCAGCGAATGCGCGAGGTCCCACTGGCCCGGCAACAGGAACCACACCTGCATCGGCAGCAGGAACGCCACCATCACCGCGGTGAACCCGCGCGCCAGCCGGACCGGGTCGCGGACGCGGCGTCCCACCACGCCGAACCCGATCGCCCCGGCGACGATCAGACCGATCAGCACCAGGTGCGACGGCCCGTACGGCACGAACGCCCGCTCCGCCGGGAGCACACCCCCAGCGTAGGCGCGCGAAAAGGCCCCCCACCCAACGGCGAGGGGCCCTTCGGAAGGTCTGCTCAGGCGGACACCGCGGCCTTGAGCGCTTCCGCGCGGTCGGTGCGCTCCCACGGCAGGTCCACGTCGCTGCGACCGAAGTGGCCGTAGGCCGCCGTCTGCGCGTAGATCGGCCGCAGCAGGTCCAGATCCCGGATGATCGCCGCCGGACGCAGGTCGAACACCTCGTTGATCGCCGCCTGGATCTTCACCGGGTCCACGTTCTCGGTGCCGAACGTCTCCACGAACAGACCCACCGGCGCCGCCTTGCCGATCGCGTAGGCGACCTGCACCTCGATCCGGCTCGCCAACCCCGCGGCCACCGCGTTCTTGGCCACCCACCGCATCGCGTACGCCGCGGAGCGGTCCACCTTCGACGGGTCCTTGCCGGAGAACGCGCCGCCACCGTGGCGGGCCATGCCGCCGTAGGTGTCCACGATGATCTTCCGGCCGGTCAGACCCGCGTCACCCATCGGACCGCCCACCACGAACCGGCCGGTCGGGTTCACCAGCACGCGGACGTCGGAGGTGTCCAGGTCCAGGCCCTCGATCTCCGGCCCGATCACCTTCTCGCGCACGTCGACCGACAGCATCGACTCCAGGTCGATGTCGGCCGCGTGCTGCGTGGACAGCACCACGGTGTCCAGCCGCACCGGCTGGTCGCCCGCGTACTCGATGGTCACCTGGGTCTTGCCGTCCGGCCGCAGGTACGGCAGCACGCCGTCCTTGCGGACCCGGGTCAACCGCCGCGACAGCCGGTGCGCCAGCGCGATCGGCAGCGGCATCAGCTCCGGCGTGTCGTCGCAGGCGTAGCCGAACATCAGGCCCTGGTCACCGGCGCCCTGCTTGGCGATCTCGTCGATCACGCCCTCGACCCGGGACTCGTGCGCGGTGTCCACGCCCTGCGCGATGTCCGGCGACTGCGCGCCGATCGCCACGTTCACGCCGCAGGAGTTGCCGTCGAAGCCCTTGGCCGAGGAGTCGTAGCCGATCTCCAGGATCTTGTCCCGCACGATGGTGGGAATGTCGGCGTAGGCGTCCGTGGTCACCTCACCGGCCACGTGCACCTGGCCGGTGGTCACGAGCGTTTCCACCGCGACCCGCGACCGCGGGTCCTGGGCGAGCAACGCGTCCAAGATCGAGTCGCTGATCGCGTCGCAGATCTTGTCCGGGTGCCCCTCGGTCACCGACTCGCTGGTGAACAACCTGCGACCGGTGCGCAGGTCCGACTCCTGGCTCACGGCTCTCCCTGGTCTCGTGCGAAAAGCTGTGCTCGGCGGGCTCGTCCGGCCCCGGACGAGTCGCCGCACCACCCTACTGACGGCCCAGCCGACGCCCCACAGCATCCCACAGCGTGGACGCCAGCCGGGACTTCGCGCCGTAGGGAATGGGGTTCTCGGTGCCGTCGGCGGCCAGCAGCCACCCGGCGTTGTCGTCGACCTCGAAGGCCCGACCGTCGCCGACGGCGTTGACGACCAACAGGTCGCAGCCCTTGCGGGCCAGCTTGGCGCGACCGTGGTCGAGCACCGTCGTCCGCGGGTCCCCGGTCTCGGCGGCGAACCCGACGATCAGCGACGCGTCGAGCTTGCCCGCCTCCCGGGCCTCGACGAGTTCGGCGAGGATGTCCGGGTTTCGGGTCAACTCCAACGGCTCGGGGTCCCGCTCGCCCTTCTTGATCTTGTGCTCGACGAGCGCGGTCGGCCGGAAGTCGGCGACCGCCGCGGCCATCACCACCGCGTCCGCGCCGTCGGCCTCGGCCAGCATCGCCGACCGCATCTCCTCGGCGGTGCCGACCCGCACCAGCCGCACCCCGGCGGGCGTGACCAGGTCGGCGGTGTGCGCGGCGACCAGCGTCACCTCGGCCCCGCGGTGCGCGGCGACCCGCGCCAGCGCGTACCCCTGCCGCCCCGACGAGCGGTTGCCGAGGTAGCGGACCGGGTCCAGCGGCTCGCGCGTGCCGCCCGCCGAGACGACCACCCGGCGACCCTCCAGGTCGCGGGGCAGGGCGTCGCGGTCGGCCAGCAGCAGCCGCGCGAGGTCGACGATCTCGGCCGGGTCGGGCAGCCGCCCCTTGCCCGTGTCGGGCCCGGTGAGCCGACCGCTGTCCGGCTCGGCGACCACGACGCCCCGGCTGCGCAGCAGCGCCACGTTGTCCCGGGTGGCCGGGTGCTCCCACATCTCGGTGTGCATCGCCGGGACCAGCAGCACCGGGCAGCGGGCGGTCAGCAGCGTCGAGGTGAGCAGGTCGTCGGCCTGCCCGTGCGCGGCGCGGGCCAGCAGGTCGGCGGTCGCCGGGGCGACCACGACCAGGTCAGCCCGCTGCCCGAGCCGCACGTGCGGCACCTGCTCGACGTCGGTGAACACCCCGGTCCGCACCGGCTGCCCGGACAGCGCCTCGAAGGTCGCCGCGCCGACGAACCGCAGCGCGGCCTCCGTCGGCACGACCCGGACCTCGTGGCCGGTCTCGGTCAGCCGGCGCAGCACCTCGCACGCCTTGTAGGCGGCGATGCCGCCGCTGACACCGAGGACCACCCGCGGTGGGTCCTCGGAGCGCCCGGGGGTCACTCGCCTTCGGTGTGTTCGAGCACGCCCGCGTGGATCTCGCGCAGCGCGATCGACAGCGGCTTCTCCCGCGGGCCCGGCTCGACCAGCGGACCCACGTACTCCAGCAGGCCCTCGCCGAGCTGCGCGTAGTAGTCGTTGATCTGCCGGGCGCGCTTGGCCGCGTAGATCACCAGGGCGTACTTCGAGCTGACCTGCTCCAGCAGGTCGTCGATCGGAGGGTGGGTGATGCCCTCCGCGGTGTTCGTCGACGGGCTGCTGTTGAGCGCAGCCAGCGCGCTGGGGGTGGTCACGTGAGTAGCTCCTGCTCCTCGTGGATGTCAGTAGGCCGACCGGCGGGATCGGGCGGACGGGCCGCCGGACACCGGCTCACCGATCGGAACCGAGAATCAATCGTAGCAATTCCCTGGTCGCGACCTGCACGTCGTCGTTGACGACCGCGGCGTCGAACTCCTCGCGCGCCGCGAGCTCCTCCCGTGCGGTCTCCAACCGGCGCCGCACCACCTCGGGGTCCTCGGTGCCGCGGCCGGTCAGCCGCTCCACGAGCACCTCCCACGACGGGGGCAGCAGCATGACCAGCTGCGCCTCGGGCATCGCCCGGCGCACCTGGCGGGCGCCCTGCAGCTCGATCTCCAGCAGCGCCGGCCGCCCGGCGGCCAACGCCTCCTCGACCGGTCGGCGCGGGGTCCCGTAGTAGTTGCCCGCGTACCGGGCGTGTTCGAGCATCTCGCCCGCGGCGATCATCCGCTCGAACTCGGCGGTGGTGACGAAGCGGTAGTGCACCCCGTCCACCTCACCGGGCCGCGGCGGGCGAGTGGTGGCCGACACGCTGAAGTACACCTCGGGCGCCTGCCTGCGCACCTCGCCCAGCACGCTGGACTTGCCGACGCCGGAGGGGCCGGAAACGACGGTGAGCCGAGGCTCGCCCTGACGGACCAGCCTCGGCTCAGCGCCGGTTTTCGCGTCGATCACTCGCCGCTGAACTCGGCGAGCAGCGCCTTGCGCTGCCGCTCACCCAGTCCGCGCAGCCGACGGCTGTTGGCGATCTCCAGCCGCTCCATGATCTGCTGAGCGCGCACCTTGCCAACGCCGGGAAGGGCTTCGAGCAGGGCGGAGACCTTCATCTTGCCCAGGACCTCGTCGTTGTCGGCGGTCTCCAGGACCTCGGCCAGGCTGGTTCCGCCTCGCTTGAGGCGCTCCTTGAGCTCAGCTCGGGCGCGACGGGCGGCAGCCGCCTTTTCCAGAGCTGCTGCCCGCTGCTCCTCGGTCAGCTGGGGAAGGGCCACCATGTCCTCCGTGATGTGGGGTTTCTCTTGATCGGTGCGGCGACGGTACCGACTCCGCCCCGCCGGACTCCAAGTGGGGTCCGGTTTTTGTGAGCCGGATTCACCCGGTTCCGCCGCCGAGGCCCTCCGCAGCCACCCGTACAAGGCGTGCACGAGCGCAGGGGCCGTTGCAAGTACTACCAACAAAGCCGCTGAAGTGCACTAACCTCGGCCAAAACTCTTCGAATGTGTCCGATTTCCGGGCAGTTGAGCCATACCGGAGGTGTCCTCGCAGGTCAAACCGGGGTGAAAAGCCCCTCATCCGCGAGGTGATCAAGGACTCGCGATCATCCGCGCGCGGGACGGCTGTGGCGGACGGGACGGACGGGCTGGACGGGCTCCCCCGCGCGGCGGGGCGAGGGGCCGGAGCGCGGGGCGAACGGTCCGTTCACCCCGGTACCGCGCCCCGGGCCTCACAGCGCCTTGAGCAGGTCCTGGACGCGCGAGGCCATGCGCTCCTTGTCGACCGGCGCGACCGTGGTCCACGGCTCGCCGGTGCGGCGGTTCTCCTCGATGACGTACCAGCCCTTGGCGGTGGCGAAGAAGTTGGTGACCATCCCAGCCCGGGTCCGGTTCCCGAGCCCGTCCATCGCGGCCGCTCCGACCTGGGCGAACGCGATGCGCGGCTCACCGGCCATCTCGACGATCGCCCGCGCGTCGTCGCGCCGCACCCCCTGCCGCACCAGGCCCTCGGCCATCGCCCGGTTCGACGCACCGGCCCCGTGCGCGGCAGCGGCCATCTGCGCGCTGCGCAGCGACACCCCGCGCCCCGGACCGGCCTGCACCTCGGGCAGCACGCTCAGCAGTGCGCGCACCATCGAATCGGCGGGCAGCGCCTGAAGCCGCACGCTCGTGTCGGTCCGGACCGCCATCGTCGCGGCGGTGCGCACGTTGGCGACCAGGCCGCTCAGCGGCTCCTCGTCGCCGTCCGGGGTGCGGTAGCGGTAGGTGATGTCGAAGGCGCGCTCGTAGCGGTGCAGGGGGAGCAACAGCCCGTGGACGTCGTCCTCGCGGTCCCGGTCGCCGAACCCGAGCGCGCGCAGCTCCTCCCAGGCGCGCTCCTCGGCCTCGCGGCGCTCGGACTGCAGCACGCCGTCGGGGAGCACGTTGATCACCAACGGCTTGGCCCCCAGCTGGAAGTGCTTCCACGCCTCGTAGAACGCCTGCTTCGACAGCTCGATCTTCACGAATGCTCCCCAGCCGAACACTGTGGGCGGCATCGACCACGCGATGCCGCCCACAACGGTTTTGAGTTGGAACTTCCTCTGACTGCTGCTGACTACCGCTGTTCCCAGTCGCCGAACACCGGCGGCGCCACCTTCGGCATGTCCTCGTCGAAGAAGCCGTGGTCGCCCTTGAGGTATTCGGGTGTCTCGTGCTCCTGGTCCTCCTCGCCGCGCTTGCCCTGGCCGCGGCCGGCCCCGGCCGCGGCGGTGCTGCCGCTCCGGCCCCCGGCGGCGCTCGACCCGGACCCCGAACCGGAGCCCGCCTGACCACCGGCACCGGCCCGACCACCGGCGCCGGGGCCACCGGTCCGGCCACCGGCCCCGAGACCACCGCGCCCGCCGAGGCCGCCGGCACGTCCGCCCGCGCCCCCGGAGCCGGCACCGCCACCACCGGCGAAGCCACCGAAACCGCCCCCGGTTCCGCCACCTGCGGTACCGCCCTGACCAGGGCCGACCTGGCTCTGGCCGGGCACGGGCAGCGTCCCGGGCCGCTCGTACCAGGCGGAGCCGGTGCCTGCACCACCGCTGCCGCCGGAACCGATCCCGCCGAGGCCGCCACCGGCCCCACCCCCGGAGCCGCTGCCGACGCCGTGACCGCTCCCGATCCCGGAGCCGGAACCGCCCCCGGCCGAGAACCCGGCGCTGTGCGTCCCGGACGGCGTCGCCGAACCGCCGTGGCCGAAGGACGGGTTCTGCTGGCCGACGGACGGGACGTGTCCGCCCTGAACGGAGGTTTCGACCCCGCCGCCCGGGGGCGGCGTGAACACCGCGCTGGCGGCGACGGCGCCCTGCGAGGAGTTGTCGTAGGCCTGGAAGGCCGCCACGGCCTCCTGGCGCAGCTTCTCGTTGTGCGCCTTGGCGTCCTCGGCGTCGGTCGTCCCGGTCCAGAACTTGTCCCAGTGCTCGTGGAGCCAGCCCTGGTCCGGGACCTCCTGCTCCTCGCCCTTGGCCGGGATCGAGGTCTTGACCTTGTTGAACGCCTCGCCCTGCTCGCTCATCAGCTGGGACTGGGCCTTCGCGTTGTCCGCGGTCACCTCGGTCCACAGCACGATCGGCGCGACGGCGCCCTGCATGGCTTCACCGGACTTGGACTGCATGTAGGCGCCGGCCTCGTTGAGCTTGCCGCGCACCCGGTCGGCCAGGTCCCGCAGGTACTTGTCCTCGCCCTCCCAGCCGGTCTTCTTCTGGAACAAGCCGTCGGCCGAGCCGCCCTCGACCCACCCACGCATCTGCGCCAACGACGCACCCTCGAAGTCCGAGGGCTCAAGCTGTCTCGGATCGGTCATCCCTCGTCCCCCTCATGCGTTGGGAAGGTTCTGGATCGCCGCCTGGGCGAACTTCTTCGAAAGCTCACAAGGGTTTGGATCGCCATGTGGCACCAGGGTGTTGATGTACAGCGACCCTTGGTCCGAGACGTCCAGTGACAGCAAGCAGTTCGTCTTGTTCGTCCCCACCTGCGCGGCGGGGTAACCGCCCACGTCCAGCATTTGGGCGCTCGACCGTCGAGCGTCGGCGAACTTCTGCATCGTTTGGCTCTTGTCAGCCGAAATGAAGACCATGAAGCCACCGCCGGAAGCGCCTTGGAGGTAGTCACAACCCGGCTTGCCGTTCGAGTCACCGGGCTCTGGGGGCTGGTCAGCGCCGAGCGACTTGGCTTGATCCTGCGAGACCACTGAACACGGATCAGCGACGTCCAGCGACTTCGTTGGCGCCGCGCGGTGGGGCTGGGGCTTCGCAGCAGGCGTCGCGTTGTCAGATTCAGGTGGAGCGTCGCCGCTCCCCTGGCCACTACATCCAGCCAGCACAGCACTGGCCAGAATCGCCCCAACAGCAAGTGCTTTACGCACGATTCACTCCCCGAAAACCTTCGACGGCATTCTGCTCGTCGGTCCTGGTCTGCGTGGCATGTGCCCGGAGGTTCGCAGCGACCTCGTCGAATCGGTCCGCGAGTTTGAGGTAGTTGTCCAGGTAGGCGGAGTCGTCGCCAGCAGCGACTTCCCCGTACTTGGCTGCGACCTGTGTACTGACGGGGTCTGTTCCAGGCGGGTCTATGGACGCGAGGTCATTCACGTCTCGCTGGCGCTTCCTCAGCCCCTTCGCCTCGTCCTCGAAGAACCTCGCCAAACCGTCGACCTTGTCCGGGTCGACAAGCATGGTGGCACCGGCATCCAGCGCCTTCGCCAGGTCCGCCTTCGCGGATGCCCGCTGCAGCGTCTCGGCCATCCCAGCTGCACCGGCTGCCCCGATCACCGGGGCGGCCGCGAACGGCAGGCCGCTCTGGCCGATTGCGGTCTGCGCCGCTGCCTGCTGGTAGAAGTGCTGGTCGGTCGCATCCATCGGGATCTGGCTGTCGTCCCCCTCGGCACCCACCGCTGAACTCCCCTCGTCCAGTAGCCGCCGCGGCGCGGCGGCTGATCACTTGCCAGCGTGGCAAACGTTAGCGCACGCGCGCGGAGGCATGGACCGAAGTCGACAAAGCAGTCACTGCGGCATCCGGGTGAAACTGGATCCCGGGCCGCCGGGGGTGACGAGGGCCCGGGCTACACGTCGAAGCGGCCCGCTTTGAGGTCGCGGATGAAGGCGGTCCAGGTCTCGGCCGCGAACAGGACCGATCCACCGTCGGGATCCTTGGAGTCGCGGGCGGCAACGGCATGACCGGCGAAGGCCACCTCCACGCAGTTGCCGTAGTTCGTACTGCGACTGCTCTTGCGCCACAGAACGGTCGAGAGGTTGACGGTCGCCACTGGAAGCTCCTCACGGTCCTTCATGTCAACTCATCAGCGGTGCGTTCGATGAGCTCGACCGAATCTTGTGGCGACAGCGCGACATCGCACAACCGCCGAAGGGATTCCTTGGCTCCCGCCACGTGCTCAACTTCTTCCAGAAACGCACTGCTCCACCGGTTTTCCAGGAAGACCAGGTCGGCGTGGTGCTCGAACTCCAGGAGCACGAACGGACCTTCCACGCCGGGATGGACGCCTGCCGCCAGTGGGAGCACCCGGAGGGTCACGTTCTCCCGACTGGTCGCACTGATCAGGTGCCTGAGCTGGCGGTACATCAGACCTGCGCTGCCGACCGGACGCGACAGGATGCTCTGCTCGACCAGAAACTCGAAGTGCGGAGCTTTGGCAGAGTCGAAGATCATCTGCCGCGACATGCGGGCAGTGACGAGCGTCTCGATGTCTCTGGGCGTGAGATCGGGGTCGGTTCCTTCCGCAAGCGCCGCAGCGTACTCCGACGTTTGCAGCAGTCCGGGGACCACCATCGTCTCGTAGTTGTGGATCGCCACCGCTTCTTTCTCGAAGCGGATCAGGTCCTCCCACATGGCAGGCAAGCGGCCGTCCTGGACTTGCCACCAGTTGCGGTTCGCGCCGTTGCGGACGAGCGCGAGGAGTTCCTCGCGGCGTTCGGCCGGGACGCGGTACAGGCCCAGCAGTGCCGCCACGTCGTCCGGGTACAGGCCGCGCTGGCCGGTTTCCATCCGGCTGAGCTTGCTCATGGACATCCCCAGCGAGCGCGCGACCTCCTCCGCGGCCAGGCCGCTGCGGAGGCGTAGTTCGCGCAGTTCGCTGGAGACGCGCCTGACCCGGACCGGAACTCCCGTTCGTCCGCCCATCTGCACTCCCGGTTTCGGAATCGATGCGACCTTCGCCGATCACCATCGCGGGTTGCCGACGGGGCAAGTAAGTCCGGTCACCCGAAAGGAATGTTGCTTGCCCCGGAAAGAAGTCCCGAAGGTCTCGGTGCAGGCAACAGAGAACGCGAAAACGATTGGGAGGCAACGATGTGCGCGAGTTGGCGCATCGGGCGCGACGACGCTCGTGACGAGGTGACCGTGACCATGCTGCTGCGCGACGAGATCGCGATTTCCCAGGATGGCGCGGAAATCGTCGTCAGCAGCGGGCAGTTGTCCGAACTCGCCGACAAGCTCTATTTCCTGGACCAGGCGTTCCGGGCCGACGCGCGCGACGTGGTGGAGGCGCTGTGCTCACCGGCGAAGTGAAAGGTGCCCGGCCAACTCGGAGTCCGAACGGGAAGCGATGGCCGTTGGTCGTCGCGGCGGTCGTCGCGTTGTCGGTGATCGCAGTGGCGGCCCGGATCGGCTACCTCGTCGTGGAGGATGCCAACCAGCCGCAGGCCCGACCCGCTCCGGAGGCGGGAACGCCCACGCGCACCACCGAGCCGCCTCCGCCCAGGCCCGGTGCTCCGGTGCCCTGCGACCCGGCACGTCCGGTCTTCGGGGAGTGCTTTCCCCCGGACTACGACCCCGACGCCGTGCTGGACCGCGTCGCCGCGCAGGGCTGGCACTGCCTGCGCAAGGGCGAGATGGACGAAGTCGGCAGCCCCGTGTTCGAGCCCCGGAAGTGCGAGGTCGAGGACAACGTCGGACAGCCCTACACCATCCGGGCTTCGATCAGTTACCAAACCCACGACTTCAAGCCGTCCGGCAAGCTCCGCTCATTCGAGCTGTACGCGACGACTTCGGCCGTGGCACACCGGGGTGAGCACACCTCCCGCGAAGACGCGATCAAGGCAGTGATCACGGCCTACCGGATCACGGGCGAGCACATCTGGCAGGGCCATCCCGAACAGGCCCGGGAAGCGGCTGCGGTGTTCGAGGAGATCACACCGCGCTGCTACTCCCCGCAGGCCGGAACGCTCAACGGCGCGAGCGTGCGCACGGCGTCCGGTTTCGAGATCACCTGCAGCGGTTCGGCGGGCGTGGCGTCGGGAGACGTTGTGACCTACGGCCAGTCGTTGCAGATCAAGCCCGCCTGAGCGCCTGTCGTTGAACTCGTTTTGCGTGGCGGTGCCGGGAGCGGAACCTCAGCGGCCGTCTCGGCTGTGGGCGCCCCTCCTGATGTATGTCCAGTTCCGCCGACTCAGTCGTGATTCCCCTTGCCGTGCTGGTGGCCGCCGCCGTTGTCGCCCTGGCCGCCGTCGTTGCGGTGGTTGCCGCTGTTGCCCGGGCCCCGGTACTGGTCCCACTCGTCGCCCCACGGGAAGCCGTCCGGGGCCGGTTCGGTGGGTGCGGGGGTCGGAACGGTGATCGTGACCGGTGCGGGCGGGGGCGGCGGGGTGATGGTGCGCACGTCGTCGGCGACCCGGTCGGCGGCGGCCAGCACCGTTCGCGCGGTGGCCTCGTCCATCTTGCCCTGGGACTGCGCGGCGGCGACCGAGCGGGTGAGGTCGGCCAGGGCCGACTCGGCGGCGCCGCGGTCCTGGCGCTGCGCGGCCGCCCGGACGGCGGCGACCTTGCCGATCAGTTGGCCGCGGACCTGCGGGTCCACCGCGGACGCGGGGTCACCGCCGCACGCGGCGAGCACGCAGGCCAGCAGCGGGAGCAGCAGCAGACGCCTCATCCGCGCACCAGCCTCTCCAGATTGGTCAGGTCGTCCGGCAGCCGGGCCACGCCCGGCGGGCCGGACACCGGCGGGAGCGCCGGACCGGTGGCCGGCTGCGGCAGCGACAGGTACACGGCCAGCACGACCAGCAGCAACGCCGCGCAGCCCGCGGCGACCGCCCACGGCCACCGGCGGCGCGCCGGGGCGGCCGGGACGGGTTGGACCCTGGTCGGCTCCGGGGTCGCGGGCTGCGTCGCGGGCACGACCGGGATCGTCTCGGTGGCCTCGCCGCCGAGCAGGTCGGCGCACCGCCGCGCGGTCGGGCGCTCCTCCGGGTCGTCGGCGGTCATCTCCCGCAGCGTCCGGTTCAGCGGTTCGGGCAGTTCGGGAGGGATGTGCGGGGATCGGGCCAGCCGGGCCACCGCCGCCTCCGCCCCGGAACCGGGGTACTCGACCTGGCCGGTGGCGCACTCCAGCAGCACCAGGCCCAGCGCGTAGACGTCGGCCGGATAGCTGACCCCGACGCCCCGCACCTGCTCCGGCGCCATGTACCCGGCGGTGCCGACGACGACTCCCGAGCTGGTCATCCGGCCGACCGCGTCGCTGAGCCGGGAGATCCCGAAGTCGGTGAGGTAGACCCGCCCCTCGTGGGAGACGAGCACGTTCGACGGTTTGACGTCGCGGTGCACGATGCCGCTGCCGTGCACGTAGGCCAGCACGTCCGCGAGTTGGCGGCCGAGTTCGGCGACCCGGCCGGGCGGCAGCGGGCCCGCGGCGCTCACGTCGGCCAGCGTCCGCCCCTCCACCAACTCCATGACCAGGTACAACTCGCCCCGCACCGCGTCGGCGTCGTGCACCGCGACCAGGCCGGGGTGGTTGAGGCCGCCGAGGATGCGGGCTTCCTCGGCGAACCGCCGGCGCCCGTCGTCGTCGGTGCCCGAGCGGAACAGCTTGACCGCCACCTCGCGGTCCAGCCGGGTGTCCACGGCCCGGTACACGTCGGCCATACCGCCGCCGCCGAGGCGGGCGCCGAGGCGGTAGCGCCCGCCCAGCAGGGACTCGTCGTCCATCAGCCCTCCCACCGTCCGCCGTCGGAACCCCCGCGACCCTAACCGACCCGGTCCGGCGCACCGGCGGGCGCGCGAGCTGCGGCACACCGGGAAGCGTGCGCTCGTTCGCACAGCGACGTGATCGGCACGGTCCGTCACCGCATTCCGCCGAACTCCGGAAGGGACGTTCCCGCCGAACCGGGTTAGCCAGAATTGAGGAGACATCGGCGGACATCCGCGCGCATTCTCCGCGTCGAATCCCGAAAATCCCTGCGGAGAAGGGAGTTTGGCGCACCCGGAAGCCGGATAGCCCAGGTTTGGGTCCGTTGGACCGCGTGGTTCTCCCGCCACGCGACTGGGGGTTCAGGACCCATCGCAGCCGAACGACGTTTCTAGGAGCGATCATGGGCGCATTCGTCGGGATCAAGCCCGCATGGGGCGGTCGGTGCCGTCGCCGTTCCAGCCGATGCCGGAGCTGGCGCCGGTGCTGTCACCGCTGGACGTGGACCTGCTGGCGTTGATGGGAGGGGCCGGCGGCGGCCCTGCCGGGTCGCCGCCGGTCTTCTGACGACACCATGACGATCACAGACGCTTTCTCCCGCATCCGGAGCGTTTTCGGCGTCACCTCGCACGGTCCCGGCGAGCTGGCGGAATCGGCGCCCGCGGTCGCCGTCCGCGAGGTGTTCCGGCGCTTCTGGCCCTACCTGCGCCCCTACCGCCGGTGGCTGTGGGTGGTGCTGGTGCTGATCGTGCTGGCACCGCTGCTGGACACGATCATGATCTGGTTCTTCAAGGTCCTCATCGACCGCGTCCTGGTGCCGCGCGACTTCGGGCTGTTCTTCACCCTCGGCGCCGCCTACCTGGGGGTGACGCTGCTGTCCGGGCTGGTGCAGTTCGTCGACCAGTACCTGTCCACCTGGGTCGCCGAGCGGTTCCTGCTGGACCTGCGGACCGACCTGTTCGGACACCTGCACCAGCTGTCCGTCGGGTTCCTGGAGCGCCGCAAGACCGGCGACACGCTGTCCCGGATGACCAGCGACCTCGCCGCGATCGAGTCCCTGGTGCTGTCCGGGCTGGCCCAGGCGCTGTCGTACTGCTTCAAGATCGTGCTGTTCGCCGGCGCGCTGTTCCTGCTGAGCTGGCAGCTGGCCGCCGTCTCGCTGGTGACCGTGCCCGCGTTCTGGCTGGCCGCCAAGTACTTCTCGCGGCGCATCAAGGCGGCGTCGCGGGAGAAGCGGCAGCGGACCGGGTCGATCACGTCGGTGGCCGAGGAGAGCCTGTCGAACGCGGCGCTGGTCAAGGCGTACGGCCAGGAACGCGGCGAGACCGAACGGTTGCACCGGGAGAACCTCGGCAGCTTCGCCGCCGAACTCGTCGCGACCCGGCTGCGCTCGCTGTTCACGCCGCTGGTCGAGCTGCTGGAGCTGTTCGGCGTGCTGATCATCGTGGGGCTGGGCACCTGGCAGCTCGTGCAGAACTCGATCAGCCTCGGCGGGTTGATCGTCTTCCTCGGCTACCTCAGCCAGCTCTACGCACCGGTGCGCGGGTTCGGCCAGCTCACCAACACCCTGTTCGCCGCCTCGGCCGGTGCCGAACGGGTCATCGAGCTGATGGACCGCCGACCCGAGGTGCGCGACCCGGAACAGCCGACACCGCTGGGCCGGGCCCGGGGCGTCGTCGGCTTCGACGACGTCGCGTTCCGCTACCCGCACGCCGACCGGGACGCGCTGCACCACGTCAGCTTCACCGCGCACCCCGGGCAGACGCTCGCGCTGGTCGGGGCCAGCGGTTCCGGCAAGTCCACCACGGGCAAGCTGCTGCTGCGGTTCTACGACCCGACCTCCGGGGCGGTCACGCTGGACGGCCACGACCTGCGCACGCTCGACCAGGCGGACGTGCGGCGCAACATCGCCGTGGTGTTGCAGGACATCACCGTGCTGGACACCACGGTCCGGGAGAACATCCGCTGGGGGAAGCCGGACGCCACCGACGCCGAGATCGTCGAGGCGGCCCGCGCCGCGGACGCGCACGAGTTCATCACCGCGCTGCCCGACGGCTACGACACGCGCGTCGGATCGCACGGTCGCCTGCTGTCCGGCGGGCAGCGCCAGCGCATCTCCATCGCCCGCGCGATGATCCGCGACGCGCCGATCCTGCTGCTCGACGAGCCGACCGTCGGGCTCGACGCGGCGTCCACCGAACGCATCCTGGAGCCCCTGCGGCGGCTCATGTCCGGCCGCACCACGATCGTCGTGTCGCACAACCTGCTCACCGTGCGCGACGCCGACCGGATCCTGCTGCTCGACCACGGGCGGGTGACAGAGGCCGGCACGCACGAGGAACTCCTGCGCCACGACGGCGCCTACGCCCACCTCTACCGACTCCACCGACACGACCGGCCCGAACCGGTCGCCGAGCAGGAGCCCGCATGACTTCCTCCCCGCGCTCCTCCGCACGGCCGAAGCCGGGAACGACCGCCGATTTGGAGGACCGATGACCGCACCGACCACGACCGAGCCGGAACCGCTCCGCGAAGGCCAGGAAATCGCACCCGGCTACCGGGTGATCGAGCACATGCGGCGCGGTAGCGAGCTCGACACCTACGACGCGTGGAGCGAACAGCGCTACAGCCGCTGCTTCATCAAGACGGTCCGCCCCGACCAGGCGCGCGAGGAACGCGTCCGGCGCTGCCTGGAATCCGAGGCGCGACTGCTGCTGGGCTTCACGCACCCGCACATCGTGCGGGCCTACGAACTGGTGGAACGGCCGGACGGGCCGGTGCTGGTGATGGAGACCCTGTCCGGCGCGACGCTGTCGCACATCATCGAGGCGCGCAACCGGCGGCTGCCCGCCCGCGACATCGCCCACCTGGGCCTGCACCTGTGCTCGGCGATGCGGTACATGCACGACCGCGGCTACCTGCACCTCGACCTGAAACCGGGCAACATCATCGCCGACGCCGGGCGCGCCCGGATCATCGACCTCAACCTGGCCCGGCCGCCGGGGTTGGGCCACGGCTACGCCGGAACCCCGTGCTACATGGCGCCGGAACAGGTCCGCGGCGGGGTGCTCGGGCCCGCCGCCGACGTCTGGGGCGTCGGTCTCGTGCTCTACGAGGCCGCCACCGGGCACCAGCCGTTCGACCGCGGCGACGAGCCCCCGGAGCAGCCCTCCGAGGCGAGCTGGACGTCGTTCCAGCAGCGCTGCCCGCAGCTGACCGAACCGGTCCCGCCGGTCCGCACCCGCCGACGGCTGCCCGCCACGATGGCCGACGCCGTCGACGCCTGCCTCGCCCTCGAACCGGCGAAGCGCCCGACCCTGGCCGAACTGTCCCGTGCGCTGACCACGGTCACCGAGATCGAGGAGGACGCACCCGTTCCGCACCCGTCCGCCGACCTGCTGCCGGACGGCGAACCCACCCAGCCCGCGCGCTAGCGGGTGCCCGGCGCGTCCCCGGTCTCCGGTGGACGACCGGAATTCGCCGCCAGGGTGAGCACTGCCGCGATCAGGGCGGTGCGGTCGCCGAAGCGCCGGAACACCGTGCCCTTGCCCACCCCGGCAGCGGTCGCGATCTCGTGCGCGGAGACCTCGTCGACGCCCTCGCGGTCGAAGAGCGCGGCGGCGAGGATTTCCTCGGCGGTTACTACGGATTCGCCCCCCGAGTACGCCGTCACCGTCGTCGACGGCGCCCTGTGCGACGAGGAAGCGGTGCGCGACGCCGCACTCCGGTTGCGCGAAGCGGGCTGCGACGAGGCGATCTTCGTGCCGTGTTCGGCTTCGATCGACCAGATTTCCTTGCTGCGGGGCGCTGTGCGCGAGTGAACGCGCTTCAGGCGAACACCGCGATGGCCAGCGCGAGACCGCTCAGCCCCAGGGAGAAGCAGCCCAGCACGTAGCTGACCAGCCGGGCGATCCAGGCCCCGGGTGTCAACTTGACCTGCATGACGCCGTCGGAGTCGGAGAACGACCCCCACCAGGAGACGAGCGAGAAGAACGCGACCACACCGAGGACCGCACCGACCAGCGCGACCCACCGGTGGCCGCGGTCGGCAACCATCATCAGCGCGAAACCGAGCCCGAAACCGATGTTCGGCAGCAAGCTCCGCCACACCCGACGCGGCGTCCACCGCCACGTGTCAATACTTGGCACGTCCAATTACTCCATTGTGGATTGTGTTTCCCGGCGCAATGGGCCGTCTTCGGACCTGCCCGTCCTCGACGTCCGGTACCCGCTACGCCGAATCCGCCCTGATTTCGAGGACCGAGCCATCGTGAAACTCCTGCACCATGACGTCGTAGCCCTGCGCGGTCCTGCCCTTCGGAACGAGGCGACTGTTGACGATCTCGCTGACCGGACATTCCCACAACGTCACGACGCTGGCCTTGGCACGACCTTTCACGCTTTCCGCCGCTCCGGAGATGGCCGAAGCCGCTGACCGTGCCTTACCCAGCAACCTGCCGAACCCGCCGCTCTGCTCGGATTCCTGTTGCTCCGCAACGGAGTCAGCGTGCTCATCCCGCTGGGTCCTCACCGCGCTGTCGACAACGACCGCCATCCTCCGGTCGGTGTAGACGTACCACGCCTCCGGCCCGGCGGCAGCCATGTGATCTGCCCAGGAGAACGCGCGGGTGTCGGCGGACCTCCCATACACCCACCCCCGCACAGCGGGATCGTGCAGCCATTCGTCACCGTGGAACCGCATGTTCCGAATGGCTTCTGTCGGAACGGGCAGCTGGCTGTGATCGACGTTCAGCTCGGCAACCGAGGACTGCGGGCGGTACGGGAGGAAGGACCGACCATCGAGCGTGGCACCCAAATGACCGGACAAGCCCTCTCCGCCGAGCAGGGCCTTCAGGCGCTCGCCATCCTCCAGCCACTGTTCCTGGAGGATCCGTTCCAGCTGTTTCTCGCTCATCGTCGCCACGTTTCACTCCCGTCCGTGACTCATCGCCAGAAGGCGTTCGACTTTCGCGTCGTCATGCCCTTCTGTGATGTCGATCGACGAACCGTCGACGAGCGCGACTCTCAGGTAGGGCAGGTTTTTCACGCCACGGACCTTCTGGACGACCTTCTCGACCGAGGCGATCTCCTGGCGCTGGATCTCCGCGCACAGCACCGGACGCGGCAACTCAGGCTGCTGAGGCGCAGAGGAAGAGGACGGATCCTCTTCCTGGCCGCCGAAATACCGCCCGACCGCCTTGCGCAGGCCCCCGAGCAGCTGTCCCGCGTCGGTGCTCCCCGCCCGGTCGAACCGCAGCAACCCGAGTCGGTGAGTTGTCAGGAACCACAGGAAGTCCTTGTCCCCACGCTCGGCATTCGCTCCCGTCTCCTGCCAGTCCGCCAACCGCGCGGCCGCCAGGCAGTCGCGCTTCCTGCCGGACACGACGACCCACGGCGCGCTGCGCGGGCTGTTGTCGACCGCGTCCCCCTCGGAGGGAGAAACGACTTCAAGCGCCAGCCCAGCGACCCCACTGGCCACGCCACCCACGATCTTGCCCGCGGTCCACCGCCTGTCGCCGCGTTCGTCCAAACCGGACACCGCGTAGTAGACCCGTTTGACCTTCCCGCCAACGGGTTTGATCGGAACGCACCAGAGGATCTTCTCGTCCGGCACACACCAGTACGTTCGTGCCGCGATTACCTCGATCAACGAAACTCTCGCTCCTCGCACTGAGAAGTCCGACGGACTGTCCTCATCAGACGCGGTTCACAGACTGCGCTGCACGGTTCTGACCAGATCCGGGGCGTTGATCAGGCGGAACTCGAACATCGAGCCGTCGGCGAAGTGGATCCGGAAGAACTCGACGGGTTCCAGTGCCCTGCCCAGTTCCGCGGCGGTGAACTCGGCGACGTGCGCGACCGGGCACTCCCACCAGCTGCCGATCGGGTTCTCCGGGCGCTTGGCGCGCTTGCCGTCACCGGTCCACGACTTGGCCTTGGTGAGCAGTCCGCCCCACCCGCCGGACGGCTCGGCAGGTTCGGCGCTGCCGACCGCCGCGGTGAACTCGTCGTCCTCGACGACGACGGCCACCCGGCGGTCGGTGCACACCAGCCACGAGAAGTGCCTGCCGCGGTTGAGCGCCTCGGCGCACCGCGCCGCGGCGGCGCCGGGTTCACCGGCGTGCGCCCATCCCCACACCGCGGGGTCGTGCACCCACTCGTCGCCCAGGAACTTCAAGTCCGCCACGACGGAACCCACCATCGGCCACTGTGGACTGACGATGTCGTCGGGCTCGCTCGGGTGCGGAGCGCGGACCACGCCGTCGACGGTTGCCCCGGTCCACCCGTTCTTGTGCTCACCGCCGACCAGGAAGACGAGCTTCTCGCCCTTCGTGCACCAGTTCTCGGTCAACAGCCGTTGGAGTGCGAACCGGTCCCTCATCCTCGCTCCCCGTCAGATCTCGCCGCGCGACATCGCGACCAGCCGCCGCATCTGGGATTCCTCGTAGCGGGGCGCGATGTCGACACCCGAGCCGTCGGTCAGCCCGATCCGCAGGTACCACGCCTTTCCCTTCTTGTAGCCGCGACCGAGCTTGCGGTGGTGCGCGGTCACTTCGGCGATCGACGAGCGCGGGATCTCCAGGTGCACCCGGACTTCGGGCAGTGGAACCGGAACACCGGGCTGGTACTGCGGTTTCGACGCGACGATGTCCCGGACGTCCTTGGCGAACCGGACCGCGCCCCGGCCGAACTTCAGCGCACCACCGAGGAAACCGCCGCCGTCGTCGTCACCGGCTTCCCCGTTCGGCGCGTCGCGGAAGGTCGCCCACGCCAACCGGTTCGGCGTCAACACCCAGCACCCGCACCGTTCATCCGCTGGCACGCGGGACAGTTCGGAGGTCGCGGTGCACTCCGGCCCCGGGCCGAAGACGTAGCCTTCGGGCGCGTCCAGCAGGTCGGAGCTGGACGCGCCGCTGACCGCGGCATCGGCCATCCCGAGCAGCGCACCGCCCGCTGCGTCGCCGATGCCCAGCGCCGCCCGCACGCCCCAGCCCTTCTTCGGCCTGCCCTTCTCGTCCAGCCCCTCGACGTCGAACAGGTAGCGCAGGCTCGAACGCAGGCACCACAGGATCGGCTCACCGGGCTCGCACCACTGCTCCCGGACCGCCAACACCTCGATCACTGGAACACTCGCTGCTCGCCGCCGCGGTTGCTCACGGCGACCACGTCCCCGACCACTTCAACTCCAGGACCGAGCCGTCCGGGAACCGCTCCGAGCTGACCAGGTTCGCCCTGACGTTGCGCCCGCCGGGGCGGCGCTCGGTGCGGGCGGTGCGGGCAATCGGGCATTCCCAGAGGGTGACCAGAGCGGTGTCCCGCGACCTGAACCGATCGGACAGGTCGGACTGGACGGCTGCGACCATCGAACGCGCCCGGCCGAGGAAGCCTCCAGCACTCCGCTCCGCGGGTTCCTCCTCGGTTCCGGCATCGGGAGTGCAACCGTTCCCGGTGACGACGGCCGTCCGGCGGTCGGTCATGACCAGCCAACCGTCCGGACCCGCCGACGCGAGGGCGTTCGCGCACTGCACGGCGAGCTGGTCCGGCGAATCCGCGTGGACCCATCCTCGGAGCGCCGGATCGTGCACCCACTCGTCGCCGCGGTAGCGACCTTCCACGACCGAGCGGACCGGGACCGGATCGCCGGGACGAGGCGCGCCGTGCGGCACCGATCTGCGGCCGGCGATCGTCGAAGCGAAACAGCCGTGCTCGGCCTCGCCGCCGTACACCGCGAGCAGCCGCTCACCGTCGTGCTGCCAGCTGTCGAGGAGAGGTCGGACTTCGCGGAAGGAACGCACGCTCATGGTCACGCCTGCCCGTTGCTCATGGCCAACATTCGTTCAGCCGACCGGCGCTCGTACCCGTCAGTGATGTCCACAGTGGACCCGTCTTGGAAGGCGATGCGGAGGTACGCCAGGTCGGACCGGCCCTTCAACTGGTGGTCGACGACATCGAACGAGGCGATGGTCTCGCGCGGGTACTCGGCGCGCACCCGGACGTCGGCGGCAGCGCAGTCCTCGTCGTCGGACTTGCCCCCGCCGGGCAACCATGAGCCCTTCAACAGGCCGCGAAGCGGCGCGGAGCCACTCGGTTCGGACTCGGTGAATTCGACCATCACGAGCCGGTGCGACGTCAACATCCACACGACCTTGCGCGCATCGTCCTGGTTGCCGCCGCCGAGCTGCCACTCCGCCAATCCGGCCGCCGCCACGCAGTCCGCGCTCGCTCCGGAGACGATCACGTGCGGCACGTCGAGCACGGTGGCCACCTCGGCGCCGCCGGAATCCGACAATAGGTCCACCGCGAAACCGGCCACACCGGACAGCACCTTGGCGCCCGTCATCTTCCGCCCGCCCAGCTCGTCCAGTCCGCGAACCAGGTACAGCACGCGGCGCGCCTTCGACGACACCGCGGGGACCGGGTGGCACCAGAGGATGGTCTCCCCCGCGTCGCAGACCGATTCCCTGAGGATCAACACCTCGATCACTGGAAACCGCGCTCCTCAGCTTTCCGACGGGCGTCCTCGGAGAGGTCGCCCCGGAGGTAGGTCTTGCCCTCACCGTAAACCGCGTCGGCCCCTTGCTCGATCGCGGCGTCCTTGGCCATGCCGACCGCGACGTCCTTCGCCGCCAGCGTCCCCTTCATGTGACCACCGAGCGCACCGGACAGGACGTGGCTGGCCACACCGTTCGACAGGCCCTGCACACCCTTGACGTCGCGGTGGAAGCGGCTGCGCTCCGCAGCGATCGCGGACCGCTCCTCGTCGTTGACCGCGTTCTCCATGCGACGAGCGAAATCCGCGTCCTTGTCCTTGAACCAGTCGGCGTTCTTGAAGTCCCTGCCGAACATCTTCCCACCGGTGGACGTGAAGTCGCTCTCATCGGCCTTGGTGACGAACTTGGCGAGCGGATTCGAATCGATCTTCCTGCCCAGAGCCTTCTGCACCATCCCGCCGTTGCGCAGCTGGTTCGTCTCGTGGATCGCCCGACGGAGCAACGGGGAGCTCTCGCGCAACCGCTGCAGGAGGCGTTCCAGCTTCTGGAAGAGCTGGAAGAGCTTGCCCTGCATCTGGGCGATCCGCCCACCGATGCGCGCCCCCTGCCCGGCGACCTGGGCGGCGGTGCCCGCACTGGCGGCTCCCACCGACGCCCCGGCAGTGATCCACGACGCGGCCAGCGCGGCGAGCCACTGGACGATCAGGCCGATCACGAGCTCCGTGATCACCTCGACGACGAATTCGACGAACATGTCGAAGATGTCGGCGATGAGGTCGAGGGAGTCCTTCAATTCGCGGACGTCCTGCGCGAGTGCGGTCACGCCCTCGCCGAACTCCGCCATCTGCTTGCGGAAGGCGTCGCCGTCCTTGCCCCGCCACGTGGCCGCGGTCGCCTGCGCGCGTTCCTTCTCCTGCTCGGCGACCTGGTCGAGCCACTTCGCAACGTTCTCCCACCCCTCGCCGGTGGAGCGCATCTGCTCGGGATCGCCGATGGCCATCTCGGCCAGCTCGACCAGCGGGCTGAGCACGATCGAAACCAGGAACCCCAGGCCGTTGCTCATCAGCGTCTTGCCCGGGCTCATCAGCAGTTGCAGCTGTTCGGCGCGCATCGACACCATCGCGACACCCCACTGGGGCGGTGACGTGCTGTCGTCGAACCCGCCCTGCGCGGCGCCGACCGCGTCGTTCTTCGCGTCGTTGACGTCCTGCACCGCTCCCCAGTACGACGAACCCCGGCCCGCCGCCTGCTCGAACCAGTTCTTCTGGTTGCCGTCGCCCTTGTTCAGGGTGGCGAAGTCACCCGGGCCCTGCGGTGCCGTCATGCCCCCAGCTCCTTGCCGATGCTCTGCAGCTGCTCGGCGACCCGCTTGTCGTTGTCCTGGTGGTCCCGGGCGGTGTCGCGCAACGACTGCGCCGTGCCGACCAGGAACTCCTGCGCCTTCTTCGCCTGCTCCTGGCACGCCTGGAGGTTGTCGAAGTAGGAGCTGAGCAGCTTCACCAGCCCCTGGCCGATCGGCCCGAAGCACTGGTCGTCGACCTTGGCCTGGTGCAGCAGGTCGGCGAGCTGGCCGAACTTGTCGGCCAGGGATTCGCATCCCCGGGCGTGCCCGTTGATGGTCTCCGGTGTGACGTGCATGTCCGGCATGGCGGAACTCCTCAGCGCAGGAACGATTCGGACGAGAAGTCGTCGTCGGGATCATCGGACGCGCTGGAGGCCGTGGTCGGTTCCGCACCGCCCGCGGTTTCCTCACCGGTGGACGCGTCGGGGCGCAGCACCGGGGCTTCGGCGTTGAACGCCTGCTGGAACTGCCCGAACCGGTCGCCGAGGATCGGTGCGACGGTGTCGTCCAGCTGCTGGGCGGCGTCGGCGGTGGCCTGCCGGACGGCTCCCAGGATCGCCTGCTGCAACTCGGTGTGCGAGCGCCGCACGGCGTTCGGCGTGAGCTTGAGGTCCAGGATCGCGCCGGAAGGCGCGACGGTCACCGTGACCGATCCGTCCGGACTGCTCGCGCTGCCGCGCAGGTCCTGCATCGCCGAGCGCAGTTCGGACGCCTGCTGCGCCTGCTCCTGGAACTTGCGCAGCATCTCCTGGATGCGCGTCGCCGCGTCGGCCACCGGGACCCCCTCGGAAAAACGAAAACGGTCGGATCAACACTATCGCCCACCCGGCCGGTCTCGGAGCGATATGGCCGACTTCCCGCATTCCGGGCGGAATCACACCTGCCGCGGCACGACCGCGAGCAGCGAAAACGGGGCGGGTACCCGGCACCCGCCCCGTTTTCGCCGCTGTTCGCGGCGTCAGTCGCGGTGCAGCTCCGCGAGCTCATCGCGGATGCGGCGCGCGGCCGCGCGCAGCCCCTCCGGATCCGGGCCGTGCCGCAGGACGTCCCGGGCCGTGGCCGGCACGACCAGCGGCAGCGCCGAACCGAAGACCTCGTGCAGGGTCCGCGGCGTCGCCCCCTGGGCTCCGAGACCGGGCGCGAGGACGGGCCCGTTGAGCTTGCCGAAGTCCAGCTCCCCGGGCCGGATGGTGGCTCCCGCCACCACCCCGACGTGCCCCATCGGTGCGGCCCCGGCGTTGTTCTCCGCCGCGGCGTCCACGATGGACTGCGCGACGCCGCGGCCGTCGCCGTGGGCCGCGCGCTGCAACCCCGCGCCCTCCGGGTTGGAGGTGCGGGCCAGCACGAACACGCCGCGGCCGTTCTGCTCGGCGATGCCGATGGCCGGTGCCAGCGAGCCGTAGCCGAGGTAGGGCGAGACGGTGATCGCGTCCGCCGCCAGCGGGGCGTCCTCGTCGAGGTAGGCCGTGGCGTAGGCGGTCATGGTGGAGCCGATGTCACCGCGCTTGACGTCCAGCAGCACCAGCGCCCCGGCCTGCCGGGCGTCGCGGACCACCCGCTCCAGCACGGCGATCCCCGCCGAGCCGTACACCTCGAAGAACGCCGACTGCGGTTTGATGACGGCGACCTCGGCGGCCAGCGCCTCCACCGCGGTCAGCGCGAACCGCTCCAGCGAGGCCGGATCCTCGCCGAGGCCCCACGCGTGCAGCAGCGACGGGTGCGGGTCGATGCCGACGCACAGCGGCCCGCGTTCGCGCATCGCGTCCGCGAGCCGCTGCCCGAACGGCGCGCGCACCCCGGCCGTCATCGCCGGTCACCGCCCTGCCGCAGGGCGGCCTGCAACGCCTGCAGGGGTCGCACGCCGATGTTGCCGCGGATCGCCGACTCGATGCCCTGCACGGCGGCCGCCGCGCCCTGCACCGTGGTGATGCAGGGGATGTCGCGGGACACCGCGGCGGTGCGGATCTCGTAGCCGTCCACCCGCGGACCCGGGTTGCCGTACGGGGTGTTGATGACCATGTCGACCTCACCGGCCTTGATGAGCTCGACGACGTCGCGCTCGCCGTCGACGTCCTCGGTGTGCTTGCGGACCACAGTGGACGGAATGCCGTTGCGCCGCAGCACCTCGGACGTCCCGGTGGTGGCCAGGATCTCGAAGCCCAGGTCCGCCAGCCGCTTGACCGGGAACACCAGGGACCGCTTGTCCTTGTTGGCCACCGAGACGAACACCCGGCCGGAGGTCGGCAGCGAGCCGTAGGCACCCGCCTGGGACTTGGCGAACGCCTGCCCGAAGGAGGTGTCGATGCCCATGACCTCGCCGGTGGACTTCATCTCCGGTCCGAGCAGCGAGTCCACCCCGTAGCCCTCGCGGGTGCGGAAGCGGTGGAAGGGCAGCACGGCCTCCTTGACCGCCACCGGTGCGTCCACCGGCAGGTCGGCGCCGTCGCCGACGGCGGGCAGCACGCCCTCGCCGCGCAGGTCGGCGATCTTGGCGCCGAGCATGATCCGCGCGGCGGCCTTGGCCAGCGGCGACGCGGTCGCCTTCGACACGAACGGCACGGTCCGCGAGGCGCGCGGGTTGGCCTCCAGCACGTAGAGCACGTCGTCCTTGAGCGCGTACTGCACGTTGAGCAGGCCCCGCACACCGATGCCGCGCGCGATGGCCTCGGTGGAGCGGCGCACCATCTCGATGTCCTGGCGGCCCAGGGTGATCGGCGGCAGCGCGCAGGCCGAGTCGCCGGAGTGGATCCCGGCCTCCTCGATGTGCTCCATCACGCCGCCGAGGTAGACGTCGGTGCCGTCGCACAGCGCGTCCACGTCGATCTCGATGGCGTCGTCGAGGAACCGGTCCACCAGCACCGGGTGGTCCGGGGTGACCTCGGTGGCGCGGGCGATGTAGTCCTCCAGCGACGCCTCGTCGTAGACGATCTCCATGCCCCGGCCGCCGAGCACGTAGGACGGGCGCACCAGCACCGGGTAGCCGATCTCGTCGGCGATGCGCTTGGCGCCCTCGAACGAGGTGGCGGTGCCGTACTTCGGCGCGGGCAGGCCCGCCCCGGCGAGCACGTCGCCGAACGCGCCGCGCTCCTCGGCCAGGTGGATGGCCTCCGGCGGGGTGCCCACCACCGGCACGCCCGCGTCGGCCAGCCGCTTGGCCAGGCCCAACGGCGTCTGCCCGCCCAGCTGGACGATGACCCCGGCCACGGTGCCCGACTCCTGCTCGGCGTGCACGACCTCCAGCACGTCCTCGAAGGTCAGCGGCTCGAAGTACAGCCGGTCGGAGGTGTCGTAGTCGGTGGAGACCGTCTCCGGGTTGCAGTTGACCATCACGGTCTCGTACCCGGCCTCGCGCAGCGCCATCGCGGCGTGCACGCACGAGTAGTCGAACTCGATGCCCTGGCCGATGCGGTTGGGCCCGGACCCGAGGATGAGCACCTTCGGCTTCTCGCGCTGCTCGGCGATCTCCGACTCGGCCGCCGGGTCGGACTCGTAGGCCGAGTAGTGGTACGGGGTGCGGGCGGCGAACTCGGCCGCGCAGGTGTCCACCGTCTTGTACACCGGCCGCACGCCCAGCCGGTGCCGCAGCGCGCGCACGCCGTCCTCACCGGCCAGTTCCGGCCGCAGCGCGGCGATCTGCCGGTCCGACAGCCCGGCCCGCTTGGCCCGCCGCAGCAGCCCGGCGTCCAGCACCGGCGCCTCCACGACGTCGCGGCGCAGCTCCACCCAGCCGGCGACCTGGTCGACGAACCACACGTCGATGCCGGACGCCTCGTGCACCTGCTCGACCGAGGCGCCGAGCCGCAGCGCGCGTTCCACGGTGTAGAGCCGCCCGTCGTGCGGGGTGCGCAGTTCGTCCAGAGTGGACTCCAGCGTGGCGCCGTCGGGGTCCGGCCGGGTCCAGAAGCCGACCGCCTTGGTCTCCATCGAGCGCAGCGCCTTGCCCAGCGCCTCGGAGAAGCTGCGGCCCACCGCCATCGCCTCGCCGACGCTCTTCATGGTGGTGGTCAGCTCGGTGTCGGCGCCGGGGAACTTCTCGAAGGCGAACCGCGGCACCTTGACGACCACGTAGTCCAGCGTCGGTTCGAAGCTGGCCGGGGTCTCGCCGGTGATGTCGTTGCGGATCTCGTCCAGCCGGTAGCCCACCGCGAGCTTGGCGGCGATCTTGGCGATCGGGAACCCGGTCGCCTTCGACGCCAGCGCCGAGGACCGCGACACGCGCGGGTTCATCTCGATGACGACCATCCGCCCGGTCTCCGGGTGCACGGCGAACTGGATGTTGCAGCCACCGGTGTCCACACCGACCGCGCGCAGCACCGCGATGCCCACGTCGCGCATGTGCTGGTACTCGCGGTCGGTCAGCGTCATCGACGGCGCGACGGTCACCGAGTCACCGGTGTGCACGCCCATCGCGTCGACGTTCTCGATGGAGCAGACCACGACCACGTTGTCGGCGTTGTCGCGCATCAGCTCCAGCTCGTACTCCTTCCACCCGAGCACGCTCTCCTCGATGAGGACCTCGTGCACCGGCGACTCGGCGAGCCCGAACGCCGCCATGCGCTCCAGCTCCTCCTGGCTGTGCGCCATGCCCGAGCCGAGGCCGCCCATGGTGAAGCTGGGCCGGATCACCACCGGCAGGCTGTGCTTGGCGACGAAGTCCCGGACCTCCTCCATGGACCGGCACACCGCGCTCTCGGGGACCTCCCCGCCGACCGAGCGCACGATGTCCTTGAACCGCTGCCGGTCCTCGCCGCGCTGGATCGCGTCGATGTCCGCGCCGATCAGCTCCACGCCGTACTTCTCCAGCACGCCGCGCTCGTGCAGCGCGACCGCGGTGTTCAGCGCGGTCTGGCCGCCCAGCGTGGCCAGCAGCGCGTCCGGCCGCTCGGCCGCGATCACCTTCTCCACGAACTCCGGGGTGATCGGCTCGATGTAGGTGGCGTCGGCGAACTCCGGGTCGGTCATGATCGTCGCCGGGTTGGAGTTCACCAGCGAGACCCGGATGCCCTCCTCGCGCAGCACCCGGCAGGCCTGGGTGCCGGAATAGTCGAACTCGCACGCCTGGCCGATCACGATCGGACCGGAGCCGATGACCAGAACGTGCTCGATGTCGGTCCTCTTGGGCATCAGCGCGCCTCACTCATCAGATCAACGAACTTGTCGAACAACGGCGCGGCGTCGTGCGGGCCCGCCGCCGCCTCGGGGTGGTACTGGACGCTGAACGCCGGTCCGTCGAGCAGCCGCAGGCCCTCGACCGCGCCGTCGTTGGCGCAGTGGTGGCTGACCTCGGCTCGCCCGAAGTCGGTGTCGAAGCGCTCGCCGGGCTCGCCCTCGACGGCGAAACCGTGGTTCTGCGCGGTGATCGAGACCTTGCCGGTCTCGGCGTCGATGACCGGGATGTTGATGCCGCGGTGCCCGTAGCGCAGCTTGTAGGTGCCGCGGCCCAGCGCCCGGCCCAGGATCTGGTTGCCGAAGCAGATCCCGAACAGCGGCATCCGCCGGTCCAGCACCTGCCGGGTCAGCTCGACCTGCCGGTCCTGGGTGGCCGGGTCTCCCGGGCCGTTGGACAGGAACACGCCGTCCGCGCCGACCTCCAGGATCTCGTCCAGGGTGCTGGCCAGCGGCAGCACGTGGACCTCGATGCCCCGCTCGGCCATCATCCGCGGGGTGTTCGACTTGATGCCCAGGTCCAGCGCGGCCACGGTGAACCGCTTGCCGCCGACCGCCGGGACCACGTAGGGCTCGCCGGTGGTGACGTCCCCGGCCAGGTCCGCCCCGACCATGCCCTGGCCCGCGGCGACCTCGGCGACCATCTCCTCGTCGGAGCGCAGCGCCGGTCCGGAGAACACGCCGCCGCGCATCGCGCCGAACTCGCGGACGTGCCGGGTCAGCGCCCGGGTGTCGATGCCGGCGATGCCGACCACGCCCTGCCGCCGCAGCTCCTCGTCCAGGGTGCGCGTGGCGCGCCAGTTCGACGGCACCCGAGCGGGGTCGCGCACCGCGTAGCCGGCGACCCAGATGCGCGTCGACTCGTCGTCCTCGTCGTTCCAGCCGGTGTTGCCGATCTGCGGCGCGGTCTGCACCACGATCTGGCGGTGGTACGACGGGTCGGTCAGGGTCTCCTGGTAACCGGTCATGCCCGTGGTGAACACGACCTCACCCAGCGCCCGGCCCACCTCGCCGTAGCTCTCGCCGCGGAAGATCCGGCCGTCCTCCAGCACCAGCGCGGCCGGGGTGTGCGCGGTCATTTCTCCTCCTGCTCACGGGTCGCGGCGGGCGCCAGCGCCCGGACCGCGTCCACCCAGTCGGTCTGCGTCGTCTTGTCGTCACCGCGGAAACCGGTGTCCAGCAGGTGCTCGCCCAGCCGCCAGGTCACCACGACCAGTCCCGCTCCGGGCACCACCTTGTTCGCCAGCTTGTGGTCCAGGCGCGCGTCGACCACCGACTCCGCGGGCACCCACAGCGCGGTCGCGCCGGTCCGCTCCAGCAGCAGCCCGGACCGGTAGAGCCGGGCGGTGGCGTTGGCGCGGTGGCCGACGTCGCCGACGGCGATGCGGTCCTGCCAGTCATCGGCCCGCGTGGTGCCCACGTACATCCCGGTGGCGGCGGGCAGCAGCTCGTCGCCCGGCGGTTCGGCGGGCGCCGCCGGGAAGTCCGGCAGCTGCGCGGCCTGGGTCCGCGCCCGGTTCACCCAGCCGCGGCGCATCGCGTAGAACACCAGGGCGGCCAGCACGACCAGGGCCAGCACCCACACCAAGCGCTCCATCAGCGCCTCACCTTGCCTTCGTGCGCGGTGAGCCGACCGCGCAACAGGGTCGCCACCACCCGGCCCGGCAGCCGCATGCCCTCGAACGGCGAGTTGCTGCCGAGGCTGGCCAGCTCGGCGGAGCGCACGGTCCACTCCGCGTCGGGGTCGACCAGCACCAGGTTCGCCGGTTCCCCCGGCGCGACCGGACGGCCCTGCTCGGCCAGACCGGCGATGCGCGCGGGCCGTTCGCTCATCACGCGGGCGACGCCACGCCAGTCCAGCAACCCGGACCGCACCATCGTCAGGGTGATGATGCCCAGCGCGGTCTGCAGTCCGAGCATCCCGGGGCGGGCCGCGGCCCACTCGCAGTCCTTGTCCTGCGCCGCGTGCGGGGCGTGGTCGGTGGCCACGCAGTCGACGGTGCCGTCGGCCAGCGCCTGCCGCAGGGCCCGCACGTCGGCGTCGGTGCGCAGCGGCGGGTTGACCTTGTTGACCGGGTCGTAGGTGTCCAGCCGGTCGTCGGTGAGCAGCAGGTGGTGCGGGGTCACCTCGGCGGAGACGGTGCCCGACGGCGGCTCGCCGTCTGCTCCCCGCGACTTCCACCAGCGCAGGATCTCCGCGGTCCCGGCGGTGGAGACGTGGCAGATGTGCAGCGCACCGCCGGTGTGCCCGGCCAGCAGGCAGTCCCGGGCGACGATGGCCTCCTCGGCGGGCGCGGGCCACCCGGCCAGGCCGAGGCGGGCGGCGTTGTCGCCCTCGTGCGCCTGCGCGCCCGCGGTCAGCCGCGGCTCCTCGGCGTGCTGGGCGACGACCCCGCCGAAGGCGCGGGTGTACTCCAGCGCGCGCCGCATGATCAGCGGGTCGTGCACGCACGACCCGTCGTCGGAGAACATCCGCACCTGGGCCGCCGAGCGCGCCATGGTGCCCAGCTCGGCGAGCTGCTCGCCCGCCAGCCCGACGGTGACCGCGCCGACCGGGTGCACGTCGACCAGGCCGACCTCCTGTCCGCGCCGCCACACGTGCTCCACCACGACCGCGTTGTCGGCGACCGGGTCGGTGTTGGCCATGGCGAACACCGCGGTGTAGCCGCCGAGCGCGGCGGCGGCCGAACCGGTGTCGATGGTCTCGGCGTCCTCCCGGCCCGGTTCCCGCAGGTGGGTGTGCAGGTCCACGAACCCGGGCAGCGCCACCGCGCCCCCGGCGTGCACGATCTCGTCGGCGTCGGCGTCGATCCCGGCACCGACCTCGGCGATCACCCCGCCCTCGACGAGCAGGTCGACCGGTTCGCCCGCTCCGTAGGGGCGGACGTCCTTCAGCAGCACCCGGCTCATGCCCGTCCCGCCTCTCCCGGTACCGCCACTCCGCTATTCACAGTGGTGGTTACGTCCGAAATCAGTCTCACGTTTCGCGGTTTCTTGTGGCTGGTTTGCTTCACGGTCCCCTGAGGTGCGGTTGAGTAGGACTCGTTTGCCACAGTGCAGCTCATGCGCCGAGCTCCTCTCCGGCCAGCAGGTGGTAGAGCACTGCCATCCGCACGTGCACGCCGTTGCCGACCTGCTGGGTGATGGCGGCGCGGGGCGAGTCGGCCACCGAGGGCGCGATCTCCATGCCGCGCAGCATCGGCCCGGGGTGCAGCACCACGGCGTGCTCGGGCAGCCTGCCGAGCCTGGCCTCGTTGAGCCCGTAGTTGACGGAGTACTCCCGCGCGGACGGGAAGAAGCCGCCGTGCATCCGCTCGGCCTGCACGCGCAGCATCATCACCGCGTCGAGCTTGGGCAGCTCCGGGTCGAGCTCGTTGCGCACCTCCGCGCCCCAGCGCTCGGCCCCGGTCGGCACCAGCGTCGGCGGCGCCACCAGCACCACCTCGGCGCCGAGGGTGCGCAGCAGGTGCGCGTTGGAGCGGGCGACCCGGCTGTGCAGCAGGTCGCCGACGATGGCGATGCGGCGGCCGTCCAGGTTCCCGAGCCGTTCCCGCAGCGTCGCCGCGTCCAGCAGCGCCTGCGTGGGGTGCTCGTGCATGCCGTCACCGGCGTTGATGACCTGGGTGCCGGTCTCCTCCAACCACCCGGCCAGCCGGTGCGCCGCCCCGGACGCGGGGTGCCGCACGATCACGCAGTCGGCCCCGGCGGCGGACAGCGTCAACGCGGTGTCGCGCAGCGACTCCCCCTTGCCGACCGAGGAGCTGCTCGCCGAGACGTTGATCACGTCGGCGCTCATCCACTTGCCCGCGACCTCGAAGGAGACCCGGGTGCGCGTGGAGTTCTCGTAGAACATCGTGACGACGGTCCGCCCGCGCAGCGTGGGCAGTTTCTTCACCTCGCGCCCCAGCAGGGTGCGCTTGAGGTTGTCCGCGGTGTCCAGCACGCTCGTCGCGGTGGCCGCGTCCAGCCCCTCGGTGGACAGCAGGTGGCGCATCAGTCCTCCCCGTGACGGGCGTGGGCGTCGTTCGTCCCGCCCGCTGGTGACCGGCCGGGACCCCGGAAGACGCGAATGCCGTTCATTCCGCCTCCTGGGAGCGCCGCAACAGCACGCCGTCGGCGCCGTCGACCTCGCTGAGCCGCACGGCGACCTCCTCGGAGCGCGAGGTCGGGATGTTCTTGCCGACGTAGTCGGCGCGGATGGGCAGTTCCCGGTGGCCGCGGTCGACCAGCACCGCCAGTTGCACGGCTCGCGGCCGCCCCTGGTCGCGCAGGGCGTCCAGGGCGGCTCGCACGGTGCGCCCGGAGAACAGCACGTCGTCGACGAGCACCACGAGCGAGCCGTCCACGCCCCGCGGCGGCAGGCTGGTGGGTTCGAGCGGGCGGTTCGGACGGGTGCGCAGGTCGTCCCGGTAGAGCGTGATGTCCAGGGTTCCGGTGGGCACGGTCACGCCGCTGAACTCGCTGATCCGTTCCGCGAGGCGGTGCGCCAACGGGGTGCCCCGAGTGGGGATGCCGAGCAGGACCACGTCGCCGTGCGTGGTGTCCAGCGCGGTCTTCTCGATGATCTGGTGAGCGATCCTGGCGATCGTGCGCGCAACGTCACCGGCCGAGAGCAGCTCCCGCTGCCCGGCCGGATCCGCCGCGTCCGCCGATTGGCGTGACGCCACGGTGGACCTCCTTCCCCGCCTCGCTGGACGGGTCCTTAAAGGATGGTGTGTGACCTGCCCCGCAGCGGCGTTCGGAGGAGCTCCGGTGCCGGTTGCCGGACTGCCTTGTACGCTATCAGCGGCACCGGGTCAATCGACCGGGTGGTGTGGTGGTGTTCGCCTCACTGCCGAGAAAGACCAACTTGACCTGGTGACTCTTGCGAGCGAACATTACTCTCCGTATCGATCTGAGCGTGACTCCCCGGTCGCCGTTATCGGCTGACGGGGCGAATGAAACGGAGAAACGCCACATGGGCGACTACGCCAAGGCGCTGGGCAGCAAGCTCCGCGCTATCCGCCAGCAGCAGGGTCTCTCGCTGCACGGCGTCGAGCAGAAGTCAGGCGGGCGGTGGAAGGCCGTGGTCGTCGGGTCCTATGAGCGCGGCGACCGCGCGGTGACCGTGCAGAAGCTGGCCGAGCTGGCCGACTTCTACGGGGTCCCGGTCGCGGAACTGCTCCCGGAGGGCCGCGTGCCGTCCGGCGCCGAGCCCGCCACCAAGGTCGTGATCAACCTGGAGCGGCTTCAGCAGCTCCCCGCCGAGAAGGTCGGGCCATTGGCCCGCTACGCGGCGACGATCCAGAGCCAGCGCGGCGACTACAACGGCAAGGTGCTGTCCATCCGCACCGAGGACCTGCGATCCCTGGCCATCATCTACGACATGACGCCGGGAGAGCTCACCGAGCAGCTGATCGACTGGGGTGTGCTCCCGCCAGAAGCGCGCCCGGCCCGGGAGGAGTGAGAACCGTGGCCCGGCCTCCCCTCGGGGCCGGGCCACCAGTTCACGACGAAGGCACCCCTGCCGACTCCGGCAGGGGTGCCTTCCGCTGTCCGAGGGGGCCCACCGATGCGGCGGGCGGTCACTGCTCCCCCGCGCGCACCGCCTTGCGCAGGCGGGCGCTGATCCCCGAGATGCGGCCGAGGACGCCGTTGACGAACCGCGGCGAGTCGTCCGTCGACAGCGCCTTCACCAGCTCGACCGCCTCGTCGATGGCCACCGGCGAGGGCACGTCGTCGGCCCACAGCAGCTCGTAGAGCCCCAGCCGGAGCACCGCGCGGTCGACCGCGGGCATGCGCGCCAGCGTCCAGCCCTCGGCGTGCTGGGTGAGCAGCTCGTCGATGCGCTCCCGGTTCGCCGTCACCCCCTCGACGAGGGTGATCGTGTACTCGGCGACCGGCGGCACCTCCGCGGCGCCCACCCGGTCCGCCAGCAGCGTGACCGGATCCATGTCGCGCTGATCGGCCTCGTAGAGGATGTCCACGGCGCGTTTGCGCGCCTTGCTGCGAGAACCCACCTCACACCCTCTTTCCGGACGCGGCCACCGGGCCGGTCACTTGGTGCTGACGCGGCTGAGGTAACGGCCGTCCCGCGGGTCGACCTTCACCTTGTCGCCGGTGTTGATGAACAACGGGACCTGGACCTCGGCGCCGGTCTCCAGCTGCGCGGGCTTGGTGCCGCCGGTGGAGCGGTCGCCCTGCACGCCCGGGTCGGTGTGCGCGATGTTCAGCTCGACCGCGGCGGGCAGCTCGACGTACAGCGGGTTGCTCTCGTGGCGCGCGACCACGACGTTGGTGTTCTCCAGCATGAAGTTCGCCGCCGTGCCCACCACGTCCGCGGACACGCCGACCTGGTCGTAGGTGTCGGGGTCCATGAAGTAGTACTCGCTGCCGTCGGTGTACAGGTAGGTCATCTCGCGGCGGTCGACGTTGGCCGTGTCGACCTTGACCCCGGCGTTGAACGTCTTGTCGACCACCTTGCCGGAGAGGACGTTCTTCAGGGTGGTCCGCACGAAGGCGCCACCCTTGCCGGGCTTGACGTGCTGGAAGTTGACGACGGTCCACAATTGGCCGTCGAGGTTCAGCACCATTCCGTTCTTGAGGTCGTTCGTGGTCGCCACGTTCGGGATCTCTCCTGTGGTGATGGCTTGCGGGCAGGTTCCGTCGGTGCGCGCTGCGGGGCCGCCGACGCGATCGGCGCGTCAGACTTCCACGAGCTCCTTGGTCGTCAGCGTGAGGAGCTCCGCGGTGCTGGGACGCACGACCAGCGTGTCCTCGATGCGGACACCGCCCTGCCCCGCCAGGTAGACGCCGGGCTCGACGGTGACCGCCATCCCTGGCCTGATTCTACCGTCCCCCCGCTGGGACAACGCCGGTGCCTCGTGGATCTCCAGCCCCACGCCGTGCCCGAGGCCGTGCATGAAGTTGTCGCCGTACCCGGCGTCGTCGATGACGTCCCGGGCGGCCGTGTCCACCTCCCGCACGTCGGCGCCGTCCCGCAGCGCGGCGCGTCCCGCCGCCTGCGCGCGCTGCACCAGCGCGTAGACCTCGCGCTGCCAGTCGGCGGCGCGGCCGAGCACCACGGTGCGGGTCATGTCCGAGTGGTAGCCGTCCACGAGGGCGCCGAAGTCCAGCTTCACGAAGTCGCCCGCGGCCAGCACCGCGTCGGTCGGGCGGTGGTGCGGGACGGCCGAATGCGCCCCGGCGGCCACGATCGTGTCGAACGACGGTCCGGCGGCGCCCTGGTCGAGCATCCGGCTCTCCAGCTCCCGCGCCACCTCCAGCTCGGTCCGGCCGGGCCGCAGGCCGCCGTGCTCGATGAGATCGGCCAGCGCGCGGTCGGCGGCGGCGCAGGCCATCCGCAACGCCTCGATCTCGGCCTCGTCCTTGATCAGCCGCAGCTGCTCGACGAGTCCCGGAGCGCGCACCAGCTCGCCGCCGCCGGCGGCCGCGGCGAGGACGTCGAGCCCGTCGACGGTGACGTGCTGGCTCTCGAAACCCACCCGCCGGTACCGCGCGGTGTCGGCACCGACGCGCCCGGCCAGCGCCAGGTCGCTGGCCCGCTCGATGACCCGCTCCAGGTCCGGCACCTGCTCGGCGGCCTGCGTCTGGTACCGGCCGTCGGTGCAGAACACGGTCCGCTCCTCGGTCCCGGGCTCGTCGGCGGCGTGCACCAGCAGCGCGGCGTTGGACCCGGTGAAGCCGGTCAGGTAGCGGATGTTGAGCAGGTCGGTCACCAGCATCGCGTCCAGGTCCCGCTCCCGGAGGCCGGTGCGGAGGGCGTGACGTCGGCGGGCGTGCGATTCGGGCATGTTCCGGAGCCTAACGCGCCGGGACCGCGCGCGGACCCGGGAAAGCCACCGCGACGGGAAGCCGCCACGGCCTTGCGCAGCGGCGTTGTCGGCCCCCAGCGCTACCGTCGGGACATGGCTGACGAGCTGTCGTGGAGCACCGTGGCCAGCCCCGTCGGGGAGTTGACGGTGCTCGCCACCGGGACGGGAGTGCGCCGGGTGGTGTTCGGCGGCCCGCGCGCGGTGCTCGACGAATTCCCCGGGGCACGACCGGAAACCGGCCCGGCGGCCGAGGCCGCGCGCCAGCTCCGCGAGTACTTCGCGCAGCGGCGCCGGGAGTTCGACGTGCCGGTGGACTGGACGGGTCTGGAGGGCCTGCGCCTGCACGTGCTGCGCACCCTGCGGGAGCTGGTGCCGTTCGGGGAGACGGTGAGCTACCGGCGGCTCGCGGAGCTGTCCGGGCGCCCGGAGGCGGCCCGCGCGGTCGGCGCGATCATGGGCGGCAACCCGGTGCCGCTGCTCGTGCCGTGCCACCGGGTGCTGGCCAGCGGCGGCGGGCTCGGCGGCTTCGGCCCTGGCCTGGCGGCCAAGCGACGCCTGCTCGTCCTGGAGGGCAGCCTGGAACCGACCCTGCTGGAGCTCGACCTGCTGGGTCCGTAGGTTCCGCCGCCGCGCCGGACGAGTTCGAAGACAGCTTCCGAGGTCCCGCCACGCGAATGAAGTCGAAGACTCACTCCCGCGTCGCGAGGAACACGTGGTACGTGGTCTCCCTGTTGTCCAGCGTGACCGGGACGGCGAGTTCCCGGGAGTCGCCGAAGACCTCGTCCAGCGCGGCGGACAGCTCCGGCGAGGTGTCGGCCGACCAGACCGCCAGCGTGCCCCCGGGGCGCAGCCGGGCCCGGCACAGCGCGAGGAAGTCGCGCCGGTACAGGTCGGCGTTGCCGTCGTAGACGAGGTAGCCGGGGCCGTTGTCGACGTCGAGCAGCACCACGTCGACGCTGTCGGCGGGCGTCGCGGCGAGCACGTCGGCGACGTCGCCGACGGCGATGGTGACGCGCTCGTCGGCGACGGCTCCGGCGGTGTCCGGGACGAGTCCGCGCCGGTGCCAGTCGACGAGGTCGGGTTCGATCTCGGCGACCCGCGCCGACCGGACGCGGGGGTCGCCGAGCACCTCGCGCAGCGTGAAACCGAGCCCGAGACCGCCGATGAGCACGTCGAGGCCGCCGGACCGGTGCACCTGCGCCAGCGTCGCGGTCGCCAGCAGCCGTTCGGTGTCGGTGTGCGCGGTGTCCATCACGAACACGCCGTTGACGCGCAGCTCCAGTGCCGCGTCCCGGCGGGACAGCACGATCTCGCCCCGCTCGCTGCGGGCGCGTGCGACGTGGTCGGACATCGTCCACACCGTACAGTCACGCGGACCCGGCGGTGACCGGCTCCCGCTCCTGCCGGCCCGACCGGCGCACCGACACCGAGAAGACCGTCGCGAGCAGGCACAGCAGCCCTGCGCCGTACCAGGCGGCGGCGTAGTCGCCGAACCGGTCGCGCACCAGCCCCGCGACGCCCGCGACGACCGCGGCGCCGACCTGGTGGGAGGCGAAGACCCAACCGAAGACCAGCGCCGCGCGCTGGCCGAACCGCTCGCGGCACAGCGCCATCGTCGGCGGCACGGTGGCCACCCAGTCGAGGCCGTAGAACACCACGAACAGCACCATGTCCGCGCCGACGGACGGGGCGAACAGCGTCGGCAGCACGAACAGCGAGAACCCGCGCAGCGTGTAGTAGACGGCCAGCAGCAGTCGCGGGTTGACCCGGTCGGTCAGCCATCCGGACGCCACCGTGCCGAGGACGTCGAACACGCCGATCACCGACAGCAGCCCGGCGGCCGCAGTGGGCGGCATGCCGTGGTCGTGCGCGGCGGGCACGAAGTGCGTGTTGACCAGTCCGTTGGTGCTCGCGCCGCAGATCGCGAAACCGCCTGCCAGCAACCAGAACGCGGGCACCTTCGCGGCGTCGCGCACGGTGCGCAGCGCCAGCGCGGCGGCGTTTCCGGGGTCGGGCGGCGGTTCGGGAGCGCCTTCCGGCGCGCCGTAGGCGGTGGTGCCCAGATCGCTCGGGTGGTCGCGCATCAGCAGCAGCACCAGCACGACGACGGCCAGCGCCGCGGCGGTGACGGTCAGCGCGGCGGCGCGCCAGCCCGCCGCACCGGTCAGGTAGGCGACCAGCGGCAGGAAGACCAGCTGCCCCGTCGCGCTGGCGGCGGTGAGCACGCCGCTGACCAGACCGCGCCGGACCAGGAACCACCGGTCGACCACTGTGGACACGAACGCCAGCGCCATCGAACCGGTGCCCAGCCCGACCAGCAGTCCCCAGCACAGCACCAGCTGCCAGCTCGCGGTCATGAACACCGTGGCACCGCTCCCGGCGGCCACCAGCAGCAGCGCGGCGACCGTGACCCGGCGGATGCCGAACCGGGCCATCAGCGCGGCGGCGAACGGTGCGGTGAGCCCGTACAGCAGCAGGTTCAGCGACACCGCGAACGAGATGGTGCTGTGCGGCCAGCCGAACTCGCGGTGCAGCGGGTCCATGAACACACCGGGCACCGAGCGGAACGCGGCGGCCCCGAGCAGGGCGACGAAGGAGACGAACGCGACCCACCACGCCGGGTGGACGCGCCTCGCGGTTGCCGAAGCGATCACGCCTGCCAGCGTCGCCGGCCGGTTCGGGGGCCACGAGTGGCCGGGAGGACAACATCCGGGAAAATCGGGCCATGACCGAACCGCACCGGGTCGTCGTGCTCGGCATCTCCGACGTCATCGGGTTCGACGTGGCCATTCCACCGCAGATCTTCGGCGCCGCGCAGGATTCCGAGCACCGCCCGCTCTACGACGTGCGGGTGCTCAGCCTCGACGGTGGCCCGATCGGCACGACGAAGGGCTTCGCGATCATGCCCGACCGGGACGCGGAGTTCCTGCGCGAACCGGACACGCTGGTCGTGCCCGGCACGCACCTGGCGGGGCCGCGCACGGACGGCAGCCTGCCGCCGGAGCTGGCCGAGTACCTCGCGGAGCTGCCCGCGGGCACCAGGATCATGTCGATCTGCACCGGCGCCTTCGTGCTGGCCGCGGCCGGCCTGCTGGACGGCAGACCGGCGACGACGCACTGGGCGCACGCGGACGGGTTCCGCCGCCTGTACCCGCGCGTCGACCTGCGTCCGGACGTGCTGTTCGTGGACGACGGCGACGTGCTGTCCTCGGCCGGTGTGGCGGCCGGGATCGACCTGTGCCTGCACGTGATCCGCCGCGACCACGGCAGCGAGGTCGCCAACCGGGCGGCCCGCAGCAACGTCGTCCCGCCGTGGCGCGAGGGCGGCCAGTCGCAGTTCGTCGAACGCCCGCTGCCCGACACCGGCGGGAACGGCACCGCACCGACCCGCGCGTGGATGCTGGACCGGCTCGCCGAGCCGTTGACCCTGGACGCGCTCGCCGCGCACGCCCGGACGAGCGTGCGCACGTTCACCCGCCGGTTCCGCGAGGAGACCGGTACCAGCCCGCTGGAGTGGTTGCTGCGGCAGCGCGTCGAGCACGCCCGGCACCTGCTGGAGTCCACCGACCTGCCGGTCGATGAGGTCGCCGAGCGCGCCGGGCTGACCGATGCCTCCTCGCTGCGCAAGCACCTGCGCCGACGGCTGGGCACCAGTCCGACGGCCTACCGCCGGACCTTCCGGCGGACCTGAGCGGGCTCGCCGTGCGCGGCGGCGCTGCGCCCCACGGCCACACCGGCTCCCGCGCACCCAGATCGTCCACTGAGGACGTCCGACCTGGGCGTTGTCCGTTCTTGACCGGTTCGGTGCGCCGAACCGGTCAACTCCCGGCGGCGGTTCGGCGGATTGGCGGGGTGTGTGCGCGATCTCACAATCGGGCACACCCGACTTCCCCGGCGAAAGGACTTCACCGTGTTCAACAGACGTTCGTTCCTCGGTGGACTCGCCGCCGCCTCGGTCGCGGTCCCCGTCCTCGGATCCGTCCCGGCGCTCGCGCGTCCCCGCCCCGCCGCCGCGTTGCCGCTGACGATCGTCAACGACACCGGCCACTTCGACAACACCTCGATCTGGTGCTACGTCGTGGGCGTGAACCCGGACACCGGCGAGCAGTCCCGGGTGACCCCGGACGGGCAGCTGAAGCCGGTGTCGCCCTCGGACAACGGGTCCGACGGGTTCGCCGACTACGCGATCGACCTGGCGGGCAGCGGCGACACCCAGCTGCAGTTGCCCGCGATGTCCGGGCGGATCTACTTCGCGCTCGGCGACAAGCTGAAGTTCAAGGTCGTCTCCGGCGGCGACGGCAAGCCCGCGCTGCAATACCCCGCGGGGTGGGTGCCCGACGACCCGAGCCACGGCGTGCTGCACGACTGCGTCGAGTTCACGCTCAAGTCCGACGGCATGTACTGCAACACGACGATGGTCGACATGTTCAGCGTGCCGCTGTCGATCCGGTTGCAGGGCTCGCAGGACCAGACGACGGGCAAGCTGGCCCCCGGCGCCCGGGACGCGATCTTCCGCGGCATCGGCGAGAAGTCCGAGTTCGCCAAGCTGCGGCAGGAGGACCTGCGGGTGGTCGCCCCGGGCCACGGCCTGGACCTGGGCCTGTTCCCGAAGGACTACTACGACTCGCACATCGACGCGGTGTGGAAGAAGTACGCCGGTGAGCGGCTGACCGTGCAGGCCGGGGACGGGCGGACCTTCACCGGGCAGGTGTCCGGGGACCAGTTCGCCTTCGACGGCGGCGTCAAACCGTTCAGCCGTCCGTCCACTCGGGACGTGCTGTTCTGCGACGGGGCGCTGGCCGCGCCCAACGACGGGGTCACCGGGCCGGTCGCGGCGGCGCTCGGGGCCGGGTTCAACCGGTCCGTGCTGCTGCGCGCGACCGAGCAGCCCAGCGACGACCCGAAGTCCTTCTACCAGGAGGACATCACCAACCACTACGCCAAGGTGATGCACGCCAACGCCGAGGACGGCAAGGCGTACGGGTTCGCCTTCGACGACGTGGCGGGCTTCGCCTCCTACATCCAGGACGGCGCGCCGAAGTCGATCACCGTCACGCTGACCCGGTGGTGACGGTCAGGGCCGCAGGTCACCGGCGACCGCGCGAGCGTCCCAGTCGCGCTGCGAGACGTCGGTGACCGGTGACTCGTTCGCCGCGACCGCCGCCGGACCCACCATCCACAGTCGACCGCGGTCGTCGAGCAGCCCCAGGTCGCCGTTCGGCGCGCGCAACGCCGGGGCCTGCGCCCGGATCGTGCCCGCCACCGGTACACCGTCCACAGCGGACACCCGACGGTCGAGCACCACCGGCACGATCCGCTCCGCCACGGAGCGGCGTTCGACGCGGACCTTCACCCCGCCGCGGACCACGTCGACGGTGCGCGTCGGCGACGGCACGCCGAAGCCGTCCAGGACGGCCAGCGCCTGGTCTGCTCGCGCGCACCCGGCCGCGCCGGAGACGTCGATGCCGAAGTGCCGGATGCCGGTCGGCGCCGGATTCAGCACCGTGGCGCGCAGGACGTCGATCGGCACGGTGCCGCACGGGTCCGATGTGGACACCGGCGCGCGTCCCTCCGGGCCGCGCACCAGTCCCGGGCCCTCCTGCCACGGCCCCGGGACGACCACCGGCCGGTACGGGTGGCGGGTGAAGTCGCGGTCCCAGAAGGTGATCGTGGTGCCCTCGGCGGTCTGGTGCGCGATCGCGAAGGCGTCCAGCGCGGGCACCCACATCCAGTCCGCGCTGAACGCGTCGACGACCGACCGGGACCGGCGGGAGCGGTCGGCGGGCCGGAACCCCTCGGCGGTGAGCGCCTGCACGTCGTCGGTGAACTCCGGGTCGCGGGCGCGCAGCACGAACTGCCCGGCGCCGTTCCAGCCCGCACCGGACGCGGTGGTGTCGGTGAACATCAGGTAGAACCAGCCGTCCAGGTACAGCGCGGACGGCTGGCCCGCGCCGTAGTCGTTGGCGCGTTCGACCTCGTGGGAGGCGGTGACGATCGGCCCGCCCGCTTCCCGGGAGGCGCCACGCGCCGCGGATCCACCGCCCGCTCGCTGCCAGTTGATGCCGTCCGCGCTGCTCGCCACGCCGATCGCGTTGCCGTGCGCGTGGTCCCCGGCGGCGCCGGTGTAGTACAGGTAGTACCGACCGCCGACGCGCAGCACCGATGGGTCGCAGGTGTGCATCCCGTCGAAACCGCCCGGCCTGCCGCTGAACACCGCGACACCGTCGGGGAACGGGCCGTCCGGCCGGTCCGACTCGGCGTGCAGCACGTCATCGCCCGCCGGTCCGGCCCCGGGCAGTTGGCTGCACCACCACACCCGGTACCGCCCGCCCTCGGCGAGGACCGTCGGTCCGTAGTCGTACGGCGCCGACGGACCGCCGGACACCACGACACCGCTGCTCTGCCGGAACCCGGTGGTGGTCAGCGCGACCGGGACCGGCGGCGCGGTCACCGGCGACACCGTCGACGCGTGCCGCTCGGGCACGGCGTCGGTGCACCCGGCCAGCAGCACCGCCAGCACGACCGCCGTCGCCCGAAGCCGACGGCGCGACGGAATTCCGTTGTCCACGGCGGTTCCGCGCGAGACGCGCGAGTGCTACTCGCCCGCCTCCGCCAGCCAGCGCAGCGCGAGCGGATAGCCGCGCACGCCCAGCCCGGCGATGACGGCGGTGGCGATGTCCGACAGGTAACTGGTGTGCCGGAACGGTTCCCGCTTGTGCACGTTGGAGATGTGCAGTTCGACCAGGTCCGCGGTCAGCTGGGCGGCGGCGTCGCGGACCGCGATCGAGTAGTGCGTCCAGGCACCCGCGTTGAGCACCACCGGCCAGGCGCGGTCGGCGGCCTCGTGCAGCCAGCCGACCATCTCGCCCTCGAAGTCGGTCTGCCGGACCTCGACCTCGATGCCGAGCTGCTCGCCGGTCCGCTCGCACAGCGCGACGAGGTCGTCGTGCGTGGTGCTGCCGTAGATGCCCGGTTCCCGCTTGCCCAGCCGACCGAGGTTCGGTCCGTTGAGGACGAGGACCTTCACAGCAGCACCTCCGAACCGGACCGCCCCTCGCCACCGGTGAGCGCGGAGTAGGCGGCGGCGATCAACGACGGGTCCGGCCCCTCCAGGCGGCCCGGCTTGGCCAACCCGTCCAGCACCACGAACCGCAGCACCCGGGAGCGGTTCTTCTTGTCCAGCCGCATGCCCTCCAGCAGCTGGTTCAACGCGTCCGGGTCGTAGCCGGTGGGCAGGCCGAGCAGGTCGAGGACGCGCTTGTGCCGGTCCGCGGTCTCGTCGTCCAGGCGCCCCGCCAGGCGCGCCAGTTCGGCGGCGAACACCAGTCCGACGCTGACCGCCGCGCCGTGCCGCCAGCGGTAGCGCTCCCGGCGCTCGATGGCGTGCGCGAGGGTGTGCCCGTAGTTGAGCACCTCGCGCAGGTGCGACTCCTTGAGGTCGGAGGACACCACGTCGGCCTTGACCTGGACGGCGCGGCGCACCAGCTCGATGAGCACGTCACCGCTCGGGTCGACCGCGGCCTGCGGGTCCTCCTCGACGAGCCGCAGGATCTCGGGGTCGGCGATGAACCCGGCCTTGACGACCTCGGCCATCCCGGCGACGAGTTCGTTGCGCGGCAGCTCCTCCAGGGTCGCCAGGTCGGCCAGCACCAGGCTCGGCTCGTGGAACAGCCCGACCAGGTTCTTGCCCGCGTCGGTGTTGATGCCGGTCTTGCCGCCGATCGCGGCGTCCACCATGCCCAGCAGCGTGGTCGGCACGTGCACCACGCGGACGCCGCGCATCCACGTGCCCGCGACGAAACCCGCGACGTCGGTGACCGCACCGCCGCCGAAGGACACCACGACGCCGCTGCGGTCCATGCCGATCTTGCCGAGCACCTCCCAGCAGAACCCGGCGACCGCCAGGCTCTTGCCGTCCTCGGCGTCGGGGATCTCGACGCGGTGCGCGTCCACGCCCGCCTCGCTGAGCTCCTCGCGGACCGCCTCGACGGTGGCGGTGATGGTCGGCTGGTGCACCAGCGCGACGGTCGAGGTGCCGCGCAGGAAGTCGACGAGCTCGCCGAGCAGTCCGCGGCCCACGACGACGTCGTAGGGCTGCTGCGCGTTGACCCTGATCCGCACCGGTTCGGTCATCCTCGTCCCTTCCGTGATCACGCGTCGAGCGCGGCGACGACGCGCTCGACGACCTCGTCGGGCCCGGCGTCGTCGGTGTCGATCTCCACGGTGGCGACCTCCCGGTAGACGGGCAGCCGCTCCGCCAGCAGCGCCCGGAACGTGGCGCGCGGGTTCACCCCGGCCAGCAGCGGGCGCGCGGTGGACAGCCCGACGCGCCGGGCGCCCTCGGCGAGCCCGACCGACAGGAACACCACCCGGTGTTCGGCGAGCAGCTTGCGGGTGCGTTCGGACAGCACCGAACCGCCGCCGAGCGCGAGCACCCCGTCGTGCTCGGCCAACGCCGCGGCCACGGCCTCCTCCTCCAGCGCCCGGAAAGCCGGTTCCCCGTCGTTGGCGAAGATGTCGGCGATGGGCCGTCCCGCGGAGCGCACCACGTCGTCGTCGGTGTCGCGGAAGGTCACGCCGAGGCGTTCGGCCAGCAACCTGCCGACGGTCGACTTGCCCGCCCCCGGCGGGCCGACCACCACGGCGCGGGGCGCCATCAGCGCACCTGCCGCTTCTCGGCGCGCTCCCGCAGCGCCGCGAGGTAGCCCTCGACGTTGCGCCGGGTCTCCGGCAGGGCGTCGCCGCCGAACTTCTCCAGCGCCGCCTCGGCCAGCACCAGCGCCACCATGGCCTCGGCGACGACGCCGGCGCGCGGCACCGCGGTGATGTCCGAGCGCTGGTGCATCGCCTGCGCCTGCTCGCCGGTTGCCATGTCCACAGTGGACAGAGCGCGGGGCAGGCTGGAGATCGGTTTCTTGGCCGCCCGCACGATCAGCGGCTCGCCGTTGGTGATGCCGCCTTCCAGACCACCGGCGCGATTGCTGCCGCGCCGCACCCACTTCTCGCCCTCGGCCGGGTAGATCTCGTCGTGCGCCTGGCTGCCGCGCCGGGCCGCGTTGGCGAACCCCTCGCCGATCTCCACGCCCTTGATCGCCTGGATGCTCATCAGCGCCCCGGCCAGCCGGGCGTCCAACTTGCGGTCCCAGTGCACGTGCGAGCCCAGCCCCGGCGGCAGGCCGTAGGCGATGACCTCGACGACACCGCCGAGCGTGTCACCGTCCTTCTTGGCCGCGTCGACCTCGGCCATCATCCGCTCGGTGGCGTCGTCGCCGAACGCGCGCACCGGGTTCTCGTCGATGGCGGCCAGGTCGTCGGGATTCGGCAGCACGTCGGTCTCGGCGCTGACCCCGCCGAGGCTGATCACGTGGCTGACGATCTCCACGCCCAGCAGCTGCCGCAGGAAGTTGCGGGCGACCGTGCCGACCGCCACCCGGGAGGCGGTCTCCCGGGCGCTGGCCCGCTCCAGCACCGGGCGGGCCTCGTCGAAGCCGTACTTCTGCATCCCGGCCAGGTCGGCGTGACCGGGCCGCGGGCGGGTCAGGGGCGCGTTGCGGGCGAGCGAGGCGAGCACGTCCTCGTCCACCGGGTCCGCGGCCATCACCTGTTCCCACTTGGGCCACTCGGTGTTGCCGATGCGCACCGCGACCGGGCCGCCCTGGGTGCGACCGTGCCGGACGCCGCCGATGACCTCCAGCTCGTCGGCCTCGAAGTTCATCCGCGGGCTGCGGCCGAAGCCGAGCTTGCGCCGCTGAAGCTGGTACGCGATGTCCCGGGTGGTCACCTCGACCCCGGCGACCATGCCCTCCAGCACCGCGACCAGGGCGGGTCCGTGCGATTCTCCGGCGGTCATCCAACGCAGCACACCTGTAGATCCTGCCACGACGAGCCCACCGCGGAGCCCGCTGGGGGCACATTCGCCAGAAGTTCCGGAAACGCCGTGACCACCCACGCCGGGGCCAGCATCGCGGGTCCGTGCGGCACCCGCGCGCACCGGCGGGCGGCGAGCAGCGTGAGCCCCGCGGCCACCAGCACCACCACGAGCACCGCCCACCACACCACGGCGCCGACCGCCGCACCGAGGCCCAGCGCGAGCTTGACGTCCCCGGCCCCGAGCGCGGCCGGGACCGCCGCCCGGACCAGCAGGTACGTCCCGCCGAACAGGACCACGCCGACGACCGCGCCGACCAGGACACCGGGGCGGTGCGGCGCGGCGAACGCCAGCAGCACCGCCAGCACCGGGCCGATGGGCAGCGTCAACACGTCCGGGAGCCTGCGGGCGCGCACGTCGCACACCGCGAGCAGCACCCCGAACCAGCCGACCGCCAGCGGCACCGGCAACCACCACCACGGCGGCGCCGGGAGGGCGGCGGCCGCCCACAGCGCGGCCACGCCGACCTCGCAGCACCACGGCGGGGGCGGCACGCCCCGGCGCGCCGCGCGCAGCACCGACGCGCCGAGCCGCCCCGCGACGACACCGGCCACGAACACCGCGAACACCACGCCGCCAGCGTGGCCCCGCCCGGGCCTCCCACCCGGGATCCGACCGCCGAAGACCCGCGTGTCGGTACGCCCTCAGATGAGTGCCTGTCTTTGAACCTGATACCAAAGGGTTCTCGGTAAGCGGCGCCAGCCGCTTTCTCCTTCGGTGAGCGGTCTCGCAGCCCGCACCGCCGCGGGTTCTCAGCGGTCGTCTCGCGAGGACAGCCCCGACGCCGTGTATTGGGCATACATCAGGAGGGGCTTCCGCAGTCGAGACGGCCGCTGAGGTTCCGCCACCGGCACCGCCACCCAAAACGAGTTCAAAGACAGGCTCTGTCAGGACCCCACGGTGAACAGCGTCTCGCCCGCCACGACCTGACCGTCCTCGCGGACGTCCGCCAGCGCCTCCGGCGCGACGTCCAGCGCGACCACCGGGCACACCGAGGAGTAGCCGTGCGACTCGACCTCGGCCGGGTCCCAGCTCACGATCTTCTGCCCGGCCGCCACCACGTCACCCTTCTCGACGTGCAGCGTGAAGCCCTCGCCCTTGAGCTTGACGGTGTCGATGCCCAGGTGCACCAGGATCGCCACGCCACCGCCGGTGGCGACCACGAACGCGTGCGGGTGCAACGTGGCCACCGTGCCGGCGACCGGGGCGACCGCGTCCACGCGCCCGGCGCGCGGCTTGACCGCGACGCCCGGACCGACCATGGCCTGCGAGAACACCGGGTCGGGAACCTCGGTCAGCGTCGTCGCCAGTCCTTCGACCGGGCTGCCCACCTCCACGCTCACAGCAGGTCCCCGATCTCGTCGCCGAGGGTGTCCGCCTCCGGCCCCACCACGACCTGCACGACGGTGCCCTGCTGCATCACGCCGTGCGCGCCGGCGGACTTCAGCGCCGCCTCGTCGACCTTGGACGCGTCCTCGACCTCGCAGCGCAGGCGCGTGATGCACGCTTCGATCTCCGCCACGTTGCCACTGCCGCCGAGCGCGGCCAGGATCGCCGCGGCCTTGTCCTGAGCCACCTCGTGCTCCTTCCGTTCGTGCGCACCGCGGTCCGCCGGACCGCGCGACGACGATCTTGCGCCAACCGGTGTCGATGCGGCAACGAAACGTGTTCCGCCTTGACACCCGATCGCATGACCGCGCATTGTTCGCAACCAACTGGTTTAGACCGGACAGTACCAACTTCCGGACCGGGGAAACAGGACCGGGCAACGAGCACCGAGGCGCCCGGTGGGAGGCAGTGTGGCCGACGTTCGCGATCCCGCGACAGGCCCGCCGCGCGCCGTGCTGCGCGACGGGCCGACGCCCAAGCACGCGCAGTTGCGGGAGATCCTGCGCGACCTCGCGCGCAGCGAACTGCTGCCCGGCTCGCCGGTGCCGTCCGAACGCGACCTCGCCGCCCGCTACGGCGTCTCCCGGCTCACCGTGCGCGAGGCGGTCGGCCAGCTCGTCGCCGAGGGGCTGCTCGTCCGCGTGCGCGGCAAGGGAACCTTCACCACCCGGCCCCGCGTGGAGTCCCAACTGCACCTGGCGTCGTTCACCGAGGACATGCGGCGCCGCGGGATGCGCCCGGAGACGGTGCTGCTGGAGGCCGCCGCGACGATCCCGCCGCCGGGCACCGCCGAGGCCCTGGGCCTGGCGCCCGGCAGGGCTGCGCACTGGCTGTACCGGCTGCGCAAGGCCGACGGCGCGCCGATGGCCGTGGAGCGCGGCTGGTACCACGCCGACGTGCTGCCCGGTCTGCTCGACCACGACCTGACCGACTCGCTCTACTCGCTGCTGGCGCGCGAGTACGACGTGCACCTGGAGCGCGGCACCCAGACCGTGCTCGCCGAGGGTGCCGACGCCGAGACCGCCCGGCTGCTGGGCGTGCGCCCCGGCAGCCCGGTGCTGGTGTTCCGCCGGGTGTCCACCGCGCGCGGAACCCCGGTCGAGGACATGACTTCCTGGTACCGGGGCGACCTGTACCAGGTGACCATGCAGCTGGACCGGAACCCCGAACCCGCCGGTCACCGGCCCGGCGGACCCGACACAGGAGGTAACCGATGAGTGCCAGCGCCACCACGGCGTCCGGCAGGCAGGGCTTCGCGCTGCTGCAACGGCTGGGCCGCAGCCTGATGCTGCCGATCGCCGTCCTGCCCGCCGCCGCGCTGCTCCAGCGGCTCGGCCAGGACGACCTGCTGGGCAGCATCGGCGCGCTGAAGAGCGTCGCGAGCGTCATCGGGGCGGCGGGCGGCGCGCTGTTCGACAACCTGCCGCTGCTGTTCGCCATCGGTGTGGCGATCGGCTTCGCCAAGAAGGCCGACGGGTCGACCGCGCTGGCCGCGGCGGTGGGCTACCTGGTGCTGTCCGGGGTGCTGTGGCAGATCACCGGACAGGAGACGGGCACCGCCTACAACAAGGGCCCCTACGGCGTCCTGGGCGGCATCGTCGCCGGCCTGACCGCGGCCTGGCTGTGGCAGCGCTACCACCGCATCAAACTGCCCGCCTACCTGGGCTTCTTCGGCGGGCGCCGGTTCGTGCCGATCGTGACCGCGTTCGCCATGGTCCTCGCGGGCGTGGTGCTGGGTCTGCTGTACCCGCTGTTCGACAGGGGTCTGACCGCCTTCAGCGACGCGGTCACCTCCAACGCGGTGGTCGGCGGCGGGGTGTACGGCGTGATCAACCGGCTGCTGCTGCCGTTCGGCCTGCACCACATCCCGAACAGCGTCGTGTGGTTCACCTTCGGCGACTACCAGGGCCAGCGCGGCGACATCGCGCGCTTCTTCGCCGGCGACCCGACCGCGGGCACGTTCATGACCGGTTTCTTCCCGATCTTCATGTTCGCCCTGCCCGCCGCGGCGCTGGCGATCTGGCGCTCCGCCAAGCCCTCGCAGCGCAAGGTGGTCGGCGGCGTGATGCTGTCGGTGGCGCTGACCGCGTTCCTCACCGGTGTCACCGAACCCCTGGAGTTCTCGTTCATCTTCGTGGCCTGGCCGCTGCTGCTGATCCACGCGGTGCTGACGGGGACGTCGATGGCGCTGGTCAACGCGCTGGACATCCACACCGGGTTCGGCTTCTCCGCGGGCGCCATCGACTACGTGCTCAACTTCGGCATCTCGCGGCACTCGCTGTGGCTGATCCCGATCGGCCTGGCCTACGCCGTCGTGTACTACTTCGTGTTCCGGTTCGTGATCACGAAGTGGAACCTGCGCACCCCCGGCCGCGAGGAGGACGAAACCGCTGCGGACAATGCCGCGAGTGGTTCGGCGTCGAGCCCCGACAACAGCTGATCTCGGCGCATCCCCCGATCCCCCGACGAATGGAGAACCATGCCTGAGCGACGCGTCACCGTGGTGAGCAAGGTCGGGCTGCACGCGCGCCCCGCGGCCCTGGTGGCCAAGGCCGCCGCCGCGCAGCCGGTGACGATCACGATCCGCAAGGACGGCACCACCCCGGTCGAGGCGGGCAGCATCCTCGGCCTGATGACGCTCGGCGCCGCCTGCGGCGACGAGGTCGTCCTCGCCGCCGAGGGCGACGGCGCCGACGAAGCCCTCGACCACCTCGCCGACCTGGTCGCCTCCGAACTCGACTGACCCGACGGGCTCCCCGTTTCCCCGAGATGGGGAGCCCCCGTCCCCGAAGGCGGGCGCTCAGAGCGGGAGGGGCACCTCGTCACCGGTGGCGGAGGCCAGGGCGTCGCGCATCTCCCGCCGCGGGGCGGCGCGGCCGGTGAACTGCTCGACCTGGCCGAACGCCTGGTGCAGCAGCATGTCCAGGCCGGTGGCGACGCGTCCCCCGGCGGCCAGCACCGCGCTCGCCAGCGGCGTGGGCCACGGGTGGTAGACGACGTCGAGCACGCACGACGCCGTCGCCAGCTCCGCCGCCCGGGCGTCCAACGCCCCGGCGGGCAGCGTCGACACCACGACGTCGGAGGCCGTCGCCGCGGCGGCGAGGTCGAGGTGGTCGAGCCGTTCGACCCGCACCCGCACGCCGACGCGTTCGGCGGTCTCCGCCGCCTCCGCCGCACGGGCGGGCTCGCGCACGGCGAGCACCACGTCGCGCACGCCGAGTTCGGCGAACGCCGCCAACGTCGCGGCGGCGGTACCGCCCGCGCCCAGGATCAGTCCACTGTGGCCGGTGGTGAAACCGCCTGCGGCGCGCAGCGCTCCGACCACACCGTCCACATCGGTGCAATCGGCCGCCCAACCGCCGTCGGCCCGCCGCGCGAGCGTGTTCGCCGCGCCGACCGCGGCGGCCCGCGCGGTCGCCTCGTCGGCGACCGCCAGCGCGGCCCGCTTGCCCGGCATCGTCACCGACAGCCCGACCCACTCCGGGCCCAGCCCGGCGACGAACCCGGGCAGTCCCCGCGCGTCCACCTCGACCCGCTCGTAGCGGTAGTGCTCCAGCCCGAGAGCCGCGTACGCCGCACCGTGCAGCACCGGGGACAGCGAGTGCTCGATCGGGGAACCGAGCACCGCCGCCCTGCGGACCTCAGAACGCGCCACGCTGCTGGGCCTCCTTGATGTACTGCTCGTGCTCCTGCGGCGTGGTGGCGAAGCAGGAGGTGCCGTCCGGGTAGCACTTCACGAAGTACTTCCAGTCACCGGCGGTGGGCTTCTCCGCCGCGTTGATCGCCGCCCTGCTGACCGAGGAGATCGGCGTCGGCGGCAGGCCGTAGTTCTGGTACGTGTTGTACGGGCCCGGCCGCTGCCGGTCCTCCGGTTTGGTCAGCAGCGACGGCTTGTCCAGCGGGTAGTTGATCGTCGAGTCCAGGCCGAGGCGCATGGCCGGCGGCTTGAGCCGGTTGTCGATCACCCGCGCCACCCGCGGGAAGTCCTTCTCGATGGCCTCGCTCTGCACCAGCGACGCCAGGGTGAGCAGCTCGTACGGGCTGTGCCCGGTGCCGTCGGCGGCCTGCGGCAGTCCGGCGACCTCCAGCTGCGCCGCCGACCGGGTGAGCACGTCGTGCAGCACGTTCTCGGCCGTCTCGCCCGGTTTGACGTCGTAGACGCCGGGCATGATCAGCCCTTCCAGCCGCCGCGCGGGTTCGGCCCGGGACGCGTCGGCGACCGCCCAGTCCGGCACGCCCAGCGACTTCAGGTCCGCCGTCTCGGCCACCTGGCGCATCTGGTCCGGGCTGACGCACTGGGCGTTGCGGCCCGCGCAGGTGGCCTGGGCGAGCTTGGTCAGGATGCCCGGGGTGTGCCCGCCGTCGGGGGCGAGCTGGTCGTCCAGCCGCATGCCGCCGCGGATCTCCACCCGGCCGACCTTGGCCTCCGGCGAGAGGATGCGCGCCACCGCCGCCTGCCCGGACATCCGCGCCCGCATCAGGTAGAAGCCGGGCTGGATGCTCTGGATGTCCCGGTTGCCCTCGGCTGCCTTGGTGAACGCCTTGGTGCTGGCCACCACGCCCTGCTGGACCAGGGTGCTGCCGACGCCCCGGACGGTGTCGCCGGCCTTGATCTCGACGACCACCTCACCGGTGCCCGCACCGTCGAAGTCGTCGTACCCGATGATCCGCATGATCTGGCTGACGCCGTACACCACTCCGCCGCTGACCAGCACGAGCACGAACAGCCCGGCCAGGGCGGTGACCACCCGGCGCCGCTTGCGGCGGCGGAAGCGTTCCGGGTCGGGGGCGCGGCGCGGGGCCTCTCCGGCATCGTCGGCGAACAGTCCGAGATCGTCGCTCACGACAGTCCCTCTCGTCTCGTCTGCCCCCGGGTGTCCAGATACGCCTGCAGGATCTCCACCGCCGCGGCCTGGTCGACCACGGCCCGCTGCTTCCTGCCCTTCACGCCGCGTTGCGACAGCACGCGGCTCGCGGTGACGGTGGTGAGCCGTTCGTCGACGAAGCGCACCGGCACCGGGGCGATCCGCCCCGCCAGCGCCTCGCCGTACTCCTGCGCCGCCTCGGCGGCCTGGCCGTGCCGCCCGGCCAGCGTCTTGGGCATGCCGACGACGACCTCGACGACCTCGTGCTCGACGACCAGTTCGGCCAGCCGGGTGAGGTCGGTGCCGCCCTCGGCATCGCGTTGCAGGGTGACCAGCGGTGTGGCCAGCATCGGTGCGGGATCGCTGAGCGCGACCCCGACGCGCACTGCGCCGACGTCCACGCCGAGGCGTCGGCCCGGACCGGGGTCCGGGCCTCGCCGCTGCTCGCTCACGCGCCGGCCACCACCCGGTCCACTTCCTCGCGCAGCTTGCCGACCGCCGCGGTGACCCCGGACGGGTCGGAACCGCCGCCCTGGGCCATGTCGGGCTTGCCGCCGCCGCGGCCGCCGACCTCGGGCGCGAACGCCGGGACGAGCTTGCCCGCGGCCAGCCCCCGGTCCCGCGCGGCGTCGTTGACGCCGACCACGAAGGAGACCTTCCCGTCGTCGGCGGAGAACAGCGCGACCACGGCCGGGCGCGAGCCCAGGCGACCGCGGACCTCGCCCGCGAGGGCGCGCAGCGCGCCACCGTCCACGCCGTCCGGCACCTGCTCGGCGACCAGCGTCACGCCGTGCACGTCGGTGCCCTTGTCGGCGAGTTCCCCGGCCGACGACAGCACCTGGGAGATCCGCAGCTGCTGGAGCTCCTTCTCGGCGCTGCGCAGCCGGTCGACCACGCCCGCGATGCGCTCCGGCAGCTGTTCGGCGGGCACCTTGAACTGCTCGGCGAGCTGGCTGACCAGCAAGTGCTCCTTGCTGATGTGCCGCATCGCGTCCATGCCGACCAGCGCCTCGACGCGGTGCACACCGGAGCCCACGGACGCGTCGGCGACGAGCTTGACCACGCCGAGGTGCCCGATGCGCGGCACGTGCGTGCCACCGCACAGCTCGCGCGAGTAGTCGCCCATGTCGACCACCCGCACCTGGTCGCCGTACTTCTCGCCGAACAGCGCGATAGCGCCGAGCTCCATGGCGCGGTCCATGGTCGTGGTGTAGGACTGCACCTCGGCGTCGGTCTGCAGGTAGTCGTTGACCTCCTGCTCGACGCCGACGAGCACGTCCGAGGACACCGCCGAGGGCGCGGTGAAGTCGAACCGCATGCGGCCCGGCGAGTTCAGCGAACCGGCCTGCGCGGCGCGCTTGCCGTAGGCGCTGCGCACCGCCGCGTGCACCAGGTGCGTCGCGGAGTGCGAGCGGGCGATGGCCTGGCGGCGGGCGGCGTCGACGGCGGCCTCCAGCTGGGTGTCCACGCCCAGCTCGCCTTCGACGACCCGGGCCCGGTGCACGAACAGCCCGGGCACGGCGCGCTGCACGTCGAGCACCTCGACCTCGACGCCCGGGCCGACCAGCCGACCGGTGTCGGCGATCTGCCCACCGCCTTCGGCGTAGAACGGGGTGCGGTCCAGGACCAGCTCGACCTCGGTGCCCGCCGCAGCGGACTTCGCCGGCTGGCCGTTCACGAGCAGGCCGAGCACCCGGCTGTGCGACTGGAGGTCGGTGTAGCCGATGAAGTCCGTGGTGCCGTGCTGGTCGAGCAGCGCGCGGTAGGTGGACAGGTCGCCGTGCCCGGTCTTGCGGGACTTGGCGTCCTCCTTGGCGCGGCGCCGCTGCTCGGCCATCAGGTCGCGGAAGCCCTGCTCGTCGACGGACAGGCCCTGCTCGGCGGCCATCTCCAGAGTCAGGTCGATGGGGAAGCCGTAGGTGTCGTGCAGCTGGAACGCCTTGTCACCGGACAGCTGCCGACCGCCGGCCTTCTTGGTCTCCGCGACCGCGACGTCGAAGATCTTCGACCCGGCGGTCAGCGTGGACAGGAACGCCTCTTCCTCGTTGCGCATCACCGAGTCGATGCGCTCGAACTCGGTGACCAGCTCCGGGTAGCTGGGCGCCATGGCGTCCCGCACGACCTTGCTGAACTCGCTGAGCACCGGCTCGTGCACGCCCAGCAGGCGGGTGGAGCGGATGATGCGCCGCAGCAGCCGCCGCAGCACGTAGCCGCGCGCCTCGTTGCCGGGGGTGACGCCGTCGCCGACGAGCATCACGCCGGAGCGCGCGTGGTCGGCGATCACCCGGAACCGCACGTCGTCGGCGTGGTCGACGCCGTAGCGGCGGCCGGACAGCTCCTCGGCCTTGGCGATCACCGGGCGGACCAGGTCGGTCTCGTAGACGTTCTCCACGCCCTGCAGCAGGCAGGCCACCCGCTCGACGCCCATGCCGGTGTCGATGTTCTTGGTCGGCAGCTCACCGATGACCGGCCCGCCCTGCTTGGGGCTCTTCTCCCCCCTGATGTCCTGCATGAACACCAGGTTCCAGATCTCGATGTAGCGGTCCTCGTCCACGACGGGGCCGCCCTCGCGGCCGTAGGCCGGGCCGCGGTCGTAGTAGATCTCCGAGCACGGACCGCCCGGGCCGGGCACGCCCATGTCCCAGTAGTTGTCCTTGGCGTCGCGGGTCTGGATCCGCTCGGCGGGGATGCCGGTGATCTTGCGCCACAGCTCGGCGGCCTCGGCGTCGTGCTCGTAGACGGTGACCCACAGCCGCTCCGGGTCGAAGCCGTACCCGCCGTCGGACTGCGACTTGGTGACCAGGTCCCAGGCGTTCTCGATGGCGCCGTCCTTGAAGTAGTCGCCGAACGAGAAGTTGCCCGCCATCTGGAAGAACGTGTTGTGCCGGGTGGTCTTGCCGACCTCGTCGATGTCCCCGGTGCGCACGCACTTCTGGATGCTGGTGGCGCGCGGGTACGGGGGCGGCGCGTCGCCCAGGAAGTAGGGCTTGAACTGCACCATCCCGGCGTTGACGAACAGCAGCGTGGGGTCGTCGAGGATCAGCGAGGCACTGGGCACCACGGTGTGGCCGCGGCTGCGGAAGTGCTCGGTGAAGCGGTCGTTGATCTCGTGGGTCTGCACGGTGAGTCCTTGGGGATCATGGAACGGTCACGGCTGCCGGTGGCGGCGGGAGGCCGACGCGGCGTCAGCGTCCCGCCCGGCGCGCTCGCCGGGCGTCGCCGTCGGCGGCCTCGATCCGCCGGAACCGCACGGTGTCGTCGTCGGCGCGCACGACCTGTTCGAGTTCCTGCTCCCGCTCGGTCATCCCGGCGCGCACGTCGGCGCCGAAGGATCCGACCGCTCCGGCGAGCTCCCGCATCGCCCCGCCCAGCTGCTCGGCCATCCCGGCGGGCGTGGCCTTGCGGGTGGTCTCGTTGATCTTGCGGGTCAACGCGACACCGGCGGCGATCCCGGCGCCGAACCAGAACAGGCGCCTCACTTGCGGCCCCCTTTGCCCTTGCGGCGGACGTGCCGGCCAGCGGGCTCCTGCTTCCGGGACCGGCGGGCCCGCAGCGCCTTGCTGACCCCGTAGGAGAAGGCCGCCGTCTTCACCAACGGGCCACCCAGTGTAGCCGTGAACAGCGAGGACAACGCCGAGACGTTGCCGCTGACGGTCTTGGCGTTGGCGGTGATCCCGTCGACCCGCTCCAGCTGCGTGTTGACGTGGTTGATCGTCGAGTTCGCGCCGGTGAACAGCGGCTCGGAGTTCTCGTGCGCCTTGCGGATCGCGATGGTCGCCTCGTCAAGCGTGCGGCCGAGCTTGACCAGCGGGATCGCCATCAGCACGACCAGCAGCACGAACGCGCCGGCGGCGATCAGCGCGGCGATCTGCGTGGGCGTCACGTGCCCTCCCGTTTCCCTCTCGGTCTTCCACCGGCGCGACAACGGCGTCCGGTGTGGTGATCGAGCGTCAGGTTACCGCGCCGGTCCGCCGCCGCTGCCCCCGGCTTCACCGCACGTCCGGGGCCTGCCGGATGATCATGAACGCACTGGTGTGAGGGCGTCGTCGCCGCCGAGCACCGCCACCACGTTGCGCGCGGCGAGCTCGGCCATGGCGGTGCGCGTCTCGGTCGTCGCCGAGCCCAGGTGCGGGACGACGACCGCGTTGTCCAGCTCCAGCAACCCGGGTTCGACCTCGGGTTCGCGCTCGAAGACGTCCAGCGCGGCCGCTGCGATGCGCCCCTGGCGAAGCGCGCGCGCCAGCGCCGCCTCGTCGACGACCGGGCCGCGGCTGGTGTTGACCAGCACGGCCGTGGGTTTCATCGCGTCGAGCGCCCGCTCGTCGATGAGGTGCCGGGTCTGCTCGGTGAGCGGGCAGTGCAGCGAGACGACGTCGGCGGTGCGCAGCAGTTCCTCGCGCGGCAGGAACCGCGCGCCGAGCTCCGCCTCGACGTCGGGGTCGGCGCGGCGGCGCCCGGTGTAGGCGATCTCCATGCCGAACGCGCGGGCGCGGCGGGCCACCGCGCGGCCGATCTGCCCGAACCCGACGATGCCCAGCGTCTTGCCCTGCAGTCCGGTGCCGAGCATGAAGCCGAGGTGGAACGTCCACGGCTGCCGGGCGCGCAGCAGCCGTTCTCCCTCGCCGAGGCGGCGGGTGACCATGAGCAGCAGCCCGAGGGTCAGGTCGGCGGTCGCGTCGACCAGCACGCCGGGCGTGTTGGTGACGGTGACGCCGCGGGCGGTGACGGCGGGCACGTCGATGTTGTCGTAGCCGACCGCGACGTTGGCCACCACGCGCAGCTGCGGTCCGGCGGCGGTGACGAACTCGTCGTCGACGCGGTCGTGCAGCAACGCGAGGACGCCGTGCGCGCCGCGGACCGCCTCGTGCAGTTCGGCGGTTTCCAGCGGCCGGTCCTGCTCGCAGACGTGCACGTCACCGGCCTTGCGCAGCAGTTCCAGCGCGGGTTCGGGCACCGTCCGCGTCACCACGATCCGCGGCCGTTCCACCGTGGGCACACCAACCTCCTCCGCAGGGTCCGGCGCGGTTCCGCGCGCGCCGTTCGCGCTCCGGACCGCCGACGTGCTCAGCGGTCCGATCCGCCGCGGATGATGCCGCGCAGCTTGGGCACCCGCTCGCCGAGGGGCCGCTCGGCGCCGCGCCCGGTCGGTTCGTAGTAGTCGCGGCCGACCAGCTCGCTCGGCGGGTACTGCTGGGCGAGCACGCCTTCCGGCTTGTCGTGCGGGTACCGGTAGCCCTGGGCGTTGCCCAGCTTGCTCGCTCCGGCGTAGTGCCCGTCCCGCAGGTGCGGCGGCACCGGGCCGCCCTTGCCCGCCCGGACGTCGGCGAGCGCGGCGTCGATGGCGGCGATCACCGCGTTGGACTTCGGGGCGGTGGCCAGGTGGATGGTGGCCTGCGCCAGCGCCAGCCGGCCCTCGGGCATGCCGATGAACTGCACCGCGTGCGCGGCGGCCACGGCGGACTGCAACGCGGTCGGGTCGGCCATGCCGACGTCCTCGCTGGCGTGCACGACCAGCCGCCGCGCGATGAAGCGCGGGTCCTCGCCCGCCTCGACCATCCGGGCCAGGTAGTGCAGCGCGGCGTCCACATCGGACCCGCGGATGGACTTGATGAACGCGCTGACGACGTCGTAGTGCTGGTCGCCACCCCGGTCGTAGAGCACCGCCGCGCGGTCCACGGTGGACTCCACGGTGGCCAGGTCGATGGTCGTCGCCCCGGTGGAACCGGCCGACTCGGCCGCCGCCTCCAGGGCGGTCAGCGCCCGCCGCGCGTCGCCCCCGGCGAGCGCCACGAGGTGCGCTTCGGCGTCGGCGGCCAGCTCCAGCGCACCACCCAGACCGCGTTCGGAGGTGACCGCGCGGTGCAGCAGCTCGCGCACGTCGTCGTCGCCGAGGCTGCGCAGCTGGAGCACCAGCGACCGCGACAGCAGCGGCGCGACCACCGAGAAGAACGGGTTCTCGGTGGTCGCCGCCACCAGCAGCACGGTGCGGTCCTCCACCGCCCCGAGCAGCGCGTCCTGCTGAGTCTTGGAGAACCGGTGCACCTCGTCGATGAACAGCACGGTGGACTCGCCGTGCCTGCCGAGGCGCCGCCGCGCCTCCTCGATGACCGCGCGCACCTCCTTGACGCCGGACGAGAGCGCGGACAGCGCCACGAACCGGCGGCCGGTGGCCTGCGAGACCAGGTTGGCCAGCGTCGTCTTGCCGGTGCCGGGCGGACCGTAGAGCAGCACCGAGGCCGGGGCGGCGCCCTCGACCAGCCGCCGCAGCGGCGCCCCCGATCCCAGCAGGTGCTGCTGCCCGACGACCTCGTCGAGCGAGCGGGGCCGCATCCGCACCGCCAGCGGCGCGTTCTCGGCCAGCCGCTCGCCCGCCCGCTCGTCCGCGTCGGCCCCGAACAGCCCCTCGTCGAACAGCCCGTCACTCACACCGACGACGCTACCCGGCGCCCCCGACGCGTCCGAACGGCCTCAGCACCACGTCAGAGCCCGCCCGGCCGGACCGTCACCCCGCGGGCGCGGGCATCGCCAGCTCGACGGAGCCGTCGACGCGGCGCCGCTGCGCCGCCCAGTGCTCCACCGCCTGGCGGCAGGCCCGGTCGAGGTGGCGCACCGTGGTCATGTCGACGTGCACGTGCTTGCCCGCGGGCAGCTGTTCGAGGTGGTCGAGCAGTCGGGGCAACCGCAGGAACGTGGCGTTGCCACCGAGCTGCACGCGCACCTGGTCGGCGCCGTGCTCGGAGCGCACCGACAGCCGCGACATCTCGAACGCCGTCTTGCCGATCGCCAGCGCCAGCCCGGCCAGCGTGCCGATGAGCAGGTCGGTGGCCACGATCAGCACGGCGGTGAACACCACCACGAACGCCTCCGAGCGGTGTTCGCGGGCCAGGGCGACGACCTGCCGCAACTCCAGCAGCTTCCACCCCGCCTGGATGAGCAGCGCCGCCAGCACGGCGGTCGGGATGAACGCCAGCACGCCGGGCAGCGCGACGACGAACAGCAGCAGCCAGAACCCGTGCAGGACGCGGGAGAGCTTGGTCCTGGCCCCCGCCTGCACGTTGGCGGAGCTGCGCACGATGACCGCGGTCATCGGCAGCGCCCCGAGGAAGCCGCACACCGCGTTGCCCACGCCCTGCGCGACGAGTTCCTTGTTGTACCGGGTCTTGGGCGCGTCGTGCATCCGGTCGACGGCGGCGGCGCTGAACAGGCTCTCCGCCGAGGCGATCAGCGCGAAGGTCACCACCGAGCCCAGCACGGGCAGCGTGAACAGCCCGCCCCAGGCGTCGGCGGTCGGCGGGTTCAGCGCCGACAGCAACGAGCCCACCTCGACCTTGGCGACGGGCAGCCCGAACACCGCGGCCGCGGCGCTGGCGGCCACCACGGCGACGAGCGCGCCGGGCACCATGCCCAGCCTGCCGGGCGTCTTCTTCCACAGCGCCATGATCACCAGCGTCAGCACCGCCAGGCCGAGCCCGCTGAGCCCTTCGGCGGTGGTCGCGGCGGCCACCACGAGCCCGGGGATGCCGCTGAACTTCTCGGCGGTGCGCGCGGGCTGGTCGAGCCCGCCGACCGGGTAGATCTGGCCGAGGATCAGCACCAGGCCGATCCCGGCGAGCATGCCCTGCACCACCGACGGCGAGATCGCCCGGAACCAGGTGCCCAACCGGCCCAGCCCGAGCGCGATCTGCAGCACGCCGGCACCGAGCACGATGACGCCGAGGGTGGCCAGCCCGTGCTGGTGGACCGCTCCGGCCACCAGCACGGTCAGCCCGGCCGCCGGGCCGCTGACCTGCATGGTGCTGCCGGGCAGCAGGCCGACGACGAGACCGCCGACGATGCCGGTGACGATGCCGAGTTCGGCGGGCACGCCGGAGGCCACGGCCACGCCCACGCACAGCGGCACGGCCACCAGGAAGACCACCAGCGAGGCGCCCAGGTCGGCGCCGAACGTCGCCTTCGGCCAGCGCGGGACCCCGCTGCGGGCGCGGGGGGATTCGAGTCGAGTAGTCACTGCGCACTCCAGGTTTCGGGTAGCAGGTGGCGCGCCCGCACCCCTCGCGGGCGCGGGCGTCGGCCGACCAGTGGATGGCGGGGAAGTCGTTACAGCGGCAGGAAGTCGTCCTCGGCCGCCTGCGGGCACACGTGGACCCGCCCGGTGTCGATCTCGTAGAACCAGCCGTGCAGCCGCAGCTCACCGGCCGCCACGCGGTCGCGGACGAACGGGTACTCGTGCAGCGTCCGCAGCTGGTCGCGCACGTGGCGCTTGCTCTCGGCGCGCACCGCGGGGTCGCGCACCTCGGCGGCGGTGGCGCCGTCGGTGCCCAGCCAGCAGCACAGCGCGGGCAGTCCTTCCAGCCCGCGACCGGCGACCGTCAACGCGGTCACCGCGCCGCAGTGCGAATGCCCGCAGACGATGATGTCGGGAACCCCCAGCTGGAGCACCGCGTATTCGATGGTGGCCATTTCCGCGGAGGCCGAGTCCGGTGCGTATTCGGGCACGACGTTGCCCGCGGTCCGCAGTTCGAACAGCCTGCCGGGTTCGGCGCCGGTGATCTGGCTCGGGATCACTCGGGAATCCGAACAGCCGATGAACAGCGCGTCCGGTTTCTGGCCCGCGGCCAGTTCCGCGCGCTGCCGCTCGGAAAGCACCCCGGGATGACGCCGGGCGTGCTCGACGAAATCTTCGTAGCTCATGGTCCGCCTCACTCGCGAAGAACCGGTGTTGGCTCGGATGCGTCGACGGACCTGATCAGTGCCGGAACACCTGCAGCGCGGCGGGCGAGCGGTGGGCGCGATCATCGGGGGGCTTGCGGCCCCGGGACGACACCTGCCCGCCCGGCGGTCGCGGCGCGGATTCGGCGGCGGGCTGCATCCCGGCGGGCAGCGGCGAGCCGCGCCGGTCGTCCTCGGTGCGGCGCTGCCCGGCGATGCCGTTCAGGCGTTCGCGCAGCGTCTCGCCGTCGCGGTGTTCGAGGTGATCGGACTTGGTCTCGGCGGGCGCGGCGCGCAGCGTGCCCGCGGCACCGTCCTGCACCGGCCCGAGCACGACGAGCAGCACCGCGAAGAGCAGGAAGAACCCCGCTCGCAGTGTCTGCCACGCCTTCACGCGCACCGATGCCTCCGGAAACGAAACAGCCGACCCCGCCCCGGCGGCGCCGACGGTAACGGGAAAAGGTGACGAAACGCTGAACACAACGGTATCGGACGAAGACGGCATCCGCGCAAGCCGCTCGACGGCTGATCACCAGGTGGAAAATGAAGCCGCGTTAATCGACGACCGGGAATTGACCTGGGAGTTCGACGCCACTTCGGCCCGCGGTCGCGGTCCGTGAACGGAATTCCTCACGCATCGTGGCAGCGCTGTGATGAGCGTTACCCGATCGGGGCGCGGAAATGACCGGAGGTTTTACAAACACGAAACGCGGTCATCGGTCCAGCACCCGGTAGTGGTACCGGTGCGACTCGACGAAACCGGCCCGCTCGTACAACCGCCGCGCGCCCGCGTTGCCCGCCTCGACCTGCAACAGCGCCGCGTCGACCCGCACCGCGCCGTCGCACCGGCTCGCCCACCGCACGCCGTGGCCCAGCACTGCCCTCGCCACGCCCCGGCGGCGCCAGTCCGGGTGCGTCGCCATCCCGTAGACCGCGCACCACCGGCCGGTCACCGCGAACACGCCCACGCCGACCGGCGCCCCACCGCTCGTGGCGGTCGCGAAGCGCACCGGCTGCGGGATCCGGTCCAGGCTCGGCTCCGGCCGTCCACCGACCGCCGCGCACGCCGCCAGCCACCGCTCGTCCGGCCGCTCGTCGAGCCGGACCTCGAACCGCCCCGCGGGCGGCGGCACGTCCGCGACCTCGGCGCGCATCAGCGCGGTCGGGGCCACCGCGCGGTAGCCCCGGGCGCCCAGGAACCGGTCCAGCTCGCCGTGCCACTCCAGCGGGCTGACCTGGATGATCGTCCGCGCCCCGCGGGCGGCGTAGAACTCCTCGACCCGCTCGACCGCCCGCTGCGGGTGGTCGACGACGGCGGGCGGCAGCGCGGAGTTCGAGCGCCTGCGGTGCAGCAGGTCGCAGTGCCGCAGCAACCACCCGTCCACGTGCTCGACCGCCGTGGCGGGCCAGGTCGCCGCGGCGGCGCGCTCGATCTCCCGCACGGGACCGGTCTCGCCGGGCACCGCGCAGCGGCGGGCCGTCACCGCTCGTCGGTGCGGAACGCCGGGTAGCGCATCAGGTGCAGCGCCCCGGCGCCGAACCGGTCCACCAGCGCGTCGACCAGCTGCGAGGCGTAGTCGGCGAGGTCGGACATCCCGGCGGCCTCGGCGTCGTCGCGCAGGTGCCGCCACCGGTCCACCAGCGCCGTGCTGCGCCGCGGCGAGGGCATGTGCAGGTCGATCGGCCGGTCCGTCTCGCCCGTGCGCGGCAGGAACCACCAGGTGGACACCCACACCCACAGCAGCTGGGCGTGGAACAGCCGGGGCAGCAGCACCTCGTCGTCGTCCAGCTCCGGCCACACCTCGGCGACCTCCGACCGCCAGGTCGCCAACATGCTCTCGGCGAGGTTGTCCGGCAGCGCGTAGGAGCACCACGACGACGGGAACGGGTACTGCAGGTACGCGGCGTCGAGCGCGACGTCGCGCACGCAACCCCACTCGAAGTCCAGGAACCGCACGCCGGTGCCGGTGACCAGGCTGTTGTCCGGGCAGATGTCCGACGGGCTGAAAGCCCGGTAGCGGCTGGAGTCGAGCAGCTCGGCCGCCTCGGTGAGCCGGTCCAGGACCGGGCGCGGCGTGCTGGTCGACAGCGTCTGCTCCAGCAGGCCGGGCAGTTCGTCGATGGCCCGCACGATGTCGTCGGCCACCGGGTCCGTCCAGGACTTCGCGCCGAGCCGGCGCATCAGCGCGTCGAAGTCGGCCTCGCACCCGGCGGTGGTGCAGTGCAGCCGACCGAGCGCCCGGGCCCACGCCAGCAGGGCGCGCTCGGCGACCCGGGGGTCGTCGGCGAACAGCACGTCGGCCAGCGTGGAACCGCGGCCCAGATCTTCGAGGACCAGCACCCGCTCGCCCGCGTCGTGCGCGATCAGCTCCGGTCCCACCCGGGCCTCCGGCGGGAGCGCGGTGGTGAGCTGGCAGCTCGCGGCCTCGTGCGCGAACGGGTCGGAACGGGCCTGCTCCGGGCAGGCGCCGTAGTGCTTGACCACGAGGGTGCGCGGCAGCTCGAACGGCGACTCGGCGACCCTCACCCGCATCACGACCGAACGGTCGCTGCCACCGAGGTCCTCGGCATCGGCTAGCCGAACCGGAGCTCCCGTCCGCTTGCTGAGCACGGCTTCCGCGGTACCGACGGTGTCGGTCACCTCGGAGCTCGCCGGGACGCGAACCTCCGGGGGGCCGGTGGTGATCTCCACGCTCATCGTCTCCAGACACTACCCCCACAACGTGAACCCGAACGGGCATGACCGGTCAAGTGACACACAACTGGTTAGCACCCGTAACCGCTGCGTGTCCGCCGTGCGGAGCCGACGGTCATGCTCGTCCCACATGGGATGTACCCATCCCCCAGAGCGTGACGGAACTCGGCGACGCTCGCGTTGCATCGCGGCGAAAACCCGACCACGCCCGATCGCCGAACGTCACAACAGTTCGCGGGTGGGAACTCGATCGCGCGACCCGGAACGGCGGCGGCGCACCACCAGGACCGCGGCCGCCGCCGTCACGATGCCCAGCAGGTTCACCGCGAGCTGCGCGGTCGACCCCAGGCACTGCCACCAGTCCCCCAGCGTCGCCGCCACCACCGCGTACCCGGCGGCGGGCACGGTCGTCACGGAGATGAACACGCCCACCAGCACGGCCGACTTCGCCGAGGTCAGCGACAGCATGCCCGCCGCGCCCGCGAGCAGCGCGACGATCAGCGAGGACCAGCCGACGTGGTAGATGAACGACACCTGGCTCTGCGCGGGCAGCGCCCGCAGTTCGAGCAGACCGGTCCACTCGGCCGCGAACGCGGCCACCCCGGTCACGGCCATGGCCACCGGGAATCCCACCGCGAGCGCGGCCAGCGCCCGCCGCACCAGCAACCAGCGGCGCGCCACCAGGCCGACCGCCAGCGCCGCCAGCGGGCCGAACTCGGGGCCGACGACCATCGCGCCCACGATCGTGATCGGCGAGTCGGTCACCACGCCGATCGCGGCGAGCACGCAGGCGATCGACAGGAACGCCAGGAACGTGCCACCGAGCCGGGACTCCTCGCCGGTGCGGGCGACCAGCTCGTCCCACACCACGGCGTCGTCGGGCTCCCCGGGCACCGCCGCCTCGGCGCGCTCCCCGGCCGCCGACAGCGTCGTGCCCGCATCGGTGAGCACCACCGCGCCGGCCCGCGCGAGGTCGGTCGCGTCGATCGCGTCGAGCACCGCGTCGGCGGACGCCCGCGTCAGGTACGCCTCGACGACGTCACCTTCGGGTTCCAGCGCGGCACCGCGCGAGACGACCACGTGCGCCACGCCGGGATCGGCGCGCACGGCGCGGAGCACGTGGTCGGTGCGCTCGGGAGGGCAGAGGACCCGCAGCTGCAGCACGAGGGCGCGGGTCAGCCCTGCTTCTCGACCACGGTCTGCGGCTGGAGCGAGATGCCCTCGGTGGCCTTGGTGGCCGCGGGCTTGGCGTCCACCCCGGCCTCCTTGCGCTGCTCGGCGGTGATCGGCGCGGGCGCACCGGTCAGCGGGTCGTAGCCGCCGCCGCTCTTGGGGAACGCGATCACGTCGCGCAGCGAGGCGGCACCGGCCAGCAGCATGCAGATCCGGTCCCAGCCGAAGGCGATGCCGCCGTGCGGCGGCGGGCCGTACTTGAACGCCTCCAGCAGGAAGCCGAACTTCTCCTGCGCCTGCTCGTCGGAGATGCCCAGCACGTTGAACACCCGCCGCTGGACGTCCGAGCGGTGCACGCGGATCGACCCGCCGCCGATCTCGTTGCCGTTGCAGACGATGTCGTAGGCGCAGGCCAGCGCGCTCTCCGGGTCCTGGTCGAAGGTGTCGGCCCACTCCGCGTTCGGCGCGGTGAACGGGTGGTGCACCGCGGTCCACCGGCCGGTGCCGACCGCGACGTCCTCGGTCTCGCTGACCGGCTCGAACATCGGCGCGTCCACGACCCAGACGAACGACCACGCGTCGTGGTCGATCAGGCCGCAGTGCTCCCCGATCTCCAGCCGCGCGGCACCGAGCAGCGCGCGGGCCGAGGACCGCTCGCCGGCGGCGAAGAACACGCAGTCGCCCGGGTTGGCGCCGACGGCCTTGGCCAGGCCCTCGCGCTCGGCCTCCGACAGGTTCTTGGCGACCGGGCCGGACAGCGTCCCGTCCTCGCCGACGAGCACGTAGGCCAGGCCCTTGGCACCGCGCTGCTTGGCCCAGTCCTGCCAGGCGTCGAGCTGGCGGCGGGGCTGGTCGGCACCACCGGGCATGACGACCGCGCCGACGTACGGCGCCTGGAACACCCGGAACGGGGTGTCGGCGAAGTACTCGGTCATCTCGGTCAGTTCGAGACCGAAGCGCAGGTCGGGCTTGTCCGTGCCGTACTTGGCCATCGCGTCGGCGTAGGTCATCCGCGGCACCGGCCGCGGGATCTCGTACCCGGCCAGCCCGCTCCACAGCGACGCCAGGATCTGCTCGCCGAGCTCGATCACGTCGTCCTGCTCGACGAAGCTCATCTCGATGTCGAGCTGGGTGAACTCGGGCTGGCGGTCGGCGCGGAAGTCCTCGTCGCGGTAGCAGCGCGCGATCTGGAAGTAGCGCTCCAGGCCGCCGACCATGAGCAGCTGCTTGAACAGCTGCGGGGACTGCGGCAGCGCGTACCAGTTGCCCGGCTGGAGGCGGGCGGGGATGAGGAAGTCGCGGGCGCCCTCCGGCGTCGAGCGCGTCATGGTCGGCGTCTCGACCTCGACGAAGTCGCGCCCGTGCAAAACCTCGCGCGCGATCCGGTTGATCTCGCTGCGCATCCGCATGATCCGCGCGGGCTCGGCGCGCCGCAGGTCCAGGTAGCGGTGCTTGAGGCGGATCTCCTCGCCGACCTCCAGGTGCTCGTCCAGCGGGAACGGCAGCGGCGCGGCCTCGGACAGCACCTCCAGGTCGGTGGCGGTGACCTCGATCTCGCCGGTGGCGATCTCGGGGTTCTCGTTGCCCTCCGGGCGCCGCACGACCTCACCGGTGACCCGGACGCAGAACTCGGCGCGCAGCCGGTGCGCGCGCTCGGCCATCTCGCCCTCGCGGAACACGACCTGGGAGACGCCCGAGGCGTCGCGCAGATCGATGAAGATCACGCCACCGTGATCGCGACGGCGCGCCACCCAGCCCGTGAGGGTGACGGTCTGCCCGGCATGACCGGCGCGGAGCGATCCGGCCTCGTGCGTGCGCATCACGGGTTCTCAGGCTCCTCTTCGACGTGGACTGCGGCACTTGGCGATGTTGCGGGCGTCCTCGACGCGACGCGCCCGCCGGTGTGGGCACAGCAGCTCGGACGCAGGACAACAAGGCTAGCCAACGAGCGGCGGGCGGCGTCCACCAGGCTCGCCCGGCGGCGGCCGACGGGTGCGGCGGTCCCAACGACCGGACACCAAATGGTCGATACCAATTCGCCGACCGGCGTTCCACAATTCAGCTGTTTCGTATCACGTTCAACGAACAGGTGGGCGTTGCCGACGAGTTCGAGCAACGGTTCATCGCCAGCTTAAGTTCGGCGCAGATCCGCCTTAAGTATGAGAAGGGATCTGGAATTCGGTCGTTGCAGACGGTAGATCCACTGATTAGGTTAAGTTCGAACTCGGCGGACACGAGGAGTAACGATGACCGGCCCGAAGACCGCGGACCGCCCGACCACCCGCACGACCGTCCGCGCCCCGGCGCAACGGGAGAACGCGCTGTCGGCCGAGCTCTCCGAACTGCTGCGCACCGGACCGTTCGAGGCAGCGCTGCGCGCGGCGATCCGGGCCAGCCGGTTGAGCCTGGAACGCATCCAGCACCGCCTGCGCGCTCGCGGCACCCCGGTGAGCATCACCGCCCTCAGCTACTGGCAGTCCGGTCGGCGCCGCCCCGAGCGCCCGGACTCGCTGCTGGCGCTGCAACAGCTGGAGCAGGTCCTCGGCGTCCCGGCCGGGTCGCTGTCGGCGCTGCTCGGACCGCCGCGCCCGCGCGGGCGCACCCGGCAGGCCCCGGCGGACACCCCACCGCTGAGCGCGCTGTGGTCGGAGAACGAGTCGGCGGCGGAACTGCTCACCAAGATCGACACCAGCCACGACAGCAAGCTGACCCGGTTGAGCCACCACGACGTGGTGCACGTCGACCAGCGCGGCGAGCTGCGCAAGATCCGGACCCGCAAGCTGGTGCGCGCCGAGGCCAACGACGTGGACCGGTGGGTGATCATGTTCGACGGGGCCTCGTCGAACGAGACGCCGCCGATCATCCGGCCGATCCGCTCGTGCCGCCTGGGGCAGGTGCTCACCGACCACGCCCGCGACCTGGTCGTGGCGGAGCTGCTGTTCGACCGCCCGCTGGCCCGCGGCGAGACGCTGCTGCTGGAGTACGAGATCATCGACCCGCCGACGGGCGCGGACGAGGGCGACCACACCTTCTGCCGCCTGTTCCGGCTGCCAGTGCGGCAGTACGTGCTGGAGCTGCAGTTCGACCCGGCGCACCCGCCGGCGCGCTGCATGAGCTACGTCGGCGACTCGGCCTGCAACGAGACCGAACCTCCCAAACCGCTCACGGTCGACCGCTTCGGGCGCACGCACGCCGTGGCACTGGACTTCGGCATGGGAGTGTTCGGCGTGCGCTGGGATCCCGAGGAGGACCTCGGCGAGCACAGCGCACCGGCTCGCATCACCGCACGTTAACCCGTTCGAACAGCAGATCGCTACACAGCGTGACGACCCTGTTCGATACCACCCCGGCCGGAACAGCGGGCGAACAGTCGCTGATGGTTCACATTTCCGAAACATCAGCGGCGATTCGCCGACACTTCAAGAAAACGATTTCCCTCCCTTTCTAACGAAAATCATTTGCAATTCAGCGCCTTTTCACCGCGCCTCACAGCAAACTGAGCTGGCGCACTCCGTCCGCCTCGGACGCGCTTTCCGCGGTCTCCACCTCCCGGAAGCGCTCGGCGCGCGGTGGCCCGGCCATCCCGTGGCGGCGCTTCGCCTCGGCCACCCGGTCGAGTACCTCCCGCTGGTACGACTTCGGCAGGTACGACCCCTCCCGGTACAGCCGCGCGTACATCCGCACCAGTTCCGGGTGCTCCCGCTGCAACCACGCCCGGTACCACTCCCGCGCCCCCGGCCGCAGGTGCAGCACCAGCGGCGTCACGTTCGCGGCCCCCGCTGCCGCCAGCTCCCGCACGGTCTCGTCGATCTGCTCCGGCGAATCGCTGAGGCCCGGCAGGATCGGCGCCATCAACACCGAACACCCGACCCCGACGTCGGCGAACCGACGCACCACGTCCAACCGCCGCCGCGGCGACGGCGTGCCGGGCTCGACGGCCCGCCACAACCGCTCGTCGACCGACCCCACCGACACCGCCACCGACACGTCGCTCACCTCAGCCGCCTGCGAGATCAGGTCCACGTCCCGCAGGATCAACGTCCCCTTGGTCAGGATCGAGAACGGATTCGCCCGATCCCGCAGCGCCGCGATGATCTCCCGCATCAGCCGGTAACGCCCCTCCGCGCGCTGGTAGGGATCGGTGTTCGTGCCCATCGCGATCGCCTCACCGGCCCACCGCGGACTCGCCAGCTCCCTGCGCAACAACGCCCCGGCGTTGACCTTCACCACGATCTTGCTGTCGAAATCATGGCCCGCATCCAGGTCCAAATACGTGTGCGTGCGCCTTGCGAAGCAATAGATGCACGCATGGCTGCATCCTCTGTAAGGATTCACCGTCCACCGGAACGGCACGGGCGACGCCCCGGGCACCCGGTTGATGATCGACTTCGCGTGCACCTCGATCGCGTAGGCGTCCGCCGTGCCTGCCTCGATCGGCACCGGCTCCGGCATCCGCAGGCCGGCGCGGCCGCTCCCCCGCTCCGCGGCGGCCTCCGGCAGGTCCAAGGGCAGCTCCGGGGCACTCCCCGGCGCCGTCACCCGTTGCTGCTCCCATCGCATGGTTCGATTCGAACACAGTTTCGAGATCAAGTCGAGCGCTACCAGCCGAACGAGTGATGCCCGCCACCGGGAGGAGCGCACCGCCCGGGAAACCCCGCGCCACGGGCCCCTGCCGGGGGTTCCCGGATGGTGCGTTCCCCATAATTGGCGGGTGATCGAGCGCCGGGCGGAGTCAGGAGGTCCTGCGGGGCGTCGGCGCCCGGAGCCGACCGGGCACGGCCATGGACACGGGCACGGTCACGACCACCGCAGCGCGCCGGCATCGCGGCAGGTCAAGGTCGTGCTCGCGGTGGCGCTGGCGCCCTTCGCGATCGCCGCGCTCGTCGGCGTCCTGGTGCTCTACCCGTTCGGGCACCACCAGCGCAGCGGTGCCGATCTCGGGTTCGGGCAGCAGCCGGTGAACGCCGAGGTGGTGGCCGCGGCGGCGAGCCCGTGCACCCGCGGCGGCCCGGCCGCGGACGGCTGCGTCGCGTTGCGGGTGACGTTGCAGGACGGTCCGGCGGCGGGCCGGACCATCGAGCAGGTGGTGCCCACCGACCCGAGCACGCCGCGATTCGCCGTCGGCGACGACGTGGTGCTCAGCTACACCGGCGGCAGCACCACCGACCCGGCGTCGTACCAGGTCGTCGACTACCAGCGCGGCGGTCCGCTGCTGGTGCTGGCGCTGGTGTTCGCCGCCGCGGTGCTCGTGCTCGGGCGCTGGCAGGGGTTCGCGGCGCTCGTCGCGCTGGGGCTGAGCTTCGTGGTGCTGGTCGGGTTCGTGCTCCCGGCGATCCTCGCCGGGGAGGACCCGCTGCTGGTCGCGGTCGTCGGCGCCGGGCTGATCATGTTCGCGGTGCTGTACCTGACGCACGGCTTCTCCGCTCGCACCTCGACGGCGGTGCTCGGCACGCTGCTGAGCCTGGGGCTGATCGGCCTGCTCAGCGCCCTGTTCGCGGCGTGGACCCGGCTCACCGGGCTCGACGAGGACACCGCCAGCCTCATCGGCGCGCTGGGCACTCCGATCGACGCGCGCGGCCTGCTGCTGGCCGGGGTCGTCATCGGCGCGCTCGGCGTCCTCGACGACGTGACCGTCACCCAGACCAGCGCGGTGTGGGAACTGCGCCGGGCCAACCCGGCGCTGTCCTGGCGGCGGCTCTACCTCGCCGGGCTGCGCATCGGCCGCGACCACGTGTCGTCCGCGGTCAACACGCTCGTGCTGGCCTACGCGGGCGCCGCGCTCCCGCTGCTGCTCGCCTACTCGCTGTCCGGCCGCGGGTTCGGCGAGATCGTCGGTTCGCAGGCCGTGGCCCAGGAAGTGGTGCGCACCCTCGTCGGCAGCATCGGACTGGTCGCGGCCGTGCCGATCACGACCGCCATCGCCGCCGCGGTGGCGGTCCGGGAGACCCCGGAACCGGTGACCACCGACGACTCGGTCGCCACCCGCGTGCGCCGGGCCGTCGCGACCGGCGCGACGACCGCGACGGTGTTCCGGGACGAGCTCAGCGGTCCAACGCGGCGACGAACCGGGCCACGGCGTCCGGGCTGAGCTTCTGCGCCATCCGCCCCTGCGGCGCCAGCGACGCCAGCCGGTACAGCGGCCGGTCCGGCGGGGCGTCGCCGCGGGCCTCGGCCCGCAGCTGCGCCACGATCAGCTCGGACAGCACCAGCGACCGCGTGTCGGGCGCGGTCGCCAGCGCGTCCGCGAGGCGGCGCAGCGCGTAGACGCCGAGCTCGCGGCCCCCGGTCCCCGCGTACATCGCGAGCGCGACGCTGATCGCCCTGCCCTGGGGCGGCCCGGCGACCAGCAGGTTCACCGTCCGCGCGCCGCGCATGTCGGTGACGAAGACCTCCAGCCGCTCGGCGGTGCGCAGGTCGACCACGCGGGTCCCGAGCGCGCGCGCCGAGACCTCCGTCCCGCTCAGCCGCAACGTCTTGCGCGACTCGGTCCAGGCCAGCAGCACCAGCGGCAGCCCGACGGCCGCGACGGTGCTGCCGAACCCCACCGGACCGGCGAACAGCCCGACCACCCCGCCCAGCGCGGCGGCCACCACCAGACCGGCGATCGCCACGTTGCGGCCGCGGGTGCGAACCGTCGCGCGGTCCAGCAGGTCCAGCGGGACGGGTTCGTCCGAACTCATCGCACGGCCTCGACCACCCGGTCGACCAGCTCGTCCAGTCCGACGGCGCGCTGCTCGCCGGAGGCCAGTTCCTTCAGCTGCGCGGTGCCCGCCTCCAGGTCGCGCTCGCCGAGGACCAGCGCGAACCGCGCACCGGACCGGTCGGCGGCCTTCATCGCACCCTTGAGGCCCTTCCCGCCGTAGGACAGGTCCACCCGGACTCCCGCGGCGCGCAGCGCGCCCGCGGTGGCGACGAGCCGCCGCTTGGCGGCCTCGCCCAGCGGCACGCAGTAGACGTCGCAACGCGCCTGGTCCCCGACGGCGAGTCCCTCGACCTGGCAGGCCAGCAGCGTGCGGTCGACACCGAGCCCGAAGCCGATGCCGGACAGCTCCTGACCGCCGAGCTCGGCCATCAGCCCGTCGTAGCGGCCGCCGCCGCCGATACCGGACTGCGCGCCGAGCCCGTCGTGCACGAACTCGAAGGTGGTCTTGGTGTAGTAGTCCAGGCCGCGCACCATCCGGGGGTTCTCGGTGAACGCCACGCCCAGGTCGGCGAGGTGCTCCTTGACCTGCTCGTAGTGCTCCTGGGCCGCCGTGGACAGGTGGTCGACCATCAGCGGCGCGTCCGCGACCAGTTCCCGGACCTCGGGGCGCTTGTCGTCGAGCACCCGCAGCGGGTTGAGCTCCACCCGGCGGCGGGTCTCGTCGTCCAGCGGCAGCCCGCGCAGGAACTCCTGCAGCTTGGCCCGGTAGGCGGGGCGGCAGGTGGCGTCGCCCAACGACGTGAGCTCGATGCGGTGCCCGCTGAGGCCGAGCCGCCGGTAGCCCTCGTCGGCGATGGCGATCACCTCGGCGTCCAGCGCCGGGTCGTCGACGCCGATCGCCTCGACGCCGACCTGCTGCAACTGGCGGTAACGGCCCGCCTGGGGCCGCTCGTAGCGGAAGAACGCGCCGCCGTAGTACAGCTTGACCGGCAGCTGGCTGCGGTCCAGGCCGTGCTCGATCACCGAGCGCATGACGCCCGCGGTGCCCTCCGGGCGCAGCGTCACCGACCGTCCCCCGCGGTCGGCGAAGGTGTACATCTCCTTGGTCACGACGTCGGTGGACTCGCCGACGCCCCGGGCGAACAGCGCGGTGTCCTCGAACAGCGGCAGCTCGATGTAGCCGTAACCGGCGCGGCGGGCCGCGTCGGCCAAGGTGTCGCGGACCGCCAGGAAACCGGCCGACTCCGGCGGGAAGTACTCGGGGATGCCCTTGGGGGCGTTGAACGTGTTCATCGGTGCTGGTGTCAGTCCTCGTCAGGAAAGGGCGTCGGTCGCGGGCAGGCCCTGCAGGAACGGGTTGCCGGCGCGCTCGCGCCCGATGGTGGTGGTCGGTCCGTGGCCCGGCAGCACGACGACGTCGTCGTCCAGCGGCAGCACCCTGCTGCGCAGCGACTCCATCATCTGCTCGTGGTCACCGCCGGGCAGGTCGGTGCGCCCGATGGCGCCGGCGAAGAGGGTGTCGCCGGACAGCAGCAGCCGCCCGCCCTCGTCGGCCTCGACGCCGAACAGCACCGACCCGCTGGTATGGCCCGGGGTGTGCGTGACGTCGAAGCGCAGCCCGGCGGCCTCCACGACGGCGCCGTCGGCCAGCTCTCGAACGTCCTCCGGCGCGTCCATCGACGGACCGTCGCCGAACAGCTGACGCCCGGCCGGACCGAGCGCCGCGCCCGGGTCGGTGAGCATGTACCGGTCGGCCGGGTGGATCCAGGCGGGCACGTCGTGGGTCCGGCACACGTGCGCGGCCGAGAAGACGTGGTCGAAGTGCCCGTGCGTGAGCAGCACGGCCGCGGGCGTCAGCCGGTACTTGCCGAGCTGCTCGTCGAGCGTGGAGACCGCCTCCTGACCTGGGTCGACGACCACGCACGGCGCACCCTCCGCGCTGGCGAGCACGTAGCAGTTCGCCTGCAGCGGTCCGGCCGGGAAACCGAGCACAAGCACGAATCGGCACCTTTCGTCGGGCGAAAGCGGTGGCCCGGCGGCGTCGGCCGGGCCACACCAGGTTATCGTCCCCGGGCGCGGCGCCCGCGCCGCGTCGCGACTCTCAGCTTCACGTTCCGCGGCACCCCATAAACTCCCGGCGACGACGAAGATTTCGCGCACTTCGGGGAGGAGCAGGTGCCCAGCAACGAGCAACGCCGCCAGGCTGCCAAGCGGAAGCTGGAACGTCAGCTGCAGCGGCGGGCCGAGCAGGCCAAGCGGCGCCGGATGATCACCATCGGCACCGCGATCGTCGTGGTCGCGGCGGTCGTGGTCGGCGTCTTCTACGTCACCAGGAGCGGTGAGCAGCCCTCGTCGGCCTCGCCGGAACAGGGCCCCCAGACCAGCTCCGGTCCCTGCGCGTACACCGGGACGCCGGGTGAGCCCGCCGCCAAGCCGGTCGGGATGCCTCCGGACCCGAACCCCACCCCGGCCGGTGGCGTCGCGCACGTCACGATGGACACCAGCCAGGGCGCGATCCCGCTGACCCTGGACCGCGCGAAGGCGCCGTGCACGGTGCAGAGCTTCCAGCACCTGGTGCAGGCCAAGTTCTTCGACAACACCGACTGCCACCGGCTCACCACGACCGAGGGCCTGAAGGTGCTGCAGTGCGGTGACCCGACCGCCAGTGGCCGCGGTGGTCCGGGCTACTCGATCAAGGACGAACCGCCGAAGGGCCTCGCCCCGGCCCCGGCGCCCTACGACCAGGGCGGCGCGGTGGTCTACCCGCGCGGCACGCTCGCGATGGCCAAGTCGCCGGCCCCCAACAGCGGCGGCAGCCAGTTCTTCATGGTCTACGGCGACTCCTACCTGCCGCCGCAGTACACGGCGTTCGGCACCATCGGCGAGGACGGCCTGAAGGTGCTCGACAAGGTCGCCGCCGCGGGCGCGCAGCAGGGCGAGATGGGCCCCGGTGACGGCAAGCCGAACCTGCCGGTGCACATCAACACCGCGTCCAGCTCGGCCTGACAGTCCCTCGTGGAACTCGTCGTGCGTAGCGGTGCCGGTGGCGAAACCACTGGCCGAACAGCGAAAGCCGGCGCACGACGAACGCGAACCGAGGGCCCCGCCGGAGTCCGGCGGGGCCCTCGCCGTTCCACAGTGGATCCGATGTGGACGGTTCAGGTCGCCGAGGTGACGCGGTAGACGTCGTAGACGCCCTCGATGTTGCGGACCGCCTTGAGCACGTGGCCGAGGTGCTTCGGGTCACCCATCTCGAACGAGAAGCGGCTCACCGCCACCCGGTCCTTCGAGGTCGTGACCGAGGCGGACAGGATGTTCACCCGCTCGTCGGCCAGCACCTTCGTGACGTCGGAGAGCAGCCGGTGCCGGTCCAGCGCCTCCACCTGGATCGCGACCAGGAACACCGAGGACGCCGACGGCGCCCAGTAGACCTCGACCAGCCGCTCCGGCGTCCTGCGCAGGTCGTCGGCGTTGGTGCAGTCGGTGCGGTGCACGCTCACCCAGCCGCCCCGGGTGACGAAGCCGAGGATCTCGTCGCCGGGCACCGGCGTGCAGCAGCGGGCCAGCTTCGCCCACACGTCCCCGGCGTCCTTGACGACCACCCCGGAGTCGCCGCTGGCGCGGCGCCGGCCCTGCAGCGTGGACGGCGTGGAGCGCTCGGCGACCTCGTCGGCGGCCTGCTCCGGACCACCGATCAACGCCACCAGCCGCTGCACCAGGTGCTGCGCCGACAGCTGCCGCTCGCCGACCGCCGCGTACAGCGCGGTGACGTCGACGTAGTGCAGTTCGCGCGCGACCGCGCCGAGCGTCTCCGCGGACACCAGCCGCTGCACCGGCAGACCCAGCCGCCGGATCTCCTTGGCGATCGCGTCCTTGCCGGACTCGATGGCCTCCTCGCGGCGCTCCTTGGCGAACCACTGCTTGATCTTGGTCTTGGCGCGCGGCGAGGCGACGAACGACAACCAGTCCCGGCTCGGCCCGGCTCCCTCCGCCTTGGAGGTGAAGATCTCGACGACCTCGCCGTTCTCCAGCTTGCGCTCCAGCGCCACCAGTCGTCCGTTGACGCGGGCGCCGATGCAGCGGTGCCCGACCTCGGTGTGCACCGCGTAGGCGAAGTCGACCGGCGTGGACCCGGACGGCAACGTGATCACATCGCCCTTCGGGGTGAACACGAAGATCTCGCGGGTCGCCAGGTCGTAGCGCAGCGACTCCAGGAACTCACCCGGGTCGGCGGCCTCCCGCTGCCAGTCGAGCAGCTGGCGCATCCACGCCATCTCGTCGACCTCGACGGCCGACTGGCCGCCGGAGCCGTTGCGGCCCCGGGTCTCCTTGTACCGCCAATGCGCCGCGATGCCGTACTCCGCGGTGCGGTGCATCTCGTGGGTGCGGATCTGCACTTCCAACGGCTTGCCCTCCGGGCCGATCACCGTGGTGTGCAGCGACTGGTAGACGCCGAAGCGCGGCTGCGCGATGTAGTCCTTGAACCGGCCGGGCATCGGCTGCCACAGCGCGTGCACCACGCCCATCGCCGCGTAGCAGTCGCGCACCTCGTCGACCAGGATCCGCACCCCGACCAGGTCGTGGATGTCGTCGAAGTCCCGGCCGCGCACGATCATCTTCTGGTGGATCGAGTAGTAGTGCTTCGGCCTGCCCTCGACCTTGGCCGCCAGCCGGGCGGTCTCCAGCTGCGTGGACAGCTCGTCGATGACGGTGCGCAGGTAGGTGTCGCGCGACGGCGCGCGGTTGGCGACCAGCCGGACGATCTCGTCGTACTTCTTGGGTTGCAGGATGGCGAACGCCAGGTCCTCCAACTCCCACTTGATCGTGGCCATCCCGAGGCGGTGCGCCAAGGGGGCCAGCACCTCAAGCGTCTCGCGCGCCTTGCGGGCCTGCTTCTCCGGCGGCAGGAACCGCATGGTCCGCATGTTGTGCAGCCGGTCCGCGAGCTTGATCACCAGCACCCGCGGGTCGCGGGCCATCGCAATGATCATCTTGCGGATGGTCTCGGCCTCCGCCGCGGCGCCGAGCTTGACCTTGTCCAGCTTGGTCACGCCGTCGACCAGGTGCGCCACCTCGTCGCCGAAGTCCTCGCGCAGCCGGTCCAGGGAGTACTCGGTGTCCTCGACGGTGTCGTGCAGCAGCCCGGCGACCAGCGTGGTGGTGTCCATGCCGAGCTCGGCGAGGATGGTCGCCACCGCCAGCGGGTGCGTGATGTACGGATCACCGGATTTTCGCCGCTGGTCTTGGTGCTTGTCCTCGGCCACGTCGTAGGCGCGCTGCAACAGCCCCAGATCGGCTTGCGGGTGCAGCTCGCGGTGCACCGCGGCGAGCGGTTCGAGGACGGGCTTGACGTGCGCGGCGCGCTGCGCGGTGATGCGCCTGGCCAGACGCGCGCGGACCCGACGAGTCGCCGAGGCCGGACGCGGCTGCGCGGCCTCTTCCGAAGAGGGGGACTCGACGTGTTGGCTCACCGCACGCTCCCGGGCACTCGGGGTCACTCGCGTCCCAGGTCTGTGAGTCAGAACCCGGACACCGAGAATAACGCCATCCGGGCGATCGACCTTCCTCGGTGGGGGTGTGAAACGGCCAGCGGTCGCTGCCGACCGAGCAGCGTCCCTCCGGAGTTCGGTCGGACCGATCACCGGTCAGTCCGAGCGTGGCCCGGTTCACACCTGCAGCAGCGCGCGCACCTTCTCGCCGAGGATCTTGTCCCGCCCCTCCAGGGCGGTGAGTTCCAGCACCACCGCGGCCGCAGCCACGTCGGCGCCCGCCTGGCGCACCAGGCGGCACGCGGCGCCGAGGGTGCCACCGGTCGCGAGGACGTCGTCGACGACGAGGACCCGCTGCCCGGGCCGGAGGGTCTCGGCGGGGAGTTCGAGGGTGGCCCGCCCGTACTCCAGGCTGTACTCGATGCGGTCGGCGACCACCGGCAGCTTGCCGGGCTTGCGCAGCCCGATCACACCGGTGCCGAAGGCGTGGGCGACGGCGGCACCGACCAGGAAGCCCCGGGCCTCGACCCCGGCCACCACGTCGAAGTCGAAGTCCCGCCCGAGGGCGGAGACCACGGCGTTCAGCGCCGGGCCGTCGGCCAGCATCGGGCTGATGTCGCGGAACAGCACCCCGGGCTCCGGGAAGTCGGGCACCTCCCGGACCAGCCGGGCGGCCTCCCGCAGCGCCTCGTCGGCGACGTCGCCGACGCGCAGTCCGTCGGCGCTCATCGGCGCTTCTTCCCCGACGGCTTGCCGGACGGCTTGCCCGCGGGCTTGCCGGACCGGCCGGAGGGGCGGTTGGCGCGCCGCGCGGCACCGCCGCCGGACGTGGCGGCCGACCCGGCCGCCACCGGCTCCTCCGGCTCGTCCGCGGCCTTGGCCGCCGCCTTCTCCCGGCGCTGCCGCACCTTGGCGGCGTGGTCGCGGTACTTCGGCTCGCGCATCTTCAGGTCCACCAGCAGCGGGGTGGCCAGGAAGATCGACGACACGACACCGGCGATCATGCCGACCAGCTGCACCAGCGCCAGGTCCTCAAGGACCCCGACGCCGAGCAGCCCGGCACCCACGACCAGCAGGCCGATCACCGGCAGCAGCGCGATGACCGAGGTGTTGATCGAGCGCATCAGGGTCTGGTTGACCGCCAGGTTCGCCGCCTCCGGGTAGGTGCGGCGGGTCAGCCCGAGCAGCCCGCGGGTGTTCTCCTTGACCTTGTCGAAGACCACGACCGTGTCGTACAGCGAGAAGCCCAGGATGGTCAGCAGACCGATCACGGTGCTCGGGGTGACCTCGAAGCCGACCAGCGAGTAGATGCCCGCGGTCACCAGGATGTCGTGGAACAGCGCGATCAGCGCCGCCACGGCCATCCACTTCTCGAAGTAGAACCCCAGGAAGACCGTCACGAGCACGAGGAACACCCCGAGCGCGATGAGCGCCTGCCGGGTGATCTCGCCGCCCCAGGTGCCGCTGACCGCGCTGTCGCTGATCACCTGCTGGCTGGGCTTGCCCTGCGCGTCGAGCGGGTGCAGCTCGTCGAACAGCGCCTGCTTGACCTTGCCGACCTCGGCGGAGTTCAGCGACTCGGAGCGGATCTGGATGCTCTGCGATCCGCCGGCGCCCACGATCTGCACGGTCTCGGCGGGGTGGCCCAACGCGTCGCGGAACGCCTGCTGGACCCGGTCGGTCTGGATCGGCCCCTGCGCCCCGACGGAGGGCATCTGGATCTTGGTGCCGCCCTCGAAGTCGATGCCGAGGTTGAAGCCCTTGAACCCCATCGCGCCGATGCACACCAGCACCAGCAGCCCGAGCGCGATGTACCACCGGGAGCGCTTGCCGACGATGTCGAAGGCTCCGGTGCCGGTGTAGAGGCGGTGGAACACGCCCTCGTGGGCGGCGTCGGTACCGGGAGTCGTCACCTTCACGCCTCCTTGGCGGTCGTCGAGCGCTGGGCCTTCTTCTGCGCGGCGCGGTACTTCTCACCGATCCGCTGCACCGCACCCAGCCCGGAGACCGAGGGCCTGGACAGGAACCTGTTCTTGGACGCCATCGCCACCAGCGGGTGCGTCACCAGGAAGACCACGACGAGGTCCAGGACCGTGGACATGCCGAGGGTGAACGCGAAGCCCTTCACCTGTCCGACGGCGAGGACGTAGAGCACCGCGGCGGCCAGGAAGCTCACCGCGTCCGCGGACAGGATGGTGCGCTTGGCGCGGGTCCACGCGCGCGGCACCGCGGAGCGGAACGTGCGCCCCTCCCGGATCTCGTCCTTGAGGCGTTCGAAGAACACGATGAACGAGTCCGCGGTGATGCCGATCGCCACGATGAACCCGGCGACACCGGCCAGGTCGAGGGTGAACCCGACCCACCTGCCGAGCAGCACCAGCACGGCGTAGACCACCCCGCCGGACAGGAACAGCGACAGGATCGTCAGCAGGCCGAGCACCCGGTAGTAGGCCAGGCAGTACACCGCGACGAGGAACAGCCCGATCGCGCCGGCGATCAGACCCGCCTGGAGCGAGGCGACGCCGAGCGTCGCCGACACGGTCTCGGCCTCGGACTGGTCGAACGCCAGCGGCAGCGAGCCGTACTTGAGGATGTTGGCCAGGTCGGTGGCGCTCTGCTGGTTGAACCGGCCGGAGATGCTGGCGTTGCCCGCCAGCAGCGGCTCGTTGATGGACGGCGCGGACACGACTTCGGTGTCCAGCACGAACGCCGCCTGCTTCCCGACGTTGGCGGAGGTGAAGTCGGCCCAGGTCTTCGCCCCGGCGGCCTTGAACTCCAGGTTCACCGTCCACTGCGGGTTCTGCTGGCTCGGCGGCACCGCCTGGGCGTTGGAGATCTCCTTGCCCGCCAGCAGCACCGGTTCCAGCACGTACTTCTCGGTGCCTTCCCGGTTGCAGGTGACCAGCGGCAGCTTCGGGTCGTCGTTGCCGCGCAGCGGATCCTCCGCCTTGCAGTTGAGCGCCTGCAGCGCCTGCGCCTGGACCTGCGGATCGGTGCTCTGCCGCGTCTTCTTGGCCTGCTCGATCGCCTGCTGGCCGTCACCGGGCGGTTGCTGCGCGGGTGCGGCCTGCGGGGCGGTCCCGGCCGGTGCGGGCTGCGCGGGCACCACCTGGCTGACCTTGCGGAAGTTCAGCTCCGCGGTCTGACCGAGCTGTTTGGCCTGCTCACCACCTGCACCGGGCACGGTGATGACCAGGTTCGTACCGTCCCGGGTCACCTCCGAACCGCTGATGCCCATGCCGTTGACCCGGGTCTCGATGATCTGCCGGGCCTGGTCCAACGACTGGCTGCTGGGCGGCTGACCGTTGGGGGTGCGCGCGCTGAGCGTGACCCGAGTGCCGCCCTGCAGGTCGATGCCGAGCTTCGGGTGCGGCTTGCCGTCGCCGGTGAAGAACACCAGCGCGTACAGCGCCACCACGATCAACGCGAAGATCGCGAGATAACGCCCTGGGCGGATTTGCCCGGCCGGAGGTGCCACGGTGCGTCGGTCTCCTGTCCACGGTCTGGTTCGTCAGTGATCGTCCACCGCCGCGCCGGGCGGTGGACGATCACCGGGAATCTGCGGTCCAGTCTGACAGGCCGCGTGCGACGATCACCGACCTGGGTGGGAACTGTCCGTGGATCGGTGATCACGCGCGGCGCTCGTGGCGAGGCCGCGCGGCGCGCTCGGTCGTCAGTTGGCCTTCTGCTGCTCGATCGGCTCGGCGACCTCGGCCTTGGTCTCGGCGGACTCCTCCTCGGCGGTCTCGCTGGACGGCGCGGTCTCGGCGGACGGCGCGGTGTCGGAGGAGTCGGTGTTGACCTTCTCGCGGATGGCGGCCCGGACCCAGGTGGTGGTCATGCCGGGCGCGATCTCCAGGTCCACGGAGTCGTCCGAGGTGCTCACGATCGTGCCGAACACACCGGAGGTCGTCATGACCCGGTCGCCGGCGACCAACGAGTTCTGCAGCTTCTGCTGCTCCTGCATGGTCCGCTTCTGCTTGCGGGCCTGCAGGAACAGCGGCACCGCGAACAAGACGATGATGAGCGGGAAGATCAGGGATTGCAGTTGCATCGTGCTCCGTTCGGCGGACGCTCAGGGCCCAGCCCTCGAAGTACTGCGCCCGAATTGTTCGGATGTACAGCCACCAGTGTGCCAGGTCCACTCCGATGCCCGGCGTGTGTCCGGCACCACCAGCGTGCGGCGAGCCTACTAGGGGCCCGTCATTCCTCGAACAGCGTCGGCTGCGGTTCGCCCGGCGCGTGGTCGGGAGGCGTGAGGCCGACGTGCCGCCAGGCGGCCACCGTGGCGACGCGCCCGCGCGGCGTGCGGGCGAGCATCCCGGCCCTGACCAGGTACGGCTCGCAGACCTCCTCCACCGTGCTGGGTTCCTCGCCGACGGCCACGGCCAGCGTGGAGATCCCCACCGGGCCGCCGTGGAAGGAGCGCACCAGCGCGCCCAGGACCGCGCGGTCGAGCCGGTCCAGGCCGATCTCGTCGACGTCGTAGACCTCCAGCGCGGCCCGCGCCACCGCGCGGTCGACCGCACCGTCCGAGCGCACGTCCGCGTAGTCGCGGACGCGGCGCAGCAGGCGGTTGGCGATGCGCGGTGTGCCGCGCGAGCGCCGGGCGATCTCCACCGCGCCGTCGTCGCGCAGGTCGACGCCCAGGATCCCCGCCGAACGCCGCAGCACCAGCTCCAGCTCCTCCGGGGCGTAGAACTCCATGTGCGCGGTGAAGCCGAAGCGGTCGCGCAGCGGCCCGGTCAGCGCGCCGGACCGGGTGGTGGCGCCGACCAGGGTGAACGGCGCGATCTCCAGCGGGATGCTGGTCGCGCCCGGCCCCTTGCCGACCACCACGTCGACGCGGAAGTCCTCCATCGCCAGGTAGAGCATCTCCTCGGCCGGGCGGGCGATGCGGTGGATCTCGTCGATGAACAGCACGTCGCCCTCGGTGAGGTTGGACAGCATCGCCGCCAGGTCACCGGGGCGTTCCAGGGCGGGCCCGGAGGTGACCCGGATCGCCGCGCCCAACTCGGCGGCGATGATCATCGCCAGGCTGGTCTTGCCGAGGCCGGGCGGACCGGAGAACAGCACGTGGTCGGGCTGGTCGCCGCGCTTGAGCGCGCCGTGCAGCACCAGCTCCAGCTGTTCGCGGACGCGGGGCTGGCCGACGAACTCGGCCAGCTTGCGCGGTCGCAGCGTGGTCTCGACATCCTGATCGGCCGGTTGGCGGTGCGGGGTCAGCGCGACGCCGTCGCCACCCCAGCTCGCGTCCTGCTCGTCCATCACGGGGTCCTCACTTCGGTCCCAGCGCGGCCAGCGCCTGGCGCAGCACCGCCGAGGTGTCCAGCTCGCCGTCGGCGGAGGCCAGCACCGCCTCGACGCTCTGCTCGGCCTGCTTGGCGGAGAAGCCCAGGCTCACCAGCGCTTCGCTGACCTCGGTGCGGACCCGCCGGTGGTCGACGCCGGACTCCTGACCCCCGGCGGCGGTGCCCGCGACGACGCCGACCTTGTCGCGCAGTTCCAGGACCAGCCGTTCGGCGCTCTTGCGGCCGATGCCGGGCACCTGGGTGAGCACGGTGAGGTTGCCGTCGGCCAGGGCGTGGCAGAGCTGGTCGGGTTGCAGCACCGCGAGCACCGCGAGCGCCAGCCGGGGGCCGACGCCCGAGGCGGTCTGCAGCAGGCCGAACAGGTCGCGGGACTCGGCGTCGGCGAAGCCGTACAGGGTCATCGAGTCCTCGCGGACCACCAGCGACGTCCACAGCCGGGCCTCTTCGCCGCGGCGCAGCCCGGCCAGCGTCGCGGGGGTGGCGTGCACGGCGTAGCCCACGCCGCCGACCTCGATCACGGCGTGGTCGAGTCCGATGGACAGCACCGGACCGCGCACCGAAGCGATCATCGCGGGAATCCTCCTGTTCTGGGCGCGGACCGCTGGGCGGCCTGCTGCGCGGCCTTCAGCTTGGCGCGGTGGTTGCGGGCGAGTTCGGCGGAGCGCGCCTGCGCCGCGGCCATCCGGTCGGCCATCGGGGCGCGCCACAGGTGGCACACCGCGAGCGCCAGGGCGTCGGCCGCGTCGGCGGGCTTGGGCGGGGCGGCGAGCCCGAGGATCTTGGTGATCATGGTGGTGACCTGGCGCTTGTCCGCCCGGCCGGACCCGCTGATGGCCGCCTTGACCTCGCTGGGGGTGTGGAAGGCCACCGGCAGGCCGCGGCGCGCGGCGGCCAGCGCCACGACCCCGGAGACCTGGGCGGTGCCCATCACGGTGCGGACGTTGTGCTGGCTGAACACCCGCTCGACGGCCACCACCTCAGGGCGGTGCTCGTCGAGCCAGCGCTCGACCTCGTCGGCGACGTCCCGCAGCCGCTCGGGCAGCTCGGCCTCCGGCGGGGTGCGGGCGACGCCCACCGCGACGCAGCCGACCTCGCGGCCCCGACCGCCGTCGACCACGCCGAGTCCGCACCGGGTCAGCCCCGGATCGACCCCGAGCACGCGCACGTCGCCACCTGCCCCATTCCGCCGTGAACATTCGTTCGAACCCTATCGGACCCGATCGGACCGACCGGGCACCGACACGCACACCAGTCCACCGCGCGGGTGAACGGTCAGGGGCCGTCGGTACCGGGCGTCCAGCTCTCCGGTCGTCCGCTGGCGGTGAGCACCGGCTGGTACTCGGCGAAACCGCGCGGCGCGTCGTCCTGCCACGGGAACCTGTTGTCCCCCGGGCTGGAGGCGATCAGCTGCACCGCGGGGAAGTCGTCGCCGTCGTAGACCAGCACCGCGCTGCCGAGGAACTCCGGGTAGTGCTGCCGGGCGATCTTCTCGAAGGTGACCGGGCAACCGGCCAGGAAGCCCTCGTAGAGCTGCCCGGGCCGGAACCGCTCCCCGGCGGCCACCCGCTGCACGTAGGTCATGATCGCCGCGTTCGCCACGTCCTCGGGCAGGCCGATCGCGACGACCTCCGGTTTGCCGAACCGCCGCCAGGCGCCGACCGAGAAGGCGTACGGGGCGCCGCGCTCGTCGCCCGCCACCTGCACCACCGCGGCGCCGTCCCGCTCCGCGGTGTTGACCAGCCACTTGCGCAGACTCTCATCCGTGTCGACCACGGCGGCCATTCTCCCCGCGCCCCGGGCCGCTCCGGCGGGCACCCGGGCACGCCACCGACGGCGACCGGACGGGGACCGCGGGTGGTCCCCCGGACGCAAAAGCCCCTCCCCGCACGAGGCCGCGGGGAGGGGCGGGGCAGGTCCGAGTCAGCCGACCTCGGCCATGACGTCGTCGCTCACGTCGAAGTTGGCGTAGACGTTCTGCACGTCGTCGCAGTCCTCAAGGGCGTCGATCAGCTTGAACACCTTGCGGGCCGCGTCGGCGTCGAGCGGGACGTTGACCGAGGCCAGGAAGTTCGTCTCGGCCGAGTCGTACTCGATGCCCGCGGCCTGCAGGGCCTTGCGGACGTCCACCAGGTCCGCCGGGTCGGTCAGGATCTCGTAGCTGTCGCCGAGGTCGTTGACCTCCTCGGCACCCGCGTCCAGCACGGCGCCGAGCACGTCCTCCTCGCTCAGGCCGTTCTTCGGCAGCAGCACGACACCCCTGCGGGTGAACAGGTAGGCCACCGAGCCGGCGTCGGCCATCGAGCCGCCGTTGCGGGTCATCGCGGTGCGCACCTCGCCGGCGGCCCGGTTGCGGTTGTCTGTCAGGCACTCCACCAGGACCGCGACGCCGTTGGGCGCGTAGCCCTCGTACATGATCGTCTGGTACTCGGCGCCACCGGCTTCCTCGCCCGCGCCCCGCTTGCGGGCGCGCTCGATGTTGTCCTGCGGGACCGAGCTCTTGCGCGCCTTCTGGATGGCGTCGTACAGGGTCGGGTTGCCCTCCGGGTCTCCCCCGCCGGTCCGCGCGGCAACCTCAACGTTCTTGATCAGCTTCGCGAAGAGCTTGCCGCGCTTGGCGTCGAGGGCGGCCTTCTTGTGCTTGGTGGTGGCCCACTTGGAGTGGCCGCTCATCTCTCCTCCGTCTTCCTACGACCGCGCCGCGGTCTGCCGTCAGTGCGCGCGGACGATCTGCACGAAATAGCGGTGCACGCGTTCGTCACCGCGCACCAGCTCCGGGTGGAACGAGGTGGCGAACACCGGTCCCTGCTGAACCGCGACGATCCTACCGGCGGCGCCGTCCTGCGCCGTGTCGTCCGGTACGGCGGCCAGCACCCGCACGTCCGAACCCACCTTCTCCACCCAGGGCGCGCGGATGAACACCGCGTGGACCGGGCCGCCGTCGACGCCGGTGAAATCCAGGTCGGTCTCGAAGGAGTCGACCTGGCGGCCGAAGGCGTTGCGCCGCACCACCACGTCGAGCGCGCCGAACGGGCGCACCGCGGGCGCGCCGGACGCGGGTCGGTCCTCGTCGGCGACCGCGCCGGACAGCATGATCATGCCCGCGCAGGAGCCGTAGGCGGGCATGCCGTCGACCAGCCGCTGGCGCAACGGCTCGTACAGGTCGAACACGTCGAGCAGCCGGGTCATCGTGGTGGACTCGCCCCCGGGCAGCACGAGGCCGTGCACCGCGGCGAGTTCCTCCGGTCGGCGGACCGGCCGGGCGTCGGCCCCGCTGCGCTCCAGCGCGGCGAGGTGTTCGGCCACGCCGCCCTGCAGGGCGAGGACTCCGATCACGGGTCGAGCAGTCGTCACGTCTCCGATTGTCCTGCACCGGCGCGCGGGCGCGAAGCCCGGGACCGCACCGCCCACCAACCGACCGCCAGCGCCAGCAGCACGACCGGCACGGCGTAGAACGAGGCGCGCACCGCCGTCTCGTCGGAGAACGCGGCCAGCACCACGATCAACACCAGGAACGCCAGCACCACCCGGTTCGTCCAGGGCGAACCGGGCATCCGGTAGGACGGCCGCACCAGCTCGCCGTGCAGCGCTCGGCGGCGCAGCCGGGCCTGGGCCACCAGCAGCGCGGCCCAGGTGGCGATGATGCCGAGGGAGGCGATCGAGGTGGCGATGTCGAAGGCGTCCTTGGGGACGACGTAGTTGAGCACCACGCCGACGAGGAACACCGCGCCGGTGAACAGGACCGCGCCGTAGGGGGCGCGCCGGGAGTTCATCCGCTCGGTGAACGCGGGCGCCTCGCCGCGCCGGGCCAGCGAGCGCAGGATCCGTCCGGTCGAGTACAGCCCGGAGTTGCAGCTGGACAGCGCCGCGGTCAGGACCACGAAGTTCATCACGTCCCCGGCCCACGGGATGCCGATGCTGGAGAACACCGTGACGAACGGGCTCTGCTCGCCGCTGTAGGCGGTCCACGGCAGCACCATCGCCAGCAGCACGACGGCGCCGAGGTAGAACACGGCGATGCGCCACACCACGCCGTTGATGGCCCGGGGCATGACCTTGCCGGGATCCCGCGTCTCCCCCGCTGCGATGCCGACCATCTCGATGGAGGCGTAGGCGAACATCACGCCCTGCATGCTCATCAGGACCACGGGCAGCCCGGTGGGCATGAAGCCGCCGTGGTCGACGAGGTTGTGCGGCCCCGCCGTGGTGCCGGCGACGCCCGCGCCGGTGAGCACCAGCCAGACTCCGACGACGAGGAAGCAGACGATCGCCAGCACCTTGATGACGGAGAACCAGAACTCCAGCTCGCCGAACAGCTTCACCGACAGCAGGTTCACCACGAGCAGTGCGACCAGGCAGATCAGCGCGGTGAGCCACTGCGGGAAGTGCGGGAACCACTTGCCGACGTAGATCCCGGCGGCGGTGATCTCGGCGATGCCCGAGCCCGCCCAGTTCAGGAAGTACAGCCACCCGGCGGCGAAGCCCGCCCACGGGCCGATGAACTCGCGCGCGTACTCCACGAAGCTGCCCGCGACCGGGCGGTGCACGACGAGTTCGCCGAGGGCGCGCATCACGAAGAACGCGGCGACGCCGCACAGCAGGTAGGACACCACGAGGGCGGGCCCGGCCTGGGCCATCCGGCCGCCGACTCCGAGGAACAGGCCGACGCCGATCGCGCCGCCCATCGCGATCATCTGCACCTGGCGGTTGCCCAGGCCCTTGGCGTAGCCCTCGTCGACGGCCCGGTCGCGGGTGGGCGAGTCGGGTGTCGTGACCATCTGGATGGCCTCCCCTGGTGGGAACCGGGATCACCGGTTCTGTGCCGGCGATGGCGCGATGTCGTGCACGCGGTCACGCGCACCTTAAACGGCTACTCCGAACGGGCTACATCCGGGTTAACGACCGCTCACCCCGCGAGCCGCAGCAGCGCGGTGACCGCCGCCGCGGCGACGACCACGACGACGAACGGGGCCCGCCGCCAGGCGAGCACCCCGCCGACCGCGACCCCGGCGAGCCGGGCCCAGCCGGCGAACCCGCCGTCCTCGTAGAGCGCCTCGGTCGACACGAACGCACCGAGCAGCACGATCGCGGCGACGGACATCAACTGCTCCCAGCGCGGCGAGATCCGGACCCGGCCGCGCAGCAGCGGACCGGCCAGGCGCATCGCGTACGTCCCGGCGGCCAGCGCGAGCATCACGCCGACGGTCATCGCGCCCCCTCCTCGCGGTCCTTCGGCAGCGGCAGGGCGGCGGCCAGGCCGACCAGACCCGCCACCACCGGCAGCCCGGCGGGCAGCAGCGGCGTGGTGGCGACCGCGACGAGCGCGCCGAGCGCGACGGCGCGCAGCGTCCGGAACTCGCGCAGCGACGGCATGATCAGCGCGAGCAGCGCGGCGGGCATCGCGGCGTCGAGGCCGAAGGCGGCGGGATCGCCGAGCCCCTCTCCGAGCAGGCCGCCGAGGAACACCGACGGGACCCAGGCGCAGTACAGCGCGACGCCGGTCAGCCAGAACGCGCGCCTGCGCTCGGCGACGTCGTCCTGCGCCAGCGCGAACGCGACCGACTCGTCGACCATGAGGTGGGCGCCGACCAGCAACGAACTCCAGCGGCGCGCAGCGCCTCGGTGGGGGGTGGTGGCCGGGCGACGGGGGCCGGCCTGGCCGAGCAGACCGCCGATCGCCAGGCCGAACGGGAAGTGCCGCGCGTTGAGCATCAGGCCGCTGAGCACCGCCATGACCGGCGCCGCTCCGGAGGTCACCAGCCCGATGACCATGAACTCCGAGCCACCGGCGAACACCACGGCGCTGGTGAGCGCGGCGAGCCAGAGCGGGACGCCCTTGCTGACGGCGATGGCTCCGAGCGAGGCCCCGACGATGGCCATCGCCACCGACATCGACAGCACGTCGCGCACCAGCGCATCTCGCCAGAATCCGACTCGCGTTCGCTCGACCGTACTCACGTTCGTTATCGTGAACAGAACAGGTCGTGTTCGTCAAACCGAATACGAAGACCGACGGAGCGAACAGCCATGAGTGAGACCGAGAACACCCCGGCCCCACCGCCGCTGGAGATCATCGCGGTGTCCCTGCGCCGCGAACGCGAGCGCGCCGGACTGACCCTGACCGAGCTGGCCAAGCGCGCCGGGATCGCCAAGTCCACGCTCTCCCAGCTGGAGTCCGGGACCGGCAACCCCAGCGTCGAGACGCTGTGGGCGCTGGGCGTGGCGCTCGGGGTGCCGTTCAGCAGGCTCGTCGACCCGCCCACCCCGCAGGTGCGGGTGATCCGGTCCGGGCAGGTGCCGATGGTGCGGTCCGAGCAGTCGCCCTACGCCGCCGCGCTGCTGTCGTCGTGCCCCTCGGGCGCCCGCCGCGACCTCTACGTCCTCGAACTCGAACCCGGCGGCAGGCGGCAGGCCGACGCCCACATCCCGGGCACCGTGGAGCACGTCGTGGTCACCGCCGGACGGCTGTCCGCCGGCCCGGCCGACAGCCCCGTGGACCTCTCCGTCGGCGACTACGTCTCCTTCTCCGGCGACGTCCCGCACTGCTACGAGGCCCTGGAACCCGGCACCACGGCGGTGCTGGTCATGGAACACGTGTGAGGGGCGCCCCGACCTCGGGACGCCCCTCGCACCGCGGATCGCCTACCGCACCTCACCAACCGCGCTGGGCGTAGCGGTCGCGCTCGTCCAGGTCGTCGACGTTGATGCCGACCATGGCCTCGCCGAGGCCGCGGGAGACCTTGGCGATCACGTCCGGGTCGTCGTGGAAGGTGGTGGCCTTGACGATCGCCTCCGCCCGCTTGGCCGGGTCACCGGACTTGAAGATGCCCGAGCCCACGAACACGCCCTCGGCGCCGAGCTGGCGCATCATCGCCGCGTCCGCCGGGGTGGCGATGCCGCCCGCGGTGAACAGCACCACCGGCAGCTTGCCGGTCCGGGCGATCTCCTGGACCAGCTGGACCGGGGCGCGCAGCTCCTTGGCCGCCGCGTAGAGCTCGTCGGAGTCCAGCACGCCCAGGCGGCGGATGTCGGCGCGGATCCGGCGCATGTGCCGGGTCGCCTCGACGACGTTGCCGGTGCCCGCCTCGCCCTTCGAGCGGATCATGGCCGCGCCCTCGGCGATCCGCCGCAGCGCCTCGCCGAGGTTGGTCGCACCGCAGACGAAGGGCACCGTGAAGGCCCACTTGTCGATGTGGTTGTCCTCGTCGGCGGGGGTGAGCACCTCCGACTCGTCGATGTAGTCCACGCCGAGCGACTGGAGCACCTGGGCCTCGGCGAAGTGGCCGATCCGGGCCTTGGCCATCACCGGGATGGACACCGCGTTGATGATGCCTTCGATCATGTCCGGGTCGGACATGCGGGCCACGCCGCCCTGCGCGCGGATGTCGGCGGGCACGCGCTCCAGCGCCATGACGGCCACCGCGCCCGCGTCCTCGGCGATCTTGGCCTGCTCGGGCGTGACCACGTCCATGATCACACCGCCCTTGAGCATCTCGGCCATGCCGCGCTTGACGCCATCGGTGCCGGTGCGGGCGGTGGAGTCCTTCACGTCGACGGTAGTCACCTGCGACCTTCCTCTAGTCGGAGTCGTTCCACCGTTCAGCCTAGGGCCGAACTGGACCATCGACACGGTCCACTGAACCGCTTTTCCGGTAGTCCACTCGCGGACCCCGACATGCGCCCTTGCACGACCCCGACACCAGGTGTGTGATCGGTGACACACAGCAGCGGGGGACTAGTCGCGCAGGGAGCACTCATGGGCAGCAAACAGACCGGCGCGGTGGGAGGGCAGGCCGTACCGGCTCCCTCGAATCCGGCCGAGATCCGCAACGTCGTCCTCGTCGGCCCCTCGGCGTCCGGCAAGACGACCCTGGTCGAGGCACTGCTGGCGGCCACCTCGACGATTCCCAGGGCCGGCGCGGTCACCGAGGGGACGACGGTGTGCGACCACGAACCGGCCGCCGTCGAGCAGCAGCGGTCCATCGGACTGGCCGTGGCCCCGGTGCGGCACGGCGACGTCAAGATCAACCTGATCGACACGCCCGGCTACGCCGATTTCGTCGGCGAACTGCGCGCCGGGCTGCGCGCGGCGGACGCGGCCCTGTTCGTGATCGCCGCCGCGGAGGGCGTCGACGCCGCCACCCGGGCCATCTGGCACGAGTGCGCCGCGGTCGGCATGCCGCGCGGCGTGGTGATCGCCCGCCTGGACCAGCCGCGCGCCGACCACGACTTCGCCCTGGAATCCTGCCGGGACGCCTTCGGAGACGGGGTGCTGCCCCTGTACCTGCCCAAGCGCGACGCGAACGGCGAGGTCGACGGCCTGGTCGGGCTCATCACCGGCAGCGTGCACGACTCCTCGGGCACCAGCCCGGCCGACGAGGCGCTGCGGGAACGCATCGGTGGTCCGCGCGGCGAGCTGATCGAGGCGATCATCGCCGAGAGCGAGGACGAGTCGCTGATGGACCGCTACCTGGCCGGGGAGGAGATCGACGAGAGCACGCTGATCGCCGACCTGGAGACCGCGGTGGCCCGCGGTGGGCTGCACCCGGTGGTGCCGGTGTGCGCGGCGCGCGGCGTCGGCATCCGCGAGGTGCTGGACGGCATCGCGCGCGGTTTCCCGTCCCCGCTGGAACACGCGCTGCCGGAGGTGACCGACCCGCAGGGCCGCAACCCCCGTCGGCTCTCCCCCGACCCGGAGGGTCCGCTCGCGGCCGAGGTGGTGCACACCTCGGTCGATTCCTACGTGGGCCGGGTTTCGCTGGCCCGGGTCTTCTCCGGGACGCTGCGCCCGGAAGGGCCGGTGCACGTGTCCGGGCACGGCATGGCCGATCGCGGGCACCCCGACCACGACGAGGACGAGCGCGTCGCCCACCTGTACTCGCCGCTGGGCGCGACGCTGCGCGAGATGCCGCACTGCGTCGCCGGGGACCTGTGCGCGCTGACCAAGATCGGTTCGGCGGAGACCGGCGACACGCTGTCCGACCCGTCGGATCCGCTGCTGCTGCAACCCTGGCCGATGCCGGAACCGCTGCTGCCGGTCGCGGTCACCGCGCACACCCGCAGCGACGAGGACGCGTTGGCGCGCAACCTCAACCGGCTCATCGCCGCCGACCCCAGCCTGCGGCTGGAACGCGACAGCGAGACGCACCAGCTCGTGCTGTGGTGCATGGGCGAGGCGCACGCCGACGTCGTCCTGCAGCGGCTGCGGGAGGGCGGCGCCGAGGTGGACACCGAGCCGGTGCGGGTGGCGCTGCGGCAGACCTTCGCCCAGCCCGCCAAGGGCCACGGCCGGCACATCAAGCAGTCCGGTGGGCACGGCCAGTACGCGGTGTGCGACATCGAGGTCGAGCCGCTGCCCCGGGGATCGGGGATCGAGTTCACCGAGCGCGTGGTCGGCGGCGCGGTGCCGCGGCAGTTCATCCCGAGCGTGGAGAAGGGCGTGCGCGCCCAGCTGGAGAGGGGCGTGCACGAGGGAATCCCGCTGGTCGACCTGCGGGTGACGCTGGTGGACGGCAAGGCGCACAGCGTCGACTCCTCCGACGCGGCCTTCCAGGCCGCCGGAGCGCTGGCGCTCAAGGCAGCGGCCGAGCAGGCCGGGCTGGTGACGCTGGAGCCGGTCGACGCGGTCGCGGTGCACATCCCGGACGAGCACCTCGGTGCGGTGCTCGGCGACCTGTCCAGCCGGCGCGGCAAGGTCGTGGGCACCGAACCCGAGGACGGCGGCTGGACCGTGGTGCGCGCGCACGTGCCCGCCAGCGAGCTGGTGCGCTACGCGATCAACGTGCGCTCGCTGAGCTCCGGCAGCGCGAGCTTCACCCGCCACTTCGAGAGCTACGAACCGATGCCGGAGGCACTGGTCCACCAGAAGTGACGGCCGGGGCGCCCCCAGAGCCCGTCTTCGGACTCGTGAACTCGTTTTGCGAGGCGGTGCCGGTGGCGAGACCACTCACCGAAAAAGAAAGCGGCTCACGCCGCTTGCCACGCGGGTTCCGGGAGCAGGTTCGAAGACAGGCACTCACCGCTGGGTGTGCACGGCGTGCAGCCGCTGGGCGATGGTGATCAGGCAGAGCACCACCAGCACCCAGACGGCGACGTCGAGCACCCAGGGCACGCCGAGCCCGTGCAGTCCGGTGCCGACCAGGATGATCAGGAAGCGCTCGGCGCGTTCGGCGATGCCGCCGTCGGCGCGCAGCCCGTTGGCCTCGGCGCGGGCCTTGACGTAGGAGATCACCTGGGCGCACACCAGGCAGATCAGCAGTCCCAGGCCGCGGAGCCGGTCGACGTCGACGACCAGCGACCACCACACCAGCGCGCCGAACAGCGCGCCGTCCACCAGCCGGTCGCACGAGGCGTCGAGCACGCCGCCGAACGGCGACGCCCGGCCGCCCGCCCGCGCCATCGCGCCGTCCAGGACGTCGAACAGCAGGAACACCGCGACGACCACGGTGCCGACGAACAGCTGCCCGTGCGGGAAGAACCACAGCGCCGCGGCACCGCTGCCGATCGTGCCGGTCACCGTCACCGCGTTCGGCGACAGGCCGAGTCTCACCAGCCCCGCCCCCACGGGGTCGGTGAGCCGTGAGACTGAAGCCCGCGCAAAGATGTTGAGCATCGCCGGAAGTGTTCGTCCGTCCCTGCACCGAATGTCGTTTGCCGTTGCAGACTAACCGTCCTGATCAGGAACTTCCCGACCGCGTTCGCGCACCCCGGCCACGTCTCACGCACCGTGACCGACCTGCCCCGCGGCGGGGTCAGCTGACGGTGTGCCAGGCGTCGGCGAGGAGTCGGCGGGTTTCGCCGAGGAGCTGGGGCAAGACCTTGGTGTGGCCGATGACGGGCATGAAGTTGGAGTCGCCGCCCCACCGCGGCACCACGTGCTGGTGCAGGTGGTCGGCGATGCCCGCGCCCGCCACCGGCCCCTGGTTGAGGCCGATGTTGAAGCCGTGCGGCGCCGAGACGTGCCGGATCACGCGCATCGCGTGCTGGGTCTGCTCGGCGACCGCGACGGTCTCCTCCGGGGTGAGCTCGGTGTAGTCGGCGACGTGCCGGTAGGGCAGCACCATGAGGTGACCCGGGTTGTACGGGTACAGGTTGAGGATCGCGAACACCAGCTCCTCGCGGGCGACGATGAGCGTCTCGCTGTCCGGCAGGCCGGAGTCGAGCAGCCGGCAGAACGGACAGCCGTCGCTGTCCGATCCGACCGGCTTGTTCTCGCCCTGGATGTAGGCCATCCGGTGCGGGGTCCACAACCGTTGCAGCGCGTCGGGCACGCCGACGCCGTGCTGCTCGGTCACCTCCACCCCTTCTGGGCCCCGGACTCCGCTCACGCCAGCTCCGCCTGGAAGTTCTCGGCGTTCGGCGAGGTGTTCTCCCGGCGCTCGACCCACCGGGCCAGCGCCGCGACGGCCGCGTCCACCGGCACGCCGTTGATCTGGGTGCCGTCCCGGAAGCGGAAGGACACCGCGTCGCCCTCCACGTCGCGGTTGCCCGCGAGCAGCAGGAACGGCACCTTCTGCGTGGTGTGGGTGCGGATCTTCTTCTGCATCCGGTCGTCGCCGGTGTCGACGTCGACGCGAAGCCCCTTGGCGCGCAACGCCTTCGCCACCCGCTCCAGGTGCTCGGCGTGCTCGTCGGCGATCGGGATGCCGACCGCCTGCACCGGCGCCAGCCACGCGGGGAAGGCCCCCGCGTAGTGCTCGGTCAGCACGCCGAAGAACCGCTCGATCGAGCCGAACAGCGCGCGGTGGATCTTGATCGGCCGCTGCTTGCTGCCGTCCGGGGCGGTGTACTCCAGGTTGAACCGCTCCGGCAGGTGGTAGTCGACCTGGATGGTCGACATCTGCCAGCTGCGCCCCAGCGCGTCCTTGGCCTGCACCGAGATCTTCGGGCCGTAGAACGCCGCGCCGCCCGGGTCGGGCACCAGCTCCAGGCCGGACGCCTCAGCGGCCTCCCGCAGCGCCTCGGTGGCCACCTCCCAGCTCTCGTCGTCGCCGACGTACTTCTCCTCGTTGCGGGTGGACAGTTCGAGGTAGAAGTCCTCCAGGCCGTAGTCGCGCAGCAGGTCCAGCACGAAGCCCAGCAGCGACTTCAGCTCGTCCTGGAGCTGGTCCGGGGTGCAGTAGATGTGCGCGTCGTCCTGCGTCATGCCGCGCACCCGGGTCAGCCCGTGCACCACGCCGGACTTCTCGTACCGGTACACCGACCCGAACTCGAACAGCCGCAGCGGCAGTTCCCGGTAGGACCGGCCGCGGGAGCGGAAGATCAGGTTGTGGAACGGGCAGTTCATCGGCTTGAGGTAGTAGTCCTGCCCGGGTTTGCGGACGTTGCCCTCGGCGTCGCGCTCCTCGTCGAGGTGCATCGCCGGGAACATGCCGTCGGCGTACCAGTCGAGGTGACCGGACGTCTTGAACAGCGCGTCCTTGGTGATGTGCGGGGTGTTGACGAACTCGTAGCCCGCTTCCTCGTGGCGGCGCCGGGAGTAGTCCTCCAGCTCGCGGCGGATGATGCCGCCCTTGGGGTGGAACACCGGCAGGCCGGAGCCGATCTCCTCCGGGAAGGAGAACAGGTCCAGCTCGGCGCCGATCCGGCGGTGGTCGCGGCGCTCCGCCTCGGCCAGCCACTCCAGGTGCTCGTCCAGCTTCTCCTTGGACTCCCAGGCGGTGCCGTAGATCCGCTGCAACTGCTGGTTGTTCTGGTCGCCGCGCCAGTAGGCGGCGGCCACCCGCATCAGCTTGAACGCGGGGATGAAGCGGGTGTGCGGCACGTGCGGCCCCCGGCACAGGTCGCCCCAGACGACCTCGCCGTGCCGGTCGATGTTGTCGTAGACGGTCAGCTCCGAAGCATCACCCTGACCGACCTCCATGACCTCGCTCGTGTCAACCTCATCAGAAGACTTGAGGTCGACCAGTTCGAGCTTGTAGGGCTCGTCGGCCAGCTCCTGCCTGGCGTCCTCGACCGAGTCCAGCCGGCGGCGGGAGAACTTCTGCCCGGACTTGACGATCTGCTTCATGCGCTTCTCCAGCGCCTGCAGGTCCTCCGGGGTGAACGGGCGGTCCACGTCGAAGTCGTAGTAGAAGCCGTCCTTGACCGGCGGGCCGATGCCCAGCTTGGCGTCGTCGAACAGGTCCTGCACCGCCTGCGCGAGCACGTGCGCGGCGGAGTGCCGGATGACGCTGCGGCCCGCCTCGGTGTCGGACGCGACCGCCTCGACCTCGGTGTCGGACTCCGGGGCCCACGCCAGGTCGCGCAGGTTCCCCTCCGCGTCGCGGACGACCACGATCGCCTCCGGCCCCTTGGACGGCAGCCCGGCCTCGGCGACGGCCTCGCCCGCGGTAGTGCCCGCCGGAACCTTCACCCGGGGAGCTTGCTGGGCTTGGGAAGGCAGAACGGACACAGTCACTCCTAGGCTGGCGCCGGTCGGCGACCGGCGCGGCGGACACGCTTCGCAACCCGATGCTATCGAGCGGTCGCCCGCCGTCGGTCCGCAGGTCACGCGGCATCAGACCCCGCAGGCCACCAGCCCGGGGATCTCCAGCGCGGAGACCGGCTCGGGGCGCTGGACCAGCTCGACGCCGAGGGCTCCGAGCCGCCGCTCCTGCAACGGCGTGGTCACCCCGCTGGCGACCACCGGCAGGTCCATCAGCCGGGCGGCGCCGACCGCGCTGCGCACCAGGTGCACGTCGAGCGGGTCCGGACCGGACGGTGCGGCGAGGCTGCGCAGGTGCGGTCCGTCGACGCGGGCGGCGACCAGCGGCAGCCCGCGCAGCCGGGACATCCGCGTGTAGTCGTCGCCGAACTGGTAGACGACCAGCCGAACGCCCATCTCGGCGAAGATCTCCAGGACGTCCACCGGGTCGCCCTGGTGGTCGAACAGCGCAGGTTCGGGCAGGCCGAGGGCCAGGGACCGCGGCGGCAGCCCCGTCTCGCGCAGCACCCGCTGCACCTCGCCGACCAGCTCCGGGTCGCGGCAGTGCCGGGCGGACAGGTTGACCCCGGCGACGGGGGCGCCCTCGCCCAGCTCGCGCACCCAGCGGGCGGCGTGCTCGCACACCCGCTCCAGGATCCAGCCGCCCAGCCGGGTGATCAGCCCGGTCTCCTCGGCGAGACCGAGGAACCGGTCCTCGGCCAGTTCGCCGAACTCCCCGTGGTCCCAGTGCACGGTCGCGGCCGCCCCGACCACCCGGCCGGTCCGCTGCCTGCGGATCGGCTCGTAGGAGACGAACAGCTCGTTCTGCTCCAGCGCGGCGGGCAGCGTCGCCGACAGCTTGAACCGCTCCAGCGTGGCCTCGTTGTGCTCCGGGTCGAACAGCACCCACTGGGCCCGGCCGTCGCGCTTGGCGCGGTAGAGGGTGATGTCGGCGTCGCGCAGCAGGGACTCCGCGTCGGTACCGGCCACCTCGCGCTCCACCAGTCCCGTGCTGGCCTGGGCGCTGAGCTCGTGGGAGCCGATGCGCACCGGGGCGGTGATCTCGCGCAGCAGCGCCTCGGCGAGCCGGGTCAGCGCGACGGGCCCCGCCGAGTCGGGGACGAGCACGACGAACTCGTCGCCGCCCATCCGCGCGGCCAGCGCCCCCTCGGCGTCGGCCATCGACTGCAACCGCTGGGCCACGGCCCGCAGCAGCGCGTCCCCGACGGGGTGGCCGAGGCTGTCGTTGACCGCCTTGAACCCGTCCAGGTCGAAGTAGCACAGGCCCACCCGGCGGTCGGCAGGGTCCGGGTGCAGCGCGGCGTCCAGGCTCACCTGCAACTGGGTGCGGTTGGCCAGGCCGGTGAGCGGGTCGTGGGTGGCCTGCCTGCGGAACTGCTCCTGGAGCATGTGCGCCGCGGTGATGTCCTCGTACAGCAGCACCTGGTAGTCCGGCTCGCCGTGCACGTCGCGGACCAGCGAGGCCGACAGCCGGGTCCACACGTGGGCGCCGTCCGGCCCGGTGAACCGGGTCTCCAGCTGGAAGCGGTCGGTCCCGCCGGCCGCCAGGTCGGCCGCCGCCTCCCGCAGGTCGCCCAGCCACGGCTCGTCGGCGAGGTCGAACATCCGGGCGCCGACCAGGTCGCTCTCGCGGCGTCGGAAGATCTGCGGCATCGCCGGGTTGACCTCGTCGATCACCCCGTCCAGCGTGACGATCGCGATGCCCAGCGCGGAGGCGTTGAACACCGCCCGCGACCGGGCCTCGCTGGCGCGCAGCGCCTCCTCGGCGGCGTCCCGGGCGTAGAGCACGGCCTGCTTGATGACCTCCTGCTCTTCGAAGGTCTGCTCGCGCAACCGCGCGGCGAACCCGGCGGCCAGGTCGCCGAGCACGCCGAACAGCCGGTCTGCCCGCAGCCCCGGCACCACGCGCGGCAGTTCGGCGGCGAACAGCCGCACGGTGCGGGACAGCACGTCGGGGTTGGTCAGGTGCAGGTGCACCAGCTCACCGCCGACCTCCAGCGCCGCACCCGGCAGCGCCGCGCCGGTGGCCTCGTCCAGCAACCGCGCGAAGCAGCGGTGCAGGCGGGTGTCGAGCTCCTCCCGGGACAGCGGCACGTAGCTGCTGTGCGCGATCTCCTTCTTCCACCGTTGGACGAAGTCCAGGCGGTCCACCCCGGCGGTCACGGCGGGCACCCGGCCGCTGCGTGCTGGCTCCGAACGAGCTGGCGCATGCTGCCCCCTCCGGTCTTCGCGCTGTCGCCGCCCGCCGCGAGCGCGCGCCGACGCGCGGATCCCCTCCGGGCGAGCGTTGATCGAATCCTACTGTCACCCACCGTTTCCGGTAACCCACTCGGGGTGTTCGACACGGCTCGCTACTGAGGGTTATGACCATTGTCACCGGTCCGCATCGCGGGATCGCGGGTAAGGCATGCCTAAGCTGAAGGGGTCGCCTGCCCACGCCCCCGCCATGCCGGGGCGCCGGGCGGTGCCCGCGGGACCGGGTGGCGCACGACGGCGTGCGCGCACGCCCGCCCACCCGGCCGTCGTCCACCCCAGAAGGAGAATGCATGACCCGCCCGTTGCGAGTGGCGATCGTCGGGGCCGGTCCGGCCGGCGTTTACGCCGCCGACATCCTGACCAAGTCCGAAACGCCGGTCGAGATCGACCTGCTGGACCGGATGCCGGCGCCCTACGGTCTGATCCGCTACGGCGTCGCCCCCGACCACCCGCGCATCAAGGGCATCGTCAGCGCGCTGCACCGCGTGCTGGACAAGCCGGAGATCTGCTTCCTGGGACATGTCGACTACGGCGTCGACCTCAAGCTCGACGACCTGCGGCGCCACTACGACGCGGTCGTGTTCGCCACCGGCGCGGACCAGGACCGGCAACTGGACGTCCCGGGCGTCGACCTGCCGCACAGCCACGGCGCCGCCGAGTTCGTCCAGTGGTACGACGGCTACCCCGAGGCGCCGCGCGAGTGGACGCTGGACGGCGAGCAGGTCGCGGTGATCGGCGCGGGCAACGTGGCGCTGGACGTCGCCCGGGTGCTGGCCAAGCAGGCCGACGACCTGCTGCGCACCGAGATCCCGGACAACGTCTACCGGGGTCTGAAGGACTCCCGGGTCACCGACGTGCACCTGTTCGCCCGGCGCGGGCCGGCGCAGGCCAAGTTCACCCCGCTGGAGCTGCGCGAGCTCGACCACCAGCCCGGCGTGGAGCTCGTCGTGCACCCGGAGGGCTTCGAGCTGGACGCGGCGAGCGAGGAGTCGATCCGCACCAACAACCAGGTCAAGACGGTCGTGAAGACGTTGCAGGACTGGGCGCTGCGGGATCCCCGCTACGACACGCCGCGGCGGCTGCACCTGCACTTCCTGCGCGCACCGGTGGAGATCCTCGGCAGCGAGCGGGTCGAGGGACTGCGCACCGAGGTCATGGAGCTGACCGGGGACGGCGGCGTGCGCGGGACCGGCGAGCACGAGACCTGGCCGGTGCAGCAGGTCTACCGGGCGGTCGGGTACCTGAGCTCGCCGCTGGCCGAGCTGCCGTTCGACCACGGCACCGGGACCATCCCGCACGAGGGCGGCCGGGTGCTGGACCTGGACGGCGAGCCCATCCCCGGCGTCTACACCACCGGCTGGGTCAAGCGCGGTCCGGTGGGCCTGATCGGGCACACCAAGGGCGACGCGCTGGAGACGATCACCAACCTGCTCGCCGACGCCGAGGCGCTGCCCCGGGCCGAGGAGCCCACCTCGGACGCGGTCCTGCGGCTGCTCGACGAGCGCGGCGTCGCCTACACCACGTGGGAGGGTTGGGGACGGCTCGACGCGCACGAGAAGGCGCTGGGCGAAGCGCAGGGCCGCGAGCGCGTGAAGGTCGTGCCGCGCGAGGAGATGGTGCGCATCTCCCGCGGCGGCTGACGAGGGCTCCTGCGGTGCGGTGACGCGTATTACGGTGGCGAGCACAAGCCGCCGTCGCACCGGAGGACGAGTTGACCGCGACCGAGCAGATCCCGGACACCACGCAGGCAGAACTCGACGCAGTCCTGGAACGCGCCGCCGAGGCGGCCGAGGCGTTCGGCGGGCAGGCACCGGCCGAGCGGGCCCGCCAGCTCGCGGCCGCCGCCGACGCGCTGGACGCCGCGGCCGACGAGCTGGTGCCGCTGGCGATCGACGAGACGAACCTGTCCCGGACGCGGCTGGGCGGTGAGCTCAAGCGCACCACGTTCCAGCTGCGGATGTTCGCCGACGTGCTGCGGGACGGCTCGTACCTGCGGGCGACCGTGGACCGCGCCGATCCCGGGTTCGCGCTGGGCACCAAGCCGGACCTGCGCCGGGTGCTGCACCCGGTCGGCCCGGTGCTCGTGTTCGCGGCCAGCAACTTCCCGTTCGCGTTCTCCGTCGCCGGCGGCGACACCGCCTCGGCGCTGGCCGCCGGCTGTCCGGTGGTGCTCAAGGCGCACCCGGGACATCCCCGGCTGTCGGTGCGCACCGGCGAGCTGGTCGCCGCCGCGCTGCGGGACGCCGGGGCGCCGGAGGGCGCCTTCCAGGTCGTGCTGGGATTCGACGTCGGGACCTCGGCGCTGCGCGACCGGCGGGTGAAGGCGGCGGCGTTCACCGGCTCGGTTCCGGCCGGTCGTGCACTGTTCGACATCGCGAACGCGAGGTCGGAACCGATCCCGTTCTTCGCCGAGATGGGCAGCGTCAACCCGGTCTTCGTCACGCCCGGCGCGGTCCGCGCCCGAGGACCGGAGATCGCCCGGGGCTACGTCACGTCCTACTCCGGCAACGCGGGGCAGCTGTGCACCAAACCGGGCCTGCTGTTCCTGCCCGCCGGGCACGGCCTGGACGACGTGCTCGCCGAGGAGTCCCGGGGCGTGGGCGCGCACCGGATGCTCAACGAGCGGCTGCACGAGGGCTACCGCGGCCGTCGCGATGAGGTCACCGCGGTGCCGGGCGTGCGCGTGCTGGCCGAGGGCGGCGTCGACGGGGAAACCCTGCCGACCCTGCTGGCCACGGACGTCGACACCCTGCTCGCGCACCGCGGGGCGCTGCTGGAGGAGGTGTTCGGGCCGCTGTCGATCGTGGTCGAGTACCGCTCGGCCGAGGAGGCGCACCGCGCCGCCGAGGCGATCGAGGGCAACCTGACCGCCACCGTGCACGCCGAACCCGACGAGCCCGACCTCGCGGGCGCGCTGCTGCGCCGCCTGCGGGAGCGCGCGGGCCGGGTGCTGTTCAACGGCTGGCCGACCGGCGTCTCGCCGTCCCCGGCCATGCAGCACGGCGGCCCCTACCCGGCCACCACGGACGCCCGGTTCACCTCGGTCGGGACCGCGGCCGTCGACCGCTTCCTCCGCCCGGTGACCTACCAGGACGTTCCGCAACCCCTGCTGCCCGAACCGCTCCGCGACGACAACCCGTGGAACATCCCCCGCGCGGTCCACGAACCCCGGTGAGGCGCGCTCACACCCGTTCGTAGGTGGCTACCGCGACGGACGCCGCGGTCGCCACCGGCGCGGGGAGCCGGGCGATGCGCTCGCGCAACGCCTCCGGGGTGGCGTGCCAGGCGCTGGGCCCCATGGCCACCACCGCCTCCGCCTCGGCGGGGTCCAGCGACAGCCCGAACTCGCGGTCGCGGCGGTCGACGAGCCGGAAGCGGTCGGCGAGCTGGGCGTCGAGCCGTTGCTGCTTGCGCCCGTCGACGGTGACCAGCCCGAGATCGGCGACCAGGCCCGCGAGGTGGTCGGCGTTCGGCGTGACGACCACCAGCAGACCGCCGGGGCGCAGCACGCGGTGCATCTCGGCGGCGTTGCGCGGCGCGAACACGTTGAGCACGGCCGAGGCCGCCGCACTGCGCACCGGGAGGCCCTGCCAGGCGTCGGCCACCGCCGCCCCGGCGCGCGGGTGGGCCTTGGCCGCGCGGCGGCAGGCGTACTTGGACACGTCCAGCGCCAGGCCCGTGCGCTGCGGTGACCGCTCCAGCACGCGCGCCAGGTAGTGGCCGGTGCCCGCGCCGACGTCGACGACGCAACCGGTGACCTCGGCGAGCGCGTCGGTCACCGCGTCGGCGATCGGCGCGTAGTGCCCGGCGCGCAGGAAGTCCGCGCGGGCGGCCACCATCTCGGCGGTGTCCCCGCCGGTCCGGCCGGGGAGCAGGCTGACGTAGCCCTGGCGCGCGATGTCGAACGCGTGGCCCGCCGGGCAGCGCAGCCCGGAGCCGTGCCGCTGCAGCCCGGCCCCGCAGTGCGGGCACGCCAGGACCTCCAGCACGTCGTCGAGCAACTCGGCCCCTCCCCTCCTCGCAGCTGACGCATTCTAGAAGCGGCTGGCTGCGCCCTCCCGGACGGCGTTGGCAGACTGCGGGCACGGCCACTGCCGTCGACATCGGGACGGACGATGGACTGGAACTGGTTCGCCGCCGAGGAGTACTGGCAGGCGCGGTTCGCGGTGCAGCACCTGCTCGCGCTCTGCTACCTGCTCGCGTTCGGCTGCGCGCTGCACCAGTTCCGGGGGCTGCTCGGCGAGCGGGGCCTCACGCCGATCCCGCGCTTCCTGGAGATCGCCGGCTTCCGCCGGGCGCCGAGCCTGTTCCACCTGCACTACTCGGACCGGTTCTTCGCGGTCGTCTCCGGCGCCGGTGCCGGGCTCAGCGCGCTGGTGCTGTTCGGCGCGGCCGACGTCGTGCCGCTGTGGGCGGCGATGGTGATGTGGCTGGTGCTGTGGGTGCTGTACCTGTCGATCGTCAACGTCGGGCAGGTCTGGTACTCGTTCGGCTGGGAGTCGCTGCTGCTGGAGGCCGGATTCCTGGCGATCTTCCTCGGCCCGTCGCACGTCGCGCCGCCTGCTCCGGTCATCTGGTTGCTGTGCTGGCTGCTGTTCCGCGTCGAGTTCGGCGCCGGGCTGATCAAGCTGCGCGGCGACAGCTGCTGGCGCGACCTCACCGCGCTGTACTACCACCACGAGACCCAGCCCGTGCCCGGACCGCTGAGCCGCTGGTTCCACCGGCTGCCGCGCCCGGTGCACCGCGCGGAGGTCACCGCCAACCACGTCACGCAGCTCCTCGTGCCGTTCCTGCTGTTCGCCCCGCAGCCGGTCGCCACGGCGGCCGGGCTGATCGTCGTGGTCACCCAGGGATGGCTGATGCTCAGCGGGAACTTCGCCTGGCTGAACTTCATCACGATCACCCTGGCGTTCTCCGCGATGGGCGGGTGGCTGCTGCACCCGGTCACGCCGACACCGCCCCCGCAGCAGGCGGCGCCGCCGTGGTTCCGCGCGGCCGTGCTCGCGCTGACCGCCGGTTTCGTGGTGCTCAGCTACTGGCCGGTCCGCAACATGCTGGGGCGCCGCCAGGTGATGAACCGCAGCTTCAACCGGCTGCACCTGGGCAACACCTACGGCGCGTTCGGCTCGGTCACGCGCACCCGCTACGAGGTGGTCCTGGAGGGTTTCGACGGCGCGCGGTGGCGGGAGTACGACTTCAAGGCCAAGCCCGGCGACCCGTACCGCCGCCCGCCGCAGGTGGCGCCGTACCACCTGCGGCTGGACTGGCTGATGTGGTTCCTGCCGCTGTCGCCGAGCTACGGGCGCTCCTGGCTGCCTGGGCTGATCGCGGCGCTGCTGCGCGGCGACGAGCAGGTGTTGCGGCTGCTGCGGCGCAACCCGTTCCCCGACTCGCCGCCGCAGCGGGTCCGCGCGCTGCTGTACCGGTACCGCTTCACCACGCGCGCCGAGCGGCGCGCCACCGGGGCGTTCTGGCAGCGCTCGCCGGTCGGCGACTTCGTCCCGGAGCTGTCCCTGGCCGACCTGCGCTGATCACCAGTCCGGGCGCAGCGGCATCCGGGAGTCGGTGCCGTCCAGGCGGACGCCGAGGACCTGGTGCAGCTGGACGATGTTGCGTTCGAACCCGAGCCGGCAGGCGGCCATGTACAGCCGCCACACGCGGGCGCGGGCGGGGCCGACCTCGGCGACGGCGTCGTCCCAGTGCGCGTCCAGGTTGCGGCACCACCCGGCCAGCGTCAGCGCGTAGTGCTCGCGCAGGTTCTCCTCGTGGCGGACCTCGAAGCCGTGGTCGTTCATCTCCGAGACCAGCGTGCCCACCGGTTCCAGCTCGCCGTCGGGGAACACGTAGCGGCCGATGAACTTGCCGGGCCGGGCGCCGTAGCTGCCGTCGGGCCGCGTGATGCAGTGGTTGAGCAACCGGCCGCCGGGCTTGAGCTTGTCGTGCAGCGAGGAGAAGTACGCGGGCAGCTGCGCTCGTCCGATGTGCTCGGTCAGGCCGATGGAGCTGATCGCGTCGAACCCGGTCTCGGGCACGTCCCGGTAGTCGAGGTGGCGGACCTCGGCGAGGTCGGCGAGACCGCGCTCGGCGATGGTCTTCTGCGCCCACTGCGCCTGCTGCCGGGACAGCGTCACGCCCAGCGCCCGCACGCCGTAGTGCTCGGCGGCGTGCACGACCATGCCGCCCCAGCCGCAGCCGACGTCCAGCAGCCGCATGCCCTGCCGCAGCCCGAGCTTGCGCGCCACCAGGTCGTGCTTGGCGTGCTGCGCTTGCTCCAAAGTGGACGAAGCCGCGGGGAACACCGCGCAGGTGTAGGCCATCGACGGTCCGAGCACCCACTCGTAGAAGCGGTTGGACACGTCGTAGTGGTAGGAGATCGACTTGCTGTCGCGGGACTTGGAGTGCCGCCAGCCGCGCGGCCGGTGCTCCACCTCGGGCGGGCGCACCGGCCACCACAGCCGGAAACCGGCCAGTTTGAGCAGCAGTTCGCGGCGCGTCCGCGGCGGGATGTCGTGCAACGTGACGGTGGGGAACGCCGACAGCGCGGTGTACATGTCGCCGTGGACCTCGATGGCCCCGGTGACGTACGCGCGCGCCAGCCCGAGTTCACCGGGGGCGGCGGCCAGGTGCGCCAGCGCCAGCGGGGAGCGGATCTCCACGCACACGTCCGAGCCGACGCGCCCGGCCCGGCTGCCGTCGTAGGCGCGGACCTCCACGGAGAGGTCCTCCCCGAGGATGCGCGGAAACAGCTCTGCCCAGCCCATCTGCGGCTCCTTCCTCACTTCTCCCGCACGCACTTGTCGTACAGGTCCGGCAATCGGCCCTTCGGGTCGTACCGCTGCTTGAGCTCGGTGTAGGCGGGCCGGTTGTACAGCTGCCAGAACTCCTGCTCGGAGTAGTAGGCGTTGGAGTACAGCGACTTGTGCCCGTCCAGGTCGCGCACGGCTTCCTCGATCGCCCGGTTGTGCTTGCCCGGCGCTTCCCCCGGGCGCAGCGGGACGGTCGCCCAGAAGCCGACGTTGACGTACAGGACCTCGGGGTCCATCGGGTACAGCGGCCAGCCCTTCGGGTCGCGCAGCCGGACCGGGCACAGCCACACCGGGCTGATGCCGATGTCGCGGTGGAAGAACTCCAGGAACTCCGCGAGCCGGTCGACCGGGATCTCCACGTCCTGGATCACCGGCTCGTTCGGACCTCCTCCGCGCAGCACGGCGAGGCGGTCGGTCAGGTGGTGGCGGCGGTCCCAGGCGACGATGCGCCGGTAGACGTCCGAACGCCGGTACCGGCGCGGCCACAGCCTGCGGACCAGCGGGTTCTGCACGCCGAGGGCGCGGGAGCACCAGAACCAGTCGGTGTCCCAGCGCCAGATGTAGTCGCGGATCGCCAGGTGGTCGGTGTCGCGGGTGCGCACCGAGCGGTAGTAGATCCGCTGGTCGGTGTAGTCGCTGGTGAACGGCGCCTCGTCGGCGTAGGTGCCCAGCGTCAGGTACAGCTCGTGCGGGCCGAACACGGTTCCGTCGACGAAGTCCACGGGTTCGCCGTCGTACCGGTGTTCGCGGCAGATCTCGGCGATGGCGGTGGCCGCCTCGCGCGCCGAGCCGAAGCGCTCGTGCCGCAGCCGCACGTACCGGCGCACGGGTTCGAGTTCGACCTCCAGGCGCAGCGCGTAGCCGAGGGTGCCGTAGGAGTTGGGGAACCCGCGGAACAGCGCGGCGTGCTCGTTGTCCGGCCGGGCGGTCACCACCTCGCCGTCGCCGGTGAGGATGTCCATCTCCCGCACCGATTCGTGCGGCAGGCCGTTGCGGAACGAGGTGGACTCGATGCCGAGTCCGGCGACCGCGCCGCCGAGGGTGATGGTGCGCAGCTGCGGCACCACCGTCGGCATGTGCCCGGACGGCAGCGTGGCATCCACAATGGACTCGTAGGTGGCCATGCCCTGCACCTGGGCGGTGCCCGCCGCGGAGTCGACCGCCAGCACCCGGTCGAGCCGGCCGACGTCCAGCCCGGGTGCGCCCGCGGGCTCGCGGAAGCGGAACAGGTTGGACGTGGGTTTGGCCAGCCGGACCGGGGCGCCGTCGGGAATCCTCCGGTACTGGGCCACCAACGCGGCCACGTCGGCGGAATGACTGGCTGCCGCGGCTGTTCCCCGATCGACCATGCGTCGACTCTATTGCCGCGGCAGGGCTCGGGCATCCCGCTTCCGGCGGCCGGATCGACCGCCGAACCGGTCGCAAGGGACGAACCTCCCCGGCTGGACCCGGCGGCGCACCGCCTCGGCCGACCGAAACAGCAGGTGATCAACCCGCGCGCCCTCGGTTGCATGCAACATGCACCTTTTGGGCGATTTCGGTCACAACGGGTGAGATCCGACCGCCGACTCACCCACCGCGCCGCAGCGCCCAGGCGCGCAGGCCGCGGAAGCCCTGCACCTTGGTCGGGCCCACGGAGATCAGCCGGTAGTCCGGGCTGCCGCGCAGGGCCGCCGCCATCTCGCGGTCCACCAGGACCGACGCCGGGCGGGCCACCGAGGTCAGCCGGCTGGCGATGTTGACCGTCGAGCCGTACACGTCGCCGAACCGGGCCAGCACCGACCCCCGGGCCAGGCCGATCCGCAGCGGCGGCAGCTCCTCGGCGCGGGCGATCTCCTCGTTGAGCGTCAACGCGATCTCCGCCGCGTCCGCCGCGGTGTCGGTGACGAACAGGACCTCGTCGCCGACCGTCTTGACGATCCTCCCGTGGTTCTCGGCCACCACGCCGGTGGCCAGCTCCTCGAACCCGTCGATGAGCCGGGCCAGCTGGAGCTCGGTGAAGTCCCGGATCAGCCGGGTGTAGCCGACGATGTCGGCGAACCCGATCACCTGCACGCGTTCGTCGGCGGAGGTCTCCTCGCGCTCGGTGAGCTCGCGGGAGGCGGTGGCCGCCAGGTGGCGCCGCCACACGTAGCCCTGCATCCGCTCCATCACCGGCAGGATGGCGTCGGCGAACTGCGCGGTGGTCACCAGGTCCTTGGCGAACTGCTCGCCGAGGATCGAGCGGAAGATGCCGACCTGCCACTCCGCCAGCCGGGACATGGTCTGCGCCAGCGAGCGGGCCACCGCCGTCTCCAGCTCCGGCGGGATCACCTCGGCCGACACCAGCTGCACCAGGGCGCGCAACGCCGCCACGTCGGCGTCGGTGAACACCGCTTCGTCGTCGCCGACGTGCGCGAAGCCCATCGCCTGCCAGAGCCGTTCGGTGCGGGCGACCTCGACCCCGGCGGCCTCGGCGACCTGCGCCTTGGTGTAGCGCGGCGGACCGCCGAGGATGGTCTCCTCGACCACGTCGCCGCTGATCTCCTTATCGCGTGGTTCGAACAACGAGCACATCGCAGTCCGCCCGGCGGGACACTTCGGAGGGCACCGACCCGAGTATCCGCCCCTTCAGCGTGTTCAGACCCCGGCTGCCCACCACGAGCAGGTCGGCGCCGCGCTCCTCGGCGGCCGCCAGCAGGGTGGGGACCGGCTCGCCCACCGCGGCGACGGTCTCGACGCCGGTCGTCCCGGCAACGCGCGCGGCGTCCGCGGCCTCCCGCAGCGTGTCCTCCGCCGGGGCCGAACCGATCACCTGGAACGCCTCGCCACCGAGTTCGTCCTGCGCCTGCTGCACCTCGCGGCCGCTGCTCGGGTAGTAGGCGCAGACGATCACCAGCTTCGCGGTGGCGTCCCGGGCGACCTCGGCGGCACGCGCCACCGCGCGCAGGGACGGCGCCGAGCCGTCCGTTCCGACGACCACGGTGCGGTAACTGGGCATCCCACTCTCACTTCCGACGGCAGGAACTCGGCGGATGTGAACACTAACGATCGCGCGGCTCACCGGTCACGCGTGGCGGACGTTCCGGTCGCACTGTGCGCTGATCAGCCCCTGTTTCGGGACCTTTTTGTCGCATCGGCCAAAGATCACCATGAACTGTCGTCCGGACCCACAAACTGCGGGTCGTGAACCAGCGCGTAGGTTTCGCCGAAACGTGTGAACGCCGACAGTGAGACAGAGCACGGCACCGGCTTGGCGCACCGGTCCCGCGTCGGCCGCACGTCCGGCACCTAGTCAATGGCACAGGGAGAAGTCGTGACCACACCCAGTCTCCACCCCGGGAGAGGCGTGTTCCGCCGCAAGCCGATCGGGGAGATCACCGAGGAAGGCGAGACCGGCCTGCAGCGGTCCCTCGGCCTGTGGCAGCTGACCGCCATCGGCGTCGGCGGCATCATCGGAGCCGGGATCTTCTCCCTGGCGGGTGCCGTCGCCAACGAGAAGGCCGGCCCCGGCGTGTTGTTCTCGTTCCTGATCGCCGGGATCGCCAGCGCCGCCGCAGCGTTCTCCTACGCCGAGTTCGCGGGCATGATCCCCAAGGCGGGTTCCGCCTACACCTACGGCTACGCCGTGCTCGGCGAGGTCGTCGGCTGGTTCATCGGCTGGGACCTGCTGCTGGAGTACACCGCGATCGTGGCGGTCGTGGCGATCGGCATCTCCGGCTACTTCAACGACCTGCTGGGCTTCCTGCACCTGGAGCTGCCGCTGTGGATGCAGGGGGCGCCCGGCACCGAGACCGGGGGCGCCCCGCCCGGCAGCTACAAGGTCAACCTGTTCGCGGCACTGCTGTGCCTGTTCATCGCGTTCATGCTCAACCAGGGCATGAAGAACGCCGCCCGGTTCGAGACGCTGCTCGTCTACCTCAAGGTCGGCGTGGTGCTGCTGGTGATCGTGGTCGGCGCGTTCCACATCAACGCGGGCAACTACCAGCCGTTCCTGCCCTACGGCATCGGCGGCGCGTTCACCGGCGCCGCGACGGTCTTCTTCGCCGTGTTCGGCTACGACGCGATGAGCACCGCGGCCGAGGAGTCCCGGGACTCCCAGAAGCACATGCCCAAGGCGATCATGTACTCGCTGGCCATCGCGATGGTGCTGTACGTGCTGGCCTGCCTGGTGCTGACCGGGATGGTGCCGTACAAGCAGATCAACTCCGAGAGCGCGTTCTCCAGCGCCTTCGCGTCGATCGGGATGCCCGCGCTGGGCGCGGTGATCGCCGTGGGCGCGATCCTGGGCATCCTGACGGTGCTGTTCACCTTCATGCTCGGCGTGACCCGGGTCGGCTTCGCCATGAGCCGCGACGGGCTGCTGCCGAAGTGGTTCTCCAAGACGCACCCGGTGCGCAAGGTGCCGAACCGCTTCACCTGGGTCATCGGCGTCGCCTCGGCGGTCATCGCGGGTCTGCTGCCGATCGGCGAGGCGGCCGAGCTGACCAACATCGGCATCCTGCTGGCGTTCGTCATCGTCTGCGCCTCGGTGATCGTGCTGCGCTACCGGCGCCCCGACCTGCCGCGCGGCTTCAAGTGCCCGGGCATGCCGATCGTGCCGATCATCGGCATCGTGTTCTCGATCTGGCTGGTGACGTTCCTGACCACCGAGACGTGGATCCGCTTCGCGGTGTGGTTCGTCATCGGCATGATCATCTACTTCTCGTACGGCTACCGGCACTCCAAGCTGAACCAGTCCCAGCAGCAGTGAGCCGACGCGGCGGGGCCCCGGTACCGGTGACCGGGGCCCCGCCGCGTGCGCGCGATCGATCAAGCGTGTTCGGTGCGTCTCAGCGTGCATTGGATCACTGCGCCGCGGCGTCGCGGCGGCCTACGGTGCACGGGTCGTCGGCGGGCGGCCGTTCGGCGACGCGGTTTGGGCCTCAACGCCGAGGGGTGGCTGTGACGCGCGTTCGCGAACTGAGCCCGTACGTGGAGATGCAGCGCGAGCAGTGGCGGGAGCTGCGCAACTCGCTTCCCCTGCCGCTGACCGAGGACGAGCTCGCCGCCCTGCGCGGGCTCGGTGAACCGGTGGACCTCGACGAGGTCGCCGACGTGTACCTGCCGCTGTCCCGGCTGATCAACCTCCAGGTGGCTGCCCGCCAACAGCTGCACGAGACGACCACGACCTTCCTCGGCGAGCGGACCGGGGGCACCAAGGTGCCGTTCGTGATCGGCATCGCGGGCAGCGTCGCGGTCGGCAAGTCCACCACCGCCCGCATCCTGCGCACCCTGCTGGCCCGCTGGCCCGACCACCCCCGGGTCGACCTGGTCACCACCGACGGGTTCCTGTACCCGAAGGCGGAGCTGGTGCGCCGCGGGCTGATGCACCGCAAGGGCTTCCCGGAGAGCTATGACCGCCGGGCGCTGCTGCGGTTCGTCACCGAGGTCAAGTCGGGCGCCGCCGAGGTCGCCGCGCCGGTGTACTCGCACGTGGCCTACGACATCCTGCCCGGCGAGCAGCACGTGGTCCGGCGCCCGGACATCCTCATCATCGAGGGCCTCAACGTCCTGCAGCCGGGACCGAGCCTGACCGTCTCGGACCTGTTCGACTTCTCCCTCTACGTCGACGCGCACACCGAGCACATCGAACGCTGGTACGTCGACCGCTTCCTGGCGCTGCGCGGCACGGCCTTCGCCGACCCGGACTCGCACTTCCACCACTTCGCCCGGCTGTCCGACGCCGAAGCGCGCGCCGAGGCCCGGCACATCTGGAAGACGGTCAACGAACCGAACCTGGTGGACAACATCCTGCCCACCCGGCCCCGCGCCACCCTGGTGCTGCGCAAGGACGTGGATCACTCCATCAACCGCGTCCGCCTGCGCAAGCTCTGAGGTCGGTTCGGAAACGACGCGGACGGGCGGTCTCCGGACGCCGTTCGCCGAACCGGCCGTGGCCGCGTGACCTCCCGCCCCTTTCCCGTCACGCCCGCCGGGTGCGGCGGGCGAGGAGCAGCTGGAGGTGGGCGTTGAGGCGTTCGGCCGGGTCGTCGAAGTCGATGCCGGTGATCTCGGCGGCGCGCCGGATGCGGTGGCGCAGCGTGTTCGCGTGGACGTGCAGCCGTTCGCTGGCGGCGCGGACGTCGCCGAACGCCTCCAGGTAGGACAGCAGGGACGGGGCGAGGTCGGTGCCGTGCTCGGCGTCGTGGTCGTGCAGGGCGGTCAGCCGGGAGTCCCGGAAGCGCTCGTTGCCCTGCAACATCGTGAGCAGTTCGCTGACCACCACCTGCGCCCGGACGTCGGCGAGCGTGGCGACCTCGACGCCCAGGTCGTGGGTCATCGCGTCGAGGATGCGGTCGGCTTCGGCGCGGGACTCGGCGACGTCCTCCAGCGTCGGCACGGCCGAGCCGACACCGGCCTGCACGCGGGCCCGCACGTGCCCCTTCGCCGCGGCCAGGATCTCCCTGGTCAGGCTCAGGGCGGCGGAGGCGGCGGAGCGTTCCGGCAGGTCGGGCAGCAGCACGTACACCCGGGAGCCGATCGTGGTGACCAGGGCGCTGCGCCGGTAGGCGGAGGCGTGCACCGAGATGAGGCTGGTCATCTCGGCGCGCTGGAGTTCCAGCTCGGAGCGGTCACCGGCGGTGACCGGGCGGAGCGTGAACACCACGACCGCCGCGGGCCGCGACTCGTCGGCGCCGATGTTGTCGGCCACCGAGCGCGCGTCGATGCGGCCGTCCAACAGGCCGGTGAGCAGGTTCTCCCGGAACCGCGGCGCCGCCCCGGACTCGGCGCGCTGCCGGATCAGGTGCAGCGCGGCCACCCGCGCCGCCCCGACCAGGGCCCGTTCGGAGCGCTCGGCCAGCGGCCGCTCGCCCTCCTGGACCCAGATGGTGCCCAGCGGCTGGTTGCCCGCGTGGATGCCGACCGCCATCCGGCGGCGGATGCCCAGGTCGGGGCGCTCGTCGATGCGCACGACCTCCTCACCGGCGCGGAGCCGCTGGTAGACGCCCCAGTCGCGGAGCATCGCCAGGTACGGTTCCGGGCCCTGCCTGCCCAGGATGGACAGCCGCCGCAGCTCGTCGACCTCGTCGGCGGAGCGGGAGTAGGCCAGCACCCGGTTGGCGGTGTCCTCGATGCTGACGATGCCGTCGGTCATCGCCGCCACCGTCTGCGCCAGCGAGAACAGGTCGCCGAGCGCCTCGCCCACGTCGGCCTCGCCGGTGACGCGGGCGTTGTCGACGGCTGACCGGGCGAACGACTCCAGCTGTTCCCACCGCACCTGGGGCCGCACGCCGAGCAGCGCCACGCCGCAGTCGATGGCGGTGTCCCGCAGCGCCCGGGCGTCCTGGTCGGACCCGACCTTGACCGCCACCGCCGCCGCGCCCTCGCGGGCGGCGGCCCGCACCAGCCGCATCGCGGCGCGTCCGCGCGCGCCGATCACCAGCACGAAGTCGCCCTGGCGACCGCTGCCGGAGTCCTCCTCCGGGTCGACAATGACGACGTCGCGCACGCCGACGTCGAAGCCGCGCGGCGCCGCGAGCACGTCGACCAACGGCTCGCCGACGGCGATGAGCACCTGCCGCAACGGCACCCACGCGGGCTCCACCTCGCCCGAACGCACCACGAATCCTTTGTCCGACAGAACAATCCGACTGCTCCAACGGTAGCCGATCGAACAAATCCGATGGGCTCCGCCGGACTTAATCTCCCAGTGACGACACTTCCCACCAGCGACTCTCGCAAGGAGGCGAATTTGGCCATGGACGCCATCACTTCGGTACCGGTGCCTTACAACGAGCCGGTCAAGTCCTACGCTCCGGGCAGCCCGGAGCGGGAGTCGCTGCAGAAGCGGATCGCCGAGCTGGAGTCCGAGCGCGTCGAGCTGACCCAGACCATCGGCGGTGTGCAGCGGATGGCTGGTGGGGACCGGTTCGACGTCGTGCAGCCGCACGACCACCAGCACGTGCTGGGCACCTCGGCACAGGCCACCCGGGAAGACGTCGCGGACGCGGTCGCCGCCGCCAAGGCCGCCGCCGCCGAGTGGGCCGCCACCCCGTTCGACGAGCGGGCCGCGGTGCTGCTGCGCGCCGCCGACCTGCTGTCCGGGCCGTGGCGCGACACGATCAACGGCGCCACCATCCTGGGCCAGTCCAAGTCGGTGCAGCAGGCCGAGATCGACGCGGCCTGCGAGTTCATCGACTTCCTGCGGTTCAACGTGCACTACGCGCGCCAGATCATGGCCGAGCAGCCGCGGTCGGTGCCGGGCGAGTGGAACCGGATGGACTACCGGCCGCTGGACGGGTTCGTCACCGCGATCACCCCGTTCAACTTCACCGCCATCGCCGGCAACCTGCCCACCGCCCCGGCGCTGATGGGCAACACCGTGGTGTGGAAGCCGACGCCGTCGCAGCAGTTCGCCGCGCACTTCACCATGCGGGTCTTCGAGGCCGCGGGCATGCCCCCGGGCGTGATCAACCTGGTCACCGGTGACGGCCAGGCCGTCTCCGAGGTCGCGCTGACCGACCCGGGCTTCGCCGGTCTGCACTTCACCGGGTCCACCGGCACGTTCAAGAAGCTGTGGCGGACCATCGGCGAGAACCTCGACAACTACGGCTGCTACCCGCGCATCGTCGGCGAGACCGGCGGCAAGGACTTCGTGGTCGTGCACCCCTCGGCCAACCCGGCTCCGCTGGGTGCCGCGCTGGTCCGCGGCGCCTTCGAGTACCAGGGCCAGAAGTGCTCGGCGGCCTCCCGCGCCTACGTGCCGCGCTCGATCTGGGAAGGCGGTCTGCGCGAGCAGGTCGTCGAGCTGACCAAGTCCGTCAGCTACGGCGACGTCACCGACTTCTCGCACTTCGGCGGCGCGGTGATCGACGCCCGGGCGTTCGCCAAGCACAAGGCGGCGCTGGAGCGCGCCAAGCAGCAGCCCTCGATCGAGGTGCTCGCCGGCGGCGAGTGCGACGACTCGGTCGGCTACTTCGTGCAGCCCACCGTGCTGGTCGGCAGCGACCCGGGCGACGAGGTGTTCACCACCGAGTACTTCGGCCCGATCATCGCCGTGCACGTCTACGAAGACGACAAGTACTCGGAGATCCTCGACGTCGTCGACTCCTCCAGCCCGTACGCGCTGACCGGGTCGATCTTCGCCACCGACCGCGCGGCGATCGAGGAAGCGCACCGCAAGCTGCGCGGTGCGGCGGGCAACTTCTACGTCAACGACAAGCCCACCGGCTCGATCGTGTCCCGCCAGCCCTTCGGCGGCAGCCGGGCCTCGGGCACCAACGACAAGGCCGGTTCGCTGCTGAACATCCAGCGCTGGACCAGCCCGCGGGCGATCAAGGAGACCTTCGACGCCCCGACCCACATCGGTTACCCCCACATGGGCTGACCGCCCCGGGGCCCCGCGGCGCCGACCGCGGGGCCCCGCTCCCCTTTCTCGTCCTCCGGCCCACCGGTCGAGCCCCGCCCCCGAAACGTCGGCGGTGCGGGCCACCCGCCCCGCACCGGCGACGTCGCCCCGACACGTCACGCGATGCGGGAGGCAGGAGATCCGCTCCGAATCCTTTGTCCGTAAGGAGAGCACCGATGCTCCGCAGCACCTTGCTGGCCGCGTCCCGTTCGCGGGGCGTGCGCCGACTCGTGGAGGCCAACCCGCTGACCAAACCGGTCGTGCACCGGTTCATCGCCGGGACCACTCCCGATGACGCGGTCCACGCGATCCGCTCGCTGGCCGCCCAGGGCATGTACGTCACGCTCGACCACCTCGGCGAGGACACCCTGGACGCCGCGCAGGCCACCACGACCGTGCGCGCCTACCAGCGGATGCTGCGCACGCTGTCGGAGACCGGGCTCACCGACCGGGCGGAGGTGTCGGTGAAGCTGTCCGCGGTGGGCCAGTTCCTGCCCACCGACGGGGAGAAGATCGCGCTGGACAACGCCCGGCTGATCTGCGAGGCCGCGGCGCAGGCGGGCACCACGGTGACGCTGGACATGGAGGACCACACCACCACCGACTCCACCCTGGGCATCCTGCGCGACCTGCGGGTGGACTTCCCGTGGGTGGGCGCGGTGCTCCAGGCGTACCTGCACCGCACCGAGCAGGACTGCCGCGACCTGGCGACCGAGGGCTCCCGGGTGCGGCTGTGCAAGGGCGCCTACTCGGAGCCCGCGTCGGTGGCGTTCCAGGACAAGGGCGAGGTCGACCGCTCGTACGTGCGTTGCCTGAAAGCGTTGATGAACGGCTCCGGCTACCCGATGGTCGCCACCCACGACCCGCGCATGATCGCCATCGCCACCGACCTGGCGGCGCGGGCCGGCCGGTCGCCGGACAGCTTCGAGTACCAGATGCTGTACGGCATCCGGCCCGAGGAGCAGAAGCGCATCGCCGCCGAGGGCGGACGGCTGCGCGTGTACGTCGCCTACGGCGACGAGTGGTACGGGTACTTCATGCGCCGCCTCGCCGAGCGCCCGGCGAACCTGGCGTTCTTCCTGCGCTCGCTGATCACGCAGAACTGACGCTCCCGCCCGCCGCGCCGCGGCGGGCCGTTCCGCCCCGGCTCCCCCGCGGATTCCTCCGCCGGAGCCGGGGCGGACGTGCGTTCGAGGCCGGTCCGGTCGATCTCGGCGTTGCCCGCTGATCCCCCGCTGTTGAGCGGAAATCGCTCGCTCCCGCGATCCGGGAACGCCCGCGGGCGCGGTTGACACCCGACGACGGGCGCTGGTTCCATCCTTGGCATGACAGCAGGCGTCGACCTCATCTCGCGCCGCTACGTGGACTGCGTCCGCGTCGCCAGCGCCACCTGTCGCTGATCTTCGCCGCCTCGGCGGTCCCCGCTTTCTCCCCGCCCGTCCGCGCATCGCGGATCTCCGCTACCAGGAACGGGATTCCCTCCGTGCACGCTGCGAACAAGCGGCTGTTCGGCCGCCGCCAACTCCTGCGCTCCGGACTGTCCACAATAGCCATTTCTACCGTCCTCAGTGGATGTTCAACGTCGTCCGCCACGCCCCGGCGGGAGACGAAGGTGGTGCGGTACCAGGGGTGGTCCGGCGAGGTCCTGTGGCACGAGCTGGCCGCCGACCTCGGACTGCTCGGCGACCTGCGGCTCGACTGGATCGGCAACACCACGAGCGGACCGCAGGACATCCAGGCGACCGTCACCGGTGACACCGACATCGGCGGCGCGTTCAACGGCTCCATCCTCCGGCTCGCGGCGGCCGGTGCGCCGATCCGGGCGGTGATCTCCTACTACGGATCGGACGCGCTGACCAACGTCGGCTACTACGTGCTGCAGGACAGCCCGGTCCGCGGTGCCCGCGACTTCATCGGCGCCTCGGTCGGGATGAACACCATCGGGGCGCACCACCAGGACGTGCTGTCGATCTACCTGCGGCGCGGCGGGTTGTCCGATGCCGAGATCCGCGACGTGCAGCCCGTCGTGGTGCCGCCGGTCAGTTCCGAGCAGGCGCTGCGGTCCGGGCAGCTGGACGTCTCCACGATGAGCGACCCGATCTCGGACAAGGCCCGCACGCGCGGCGGGATCCGCGCGGTGTTCACCGACCACCAGCTGCTCGGACCGTTCAGCGCCGGGTGCTACGTGCTGCGCGACGACTTCGCCGCGGCGAACCCGACGACCGCCCGCACGCTGGTGGGCGGGATCGCCCGGGCGATCCGCTGGGCGCAGACCCGTCCGCGCGAACAGGTGGTGGCCCGGTTCCAGGACATCATCCGGCGTCGGCGGCGCAACGAGGACACCGACACGATCCGCTACTGGCGTTCCACCGGCATCGCCGGAGCGGGCGGGCTGATCGCGGCCCGCGAGTTCGAGATCTGGCTGGAGCGGCTGACCACCCAGGGCGTGATCGCGCCGGGGAGCGTCGACGTCTCCCGCATCCACACCAACGAGTTCAACCCGTTCCACCGCTGACGGACCACAGGGCGGAGTTCCCCCATGGCAGACATCGTTTTCGAGGACGTGTCGAGAGTTTTCCCCGCGCGCGACGGGAAGGGCGAGGTCGCCGCGCTGCGCGGCGTCGACCTGCGGATCCCGGAGGGCGAGCTCGTCGTCATCGTCGGCCCCAGCGGGTCCGGCAAGTCGACGCTGCTCGACCTGCTCGCGGGCCTGGACGCCCCGACCGGCGGCCGGATCCTGCTGGGCGGCGAACCGGTCACCGGGCCCGGGCTCGACCGGGGCGTGGTGTTCCAGCAGTACGCGCTGCTGCCGTGGCGCACCGCCCGGTCCAACGTCGAACTCGGCCTGGAGGCCAAGGGGGTCGACCGGCGGCAGCGCCGGGAACGGGCGCTCGAACACCTCGACCTGGTGGGCCTGTCCGCCTTCGCCGACCACTACCCGCACGAGCTGTCCGGCGGCATGCGCCAGCGCGTCGCGATCGCGCGCAGCCTCGCCTTCGACCCCGAGGTGCTGCTGATGGACGAGCCGTTCGCCGCGCTCGACGCGCAGACCCGCGAACGGCTCCAGGAGGAACTGCTCGGGCTGTGGGAACGCACCGGCAAGACGATCGTGTTCATCACGCACGACATCGACGAGGCCGTCTACCTCGGCCGACGGGTCGCCGTGCTGACCGCGCGCCCCGGCCGCGTCACCGACGTCGTGGAGATCGCGTTCGGCGACCGCGCCGCCCGGGAGGACCTCCGCTCCGATCCCGAGTTCGCCCGCTACCGCCACCGGGTCTGGAGCCTGCTGCACACCCGGGAGTCCGATGTGGACCAGGAGGTGGTTCCCGTTGGCTGACACCACGATCACCCGCCCGGCACCGTCCGCGGCGGTTCGCGTCGGGAGGTTGTCCGGGCGCGCGGCCAAGTCGTCGGTGGCGATCCTGGTGTTCCTCGCGGTGTGGGAGGCCGCGCCCCGCACCGGCCTGGTGGACAGCATCTTCCTGCCGCCGTTCAGCCGGGTCGCGCGCACCTGGTTCGCGCTGGCCGCCGACGGGCAGCTGTGGGAGAACCTGGGCGCGAGCCTGGGCCGGGCGCTGGCGGGGTTCCTCCTCGCCGCGCTCGTCGCCGTTCCCCTCGGGCTGCTCATCGGGTGGTACCGGCTCGCCGACGAACTGCTCACGCCGCTGCTGGAGGTCTTCCGCAACACCGCCGCGCTGGCGCTGCTCCCGGTCTTCGTGCTGCTGCTGGGACTGGGCGAGACGTCGAAGATCTCGCTGGTCGTGTTCGCCTGCGTGTGGCCGATCCTGCTCAACACCATCAGCGGGGTGCGCACGGTGGACCCGCTGCTGGTGAAATCCGCCCGGTCACTGGGTTTCCGGCCGGTCCAGGTGTTCGCCAAGATCGTGCTCCCGGCGTCGGTGCCCACGGTGTTCACCGGGATCCGGCTGGCCGCGGCCTCATCGATCCTGGTGCTGGTGGCCGCCGAGATGGTCGGCGCCAAGGCCGGGCTCGGATACCTGATCAACGCGGCCCAGTACAACTTCGAGGTCCCCGACATGTACGCGGGGATCGTCACGATCTCGCTGCTCGGGCTGGCTTTCAACCGGGCGCTGACCGCCCTGGAACGCCGGCTGTCCCGCTGGCGCGGCTGATCCGCACGACACGACAGGAGGAAACATGACCACGACATCGACACGAGTCCAGGTCGCCAAGCTCGGCGCGCACATCGGCGCCCGCATCGACGGGGTCCGGCTCGGCGGCGACCTGGACGCCGCCGCGGTCGCCGGGATCCGCTCGGCGCTGCTGGCCCACAAGGTCGTCTTCTTCCGTGGGCAGCACCACCTCGACGACGCCGGACAGCAGGAATTCGCCGCCCTGCTCGGCGATCTGACCCAGGCGCACCCCACGACGACCAGCCGGGCCCGGGGCAACGTGCTGCCCATCGACTCGGAGTACGGCAAGGCCAACAGCTGGCACACCGACGTCACGTTCGTCGACCGCGTCCCGGCGATCAGCATCCTGCGCGCGGTGCAGCTGCCGCCCTACGGCGGCAGCACCACGTGGGCCAGCACGGTCGCCGCCTACGAGAAGCTGCCCGATCCGCTGAAGTCCCTAGTGGACGGTCTGCGGGCGGTGCACACCAACGACTACGACTACGCCGCCCGGGTCGACCAGGTGCGCACCGGCGGGGTCGACGTCAAGGAGGAGTCGCACCGCAGGGAGTTCGTCTCCGACCTCTACGAGACCGAGCACCCGGTGGTGCGCGTCCACCCCGAGACCGGGGAACGCGCCCTGCTGCTGGGCCACTTCGTCAAGCGCTTCGTCGGCCTGAACAGCACCGAGTCCCGGACCCTGTTCAACCTGCTGCAGGACCGCGTCACCGCGCTGGAGAACACCACCCGGTGGCACTGGCAGCCGGGCGACGTGGCGATCTGGGACAACCGGGCCACCCAGCACTACGCGGTCGCCGACTACGACGACCAGCCCCGGCGGATGCACCGCGTCACGATCGCCGGTGACGTCCCGGTCGGCATCGACGGCCGGGCCAGCGAGATCCGCGTCGGCGACGCCTCGGCCTACGCACCGCTGCCCGCCTGAGCAGGGGCTCCCGGAACAGGCGTGGCAAGCGGCGTCGGCCGCTTTCCCTTCCGGCGAGTGGTCTCGCCACCGGCACCGCTACCCGAAAAGGGTTCAACGGCAGTCTTCGACGTGCGCCAGGACGTCGCGCAGGAGGCCGTGCGGGTGACCGTGCCGCCGCCACTCCCGCGGGTACCCGAGCGAGACCTCGCGGAACGGCACCCCGTCGTGGTGGGTGACGCGGGGGATGTGCAGGTGCCCGTAGACGACGCAGGTCGCCCGGAACCGCAGGTGCCAGTCGGCGGTGCGCCGGGTGCCGCACCACTGCGCGAACTCGGGGTAGTACAGCACGTCGGTGGGCTCGCGCACCAAGGGGTAGTGGTTGACCAGGACCGTCGGGACCTCGGGGTCCAGTTCGGCGAGCCGCCGCTCGGTCTCGGCGGTCCTGGCGGCGCACCACGCCTCCCGGCTCGGGTACGGGTCGGGGTGCAGCAGGAACTCGTCGGTGCACACCACGCCGCGGGCGTGCGCCTGCCGCAGCGCCTCGTCCTTGTCGCGCGCACCCGCGGGCAGGAACGTGTAGTCGTACAGCAGGAACAGCGGTGCGACCCGGACCGGACCACCCGCTCCCGTCCACAGTGGATACGGGTCCTCCGGGGTCAGCACCCCCAGTTCCCGGCACAGCTCCACGAGGTGCCGGTAGCGGTCCACTCCGCGCAGGCCCACCGGGTCCCGGTCGTGCGACCACAGCTCGTGGTTGCCGGGCACCCAGACCACGGTGGCGAACCGCTCGCTGAGCAGGCGCAGCGCCCACTCGACGTCCGCCACCTTCTCCCCGACGTCCCCAGCCACGACCAGCCAGTCCTCGTCCGACTCGGGCGCGAGCCGGGTCGTGATCTCCCGGTTCTCCGGATGGGAGACGTGCAGATCGCTGATCGCGAGCAGTTTTCCCACGCCATCACACTACCGCGGCGCGGACCGGCCACCGCCGCGGTCGACAAAGCGGCTGACGCCGCTTGCCACGCCACTTCCGAGAGCAGGTTCGAAGACGGGCACTCACCTCGGAAACGTCCGGGCGCGCAGCGGCTGCACCCGGCCGCTGCGCACCCGACTCCGCACCGACGCCGGGCGCGTCGGAAATCGCGAAGGAGGGTCGGGCACACGGCGCGAACGAACGGGCAGACCGACCGCCCCCGCAATTCCACCCCGGTAACGCGTTGATCCACCCCGCACCGGTGTATACCGTAGTCAGGCCATCACACAGGGCGACAGCACTGGGGAGATTTTTCGGGGGCAGCGCCGGAGGGATCGTCCGCGCCCTCCTGCGTTCGAGCTCCCCGGTCGCGGCGGCACGACACGGGAGGAGACCGACCGCGCATGTCCGAGCCGTGGGACGAGAACCAGAAGTTCACCAACCCGCTGATCTCACGAAATCTCGTCTACTTCATCGCACTGGCCGACGAGTTGCACTTCGGTCGGGCCGCCGAGCGGCTGTTCCTCACGCAGTCCGCGCTCTCCCAGGGCATCCGCTCCATGGAACGATCACTCGGTGCCGAACTGTTCATCCGCAACCGGCGGGGGGTCCAGCTGACCGATTCCGGGAAAATCCTGCTGGGCGAGGCCACCTGCATATTACAACGTTCCGAGCGAATAGCCAGGACCATTCGCGAAAAGGCGAGCGGCGGCGCCGGCCGGATCACCGTGCTCTACAGCCGTTCCGGAGTCCACCTGGGACAGCGGCGACTCGTCGAGAAATTCCGCGAGCAGCATCCCGGAGTGGAAGTGGTGACGATCGCGGGTTGGGTCTCGCACAACGTTTCCGAACTCCGCGCCCGAAAAGCCGACGTCGCTTTCCTGCGCACCCCGCCGGATCTGCCGGAGATCGGCTGCCGGGTCATCGGGGACGCGGAACTGGTCGCGGTGCTCCCCGCCGACTCCCCGCTCGCCGCCGGTGACCGGATCACCCGGGAGGAGTTCCGCGACCAGCCGGTCGTGATGTGGCCGCGGGACCACGCCCCGGAGTTCCACGACCGGATCGTCGAACAGATCTGGGGTTCGGCCGCGCCCCGGATCTCCTCGTTCGAACCGGACTACGCCAACGTCATCGATGCGGTGTGCTCGGGCGCCGGGGTCGCCGTACTGGACCGCGCGCTGGCCGAGCTCGCCGAGTCCTCCGGCGCCGTCGCGCGCCCCTTCACCGACCCGCGCCCGACCGGTGAGATGTCGCTGGCCTGGCTGCGCAGCGACACCAGCCCGCTGGTGCACCGGTTCGTCGAGTTCGTCGCCGCCGAAGCGGGCCACCCAGCGACCCGCCGGCGCCGTGCGCTCGGGCGCCGACGGGCGGACAACCGGTTCTGATCAGACCATCAGAACTTCTAATTAGCAGTCCACACGAGCGGGCTGTAACGTCGCCAGCGGTCAAGGGGGACCGTTCGACCAGCAGCCACTTTCGAAAGGGCACCGGCACCATGCTGTCGTTTCCTGGCGGACATCAGCCGCGGTACAACGATTTTTCCATCCGAGCTATTTCCGACGAAACATTGCGAGAGGGCGGCGAGCGCGCGCCGTACGGCGCCGACGATTCTCGCAAGCTGCGGCTCATCGAGGCGATCACGAACGCCGGTGTGACCGACATCGACGTGGGGTCCGGAATCACCGAGGCCGCTTTCGTGCGGAACGTGCTCGACGCGAAGTACTTGATGGGCAGAATTCCGGAGCGGACCGAATTCTCCTTCAACCTGACGCTGAAGACCTGGGAACCGCTGTGCGAGCAGCTGGCGCGGAACATTCCGCGCGAATACCTCAAGGAGATGTACGTCAGCATCGGCATGATCGAGATCGACAGCGAGAACAAGCTGTTCGAACGGGTCGCCGAGCGGCTGCGCTCCATCGGCGTCGGACGGCTGCGCTCCAGCCTGCTCAACGCCTTCTCCGGCACCGTTGACGAGGACAAGTACGCGCACCTCAACGCCCAGATCGAGCGGTGCAGGCAGCAGGGGATCTCGCTGATCCGGATCAACGACTCCGTCGGCACCCTGCTGCCGGACGCGACCGCGATCCTGGCGGCGAACCTGGTCCACGACAACCCGGACATCACCTTCTACCTGCACGGGCACAACGACCGCGGCATCGGTACCGCCAACTCGCTGATCTCGGTCTTCCACGGCTTCCAGATGATCGAGGGCGGTGTCGCCGGCGTCGGCAACCGCGCCGGTCTCGCCGAGCTGGAGTCGATCGCGACCGTCTTCGCCGAGCGCGGCATCGGCGTCGAGGCCGCGCCGCTGGACGTGGACAAGCTCTCCGCCGCCGCGCGGTTGTCCGAGGAGGTGTTCCTGGCCGCACCGGACCCGTACCGGGCGGTGAGCGGTTTCCTGGTGGAGAACGAGAACGCCGGGATCGTGAACGTGCCGGACTACCTCGGCGTGTCCCGGCCGGTGGACTACTTCCTCAACCGGATCGGCCTGTTCCCCGTCTACATCAGGCAGATCCTCGCCGAGGCGGGCGCCGATCCGGGGATGCTCAAGGACGACGAGCTGATCCAGCAGGTCTACGAGCGGCTGGCCGAGCACATGGACGGGCTGTACGAGCGCAAGCGCGCCGAGTACGACCGGATCTCGGCCGACGTCAAGGCGTTCTACGCGGACATGGTGCGGCTGCAGGACGTGCAGACGACCGCGCTGGAGGTCATCCGCGAACGCGCCGACGCCGAAGTGGCCACCGCGGTCGGCGCCTGAGCCACCTGAGGACCGGATCTACCTGATGAACGAAAGTTATGCGTCCCGGCTGACGGCCGCCGGTGTGGTGGCCGTCAGCATCGGGAACTTCCTCGTCGCCTTCGACGCGTCGTCGGTGAACGTGGCGTTGCCCAGCATCACCGGCTCCTTGCAGGCGTCGGCGGCCGAACAGCAGTGGTTCCTGGACGGTTACACCATCCCGCTGTGCGTCTTCCTGCTCACCGCAGGGGTGGCCGGTGACCGCTTCGGCGTGGCCCGCGTGTACCGGGTGTCCACGGCCGTGTTCGCCTTCGCCTCCCTGCTGTGCGCGCTGCCGCAGTCGGGCTGGCAGCTCGTCGCCGCACGCGTGCTCCAGGGCGCCAGCGCGAGCTTCATGCTCCCGATGACGCTGTCCATCATCACCAAGGGCATCGCCGACCTGACTCGGCGCGCCCGCACCATCGGCGGGTGGGGCGTGGTCGGCGGCGTCGCCATCGCCTCCGCACCGCTGGCCGGTGGCCTGATCACGCAGTTCGTGGGCTGGCGGTGGCTCTTCCTGGTCAACGTGCCGGTGTGCGTGTTCGCGCTGGTGCTGATCCGCGGCTTCCGCGACCCGGTCGCCGCCCCGGGGCGGCGTTTCACCGTGCTCCCGCAACTGCTGTTCTGCCTCACCCTGACCTGCCTGGCCGGGGCGTTGATCGAGGGCGGGCACACGTCGTTCACCGCGCCGCTGGTGGCGATCGCGCTGCTCGGTTTCGCGGTTGCCCTGGCCGCCCTGGTGCTGACCCAGCTGAAGGCCGACACGCCGCTGGTGCCGCGCGCGCTGTTCACGCACCGCCCGTACCTGCTGGTGATCCTCTCGGGAGGCATGTACCAGATCGGCTCGTACGGGTCGCTGCTGGTGCTGGCCCTGTTCCTGCAACAGCGCCACGGGCTGACCGCGGAGCAGGCGGGTTACGCCGCACTGCCCTGCTGCGTGGCGTGGTTGTGCGGGAACCTGCTGGCGAGCCGGGTCACGCCCGCGATCCGGCGGCGGGTGATCCTCGCCAGCGCGCTGATCGGCTTCGTCGGCGGTGCGGCGGTAGCCGGGCTGTCGCTGAGCGGATCGCTGCCGGTGACGCTCGCCGCGACCACGCTGATCGGACTGCCGTCCGGCCTGCTGGCCTCGCTGCTCAGCGCGGAAGCGATGCACCTGTGCCCGCCGGAGATCTCCGGGGCGGCGTCCGGGCTGCTCAACACCAGCAGGCAGGTGGGCATGACGGTCGCCATCGCCGTGCTCGGCGGTCTCGGCTTCGCCTACCAGCTGCTCGTGCCGATGTCGATCATCGCGGCCGCGTTCCTGCTGGTCGGCGTCAGCTGCGCATCCGCGTTCGCACTGCGCGCGGACCGGGGGCGCCCCGAGGAGCGGCAACCGGTCGCGCTCGCCGACGAACCCTCGACCTGATTCCCGGGAACCCGATTCCGACAACGCACCGGCGACCACTCGCGCCCTAACGGGCGCGGTGGTTCGTCGGCTCCACTCCGCACGGCAACGACGGGAAAACCCCGCCGCACGAGGAGAACGCGCGCTCCGACACGCCACTGTGGACGGTCCGGGGCCGGTCCTCGGAGTTCGGTGGGTCGGAATCGGGCCCGGGACGGGGACGCCGCCGCGGGAGCGGCTGCCGCCGGTAGATCGCGGAAACTCAGGCGACCCCGTCCACGACGAGGATGACCTTGCCCTTGGCCCGGCCACGGGCGAGGTAGCTCAGCGCGTCGGCGGCCTCGCGGATCGGCAACATCCGGTCGAGCAGGAGGTGGGTGCCGCCGTCGATCTTGCTCGCGACCAATTCGAGACGGTCGGCGTTCGAGGTGTGGAACACGAATTCGGCGCGCAGGCCGCGGTCCGCCGCCCGCTCGCCGTCCGGTGGAACCGGAGTCGCCACGAGCAGCCCGCCGGGCTTGAGGACCTCCAGCGACCGCGGCTCGTTCGCACCTCCCACCGTGTCGAGCACCACGTCCACCTCGGACACCGCCTTCGTGAAATCAGTGCTCGTGTAGTCCACGACCTGGTGGGCGCCGAGCTGCCGCGCGATATCCAGCCCCTTCCCCGACGCCGTGGCGATGACGTGGGCGCCGAGGTCACGCGCGAACTGGATCGCGAAGCTCCCGACGCCACCGGCCGCGCCGTGGATCAGGACGCACTGGTCCGGCCGCACGTCGGCGACTTCGACGAGGGCCTGCCAGGCCGTGCCGGCAGCGGTTCCGATCCCGCTGGCAAGGGGCAGGAGGAGCGACGACGGTGCTGTGACGAGCTGTGCAGCGGGCACGACGGCGAACTCGGCCGCCGCCCCACCACGCGTCGGGTCGAGCCGGGCGATCACCTGATCGCCCACCTGCCACCCGGTGACGTCCGCACCGATCTCGGTGATGGTTCCGGACAGGTCGGTACCCAGGACGTAGGGGAACTCGACCGGGAAGAACCCCTGGAAGCCGCCCGAGGCGATCTTGAGGTCGAGAGGGTTGAGGGCGACCCCGGCGATGCGCACCAGGACCTCGCCCGGACCGGTCGTCGGAGTGCCGACCTCCGCCACGACCGCTTGCTGGCCGTAGCCGGTGATCTGAACTGCCTTCACGCTCTGCTCCCTTCCGGTGCGCGCCGACCAGGACGCGCAGTGGACGCCGGCCGCGAGCGGGTCGTGGGGACCTCGACCAGCGCATGGCCACGGCCTTGACGTCGGCCGGCGCGCCGCCGTGAGCGGTGTCGATCTCCGCCAGCCGGGCGGGAGGAGTCGACGCCGGGTGGACCGGCCATCACGCGGCCTCGCCAGGTGCGGGAACCACCTGGCCGCCGCCGAGCGGGTCGGACGCGTTGAGCGCGTCGACGACCTGGTCGTAGTCGCCGCGCGCCTCGCCGTAGCGCAGGAATTTCACGCGCTCGACCTGGATCTCCGCCGCATCGGGCTGCGACTCCAGCAAGGCGACGACCTCCGCCACGAACTGCTCCAGCGGCATCGCGAACTCGCTGTGCTCCTGTCCGGGCAGCAGCGAGGTGCGGACGGCCGGCGGCTCCAGCTCGACGATCTTCACGGTCGTGTCGGCGAGCTGCAGCCGGATCGACTCGCTGAGCATGTGGATCGCGGCCTTCGACGCGTTGTAGCTCGGCGTGATCTTCAGCGGCGCGAACGCCAGGCCCGAGGAGACGGTGACGATCGTGGCGTCCGGCTGCTCCCGCAGGTGCTCGATGAACGCGGCGATCAGGCGGATCGGGCCGAGCACGTTCGTCGTCACCACCGCCTCGGCCGAGGCGAGGAAGGACTCGGGCCGGTGCCAGTCCTCGATGCGCATGATGCCGGCCATCGTGACGAGGACGTTGAGGTCCGGGTGCTTCGCCAGCACCTCTTGCGCGGCGGAGTCGATGCTCGCGGCATCCGTCGTGTCGATCCGCACGGTGTCGATGCCAGGGTGCTCCGCGGCGATCCGGTCGAGGAGCTCGGTGCGCCGGCCGCCGACGATGACGGTGTTGCCCCGGGCGTGCAGCTCCAGGGCGAGCGCGAGACCGATCCCGCTCGTGGAGCCGGGGATGAAGATGGTGTTTCCGGAGATGTTCATGCTTCGAGCCTGGCCGGTCGGCCGCGGCAGGTGCAGAGACCGGTCATCGGGGGATCCGCGGTCCCTGGTTCGCGCTCGGCCGGTGCGGATACTGGGATCGTGGACCGTGCAGCACTGGCGGCCTTCCTGCGCCGCCGTCGGGAGACGTTGCAGCCCGAGGACGTCGGGCTCGCCACGGGTGCGCGTCGCCGGGCCCGCGGCCTGCGGCGCGAGGAGGTCGCGGCGCTGGCCGCGATGTCGACCGACTACTACACCCGGCTCGAACAGCGGCGCGGCCCGCAGCCCAGCGAGCAGACGCTCGCGTCGCTCGCCCGGGCGCTGCGGTTGACGGACAGCGAGCGCGACTACCTGTTCCAGGTGGCGGGGCGCAACGCCCCGTCCCCGGTGTGGACCGCGACGCATGTCGCTCCCGCGCTGCTGCGCGTGTTGGACCGCCTTGCGGACACCCCGGCGCTCATCCTGTCCAACCTCGGCGAGACGCTCGTGCAGAACCGGATGGCCGAAGCCCTCTTCGGCGACAAGTCCAGCTGCACGGGACTCGCTCGCAGTGAGGTCTACCGGTGGTTCACAGATCCCTCCGAGCGGCTGCGCTACCCCGAGGACGACCGCGACCGGCAGAGCCGCGCCCAGGTCGCGAACCTGCGCGCCGCCTACGGAGCGATGGGCTCGCGGTCCCGGGCCGGCGAGATCGTGCGAGCGCTCCAGGAGGAGAGCGCCGAGTTCGCCGAGCTGTGGGAACGGCACGATGTCGCCAAGCGCTTCCAGGACCACAAGATCCTCATCCATCCCCAACTCGGCGCGATCGAGCTCGACTGCCAGGTGCTGTTCACCGAGGACCAGTCCCAGGCCCTGCTCGTGCTCACCGCTGCCCCGCGCACCGAGGACCACGAGAAGTTGCGACTGCTCGGCGTGCTGGGCAACGAACGCTTCTCCACCGACGCGCGCCCCGGCTAGCCGACGCGTCCACCGGCTTCGACACCAGCAGCACGCGCCGCTGACGGCCCGAACCGTTCCCCGGACACCTTCGCGGAGTTACGATGTATAACATAAGCGTTGGTTGATAACGGCGGAAAGTCTTCGTCGCACCTGTCGAAAGGATCACGTCATGGCCGCAGCACCGGGTTCGCTCCACACCGTCCTGGGGGCCGGCCCCGCGGGCACCTCCGTCGCCGTGGAGCTCGCGCGCCGCGGGCACGCGGTCCGGCTGGTCGACCGCGCCGGTTCCGGGGAGCCGCTGGACGGCATCGAGCGCGCCAGCGGGGATGTCGGCACGGTGGAAGGGGCGCTCGCCGCGATCGAGGGCGCGGACGTCGTCTACCACTGCGTCAACGTCGCCTACCACTTGCAGGTCGACGTCATGCCCGGCATCCAGGAGGCGGTTCTGGGCGCGGTGGCGCGCACCGGTGCGCGCCTGGTCGTGCTGGACACGCTGTACCCGTACGGCGAGACGCACGGCGAGGTCATGACGGAGGACACCCCGTGGCGGGCGACCACGGCCAAGGGCAAGATGCGTGCCGCGCTGGACGAGAACTACCTCACCGCGCACCGGGAGGGCCGCGCGAAGGTCGCGCTGGGCCGCTCGGCGGACTTCGTCGGGCCCCGGGTGCTGAACTCCACGCTGGGCGGGGCCGTCTTCCCGGCTGCGCTCACGGGCGGCGAGGTCCTGGCGCTCGGCGACATCGACCTCAAGCACAGCTACACCAGCATCCTCGACGTGGCCCGGGGTCTGGCCGTGCTCGGCGAGAACCCCTCAGGAGACGGCCGGGTCTGGCACCTGCCCACCGCCCCCGCCCGCACGACGCGCGAGATCTTCACCGTGCTGGGCAACCTGGTCGGCCACCCGCTCCAGACCGTCGCGATGGACGAGCCGCACGCCTTCGGGCCGTTCGACGAGACGTTCATGAACTCCTACGCCGAGCTGTTCTACCAGCACACCGAGCCGCAGATCATGGACTCCACCGCTTTCCAGCGGGAGTTCGGTGTCGAGCCCACCCCGATCGAGACCACGCTGAAGGAGACCCTGGAGTGGTACCGGGGCTTTCTCGCCTCCCAGGCGAAGGGCTGATCCGGCAGGTCGCAGGCGTTCGGCAACCCTCTCCCGGCAAGGACCCGGGGGAGGGCTTTGCCCTATCACACCAGCGATACGGTGACGCATACGATACGAGCTGAACGACGCGGTCCGGCGCGACCGGCGACAGGAGGCGGGGATGGCAGTCCGCGTGAACAGTCCGCGTGCGCGGTACCGGGAACAGACCCGCTCGGAGATCAAGGAAGCGGCCGTGCGGCAGCTGGCCGACGGCGGCATCGAGGGCGTGGCGCTCCTGCGGATCGCGAAGGAGATCGGGATGTCCGGCCCGGCGCTCTACCGCTACTTCGCCAGCCGCGATGACCTGCTGGCGGAGCTGGTGCACGACGCCTACCAAGCCGCGGCCGCAGCCGTCCACGAGGTGGACATCGAAGCGGGTGGGCGGACCGCGCTCCACGCCCTGACCAGCGCCTACCGAGCGTGGGCCGTGGCACAGCCGCACCTGTACCTGCTCATCCAGGGCACCCCGGTGCCGGGCTTCACGGCGCCGGCCGAGACCGTGCTGAAGGCGCGCTCCGTCCTGGGTCCCTTCCTGACCGTCTTCACCCAGGGGCGGCCGTTGGTCTCCGTGGACCCGCTCCTCGCGCAGCTGCGGGTATGGCTGCACGAAAAGCCCGAGGTGGCGGACTGGGTCGAGCAGTGGACCGGTCAGTCCGCCGCCGCGCCCCCCGCGGCCATCGCGCTGACCGGGGCCGTGATGACCTGGCCGCAGATGCACGGCACGGTCAGCCTGGAGATCACCGGCCAGTTCACCGGCATGGGCCACGACCCCGCCACCCTGCTCAACGTCCAGATGGCACTCCTGGCCGACGCCTTCCAGCTCCCCTGACCGCCAGGGCTCCGTTCCGCCGCAGCGTGGGCAGCCCTGCCGAACGACAGCTCCGATTCGTCCCATGTGGACTCTCCCGCCGCATCGCTGGCGCCGCTCACCGCGCCCCTTCCGGGAGCAGGTTCGAAGACAGGCTCTGAGGTTCAACCCACCGCGGGCGGCGCGGCCTGCCGACGGCGGTTGCGGTCGGCGGCGTCGGACACCGACACTTCCCGCCATGACAGGCACCGACGTGGGTGTGCGGCTGGCCGCCGCCGTCCGAACCCGGGAATCCGCCACCGCGGACGGGACCACCACCGTGCTGGCCGAACTGGCTGCCGTCGTCCCCTACGATTGCGCGGCGCTGCTGCGCTGGGATCCGGCCGCGGGCCTGCACCGGCCGGTCGCCAACGTCGGCTACACGGCCCCCGCCATCGAGTTCATGAGCCGGTGCATGCACCGGGATCCGCTGTTCCCGCGCGCCCGACGGGCCGTCCGCCCGCTGCGGGTCCGCGACATCCCGCACGCCTCGCGCAACACGCCGTCCTTTCGTGAGGTGATCGGCCCGCTCGGGTTCGCCGACGGCATGACGACCTGCCTGTTCATCGGCCGCCACTACGTCGGGATGCTCAACCTCAGCAGCACCGACGCCCGGCACCCCGACGACACCGGCCGGGATCTGGTCACCCTGCTCGCCGGCAGCCTTGCCGAGCTGATCATCCCCCGCTGGCCGGACGGACTGGCGGATGACGGGGATTCGGTGGTGAACCTGACCGACGGCACGGTCAGCGCAACGGCGACGGCCGTGCCGGACCTCGCCGACCCCACGTCCCCGCTGCTCGCCGAACTCCGCCGACTGGGGGCGGCCGGACCGGTACCGGCCTCGCTGCTCCTGCTGCACGGCCGCACGCTGGTGCGGTGCCGGCTGGTCCGCGAAGGCGGCGCTGTGCTCGCCGCCTGCCGCCCGGTTGACCGGCCGCACGGCCTGTCCCTGCGCGAGATCGAGGTGCTGGCGGCGCTCGCCAGCGGTACCACCAACCGGGAGATCGCCGCGCAACTGGGCGTGAGTCACCGCACCGTCGCCACCCACGTCGAGCACATCCTGGCCAAACTGGACCTGACCAACCGGACCGCGGCTGCCGCGACGGCCGCCCGCTGGGGACTGCACCAGACGGGCACCGCCCCGGCCACCACCGAAGCGGATCCGTGATCCGACCGATGTGCCGGCCAGTCCGCGACTCCTATCGTGGCCTCCCCCGCAGCGTGAGGAGGCCACATGGACGTCAGGGAGTACGCCGCATTCGACGGGCTCGGCTTGGCTGAGCTGATCCGCACCGGGCAGGTCGCGGCGGCCGAGGTGCACGAGGCCGCGATGGAGGCGATCGACCGGGCGAATCCAGAGCTCAACGCCCTCGTAGGCGACCGCTTCCCGGCTCCGCTGGCGCACACGGTGGACGGTCCGTTCGGTGGTGTTCCACTTGCGCTGAAGGATCTCATCCTGCACGCGGCGGACGTGCCGATGCAGGCCGGGAGCCGACTTCTCGGCCCTGGCGTGACGCTGTCCTACGACACCGACCTGATGCGCCGCTTCCGAGCCGCCGGGTTCGCCGCGCTGGCCCGTACGGCCACTTCCGAGTTCGGATTCGCCGCCACGGCGGAGGCGCTGGTGAACGGTCCCACTCGCAACCCCTGGGACCTCACCCGCAGTCCGGGCGGGTCCAGCGGTGGGTCGGCCGCCCTGGTCGCCGCAGGCGCGGTGCCGGTAGCCCACGCCAACGACGGCGGCGGGTCCATTCGCGTCCCCGCGGCGTGCTGCGGCCTGGTCGGGCTCAAACCCAGCCGGGGCCGGACCACACCTGGCCCGGACCACGCCGACCCGCTCCTCGGCTTGGGCGTGGAATTCGTCCTGACCCGAACGGTGCGTGACTGCGCTGCCGCGTTGGACGCGGTGCACGGTGCCGAACCCGGCGATCGGTACTTGTTGCCGCCTCCCCAGCGCCCATATGCCGAGGAGGCGGTGAGCGACCCCCGGCGGCTGCGGATCGCCGTGACCACAGATCCGTTGCTCGGTGACACCACTGTGGACAGTTCCTGTCGGATCGGCGCGGAGGCGGTGGCCCGTCGGCTTGAGACGCTGGGCCACCACGTCAGCTACGCCGCGCCAGTGATCGACGCCGAGTCCTTCGGCGAGGCGAACTGCGTCGCGTGGTCCGGGTTCCTGGCCGCCGAAATATGCGACCTGGCCGCCGGTGCGGGCGTCGCGATGGATGCCCAGCACCTCGAAGCCACGACCCTGGCGTGCGTCGAGTACGGCCAGTCGCTCACGGCGATGGACGTGTTCGCCGCCCAGAACACGTTCAACGACATCACCCGTCAGGTGGCCGCGTTCTTCACCGAGTACGACGTGCTGCTCAGCCCGACCACGACTCGGCCCAACTTCGCGCTCGGCGAACTGGACGCCAACGACACGTCGCTGGACGCGCGGGGCTGGCACGACGCGCTGTTCGAGGTCGGCACCTTCACCGGCCTGTTCAACGCGACCGGGCAGCCGGCTATCAGCCTGCCGCTCCACACGTCCCCGCAGGGCTGGCCGGTCGGGGTCCAGCTGGTGGGCCGGTACGCCGATGAGGCCACGTTGCTGGCCCTCGCCGGACAGTTGGAGCGCGCCATGCCGTGGGCGGACCGACGGCCCAGCGTGCACGTGTCGCACTGAGCCGCGGCAGGACCAGCCGCACCGGGAGCGCCGGTTCGGGCGGGCCAGCGGTCCCGATACCGCCGTCACCGACCCCAAAACCGTTGCCCCCAAAGGAAATCGGGTCTGGTCTGTCCGTCCCGGTCCACCGCATCAGCCCGTTCGTCGGATCGTTCGGCGGGCACTGCACCGTGAGGCCGCTGTTCGTCGCAGGGCGTGGCGGTGGGCGCAGCAGGACCGTGGTGTTCTCGGCGGCCGTGCCGCCACGCAAGGACAGCCCTCGCATCGAATTCCTCGCCGAGAACCTCGCCATCGCCCGGGAGACCGGCGCGGCCCTGGGCGCGGTTCCCGACTGGCCGGGCGTGCTGGTCGTCGCCTCCAATCCGGTCGACCCGCTGGTCACCGAGCTGCACCGGACGACCGGCATCGACCGGCACCGCGTCCTCGGCTACACCGTGAACGACAGCGTGCGGCTGCGGTACGGCATCGCCGAAGCGCTGCACGTCCAGCCGCACCGGGTCGAGGCGTGGGTGCTCGGCGAGCACGGTGACCACTGCGTGCCCCTGTTCCACAACGTCCAGGTGGACGGCGAGCCGGTCGAGCTGAATCCCGCGCAGCGGGCATCCGCCCAGGCGTACCTGCACGAGTGGTATCCGCGCTGGGTCCGGTTGGGCGTGCCGCGCACGTCGACCTGGACCTCGGGCAACGGTATCGCCTCGATGGTGCGGGCCATCGCCACCGGCGGCGAGAACACGTGGCCGACGTCAATGGTGCTCAACGGCGAATACGGCATCACCGGCACGGCCGTCGGCGTCCCCGCGCGGCTCGACCGCGATGGGGCGTCGGTCCTGCAGTGGCAACTGCCGGCCGATGCCTGGCAGCGGATGCGTCAGGCAGCCGACTACGTCGAGGACGCCCTCGCCCGGATCAGCCCCGCATCCGGCCGCCAACGGCCCACGAGCGCCGCCGGACATTGACCGTCTACAAAGGACTGACACGATGACCCACCAGTACGGAGACTTCCAGCTGGAGATCTACAACGCCGGGACACGAGGCGTGCTCCCCCGCTACCCGGTTGACGCCGCCACCCTCGAACGGCAGGCCACCGCAGCCCTTCCGGAATGGATATTGTCGTACATCGCCGGAGGCTGCGGGAACGAACACACCCAGCGCGCCAACGTCGCGGCCTTCGAAAAGTGGGGCATCGTGCCCCGGATGTTCAACGGCAGCTACGAGCGTGACCTGTCGATCAATCTGTTCGGGTTGCGCCTTCCCTCGCCACTGTTCACCGTGCCCATCGGCATCATCGGCATCTGCTCCCAGGACTTCCACGGCGACCTGCACGTCGCCCGCGCCGCCGCGCGCACCGGCGTGCCGGTGATCCAATCCACCCTGTCCATGGATCCCGTGGAAGATCTCGGCCCAGCCCTCGGCGACACACCCGGTTTCTTCCAGCTCTACACCCCGAAGGACCGGGAGCTCGCCCTCAGTCTTGTCCAGCGCGCCGAGGCAGCAGGCTACCGAGCGATCGTGGTGACCCTCGACACCTGGGTCACCGGGTGGCGCCCCCGAGACCTCAACCGGGCGAACTTCCCGCAACTGCGCGGATACTGCCTCGCCAACTACTTCACCGACGAACACTTCCTCAAGTTGCTGGCCCGCAAACCCGAAGACGACCTCGCCGCGGCGACAGCGGAATGGGCCGACCAGTTCGGCTACTCCCTCACCTGGGACGACCTGCGCTGGATCCGGGAGGCCACGAGCCTGCCCGTGGTCGTCAAGGGAATCAACCATCCCGACGACGCGCGCAAGGCGATCGACCTCGGCGTCAACGGCATCTACTGCTCCAACCACGGCGGACGACAGGCCAACGGCGGGATCCCCGCCCTCGACATGCTGCCCGATGTCGTCCGTGCCGCCGGCGACGTCCCGGTCCTGTTCGACTCCGGAGTCCGCAGCGGCACCGACGCCGCCAAGGCCCTGGCACTCGGCGCCACCGCGGTCGGTGTCGGCCGGTCCTACGCCTACGCACTCGCCCTCGGCGGCGAAGACGGCGTCGTCCACCACTTGCGATCGATCCTCGCCGAAGCCGACCTCTTGATGGCCATCGACGGCTACCCCACCCTCGCCGACCTGCGCGCAGACGCGATCCGCCGCGTCAGCTGATCAACACGACCAGCCGCGCGCCGGGTCCGCGTACGGGGCATGCACACCCACGTGCGCGACACGACCCGCACGACAGAGCGGAGACACGCGTGGACCTAGCTCACCGGCCGAAAGGCGCTGGTCACCGGCGGAGGCGCTGCGGTGCGTTGGCGCAGCGCCCCGCAGGGGTCCTCAGCTAGCGCGTGTTTTATAAGCGGCGTGAGCCGCTTTCTCTGTCGGTGAGCGGTCTCGCAGCTCGCACCGCCGCGGGTTCTCTGATGAGCACAGTGGCGCGTCAGCGCCTCCGTGGGGGGTGGTGGTCGGGTGACGGGCGGGCCGCTGAGTGCCTGTCTTTGATCTTGGGTTAGGTGGTGAGTTGGCGGGTCATGAGGGTGATGGCGGCCCAGTTGATGATGGTTTCGGAGTGGGCGGGGAGGCGTTCGTAGTCGCGGACGGTGCGGCGGGCTTGGGTGATCCAGGACAGGGTGCGTTCGACGACCCAGCGGCGGGCCAGGACGTGGAAGCCGGTTTGTCCGGCGATTTTGCGGACGATGTGCAGGGTGATGCCCAGGGCGGCCTGGGTCCAGGTGGTCAGGCGTCCGCTGTAGTTGCCGTCGGCGAAGACCAGTTCCAGGCGTGGGTGGCGGGTGTGGAGGTAGCGCAGGAGGAGTTCGGCGCCGCGGCGGTCGGTGATGTGGGCGGCGGTCACGGACACGCCCAGCAGCAGGCCGAGGGTGTCGGTGGCGATGTGGCGTTTGCGGCCGTTGATTTTTTCCGCCGTCGAAACCGCGGGTGTGGCGGCCGACGGTTTCGGCGGCCCGCACCGACTGGGAATCGATGATCCCGGCGCTGGGGGTGCGGTGGCGGTCGGTGCGGGCGCGGACCTGCTCACGCAGCCTGTCGCGCAGGCCCAGGACGATGTTGTCGCGGCTCCAGCGGGTGAAGAACCCGTAGACGGTCTTCCAGGGCGGGAAGTCGGCGGGCAGGGCCCGCCACTTGCAGCCGTTGTCGACGAAGTAGCGGATCGCGTCCACGACATCCCGGCGGGGGTGTTTTTCCGGACGCCCTCCGCTGCAGGTGCGGCAGGCCGGGGCGGGCAGCAGGGGCTCGATCACTGCCCATTCGGCGTCGGTGGTGTCCGAGGGGTAACGGCGGGCACGGGCCGTCGAGCCGGCAGCCGGCGCGGTGGTGTACAAAGCGGATCGGGCCTTTGCTGTGTCGATCTTGATGTGCTGTCACGATCACTAGCAAAGGCCCTCTCTCATACCCGCCCCCGGGTACCCCCAAGATCAAAGACAGGCACTGAGGTTCCGCCACCGGCACCGCCACGCACAGCACTTCCGAAAACACTCCCTAGGCGACGCGGCGCATGGCGGTGACGCTGCCGATGTACTTGTACTGGGTGACCTTGACGTCCTCACCCTCGGTCGGCGCGTGCACGACGTTGCCGCCGCCGATGTAGATCCCGACGTGCCCGCCACCGTTGAAGAAGATCAGGTCGCCCGGCTTGAGATCGCTCTGCGACACGCTGGTGCCCGCGTTGATCTGCGAGTAGGTCGAGCGCGGCAGGCTGACGCCGGCCTGCTTGTAGGCCCACTGGACCAGCCCGGAGCAGTCGAAGGAGTTCGGCCCGGTCGCACCCCAGACGTACGGCGAACCCTGCTTGCCCAATGCCGCGTTGACCGCCTCGATCGCGGCGCCGGAACCGCCCAGCAGACCGGATTTCGCGCCGCTGCCCGACATCGCGGCCTTGTCGGCCTGGCTGAGCTTGGCGTACTGCTGCTTGACCTTGGCGATCTGGTCGTCCATGGCCGCCTTGCGCTGGGCCATGTCCGCCTCGATGCGCGCCGCATCGGCTTCCGCCTGCGCGGCCTGGGCACGGGCGTCCTGGGCCTGCTTGGCGGCGCTGTCCGCGCGCGAGCGCGCGTCGGAGAACGTCTGGATAGCACGATGGTTGTCCTTGGCCAGGACGTCCAATGCGGACGCGCGGTCGAGGAAATCGTCGGGCGACTTGCTGAGCATCAGCGCCGAGAGCTTGTTCATCTGCGCGCCCTCGTAGGAGGCGTGCGTCATGGAGTCGACCTGGCCGTAGGAGCGCTGCTCCTGGGAGCGCGCCTCGTCCGCGGTCCGCTGCGCCTGGTCCGCCATCGCGTTCGCGCGGTCCAGGTCGGCTTTCCTGGCGTTGTGGTCGTCCTGGGACTTCTGGTACTGCGCCGCGAGGGCCTCGGCCTGCTGGGACAGGTCGTGCAACTGCTTCTGGGCGTCCGAGGCGTTACCAGGCGGTGCCGGGTCGGCGCTGGCCGGGAAGTGCGGAACGCCCACCGCGAACGCCACGGCCGTCGCGGCGACACCTCCGCGCACTGAACGCTTCATGTGCTTCGAAAGCAAGATCGTAAGGCTCCTTCAACTTCCAAACCGCCCACCGAGTTCCATACCGACCGGGCCGGGACATCAGCGCCCGGCCCACAAACGAGTTCGCGTCAACTCGACGCACAACCCGGTTCGGCTCCCCGACAAGCCGATTCGGCGGCGACTTGCGGGCCACCGGTGCGGTGGCTGATCGCCGCGAAGCCGCCGCAAGATTACGCACTCCACCGCTGCTGGCCAAGACCGCGGTGATCCGTGGCACGGAAAAACACGCGTGGTCCACACCGCATCACTTTGCGCACACGAAATTCGGAACGATGCGGCATGAACCGAGCGCGGATTTCACATCGGGCGGAACCGAGCCGATCAGGCAGCAAGGACATAAGCACCCGCAGGCGTGCGGCACGGCCTCGGCGTGCAGGTAGGTCTGCACGACCGGCTGGTCGGCAGCCTGGCCGATCATCTGCCGACCGACCGTGATGACGAACATGAGCAGCACCTGCACCAGGCCGGACCGGAACAGCAGGAACGGATCAGAGTGGATCAACACCTGGCGCGACGCACACGATGTGCCTGCGGCGACATGGCCCTCAGCGACATCAAACGCGCCAATCGTGGGTGAAAAGACGCCTCCGTCTCCGAAGGCCGCGTCCGTCATTTGGGAAAAGAAAATCAGGCGTTCCGAAACAACAGCGACAAGATCTACAAAGGCAACCGATGAGCAACGACGAGTCCGTGGTGTCTGTCGAGGTCCTGCGCCAGGTGCTCAACCGGGCACTGGCCGGGATCGGTGGCAACGGCGCAACGAACGCTACGACAACTTCTCCGAATTCTGCCGCGCCACCTACCAAAACCACGAAGACGAGCTCGCCGACGGGGCGAGCCGCTCAGCACAGCACCAAAACCCGAACTCCGGCGCAGCCGCGCGAGCCTCGCGGACGTAGTCCCAACTCCTCCAGTCGCAGGTGCCGCCGCTGCGATGGCTGCACGACCACGCCGACGACTGGCGTGCGGCGATCACCGCGCTGACCACCACAGTGGGACACGACGCAGGCGTGCCGCTGGACCGCGACCAGCGGTGTTCGGTGTTCACTCGCGAGGACCGCGCCGCCGGAGAGGACTGGCACAGCCGGATCGGCACCCAGGAGATCGTCCGAAGTCTGCTGGCGAGGCTGCGGCGCTCCCCGTACGGCATCGCCGACGTGCTCGACCGGCTGGAGGCTCTGCTGGCCGAGCACGACGCCGCCAGCGACCAGGGCTGACCGCACGCACTCATTCGGGGCCGTTCGCGGACTTCTAGAGTGCGGCCATGAGCCCGACGGGAACCTCGCAGACCCGGTTGATCGTGTTGCGCGGCAACTCGGGTTCAGGCAAGAGCACCACGGCGCGGGCCCTACGCGAGCGCCTGGGGCGGCGGCTGGCGCTGGTGGAGCAGGACTACCTGCGCCGCATCGTGCTCAAGGCCCGCGACACCGCCGACGGGCCGCACCACGGGTTGATCGAGCAGACCGTGCGCTACGCGCTGGATGTGGGCTACGACGTCGTCGTGCTGGAGGGAATCCTGCATCGGCAGCGCTATCTCCCGCTGCTGTCCCGGCTGCGAGATGATCACCTAGGCACGACGCTCGCCTACTACTTCGACGTCTCCTGGGGCGAGACATTGAGACGGCACGCCATGCGACCGCAGTCGGACGAGTTCGGACCCGACGAGATGCGGCGCTGGTACTGCCCGCGGGATCTGCTGGGCTGGCCCGAGGAACGGCTCGTGCCGGAATCGGCGACACCGGCCGAGACCACCACGCGCATTCTCGCCGAGCTCGACCGGACAGGGATGACCGCAGCTGGTTTCCAGTTGAGACTGGTGTCGTTGCGCAATCGATCGCGACGAATTCCTTCTGTCAGCAGGTGCGCGGCATCGAGTACGGAACGGTGCGCTCAGTGACCATCCACAACCAGTTCCGGCCGCGTCCGCGCCAGTCGACGGTGGCGACCCGGCCGCAGCGCGCCAGCGTGACCGTGGTGCCGCTGGAGGGCCAGGCGTGCTCGGCGCGTGCGGCCGTCGCCAGTGCCCGGGTCCCCGGGTCCGGCGAAGCGAGGATCGCCTCGCAGTCGGCGAAGTGCTGTCGCCGCCGACAAGGCATCGCACCGGGTCCTCTGTCCCGCCTCCACTCGCTGCGAACGCGCAATGCCGCAGCAGCCAAGGGGATCTACGATGGATGAACACATTTCGCGCGAGCACAGCAAGGCAAGATCAACTCCTCCCCACCGTGCTCCCAAAACAGCAGGAGCCCCAACCGATGCAGACCATCGGCTGGGGCTCTCACCTGGGTATATAGCTGGTGCGCGATACTGGGATTGAACCAGTGACCTCTACCGTGTCAAGGTAGCGCTCTCCCACTGAGCTAATCGCGCGAGGCGGAGGCGGGAATCGAACCCGCGTACAGGGCTTTGCAGGCCCTTGCCTAAGCCACTCGGCCACTCCGCCGTGCTCCGCGTCCGCGCCGAAGATCGGCGGGACCTCCAGAGGATCCAGAGCGGACGACGGGATTCGAACCCGCGACCCTCACCTTGGCAAGGTGATGCGCTACCAGCTGCGCTACGTCCGCCTGCGTCGCGACGTCGTGACTCGAAGAGATCGGGTTCTCCGGCTCGGCTCCGGTCCCCGCCGTCGCTTGCACGGAGAACTCTAGACCACGCCCGCGACGGCGATCAAAGGGGGGTCGGCAAAACCCCGCGGCGCTGTGCGCCCAGCCGGGTTTTGCCTGATCAACCCAGGTCGTGCGGCAACAGGTGGGTCAGCGCCTCGTCCACGTCGACCCACAGGTTCTCGTTGCCCGGGACGACCACGTCGTAGGTGCGGTCCAGGAAGTCGGCCAGCTCCTGCGCCGACGCCTCGAACACGGCGTGACCGGACGGCGAGCTGAGCTCGACGACCACGACCTCCGGGTCGTCCACGGCCGGACGGATGGTCACGTCGCCCTCACCCGCGTGCGCGATCAGGCCGTCGGCCAGCAGATCGCGGGCGAAGACCCATTCCACCCAGCCCGCGCGGCCGGTGCGGAACGCGGCCACCACCGCGTACGGGTCGCGGGTGTCGTAGCGCAGCTCGACCTGGACCGGCACGGCCGGCGCCTGTGGCGCCAGAAGATCGAACACCGCTGTCGAACGGAGTGTCACATGATCGTTACGCATTGTCCTCCCCTTTCCTGCTCCCTCCCGGTCCGAATATCGGCCGAGCAACACAGTTGTGACGCCTCATCCGGCTCGCACGCTCGCGACTCACGAATAGATCACCCATACGGGGCAGGGGGCACTTCGCTGGGCAATCAACCGAGTGCGCTGCGTGTTCACCGGCTTCGTCGCGCGGACGAAACCAAGATCGGCCACCGTCTGCCGTGTCCTCGACAAGGCGTCGCCGAAGCGAAGGAAGATCCACGCGAGCAAACCCACCGGTCGACTCGGGAGCCACCAGATCGACACCACTCGGAAGACCGGATCCGATTACCCAATGTAATCAACTGGTCATCCCCTGCGAACACCGCCGGTGATCCCTCGTCCCGCCCTGGAGGCCCACCCCGGCACCCCGGTTCACCACCGGATTTCGCCGTGACCGACCTCGTCGGACGCCGATTCGAGGATAAGCGACCGGGCGCCGCGCCCGTCGACGGCGGAAAGCCTACGACGAGACGCTCGCCACGCCTATACACCGGATCGGGTTAATGCGCTGGTCCGCCTCGGTAACCAGCCAGGCGTGGTACCGAACGTCCGGACGAAAGCGGCATCACAATGTGACCAGGGTCGAAACGCCGTGCCAGGGCCGAAGTGCCCGGACCGGTCGACAACCGGCGATGATCCGCGTCACAGTTCGTCGCCGCCGCGACCAACGCGCACGCCCGAACGCCGCCTTGACCTCGCCGCCGTCGCATGACCGACGCCACGCCGCCACTCGGACATGCCCCGTATTCTGGGCACAACGGACACGCGAGGTCCGTTCGGATATGTACCCGGCGACCGGCAGGTGGAGCCCTGAGCAACGCAGCCGACCCCGAACCCCGCGGACCGCGGACCGCGGAACCGGCCTCCGAGCACGCACCGCGACGCGGCCGACTGCACGCCGGACGGGCCTGGCTCCGCGCCCGGCGCGAGCGGATCCGGCGCAGGCCGACCCTGAACGCGACCTACCGGACCGTCCTCGGCGTCTTCGGGACGCTGGTGCTGCTCGCCGGGATCGTCATGATCCCCTACCCCGGCCCGGGCTGGCTGGTGGTGTTCGCCGGGCTCGGCATCCTCGCCACCGAGTTCCGCTGGGCGCACCGCGTGAACGCCTTCGCCAAGCGCCACTACGACCGCTGGGTGCGCTGGCTCGGCCACCAGCGCCTCGCGACCAAGCTGGCCGTGATGGGCGCCACCGGCCTCGTCGTCGTCGCCACGCTGTGGCTCCTGGGTCTGTTCGGCATCGTCGGCAGCTGGTTCGACCTGCGCTGGCAGTGGTTGACCTCCCCCCTGTTCGGCCCCTGAGGACGATCGTGTATTGTTCTTCTCGTCGCCGGGAACGGCGGCCGAGAGAACAGAAAAGGGCGATTAGCTCAGCGGGAGAGCGCTTCGTTCACACCGAAGAGGTCACTGGTTCGATCCCAGTATCGCCCACTCGATCGAAGGCGCACCCTGCTCGGCGGGGGCGCCTTCGCTGTTTTTCGATCTCGTCGTGTTTTCTGGGGGCGCGGCCCCCAGGCCCCGCCCGGGGCGTTCCCCGGACCCCCATCGTTCCCCTCGCGAGTTCCAGCCCCCACTCCGGGAGTTCTCCGTGGCCCCGTCGCTCTGCTCGCGGGTTCGGGGGGACTCTCCCTTGCCTCATGCGAGCCGTCGCGTGGCCGGAAGGCCGGTGGTGGGTGGCCGATCGACTGAGCGGAGCTGGCTGATCGACCGTACCGCCGCGGGCCTCCGGCGCCGGACGATCGGTGGCCGACGGGGTTGGTTCCCCGGATTGGTCCGACGATCGAGAGGCACGGGAGATGACTGCGGGAGTGTTCGGGGCCGCGGGGACGGCCGATGTCGGCGGGGACACCGCTCCGCCCGGGCGGCGGATCAGCGAACTGGACGCGTTACGCGGACTCGCGCTGTGCGGGATCATCTTCGTCAACATCTCGCAGGTGATGAACATCCACGGGGTCGTCGACGGACAGGTGTTGCCGGTGCGGCACGCGTTGGACCTGTTCGTCCACGAGCGGTTCTTCCCCGTCTTCGCGACGTTGTTCGGGGTCGGGTTCGGGATCTTCCTGCGGCGGGCCGCGTCCCGGACGGCGTGGCCGCGCGTGCCGCTGCTGCTGCGGTTCGCAGCGCTCGGGGTGTTCGGCCTCCTGCACCACGTGCTCCAGCCCGGTGAGGCGCTGTTGCCCTACGCCATCGGCGGGTTCGTCGTGCTGCTGCCGTTCAGCTGGTTCCCGTGGTGGGTGAACCTGCCCGCCGGAGCCGTGCTGGTCGTGCTGTCCGTGACGCTGGCCAGCGGGGGCATGGCGTCCGTGCCGGGGCTGTTGCTGCTCGGGTTCGGGCTCGCGCAGGCCGGGGTGCCGGAGGCGCTGCACCGCAGCACCGGGAAGATCGCGGCCGTGTTCGCCGGTTCCGCCGTGCTCTCGGCGGGCGCGCTGGTCTGGCAGGAGCAGGATCCGCTGTCGGTCGGGTTCACCTCGTCGTCGGCGGTGGCCGGGCTCTGCCTGTCCCTGGCTTACACGACCGGCTTGCTGCTGGTCCTGAAGACCCCCGCGGGCCGGGTGGTGTCCGGTGCGCTCGAACCGTTCGGCCGGATGGCGCTGACCAACTACCTCACCGCCACGCTGCTGTTCGTCCCGCTCGGGTACCTGCTGGGCCTGCCCGAGTCGACGTCGTGGGGCGCGGAGCTCGGGCTCGCCGCGGCGATCCTGGCGGTGCAGATCGTCTGGAGCCGCCTGTGGCTGGACCGCTTCCGGTACGGGCCGCTGGAGTGGGTGTGGCGCTGCGTCACGTGGCGGCAGCTGGTGCCGATGCGGCGTGCACCCGAAGCGGTGTGAGGCCGGCCGTCCAGGAGTCCGGCCTGGACGGCCCTCTGGTCGGCGTTCGAGCCCCGGCTCGAACGCCGACCGCTACGTCTGCGGAACGCCGCGCGGCGCCGAGCTGAGGTAGTCGCCGACGCGCACCACGAGCAGGTTCATCTCGTAGGCGATCATGCCCACGTCGGCGTCCTCGGAACCGAGCACGGCCAGGCAGGCACCCGACCCCGCCGCGGTGACGAACAGGAACGCGCGGTCGAGCTCGACGACGGTCTGCCGGACGTCCCCGCCGTCGAACTGCCTGCCGGTCTCCCGCGCGAGGCTCTGGAACGTCGAGGACATCGCGGCCAGCGTCTCGGATTCCGCAGTGGACAGATCCTCGGACTTGGCCAGCAGCAAGCCGTCGGTGGACAGCACGACCGCGTGTCTCGCGCCGACGACCCGCCTGGTCAGATCGTCCAACAGCCAGTTCAACTCGGCGTCCGAGCCGACCCTGTCGCTCATGCCTCACTGCCCTTCTTCTTCGCCAGCAAGGGAATCGCCGTCGGTCGACGTCTCGGTGCGACGCGCCCGCAGCGTTCCCCGTTGGAACGCGGCCATGTTTCCACGCGTGCGCTCCGCCACGCGTCCGGCCTCATCGGGTTCGCGCTCCGCCTCGTCCCGCTGCCCGTCGCGCAGCTGGGGCGGGAGGTTCTCCCTGCGACGGCGCCGCGGCAGCGGCGGTCCTCCGTCCGGATCCACCGCCGGGAAGCCGGGGTCGGCGATGGTCGGCGTGTCGTCGGCGGGCGGTGCCGCCGGTGCCGCGTTCGCCGCGTCCAGCGGCAGCTGCTCGCGGAGCCTGCTCCACGCCTCCTGCATCTCGGGCGGCGGCGCGGCGGCGACCGGTTCGCGCTCGGGTTCCGGGCGCGGTGGGGCCGGGGTGCTCTCCGCTTCGCCGACGACGATGTCGGCAGGCAGCCGGACGTGGGCGGAGGTGCCGCCGTCGGCGCCATCGCGCAGACTCACCACGACGTCGCGGCGGTGCGCCAGCCGGGCCACCACGAACAGTCCGAGCCGGGCGTCCCCGCCGAGGGTGATGTCCTCGAACCGGGGGGCGCTGGCGAGCAGCTCGTTCATCGAGTCGCGGTCCTCGGGGCGCATGCCCAGGCCCTCGTCGTCGATCCGCAGGTCGACACCGCGCGGGGTCGCGACCGCGTGCACCTGGACCTGCGACTGCGGCGGGGAGAACGACGTGGCGTTGTCCATCAACTCGGCCAGCAGGTGGATGGCGTCCCCGACGGCCGCGCCGACCAGCGACACCTCCGGGACGGGGTTGACCACGATCCGGTAGTACTGCTCGGTTTCCGCGACGGCCGCGCGCACCACGTCGACCAGCCGCACCGGTTTGCGCCACTGCCGTCCGGGCTGCTCGCCCGCGAGGATGATCAGGTTCTCGGCGTTGCGCCGCGCCCGGGTGGCGAGGTGGTCGAGCTGGAACAGGCCGTCCAGCCGTTCCGGGTGCTCCTCGTTGCGCTCCATCCGGTCGAGCTGCTTGAGCTGCCGGTGCACCAGGCCCTGGTTGCGGTGGGCGATGCCGAGGAAGACGCGGTTGGCGCCCTCGCGGGCCTGGTTCTCCCGGACCGCGGCGCCGACCGCGGCCCGGTAGGCGGTGTTGAACGCGTCGGCCACCTGGCCGACCTCGTCGTCGCCGTAGTCGAGACGCCCGCGCTCCCCGGCGACGTCGACCTGCTCGCCGTCGGCCAGGCGCGCAGCGATGTCCGGCAGCCGCCGCTCGGCGAGTTCCAGGGCGTCGCCGCGCAGCGCGGACAACCGGGACACCAGCGCCCGGTCGACGATCTTGCGCGCCGAGCGCACCGCCAGCAGCAGACCCAGCAGCGCGACGAGCAGCGCCACGAGGCTGCCCACCGCGATCCGGACGAGCCCGATGTCGCTGTTGCGGACGCCGAGTTCGGCTCCGCCGGTGGCCTGCTCGGCGGCCACCGAGGTCAGCCCCTGGGACACGTCCTCGGTCGCCGAACGCCAGTCCGCGACCGCGATCTCGAACGGCCCGCCGACCCGCGGCGAGTGCTCCACCAGAGCGGTTTCGTAACCCTGGAGCCGCTGCCAGGCCGGGTCCTCGGACAGCCGGGCGTACTGCCGGGCGGCGCTCGGTTCGGCGACCGGAACCGAAGTGTCCAATGTGGAGTGATAGGCACCGACCAGGGACGCGAAGGTCACGTGGTCGGCAGCGGTGAACCCGCCGTCGGCCAGCGCCGCCCCGCCCAGCGAGGAAGCGCGCGACATCTGGTCGGCGGCGCGGACCAGGTCGGTGGCCACCAGCCCGGCGCGGCCGGACTCGGGGTCGGGCACCGCCCGCGCCTGGGCGTCCAGCAGCGCCACCCCGGCGTCGAGGAGCCGGTTGTAGTAGGCGAAAGCCGCGCGGCGGTCGAGGTTCCCGGAGTCCAGGGCCGCCCGTTGCGCCGGCAGCTGGGCGAGCAGCCCGTCGAGCTGTCCGGCCCGGTCGGCGACCCGGGCCGGGGCCCGCTCGCCGAGCCGCCGCAGCTCGGCCCGCACGTCGCGGACGGCCCGGTCGGTCTCCGCCCGGCGGGCGGAGACCACACCCGGGTCGGCGTCGCCGTGCTGCATCGCCAACCGACGCTCCTCCTGGAGCGCGCCCAGGCCGCGCACCGCCGGAGCGGTGGCGTCGCGGACGCCGGTGGCGATGGTCCTGGCCGAGTAACCGCGGTAGGCCGCGTAACCGGTGAACGCCGCCCAGATGACCAGGACGACGACGCCGGGGACGATGACGACGCGGGTGAGGCGAGCACGGATCGGTCGGTACTCGCTCCCGGGACTGCTTTTTCGCGTCACAGCGCTCCGCACCTGTCGAACCGCTCCGCGCGCGGGCGCGGCGCGTCAGGGAAGTCCGGCCGCCGACGCGGAACGCGGCGCTGCGGGCGTGGACGCATCGGCGTGGTCATGCACCGCACCCTCATTCCGCAGCCGAACCGTTTCCACATCACCTCGTGCGGCTCCGCATCCGGCGGAGCTCGGGATGTTCGGCACCATAGCACGCATGATCACGCCCTTGGGCGACAGCCGAACGGGCTTCGGAATTGCTCGTTCCGGGCTATTGCGCGGTGATTCGCGGCGTCGGCGCCCGGCTTGGTCCGGAAGCGGCGTGCCGGCACCGCCACGCGCGAAGAGCCCGGCAACCGCTCAGGGGACGTCGAACTTCGGTTCCGCGTCCAGCAGGAAGGTCACGTCGGTGCCCGCGGAGATCTCCCGGGCGTCGGCTCCCCGGGTGAACAGCCGGGCGCCGGTGGTGCCGCCGATGTCGGCCCGCTCGCCGCGGACGCGCAGCCACGACCCCTCCCGGATGCCCAGCACCGGGACGTCGTTGTCCTCCAGGAACTCGGCGAGCCGCTGCTCCCGCGTCTCGCCCATGTGCGTGCTGTTCGGGTCCGCGTCCTGGTAGTGCGGGTTGATCTGGAACGGGACCAGGCCGATCGCCTCGAACGACGCCGGCTGCACGATCGGCATGTCGTTGCTGGTGCGCAGGCTCGGGCAGGCCATGTTGGTGCCCGCGCTGGCACCCATGTAGCGGGTTCCACCGGTGACGGCGTCGCGGAGCGCGCCCAGCAGGCCGAGCCGGTGCAGCGTCGCCAGCAGCCGGAACGAGTTGCCGCCGCCGATGAACACGGCCTCGGCGTCGCGCACCGCCGCCACCGGGTCGTCGGCGCGGTGGATGCCCTCCACGGTCACGCCCAGCGGCCGGACGGCGGCCTGCACGGTCTCGACGTAGCCGTCGTGGTCGCGCTTGGCGTAGGGCACGAACAGCAGGCGCTTGGGGTCGCCGAGCAGCTCGGCCACCGCGTCCAGGGCGTGTTCGAGGAAACCCGTTCCGTGCTTCGTCGAGCTGGACAGCAACAGCAGTTCCACGTCGGCCTTCTTTCCGGTGTCGGGGTTTTCGCCGGCCCCAGGCTATCTCCGGCCGGGGTCGGTGCACGTCACGCCAGGGGGTCGATCCACTGTGGTCAGCGCTGGACGAGCTCCGCCGCCATCCGCGCGACCAGGGACCGCGCGAGCACGACGGGCACTCCGGCGGCGACGGCGGCGGTGCGCGCCGACTCGGCGTAGCCCATGCAGTCGAGGACGACGAGCTGGGCACCGCGCGCGGCCAGCCGCCGGGCGCTCGCGGCCACCGCGGGCGCGGGGTCGTGCCGGTACGGGTCGGCGCACGCCACGAGCGGGACCCCGGTGTGCGGACGCCACTTGTCGACCGTCATGGCCTCCTGGTCCGCGTCCGGGCACACGACCCCCACCCGCATCCCGGCGGCGAGCGCCGCGACGCCGTGGACGAGCAGGCGCTCCGCGAACAGCAGCGGCCGCCGGTGCTCGACGGCGCCGAAGCTCCCGGTGCAGACCAGCAGCGTCGCGTCGGCCCCGGCGGACTCGGCGCGTTCGACGGCCCGGTGCACCAGCGGCTCGACGCGGTCGTGCGCCAGCCGCGCCGAGGTCCCGTCGCGGAGCCGGCTGACCAGCACCTGCTCGCCGGGTTCCGGGGCCAGCGCGGCGATGTCGGCGGCGCCGAGCGGGTCGAGCGCGCCGTGCTCGACGACCTCCACCGGGCCGAGCAGCGGGCGCAGCCGCGGGACCATGTCGGTCCTGGGCGCCTGTCCGATCGTGACGATGCCGAGCCGTGCCACGCCGACCTCCTCGCTCGCCGACCAGCAGGCCGGCGCCTCCACGTCGTCCGCGTCCTGAACCTAGGGGGCGCCCCGTCCGCGGTCAGCGGGCTCGGTGCACTGCGCGGGTGCCGTCGCGGTGCACCCCGCACAGGGGTGGAACCGCCCGGCCGCGGCGACCAGGATGGCGGCATGGCGGAGACCAACGACATCACGATCGTCGGCGGCGGGATCGTGGGGCTGGCGACGGCCCACGCCCTGGTGCGGCAGGCGCCCGGTCGGCGGGTCGTGGTGCTGGAGAAGGAACACCGGTGGGGCGCCCACCAGACCGGCCACAACTCCGGCGTCATCCACAGTGGACTGTACTACCCGCCGGGCAGTGCCAAGGCGCGCTTCGCCCGCGGTGGCGGCGAGGCGATGTACCGGTTCTGCGCCGAGCACGGCATCCCGGTGCAGCGCACCGGGAAGGTCGTCGTGGCCACCGGCCCGGGACAGCTGCCCGCGCTGGCCGAGCTGGCCCGGCGCGGTACCGCCAACGGCGTGCGCGTCCGCGAGATCGGCGCCGCCGAACTCCGCGACCGCGAACCGCACGTGCGCGGGGTCCGGGCGCTGCTGGTGCCGGACGCGGGCATCACCGACTTCGCCGCGGTGTGCCGCGAGCTGGCCGGGATCCTCGCCGAACGCGGCGTGGACCTGCGCACCGGCACCGAGCTGGTCGAGGTGCGCCGGGACGGACCCGGTCTGGTGCTGACCACCACCTCCGGAGAGGTCCGCACCCGGCACGCGGTGAACTGCGCGGGCCTGCACGGCGACGCCGTCGCGGAACTGGCCGGGGCCACCCCGCCCGCGCGGATCCTGCCGTTCCGCGGCGAGTACTACGAGACCGCGCCCGCGCGCCGCGACCTGGTGAACGCGCTGGTCTACCCCGTTCCGGACCCGGCGTTCCCGTTCCTCGGCGTGCACCTGACGCGGATGGTCGACGGCGGTCTGCACGTGGGACCGAACGCCGTCCCGGCGCTCGCCCGCGAGGGCTACGACTGGCGCACCTGGTCACCGGAGCACCTGCGCCGGATGGCGGGCGACCCCGGGCTGCGGGCGCTGGCCCGCAGGTACTGGCGCACCGGACTCGGCGAGATCTCCCGTTCCCTGGTCAAGCCGCTGTTCGTGCGTGCCGCCCGGCAGCTGCTGCCCGAGCTGCGCGGGCGCGACCTGGTCCGCGCCGAGGCGGGCGTGCGCGCCCAGGCCGTCACCGCCGACGGCGCGCTGGTGGACGATTTCCTCGTCGTGGAGGACGAGCACTGGGTCCACGTGCTCAACGCACCGTCACCGGCCGCGACCGCCTCGCTGCTCATCGGCGAGGACATCGCCACCCGGATCACATCCCGGGTGGCTTGACCGCGCCCGCCAGGAACGGCTGGGTGCGCTCGTTGGTGGCTGCCCACAGGTCCTCGACGTACTTCTGCAGGGACCTGCCCAGGAAGTAGGCGCTGGCCGGGGTGACCAGGGTGAACGTGTCGTCTGGGGACTCCGGGACGATCGCGACCCGGCCGGTCGCGCAGTGCTGGACGTCGATGGCGGACGGCGCGACGAGCAGGTGCCCGGCGCCGCGCAGCGCCACCTCGATGCGCGCGCTGACCCCGTCGGCCCGGTGCAGCAGCTCGCCGACGGCCTGCGCGTCCTCGGACGGCACGAGGCGGCGCCGCAGTTCGAGGGCGATCCGCTCGACGTCGGGCTGCCAGCCGGCCGCCTCCAGCGCCTCGGACAGCACGTCGGTGGGCACGGTGACCTCGCAGCCGTGGGCCGGTTCGACGTCCGGCAGGCAGCCGACCAGGGCGGGCCACGGCGCGTCGGGGCGCACCTGCTCGACGGACACCGAGTCGTCGCGCACCTGCACGCGGACGGCGTGGCCCCGGCCGACGGCCACCAGGCCGCGCATCTCGTCCCAGCCGTCGTCGACGCAGGCGAAGCCGAACACCGACGCGCTCGCCACGGTGTCGGCGACCGCCTCCCACCGCGCGCCCCCGGGCACCGCGGCGGAGCCGGGAGCGGAACCGATCAGGAACTCGGTGACCTGGGGGTCGGCACTCCGGTCGCGCAGCAGCGCGTTGAGCTCCGCCAGACTGCACCGCATCGTCGATCCGATCGCTCCGCTGTGGACAACCGGACGGCAGGATAACCAGCCGCGATCGACGGCGGTGCCGATCGGGGGGCGGACCACTCGAACGGCCCCGGCTCAGTACTCCTGTTCGCGGTAGGTGGTGCGCCGCACGATCCCGTGCAGGGCGCTGCTGACGATGGTGACGATCAACGCGCCCCAGAACGCCGGCCAGAACCCGCCGACGTGGAACGGCAGGTGCAGCTGCCCGGCCAGGTAGCTGGTCAGCCAGAACAGCAGCGCGTTGACGATCAGCCCGAACAGGCCGAGGGTCAGCAGGTACAGCAGGCAGCCGAGGGTCTTGGCGATCGGCTTGAGCACCGCGTTGACGATGCCGAAGATGATCGACACGGCCAGCAGGGTGAGCATCTTCGCGGTGGTGTCGTGCCCTCCCAGGGTGATCCCGGGCAACGCGGTGGCGATCCACACGGACACCGCGGTGATCACGACGTGCACCAGTACCGCCACGGTGCTCCTCCCCTCGTCGTCCGCCGACCACGCTACCGCGCGATCAGGTGAACAGGCCGGACATCACCTCGACCGCGTCGCCGCCCGCCCGCGCGTAGACCTCCTCGAAGCGGAACACCAGCCCCTCCCGCAGGCCCCACGGGCAGATCTCCAGCTCCTCGACGCCGATCGCGGCGAGCACCAGGTCCGCGACGATCGCCCCGGCCAGGATGCGCCGCGCCCGGTGGCGCGACACGCCGGGCAGCGCCGCGCGCTCGGCCTGGTCGAGCACGGCCAGCCGGGGGATCCACGCCGCCAGCTTGTCGCGGCGCAGCCGGTCGGGGTGGCGCACCAACCGGCCCGGGGCGCTCTCGGTGAGCACCGCCAGCTGCCGCAGCACCTTGGACAGCGCGACGGTGTGCTCGGCGCCGGTGAAGGTCCGCAGCCGCCGGTCCAGCGTCCCGCGCAGCTCGTCGACGAGCCGCCGCACCTGCTCCGGGCGCGGCGGGTCGTCCGGGAGGAACTGCCTGGTCAGCCGGGCGGCGCCGAACGGCAGCGTGACGACCTCGGCGGGCTCGGCACCGATGCCCGCGGCCACGTCCGCCGTGCCCCCGCCGATGTCCACAGTGGTCAGTTCGGTGCCGTCGCGGCCGTGCCAGCGGCGGGCCGCGTGGTAGGTCACGGCGGCCTCGTCGCGCGGGCTGAGCGCGCCGATGCGCACCCCGGCGGCGGCGCTGAGCCGCTCGCGCAGGTCGGCGCCGTTGGTCGCGTCGCGCACCGCGGAGGTGCCGAACGCGATCAGCACGTCCGGTTCGCGGTCCGCGGCGGCGGACACGCAGTGGCGCACCGCCCGGACGGCGTGCTCGACACCGAGCTCGGTGACGGTTCCGTCGGCCCGGGTGTGTTCGGCGAGGCGGGTGCGGGCCTTGACGCTCCAGTCCGCGCGCGGCATCCGCGACCGGTCCAGGTCGACGATCTCCAGGCGCGCCGCGGTGGATCCGATGTCCAGCAACCCCAGCCTCATGCCACCACCCCCGCCGATCGGAATGGGGTGGGCTCGCACATGGTCTCCATTGTCGACGTCGCAGCGCGCGGTTCCCGCGTCGCGAACCGTTTTCGTTGAGATGTCCGTCACAACCGCGCGCGACTTCGACCGCGCCGTACTCGGCGGTAACCTCTGTCCCGACCGGCGGCGCGGCCGGACCGGCGGCGCCCCCGCTGCTACCGGAGAGGACGAGCATGCGCATCGGGATGCCGCTGAACTACAGCGGAGGCTTCAAGGAGACGATCGACGAGCTGGCCGCCCACGAGAAGGCGGGCCTGGACATCGTGTTCGTCCCGGAGGCGTACTCCTTCGACGCGGTCAGCCAGATGGGCTTCATCGCGGCGCGCACCGAACGCCTGGAGATCGCCTCCGGCATCCTGCAGATCTACACGCGCACCCCGACGCTGACCGCGATGACGGCGGCGGGCATGGACTACGTCTCCGACGGCCGCTTCACGCTCGGCATCGGCGCCTCCGGACCGCAGGTCATCGAGGGCTTCCACGGCGTGCCCTACCACGCTCCGCTGGGCCGCACCCGGGAGATCGTGGAGATCTGCCGCCAGGTGTGGCGGCGCGAGCGGGTCGTGCACTCCGGCAAGCACTACGAGATCCCGCTGCCCGCCGAGCGGGGCACCGGGCTGGGCAAACCGCTCAAGCTGATCAACCACCCGGTGCGCGAGCGCATCCCGATCATGATCGCCGCGATCGGCCCGAAGAACGTCGCCATGGCCGCCGAGATCGCCGAGGCGTGGGAGCCGATCTTCTACCTGCCGGAACGGGCCGGTGAGGTGTGGGGCGAACCGCTGGCCGAGGGCCGCGCCCGGCGCGACGCCTCGCTGCCCGAGCTGGACGTGGTCGCCCAGGCCCCGCTGGCGATCGGCGAGGACCTCGACGAGCTGCACGACCTGATGCGGCCGGTGCTCGCGCTCTACATCGGCGGGATGGGCGCCAAGGGGAAGAACTTCTACAACAACCTGGCCCGCCGCTACGGCTACGAGGCGGCCGCCGAGACGATCCAGGACCTCTACCTGGACGGCAAGAAGGACGAGGCGGCTGCGGCGGTCCCGCGCGAGCTGCTGGAGAAGACCTCGTTGATCGGCCCGGAGGGCCACGTCCGGGAACGCCTCGCGGCGCTGAAGGAGTCCGGGGTGACCACGCTCAACGTCACCCCGCTGGCCGGTGACGCCGAGCAGCGGACCCGGCTCATCGAGCAGGTCAAACGACTGGCGTCCGAGGTCTGAGAGGAGCGGCGGATGGTGGCAGTGCGGGCGGCGGTGCTGCGGGAGACGGGCGGACCGCTGCGGGTGGAGGAGATCGACCTGCCCGAGCCGGGACCCGGCCAGGTCCGGGTCCGGCTCGCGGCGACCGGGGTGTGCCACTCGGACCTGTCCCTGGCGACGGGCGTGCTGGCGCACCCGGTGCCCGCCGTGCTCGGCCACGAGGGCGCGGGCCGCGTGGTGTCGGTCGGCCCCGAGGTCATCGGTCTGCGGCCGGGGGATCCGGTGGTGCTCAACTGGACGCCGCCGTGCCGGGACTGCTGGTTCTGCGACCACGGCCAGCCGTACCTGTGCCCGCGGGGCAGCCAGGCGATGTCGGAGCCGTACGGTCGGCTGCCCGACGGCTCGGCGGTCCACCCGGGGCTCGGCGTCGCCGCGTTCGCCACCGAGACGCTGGTCGGCGCGAACGCCTGCGTGCGGCTGCCCGACGACGTCCCGCTGGACCACGCGGCGCTGATGGGCTGCGCCCTGCTGACCGGCGCGGGCGCGGTGTTCAACGCGGCGCGGGTGCGGCCCGGCGAGAGCGTGGCGGTGTTCGGGCTCGGCGGGATCGGCCTGTGCGCGGTGCAGGCCGCGCGGATCGCCGGAGCGGACCGGATCATCGCCGTGGACCCGGCCACCGAGAAGGCGGACCTGGCGTGGCGGCTCGGCGCCACCGAGGTCCTGGAACCGTCCGAGGACCTGACCAAGCGGATCCGCAGGCTCACCGAGGGCCGGGGCGCCGACCACGCCGTGGAATGCGTGGGCCGGGCCGACACGATCCGCGCCGCCTGGTCGGCGACCCGCCGCGGCGGGCAGACCACCGTGGTCGGTCTGGGCTCGGCGTCCGACCAGGTCACCTTCAACGCCATGGAGGTCGCCTACTTCGCCCGCACGCTGCGGGGCTGCATGTACGGCAGCAGCGACCCGGACGTGGACATCCCGGCGCTGGTGGAGCACTACCGCGCGGGTCGCCTGGACCTCGACGCGCTGGTCTCGGAACGCATCGGGCTGGCCGACGTGGGCGAGGCGTTCGAGCGGATGCGCGCCGGGCACGGAGCCCGCCGGCTGGTGGTCTTCGACTCCGACGGCGGTGCCCGGCTGTGAACCCGCTCCCGGGAGGTCCCGGCGAGCGGCGGGAGCCGCTCTTGCGCCAACCGGGGCGGGCGCTCAGCCGTTGATCACGCGCACCGGTGATCCTCGCAGGTAGGAGGCGATGTTCTCGACCGTGTCGGCGTAGAAGGTGCGGTAGGTGCCTTCGGTGACGTAGCCGATGTGCGGGGTGAGGACGGTGCGCGGCGTGGTGCGCCACGGGTCGTCGGCGGGCAGCGGCTCGCGCCCGTAGACGTCGATGCCCGCACCGGCGATCCGCCCCTCGCGCAGCGCGGCCCGCAGTGCCGCCTCGTCGACGACCGGCCCGCGCGAGGTGTTGACCAGGTACGCGGTGGGCCGCATCAGCGCCAGCTCTTCGGCGCCGACCAGGCCCCGCGTGCGGTCGCTGAGCACGGTGTGGATCGTCAGCACGTCGGAGGCGCGGAACAGCTCGTCCTTGTCGACCCGCCGGGCGCCGACCTGCTCGGCGGCCTCGTCGGTGAGGTTCTGGCTCCAGGCGATGACGTCCATCGCGAACGCGCGGCCGACGGTGGCGACCTGCCTGCCGAGCCGTCCGAGGCCGAGCACGCCGAGCGTGCGCCCGGCCACCTCGACGCCGACGGTGTGCTGCCAGCCGCCCTCGCGGATCGCCCGGTCCTCGGCCGGGATCCGGCGCGCCAGCGAGAGGATGAGTCCCCAGGTCAGCTCGGCGGTGGCCGCCCACGAGCGTTCCGGGTCGCCGCCGCTGCCCGTGCCCGACACCACGACGCCGAGCTCGCGGGCCGCGTCCAGGTCGATCGAGGCGTTGCGCATCCCGGTGGTGACGAGCAACCCGAGGTTCGGCAGCGCCTCCAGCACCTCCCGCGGGAACGGCGTGCGCTCGCGCATCGCCGCGATCACCTGGAACGGTTGCAGCCGCCGCACCAGCTCGTCCCGGTCGTCGATGTGCTCGCGGAACACCTCCACCTCGGCGTCCAACGACGACCAGTCGGCGTGGTCCAGCGCGACGCCCTGGTAGTCGTCGAGCACCGCGATCCGAACAGCCATGCCCACCTCCTCGACGCATCTGCACGGCCGATCGTAGAGCGCTCGGGCGGGCCCACCGCGGCGGCGTGGACAACCGGTCCGACCGATGGATCGCGGTCGGCGGGCTGCTCGGGGGAAACTGGCGGGGTGACTGGATCGTTGCTGCACCTGCTTCCGCTGAGCGCCTTCCAAGCCGACCGGGACGCGCCGATCCGTTCGGCCACATTGGACGAGGACGGCTTCGTGCACTGCTCCCCGGACGTGCGCACCACGCTGGCGGTGGCCAACGCGCTGTACCGGGAGGTCGCCGAGCCGATGGTCGCGCTGGAACTGGATCCGGACCGGCTGTCCGCGCCGGTGCGCTGGGAACCGCCGAACCCCGCCCCGCCGCCGGGCGTCCCGGCCGAGACGCTGTTCCCGCACGTGTACGGCCCGCTGGAGCGCTCCGCGGTGATCGGGGTGCGCTACGCGCGGCGCGACCTGGTGGGCACGTTCCTGGCGCTGGAGACGCGCAGCCGCACGGCCGAGGAGTACGACCTGGTGCCGCACCCGGAGGGCGGCTGGTACCGGCGGACGTGGACGAGTTCGTTCGAGGTGGCCCATCCAAACGGAACTCGCCCGAGCGCGACGGCGATCTACTTCCTGCTCCCGCCGGGGCAGACTTCCCAGTGGCACACCGTGGCCTCCGACGAGCTGTGGCTGTGGCACCGGGGTGGCCCGCTGACCCTGTCGCTCGGCGGGGACGGCGACAAGCCGCAGGAGGAACCGGAGAAGCTGGTGCTGGGCGCCGGCGCCGGACAGCTCCCGCAGACCGTGGTGCCCGCCGGGACCTGGCAGCGCGCGAGCGCGGCGGCGACGGTGGAGACGCTGGTCAGCTGCGTGGTCTCGCCGGGGTTCGACTTCGCCGACTTCCAGGTGCTGTGAACCGGCGCGGCCGCCGCATCGCCCCGGGCCCGGACGCACGCCCCGGGCGCCCGCCGAACAGCAGCGCGGTGAGGGCCGGCCACCACAGCGCGGGAGTCGACCGGTGGCGCGGACGACCGGTGCCGAGCATGCGTCGCTCCACCCAGCACATCCCGACCAGTGACAGCAGGATCGTCCCGAACCCAGCGGTCGCCGACAGCGCGAACCCGGGCAGCGAATTGATCACCGGCACCACCCCCCACGGCGCGGCGGGGTGCACGTTCCCCCGGCCCGGGCCGGTGGCACCAACACCGACCCTCGTGCGGTCTTTCCGCAGTTCACCGTAGGTCCGGACGACCAAGGTCGCTGGATGCGGGCACTCTTTTCGCCCGAACAGGTGATGCGGGTGGCGGGTGCCACCCGGGCGGTCTCGATCGGGCATTTCGCGCGCTCCGGGCGATACCATCGGGCTTCGGCGCTGTTCGCTCGTTGGTGTGAGGCCGGTCATCCCGGGCAACCCGTCGCCGGGCCGTCGGCGTACCACGCCGGAGTCGCGCTGCCGCGGGTCGAGTTCAGGGGAGGTACCGGGTCGTGAGGGGTTACACCGTCCACCTGCTGTTCCACCTGCTGGCGATGGTCGCCGGAGCCGGTTGCGGCGTGGCGGCCGGGCTGTGGTGGTTCGACCACGTCCCGTGGGGGGTGTGGGCGGCCGCGGGCGCGCTCGCGATCGGCATCGTCGTGCTGGTGCTGCAGGGCCTGTACATCTCGGCCAGCCAGCCGCCCCCGCGGCGACCGGTGCACGGGGCGTCCCGCGCGGACCTGCCGGCTCCCCCGCGCCGCGGCGGAACCCGGCCCGACCTGCCGTCGGCGACCCTCGTGCAGAAACCCGCGCGCCGCACCTCCGTCGACCAGGAGACCCGGACCGCCGCGGCCGACGCCCTCGACGAGGAGCCGACCGCGCACCCGCCGTCCCGCCAGCCGCGCTGATCGGCCGGGTGGGGGATTCGTCCGCTCGTGCGTGGTCGGGCGGGGTGGACGTGTGCTCGAATCGGTCCGTTCCCGATCGATCTGGGCGGCGGACGAGGCGCTGCCGGAGGGGACGGGCGAGGTGTCCCGTGGGCGGTTCTCCCGGCGCGTGCTGTGGCGCGCCACCGCGCTGACCGCCGCCGTGCTCGCCTTCCACCGCACCGCACCGGCGACCGCCGCGGGACCCGCCGAGCTGCGGGAGCCGTTGCTGCGCGACTGGTTGTTCGCACCGCTGGACGGCGCGCGGCCCGGCGCCGTCGCGGACCGCGATATGTCCACAGTGGACCTGCCGCACACCGCGACCGGGTTGTCCTGGCGGCGCTGGGATCCGGCGAGCTGGCAGCGGCGTTGGCTGTACCGCAAGCACTTCCCCGCCCGGGTCGATCCGGGACTGCGCTACTTCCTGCACTTCGACGCGGCGTTGACGGACGCGGCTCCGGTGCTCAACGGCACGCCGCTGCCCGCGCACGCGGGCGGCTACCTGCCGTTCCGCCCCGAGGTCACCGGGCTGCTGGCCGGGCACAACACGCTCGACGTCGTCGTCGACGGCTCGTTCGACCCGGGCGTGCCGCCGAACCGCGACGGCGCCCCGGAGTCGGTCGACTTCTGGCAGCCCGCCGGGCTGTACCGGGAGGTGCACCTGGTCGGGGTGCCCGCCGCCCACGTCGCCGACGTGTTCGCCAAGCCGGTCGGGGTGCTCGACGACGCGTCCCGGCGGTTGGAGGTCCGCTGCGAGCTGGACCTGGCCGAGGACGCGGTCGGTCTGCGGGTGGACGCCGAACTGCGGCGCGCCGGGACCACCCTGGCCGCGGCGTCGACGGGTCTCCCCGCGCTGCCGCCGGGACGCCACCCGGTGGCGCTGCGGCTGCCCGGGCCGCGGGACGTCGCGCTGTGGGGGATCGAGACCCCCGAGCTGTACGACGTCGTGGTCACCCTCTCCCAACACGGGCGAGCGCTGCACGACCACCGGGTGCGCACCGGCTTCCGGGAGGCGCGGTTCACCCGCTCCGGGTTCTTCCTCAACGGCGAGCGGGTGCAGCTGTTCGGGCTCAACCGCCACCAGTTCTTCCCGTTCGCGGGCGCCGCGATGCCCGCGCGGGTGCAGCGCCGGGACGCGCAGATCCTGCGGGAGGAGCTGAACTGCAACGCGGTCCGCTGCTCGCACTACCCCCAGCACGAGGCGTTCCTCGACGCCTGCGACGAACTCGGCCTGCTGGTGTGGGAGGAACCGCCGGGCTGGCAGCACCTCGGCGACGCCGGCTGGCTCGACCGCGCCTACCGGGACGTGCACGACATGATCGTGCGCGACCGCAACCACCCGTGCGTGGTGCTGTGGGCCGCCCGGCTCAACGAGACCCCCGGTGCCCCCGAGTTCTACGCCCGCACGCAACGCCTGGCCGAGGCGCTGGACGACTCCCGCCAGACGACCGGGGCCGTGCACCCCGGTGACCACGACACCACCGACTTCCAGCAGGACGTGTTCGGCTACGACGACTACACGGCGGGCACCGGGCCGGACGGCCGGCCGCGCCCCGAGCTGTTGCCACCGCGCACCGACCGGCCCTACCTGGTCAGCGAGGCGGTCGGGACGCTGTCCGGCCCGGCCCGGTACTACCGGCGCACCGATCCGCAGCCGGTGCAGCAGGGGCAGGCGCTCGCGCACGCCCGCGCGCACGACCTGGCGCGCTCCGACGAGCGGTACGCGGGCCTGCTCGGGTGGGCCGGGTTCGACTACCCCTCCGGCCAGGGGAACTCCGCCGACGGCATCAAGTGGCCCGGGGTCGTGGACCTCTTCCGGGTGGCCAAACCGGGAGCGGCGGTGTACCGGGCGCAGGTCGACCCCCGGCGGCGACCGGTGCTGGAACCGGCGTTCTGCTGGGTCCTGGACGGGCCGAGCCCGGTCGGCGACCTCGGGGACCGCGCGGCCATCTTCTCGAACGCCGACCGCCTGGAGCTGCACGTCGACGGACGGCACCTCGCCGCGCTGCGCCCGGACCGCGCGGAGTTCCCGCGCCTGCCGCACCCGCCGTTCTTCGCGGATCTGTCCACTGTCGACGGTGTGGAGCTGCGCATCGACGGTTACCTCGGCGACCGGCTGGTGATCAGTCGCCGGTTCTGCGCCGACCGCTCCCGGGACCGCCTAGCGCTGGCCCTGGACGACGCGGAACTGTCCGGTGTGGACGCCACGCGCGCCGAGATCCGGGCGGTGGACCGCTTCGGCAACACGCGTCCGCACGTCACCGGCGACGTCGCGCTGGAGGTGGCCGGACCGGCGGTCCTGGTCGGCGACAACCCGTTCCCGCTCGCCGACACCGGCGGCGCCGGTGCCGTGTGGCTGCGCAGCTGCGGTGCCCCCGGCGTCGTCCGGCTGCGCGCGCGGCACGACGTCCTCGGGTCGGCCGCCGTCGAACTGCGCGTGGGCTAACGGCCCCGCCACCGGGGCGGGCGCTTCTCGGCGAACGCGCGCGGCCCCTCCTCGGCGTCCTCGGAGGCCAGCATCGCCCGGTACCTCGGCAGCTCGCCGCCGCGCAGCAGCCGGTAGCCCGACTCGACGTCGAGCGCCGCCGTGCGCCGGGTGATCTCCTTGACCGCCGCGACCGCCAGCGGCGCCGCCGCGCAGATCCGCGCGGCCAGCTCGGCGGCCGCGGCCGCCAGCGACGACGCCGGGACGACGCGGTTGACCAGCCCCCACTCGCGGGCTTCGGCGGCCGCCATGCGGCGGCCCGTGAGCAGCATCTCGGCCGCCACCGCCTGCGGCAGCCGCTTGGGCAGCCGCAGCACCCCGCCCGAGTCGGCGACCATGCCCAGCGTCACCTCGGTCAGGGCGAACTCGGCGTGCTCGGCCGCCACGACGAGATCAGCGGCCAGCGCCAGTTCGAAACCGCCGCCCAGCGCCAGCCCGTTGACCGCCGCGATCACCGGCTTGTCCAGCTCGAAGAACTCGGTGAGCCCGGCGAACCCGCCCGGACCGTGGTCGGCGTCGATCGCCTCGCCCGACGCGGCGGCCTTGAGGTCCCAGCCGGCCGAGAAGAACCGCTCGCCCGCGCCGGTGAGCACCGCGACGCGCAACGAGTCGTCCCGGTTCAGCCGGTCGAACGCCGCGTGCAGGGCGTGGCTGGTGGCCAGGTCGATCGCGTTGGCCTTCGGCCGGTCCAGGGTGATCGTCAGCACCCCGCCGTCGACGTCGAGCCGCACCGGGTCACTCATCCGCACTCCTCGTCTCTCGCACCAGCACATCCGCGGCGACCGCACCGCGCGGCAGCGCCAGCAGGGGGTTCACGTCCAGTTCGACCAGCCGGTCGTGGTCGCGGGCGTAGTCGGCGATCGCGGCGATGGCCGCCACCACCGCGTCCACATCGGCCGATCGACCGCGGAAACCGGCCAGCAGCGGCCAGATCCGCAGTTCCGCGAGCGCGGCGCGGATCTGCGCGCGCTGCACCGGCAGCAACAGGGTCACCGCGTCGCGCACCAGCTCGACCAGCACCCCACCGGCGCCGATGGTCAGCGCCAGGCCGAACCGGGGGTCCCGGCGCACGCCGACGATGAGTTCGGCGACCGCGCCGTCGACCATCCGCTCGACCAGGAAGCGCTCGGACAGCCCGGACATCCCCGCGACGGCGTCCCGCACCTGCCGTTCGTCGACGAGCCCGACGCGCACGCCGCCGACGTCGCTCTTGTGCGCCAGATCAGCCGAATGCGCTTTCACGACAACGGGAAAACCGATCCGGGCCGCCGTCCCGGGAGCCCGGGACGCGGGGACCACGGCGCCTTCGGGAACCGACAGCCCGTACGCGGCCAGCGCGCGTTTGCCCGCGTGCTCGTCGAGCTGGTGGTGCTCCCCACGCGGGACGGCCGGGACCTCCGGCGGTGCCGCGGAATCCACCGCCCGCTGCGCCGCGCCGATGCGCGCCGACGCGGCCACGGCCGCCACGCAGTCGGCGATGCCCTGCATCGGCGCCACACCGGCCGCCAGCAGCCGTTCACCGACCGGTTCCGGAAGCCCTTCCGGCAGCGAACTGACCACGCACCCGGGTGCGCCCACCGCGGAGTGCGCGGCGAGGAAAGCGTCCACAGTGGTCGTCCACGGACCGTCGGTGCAGCGGTCCTCGCGCGGGAGGTCGACCAGCAGCAGGTGGCAGTCCGAACCGGCGCGCAGGAACTCCGTGAAGCACGCCGTCTGCGCGTCCCGGTCGCCCCAGATGTAGGTGTGGTAGTCGAGCGGGTTGGTCACCGACACCCGGTCGCCCAGCAGCGCGCGCAGCCGGCGCCCGGTGTCCTCGGGGAACTCCGGCAGTTCCAGGCCGTCGCGTTCGGCCAGATCGGCGACCAGGGCGGCCTCCCCACCGGAGCAGCTCGCGGAGCTGATCCGCCATCCCGCCACCGCGCCGTGCACGTGCAGGAACTTCAGCGTCTCCACGAACGTGCCGAGGTGGTCCACGCGGGCCATGCCCAGCCTGCGGAACAACGCGTCGCACAGCACGTCCGACCCGGCGAGCGAGCTGGTGTGGCTGAGGTTGGCCCGTGCGCCCAGCTCGGACGTCCCCGACTTCAGCACCACCACCGGGACGCGTCGGCGCAGCGCCAGCAGCGCTGCCCGCGACAGCCCGGGGACGTCGTCGATGCCCTCCAGGTGCAGCCCGATCGCGGTGATGCGCGGGTCGTCGAGCATCGCCTCGACCAGGTCGGCCACCCCGGTCACCGCGCCGTTGCCGAGCGTGACGAGCTGCGCCAAGGGCAGCGACCGGCGCTGCATGGTCAGGTTCTGCCCGATGTTGCCGCTCTGGGTGATGACCGCGACGCCGCGCTCGACCCGCCGTCCGCCGTGCTGGTCGGGCCACAGCGCGGCGCCGTCGAGGTAGTTGAGCACGCCGATGCAGTTCGGCCCCACCAGTGCCATCTCGCCCGCCGCGGCCACGAGGGACTGTTGCAGCTCGGCGGCACCGTGCTCGGCGAATCCCGAGGCGTGGCAGACCACTCCGCCGGCTCCGCGCGCGGACAGCTCGGCGACGACGTCGACGGTCGCCTCCTTCGGCACCGCGACGAACGCGGCGTCCGGCGCCTCCGGCAGCTCGGCCGTGCTGCGGACGCAGGGCACGCCCTCGATGCTGTCGCGCCGCGGGTGCACCGCCCAGAGGCGGCCGGCGAACCCGATGTCGCGGCACTGCCGGACGGCCTCGGCGGCCGCGCGACCGCCGTAGACCGCGATGTGCCGCGGTGCCAACAACCGCCGCAGGTTCTCCCGGCGCGCACCGCCGGGCCCGGTCCCCGCACTGTCCGAAATGGACTCCACGCTCATCGCAGACCCCCGATGGCTCCACCCGCGCAATCCGCACCACCGGCGGCACTGCGCGACGTGCTCGACGTACGACGGATCAGGAACCCAGCGGGCGCAGCAGGGACCGCGAGATGATGTGCCGCTGGATCTCGCTGGTGCCGTCCCAGATGCGCTCGACGCGGGCGTCCCGCCAGAATCGCTCGATCGGGAGCTCGGCCATCAGGCCCATGCCGCCGAAGATCTGCACCGCCCGGTCGGTGATGCGGGCGAGCGCCTCGGAGGCGTACAGCTTCGCCATGGCCGCGTCCTGGTCGGTCATGCCGCCCGCGTCCAGCTTCGCCGCGGCCCGCAGGGTGAGCAGCTCGGCCGCCTCCAGCTCGGTCGCCATGTCCGCGAGCTGGAACGACACGCCCTGGAACCGCCCGATGGTGCGGCCGAACTGCTCCCGCTCCGCCGCCCACGAGGTGGCCATCTCCAGCACCCGCCGGGCGCGTCCGACGCTGGTGGCCGCGACGCTCAGGCGGCTCGCGCCGAGCCACTCGCCCATCAGCTCGAATCCCCGCCCCTCCGCGCCGAGCCGCTGCGCGACCGGGATGCGGCAGTCGGAGAACGCCAACTCGCACTGGTGGTAGCCGCGGTGCGAGACGCAACCGGACCCGCGCGTCACCACCAGCCCGGGCGTGTCGAGGTCCACCAGGAACGCGGTGATCAGGTTGCGCGGACCGCGGTCGGTGTCCTCGGTGCCGGTCGCGGCGAACAGCACGACGAAATCGGCCATGTCGGCGTGGCTGATGAAGTGCTTCGTGCCGTTGAGCACGTACTCGTCGCCGTCGCGGACCGCTCGGGTGGTCATCGACCGGACGTCCGAGCCCGCGCCCGGCTCGGTCATCGCCAGGCAGTCGTGCCGCTCACCGCGGATCGCGGGCAGCAGGTACCGCTCGCGCTGCTCGCCCTCGCACGCCTGCAGGATGTTGCTGGGCCGGGCCACCAGCATCTGCAGCGCGTAGCTGGTGCGGCCGAGCTCGCGTTCGACGAGCGTCATGCTGGTCGCGTCGAGCCCGCCGCCGCCGAGTTCGGCGGGCATGTTGGCCGCGTACAGCCCGGCTTCCAGGGCCCTGCCGCGGATCTTCTCGACCAGCTCGGCGGGGACGTCGTCCAGGCGTTCCACCTCGTCCTCGTGCGGCTGGAGTTCGGTGGCCACGAACCGGCGGACGGTGTCGACGATCATCCGCTGCTCGTCGGTGAGCTCGAAGTCCACGGTGTGCTCCTCAGCGTCGGATGCCCATCGGTCGCCCGACCGAGTCGGGAACCGGGAGGGCCTGGTGGGCTCGGTGGATGGCGGCCAGGCGGTGCCGCAGGTGCTCCGGGAGCGGGCAGGAGCGCCCCTCGGCGGTGTCGACGTGCACGAGCATCTGCTCGGCCGTGGCGAGCAGGTCACCGGTTCCGCCGTGGTGCATCTCGTGGAAGACGTGCACCCGCTTGGCGTCGTGGTCGAGGACCCGCAGCGACAGCGACAGCGGCTCCGCCTCCGCGACCTCGCGCCGGTTGTGGATGTGACTCTCCACTGTGTACAGCGAGCGCCCGCTTTCCCGGTACTGCTCGTCGATTCCGAGGTAGCGGAAGAACGCGTCGGAGTTGTCGCCGAACACCAGCAGGTAGCACGACTCGCTCATGTGCCCGTTGTAGTCGACCCACCGCGGGCTCACGGTCGTCTCGTGCAGCCGCAACGGCGCCGGGATCTCCGCGGTGTCGTCCCACGGCCGGTGCCCGCTGCCCTCGTAGGGGGTTACCACTCGATCCATAACGTCTCACAATGTGCGTCGCCTGTTCGTAATGTGCGACGCTAGAGGACGGCTCGCCGAGGGGTCAAGACGTCTCGCCCGGAGGAGCCACCGGGCGGGGCGGAGCCGGACGAGAGGGTGGCGTCCGGGAGGTGGCCGGACGTCCCACTAGGGTGGGGTCATGTCCGTGGAAGCCGCCCGTACGTCTGGTGAGCAGGAGCAATCCCGGCCCGGCCGGGTGCAGTCCCTGGACCGCGCGGTCGCGCTGCTCAACGCGGTGTCCGCGAGCGCGCCGGAAGGCCGGTCGGCGGCCGAACTCGCTGTCGAGTGCGGTCTGAACCGGGCGACGGCGTGGCGCCTGCTGGCGACCCTGGAGCACCACGCACTGGTGGAGCGCGATCCGGTCACCAACCGCTATTCGATCGGTTTCGCGATCAGCCGGATGGCCGCCACCGCCGGGGTCGACGGGCTGGTCCGCCGCGCCCACGACGTCCTGGAACGCCTCAGCCGCGAAACCGGCGAGACCGCGAACCTGGCCGTGGCGCAACGGCTCGGACTGACCTATGTGGACGAAGTGGCTCCGCCCGTGGTGCTCAGCGCGCGCTGGCTCGGTCGCCACGTGCCCATCCACGCCACCTCGGCGGGCAAGGCGTTCCTCGCCTGGCTGCCCGAGCAGGAGGTCGAGTCGATGCTGAACTCGCCGCTGGCGGAGTTCACCGAGACGACCCGCACCGACCGCGACGCGCTGCGCCGCGAGCTCGCCGACATCCGCGGCCAGGGTTACAGCGTCAGCGTCGGCGAGCTGGAATCGCACGTCTACGGCGTGGCCGCTCCGGTGCTCGACGCCCGCCGGCGCCCGGTCGCGATCGTCAGCATCTGGGGCCCGGAGGACCGCGTCCCCGAGTCGCGCTTCCCCGAGCTCGGGGCGCTCGCGCGCGCCGCGGCCGAGGAGATCGCCGCCGCGACGGCGTGAGCCGCCCGGTCAGCGCAGCGGCAGCAGCACGCCGCGCTCGGACTCCGGGCGCGGACCGAAGATCCGGCGGTCCGCTTCGCCGATCGGCACGTCGTTGATGCTCGCCTCGCGGCGGCGCATCAGCCCGTCCTCGGCGAACTCCCACATCTCGTTGCCGTAGCTGCGCCACCACTGCCCCGCGGCGTCGCGGGACTCGTACTGGAAGCGGACCGCGATGCGGTCGCCGTGGAACGCCCACAGCTCCTTGCGCAGCGCGTAGTCGAGCTCGCGCGCCCACTTGCGCCGCAGGAAGGCCACGATCTCGTCGCGGCCGGTCAGGAACAGATCGCGGTTGCGCCACACCGAGTCCTCGGTGTACGCGAGCGCGACGCGCTCGGGGTCGCGGGTGTTCCAGGCGTCTTCGGCGGCCTGCACCTTCCGGGCGGCCGCGGTCGCGTCGAACGGCGGGAGCGGCGGACGGGACATGGGGACACCCCTTGCTGGAGAACGGTCGTTCTCCCCTCGGCCCGCTAGACTAGAGAACGATCGTTCTCCTCGCAATCCCGGGAGCCCCAGTGCAGCGCAGCGAAGCCGCGGAACGACTGCTGGACACCGCGGAGCGGCTGTTCTACGAACGCGGCGTGCACGCCGTCGGCATGGCCGAGCTGCGCACCGCCTCCGGCGTGTCGCTCAAGCGCCTCTACCAGTGCTTCGCCTCCAAGGACGAGCTGGTCGAGAGCTACCTGCGCCGCCGCGACGCGCGCTGGCGGACCGCGCTGGCCGACCACGTCGCCGCCGCGGAGCGCGAGCCGGCCGAGGCGGTGCTGGCGGTCTTCGACTGGCTGGCCGAGTGGTTCGGGCAGCCGGGGTTCCGGGGCTGCGCCTTCCTCAACACCTTCGGCGAGTTGGGCGGCACCTCCCCCGCCGTCGCCCGCGCGGTGCGGGAGCACAAGCAGGCCGTGCGCGAGTACCTGGCGTCCCTGGTCGCACGCCTGGACGTGCCGCACCCCGAGCAACTGACCGAGCAGCTGCTCATCCTGGTCGACGGGGCCACCGCGACCGCTGCGGTCGGCGGTGGCGCACCCGCCGCGCGCACCGCGCGGGCCGCAGCCGAAGCACTGGTCACAGCTCGCTCACAGCCGCGATGACCGTCTTGCTTGGTGTGACCCGACGCACAATCCTGTCAGTGGCACGCCGGTACCGGCGTACGGGGCTCGCCATGAGGGAGGCGTCCCATGACACTGATGCGGGTCAAGTCAGTTGAGCAGTCCATCCGCGATGCGGAGGCCCCCGAGTTCCGGCTGCGACGGGTGCTGCGCGCCGTCGACCTGCTGGGCATCGGCATCGGCGCGATCATCGGCACCGGCATCTTCGTGCTCACCGGTGTCGCGGCGGCCACCGACGCGGGCCCGGGCATCGCGATCTCGTTCGTCATATCCGGCATCGCCTGCGGGCTGGCCGCGCTGTGCTACGCGGAGTTCGCCTCGGTGGTGCCGGTCGCGGGCTCGGCGTACACGTTCTCCTACGCCTCGCTCGGCGAGTTCCTGGCGTGGATCATCGGCTGGGACCTGATCCTGGAGTTCGTCATCGGCGCGTCCACGGTGTCGGTGGGCTGGTCGCAGTACTTCGACCACGCGCTGAGCGCCCTCGGCGTCCACCTCCCGGGAGCGCTGACCGCCGCGCCCGGCGCGGGCGGGATGGTGGACATCCCGGCCGCGGTCATCGCGCTGCTCCTGACGGTGGTGCTGGTGGTGGGCATCCGGCTCAGCTCGTCGGTCACCAACGTCATCGTCGCGATCAAGCTGGCCGTGGTGCTGTTCTTCATCATCTTCGGGGCGTTCTTCGTCAGCACCGCCAACTGGGTCCCGTTCATCCCGCCGCACCAGCCACCCGCTCCCGGCGGCACCGGGACCGGGCTCAACCAGCCGCTGGTGGACGCGATCTTCGGCAACAGCGGTTCGTTCGGGCTCAGCGGCCTGGTGGCCGGGGCCGCGCTGGTGTTCTTCGCCTACATCGGGTTCGACATCGTCGCCAGCGGCGCGGAGGAGACCCGGCGGCCGCAGCGGGACATGCCGATCGGCATCCTCGGATCGCTGGCGATCTGCTCGGTCCTGTACGTGCTGGTGTCGCTGGTGATGACCGGCATCGTCAAGTACCCGGGGTTGAACACCGCGGCACCGATGGCGACCGCGTTCCAGGCGATCGGCGCGCCGTGGGCGGTCGGCCTGGTCTCGATCGGTGCGATCTGCGGGCTGACCACCGTCATCCTCATCCTCATGCTCGGCCAGGCCCGCGTCGGTTTCGCGATGAGCCGGGACGGGCTGCTGCCGACGTGGTTCGCCAAGGTCCACCCGAGGTTCCGCACCCCGTACCGGATCACCGTGATCACCGGTGTCGTGGTGGCGATCATCGCCGCGCTGACACCGATCAACGTGCTCGCCGAGATGACCAACATCGGCACGCTGTTCGCGTTCGTCCTGGTCTCGGCCGGGGTGCTGGTGCTGCGCCGGGCCCGCCCCGACCTGCCGCGCGCGTTCCGGGTCCCGTGGGTCCCGGTGATCCCGGTGCTGGCGGTGCTGGCCTGCCTGTACCTGATGCTGAACCTGGAGGGCTGGACCTGGGTGCGGTTCGGCGTGTGGATGGTCATCGGGCTGCTGGTGTACGCGCTCTACAGCAGGCGCAACAGCCGGCTCGGCCGCGGCGAGTCGATCGAGCAGACCGCCGAGGAGTTGTGATCCGCCCGCCGGGACCGCAGTCGCCGACCGCGTGAGGTGCGCGGGGTTCCCGTGGAACCCCGCGCACGGCCGGCTCGGGGGCGGTCCTCACACCTCCAGGTAGCCCAGTTGCGAGGACAGCTCCTTGGCGGCGACCCGCATGGCCCCGACGACCTCGCGCATCCGCTTGCGCGAGAAGCGGTACGACGGGCCGGAGGCGCTCAGCGCCGCGATCACCTCGCCGTCGTGGTTGTAGACCGCGACCGCCGCGGCGTTGAGCCCCAGCTCCAGTTCCTCGTAGCTGGTCGCGTAGCCGTCGCGGACGATCAGGTCGAAGTCCTCGCGGAGCTTCGCGGCGTCGGTGACGGTCCGCGTGGTGTAGCGCTCCAGCGGCCTGCCCAGGATCTCCGCCTGGTCGTCGTCGGGCGCGTGCGCCAGCAGGACCTTCCCGCTGGAGGTGGCGTGCAGCGGCGTGCGCTGACCCACCCAGTTGTAGGCGGTGACCGCGGCCGTGCCGCGCGCCTGGCTGATGTTGATGGCGACGTCGTTGTCCCGGATCGCGATGTTGACCGTCTCGCCGAGGTCGGCGGCCAGCGACTCGCAGAACGGGCGGCCGAGCCTGGGCAGGTCCATCCGCTCGGTGGCCGCACCCGCCAACCGCACCACGCCGAAGCCGATGGCGTACTTGCCGCGCTCCCCCAGCTGCTCCACCAGGCCGCGCGCCTCCAGCACGCTGACCAACCGGGAAGCGGTGGACTTGTGCACGCCCAGCTCCCCGGCGATCTCGGTGATCCCGGCTTCTCCGTTGCGCGCCAGCAGTTCCAAGACGGTCACAGCCCGGTCGACGGACTGGACCAGTGCGCCAGAACTCCTTCCGCGTGCCTCATCTGAGCTACCCACGGGTCAACCGTATCCGTTCGAGGTGCACATCCTGGAACCATCCGTTATCCCTCTTGACGTTGTCGCAACAAAAGGGTCAGATTTGTTGCACATAATACGCCCTGTTTCACATTGTGCAACGGAGGTGTGGGGTGTTGGCTCTCGCTGGGTGCGCCGTCCCGGGCGTGGTCGTGCTATGAGGACGGTGGCCGTCGTCGGTTCGTCGGTGGCGGGCTGGCGGGCCGCCCAGGAACTGCGCGAACAGGGCTTCGACGGACGGCTGGTGATCATCGGCGCCGAGTCGCACCGACCGTACGACCGACCGCCGCTGTCCAAGGAGTTCCTGGTCGGAGAGCTGCAACCGGCTGAACTCGCGCTCGGCTCCGAGCAGGAGGAAGCCGAGCTCGCCGCCGAGTGGCGGCTCGGCACCACCGCCGTGCGCCTGGATCCGCGGCGCGGCGCGGTGGTGCTCTCCGACGGCACCGAGGTGCGGGCGGACGGCGTCGTGGTGGCCACCGGCTCGACCCGGCTGACCGTGCCCGGCGCGGAGGAGGCGCCCGGCTGCCACCTGCTGCGCAGCGTCGACGACGCGCTGGCGCTGCGCGGCGAGGTCCGCGCCGGGGCCCGCGTGGTGGTCGTCGGCGGCGGCCTGATCGGCGGGGAGATCGCTTCCGCGTGCCGGTCGCTGGGCGCGCACGTGACCCTGATCGACGGCCAGCACGTGCCGCTGGCCCGCACCCTCGGGCTCGAACTCGCGCCGCTGTGCCTGGAGATGCACGAGGAGAACGGGGTCCGGGTGCGCTGCGGCACCCCGGCCACCCGGGTCATCACCGACGGCTCGCCGGTCACCGGCGTCGAACTGGCCGACGGCCGGGTCGTCCCGGCCGACGCGGTGGTCGTCGAGGTCGGGGCCGAACCCACCACCCGGTGGCTGCGCGGCTCCGGGCTGAAGCTGCGCGACGGGGTCGTGACCAACTCCGGGTGCGTCACCGCGCTGCCCAACGTCGTCGCGGTCGGCGACGTCGCGCGCTACCTGCCGCCGCACCGCAGCCACAGCATCCGCAGCGACCACTGGTCGACGGCGATGAACCAGCCGCCGGTCGCGGTGCGCAACCTGCTGGCCGGGAGCACGGTCGAGCACTACACCGGGATCCCGCACTTCTGGTCCCAGCAGTACGGGGCGACGCTGCAGTACGCGGGGTACGGCGGCCCGAAGGACCAGATCACCGTCGTGGAGGGTTCCCTGGCGGCGCGCCGGTTCGTGGCGACCTACCAGCGCCAGGGCCGCACGGTGGGCGTGTTCGCGCTGAACATGCCCAAGCAGTTCGCCGTGCACCGCCGACGCCTCGTCGCGGCCTTCACCGCGGCCGAACCGGTCGGCGCCCGCTCCCGCCCGTGAGCGCCTGCCGCCGGGGGCGCGCGGCACCGCGTCAGCGGCCGGTGAACTCGGTCATGGCGTCCAGCAGGAGGTCGGCGAGGTAACCGGCGAAGGAGCAGGGCACGAGCAGGCGGTAGGCCGGTTCCGGGCCGACCTGCCAGAGGACCGCCTGGGTGCGGCCGACCGCCGTCCGCGCGCACCGGCCCGGGCCGAAGGCGCGCGGGTGCAGGTCGAGCGGGCACACCTTCTCCAGCACCTCCCGCGCCATCCGACCGGACAGCCGCAGCGCAGTGCGGCTCGCGGACACGTCGACCGTCGATCCCGGCGCATCGGCCAGCGCACCGCGGGCCGCGGTGAGCACCTCGTCGGCGAGCCCGTCGGGCGCCACGAGCAGCCACTCGTCGTCACCGAGCCGCAGCGCGGCGCGCTCGGCGTCCCCGGTGACCTGGCCGGGCCGCGGCAGGGCCAGGCCGAGGGCGTGCTGGACGCGCGCCACCGCCGGGCTCCCCGCGGGCACGCGCAGGTCGACCTGGGTGCGGAACGGTTCCTCGGCCAGCCGCACGCCGCGCAGGCCGTCCGCGCCGCGGGCCTCGAACTCGACGGCGCGGTGGGCCAGCGGGCTGCGGCGCAGCGAGCGGGTGTCGACCTGCCGGTCAGCGGGGCTGACGACCGTCACGGCGGGCTCCTTCCTCGTCGTAGAACACCGGTCCGGTCACCCGGACCGGGATCGACCGGCCGGACACCGGGGCGTGCAGCACCTCGCCGACGCGCCGGCGCCCGTCCGCCACCAGCGCCAGCGCGAACGTCCTGCCGAGCGCGGCGCTGCGGTAGCTGGAGGTGACATGGCCGAGCGTCGGCACCGGGGGTTCCCGGGCGACCTCGGGTTCGACCAGGGGAGCACCCTCCGGCAGCCGTTCCCCGGGGTCGACCGGCAGCAGCCCGACCAACTGCTTGCGCCCCTCCCGCGCGGCGTCCGGCCGGGCGAGCGCCCGCTTGCCCACGAAGTCCGCGCGCCGGGACACCACCCGGTCCATGCCGAGGTCGAGCGGGGTGACGGTGCCGTCGGTGTCCTGCCCGATGACCACGAACCCCTTCTCGGCGCGCAGCACGCGCACGGTCTCGGTGCCGTACGGGGTGATCCCGAAGTCCTGCCCGGCCTCGTGCACCGCCTCCCAGACCGCCAGGCCGTACCAGGTGGCCACGTCGACCTCGAAGGCCAGCTCACCGGAGAACGAGATCCGGCTGATCCGCGCCGGGATCCCGCTGGCCAGCACCGTCTCCCGGAACTCCATGAACCGGAACGCCTCGGCCGAGACGTCCAGCTCCGGTGCGACGCGGGCGATCACCTCGCGGGAGTCGGGGCCGACCACGGCGAGCCCGGCCCACTGCTCGGTGACCGGCGTGCAGTGCACGGCCAGGTGCGACCACTCGGTCCGCAGCCACTCCTCCAGCCACTCCAGGACCGCGGCGGCGTTGCCGGTGGTGGTGCTCATCAGGTAGCGGTCCTCGGCGAGCCGCAGCGCGACGCCGTCGTCGAAGACCGCCCCGTCCGGGGTGCACAGGACGCCGTAGCGGCACCTGCCGACCGCGAGCTCGGCCAGGGCGCTGGTGCAGATCCGGTCGAGGAACTCCGGCGCGTCCGGCCCGACGACCTCGATCTTGCCGAGCGTGCTGACGTCCACCACCGCCACGCCCTCGCGCGCCGCGAGGCATTCGCGGTGCACGGCGGCGTCCACGTCCTCGCCGGGGCGGGGGTAGCACCGCGCCCGCCGCCACTGGCCGACGTCCTCGAACTCCGCGCCGTGCGCGACGTGCCAGGAGTGCATCGGCGTGGTGCGCACCGGGTCGTGCAGCTCGCCGCGGTCGCGCCCGGCGAGCAGCGCGAACGACACCGGGGTGCACGGGCGGGACGTGGTGGTGCCGGCGTCGGCGGCCAGCGCGTCGGCGACGAGGCCGATCGCGCCCACCCCGGACGTCCTGCCCCGGTCGCTGCCGACGGTCGGGCTGCGCTCGACCGAGCGCCACACGTCGGCCACCGTGGAATCCCGTTGCAGGTCGACGAAGTGGTCGTGCCACCGCTGCGGGTCGCCGTCCTCCGCCGGGACCAGCCACAGCGGACGCGGCTGGGCCGCCGGTCGGTCGCCGCTGACCGGCGGCACCGGCGGCGACGCGACGCGGAACCCGGCGGCGGTGGACGCCTCCGCCCCGGCGGCCAGACCCTGCGCCAGGCACCCGGCCAGGTCGTAGGTGCCGCGCGCGGCACCCACCACGCGGGGCAGCCCGGCGCCCTGCTCGGGCACGAACCCGGCGACGACCTGGTCCCAGCGCAGCGTCCCGCCCGCCTGGCTGAACAGGTCCAGCACCGGGCTCCACCCGCCGCAGACCGCCAGCAGGTCGCAGTCGAGTTCCTCGGCGGGACCGGCGAGCAGCCCCGCGTCGTCGACCGGCGCGACGCGCACCGACCGCACCCGCCGCTGCCCCGACGTGCCGACGACGGCCGAACCGGTGTACAGCCGAGCCCCCGCTTCGCGGGCCTGCGCGCGGAGCCGTTCCGGCGGGTTCGGCCGGGTGTCCACGACCGCGACGACCCGCGCCCCGGCCGCGGCGAGATCGGCCACCGCGCGGTAGGCGCTGTCGGAGGTGGTGAACACGACCGCCCGCCGACCCGGCAGCACGCCGTAGCGGTTGAGGTAGCTGCGCACGGCCGAGGCGAGCATGACGCCCGGGCGGTCGTTGTCGGCGAACACCACCGGCCGTTCGCGCGCGCCGGTCGCCAGCACCACGCGCCGCGCGCGCACGTGCCACAGCCGCCGCCGGTTGCCCCGGTGCTCGGCGACCAGCAGGTGCCCGTGGTCGTGGTGGCTGACGGCGGTGGCCCGGGTGAGCACCCGGACCTCGGGCAGTTCCACGAATTCCCTGACGGCGCGGGAGATCCACGCGGTGGCCGGACGCCCGTCGATGTGCTCGGCACCGTCCAGCAGCGCCCCGCCGAGTTCGCGCCCCCGGTCGACGAGGACCACCCGCGCGCCGCCGCGACCGGCGGCCAGGGCGGCGGCGATGCCGGTCGGTCCGGCACCGACCACGGCGACGTCGGCGTGCGCGTACTTCTTGTCGTGGACGGTGTCCCCGGGTGCGTTGCCGAGCCAGCCGACGCCGGACAGGCTCGCCGCCTGGAGGCCGTCGAACAGCTCCAGCTCGGTCGCCGGGACCATCGGTTCCGGGCGTCCGTTGAGGACCTGCACGTGCGCGTTGGGTTCGGTGCAGTCGGCGGTGACGATGCCGCGCGGCCGGTCGCGGTGGATCGACGGCCCGACCTCGATCCGCCCGGACGCCAGCAGCGCCGAGGCGAGCGTGTCCCCGGGGTGCCCGGTGAACTCGATGCCGTCCAGGGTGAACCGCAGGGTCCGGGTGCGGTCGATGCGCCCGCCGCTGTCCAGCCGGGTCATGGGGTCACCGTCCCGGGGAGCTCGGAGCGCACCTGGACGACGGTGCGCCACCGGCGGCATCCGGCGGTGTGCGCCCGGTGGATCAGCGACATCGGTGCCTCCTGGGGACGGCGAGCGGGTTGCCCGTCAGCGCGCGACGGCGGTCGCGCCGGGTTCGTCGACGAGCGCGCCGGTGGTGAAGCGTTCGAGGCCGAAGGGCTCGTTGAGCGGATGGGGACGTCCGGTGGCGATGGTGTGCGCGTACACCCAGCCCGCACCGGGGGTCGCCGCGAACCCGCCGGTTCCCCAGCCGCAGTTGAGGAACAGGTTCTCGTACGGCGTCGGGCCGATGATCGGCGAGGCGTCCGGGGTGACGTCCGCAGTGCCCGCCCAGGTGCGGACCACGTGCGCGTTGGCGAAGATCGGGAACAGCTCCAGCGCGGCGGCCAGTCGCCGTTCCACCGCGTGCACCGGGTCCTGCCTGCCGTCCTGGGCGTCCACGCCCGCGCCCAGCACCAGCTCTCCCCCGCGCGCCTGGCTGCAGTGGACGTGCGCGTGACGCGACAGCACCGCGCACGGGTGGACGGGTTCGAGCGGTTCGGACACCAGCGCCTGCAACGGGTGGCTCTGCACCGGGACGCGGAGTCCGAGCGCGTCGGTGAGCGACGCGGTGCGAGCGCCGACGGCCAGCGCCACCCGGCCGGCCGAGATCGGGCCGCGCGCGGTGCGCACGCCGGTCACCCGGTCGCCCGCGGTGAGGAATCCGGTGACCTCGCAGCCCGGGACGAGGTGGACGCCCAGTTCACCGGCCCGGCGGGCGAACGCCCACGCCACGTGGTCGTGCTCGGCGATCCCGCCGCGGCGGTGGTAGGTCGCGCCGAGCACCGGGTAGCGGACGTCGCGGGAGAGGTCGAGGACCGGGCAGATCTCGGCGATCTCCTCGGGGGTCACCCACTCCGCGTCGACGCCGTCGAGCTCGTCGGCGAACACCCGCCGCCGGGAGTCGCGGACCTCCTGTTCGGTGTGCGCGAGGTCGAGCACACCGGGCCGGCCGAGCAGGAATTCGTGCTCCAGCTCGGCGGGCAGCCGCTCCCACAGCCGCAGCGCGTGGTCGTGGAACGCGGCGCGCTGCTCGCCGCGGTGGGCGGTCCGGATGATCGCGGTGTTGCGGGCCGTGCTGCCGCCCGCCGGCCACCCGCGTTCCAGCACGGCAACGTTGCGGATGTCGTGGTCGCGCGCGAGGTAGTAGGCGGTCGCCAGGCCGTGGCCGCCGGCACCGACGATCACCACGTCGTAGCGCAGCTGCGGCCCGGGATCGCGCCACCGCCGCGCGGGCGGCTCCGGCGGCGGGGTGCGGGACGGGGTCACCACAGCCTCCAGGGATGTCGATGAACCAGCAGTGACCTGGGAAGAAGAAGATCCGGATTTTGACCGACAACTGATATGTCAGTTGGTGGCGTAGAGTACGAGCCATGTCTGGCGCCGTCAATTCCCGGTCCGGCGACGCGCGTTCGCAGGCCGAGCGCGCCTACCTGACGCTGCGCGACCGCATCCTGACGCTGGAACTGCCGCCCGGCTCGCCCGTCCAGGAGGAGCCGCTGACCCGGGAGCTGGGCATCGGGCGCACCCCGTTCCGGGAGGCGGTCAAGCGCCTGGAGGGCGAGTCGCTGATCGCGATCTACCCGCGCCGGGGCAGCTTCGTCACCGAGGTCAACATCACCGACCACGCGCTGATCGCCGATGTGCGGCGCCGCCTGGAGGGCCACGCCGCCCGACGCGCCGCCGAGCGGGCCACCGACGCCGAACGGTCCGAACTGGACGACCTGCGGGCGCTGGTGACCGATCCCGCCGACGGGCAGCCGACCATCATGGACGTCGACACCCGGGTGCACCGCGCGATCCACCGCTGCACCCACAACCGCTACCTGGAAACGACTCTCGGCCAGTACTACAACCTCGCCCTGCGCATCTGGTACCTGTTCTTCGACCGGCTCCCGGACGTCACCGACCACGTCGGCGAGCACGCCGAGCTCCTGAAGGCGGTGGTGGCCGCCGACGCCGACCGCGCCGACCGCATCGCGGTGGCCCACGTCGACCACTTCGAGCGGGCGATCCGCCAGGTGATCTGACCACCCGAACCGGGTTCGCCCGCAGCCCGCAACCGGGGTTGTTTCCCCTGTCGCAGCTAGACCTTTCGGTGTTTCAGCGGCCGGGCGGACGGCACTGTCCGTCGTCGGAACCGGGGCGGATGACCCCGGCCGGATGATCCGGCAAATCGACCTCTCCGTGTCCTTGACGGACCCGGTCACCGAGGCGCACTGTTGCGTTACACGCAGTTAGTTGTCGTAGACGCAACAGGGCGGCACTCATGGGACCGAACGCCCAAGCTCTCGTCATCGGCACCGACGGCGCGGGGTGCGGCACCGCCCACCACCTCGCCCGCCTCGGCGCCACCGACGCGCTCGTCGTCGACCGGGGACCGCTGCCCGCCACCGACCTGGCGCCGCGAACGGCCCCGTCGCCGACCATGAGCAAAAAGTCCCTGGCGGGAGCGCGGGACATCGTCCAGCCTGGGCCGTGGGCAGGGCGCTACTGGTCACCGATCGTCGGCGCCGAACAACGGGCGATCCGCGAGCGAGTGGCGATGTGCGACATGACCTCCCCGGCGCGTACCGACAACACCTGCCGCCGCACGCGGCCCCTGGGGGCCGCGGGGCGATCACGACGCCTCGCACGAGGCGTTGCGGTCCTCCCGCGCGAAGCGGCTGCACGGCGGCGAGGAACCGGTGAGCGCACCAAGACTGTCCTGTGTGGACGATGGCGGACGGCAACCGCACTGCTCAGCCGAGCTCGGGCCGCGGCCCCGTCCGGACCGGACACCTCGGTGCAGGTGTCCGACTTCGACCAGCGACATCCGGCGCGATCGTCGCTGACCCCGTGTTCGACCCCGAGATGATCCGAATGCGCTGCTGATCGCGCATTCACCAGCACATCCGCACAACGCCCGGTCACCGATCGTCCGTGGTGGAGGTGTCGGCTACCCACCCACCGCCGGAGGGAGGCGCACCGGGCGTCCGCTCCGCACCCGGCCCACCGACAGCGAAGAAGGAGCGTCCGATGGCCATCAACCCCAACCCCGGAGTCCTGCTCTACCCCCGGCTGCGCAAGTCGCCGTTCTTCTACGCCTCCCGGCGGCACGGCGTCGGCCTGTACAGCGTCTACAACCACACCTACCACGCCCGTCACTACGGCGACCCGGTCGGCGAGTACTGGGCGCTGCTGGAGGGCGTGACGCTGTGGGACGTCGGCGTGGAACGGCAGGTCGAGATCACCGGCCCGGACGCGTTCGAGTTCACCAACATGCTGGTGCCGCGCGACCTGAACAAGTGCAAGGTCGGGCAGTGCAAGTACGTGTTCGTGACCAACGAGGACGGCGGGATCATCAACGACCCGGTGCTGCTGCGGCTCGGGGAGAACCACTTCTGGCTCTCGCTGGCCGACAGCGACGTGCTGCTGTGGGCCAAGGGCCTGGCGCACAGCCTCGGGATGGACGTGCAGATCCGCGAACCCGACGTGGGACCGGTGCAGATCCAGGGGCCGAAGTCCGGCGACGTCATGGTCGACCTGTTCGGCGACTCCATCCTGGACGTCCCCTACTACTACGCCGTGGAGAAGGAACTGGACGGCATGCGGGTCGTGGTCTCCCGCACCGGCTACACCGCCGAGCTGGGCTACGAGATCTACCTGCACGACGCCAGCCGCGACGGCGTCAAGCTGTGGGAACGCGTCTGGGAGGCCGGTGAGCCGCACGGCATGCGGGTCATCGGACCCTGCCACATCCGCCGGATCGAGGCCGGGATCCTGTCGTGGGGCTGCGACATCACCTACGACACCAATCCGTTCGAGGTGGGTTACGGCTTCGAGAAGACGTGGATGGTCGACCTGGACCAGGAGGCCGACTTCATCGGCAAGGAGGCGCTGCGCCGGATCAAGTCCGAGGGCATCAGCCGCAAGCTGGTCGGCGTGGAGATCGGCGGTCCGGGCGTCGGTTCCTTCAACGACGGTCAGATGATCGACGTCTTCGACGTGCACGACCCGCGCGGGCTGCGCATCGGCGAGGTCACCTCGGCCTGCTACTCGCCGCGGATGGAGCGCAACATCGGCTTCGCCATGGTGCCGATCGCCTACCACGAGCTGGGCACCGAACTCGTGGTGCACACCCAGCACGGCCCGCAGGAGGCAGTGGTGGTGGAGAAGCCGTTCCTGGACCCGACCAAGGACATCCCCAAGCGCCTGGTACGCGCCAGCGCCTAGCGAACGGCGGTGATCTGCCATGAGCGTCAACACCGAACGGCTCCACCGGTCGCTGATGAGCGCCCGGTTCGAGATCCTGCCGCTGCGGGGCGCGGTCGAGCAGGCCGAGCACCTGCCGCCGGGAACCACGGTCACCGTGACCTCGTCCCCGGCCAAGGGCGTGGACGCCACAGTGGACCTGGCTGCCCGGCTCCGGGCCCGCGGCTACCACGCGGTGCCGCACCTGGCCGCCCGGCTGGTGTCCGACGACGCCCATCTCGTGGCGCTGCTGGACCGCATGGCCGTCGAGGGGCTGTCCGAGGCGTTCGTGGTGGCCGGGGACTCCCCGCGCCCCGCAGGGGAGTTCCCGGATGCCCTGTCGTTGCTGCGGCGGATGCACGAACTGCAACGCCGACCGGCCCGGGTCGGCATCACCGGGTACCCGGAGCGGCACGCGTTCATCCCGGACCACGCGGCCGTGCAGGCCATGAACGACAAGGCCGGTTGCGCCGACTACGTCGTCTCCCAGATCTGCTACGACCCGGTGACCATCGCGTCGTGGGTCAAGACGGTCCGGGCTCGGGGCATCACGCTGCCGATCCACATCGGCGTGCCCGGCGTGGTGGACGTGACCAAACTGCTGCGGATCTCGCTGAAGATCGGGCTCGGCGAGTCCATGCGCTTCCTGCGCAAGCAGCACGGAGTGGTGTCCCGGCTGCTGACCCGCTACACGCCGGATGAACTGTTCGACGAGCTCTCCCCCTACCTCGTCGACCCGTCCGAGGGCATCGCGGGCTGGCACTTCTTCACGTTCAACGAAGTCGCCAAGACGGTGGAATGGCGTCACCGGCTGGCCGCCGAGCTCGGGGAGGTTCCCGCATGAGCATCCCTTCCGACCTGGACATCTCCCGCTCCACCGCGCTCAAGCCGTTGGACGAGGTCGCGGCGCAGCTGGGGCTCGGACCGCACCTGCTCGAACCGTACGGGCGCGACGTCGCCAAGATCTCGCTGGACGCGATCGACGAACTCGCGGACCGGCCGGCGGCCCGCTACGTCGTGGTCTCGGCGATCACGCCGACCCCGCTGGGCGAGGGCAAGACCACCACGACCGTCGGTCTCGGCCAGGCGCTGCGGCACCTCGGCAAGCGCTCGGCGGTGGCGGTCCGCCAGCCGTCGATGGGGCCGACCTTCGGCATCAAGGGCGGCGCCGCCGGTGGCGGCTACAGCCAGGTGGTGCCGATGGAGTCGCTGAACCTGCACCTCACCGGCGACATGCACGCGGTCACCGCGGCGCACAACCTGCTGGCCGCGATGCTGGACAACCACCTGCACAAGGGCAACGCGCTGGGCATCGATCCGCACCGGATCACCTGGCGGCGAGTGCTCGACGTCAACGACCGGGACCTGCGCAACATCGTCACCGGGCTCGGCGGACGCGCCGACGGCACGCCGCGCCAGACCGGGTTCGACATCACCGCGGCCAGCGAGGTGATGGCCGTGCTGGCGCTGTCCACGTCGTTGCAGGACATGCGGCGGCGCCTGGGCCGGATCGTGGTCGGCTACACCCGCCGGGGCGAACCGGTCACCGCCGAGCAGCTGAAGGCGGCCGGGGCGATGACGGTGATCATGCGCGAGGCGCTCAAGCCGAACCTCATGCAGACCACCGAGAACACGCCGGTGCTCATCCACGCCGGACCGTTCGGCAACATCGCGCACGGCAACTCGTCGGTGGTCGCCGACCGGATCGCCACCCGCTGCGCCGACTACGTCGTCACCGAGGCCGGGTTCGGTGCCGACATGGGCGCCGAGCGGTTCTTCAACATCAAGTGCCGCACCTCGGGCCTGCGCCCGGACGCCGCGGTGCTGGTGGCGACCGTGCGCGCGCTCAAGGCGCACTCCGGGCGGTACAAGGTGGTCGCGGGTCGCCCGCTGCCGCCGGAGATGCTGGCGGAGAACCCCGACGACGTGCTCGCCGGTGCGGACAACCTGCGCAAGCAGATCGACAACATCCGGTTGCACGGCGTGTCCCCGGTCGTCGCGGTCAACGCCTTCCCCACCGACCACCCGAGCGAGCACGACGCGATCCGGCAGGTCGCCGAGGCCGAGGGAGCCCGGGTGGCGGTCAGCAACCACTACCTGGAGGGCGGCAAGGGCGCGGTCGACCTCGCCGAGGCGGTCGTGGAGGCGGCCGAGGAACCGAGCCGGTTCGAGCTGCTCTACCCCGACTCCGCCGACCTGCGCACCAAGATCGAGACCATCGCGACCAAGGTGTACGGGGCCTCCGGCGTCTCCTACCAGCCCGCCGCGGCCAAGGCGCTGGACGACTACGAGGCCAACGGGTTCGGCGAGCTGCCGGTGTGCATCGCCAAGACCCACCTGTCGCTGAGCTCGGACCCCACCCTGCTCGGCGCGCCGACCGGGTGGACCCTGCCGGTCCGCGAGGTCCGCGCCTCCGTCGGCGCCGGGTTCGTCTACCCGATCTGCGGCGAGATGCGCACCATGCCGGGACTCGGCTCGCACCCGGCGGCCGAGCGCATCGACATCGACGAGCACGGCCAGATCGTCGGGCTGAGCTGATGGCCGACGCCCCCGTCGAGCCCGCGTTCGCCGAACGCGGGCTCGACCTGTCGCTGCGCCACTACCTCGCCGAGGTCGCCGCGCCGACACCGACCGCGACCGGCGGCGCCGTCTGCGCGATCACCACCGCCTCGGCCGCCGGGCTGGTGGCGATGACCGCCCGCCTGTCCACCTTCGACGGAGCCGACCGGCTCGCGGCGGACGCCGAACTCCTGCGCTCCCGCGCGCAAGCCCTCGCCACCGAGGACGGTGCCGCGTACGCGGCCGTCCTCGCCGCGCGCCGCGAGGGAGCGGCGGCGTTGCGCGCCGCGTACGCGCGGGCGGCGGAACCGCCGCTGGCCATCGCGAGCACCGCCGCGGAGACCGCGGGGCTCGCGGAGCTGCTCGCCCGCCGCGGCAAGCGCGCCGTGCGCGGTGACGCCGCCGTCGCCGCGTCGCTCGCCGCCGCCGTCGCGCGCAGTGCCGCGGCGCTGGCCCGGCTGGACCTCGCGGCGGCCGGCGAGCCCACGGCTGCCGACGACGCCGAGCGGGCCGCCGCGGCGGCCGCGCGGGCTGCCGACGCCGCCCTGGCGGCCCTGGCGTAGCCGGGATCAGTCCGACAGGCCCAGCCGGAGGTGCTCGATGTGGTAGACGGCCTCGTCGAGGAGCTGGGCCACGTGGTTGTCGTAGAGGGCGTAGACGACGCTGCGGCCGGAGCGGGTGCCGACGACGAGGCCGAGCGAGCGCAGCAGGCGGAGCTGGTGGGAGACCGCGGACTGCTCCATGCCGACGGCGTCGGCGAGTTCGGTGACCGCCATCGGGCGCTGCCGCAGTTCGCTGAGGATCAGCAGGCGGGACGGGGTGGCGAGCGCCTGCAGGGTCTCGGCGACCGAGGCGGCCGACGCCGCGTCGAGCCGTGCGGTGGGTGTGACCTCGCGCTTGACCCCGTGCCCCATGCCGGGCAGTCTAACCTGGTGGGATACATGAACACCTGATCAGTCATTCATGTATGGTGCGCGGCGTACACCGCTGCCGACACCGAGAGGCGCTCGCGATGACCGCACTCACCGACCACGCCCCGGCCGGGACCGAGCGTCCGACCCGGCGACGCGGCCCGTTCGCCCTCGCCGAGGCGCGCTGGGCCGCCGCGGCGCTGGGCGCCTTCCTGCTCGGCCTCGCCGTCCAGCTGTCCGGCGGTCCCTCGTGGCTGTTCTGGGCGCTGTACCTGGTCTGCTACGCCACCGGCGGGTGGGAACCGGCGCTGGAGGGGTTGCGGGCGCTGCGGGAGAAGACCCTGGACGTCGACCTGCTCATGATCGTCGCCGCGCTGGGCGCCGCCGCGATCGGGCAGATCACCGACGGAGCGCTGCTCATCGTGATCTTCGCGACCTCCGGTGCGCTGGAGGCGTTCGCCACCGCCCGCACCGAGGACTCCGTGCGCGGCCTGCTCGACCTCGCGCCGGACACCGCCGTGCGACTGCGCGACGGGGTCGAGGAGACCGTGAGCACCGCCGAACTCCGGGTCGGGGACGTGATCGTGGTGCGCCCCGGCGAACGGATCGGCGCCGACGGGCGCATCGAGGACGGCACCGGCGAGGTCGACCAGGCGTCGATCACCGGCGAGTCGCTGCCCGCGCCGAAACGCCCCGGGGACGTGGTGTTCGCGGGCACCCTGAACGGCACCGGGGCGCTGCGCGTGCGGGTCACCGAGGACGCCTCGGAGTCGGTGATCGCGCGGATCGTGGCGATGGTGGCCGAGGCGAGCCGGACCAAGGCCGGTACCCAGCTGTTCATCGAGAAGGTCGAGCAGCGGTACTCGGTCGGCGTCGTGGTGGCCACGCTCGCGGTGTTCGCGGTCCCGCTGCTGTTCGGCGAGGCCCTCCAGGACGCGCTGCTGCGCGCGATGACGTTCATGATCGTCGCCTCGCCCTGCGCGGTGGTGCTGGCGACCATGCCGCCGCTGCTGTCGGCCATCGCCAACGCCGGACGGCACGGCGTGCTCGTCAAGTCCGCAGTGGTCATGGAACGCCTCGGCGACACCGACCGGGTCGCGCTGGACAAGACCGGCACGCTCACCGAGGGCGCCCCGCGGCTGGTGGCCGTGCACCCGCACGACGGCTGGGACGCCGACGAGGTGCTCCGGCTCGCCGCGGGCGCCGAGCACCTCAGCGAACATCCGCTGGCCGGGGCCGTCGTGGCGGGCGCGCGGGACCGCGGGATCGCCGTCCCGACGGCCGCCGACTTCCGGGCCGAACCGGGGCGCGGCGTCGCGGCCACAGTGGACGGACGCCGGGTCGAGGCGACCCGGCCGGAGCGGTCCCGCGACTCCGGGCACACCGCCGTGGTGGTCGCCGTGGACGGGACCGAGGTCGGGGTGCTGGAGATCGCCGACCGGCTGCGCCCCGACGCGGCGGCGGCCGTCGGCGCGCTGCGCCACCTCACCGGGTCCGAACCCGTGCTGCTCACCGGCGACAACGAGCGGGCGGCGGCGCGGGTGGCCGCAGAAGTCGGCATCGGCGACGTGCGGGCCGGACTCCTCCCGCCGGACAAGGTGGCGGCGGTGCGCGACGGGCGCACGATGGCGCTGGGCGACGGCGTCAACGACGCGCCCGCGCTGGCCGCCGCGCACTGCGGGGTCGCCATGGGCCGGGCGGGCGCGGACCTGACGCTGCGGGCCGCCGACGTGGTGGTGGTCCGCGACGAACTCGCCGCCGTTCCGAAGGTCGTCGACCTGTCCCGGCGGGCCCGCCGACTGGTGAAGCAGAACCTCGTCATCGCGGGCGGGGTCATCGCCGCGCTGGTGGTGTGGGACCTGCTCGGGGACCTGCCGCTGCCGCTCGGCGTGGCCGGGCACGAGGGGTCGACGGTCCTGGTCGGCCTCAACGGACTGCGGCTGCTCGCCGAACGCGCCTGGCAGCGCGGTTGAGCGCCTGTCTCCGAACCTGCTCCCAGAACAGGCGTGGCAAGCGGCGACAGCCGCTTCCTACGTCGGTGAGCGGTCTCGCAGCCCGCACCACCGCGGGTTCTCAGCGGTCGGCTCGCGAGGACAGCCCCGACGCCGTGTATCGGACATACAAAAGGAGGGGCTCCCACAGCCGATGTGACTGTGGCGCGTCAGCGCCTCCGTGGGGGGCGGCGGTCGGGCGACGGGCGGGCCGCTGAGGTTCCGCCACCGGCACCGCCACGCACAACGAGTTCGAAGGCAGGAAGACCCCGGTGCGGCGCGGCGGATACCGTGGCACGCCGGGGAGGAGATCAGGATGGTTGATGTGCCGTTGCCGCCGCCCGACCCGCGCGGGCAGGACTGGCGGACCGTGACGCCGTTGCGCCGGGTCCTGCTGATCGCGGACAACGCCACGGCCATGACGCGGTTGCTCGACCTCGTCGACCTCTTCGACGGCGATCTCCGGGTGCAGTGCTGCTTCGTCTGGAACAGCGAGGCCCCGTTCCCGGACGGCCTGCACCGGATGTTCGCCGCCGCCGGGATCGTCCCGCTGCCGCGGGAAGCGGTGCGCAGCCGAGATTTCGACCTCGCGATCACCGCGGGCCACAGTGGACTGTCGAAGCTGCGGACACCGCTGCTGTCCGTCCCGCACGGAATCCGGTACACTAAGATCGCGGAAACCGGAAACCGGAAACCGGAAACCGGAAACCGGAAACCGGAAACCGGAAACCGGAAACCGGAAACCGGAAACCGGAAACCGGAAACCGGAAACCGGAAACCTCTCGGCCTCGGCCCGGAGTTGACGCGCGAGGACGGGTGTCCGGTCGCCGATGCGATCGTCGTCTCGCACCACGGGCAACTCGCGCGGTTGCGGGCGGAGAACCCGGCCGCCGCCGATGTCGCCGTGGTCACCGGGGATCTCTGCTACGACCGGTTGCGAACCAGCGCGCCGTGGCGGCGCCGGTACCGGCGCGCCTTCGGCGTCGATGACGACCAGGTCCTCGTGGCCGTCAGCTCGACGTGGCGACCGGAGTCGTTGCTGGGGTCGGTGCCCGAGCTGTACGAGCGGCTGCTCGCCGAACTGCCGGCGGACCGGTTCCGCGTCGCCGCGATCCTGCACCCGAACATCCGCGATGCGCACCAGGAGCACGAGGTGCGGCGGTGGTTCGCCCCGCTGCGCCGGGCGGGTCTGGCCGTCGTGCCCCCGGAGCGCGGCTGGCGGGCGACGCTGGTCGCCGCCGACCACCTCATCGGCGATCACGGCTCGGTCACCGCGTACGGGGCGGCGTCGGGCCTGACCACGCTGCTGGCGGCCTTCCCGGAGTCGCGGGTCGCGTCCGGCTCGGTGGTGGACCTGCTCGGACGGCTGGCACCGAGGCGGCGCCTGGACGAACCGCTGTTGCCCCAGCTGCGCAAAGCCGCCGCCGAGCACACCCCCGGCCGGTACGGGGCGCTGCACGAGCGGATCACGTCCTTCCCGGACGAGGCGGCCGAACGCACCCGGTCGCTGTGCTACTCGATGCTCGGGCTCGACCCGCCCCGGGGCGAACCGGTGGTGCCGCCGGACGATCTCGCCGGGCTTCCGGACTCCCCGTGGTACTGGCGTCCGACCGCCGCGTACGCGAGCACGTCGGTGCACAGTGGACGATCGGTCCAGGTGGACCGGTTCCCGGCGGAGCTGCTGTCCGCTGCGGACGTTCCGGACGGCGCGCACCTCGCGGTGACCGCCGACCACCCCGGCAGACGGCTGGCGGCGCTGGCCGACGTGGTGGTGCTCGCCGACGCCGAGGGGTGGGGGCGGCAGGCCGACGGCTGGTTGCGCGACACCCTCGATTCCCGCCCCGGTGCCCAGCTCGCCGCCGCGGTGCGCGGGGACGAGTGCACGGTGCTCACCCGCTGGGGGCACCGGTACCGGCTCCGCGAACCCGGCGGGTCGACCGATCCGGCGCTGCTCGCCTCCGCGGTGTTCGGGTGGCTGGCCGCCGCTGGTGGTGGTGACCCGACCGGCCTGGTCGTCAACGGGCGAGCGGTCGAGGTCTCATGAGTCGGCGTGCCGCCCCAGCAGCGCGCGCGCCCTGTCGTCGCCCAGCAGGGCCAGGATCTCCCCCGCCTCGCGCCGGTGCCGGGCGGCGCCGTCCGCGTCGCCCTGGCGCGTGGCGATCTCGGCGAGCACTTCCAGGACGGCGGCCGTGTCGGCGGCCGACCGCACCTCCCGGCACAGCCCGAGCGCCCGCTGCGCCCATCCGGCGGCCTCCGGCACGTCGCCGACCTGCAGGTGCGCCTGCGCCAGGGACAGCGCGATCTTCGCCGGGTTGGCGCGCTCGCCGAGTCCGACGAAGAAGTCGAACGCCTCCCGCAGCCGCGGGATCGCCTCGTCGCCGCGTCCGGCCGCCGTCAACACCCGCCCCGAGTGCATGCGGTAGAGCCCGCGCGGGCGTTCGCGGCGATCCGGTTCGAACCGGGTCTCCACGATCTCCCGGGACTTCTCGAAGCACTCCAGCGCCGCGTCGAACTCGCCCCGGCGCTCGTGGATCAGCCCGGACCACTCGACGGCGCTCTGCCGACCGAGGGCGTCGCCGATGCGGTCGGCGAGCGCCGCGGAGCGCTCGAAGTGCTCCTGCGCGGTGTCGTACTCGTGGGCGATGAAGTAGGCGGACCCGTGCTGGGAGTGCATCCGGACCAGGGCCCGATCGTCACCGGCGCGCTCCGCGGCCGCCACGCCGAGCGGCTGGACGGCGAGGACGTCCTCGTAGTGGTCGCGGTCGACGTGGTACGGGAAGAGGCTTTCGCACAGCTGCCACACGCGGTCGTGCATCCCGGCCTCCGCGGCCACCCGGACCACCTCGGTCAGCGTCGCGCGCTCGGCGTCCAGATCCGCCAGCGCCCTGGCGTGCGCGTCCTCGCCGCGGTGGGCCGGGACGACGTCGGCGTAGCGGTCGCTGAGCCGACGGCGCTTCGACAGCACCACGTCGCGGGCCATGACGAAATCGTGGTAGTGCCGGACGATCCGGCGCAGCGCGTCCTCGCGGTGCGCCGCCGGGTCCTCCTCCAGCGCCTTGGCCCGCGCGTGCTGGCGCAGCAGGGCGTGGAAGCGGTGGCGACCGCTCTTGGCGGGCATCAGCAGGTTGGCTCGGGTGAGGGCGAGGAGGGTTTCCTCGGCGACCGGTTCGGGCTGGTCGAGCAGCGCCGCCGCGGCGGCGGGCGAGAACTCCGCGCCGGGGTGCAGCCCCAGCAACCGGTAGGCGCGGCGCAGCTCGTCCGGCAGGTCGCGGTAGGCGGACTCGAACTGGGCCCGCAGCAGCCGTTCGCCGTCGACCTCCAGCCGGTCCAGCAGGTCCGCCACCACTCTGTCCACATAGGACGATATCGAGGATCGCCCGCGCAACCCGGCGGCGGCGATCTGCAACGCCATCGGCAGCCTGCCGCACGCCGCGCTGAGCTTGCGCAACGCCGGTTCCGCGTCCGGCTCGGACACCGCGGCGGACAGCAGCCGCAACGCGGCGTCCTCCTCGAACGGCGCCAACGGCAGCGGCACCACTCCCCCGCCCAGGAACGGCAGTTCGCGGCGGGAGGTGACCAGCACCGCGCTCGCCGCCGAGGACGGCAGCAGGGCCAGGACCTGCGCGGAGGTCGCCGCGTCGTCCAGGACGACCAGCATCCGGCGGGACGTGGTGAGGTTGCGGAACGCGGCCACGCGCTCCTGCTCACCGGCGGGCACGTCGGCCAGGCCCAGCTGCGGCAGGAACGTGCCGAGCACCTCGGCCGGGGTGCGCGGCCGGTCGGATCCGCCGATCTCGCCGACCAGGACACCGTCCGGGAAGCGGTCCTTGACCCGGTGCGCCCACCGCAGCGCGGTCATCGTCTTGCCGACGCCGGGCATGCCGCTGAGCACCGCGATCAGCGGGCGCCCCGCCTCGTCGGCCTCGTCGAGGTGCCGGTCCAGCGCGTCGAGTTCGGCAGTCCGGTTGGCGAACCCGATGAACGCCGGGTCCAGGGGCAGCATGTCCGGCCTCGGCGGTCGCGCGCCGCCGCCGAACTGCAACAGCAGCTGGTCGACGCGCCCCGCCTGCACCAAGCCGCCCTGGACGTCACCGGTGTTGCTGTTCATGCGTTCCCCCACCGAGGCTGTCGATCACCTCCGCCGACCATACCGGCCCGGCCGTCGGCATCGCCTCCGTCACACATAGTTGCGCAACACAACCATTCCGTTAGCGTGAGCGGCAGAGCCGATCGTGAGGAGGACAGGCGTGGCATCGAACGAGCAGTGGGACATCGTCTCCGGTGTCGGCATCACCGCGCTGATGGTCGCGGTCGCGCGCGCCACCGAGAGCCGCCGCGACGACGCCCTGGTGCACGACCCGTACGCCGCGGTGCTCGCCGAAGCGTCCGGGGCACCGCAGGTGGCCGCTGCCGAGCAGCACGCGAACTGGGACGACACCACCCAGTACATCGGGTTGCGCTCCCGCTACTTCGACGACTTCTTCCGGCGGGCCGCCGACGAGGGAGCGCGGCAGGCGGTGGTCCTGGCGTCCGGGCTGGACACCCGGGCGTTCCGGCTGGACTGGCCGGAGGGCTTCCGGGTGTTCGAGATCGACCAGCCGAAGGTGCTGGAGTTCAAGGACACCGCGCTGGCCGACCGCGGCGTCCAGCCGCGCTGCGAGCGCACCGCCGTGCCGGTCGACCTGCGCGAGGACTGGCCCGCCGCGCTCCGCTCCGCCGGGTTCGACCCGGGCGCGCCGACCGCGTGGCTGGCCGAGGGCTTGATGCCCTACCTCCCGGCCGCGGCCGTGCTGCGGCTGCTGGAGGCCGTCGACGAGCTGTCCGCACCGGGCAGCGCGTTCGCCGTGGAGAACATCACCGCCACCAGGCCGACGCTGCTCGCCGACGAGCTGTCCGAGACCTCCCGGGAATGGGGCGTGGACATCAACTCGCTGTTCAGCGAGGACGACCGCCCCGCCGTCGCCGACCGGCTCGGCGCGCTCGGCTGGAAGGTGCACCAGACCCCGGTCCCGGACGTCGCCGCCCACTACGGCAGGACGCTCGGCCCCATCGCGGAGCGGCTGTCCGCCGTGGGCAACATGCTCATCGCCCAACGGCCGCACTGACGCCGGAGCGCTTCGAGGGTCCTCCGCGTGGCGCTACCCGCACCGCCGCGCGGAAGACCTCGACGCACCCCTATTCGTCCACAAGGGACAGTTCGGCGAAGCGGACCGGGAAACCCGCGCCGTACGGCGAGGCGCACATCGGTCCGGCCTCGGCCTCGGTGTCCGGCGGGAAGTAGGCGACGCGCAGCACCGTCTCCGGGGTGCCGCCGTCGGCGGCGTAGCGGACCGTGACGGCGTCGCCGCTGCGGTGCAGCTCGACGGTGATCGACTCGACCGGGCCGCACACCCGCTCCAGCGGGACCATGCTCCAGTCCGACAGGTCGCGGGTCACCACCGCGCTCACCATGGGTTCACCGTCGACCAGGGCGGCGCCCGCCTTGATCCAGTTCCGCTCGTCCAGCCGCAGGAGCAGGCCCGCCTGGTCGTACTGCTCGCGGTAGTCGCCGAAAACGCGCACCGACAACCGGAACCGGGCGCCCACCGGGCGCAGCAGCGCGTGGCCGGTGTCGGCGACGTGCCCGTGCTGCGTGGTGCGCCAGAAGTCGGTGCCGGAGTCGGCGGTCACCGTCAACCCCGCGTACGACAACCAGTTCACCGGCCGGTTCAGCCATCGCCATCCGCTGAGCCCGAACAACGTGATGTCCTCGGCCTGCTGCATGCCCACCCGCTTCGTCGAAGTCCGGCCAGTCCCCCGCACGGCTTCCGGACGCCAGACGATATCGGAACTCCCGCGACCGCGACCAGACGACGATCGCACGTCGACGCTCCACCCGGGACACCGCAGGCCGCGAACCGGACATCCCGCCTCCGGGTGCCCCGGACGAGCCGCCCGGCGCGATCAGTCGAGGCGGTCGACGGCGGTGATCCGGAGGACGGCGTGGCCGGCTTCGTCGGACGCGGCGAGGTCGACCTCGGCGCTGACGCCCCAGTCCCGGTCGCCCTCGGGATCGTCGAAGATCTGCCGGACCCGCCAGCGGTCGGCCTCCTCGGTGATCATCAGCAGCGCGGGGCCGCGCGCGTCCGGACCGGTGCCGATCTCGTCGTGCTCGGCGAAGTAGTCCTCCAGCGCGTCGGCCCAGGCGTCGGCGTCCCATCCGGACTCGGCGTCCAGCTCGCCCAGCTCGTCGTAGCGGCGGCGGGCCGCCAGTTCGACGCGGCGGAACAGGGCGTTGCGGACCTGGACCCGGAACGCCCGCTCGTTCGCGGTGATCCGTTCCGGCTGCTGCTCGGTCGCGGCGGCCGGGACGTCCTCGTCGCCGGGGTGGCGCAGCTTCTCCCACTCGTCGAGCAGGCTGGAGTCGACCTGGCGGACCAGCTCGCCGAGCCACTCGATGATGTCGGTGAGCTCCTCGGTCTTGGCGTCGTCGGGCACGGTGTGCCGCAGCGCCTTGTAGACGTCGGCCAGGTAGCGCAGCACCAGGCCCTCGGAGCGGGCCAGCCCGTAGTGGCCGACGTACTCGACGAAGTTCATCGCCCGCTCGTACATGTCGCGGGCCACGGACTTCGGCGACAGCTCGTGCTCACCGACCCACGGGTGCCCCTTGCGGTAGGTCTCGTAGGCGGCGTCGAGGAGTTCCTCCAGCGGTTTGGGGTGGGTGATCTCCTCCAGCAGCTCCATCCGCTCGTCGTACTCGATGCCGTCGGCCTTCATCTGCGCGACGGCCTCGCCGCGGGCCTTGAACTGCTGCGCCGACAACACCTGCCGCGGATCGTCCAGTGTGGACTCGATGACGGACAGCACGTCCAGCGGGTACGACGGCGACTCGCGGTCCAGCAGTTCGACGGCGGCCAGCGCGAACGGCGACAGCGGCTGGTTCAGCGCGAAGTCGAACTGCAGGTCCACGGTCAGCCGCACCCGGCGCCCCTGCTCGTCGGGTTCGTCGAGCTGCTCCACGACCCCGGCGGCCAGCAGCGCCCGGTAGATCGCGATGGCCCGCAGGACGTGCCTGCGCTGCGCCGCGCGGTCCTCGTGGTTGTCGGTGAGCAGGTGCTTCATCGCCGCGAACGCGTCGCCGGGGCGGTTGATCACGTTCAGCAGCATCGCGTGGTTGACCTGGAAGCTGGAGCGCAGCGGCTCCGGTTCGGCGGCCACCAGCTTCTCGAAGGTCTTCTCGCTCCAGGACACGAAGCCCTCGGGCGCCTTCTTGCGGACCAGCTTGCGCTTCTTCTTCGGGTCGTCGCCCGCCTTGGCCAGCGCCCGCTCGTTCTCGATCTCGTGCTCGGGCGCCTGCACCTCGACGTACCCGGCGGTGTCGTAGCCCGCGCGGCCCGCCCGTCCGGCGATCTGGTGGAACTCGCGGGCCTTGAGGTGCCGGGTGCGGGTGCCGTCGAACTTCGTCAACCCGGTCAGCAGCACGGTGCGGATCGGCACGTTGATGCCCACGCCGAGGGTGTCGGTGCCGCAGATGACCTTCAACAACCCGGCCTGCGCGAGCTGTTCCACCAGCCGCCGGTACTTCGGCAGCATCCCGGCGTGGTGCACGCCGATGCCGTGGCGCACCAACCGGGACAGCGTCTTGCCGAACCCCGCGGTGAACCGGAAGTCGCCGATCGCCTCGGCGATCCGGTCGCGCTGCTCGCGGCTGGCGACCTTGACGCTCATCAGCGCCTGCGCCTGCTCCAGCGCCGACGCCTGGTTGAAGTAGACGACGTAGATCGGCGCCTGCTGCCCGGCCAGCAGCTCCTCGATGGTCTCGTGCAGCGGCGTCTTGGCGTAGCGGAAGGTCAGCGGGATGGGCCGTTCCGCCGAGGTCACCACCGCCGTCTCGCGCCCGGTGCGCCGGGTGAGGTCGTCGCGGAAGAACGTGACGTCGCCGAGCGTGGCGGACATCAGCACGAACTGGACGCGCGGCAGTTCCAGCAGCGGCACCTGCCAGGCCCAGCCGCGCTCCGGTTCGGCGTAGAAGTGGAACTCGTCCATCACGACCTGGTCGACATCGGCGTCGGCGCCGTCCCGCAGCGCGATGTTGGCCAGGATCTCCGCGGTGCAGCAGATGATCGGCGCGTCGGCGTTGACGCTGCTGTCGCCGGTCATCATGCCGACGTTGTCCGCGCCGAAGACCTCGACCAGCGAGAAGAACTTCTCCGACACCAGGGCCTTGATCGGCGCGGTGTAGAAGGTGCGCTTGCCCGCGGCGAGCGCGGTGAAGTGCGCGCCGGTGGCGACCAGGCTCTTGCCGGAGCCGGTGGGCGTGCTCAGGATCAGGTTGGCCCCGGTGACGACCTCCATCAGCGCTTCCTCCTGCGCCGGGTAGAGCTCGATGCCCTGGCCGGTGGTCCACTCGGTGAACGCTTCGAGCAGGGCGTCGGGGTCGGGGTCGCCGGTGCCGGGGTCTGCTGCTGGGAGGTGATCGGTGAGCATCATCGTGCTCCGATCGTCCCTGGTCAGCTTTCGGCCTGGCCAGCCGGGGTGGCCGAACCCACGTGGGTGGGGGCGAACATCCGCAGCCGTTGCGGGAGGACCACCACGCTCGGACCCGGGGTGGCCAGCGCCGCGGCGAGGTCGGCGCGCAGCGACTCGACCGAGGTCCGCACGGCCGGGACGCCGAAGGCCCCGGCCAGCGCGACGAAGTCGGGCCGGGCCAGCTCGGTGCCGGTGGTCTGCCCGAACGCGCCGGTCAGGTACTCGCGGAGGATGCCGTAGCCGCCGTCGTCGACGACGAGCCACGTCACGTCCAGCCGGTGCTGCACGGCGGTGGCCAGTTCCGCGATGCCGTACATCGCGCCGCCGTCTCCGGAGACCGCGAGCGCGGGCGAGCCGGTCGCGGCGGCGCCGAGCGCGGCGGGCAGCGCGAAGCCCAGCCCGCCCGCGCCCTGCGCGCTGTGCATCGGCGCGGCGTCGGCGTTCCACGCCGACCAGGCCCAGTAGCCGAGGATCGTCATGTCCCAGAACGTCTGGGTGCCCTCCGGCAGCGCCGCGCGGACCTCGGCGAGCACCCGTTGTTCGAGGTCGAGGTCCTGCTCGGCCAGCCGCGCGCGCACCTTCTCGCGGAGCTCGGCGACGGCGCGTTCGGCCCGGCCGTCCGGCTCGCGGCGCGGGACGCGCTCGACCAGCGCGGTCAGCGCCGCCCGCGCGTCCGCGTGCACGCCGAGCGCGGGGTGGTTGGCTTCGAGCTCGCCCGCGTCCGCCTCGATGTGGACCAGCCTGCCGCGCGGCGTGAAGCAGTGGTAGTTGCTGGTCAGCTCGCCGAGTCCGGAGCCGACCACGAGCAGCACGTCGGCGTCGGCGAGGAACTCGGTGCTGTGCCAGTCCTCCAGCCACGACTGACCGGACAGCGGGTGTTCCCAGTCGAAGACGCCCTTGCCGCCGAACGTCGTCAGCACCGGGGCGCGCAGCGCCTCGGCCAGTTCGCGCAGCGGCCCGGCGGCCCCGGCCCGGGCCACTCCGCCGCCCGCGAGGATCACCGGCCGCTCGGCGGCGGCGAGCAGCCGGGCGGCCTCGTCGAGCAGCTCCGGCAGCGGCTGCACCGCCGCCGGGGTCGCGCGGACGTCGGCGATCCGCGGGAACTCGGTGGGCGCGAGCAGGACGTCCTGCGGGATCTCCACCCACGCCGGACCGAACGGCGGCGTCGCGGCGGACTCCCACGCGGCGCGCAGCGCACCGGGGATCTGGCTGATCGCGCGGACCACGTGCACCGACTTGACCACGTCGCGGAAACTGGCCTGCTGGTCGGGCAGTTCGTGCAGGTAGCCGTGCCGCCCGCCGCCGAGACCGGCGACCGGCACCTGGCTGGAGATGCCCAGCACCGGCACCGACGCCGCGCGGGACTCCTGCAACGACGACAGCGTCAGCAGCGCACCCGGCCCGGTCGAGACGACCATCGGCGTCACCGGGACCGGGCCCGCCGGGTCGGCGGCCATCCGGGCGCGGGCGTGCCCGTCGGCGGCGAAGGCGAGGTTGTTCTCCACCCGGGCGCCGACCACCCGCAGGTCCGGCGCCCGGCGCAACGCCTCGAACAGGCCGAGGGCGTGCTGCCCGGGCAGCCCGAACACGGTCCGGGCGCCCAGCGCCCGCAGCGTCTCGACGACCAGGTCGCCACCGATGCGCATCGTCATCTCCGTTCCGCCGCCGCGCCCGTCACGCCTCGACGGGCGCGGGGGTTTCCGCCGCCTCCCGACCGCTGAGGCGGGCGTTCCAGGTCCGCAGGACCTCCTCGTCGGTGCGCGGCGTCAGCAGGCTCACCACCACGTAGCAGACCAGGCTCGCGCCGAGCCCGTAGTAGATCGGTTCGTTGGCCAGCAGTCCGTCGACCGCCATCGACACCAGCACCACGACCGAACCGACCACCATGGACACCAGCGCCCCCGCCCGGGTGCCGCGCTTCCACACCAGACCGCCGAGGATGGCCACCAGCAGCCCGCCGACCAGGATGTTGTAGGCGACGGTGAGCGCCGCGACCACGTCGTGCACCGCGGTCGCGATGCCGATGGTCACCAGGCCCAGCACCAGCGTGGTGATCCGGCTGGTGGTCACACCGACCGCGCCGCGCCGGAACCGGCCGAGGATGTCCGTGGTGGTCACCGTGGAGCAGGCGATCAGCGCGCCGCTGGAGGTCGACATCAGCGCGGACAGCGCGGCGGCCAGCACCAGGCCGCGCACCCCGGACGGCAGCAGGTGCTCGACGATCGTGGCGAAGGCGTCGTCCGCGTCGCCGAGGTGCGGGTACAGCGCCCGGGCCGCGGTGCCGACCAGCGCCCCGGCGAAGCCGTAGACCAGGCAGTACGCCCCGGACAGCAGGCCGCCGCCGGTGGCCACCCGCGGACTGCGGGCGGTGAACACCCGCTGCCAGATGTCCTGACCGATGAGCAGCCCGAACCCGTAGGTGAGCACGTAGGTGACGATCGTGGCGCCGCCGATGCCGCCGAGGTCGAAGAACCCGGCGGGGACGCGGTCGGCCAACCCGCTCGCGCCGCCGACCGCGACGAGGGCGGCGGGCAGCAGGATCAGCATGATGCCGATCGTCTTGATGACGAACTGGGCGATGTCGGTGAGCGTGATCGACCACATGCCGCCGAGCACCGAGTACAGCACCACGATCGCGCCGCCGATCACGATGCCCAGCGCGCTGGGCAGGCCGAACAGCACGTGGAAGATCGTCGCGAAGGACAGCGTCGAGGTGACCGTGAGCATCAGCGTGTAGCCCCACATCACCACGCCGGCGATCACCGTCGACGACCCGCCGTAGCGCAGGTCCAGCATCTCCGAGACGGTGTAGACGCGCAGCCGCACCAGCCGCCGGGCGAAGAACGCGTGCAGCGCGAGGATGCCCAGCCCGATCGTCAGCACCAGCCAGGCACCCGAGATGCCGTGCGTGTAGCCGAGCCCGACACCGCCGATCGTGGACGCGCCGCCGAGCACGATCGCCGACATCGTGCCGGAGTACATGAACCAGCCGAGTCGCCGTCCGGCCAGCAGGTAGTCGCTCTTGGTGCGCGCCATGCGCATGCCGATCCAGCCGATGCCGAGCATCGCGGCGATGTAGACCGCGATCACCACGTAGTCAGCGAGCACGGCGAACCTCCAGGGCTTGCGGGTGTTGCGGGACACCGTAAGCGCGCAGCGCACCCCGGGGACATGGGACGTTCCGTCCCGGATCGGCGTACTCTCTGGCCGTGATGACCCAGCAGGTCGCGTCCGTTCCGCTGCGGGAGGTCGTCACCGCCCCCGGTCTCGCGCTCCAGGTCGTCGACGGCAGCGCGCGGCCCGGCGCGCTGGACCTGCCGGTGTGCTGGGCGCACGTCAGCGAGCTGCGCGACCCGGCGCCCTACCTGCTCGGCGGTGAACTCCTGCTCACCGCCGGGGTCAACATGTCCGCCGCCGACGACCTCGACGACTACGTGGCCGGGCTGCTCGCCGCCGGGGTGACCGCGCTCGGTTTCGGCCTGACGCCGCCGATGCACGACCGGCTGCCGGAACCGTTGCGGGACGCCTGCGTCGACCAGGGCCTGCCGCTGCTCGTGGTGCCGCGGCGCACCCCGTTCCTGGCGATCAGCCGCACCGTGGCGGTCGCGGTGGCCGAGGCGGCGCAGCGCGAGCAGCGGCGCCTCGCCGTGGCCCGCGAGGCGCTGGCCCGGGCCGCCCAGGGCGGGCTGGCAGCGCTGGTCCGGGAGCTGGCCGACCGGGTGGACGGCTGGGCCGCGCTGGTCGGTGCCCACGACGAGCGGGTGGCCGCGCACCGCGCCCCGGCCGCGTGGCCGCCCGCCGAGCTGCCCGACCTGTTCGCCCGGCTGCGCGCCGGCCGGGGCAGGCGCAGCGCCACCACGGCGCTCGCCGACGGCACGTCCGTGCTGGCGCAGCCGGTCTCCCCGCAGGCCGCCGGGTCGCGGCTGCTCGTGGTGGGGCGGCGCGACCGCTTCGGCGAGACCGACCGCGCGGTCGTCGCGGCGGCGACGACGCTGCTCGGCCTGGTCGGCGGCGCGGGCCCGGCGAGCACCGCGCTGGCCGGGGCGACCACGGGTCTGCTGCTGGGCGCGCTGCCGCGCGGCGCGGCGCTCGCCCGGCTGCTGCCCGGGACCGGCTACCGGGTGGTCGCGGGTGCGCCCCGCCGCCGAAGCCGACCGGGCGGGCCCACCGACCACGCGTGGCTGGTCGAACGACTCGGGACGCCGCTGGTCGACCTGACCGGCGACGGCGGCTTCACCGCGGTCGTCACCGAGCGCCCGTCCCGCGACGCGCTCGCCGCGGTGCACGGCCAGGGCTGGGTTCCGGTGGTCAGCCGCCACTGCGACGCCGACGCGCTGCCCCGCGCCGCCGGCGAGGTGACCGACCTGCTGGCACGCGGCCTGGCGCTGGACCGGCCGGTGGTGGCCGAGGACGCCGACCTCGGGCTGTCCACCGCCGTCCGCCCCGAGGCCGCGGCGGCCTTCGCCGCCGACGTCCTGGCGCCGCTGCGGCGCGCCGACGCGCAGGGCGGTCTGGTCGAGGTGCTGCGCACCTGGCTGGCCCACCACGGCGGTTGGGAGGCCACGGCCACCGCGCTGGGCATCCACCGCAACAGCGTCCGCCACCGCATCGCCCAGGTCGAGCGCGCCCTCGGCGTCGACCTCGCCGACCCGGAGGTCCGCATGCAGCTGTGGTTCGCCCTGCGCTGGGCCGATATCGGTTCGTCCTGAGCCGCACCTGCCTTCGAACCTGGTCCCGGGAGCAGGTTCGAAGCCCGGCTTTCCCGACCGCTGCCAGGACTTCCGTCGCCTGGTGCCGGTGGTCGCGGATCGGGGACCATGGGGTCGGGAACGTCGAACGCGCGGCGGAGGGACGAGATGGCGAACCGGAACGTGCGTTTCGTGGGCGGGCCGCTGGACGGCCGGGTCCAGGTGCTGCGCGACTCGGAGGCCGTGGCGGGGCGGCTGCTGCGGCACATCCACCTGCACGACGGCCCCAAGATCGAGACGCACTACGAACTGCACTACACCCCGGCCAACGGCTGGGAGTACCACCTCTGCGGCAGCGGCACCGCGCCATGAGCGTTTGTCGGTGCTCTCCAAAAGCCGTGGATGTCGATCACTGAACCGCGACAGCGCCGCGGCGGCTGCGACGTGGCTCACAGGAATGATCGGTTCCGGAAATGCCGCGCGGGCCTACCATCACATCCATGGTGGCGCACTCGACGTCGAGCGGCGGACCCGGCCTCGCCCTGGCCGCGGAGTTCGACGCCCCCTCCCGGGAGCAGTGGCAGGCGCAGGTGGCGAAGGTGCTGCGCAGGTCGGGCCTGATCGGGGACGAGGCACCACCCGGTCCGGTGGAGGACGTGCTGGCCTCGCGGACCTACGACGGGATCGCGGTGCACCCGCTGTACACCGGGACCGAGGTCGAGCCGGGAATGCCCGGTCTGGCGCCGTTCCTGCGCGGCAGCCGACCACAGGGCGGCGCGGTCGGCGGCTGGGACGTCCGGCAGCGCCACGCGCACCCCGACGCGGCCGAGTCGAACCGCGAGATCTTGGCGGATCTGTACAACGGCGTGTCGTCGCTGTGGCTGGTGCTGGGCACCGGCGGGCTCGCCGTCGACGATCTCGCGGACGCCCTGGAGGGCGTGCACCTGGACATGATCGGGGTGGTGCTCGACGCCGGGGAGGACTTCCCCGCCGCAGCCGACACCTACCTGGAGCTGGCCCGCGAGCAGGGCGTGCGACCGACCGCGCTGCTGGGGACGCTCGGCGCCGACCCGCTCTCGCAGCAGGCCAGGACGGGACGCGCGGGCGACCGCGAGGCCGCGGTGCGGCTGGCGCTGCGCTGCACCGCGGAGTTCCCCGGACTGCGCGCCCTGGTCGCCGACGGACTGCCGTACCACGACGCGGGCGGCTCGGACGCGCAGGAGCTCGGCTGCGCGCTGGCCGCGGGCACCACCTACCTGCGCTGGCTGGTCGACGCGGGCGCGGACGTCGACACCGCGGCCGGGCAGCTGGAGTTCCGCTACGCCGCGACCGCCGACCAGTTCCTCACCATCGCCAAGCTGCGGGCCGCGCGGCGGCTGTGGGAGCAGGTGACCCGCACCTGCGGTGTCGCCGAGCCCGGGCGGGCGCAGGTGCAGCACGCGGTGACCTCGGAGCCGATGCTGACCCGCCGCGATCCGTGGGTGAACATGCTGCGCACCACGATCGCCACCTTCGCCGCCGGGACCGGCGGGGCGCAGGCGGTGACCACGCTGCCCTTCGACGCGGCGATCGGGCTGCCGGATTCCTTCGCGCGCCGCATCGCCCGCAACACGCAGTCGTTGCTGCTGGAGGAGTCGCACCTGGCGCAGGTGATCGACCCGGCGGGCGGCTCGTGGTACGTCGAGTCGCTGACCGACGAGCTGGCCCGGGCGGCGTGGGGTTGGTTCCAGGAGATCGAGGCGGCGGGCGGGTTGCCCGCCGCGTTGGAGTCCGGGCTGGTCGCCGAGCGGTTGGCCGAGACCTGGCAGCGGCGGCGGGACGCGGTGGCGCACCGCACCGACGCGATCACCGGTGTCAGCGAGTTCCCGAACCTGGACGAACCCCCGCTCCAGCGCGCGCCCGCGCCCGAGCGACCGGCGGGTGGGCTGCCGCGGCACCGCCACGCCGAGGATTTCGAAGCGCTGCGGGACGCCGCCGATGAACATCTCGCGGCCACCGGGGAGCGCCCGACGGTGTTCCTGGCGACGCTGGGGCCGCTGGCCGTCTACACCGCCCGCGAGTCGTTCACCCGCAACCTGTTGGCCGCCGGGGGCGTGGCCGCGACCGACGCGGGCGCCACGGAGTCCACTGAGGACGTTCTCGCCGCGTACTCCGGCGAACCGGTGGTGTGCCTGTGCTCCGGCGACGAGATCTACGCCGAACGCGCCGCCGGGACCGCCCGAGCGCTGAAGCGAGCCGGGGCGCAGTACGTGCTGCTGGCCGGGAAACCGGCCGAGCCGCCCGAGGGCGTCGACGCATTCGTGCACACCGGATGCGACGCGCGCGCCGTCCTCACCGACGTCCACCGCAGGTTGGGAGTGGGGCAATGACGCAGCAGATCCCGAACTTCGCCGAGATCCCGCTGGACGCGGCGAAACCGGCCGATCCGGCGCGGTGGCAGGAGGCGTTGCTGGCCGAGACCGGCAAGGAGTCCGACGCGCTGGTGTGGGAGTCGCCGGAGGGCATCGGCGTGAAGCCGTTGTACACCGCCGCGGACGTGGCGGGCCTGGACTTCCTGCGCACGTACCCGGGACTGCCGCCGTTCCTGCGCGGGCCGTACCCGACGATGTACGTCAACCAGCCGTGGACGATCCGGCAGTACGCGGGGTTTTCCACCGCGGAGGAGTCGAACGCGTTCTACCGGCGCAATCTGGCGGCCGGGCAGAAGGGCCTGTCGGTGGCGTTCGACCTGGCCACCCACCGCGGTTACGACTCGGACCACCCGCGGGTCGGCGGGGACGTCGGCATGGCGGGTGTGGCGATCGACTCGATCTACGACATGCGGCAGCTGTTCGACGGCATCCCGTTGGACCGCATGAGCGTGTCGATGACGATGAACGGTGCGGTGCTGCCGGTGATGGCGCTGTTCATCGTCGCCGCCGAAGAGCAGGGCGTGGCGCCGGAGAAGTTGGCGGGGACCATCCAGAACGACATCCTCAAGGAGTTCATGGTCCGCAACACCTACATCTACCCGCCGCAGCCGTCGATGCGGATCATCTCCGACATCTTCGCCTACACCTCGCGGCGGATGCCGAAGTTCAACTCGATCTCGATCTCCGGGTACCACATCCAGGAGGCCGGGGCGACCGCCGATCTGGAGTTGGCGTACACGCTGGCCGACGGGGTGGAGTACCTGCGCGCCGGGCGGCAGGCCGGGTTGGACATCGACGCGTTCGCGCCCCGGTTGTCGTTCTTCTGGGGCATCGGGATGAACTTCGCGATGGAGGTCGCCAAGCTGCGCGCGGCGCGGCTGCTGTGGGCCAAACTGGTCCGGCCCTTCGGACCGGAGAACCCGAAATCCCTGTCGCTGCGCACCCATTCGCAGACCTCGGGCTGGTCGCTGACCGCCCAGGACGTCTACAACAACGTGGTGCGCACCTGCGTGGAGGCGATGGCCGCCACCCAGGGGCACACCCAGTCGCTGCACACCAACGCGCTGGACGAGGCGCTGGCGCTGCCCACCGACTTCTCCGCGCGCATCGCGCGCAACACCCAACTGGTGTTGCAGCAGGAATCCGGCACCACCCGGGTCATCGACCCGTGGGGCGGGTCCTACTACCTGGAGCGGCTGACCGCCGATCTGGCCGAACGCGCCTGGTCGCACATCCGCGAGGTCGAAGACGCCGGCGGCATGGCCCAGGCCATCGACGCCGGGATCCCGAAGATGCGCATCGAGGAAGCCGCCGCCCGCACCCAGGCCCGCATCGACTCCGGGCGCCAGCCGCTCATCGGCGTCAACAAGTACCGCCACGACGGCGACGAGCAGATCGACGTGCTCAAAGTGGACAACGCCGGAGTCCGCGCGCAGCAGCTGGACAAGCTCCGGCGGCTGCGCGAGGAACGCGACCAGCAAGCCTGCGAGGACGCGTTGCGGCGGCTGTCGGCCGCGGCCGAGGCCGCGATGTCCGACCAGCGGCCCGACGACCTCGACCACAACCTGCTCACCCTGGCCGTGGACGCCGCGCGGGCCAAGGCGACCGTCGGGGAGATCTCCGACGCCCTGGAGAAGGTCTTCGGCCGCCACTCCGGGCAGATCCGTACCATCACCGGCGTGTACCGCGACGAGTCCGGGCCGTCGGAGGCGCTCGACGCCGCCCGCACCGAAGTCGCCGACTTCGCCGAGGTCGAGGGGCGCCGACCGCGCATCCTGGTCGCCAAAATGGGCCAGGACGGCCACGACCGCGGGCAGAAGGTCATCGCGACCGCCTTCGCCGACCTCGGTTTCGACGTGGACGTCGGACCGCTGTTCCAGACCCCGGCCGAAGTCGCCCGCCAAGCCGCCGAATCCGACGTGCACATCGTCGGCGTGTCCAGCCTCGCCGCCGGACACCTCACGCTCGTCCCGGCGCTGCGCGACGAACTGGCCGAACAGGGCCGCGAGGACATCATGATCGTCGTCGGCGGTGTCATCCCGCCCGCCGACTTCGACGCGCTGCGCCAAGCCGGAGCCGCCGCGATCTTCCCGCCCGGCACCCCCATCGCCGACGCGGCGCGCGGCCTGCTCGCCGAACTGCGCACCCGACTCGAACACTGACCATGCCGCGCACCGTCGACGTCTCCGACTACGCCAAGGGCGTGCTCGCCGGCTCCCGCACGAAGCTGGCGCAGGCGATCACGCTCGTCGAGTCCACCCGCGCCGAACACCGGGTGAAGGCCCAGGAGTTGCTGGTGGAGCTGCTGCCGCACAGCGGCGGTGCGCACCGGGTCGGCATCACCGGCGTGCCCGGCGTGGGCAAGTCCACGTTCATCGAGGCGCTGGGCACCGCGCTCACCGCGGCCGGGCACCGGGTCGCGGTGCTGGCCGTCGACCCGTCGTCGACCCGCAGCGGCGGCAGCATCCTCGGTGACAAGACCCGCATGGGACGACTGGCGTCGGACCCGGCGGCGTTCGTGCGGCCCTCGCCCTCGGCGGGCACGCTCGGCGGCGTCGCGCGGGCGACGCGCGAGACGATCGTGCTGATGGAGGCCGCCGGGTTCGACGTGGTGCTGGTCGAAACCGTCGGCGTCGGGCAGTCCGAGGTCACCGTGGCCGGGATGGTCGACTGCTTCCTGCTGCTGACCCTGGCCCGCACCGGCGACCAGTTGCAGGGCATCAAGAAGGGCGTGCTGGAGCTGGCCGACATCATCGCGGTCAACAAGGCCGACGGCGAGCACGAGGGCGAGGCCCGCAAGGCGGCGCGCGAGCTGCGCGGCGCGCTGCGGCTGCTCACCCCGGTCAGCGCCACCTGGCGACCGCCCGTGCTGACCTGCAGCGGACTGCACGGGAGCGGCCTGGACGCGGTGTGGGAGCAGGTCGAGCAGCACCGCGCGGCACTGGCCGAGACCGGCGAGCTGGCCGAGAAGCGCAGCCGCCAGCAGGTCGAGTGGACGTGGGCGCTGGTGCGCGACCAGCTGATGTCCGAACTGCTGCACCACCCGGGCGTGCGGGCGGTCGTGGACTCGGTGGAGGCGCAGGTTCGGGCCGGTGAGCTGACCGCGAGCCTGGCCGCCGAGCGACTGCTGGACGCCTTCCGGCAGGCTTGAGGCATGCGGATCGGCTACGACCCCCACTCCGACGTCGCCCCGTTCGAGCAGGTGCGCTCGGGCATCGCGGAACGGATCAACACCGGCGAGCTGCCGGTCGGCGCGAAGCTGCCGACCGTCCGGGCGCTGGCCGCCGACCTCGGCATCGCGGCCAACACCGTCGCCAAGTCCTACCGCGAGCTGGAACGCGCCGGCCTGATCGAGACGCGCGGCCGCGCGGGCACGTTCGTCAGCGCCACCGGCGACCGCAGCCGCGCCCGCGCCGCCGCGGCGGCAGCGGCCTACGCCCGCACCGTCCGCGATCTCGGCCTGGACGCCGACGAAGCGCTCGGCATCGTCCGCGCCGCCCTGGAATCCTGAGCGATCCGGGGCGGCGCGGTCGCTGTGTCCACTGTGGTCAGCTGATCTTGCTCAGCAGGTCGGGGACGTCGAAGGACAGCACCGCGTCGCCGTAGGCGGCGCCGAGCCCGATGCGGCAGCCGAGATCGCGCCAGAAGCGGGCCTGCACGTCGGTGTCGATCTCGCCGACGCAGATGTCCGCGCCGCAGCGGGTGATCAACGGGACGATGCCGCGGACCGCGTCGACCTCGGGCGCGTCGAGCGCCGCGGGGCCCTCGGCCAGCGCGTCGTGGACCAGCTCCACCATGCCGTGGTCGAGCTGGACGACGTCGACCGGCAGGGTGCGCAGCTGGTGCAGTTCCTCCGCGGCGCCGGTGAAACCGTGCAACGCCGTGCGCACCCCGAGGGCGTCCAGGTGGTGGACGTTCTCCCGGGCCTCCTCGTGCGGGCCGAGCACCGCCGAGGTCGGGATGCACAGCCGCAGTTCCCCGCCTTCGCCCGGGTCGTCCGCGAGCGCCCGGCGGACCACCGCGACCAGGTCCGGGTCCTGCGCCTGGTTCGCGCTCAGCCGGACCGCCACGGCGGTCGGGTGCCCGTCGCGCCACCACTCGGCGCGGTGCTCGCAGACGGTGCGCAGCATCCAGTCGCGCAGCGAGAGCGTGACGCCGGAGCGTTCCGCCAGGCGCAAGCACTCGTGGTGCCGGATGGTGCCGAACTCCTCGGTCTCCCACAGCAGTTGCGCCTCGACCCCGTACGTCCGGCCGTCGCGCAGGTCCATCGCCGACCGGTACGCGACGTCGAACTCGCCGGTGGCCAGCCCGCCGGGCATCACGGCGGCCCGCTTGGCCTCCAGCCGCTCCTCCGGCGCCCGATCGGGGTCGAACAGCGCCCACTGCCGCTTGCCGACGGCTTCGGCGCGGCGCAGCGCGACGTCGGCGGCCCACAGCATCTCGGTGGCGTCACCCTCGCCCGCCAGCCGCTGCACCACGCCGATGCTCGCGGACGTGGCGATGCCCTGGTCACCGACGTAGATCGGCTTGGACAGCGCGTCGTTGACCATCGCGACGAACTCGCCGACGCCCGGCGTGCCCTCGCGTTCCCACATCAGCACGGCGAACTCGGTACCGCCGAAGCGCGCGACCAGCGCCTCCTCGTTGTCGACGAGACCTTCCAGGCGCCGGGCGGCGAGCCGGATGACGTGGTCGCCGACGGCGTGCCCGAGACCGTCGTTGATCAGCTGGAACCCGTCCAGCCCCAGGTGGTACAGCCCGAGCCGGGCGTTGGGCGGCAGGTTGCACAGCGCGGTCTCCAACCGGGTGCGGAAGAACTGCCGGTTCGGCAGGCCGGTCAGCGCGTCGTGCAGCGCCTGGTACTGGAACTGCTGCTGGAGCAGGTGCAGCTCGGTGATGTCCTCGACCATGGTCACCAGGCGGCGCGCCGAGCCGTCGGGGCCGCGCAGCACCGACAGCGCCAGGTAGGCCCACGCCTCCTCGCCCGAGGCGCGGACGAGGCGGACGCGCTCGTCGAGCCGTCCCGACCTCCCGGTCTCGGCGATCTCGGCGTAGGCGGCGGCGACGTACTCGGCGTCGTCGGGGTGGAACAGGTCGTGGATGGTCATCGACTCCAGGTCGGCGGACCGGTAGCCGAGGGTGTCCTCCCACGCCGGGTTCACCTGGACGAATTCGCCACCGAGCTCGCAGATGGCCACGCCGATCGGGGTGCTGCTGAACACCTCGCCGAACCGGGCCTCGCTGGCGGCCAGGTCGCGGTCGGCCTTGAGCTTGGACCGCAGCAGGGCGCGTTTGAGCGTCTCCTGCTGGATGAACGTGCTCTCCCGGTCGGCGGCGGCGTAGCCGACGGCGATGCCGGTGAGCAGCTGCACCAGCGGCCGGACCTGGCCGCCTCCGGGCTCGGCGACCAGGGCGTCGCGCAGCACCCGCAGGCTGATGCCGAGGCTCTCCTCGCCGGTGGCGTGGATGCGGACCAGCCGGTCGCCGACCGACCGGCCCACCTCGTCCAGTTCGGACGCCCCGTCGAGCGCCCGCACGACCTCCTCGACGAGTTCCCGCAGGGCGTCCTCCACGGCCTGGCGGGACATCGGGATGTACGAGGCAGTGCTCAGCTCGGCAGCCCACCGGCCGGCCACCTCGGCCTGCCACCGGTCGTCCCGCCGCTGCGACGTCAGCACCTCCGGGCCGCCTCTCGGGTCGTCCGGGGATCGCACCTCAACCCACCTGTCCGTCGACTCGCACCACGCGCCCCCCGCGGGCGCCACCAGCATGGTCGGTCATCGGGCCACCGACCGCCGCACCACCCCGACACCACCGATCACGGCTTGCGCCCCACCCCCGCGTAGATCTGCGAGGCGCCCGGCAGCCGAGCCGCCAGCTCGGGGCGTTCCGGCCGCCACAGCGCGGTGCCCACCACCCCCGGCTCGACCAGGTCGAAACCGGTGAACAGCTCGGTGACCTCGGCGTGCGTGCGGGTGTGCACCGGGTCGGAGCTGCGCCGCATCACCTCCACCACCTCGGCCATCTCGTCGGGGCTGACGTCCGCGGTGAAGTGCGACAGGGCGAGGTAGCTGCCGGACGGGAGCGCATCGCGGTAGCGCCCGATGATGCCGGGCGCGTCCCGATCGTGCGGCACGAAGTGGAACACCCCGGCCATGATCAGCCCGACCGGCCGGGAGAAGTCCAGCAGCGTCCGGGTTTCCGGGTGCTGGAGGACGCTCGCCGGGTCGAGCATGTCGGTCTGCACGATGGTGGCGTTCTCGTTGCCCTCCAACAGGAGTTGGGCGTGCGCGACCGCGACCGACTCGTAGTCGACGTACACCACCCGGGCCTGCGGGTCGATGCCCTGCGCCACCTCGTGGACGTTGCCGACCGTCGGAATTCCCGAGCCGATGTCGAGGAACTGCCGCACTCCCTGCTCGGCCATGAAGACCACGGCGCGGCGCAGGAACGCGCGGTTGAGCCGCGCGACGTGGCGGGCGCTCGGCAGCGCGGCCAGGAAGCGCTCGGCCAACTCGCGGTCGGCGGCGAAGTTGTGCGCACCGCCGAGCAGGTAGTCGTAGAGCCGCGCCGCGCTCGGGACTTCCTCGTCGACCCCTGGCGGTACCCATGTCCCCGAATCGGTCAAGGCCATCCCTCGCCTCGTCGTGCCGCTGCGTGCCGCCCAGACTACTGGGTGACATCAACTGCCCCCGCAGGGCGTAACCTGGACGCGACCATCCGTATCGATCGAGATCAGCGTTCGGGCCTGCTCCGCACGCGGCGTCAGCTGCTTCCCCCATCGGGGAAGCACGCAGGTGAGATGCACCGCCGGTCCCCGGGCGCCCGGGTCACGCGTGCTCCGCCTCCAGCGAAGCGCCCTCGGCGACGAGGGCGTCCAGCTCGGCGACCTCGTCGGCGGCCAGTTCCACCCCGCCTGCCGCGGTGTTGTCCTCCAGGTGCTCCACCGACGAGGTGCCCGGGATCAGCAGCACGTTCGGCGACCGCTGCAACAGCCACGCCAACGACACCTGCGCCTGCGTCGCCCCGTGCCGCTCGGCGACGCGCCGCAGCACGTCGTCCTCGCGGGCCCGGCTGTCGGCGAACCCGGAGCCCAGCGGGAAGAACGGCACGAACGCCACGCCCTCCTCGGCGGTGCGCCGCAGCAGTTCCTCGGAGGTCCGGTCGACGACGTTGTAGAGGTTCTGCACGGCCGCGATCGGCAGCACCTCCCGCGCCCGCTCGAACAGCGGACCGGACACGTTGGACAGACCGACGTTGCGGACCAGCCCCTCCTCGCGCAGCTCCGCCAACGCGCCGAGCTGGTCGTCGAGCGCGATGCCCGGCAGGTCCCCCGTGTGCCGCAGGTAGACCAGGTGCAGCGCGTCGACGCGCAGCCTGCGCAGGTTGTCGTGCACCTGGGCCCGCAACGCGTCGGGGTGGCCGAGCGGCAGCCAGCCGCCCCGGTGGTCGCGGTAGGCGCCGATCTTGGTGGCCAGCACCAGGTCCTCGGCGTAGGGGTGCAGCGCCTCGGCGATCAGCTCGTTGACCACCCACGGGCCGTAGAAGTCGCTGGTGTCGATGTGGTCGATGCCCAGTTCCACGGCGCGGCGCAGCACGCGGACCGCGCGGTCGCGGTCGGCCGGCGGCCCGAACACACCGGGACCGGCCAGTTGCATGGCGCCGAACCCGATGCGCCGGACGGTCAGATCAGCGGTCAGCGGGAACGTCCCGCCCAACGAAGCAGCACTCGTCACGCCGCGATGTTGCTCCATCCGAGGGCGTCGAGCAACGAGCGAACCCTCACACCTGCGGCATGACCAGCAGCCACTGCGCGCCGACGACGAGGGCGGCGATGCCGACCAGGAACCAGGTGCCCAGCCACACGCCGCCGGGCAGCCCGGTGAGCCGGGCGAGCTGGTCGGCGTCGGACTCGGAGGCCCGGCCGCGGACGCGCTTGCCGCGCAGCTCGGCGATCGGGCGGATCCCGCCGAACAGCAGGAACCAGCTGAGCAGCGCGCAGCAGGACGCCTGCCAGGCGGGAGTGGCGTACCAGGACACCGCGAACAGCACCGCGCCGGTGATGACCACCGACAGCACGCCGTAGGCGTTGCGGATCGCCAGCAGCATCACCACGAGCAGGCCGATGCACACCCACAGCATCACCCGCGCCAGGTCGGCGGTGACCAGCCAGGCGCCGCCGAGCCCGAGCAGCGACACGGCCGGATAGCCGGCGAGCAGGGTGAACACCATGCCAGGCCCGTGCGCCTTGCCGGTCGACACGGTCAGCCCCGAGGTGTCGGAGTGCAACCGGATCCCGTTGAGCTTGCGGCCGCTGAGCAGCGCGACGACGGCGTGCCCGCCCTCGTGCGCGATCGTCACCACGTTGCGCAGCACCCGCCACGTGCTCCGGTAGCACACCAGCACGAGCGCCACGACGCCGACGACCAGCGCCGTCACGTTGCCGGTGTCGAGCAGCCGCGCGGTCCACTCCCGCACCAATTCGTCCACAGTGGATAACTCCGGTTCGTGCGCTCGGAAACCGCCGACCAGGGTAGCTGCGGCGCACCGCGCGGGGACGTGTGCTCGCTCACCCGCCGGAACCGGAGCGGTGGCGAGACCACTCACCCAACGGGAGAAAGCGGCGAACGCGCTCGCGATCGTCCTGACGGGCCGGTTCGAGGACAGGCGCTCAGCCCGAGGCGCGTTCGACGAATTCCGGCGTGATGGCGATGCGGCGCGCGGCCGACTCGGTGCCCGCGAGCCGGGCGTCGAGGACGCGGACCGCTTCGGCGGCGATCTGGTCCTGCGGCTGGCGCACGGTGGTCAGCGGCGGCTGCGCGAGCTCGGCGTACGGGATGTCGTCGAAGCCGGTGACGCGGACGTCCTCGGGCACCCGCACGCCCGCCTCCGCCAGCGCGCTGAGCACGCCGAGGGCGATGGTGTCGTTGCCGCACACGATGCCGTCCGGCAGCGCCGCGCGGGCCAGCAGGCGCTGCGCCGCGCACTGCCCCCACTCCTTGCTGAAGTCGCCGAGCAGCACGTCCGAACCGGACTCCCCCGCGCTGCGGCGGTAGCCGTCGAGGCGGGCCTGCGCCGCCGAGTCGGTGGGCTCCGAACCGACGAACACCAGTCGTCGGCAGCCGCGCTCCACCAGGTGCCGGACCACGCGCAGGATGCCCGCCTCGTTGTCCACCCCGACCCAGCTGCCGTCGAAGCCGTCCACCCGCAGGTCCAGCTGGATCACCGGGACGCGCGCGGCGGCCGCCTCCATCACCTCGCGGCTGCGCTCCCGGTGGCACGGGATCAGCACCATCGCGTCGACCCGCCGGTCCAGCAGGGCCCGCACCTGCTGCTGCTCGGTCTCCGGGTCGTAGTGCGAGTTGGCCAGCAGCAGGCTGCGCTGCCCGCCCTGCAGCTCCTGCTCGACCGCCTCGACGAGGGTGGCGAAGAACGGGTTGGCGATCTTCGGCACGACCATGCCGGTGGTGTGCGTGGTCCGGCTGCGCAGCGCGGCCGCGACGACGTTCGGTTCGTAGCGCAGGTCCCGGGCCGCGGCGAGCACCTTCTCGCGGTTCTCCTGGCGGACACCGCGTTGTCCGGACAGCGCGCGCGAGGCGGTGGCCACCGAGACCCCGGCACGCGCCGCCACGTCGTGGATCGTGACGCTCACTGCACTCCTTCCCGCAGAGCTACGAGTGTAATCGGTTTCGCCACGAACTCACCTCTTGACAGCCGCTTTCGGGTGGTTCAGAGTTGCTCCGCTGCGGAAACCGATTACATCGCGTTTCCACCCGGCTCAACGACGAGCGGAAAGGCTGGCACGGCGATGGCCGACGACTCGCACCAGGGGCACCTGGAGCTGATCGGGGTCTCGAAGGTCTACCCCGGCGTGCGCGCGCTGGACGCGGTGGACTTCGACGTGCGCCCCGGCGAGGTGCACGTGCTGCTCGGCGAGAACGGCGCGGGCAAGAGCACCCTGATCAAGACCATGGCCGGAGTGCACCAGCCGGACACCGGCGAGGTGCGGGTGGACGGCCGCCCGGTGCGGCTGCGCGGCCCCGAGGACGCCGAGCGGTTCGGCGTGTCCACCATCCACCAGGAGATGGCGCTGGTCCCCCAGCTCACCGTCGCGGAGAACATCTTCCTGGGGCCCGCCCGTCGCCCGGCCACCACCCCCCACGGAGGCGCTGACACGCCGCGGCAATCCACCCGTCGCCCGGCCACCACCCCCCACGGAGGCGCTGACACGCCGCGGCAATCCACCCGTCGCCCGGCCACCACCCCCCACGGAGGCGCTGACACGCCGCGGCAATCCACCCGTCGCCCGGCCACCACCCCCCACGGAGGCGCTGACACGCCGCAGCAGTCCACCCGTCGCCCCTCGCAAGACGGCCGCGCCCGCCGCGGCCTCCTCAGCCGGTTCGGCATCGTCGACCGGTCCGCCATGCGCCGACAGGCGCGCGAGCTGGTCGAGCGCATGGGACTGGACCTCGACGTCGACGCCGTCGTCGGGGACCTCGGCGTGGCGCAGCGGCAGACCGTGGAGATCGCCAAGGCGCTCAGCCTGGACGCCCGGTTCCTCATCATGGACGAGCCGACCGCGGTGCTCAGCCGCGCCGAGGTGGACCGGCTGTTCGGCATCGTGCGGGACCTGACCGCGCACGGCGTCGGCGTCGTGTTCATCTCCCACCTGCTCGACGAGGTCGCCGAGATCGGCGACCGGGTCACGGTGCTGCGCGACGGCGCCAAGGTCGCCGAGGTCCCCGCCGACACCGACCAGGACGAGCTGGTGCGGCTCATGGTCGGCCGCACCGTCGAGCAGCAGTACCCGCCGCGCGAGGCCGAGATCGGCGACGTGCGGCTGGAGGTGCGCGGCCTGACCGCGCACGGCGTGCTGTCGGACATCAGCTTCACCGCGCGCGCCGGCGAGGTCGTCGGCATCGGCGGGCTGGTCGGCGCGGGCCGCACCGAGCTGGTCCGCGCGCTGTTCGGCGCGGACCGCTACGACCGGGGCGAAGTGCTGGTCGAGGGCCGCCGCGTCCCGCCGGGCGACATCGCCGCGGCGCGTGGCGCGGGCCTGGCCCTGGTGCCCGAGGACCGCGCCGGGCAGGGGCTGGTGCTGGGCGCGTCGGTGGCCGAGAACCTCGGGCTGGCCACGCTGTCCGACCGCACCCGCGCCGGCCTGGTCGACCTCGCCGACCAGCGCCGCCGGGCCGAGGAGTCGGTGCGGCGGCTGCGGATCCGGGTGGCCGGGCTGGACCAGCCCGCGGTCACGCTCTCCGGCGGCAACCAGCAGAAGATCGTCATCGGCAAGTGGCTGCTGGCCCAGCCCCGGGTGCTGGTGCTCGACGAGCCGACCCGCGGCATCGACGTCGGCGTTCGCGCCGAGATCTACGAGCTGATCAACGAACTCGCCCGCGCCGGCACCGCGGTGCTGGTGGTCTCCAGCGACCTGCCCGAACTGCTCGGGCTCAGCGACCGCGTGCTGGTGATGGCCGACGGCCGGCTGCGCGGGGAACTCACCGGTGCCGAGGCGACCCAGGAACGCGTGCTGGCGCTTGCGGTCTCGGCCGACGACACACGAGGAGAAACCGATGCCTGACAACGAGGTCGGCGAGCAACGGCGGCCCCGCCGACGGATCGCGCTGGGGCGCGCCGCCGGTCCGCTCGGCGGTCTGCTGGTGCTGGTGGTCCTGCTGGCGCTGTTGTCCCCGGACTTCCTGACCGCGAACAACCTGCTCAACGTCGGCGTGCAGGCGTCGGTGGTCGCGGTGCTCGCGTTCGGCATGACGTTCGTGATCGTCAGCGGGGGCATCGACCTGTCGGTGGGCAGCGTCGCCGGGCTGGCCGGGATCGTCACCGGCTGGGCGGTCGCCGGTGCCGGACTGCCGCTGTGGCTGGCGGTGCTGGTCGGCCTGGCGTCCGGCGCGGTCGCCGGGCTGGTCAGCGGGGTGCTGATCACCGCGGGCCGGGTGCCGCCGTTCATCGCCACGCTGGCGATGCTCAGCGTCGGTCGTGGGCTGGCGCTGGTCATCGCCGACGGCCGTCCGATCACTGTGGACGGTTGGCTGTCCTCGGTGGGCAGCGGCGAGCTGTTCGGCGTGCTGCCGTACCCGGTGCTGGTCATGGTGGCGATCGGGCTGATCACCGCGTTCGTGCTGCGCCGGACCTACGCGGGGCGCGCGATGTACGCGATCGGCGGCAACGCCGAGGCCGCCCGGCTGTCCGGCATCAAGGTCACCCGGCAGCGATTGCTGATCTACGCGCTGTCCGGGCTGTTCGCGGCGGTGGCCGGGGTGCTGCTGACCGCGCGCCTGGCGTCGGCGCAGCCGGAGGCCGGGACCGGGTACGAGCTCGACGCGATCGCCGCGGTCGTCATCGGCGGCGCCAGCCTGTCCGGCGGCGTCGGTTCGGCGCTGGGCACGTTCGTCGGCGCGCTGGTGCTCGCGGTGCTGCGCAACGGCCTGAACCTGCTGGACGTCTCGGCGTTCTGGCAGCAGGTCGCGATCGGTGCGGTCATCGCGGCCGCGGTGCTGTTCGACGCCATGCGGCAGCGGCGGCGCGCCGGACGGCGCGGACCGGGCCTGCTGCGGACCCCGGCCGTGCGGCGCGCCACGGCGGTCGTGACGGCGCTGCTCGTGGTCTTCGCCGGATGGGCGGTGTACCAGCGCCAGCACACCGCCTCCGACGGCCGGTTGAAGATCGCGCTGTCGGTGTCCACCCTGAACAACCCGTTCTTCGTGGACGTCCGGGCGGGCGCCCAGCAGGAGGCCGACCGGCTCGGGGTGGACCTGCTGGTCACCGACTCCTCGGAGGACGCGTCGCAGCAGGCGAACGCGGTGCAGAACGCGCTGGCGCAGAACGTCGACGCGATCGTGCTCAACCCCGTGGACTCCGATGCCGTCGTGCCGTCGGTGAAGGCCGCGAACGCCGCGCGCATCCCGGTGGTCGGCGTCGACCGCGCGCCCAGCGGCGGCACCGCGGTCACCACCGTGGCCTCCGACAACGTCGCCGGTGGTCGGCTCGCCGCGCAGCAGCTGGCGCAGCAGGTCGGTTCCGGCCCGGTCGCGGTGCTCGAAGGCCAGCCCGGCACGTCCGCCGCGCGGGAGCGCGGTCAGGGCTTCACCGAGGAGATCCGCAACCACCCGGGGATCCAGGTGGTGACCTCGCAGCCCGCGGACTTCGACCGGACCAAGGCGCTGGACGTGATGCAGAACGTCCTGCAGGCGCACCCGGACGTCCGGGGCGTGTTCGCCGCCAACGACGAGATGGCGCTGGGCGCGATCAAGGCGCTCGGGCCCCGCGCGGGCTCGCAGGTCCGCGTCGTCGGCTTCGACGGCACCCCGGAGGGCCTGGCGGCGGTGCAGGCGGGCGCCGAGAGCGCCGACGTGGCCCAGCAACCGAAGCTGCTCGGCCGGGTCGCGGTCGACCAGGCGGTCCGCGCCGCCCGCACCCACGACCTCGGCCCCGGAAAGCCGACGGCCATCCCGGTCCAGGTCGTCACCCGCGACACCGTCGACGCCTTCCGGCACGGGCAGTAGTGGCGATGTCGACCGCCCGGTTTCGCGCGGAACCGGGCGGTCAGCCGGTGAAGTAGCCTGCGACGTCGAGCCGTCCGCCCGCCGCGGCGAACTCGTCGTGCACGGCCCGGCGCAGCGCGGGGTCGGCGAGGTAGTCCACTGTGGTCAGTGCGAGCCCCGCGGCGCCGTCGCGGACGGCGCGGTCGCCGGTGGCCGCGCCCGCCGCGGCGGCGAACTCGGCGGTGTGCAGCGCGAGTCCGTCGCCGTCGAGCGCGATCATCGGGTGGATCGCGGGCATCCGGTAGCTCAGGTTCCCCAGGTCCGTGGAGCCGGTCAGGTAGTCCGGGACAACGCCGCGCGGCAGGACGGTGCGACCGCGCCGCGCCTGGTGCCCGGCCCAGCGGGCGGCCAGCGCGTCGTTGTGCCGGATGGGCAGGTAGGCGGGTGCGCGGTCCCAGGTCACCTCGACGCCGCAGCCGGTCAGCTCCGCCGCGCCGCGCGCGATCGCCTCGATGCGCCGCGCGAGGTCGCGCAGCGAGCCCGGTTCCGAGGCCCGGACGTAGAACAGCGCGGCTGCCCGCTCCGGGACGACGTTGGGCCGCTGCCCGCCGTCGGTGATGATGCCGTGCACCCGGTCCGTCGCCGGGATGTGCTGGCGCAGCGCCGAAATCCCCTGGTAGGCCGCGACGACCGCGTCGAGCGCGTTGCGCCCCATGAACGGCTGCGCCGCCGCGTGCGCGGCGATGCCGTGGAAGGTGATCTCGACCTGCCGCCGCCCGAGGAACGGGTGCGCCGCGATGTCGTGGGAGAACGGGTGCAGCATGACGACGGCGTCGACGTCGTCGAAAACGCCCGCGCGGGCGAGGAATTCCTTGCCACCACCGCCTTCTTCGGCCGGGGTGCCGACGACGCTCACCCGGCCGCCGGTCGTCGGCAGCGCCCGGGTCGCGCCGAGGAAGCCGCCGAGACCCGCCGCGCAGATGATGTTGTGCCCGCAGCCGTGCCCGATCCCGGGCAGCGCGTCGTACTCGGCCAGCACCGCGACGTGCGGTCCGGCGGTCCCGGCGGTGGCGCGGAACGCGGTGTCCAGCCCGCCGACGCCGAGCTCGACTTCGTGGCCGTGCCGCCGCAGCAGCTCGACGGCCCGCGCCGCGGAGCGCCGCTCGGCGAACGCCTCCTCGGGATCGGCGTGCAGCTCCCGGCTCAGCGCCACGAGTTCGGCGTCGTGCTCGGCCACCCGGCGTTCGACCTCGGCGCGCAGCGCCTCGTCGGCGCCGTCGAACGGCGACCGGATCGGTTCGGCCGCTGCCGCCGCCCTGGCGGTGGCCTCGGCCACCGCGCGCAGGTACGAGTCGTCCGGCGGCACGGGCTGGGAGTGCGTCACGTCCCGACTCTAGGCCGCCGCGCGCGGTGCCGCGTCGAGCATCCGGTGCGCCAGCAGCGTGCCGCCGACCACCGCGGACGGGATCACCACCAGCTGCGCGACCGGGACCAGGCACAGCAGGTAAACCGGCAGGCCGAAGCCGAAGGTGGCGGCGCGGTGGCGGCGCAGCGCCCGGTGGCGGTCGCGCAGCGTGAACCCGCGCCGGCCGAACACCAGGCCCACCATCTCCAAGGCCACCATCCACGCCCCGAACAGCGCCGCGAGCACGGGCGCGAGCACCTGACCGACGACCGGCACGAAGCCGACGGCGAACAGCACGACGGCGCCGACCGCGGCCACCAGGACCGTCTTCACCGCGTCCCCGACACCGCGGGCCGTCGAGCGCACCCAGCCCGCCCCGTCGTCGGAGGTGTCCAGTCCGCTGCGCTGCTCGACGACCTCCGCGATGTGCTCGTAGAACGGCCCGCCGACCAGCAGCGTCACGGCGATGAACGACACCGATGCCAGCAGGGCCGCGGCGCCGACGAGCGCCACCGCGAGCAGCACGCGCAGCGCACGGCGCGCGAAATCCGCCCACCCGTCGGCGAACGGCGTCATCCAACTCGCCAGGTCACCGCTGAAGTACGTCAGCGTGCCCAGGCAGGCGAACAGCAGCAACGCACTGATCAGCGCGGGCAGGGCGCCGAGGAACAGCAGCCGCGGCGAGCGCGCGAGGAAGCCGAATCCGCTGGCGAGGGCGCGGGCTCCGGCGGCGAAGGAACTCATCTTCGGGGCGAACTCCGGGTCGGCGGTGGTGGATCATCGACACCGTATCCGCCGACGGCGCCGCCGGGGCCGGGATTCAGCGCACCGCGCGGTGCCGGTCGCGGCGGGCCGAACGCGGCCCGCGTCCGGCCGCCGGGCGCGGTGGCCTGCGGTCCTCGCGGTGGTTGGCGTGCAGTTCCAGCAGGATCACGTCCGGGTTCTCACCGCCGTAGCACCGCCAGAGCATCCGCAGCAGCGCGTCCTCGGTGACCGTCCAGGTGCGGCCGAACACGTCGTCGTCGCCCATCTGCGCCTCCCTCGCGGGTCTCCCCGCCGTCGGTCGGCTCGTCCGGCAGGGACTCGGCGCGCTGCCGGACACCTCGTCTTCCACGATAACCCACAGATCAGCTGCGGTGATCCCACTCACTGGACCGGACCGATCCGGCAACCCGCGCGAGAAGTTAGGTTAGCCTTGCTTGCGCGAGAAGTCCGGTACGACGAAGGATGCGGTGATGACTCCTACTCCCGTGCGGCACGATTCCTCCAGGCTGAACCGACGCGGCTTCCTGGTCGGCGCGACCGGGGTGCTCGCCGCGGCGGGGCTGGCCGCGTGCGGGACCGGTGGCGGCGGCACCTCCGGCGGCGGTCCGTCCGCCCCGGGATTCCCGGTGCGCATCCCCAACCGGTACGGCACCGCCGAGATCGGCAACCCGCCGCAGCGGGTGGTCTCGCTGGGCATCACCGACCACGACGTGCTGCTGCCGCTGGGCGTCGTCCCGGCCGGGCTGACCCAGTGGAGCCCGTGGGCCTCGGGCGTCGGACCGTGGGTGGAGCCGATGCTGCGCGGGCAGCACCCCAAGATCTTCGGCAGCGACGTCGACGTCGAGGGCGTCATCTCGTTGGCCCCCGACGTGATGGTGGCCCTGCAGAGCGCGCTCACCCAGGACCAGTACAAGCGGCTGAGCAGCTTCAACCCTGTGGTCGCGCAGCCGCCGAACGCCATCGACTACGGGGTGGACTGGCGGGTGCAGGCCGAGACGATCGGCCGCGCGCTGGGCAAGCAGGCCGAAGCCGAGCAGCTGATCAACGCCACCCAGGCCCGCATCGACCAGACCCGCCGGGACAACCCGCTGTTCGAGGGCAAGACGCACGTGGTGGTGCGCACCGACTCGGCGGGCACCTACGCCGCCTACACCAAGCAGGACGCGCGCACCGCGCTGCTGGAACAGCTCGGCCTGAAGCTCTCCCCCGCCATCGAGAACCTCGACAGCGGCGGCAAGTTCAACGTCAAGATCAGCAAGGAGCGGGTCTCGCTGCTGGACGCCGACGTCGTCGTGGTCACCACCGCCAAGCCGACCGACGTCTCGGCGGTGCGCGGCGACCCGCTGCTGAACAACCTGGGTGCCGCCAAGCGCGGCGCGCTGGTGCTGCTCGACGACTACGACCTGACCATGGCGCTCGGTTCGGCCACCGCGTCCAGCATCCCGTTCGCCCTGGACCGGCTCACGCCGAAGCTCGTCGACGCGCTGCGCTGAGCCGTTCCCGCGGGCGAGCTTGCACCGGGAACGATCACCGACGACGATACGGCGCTGTGACACGTAAGCCCGCTGCCCAGGACACTTCGGAGAGCACCGGAAAACCCCCGGTCGTGCTCGACGAGGTGTCCAAGCACATCATCGAGCAACTGCAACAGGACGGGCGCCGCTCGTACGCGGCGATCGGCAAGGCCGTCGGCCTGTCCGAGGCGGCGGTGCGCCAGCGCGTCCAGCGGCTGCTCGACTCCGGACTGGTGCAGATCGTGGCGGTCACCGATCCGCTCCAGCTGGGCTTCCTGCGGCAGGCGATGATCGGCGTCACGGTGTCCGGCGACGCGCAGCGGGTGGCCGACGAGCTGGCCGGACTGCCCGAGATCGAGTACGTGGTGATCACCGCGGGCTCGTTCGACCTGCTCGTCGAGGTCGTCTGCCGCGACGACGACCAGCTGCTGGAAGTGATCAACCGCCGCATCCGCAGCCTGGAGGCGGTGACCGGCACGGAGACGTTCGTCTACCTCAAGCTGCGCAAGCAGACCTACGCCTGGGGCACGCGCTGAGGTTCCCGGGGTCCGCCCTGCTCGGGGACCTCGGCGGGGGCTCCGGGGTGCTCGGCCGCCGCTCCGAAGCACCAGGGGCACACGATCGCGGTGGGGTCGTCGTCGACCGTGGCGGCCACCGTCGAGTCGCGCACCAGGTCGCACCGGGCGCAGCGGTAGGTGCACAGCCGGGCCAGGCTGTGCAGTCGCAGTCCCCGCCACGGTCGGTACGACCTGATGACGGGGAGTTCCGGATCGACGGGCGCGTCCGCGCGCACCTGCTCGCCAGCCCGGCTTCGCGCCATCGACAAGCCCATGATCCCCCCAGCGACCGCCTCCGCCGACGCGGATACCACACGCGAGCTCCGCGTAAACGATGCCCCGGTCAGGGCGGTACCGCAGGTGATCAGGGCACGAGCAGGGGGCGCCGCGGGGCGGGACTGGTCCACACCAGCCCCGCCCCGCACGACGACTCGCGGCCCGAGAATCACTGCAAGCGACGCCAGCCGCTTTCTCTTCCGGTGAGTGGTCTCGCAACCCGCACCGCCGCGCACAACGAGCCCAGGACAGGTTCTCAGCTCAACCCAGTGCGGACATCACGTGCTTGATGCGGGTGTAGTCCTCCAAGCCGTACATCGACAGGTCCTTGCCGTAGCCGGAGTGCTTGAAGCCGCCGTGCGGCATCTCGGCGACGAGCGGGATGTGGGTGTTGATCCACACCGTGCCGAAGTCCAGCTCGGTGCTGGCGCGCAGCGCCCGGCCGTGGTCGTTGGTCCACACCGAGGACGCCAGGCCGTAGCTGACGTCGTTGGCCTTGGCGTGGGCGTCGGCCTCGTCGGTGAAGCGCTGCACCGTGATCACCGGGCCGAAGACCTCGTTCTGCACGATCTCGTCGTCCTGGCGCAGCCCGGAGATCACCGTGGGCTGGTAGAAGAAGCCGCGTTCCCCGGCGCGTGACCCACCACAGTGGACGGTCGCGTGGTCGGGCAGCCGGTCGACGAACCCGGACACCTTCGCCAGCTGCGCCGCGCTGTTGAGCGGACCGTAGGCCGCCTCGGTGTCGCTCGGCGGGCCGGTGCGCGTGGCGCGGGCCTGCTCGGCGAGCGCGGCGACGAACTCGTCGTGCACGCCCTCCTGGACCAGGACCCGGGTGGCCGCGGTGCAGTCCTGCCCGGCGTTGAAGTAACCCGCCGCCGCGATGCCCTCGGCCGCGCTCGCCACGTCGGCGTCGTCGAAGACGATGACCGGCGCCTTGCCGCCGAGTTCGAGGTGGACGCGCTTGAGGTCGTGGGACGCCGAACCGGCGACCTCGCGGCCAGCGCGGACCGAACCGGTGATCGAGGTCATCGCCGGGGTCGGGTGCTCGACCAGCAGGCGGCCGGTGTCCCGGTCGCCGGTGACGACGTTGAGCACGCCCGGCGGCAGGTGCTCGGCGGCGATCTCGGCCAGCAGCAGGGTGCTCACCGGAGTCGTCTCGGACGGTTTGAGGACCACGGTGTTGCCCGCCGCCAGGGCGGGCGCGATCTTCCAGATCGCCATCAGCAACGGGTAGTTCCACGGCGTGACCTGCGCGCACACGCCGACCGGCTCGCGGCGGACGAACGAGGTGTGCCCGGCCATGTACTCCCCGGCCGACCGGCCCTCCAGCACCCGCGCCGCGCCGGCGAAGAAGCGCAGGTGGTCCAGGACCATGGTCATCTCCTCGGCGTGCGTGAGCGCCACCGGCTTGCCGGTGTTCTCGCACTCGACGCGCACCACTTCGTCGGCGCGCTGCTCGATCGCATCGGCGATGCGGTTCAGCGCGAGCTGCCGCTGCGCCGGCGTGGTGCGCCGCCACTCGCGGAAAGCCTTGTCCGCGGCGGACATCGCACTGTCCACATCGGCCTGACCGGAGTGCGCCTGGGCGGCGTACACCTCGCCGGTGCAGGGGTCGACCACGTCGAGCGTCCGGCCGTCCGCGGCGGGCACCCGGCGACCGTCGATGAAGTTGTCGTACACGCGTCGATCCGTCACGCGACACCTCTTCCTGTTGCAGAACAACCGACTCGGTTGTGCGACATGGTCGCGTGCAACGGATTCGATAGCAAGAGGGCGGGTTGAGCGCATATTCCGTTGATTGACGTCTTGACGGCCATCGGGGCGCTGCTTTCAATGGGACGCCACGCGCCGCGGCCAGTCCCTGCCCCCTGCTCCCAGCGAGGCTGTCATGTCCCAGACCAACGAGGCCGTCACGTCCGCCACCGGGGAGAGATCCGGTCCGCAACGCCTGCCCCGGGTGCTGACGGTGTTCGGCGGAGTGCTGCTCACCCTCTCCTGCATCACCCCCGCATCGTCCCTGTTCATCGTCGTTCCCCCGCTGGTGCGCAGCCAGGGGACCGGCGTCGTGCTGACGCTGGTGCTGGGCGCGCTGGTGTCGCTCGGCGTCGCCTGCTGCTACAGCGAACTCGGGACGCGGTTCCCGATCGCGGGCGGCGAGTACTCGATCGTCGCCCGGGTGCTCGGCCGCGGCGCCGGGTGGATCACCTTCGTGATGAGCCTGATGGTGATCGTCGTCGTGCCACCGGTGATCGCGCTCGGCACCGCCGACTACCTCGGTGCCGCCGTGCACCTGAACACCCCGGCCACCGGCGCGGTGGTGATGCTGCTGGCGACCGTCACCGCGGTGCTCGACGTGCGGTCGAACGCGCTGGTGACCGGCACCTTCCTGGGCATCGAGATCCTGGCCGCCGCGCTGGTGGCGGTGTTCGGCTTCGCGCACGTGCACCGCTCGCCGGGCGCGCTCGTCGCGCCGCAGATCGTCGACACCGCCGGGCACGGCACGCCGTTCACGCTCTCGGTGCTGCTGACCGGGCTGGCCGTGGGCATCTTCACCTTCCAGGGCTTCGGCAGCGCCGTCTACCTGTCCGAGGAACTGCACCGGCCGGAGCGCAGCGTGGCGCGCACGGTGATCTACTCGCTGCTGGCGTCCGCCGTGATCATCGTCGTGCCCACGGCGGCCGTCGCGCTCGGCGCGCCGTCGCTGACCGACCTGGCCAACGCCGACTTCCCGGCGATCGTGGCCTCCTGGGGCGGTCCGGTGCTGTCGACGTTCGTGAGCCTGTCGGTGGCCGCCGCGATCCTCAACGCCGTCATCGTCATGGTGTTGCAGAACGCGCGCGTGCTGTACGCCTCGGCGCGCGACCGCGCCTGGCCCGCTCCGGTGAACCGGGCGCTGTCCCGGCTGCACTCGCGCTGGAAGTCGCCGTGGGTGGCGACGCTGGCCGTCGGACTGCCCGGCGCGCTGCTGGCCGGGCTGGTCGACATCGAGGCGCTGCTCGACGTCACCGGCGTGATCGTGGCGGTGACGTACCTGCTGCTCGCCGTCGCCGCGCTGCGCGTCCGGCGGCTGTCCGGGCGCGGCGGCTGGCGGATGCCGCTGTGGCCGGTCCCCGCGGCGGTCACCGTCGCGGCCATCGTCCTCGCGCTGGTCAACCAGGACACCTCGGATCTGCTGGTCACGGCCGGGGTCGTGGTGCTGGCCGGGGCGTACTACGCGCTGCACCTGCGCACGCGCGGGAGCACCCACTGGGTCATGACCGACGATATCGACACCTGAAGAGATCAGTCACAACGCTTTCCGTTGTTTATAGGCATCTCTACAATCGTTTCCGTACCTACGACCCACGTGAGGTTGATATGACCGCGACGGAACGGCCCGCCGGGCGCCGCACCCTCGGCGACCGGGCGCGCGACCACCTGTGGCTGCACTTCGCCCAGCACGGCGGCTACACCGACACCGAGATCCCGGTGATCGTGCGCGGCGAGGGCCCCTACGTCTACGACGAGCACGGCAAGCGCTACTTCGACGGCCTGGCCGGACTGTTCGCCGTCCAGGTCGGACACGGGCGCGAGGAGCTGGCCCGCGCCGCGGCCGAGCAGACCCGGCAGCTGGCGTACTTCCCGCTGTGGTCGCACGCCCACCCCACCGCCGTCGAACTCGCCGAGCGGATCGCCGACCAGGCTCCCGGCGAGCTGAACCGGGTGTTCTTCACCGGAGGCGGCGGCGAGGCCGTGGAAACCGCCTGGAAGCTGGCCAAGCAGTACTTCAAGAAGACCGGCAGGCCCACCAAGCACAAGGTCGTCAGCCGCTCGCTGGCCTACCACGGCACGTCCCAGGGAGCGCTGTCGATCACCGGCATCCCCGGCGCCAAGCAGGATTTCGAACCACTGGTGCCCAGCGCGATCAAGGTGCCCAACACCAACTTCTACCGCGCCCCCGAACACGCCGACGACTACGAGGCGTTCGGCCGGTGGGCCGCCGACGAGATCGCCCGCGCGATCGAGCGCGAGGGACCGGACACCGTGGCCGCGGTGTTTCTGGAACCGCTGCAGAACACCGGCGGGTGCTTCCCGCCCCCGCCCGGCTACTGGCAGCGGGTCCGGGAGATCTGCGACGCCTACGACGTGCTGCTCGTCTCCGACGAGGTGATCTGCGCGTTCGGCCGGCTCGGCTACGACTTCGGCGCCAACCGGTACGGCTACCAGCCGGACATCATCACCGTCGCCAAGGGCCTCACCTCCGGCTACGCCCCGCTGGGCGCGATGATCGCCGACGAGCGGCTGATGGCGCCGTTCCTGGAGGACGGCAGCAGTTTCACGCACGGTTCGACCTACGGCGGCCACCCGGTGTCCTGCGCGGTCGCGCTCGCCAACCTCGACCTGGTGGAGCGCGAGGACCTCTACGGCCGGGTGCGGGCCAACGAGGCCAACTTCAAGTCCACCCTGGAGAAGCTGCTGGACCTGCCGATCGTCGGAGACGTCCGCGGCGCCGGCTACTTCTACGGCATCGAGCTGGTCAAGGACAAGGCGACCAAGGCGTCGTTCACCCCCGAGGACGCCGAACGCGTGCTGCGCGGGTTCGTCTCGGACGCCCTGTTCGAGGCGGGCCTGTACTGCCGCGCCGACGACCGCGCGGAGCCGGTCATCCAGCTGGCCCCGCCGCTGATCTGCACCCAGGAGCACTTCGACGAGGTCGAGCAGATCCTGCGCAGCGTCCTCACCGAAGCCTGGACCAGGCTCTGAAACCGGTTGCCCCGGTGGCTGATCGACCCCCAGACGACCAGCCACCGGGCACCACCGCCGGACGAACCGGCACCCCTGCGACGCACCGCGGGCCGCGGTGGATCCCCGGCGCTGCGATGTGTTCGCAACCGCACATCGAACGTCCGCCCGGGCCGCACACCCGGTACTCCACCGGGGACGACTTCGGCGCACCGGGATTCCGGGTGTCCTGTGTGGACGGCGGAATCCCGGAGGGGATGCGCGCGCTCGGGACTCCGACGACGGCGGCGACCCCGGTCGACGGCCGCGGTCGCCCACCGGCCGGAACTCGTGCGCCCACCAGGATGCACGGCAATGACGAAGCCCCTCCCGCGAGACGGGATCGTCGCGGGAGGGGCTCGGACCAGGACGGATCAGGCGATGATCCGGATCGGGTCCTCCAGCAGGCCGGTCAGCTGCTGCAGGAAGGCCGCGCCGACCGCGCCGTCCACGGCCCGGTGGTCGGCCGACAGCGTCACCCGCAGGATCTTGCGGGCCACGAACTCGCCGTCGCGCACCTGCACCTCGTCGCGGGCCGCGCCGACGGCCAGGATGCCCGCCTCCGGCGGGTTGATCACCGCGCTGAACTGCTCGATGCCGAACATGCCCAGGTTGGAGATGGAGAACGTGCCGCCGGACATCTCGTCCAGCTTCAGCTTGCCCTCGCGGGCCCGCCCGGCCAGCTCCCGGCTCTCCGCGGCGATCTCCGAGACGCTCTTGCGGTCGGCGTCCTTGATCACCGGCACCACCAGGCCGCTGTCGATCGCCACCGCGACGCCGAGGTTGATGCGCTTGTGCTGCAACATCTTGTCCCCGGCGAACGAGACGTTCACCGACGGGTTGGCCCGCAGCGCGGTGGCCACCGCCTTCACGATCAGGTCGTTGACGCTGACCTTCGGACCGCCGGCGGCCTGCAACCGCTCGTTGAGGTTCGCCCGGAACGCCATCAGGTCGGTGACGTCGATGGCGCTGGTCAGGTAGAAGTGCGGCGCCTGCTGCTTGCTCTCCGTCAGGCGCTTGGCGGTCACCTTCCGGATGTTGTTGAGCGGGATCTCCTCGACGTCCTCCGACACCGCGGGCGCGGCCGGCTGCGCGGTCGGCTCCTGCGCGGTGGGAGCGGCCGGGGCCGCCGCACCGGAGTTCGCCGCGGCCTCGATGTCGGCGCGGATGATCCGCCCACCGGGCCCGGTGCCCTGCACCGACGCCAGGTCCACGCCCAGCTCCCGCGCCACCGCCTTGGCCAGCGGCGACGCCTTCGGCTTCGCACCGCGCTCGCCATTGGCGGCCGGGGTGGGCTCGGCCGGAGCCGGTGCCGCCGGGGTCGCCTGCTCGGCCGGTTCGGCGGGCTTCTCGGCGGCCGGGGCCGACGCGGACGCGGCCTCGGCGGCCTTGCCGGAGCCGTCCCCGAGGACCGCGATGGGCGTGCCGATCGGCGCGGTCTCGCCCTCGCCGACGAGGACCTTCTCCAGCACCCCGTCGTCGTAGGCCTCCAGCTCCATGATGGCCTTGTCGGTCTCGATCTCGGCCACCACGTCACCGCGGTTGATCTGGTCGCCGACCTGCTTGCGCCAGGTGGCGATGACGCCCTCCTCCATCGTGTCGGAGAGCCTCGGCATCTGAATCTCAGTCATGGTCTTCCTCACCAAGTCCATCGAGGGGACAGCACCACGCGCCCGGCTGCACCGTCCCGTCAGGCAAGCGGCGTGAGCCCCTTGCTCCCACCCGAGCAGCCCGCACCGCTGCGCAAAGCAATCCCGAAACTCTCGAAATCTCTTCTCAGCGACGGCGACCGACGGCGTCCAGTGTCTGGTGGACGGCGGTGGTCAGCGACTCCGCGGACGGCAGTGCGGCCCGCTCCAACGGCTTGGCGTAGGGCAGCGGGACCTCGGCCGCGGCGACGCGGCGCACCGGCGCGTCGAGGTAGTCGAACGCGCCGTCGGAGATCGACGCGGCCACCTCGGCACCGATGCCGTAGGTGAGCCAGTCGTCCTCGGCGATGACCGCGCAGCCGGTCTTGCGGACCGACTCGATGAGCGTGCCGCGGTCCAGCGGGCGCAGGCTGCGCAGGTCGATGACCTCGGCGTTGATGCCCTCGTCGGAGTGCAGCTTCTCGGCGACCTGCTGGGCGACCATCGCCATCCGGGAGTAGCCGATGATGGTGATGTCGCTGCCCTCGCGGGTGACCTTGGCCTTGCCGATCTCGGCGGGCTCGGTCTCGTCCGGGACCTCGCCCTTGGTGTTGTAGAGCGCGAGGTTCTCCAGGAACAGCACCGGGTCGTTGTCCCGGATGGACGCCTGCAGCAGCGCCTTGGCGTCGGCCGGGGTGCTCGGCGCGACGACCTTCAGACCCGGCACGAACGCGTAGTACAGCTCGATGTTCTGCGAGTGCGTGGCGCCGAGCTGCTGACCGCCGCCACCCGGGGTCCGCATGACCATCGGCACCGGCGTCTGCCCGCCGAACATGCCGTAGATCTTGGCGGCGTGGTTGACGATCTGGTCGAGCGCGATCAGCGAGAAGTTGATCGTCATGAGCTCGACGACGGGCCGCAGGCCGAGCATGGCCGCGCCGATCGCGGCGCCGACGAAGCCCTCCTCGGCGATCGGGGTGTCGCGGACCCGCTTCTCGCCGAACTCCTTGAGCAGCCCGGCGGTGATCTTGTAGGAGCCTTCGAAGACCCCGATTTCCTCGCCGATGAGGAAGACGTCCTCATCGCGCAGCATTTCGTCGCGAAGCGTGTCGTGCAGCGCTTGGCGATAGGTGATGACGGCCAAGGGTGTTTCTCCTGGACACGAGAACAGGGGGACCGCAGGTCCCGGCCGCTGTCGCGGCGCGGAACCCGCGGACCGTGTGGCGGGGTGTCGGACGCGGGTGCCGGTCGGCTCAGAAGACCGGGTCGGCGGGCAGGCGTCGCGAGTCGTTGGCCACCGGGGTGGCGTAGGTGTAGTCGAACAGCGTCGAGACGTCGGGGTGCGGGCTGTCGTCGGCGAACGCGACGGCCGCGTCGGCGTCGGCCTGCGCCTTGCCCTCGATGTCGGCGGCGCCGTCCTCGTCGAGGACACCGGCTTCGATGAGCTGGGCGCGGAACGCGGCGACCGGGTCGTGCTCGCGCGCTTCCTGCACCGACTCCTCGCTGCGGTACTTGGCCGGGTCGACCACCGAGTGGCCCTTGAGCCGGAAGCTGACGCACTCCAGCAGCGCCGGGCCGTCACCGTTGCGGGCGCCCTCCACGAGCCGGGTGGCCGCGTCGCGGACCGCGAGGACGTCGTTGCCGTCGACCCGCTCGCCGTGCATCTTGTAGGCGACCGCGCGCTTGTACAGCTCGGACTCCGCCGACGATCGCTCCACAGTGGTCCCCATGCCGAGCTGGTTGTTGATCACCACGAACACCACCGGCAGGTTCCACAGCGCGGCGATGTTCAGCGACTCGTGGAAGGCACCGATGTTGGTGGTGCCGTCGCCCATCTGGCACATCACGACCTGGTCGCCGCCGCGGTAGTCGACGGCCAGCGCGGCACCGGTGGCCAGCGGGACCTGGCCGCCGACGATGCCGTAGCCGCCGAGCAGCCCGGACTCGACGTCGAACATGTGCATCGAGCCGCCCCAGCCCTTGGAGGTGCCGGTGGTGCGGCCGTACAGCTCGGCCATGACGCGGCCGGGCTCGATGCCCTTGGCGATGGCGTAGCCGTGCTCGCGGTAGTTGGTGAACAGCAGGTCGGTCTTGCGCAGGGCGCGCATCAGGCCGACGACGGTGGCCTCCTCACCCAGGTTGAGGTGGCAGTAGCCGCCGATCTTGGCCTGGGTGTAGCCCTGGGCCGCGCGCTCCTCGAAGCGCCGGATCAGGGTCATCTCCCGGAAGTAGTCGCGGAGCAGCTCCGGCGACTCGCCGTCGAAGCGGCCGCCGGAGCGGCGTACCGGGCTGCGGCGGGACTTGCCGCCGCCGCGGGTGGACGGCTTGCTGCGGGTGGCGGTCTGCGCCATCACAGATCCCCTTTCGACAAAGTCAGCGCTTCTTCGGCGGCGCGACGTGGATCGGCAGGCCGAGCGCGGCCATGGCCGCCTCCATGCCGACCTCGCCGAGCGTCGGGTGGGCGTGGATGGTCTCGGCGAGTTCGTCGAGGGTGGCTTCCAGGGTGATCGCCAGCGCGCCCTCGGTGATCAGGTCGCTGGCCGACGGGCCGAGGATGTGCACGCCGAGGACCTCGCCGTACTTCTTGCCCGCGACGATCTTGAGGAAACCGTCGGTGTCGCCGTAGGTCTGGGCCCGGCCCAGCGCGGCGAACGGGAACTTCGCGGTGACGACCTCGTGGCCGGCCTCGGTGGCCTGCGCCTCGGTGAGGCCCACGCTGGCGATCTCCGGGTGGGTGAAGGTGGCGGCCGGGATCACGTTGTAGTCGATGGAGGCGTGGTGCCCGGCGATGGTCTCGGCGGCGACGATGCCCTGGTGCGAGGCGACGTGCGCCAGCAACGCCTTGCCGGTGACGTCACCGATGGCGTAGACGTGCTCGACGTTCGTGCGCAGCGCCTCGTCGACGGTGACGAACCCGCGCTGGTCGGTGGCGACCCCGGCCTTGTCCAGGTCCAGCTGCGCGGTGTTGGGCTTGCGGCCGACGCCGACCAGCACCACGTCGGCGTCGATCTGCTGCGCCTTGGCTCCGTCGACGGTGACCCGCAGCGCGCTGCCGGACTGCTCGATCTTGGACACCGTGGCGTCGGTGAGCACGTTGATGCCGCGCTTGCCGAACAGCCGGCCCAGCTGCTTGCCGATCTCGGCGTCCTCGGCGGGCACCAGGGTCTTCTGCATCTCGATGATGCTGACCTCGCTGCCCAGGGAGGCGAACAGGCTGGCCCACTCGGCGCCGACCGCGCTGCCGCCGATGATCGCGATCCGGCCGGGCACCTCGGTGAGGCCGAACGCCCCGTCGGAGGTGATGACACCGGGCAGGTCGGCACCGGGCAGCGGCAGCTGCACCGGGACGGAGCCGGTGGCGATGATGACGTCGCGGGCGCTGACCTGCTCGATCGGCTGGTCACCGCTCGGGTCGGCGGCGTAGCGCGGCCCCTCGGCGCCCAGCGGGGACTCGCCGGTGGCGTAGACGTCCACGGTCGTCGGGCCGGTGAAGCGGGCGTGGCCGTTGATCACCTTCACGCCGTTGGCCTTCAGCAGTCCGGCGACGCCGTCGGTGAGGCCCTTGACGACGCTGTCCTTGCGGCGCCGGACGGTGTCGTAGTCGAGGCCGACGCCCTCCACGGTGACGCCGAAATCGGCCGCGTGCAGCACCGTCTCGTAGACCTCGGCCGAACGCAGCATCGCCTTGGTCGGGATGCAACCCCAGTTCAGGCAGACCCCACCGGGTCGTTCCTTTTCCACCACGCCGACCGACAGGCCGCGCTGCGCGGCCCGGATCGCGGCGACGTAACCACCCGGTCCGCCGCCCACCACGAGAAGGTCGAACTCCTGCACTTCGCTGTGCTCCTTTGACTGCACGCGCCGGTTACGCGAAAGCCCGGATCGGGCGGGCTTTTCTCACTCAGAGTGTCGTGAGCGCGACCACTCCGGCGCTATGCCCGCTCGCCCAGACTTGACACACCGCCGCTGTGCACTCCGCACATTCGGGCACACCCGACACACGGAACGTGATCGCTGCGTCACGTCAAGTGCGCGAGATCATCGCCACACATCCGCAATGTCCGCGCGGCCCCGAGCGAAAAGAAAGGCGGTTCCGACCGGGGCCGGAACCGCCAGGTAGCGGGTTCGCGCGGGTCAGCCGCGCTGCCGCCGCACCGCGAGCGCCGCGTACGCCGCCGCGCCGTCGGCGAGGACGGTGTCGTCGAACACAGCGCGTGGCGAGTGGTTGTTGGGTGCACTCTGCACATCCACGCCGTCCGGGCAGGCGCCGAGCGCGATCATCGCGCCAGGCACCTCGTCCAACACTCGGGAGAAATCCTCCGATCCGGTGAGCGGATTGGGCGCCGTCACGAAGCGCTCCTCACCGTGCAGGTCACGGAGCGTGTCGGCGACCAGCCCGGTCTCCGCGGCGTCGTTGACCGTGACCGGGTACAGCTCGGTGAACGTCGCGTCGACCTCAGCGCCGTGCGCGGCGGCCACCCCCTCGCACACCCGGACCGAACCGTCGGCGACGGCGGCCAGCGCCTCCCGCGAGAAGCAGCGAATGGTGGCGGCGAAGGTGACCTCGTCGGGGATGACGTTCTCCTGGGTGCCGCCGTGGATCATCCCGACCGTGAGCACCACCGGGTCGAAGACGTCGAACCGCCGCGTCACGAACGCCTGCAACGCGGTGACCATCTCGCACGCCACCGGGATCGGGTCCACCGCGCGGTGCGGCATCGAACCGTGCCCGCCGCGCCCGCGCACCGTGACGTGCAGCCGGTTGGACGCCGCGAGCATCGGCCCACCGCGCCCGGCGAACACCCCGCGCGGGATGCCGGACGACATCACGTGCAGCGCGTAGGCGGCGTCGGGCCTGCGCCCGGAGGCGTCCAGGAGTCCTTCCTCGATCATGTGGCGCGCCCCGTCGTGGCCCTCCTCCCCGGGCTGGAACATGAAGACCACGTCCCCGGGCAGCCGGTCCCGCCTGCCCGCGAGCAGCGTCGCCGCGCCGAGCAGCATCGTGGTGTGCAGGTCGTGCCCGCAGGCGTGCATCCGCCCGTTGTCGGCGGCGAAGTCCAGTCCGCTCGCCTCGGCGACCGGTAGCGCGTCCATGTCGCCGCGCAGCAGCACGGTCGGTCCGTCCCCGGTGCCGCGCAGCACCGCGGTGACCGAGCTGATCTCCCGGCCCGTCGACACCTCCAGCCCAAGACCGTCCAATTCGGACAGAACGCGTTCCTGGGTGCGCGGCAGCTCCAGGCCGAGCTCCGGAACCCGGTGCAGTTCCCGCCGGATCCGCACCAGGTCCGGGTGCAGCTCCCGCGCGTCGTCCAACAGGGACTCCAGCATCGTCCACTCCTCACTCGTCGTTCGGCACCGCGGTCACCGGCTGCCGGGCGGGCGAGAGCACCGCGGTTCCCACCAGACCCAGCGCCGCCGCCCCGGCGGCCGCCCAGGGCACCGCGTCGAGCAGCCCGGCCGCGCCCAGCCCCTGCGCCACCAGCGGGAAGGTCCCGCCGAAGAGGGCGACGCCGAGGGTGAACGGCACGCCCATCGCGACCACCCGGACCCGCACCGGGAAGACCTCCGCGAACAGCACGTTGGCCAGCGAGATCGTCGGCGCGACGCCGAGCACCAGGTACAGCGCGGTCGCCACCCACACCGGCAACCGGCCCGCGGTCAGCGCGGTCATCACCGGAACCGTGACCAGGGCGAGCAGCACGAGGCCGATGCGGAACACGCGCACCGCGCCGAACCGGTCTGCCAGCACCCCGGCCACCGCCATCGCCGCCATCAGCAGGACCAGGTTCGGGACCATGCCGAGGTTGTTCGCCGCGGCGTGCGAAACCCCGGCCTGTTCGGCGAACTCCGGCAGGTAGGTGGTGCCGAAGTAGTAGCCGACGGTCGTCCCGGTCGTCATCAGGAAGACCGCGACCATGTTGCGCAGCTGCCCGCGCAGCCGCGGTCGCGGCGCCGCGTCCCGCCGGAACTCACCGCTCTCGGCGGCCGTGCCGCGCACCCAGAAGGCCAGCAGCCCGAGCACCGCGCCCACGACGAACCCGATCCGCCAACCGCCGTCGACCACGCCCTGCTCGCCGAACCCGAGCAGCAGTGCCCCGACGACCGCGAAGCACAGCACGTTGCCGATGATCACGCCGCAGTACGACAGGGCGCTGTGCAGGAATCGCCGCCCCGCGGGCGCCGTCTCGGTGACGTACGCGGCGACGCTCGGGTTCTCCCCGCCCATCGCGACGCCCTGCACCGCCCGCACGAGCAGCAGCAGGGCGGGCGCGGCGAGCCCGGCGGTCGCGGCCGTGGGCAGTGCGGCGATGACCAGGCTTCCCGCGCAGATGGTGCCCATGCTGACCATCAGCGCGAACCGCCTGCCCCGCGCGTCGGCGACCCGCCCGAGCAGGTAGCTGCCCACCGGCCGGACCACGAAGCTGATCGCGAACCCGGCGTAGGCGACGAGCACCTTGGTCACCTCGTCGTGGCCGGCGAACATCCGGGACGCGAAGTACGGCGCCAGCACGGCGTAGATCGTCCAGTCGAACGACTCGACGACGCCGCCCACGGTCCCGGCCAGCAGTTCCCGGCGACCGGTCGCCGTCCCCGCGCCTGCGGTGCTCGGGACGCCGCGCTCGGCCACCGCGCCGCGCGGCGCGGCCCGCCGCGGTCCCCACCAACCAGTCACCTGTCACCTCCGATGTGCGTTGCTCGCAGCAGAGTCGCGACGGGGTGCTGGTGAGGAACAGCAAACTGGGTCAGACTGCAAGAAAAGGGTGATGAAGAGGTTGCTGATGCAGGAAAACGCGCTGGACGGGTTGGACCGGGCAGTCCTGCACGCCCTGCAGATCAGGCCCCGCGCGTCGTGGACGGAACTCGGCAGGGTGCTCGACGTGGACCCGGCCACCGTCGGGCGGCGCTGGGTCCGGCTGCACCGCACCGGCAGCGCCTGGACCACCTGCTACCCGGGCGGCAGGCTGATGGGCTCGGTGTGCCTGGCGTTCGTCGAGATCGACGTGCACGCCGGGCGGGCGGTGGAGGTGGGACGCACGCTGGCGACGTACCCGCAGGTCGTGACCGTGGAGCAGATGGCGGGCGGGCGCGATCTGTTCACCACCGTGATGATCCGCGACCTGGGCGCGCTGTCCGAGCTGGTGACCGAGCACATCGCCGCGCTGCCCGGCGTGCTGCGCACCCGGGCCCAGCTGAGCACCCGGGTGTTCACCGAGGGCTCCCGCTGGCGGCTGCGCGCGCTGACCCCGGCGCAGCGGAGCCGGCTCGCACCGCCCGCGGCGGATCGCGCGTCCGGTGCGCTCGACGACCACGACCTGCGGCTGGTCACCGCGCTGTCGGCCGACTGCCGCCGGGCCGCGGTCGACCTCGCCGACGAGGTCGGCCTCAGCCCGCCGAACGTCCGGCGCCGCGTCGCCGCCCTGGCGCACGCCGGGGACGCGGCGATGCGCTGCGAGATCGCCCGCGATCTGACCGGCTGGCCGATCTCGGCGAGCCTGTGGGCCAGCGTCCCGCCCGGCCAGCTCGACAAGGTCGTCGCCGGGCTCGGCGCGCTGCCCGAGCTGCGGATGTGCTCGACGGTCACCGGCCCGCACAACCTGCTGTTCACGGTGTGGCTGAAGTCGGTGGCCGACGTGGGCAGGCTGGAGGCGCTGCTCGGCGAGCGCCTCCCCCAGCTGCGGCTGGTCGACCGCGCGGTGGCGCTGCGCCAGATCAAGCTGATGGGGCGGATGCTCGACGAGCACGGCCGGGCCGGCGAAGCGGTGCCGATCGACCCGTGGACCGGCCCGCCCCGTTGAGAGCCGCGGCTCGGCGCCGCGTCACTCGCGGAGGCCGTCGCGCAGCCGCAGCGCCGAGAGGGCCAGCGACAGCGAGACGTAGGCGCTGCGGCCGTAGAGCGGACGGCCGATCAGCGACGTGATGCGGTGCAGCCGGTTGAGCACCGTGTTGCGGTGGCAGTGCAGCCGCACCGCGGCGTTGGCGGTGGAGCAGTTCTCCTCCAGCCACGCCGTCAGCGTGTCCAGCAGCATGTCGCGTTCCCGGACCGGCAGTTCCAGCACCGGGCCGAGCTGCGACTCCAGCAGCCGCTGCGCCAGGTCCGGCGACTGCACCAGCAGCGCCTCGGGGAACCGCTCCTCCAGGGTCACCAGTTCCGCCGAGCCGTAGGTGGAGGTGCCCATCGTGGTGAGCGCGAGCTGGTGCGCCAGCCCCACCTCGGCCAGCCCGCGCACCGCCGGGGAGACCGCCACCCGCCCGCGCGCCAGCGGCCGCAGCGCGTCCAGGGCGAGGTGCTGGTCGTGCTGCTCCAGCGCCACCAAGCCGACGAGGGTGTCCGCCCGCACCTGCCACACCGAGCGGATGTGCAGCGCGTTGAGCGCGTCCTGCTGGCCGCGCAGCGCGAAACCGCCGTCCGCGCCCATCTCCGCGACGACGACGAGGTAGCGCCCGCCGGTCGGCAGGTCCAGCTCCTTGGCCGTGCGCTGCGCGAAGGCGATGTCCCGGGCGCGTCCGCTGAGCAGGTCCTCGACCAGGGCGTGCCGCCGCTGGTCGTCGCGGCGCAGCCGCTCCAGTTCGGTCTTGCGGTAGGACGTCGACAGCGTCGAGGACAACCCGTCGATCACCGACCACATCGCGGTCGCCACCCGGAGCACGGCGTCCGGGTCGGAACCGTCCTGGTGCGCCTGGTCGACCAGGGACTCCCACACGATCCGCCCGCCGAGCCGGAAGGTCCGCAGCATCACCTCCAGCGGCACGCCCTGCTCGGCGCGCCTGCGGCCGATCGCGGCGGCCACGTCGTCGCCGTCCGGACCGACGACCTCGCCGCTGAGGATCTGCAGGATCCGCTCCAGGTACCGCTTGCACCCGTCCCAGAGGTCCTCCCGGGGAACCGGGCTGTAGTCGGTCCACTCCGGGTTGTCGGTGAAGATGGCCGCCATCAGCCGTTCGGTCAGAACGGGCAGGTCATCGAGGCTCGCCCGGGCCAGCGCGTGCGTGACCTCGGCCGCTGCGTCGGCAGGATCTGCTACCACGTCCCTCGACGATACCGCCACGGCCGCGGTCTTCCCCGGAACCGGTGGCGGCCTGATCACACCCGGGGACCGCACAGCCGCGTTCGGTGATCGCGGAGTCCGCCGAGAGTGGTATCAAGTTCGTCGTGATGGGCGACACAGCGGCCGCCGGATCGTTCTCCGACGAAGTCGCCGACCGGCTGCGGGAGCGGATCATGACCGGGCGGCTGCGCGCGGGCGACCGGCTGCCCCTGGGACGGCTGGCCACCGAACTCGGCGTCAGCGCGACACCGGTGCGCGAGGCGCTGCTGGCGCTGCGCGGCGAGGGGTTCGTCGAACTCGAACCCCGCCGCGGGTTCACCGTCGCCGCCCTGTCGCGCCACGACGTCGAGGACGCGCACCGGGTGCAGGCCGGGATCGCCGGGGAACTCGCGGCCCGCGCGACGCGGCGGATCACCACCGCCGAGATCACCGACCTCGCCGCGCTGCACGACCGGATGCGGTCGGCCGCGCGGGGCGCGAGCGCCGAGGTCGGACCGCTGGTGCGGCGTTTCCACGACATCGTCGGCGAACTGGCCCGATCGCGGAAGTTGTTGTGGTTCCTGGGAATCGCGCTGCGCTACACGCCGGGCCGGGTCACCGCCTCGCTTCCCGGGTGGCCGGAGATGGCGGTCACCGACCACCACCGGATCCTGCAGGCGATGTCCGACGGCGCACCGGCGGCCGCGCGCGCGGCGACGCAACGGCACGTGGTGCACTCCGGACGGTTGCTGATCCATCACTTGGAGCAACGGGGAATGTGGATCGGCGAGTCCGAAAACCGCCCCCCGGGCGAGGAGTTCCGCATCACATAGGGAACAATGGGGGCGTCGCTAACGTTGTGCTCGGTCGGCGCGACCTCCCAGGTGAGAGCGTCGGCGCGCATGACGCATACCATCCTTGCACCACCACCGGAATTCGGGGGCTCAACCATGCACAGCAACAGCCGCACGCTGTTCGTGTCGGTTGTGGGAACGGTGTCGATGGTCGTGGCGACCGTTCTGCTCGCGGCGTGGAGTCCCCCGGCGTACCCGGCCCCGGTTCCCGCCGCGCAGAGCGCGCCGCTGATCAACGATCACTGACGTTCCCGCACCACGTCCTGCGGACGCTTGTCGTTGCGCAGCCCGGAAAAACGCGGATGCCGGAGCTTGCCGTCGTCGGTCCACTCGGTGAAACCGATCTGCGCGACGAGCTCCGGCCGAACCCAGTGCGCACCCCGTTCGCCGACCTCGTCGGCGAACGGCGGGTCCTCGCGCGCCAGACCGTCCAGCCGCCGCCGCAGGTCCCGCAGCGTCCGCTCGTCGTACCCGGTGCCGACCTTGCCCGCGTAGCGCAGCCGCGAGCCCTGGTAGTAGCCGACCAGCAGTGCGCCGAAGCCGAAGCGGGCGCCCTTGGGGTCGGTGAACCCGCCGATCACGAACTCCTGATCGGCGACGCACTTGAACTTCAGCCAGTCCCGGGAACGGCCGCCGCGGTAGGGGCGGTCGGCCCGCTTGGCGATCAGGCCCTCCCAGCCGTGTTCGCACGCCTGGCGGAAGAACGCCTCGCCGTCGCCGGAGCGGTGCGCGCTGAACCGCAGCGGGTCGGTGAACTCGAAGCACTCGCGCAACAGCCGTTTGCGGACGCGCAGCGGCAGCGCGGTCAGGTCCACCCCGCCGAAGGCGAGCAGGTCGAAAACGTAGTAGTAGACGGGCACGCCGGTGCGGCGCGCCTGCTTGGGGTCGGTGAGGTGGATGCGCTTCTGCAGCCGGGCGAAGCTGGTCTGGTTCCCCTCGAAGGCGACGACCTCGCCGTCCACGACGAACCGGTCCACCGCGCAGGCGGCCAGCGCATCGATGATCTCCGGGTACGCGGAGTCGGCCCGCTTGTGGTTGCGCGACCACAGCACCGGGCGGGCGCCCTCGCAGCCGGCGATCACCCGCACCCCGTCGAGCTTGCGCTCGTAGATCCAGTTCGGGTCGGAGAACCGCTGGTCGGTCAGCGTCGCCAGGGCCGGTTCGTGCCAGGTGCCACCGGACCAGCTGCGCAGCGCAGCACGCTGATCATCGGTGAGCAGGCGCAACGGATCGTCCATCGAACGGATGAGTACCCGTGGTCCGGACTCCGACAAACTGAGAGGTCGCTGTGAACCAGCTGTGAGTTAGACCCCGGTCGATTTCACGACCGTGTGAATGCGGGAGACTGGGTTTGCCCTGTCATGCAGCGCGAGGCACCCTCGCGCGAGCCGACCGCCGAGGTGTGAGCACCGGATGCCCAAAACGAACAACCCGCTGACCAAGAAGAACGGTCTGTCCATCAACGTCGTCCTCACCGTCGTGGTGGTGGTCGTCGCCGTCGTCGTGATCGGCGGAGTGCTGCTGTTCGGTCGCGGCGGCAACGGCGCGCCGAACCAGGCGCCCAACCCCGGCCAGCCGGTCGCCGCGGAGTTGCTGCGCAAGCCGGACAGCAACATGCTGAGCCAGGCCCCCGACGGCAAGGTCACCGTGGTCGAGTTCCTCGACTACCAGTGCCCGGCGTGCCACCAGTACTACGCCGCGCTGACCAAGAAGGTCGAGCAGGACTACGAGGGCCGCATCAACTTCGTCACGCGCAACTTCCCGATCGCCAAGGCGCACCCGCTGGCCAACCAGGCCGCCCAGGCCGCCGAGGCCGCCGGGATGCAGGGCAAGTACAAGGAGATGTACCACGCGCTGTACGACAACTGGCAGAGCTGGGCCGTGGCCCCCAGCGGCGACAACGTCAGCGACGACCAGCAGCGCGCCGCGAAGCTGTTCGACCAGTACGCGCAGCAGATCGGTCTGGACCTGAACAAGTTCCACCAGGACATGAACTCGCCTCAGGTCAAGGCCCGGATCGACCGCGACACCGCGGACGGCACCAAGGCCGGTGTGCACGCGACGCCGACGATCTTCATCAACGGCAAGCAGTTCGAGACGCCGCAGGGCGTCACGTACCAGCAGCTCAGCGACATGTTCCACGGTGAGATCGACAAGGCTCTCAAGTAAGGGGTGCGGACGTGACCGCTACCGACACCGATAGCGCGGAGCCCGCCACGGCCGCGCCCGAGCCCGCGGTCCCCACCATTCCCCGTGGGCTGAGCTGGCTCTACCTGGTCGGCGGCGTGATCGGCCTGATCGCGTCGTTCGCCCTGGTCATCGAGAAGCTGGAGAAGCTGGAGCACCCCGGCTACGTGCCGACCTGCAGCATCAACCCGATCATCTCCTGCGGCTCGGTGATGGACAGCTCCCAGGCGGCGCTGTTCGGCTTCCCGAACCCCCTGATCGGCGTGCTGGCCTTCCCGGTGGTGGTGACGTCCGGGGTGGCGCTGCTGGCCGGGTTCCGGGCGCCGCGCTGGTACTGGCTGGGCATGCAGCTGGCCACCACCCTGGCGGTGGTGTTCATCCACTGGCTGATCGTGCAGAGTCTTTACTCGATCGGCGCCCTGTGCCCGTACTGCATGGTCGTCTGGGTCGTGACGATCGCACTGTTCTGGTACACCACCGTGCACAATTTCCGCGAGGGCCACTTCGGTTCCGGCGCGCGTCCTGTCGGCGTGGCGCTGGGCCGGGTCCACAGCGTCGTGCTCGTGGTGTGGTATCTGGTGATCGTCGCCCTCATCCTGGCGCGGTTCTGGGACTACTGGGTGACGTTGGTGTAGTCGCCTCGGCCGTCCGTTTGTTCGGTGGGGGCGTCGGGTACCAGGTGACTGTGAGTAAGGTGTGCGCCTCCGCCGCACCGACCGAGACGAGGTGGCCCGGGATGAGCGTGGAGCGCGAGATCGCGCATGTCGAGCCGGAAACGTCCGCTTCGAACGTGGTCGAGGTCCGCGTCGCCGCCGAGCCCACGCAGCTGGCGGTGATGCGGGCCGTCATCGGCGACCTCGCGATGCGTGCCGACTTCGACGTCGACTCGATCGCAGACCTCCGGCTGGCCGTCGACGAGGCGTGTTCCTCGCTGGTCCGGCTGGCCGCCCCGGCTGCCGCGCTGGTGTGCCGCTTCCGAACGCTGGGCGAGGCCCTGGCGATCACCGCCGAGGTGGTCAGCGACGATGCGTTCGGCCCGCGGAAGGACACTTTCAGCTGGCGGGTCCTGAGCGCATTGGCCGACAGTGTGTCAACCTCGGTCGAGTCGGACCCGGCTGCCGATGGCAGCCATCTGGTGCGTATCGAGTTGACCAAGGGACGGACGGCCCACGTGTGAAGCGAGCGGATTCCGAATCGGCTGCTCACTCGCGCAACGAACGCTACGACGAACTCGCTCCGCTGTTCGTCGAGCTAGCCAGGCTGAGCAAGCAGGACCCCCGCTACGAAGAGCTCCGGGACCTGCTCGTCACCGAGCACATGCCGGTGGCCGAGCACATCGCGCGCAGGTTCAGCCACCGCGGTGAGTCGCAGGAGGACCTCCAGCAGGTCGCCACGCTGGGGTTGATCAACGCGGTCGACCGGTTCGACCCGCAACGCGGCGTGGACTTCCTGTCCTACGCGGTGCCGACGATCATGGGCGAGGTGCGGCGGCACTTCCGCGACACCGGCTGGGCGGTGCGGATGCCCCGGCGGCTGCAGGAGTTGCACCTGGCGGTGTCCTCGGCCATCGCGCGGCTCTCCCAGGAGCTCGGCCGCGCCCCGACCCCGAGCGAGCTGGCCACGCACCTCGACATCAGCACCGACGACGTCTACCGGGGTCTGGAGGCGGGCAACGCCTACCGCAGCGCCTCGCTGGACGAGCTGCTCACCGGCACCGACGAGATCCCGCTGGGCGACGCCATCGGCGCCGACGACGCCGAGCTCGCCGAGGTGGAGAACCGCGAGATGGTCCGGCCGCTGCTGCGGGAACTGCCGGAGCGGGAACGCCGCATCCTGGTGATGCGCTTCTTCCGCGGCATGACGCAGACGCAGATCGCCGAGCAGATCGGCATCTCGCAGATGCACGTCTCCCGGCTCCTCGCGCGCACCCTGTCGTGGCTGCGCGAGCGGCTGGAGGACGAGGCCACGGCCAAGGCCGCCGAGGACTGAGAGCCGCAGAAAGGGAGCCGCCCGGAAAAGGGAGCTGCCCGGAACCCGTCGGGGGATTCGGGTCCCGGGCAGCTGCTCGGGGGGCGCCGTGCGCCGGGTCAGGCGACCTGGATGCCGCGTTCGGCCGGCCAGGGCATCAGGTCGATCTCGGGCCGTCCTGGACCACCTCGAAGGGCAGGTGCGGGCCGGACTGCCCGCGGCTGCCCGTCGTGGCGATCTGCTCGCCGGCGGCGACCCGCTGGCCGACACCCACGTCGATGGTCTCGACGTGGCCGTGGACCGCGACTCCGGATCCGCGGAGGGCGGTCTTCGGGGGATGACCGCCCTCCCGGCGATGTGTGGTCATGCCGACCTTCCGCCTCGGGGAGATCCGGTCACGTCCCGCCGGGGGATGCGGGTGCCTCTCGGGGGCGAGGCGCCGTGACCGAACCGTGACGTACGAACAGTGAAAGTAGCCGAGAGTTATCGGGCCATGCAAGCCGATCCCCATTCGACGCAGGGCGACCCCACGGCGAGCCGAACAACTGACTACTCTCCGAACACGCGCCGGGTGAACGCGAGATAACGATGTCCGCAGCGGATCTCCACCGCGCCGCCGCGGAAGACGATCGCGGGAACCGATCCGACCCAGGACCGCGGGGTGAACCGTCCTCGCAGGTCGCGCCCGCCGCTCGGAGTCCCGGCGGACCGCCGACGGGGACGCGCTCGCCGATCGGGCGCACACCCCTTCCGTCCACTGTGGAGGGCGGGCGGAACGCCGGTGACGTGCGGCGGACCAGGGGGCGAGGTGGCCTTGCGCACAACCGGATCGCGCCGTGCCGGCAAAGGATTACCCGCGTGCCGTATCGCCAGGGAATTGCAGAAGGTCTACCGTCCGGTAGGCCGTGCGGAAGCCCCCCGACGCACGGTAGGCGCCCCGGGAGCGGAGTCCACGCTCCGGCCCGGGGCACCGCTCCCCGTACCGCGGCCCTGTCGATGCGCGGCCGCACACGCTCGCCGCCAAGTGTGACCTACCGGATTGGCATATTCCAGTCCGGCATGCCGAGCAGTTCCGACGATGATCGTCCCGCCCCCGAACGGGTGAGGGCAGGCGGTGGAACGGTGGAACGGGGCGGAACCGGCCCCTGGATCGCCGGGCGGTGGGCGAGGGCCCACCGCCCGGCGGTGCTCACTCGGAGCGCAGCGGGCTGGCGGCGCTGCGCCAGTTGACCGTCGGACGCATCGCGGCCAGGTCGACGCGGTGCTTGTACTGCTCGGCGACGCCGAACAGCGACTCGATGAGGGTGTTGGACAGCAGGTGCGGCTGGAGCCCCAGCTCGACCAGGCCGGTGTGCTTGACGTTGTAGTAGTGCTCGGCCTGCTCGACGCGCGGGTTGTCGAGGTACTCGATCTCGACGGAGCCGTCGAAGGTGTTCGCGATGATCTTCGCGATCTCGCCGACCGAGTAGCTCTCGGTCATCTGGTTGAACACCCGGAACTCGCCGCGGTCGGCGGGGTTCTCCGAGGCCAGCCGGATGCACTCCACGGTGTCGCGGATGTCGAGCATGCCGCGCGTCTGGCCGCCGGAGCCGTACACCGTGAGCGGGTGGCCCAGCACGGCCTGGATGACGAACCGGTTCAGCACGGTGCCGAAGATCGCGTCGTAGTCGAAGCGGGTCGCCAGCCGGGGGTCCTGCACCGTCTGCGGGGTCTCCTGCCCGTAGACCACGCCCTGGTTGAGGTCGGTGGCGCGCAGTCCCCAGATCCGGCACGCGAACTCGATGTTGTGGCTGTCGTGCACCTTGCTCAGGTGGTAGAACGAGCCCGGCTTCTTGGGGTACAGCATCCGGTCGGTGCGACCGTTGTGCGTGACCTCCAGCCAGCCTTCCTCGATGTCGATGTTCGGCGTCCCGTACTCGCCCATCGTGCCCAGCTTCACCAGGTGGATCTCGGGGTCCACCTCCTGGATCGCGAACAGCACGTTGAGGTTGCCGACCACGTTGTTGTGCTGGGTGTAGACCGCGTGCTTGCGGTCGATCATGGAGTACGGCGCGGCCCGCTGCTCGGCGAAGTGGACGATCGTGTCCGGCCGGAAGTCCCGGATCATCTCGACGGTGAACTCGCCGTCGACCAGATCTCCGCAGTAGGACTTGATGGTCTTGCCCGACACCTCCCGCCAGGCGTTGACGCGGACCTGCATCGGCTCGATCGGGACGAGGCTCTGCACGCCCATTTCGTGGTCGTAGCCCCGTCGGGCGTAGTTGTCGGCGACGGCGACGTCGTGGCCGCAGTCGGACAGGTGCAGAGCGGTCGGCCAACCGAGGTAGCCGTCCCCCCCGAGGACGAGGATTCGCACGCCTTCTTCTCCTCTACGTCATCTAGGGGCCACCGGCGCACACACGGCACGGTAGACCTGAAAGGTCAAGTCGCTGTCGACGACTTCACCCGATGGATACAACATGGGGAATGGTCTCATCCCCGTTCGAGATCGCGAAGCGCTCCCTGCTCCCGCCACACGGGCGTCGGAAGCACCTGGGTAGGGTTCGCCGGGAGTGTCCCGGTTCGACTCCGCCGAGCGGAGACGACACGGGCCGCTCGCGCGTGCGGGCGTCCCGCGAGCAACAGGAGGCGGCATGGTCCAGCAGGCCACCGAGAGCCCGCAGCGCGAGACGCGCCGCGGGCGGTACTGGCGGCTGGTGAGCCGGTTCGCCGCCGCGTCCGCGGTGGCGACCGCGGTCAGCCAGGTCGTGTTCGTGGCGTCCTACTCCCTGGGGGCGCCGCCCGCGGTGGCCACGGTGCTCGCGTGGCTGGGCGGGGCGATCCCGAACTTCGAGCTCAACCGCCGCACGTGGGGCGGCGGTGACCGCGCCGCGCTGCGCGGCGAGATCCTGCGCTACGGCGTGATCTCGGTCGTCACGGCGGTGCTGGCCGCATTCGCCACCAGCGGCGCCGACCACCTGGCGGCGGAGCTGTTCCCCGCCGCCAGGGTCGCCGTCGTGTGGGGCGCCTACGTCGGCACCTACGCGGTCATGTTCGTGATCAAGTTCGTGCTGGTGGACCGGCTGGTGTTCACCGATCCGTCGCGCCGACGGTCTCGCTGACCGGCTGCTGCGCGGCACCGCGCCGGGCGGGCGCGCGGCGCTCCCGCAGCCACGTGCCCAGCACCACCTTCGCGTACCGGTAGCCGTACAGGACGTTGTTGCCCTTCTTGCTCTCCCCCGCCGCGCGCGCCAGCATCCGCATCGGCTGCTCCAGCACGCGGTAGCCGCGGCTGAGCACCCCGACCAGCAGCTCGGAGGACTGGTACTGCTGCTGCTCCAGGGTGACCGAGTTGGGCACCTCGGCCAACATCGCGCGGAAGCCGAACGAGGTGTCCGTGATGCGCTGCCGGGTCAGCGCGCTGACCAGCCAGGCGAACACGTACGTGCCGACGCGGCGGATCAGCGCGGGCCGCTCGTTGCTGCCGAGCCGGCGGGAGCCGGTGACGAAGTCCGCCCGGTCGTCGATGAGCGGTTGCAGCAGCATCGGCAGCTCACCGATGTCGTACTGGCCGTCGGCGTCGGTGGTGACGATGTAGGACGCGCCGCGGTCGGCGGCCAGGTGGTAGCCGAGCCGCAGCGCGGCGCCCTGGCCGCGGTTGGTCGGCGCGATGCACGTGTAGGCGCCGTGCTTGACCGACAGCTCGGCCGTCCGGTCGCTGGCGCCGTCGACGACGACCAGGGTGTCCACGTCCAGACCGCAGCTGCGGGCCGGGATGCCGTCGAGGACGTCGCCGATGGCTTCCTCCTCGTTGTAGGCGGCGATCAGCACCACGACCGGGGCGAAGCGTTGTTCGCCGTAGCGCTCGGCGTAGTCGTCCAGCGCTGCCCGGTCCACCTCGTCCGGGAAGGTCGGGGGCATGGGGGTCTCCTTCGGGGGGTTCGTCCGGTGTCCGGTGAGGGCGGTGATGCCCAGTGCGCCCGCCAGCGGGATCAGCACCAGGCCGGGGAGCTGGTAGCGCCAGGAGAATTCCATCGCCGCGGCCGTGCCCAGCACGGTCACGGCCAGCCCGGCGGGCAGCAGGCAGGCCGCGCGCAGTCCGGAGCGCCGCGCCCGGCCGGCGCCCACCACCGCCGCGGCGGCGAGCAGCAGCGCCCCGCCGAGCACCGTGCCCGGGGTGAAGCCGCCGCCGAGCTGGTAGGCGCGCAGGAACGACGCCAGGCCCGGGTCGACCGAGAACGTCCCGTCGTCGTACATCTCGGACCACTCGCGGACGTACCAGGCGTCGGCGTACAGCGGGTACTGGGTCTGGAACTGCCAGCGGTCGAGCGGCACGTCGCCCGGCGCCTGGGTGCGGGTGGGCGCGAAGCCCTTGAGGAAGTCCTCGACGACACCGCCCAGGACGTCCAGCGGTTGGTCCAGCAGCACCTTGCGGGCGAACGAGCCCTGCGCCGACACGTAGTCGAAGTCGGGTGGCAGGGCGTCGACGTTCGCCTTGTTGTCGAAGAAGTGGATGTAGAAGTCGATGCCGGTCCGCTGCCGCTGCTCGACCGGCTCCTTGGGGCACACCAGCTGTTCTGCCGGGGTGAGCCCGATCTCGTCGCAGCGGGCGACGACGGCGGTGCGCCCGTAGACCACGTTGCCGGTCGAGCCGCCGATCGCGGGTACCCCGGTCCACACCAGGTGGTAGACGGCGTAGCCGAGGATCAGCGCGGCGAAACCGCCGACCAGCGCCCCGGCGGAGACCCAGCGGCGCTTCCAGCCGTCGGTCGGCCGCAGTCCGGCGGCGAGCAGGACGAACACGGCGGCGGGCACCACGAGGGTCAGCCCGACGATGCGCACCACGACGCCGCACGCCAGCACCAGGCCCGCGACGGCGGCCACCCGCGGGCCGGGCGGCTCCCGCCGCCAGACCAGCACGAACACCGCGACCAGCAGCACGACCTGGAACAGCAGATCGGACATGATGTTCTGCTCGATCTGCAGCTGGTAGCCGTCCAGCAGCACGGGGGCGGCGGCCAGCGCGGCCAGCCACGGCCGCACGCCGTACCGCCGCAGCAACACGTAGATCCCGACGCCCAGGGCGAGCCCGAGCAGGTGCTGGACCGCCGCCACGAACGCCAGGTCGCCGATCTTCAGCAGCGGCCACAGGAACAGCTCGTAGCCGATGGGGTTGATGCCGCCGGGGAAGAAGACCCCGAGGTCGTCGAGGTAGCGGAACGAGTCGATGTAGAGCAGCGCCGGTTGGTAGGCCAGCTGCACCACGACCCGCAGCGCCGCCCCGGCCAGCACGAACAGCGCCAGCAGCCAGTGCCGGCGCAGCGTGCGTGCCAGCGCCGCCGTCATCGCGTCCCGGTGGCGTCGGCGGCCCGGCGGAAGTCCTCCCACACGGTGCGCAGGCCGTCGGTCAGCTCGACGGCCGGGGTGTAGCCGAGTTCGCGCTGGGCCTGGGCGATCTGGACGATCACCGCGGGCATCTCCCCGTTCTTGGCGGGCACGTGGGTCACCGGCAGCGGTTCGCCGGTGGCCTCGCGGACCGCGTCGATCAGTTCCAGCACCGAGATCGACCGGCCGTGGCCGATGATCGCGGTCCCGTCGTACTGCTTGTCCCAGGCCGCCATGATGCCCTGCACCACGTCGTCGACGTGCACGAAGTCGCGGGACTGCGACCCGTCGCCGTACACCTGGACACCGTCACCGGACAGCGCCGCGCGCATCAGCCGCGGGATGAAGCTGTCCTTGTGCCCCATCCCGGGCCCGTAGATGTTGGTGAACCGCAGCGCGCAGGTCGCCAGCCCGTAGGCGCCGGAGTAGCCGGACAGCAGCATCTCGCACGCCGCCTTGGTCGAGCCGTACGGCGTCAGCGGCCGCAGCGGCAGCGACTCGGTGATGGTGCCGTGGCCGATGTCGCCGACGACCGCGTTGGTCGAGGCGAGCACGAACTGCCCGACGCCGCGCTGCCGGGCCAGCTCCAGCAGCTCGTGGGTGACCGCAACGTTGTTGGCGTAGGTCTCGGCGGGGCGGTCGACCGACCGCAGCACCGAGGTGATCGCGGCCAGGTGGATGATCCCGGCGGTGCCCTCGGCCACCGCGGACTCGCGCACCGCCGCGTCGCGCAGGTCACCGGCGACGTGCGTCACCAGGTCGTCGTGCAGCTCCGCCGGGAGCTGTTCGGTGTCGACGACCGTCACCGGGGTGCCGCGGTCCAGGAACGCGCGCACCACCGCGCGCCCCACGAAACCGGAACCACCGGTCACCACGACCCGGTCTGCTGCGGAGGAGTGAACGCTGCTTGGCACGCGGCAGACTCTAGCCGCCGCCCCTGAGGCGGAACCGAACGCCCACTGGGAAAAGCGACAGACCCGCCTGGTCCTGTCTTGGCATCCCGCATCTGGAAGACCGCCACCGGCACCGCCACGCGCAACGAGCCCAGGACCGGGTCTTATCCGCTGAAATGTTCCCTGAGTCCGGTGAGTCCGGTCGCGTACACGCCGTCCGCGAACGTCCGGTCCAGCTTCGGTTCGTCGGCCGCTTCGGCGTCGTAGTGCGCCCACCACTCGACGAAGGCGTGCCCGGTCGCGGTGATCGGGGCGACGCGGATCGTGGAGCGGTAGGACCGGACCGGGAAGGGACCTTCCACGATGTCGTAGGTGTAGCGGCGATCGGTGTCGTCGAGCACGACGAGGCGTTCGCGCACGGTCCCGCCGTCGCCGAGGGTCAGGCGGCGCACGCAGCCGACCGCGTCGGCCGGGCCGCCGCCCTCGATCTCGCTGGACGCGATCGCCGGGTGCCAGTGCGGCAGCCCGTCGAAGTCGCGGACCACCTCCCACACCCGCTCGGCGGGAGCCTCGATCACCGCGCTCGCGTAGGACTTGGCCATGTTCGTTCTCCTCACCTGCCGAGATTGCGGAACGCTCTGGTCTGCTCGGTCAGCGCCTGTTCCGTCGGCAGCCGTTCCATGCTGCTGGCGCCGTAGAAGCCGTGGCAACGCCGGGTGCGCGACAGGACGTACGAGGCGTCCTCGGGCATCGCGATGGGACCGCCGTGGCAGAGCACCAGCACGTCCTCGCGCACCTCGGTGGCGGCCTGCGCGCAGTCGTCGATGAGCGCCACGCAGTCGTCGAGCGTCCTGGCGGTCTCCGCGCCGATGCTGCCGCCGGTGGTCAGCCCCATGTGGCAGACGATGATGTCCGCGCCCGCCTCGGTCATCTTCCGCGCGTCCTCGGCGGAGAAGACGTACGGCGTGGTCAGCAGGTCCGCCTCCCGCGCGGCGGCGACCAGCTCGACCTCCAGGTCGTAGCCCATGCCGGTCTCCTCCAGGTTGGCGCGGAAGGTGCCGTCGATGAGCCCGACCGTGGGGAAGTTCTGGATCCCGGCGAAGCCGAGGTCGCGCAGCTCGCGCAGGAACTTCTCGCGGAGCAGGAACGGGTCGGTGCCGTTGACCCCGGCCAGCACCGGCGTCTCGCGCACCACGGGCAGCACCTCGCGGGCCATCTCGACGACGATGTCGTTGGCGTTGCCGTAGGCCAGCAGCCCGGCCAGCGATCCGCGCCCGGCCATCCGGTAGCGCCCGGAGTTGTAGATGACGATCAGATCGATGCCGCCGGCCTCCTCGCACTTGGCGGACAGCCCGGTTCCCGCGCCACCGCCGATGATCGGTTCGCCGCGGGCGGCCTTGTCGTGGAACCGCCGGACCAGTTCGGCGCGGTCGAATCGGCTCATCCGTCCTCCAGTTCGTGGAACGCCGCGACCAGCGCGTCGGCGAACTCCGGGTCGTTGATGTTGTGCGGCACTCGCACGATCCGGCGGTCGGCGGTCTGGTGCACCCGCGCCTGAAGCGTCTCGAACAGCACCGCGTCCGCCTCGGGATCGTGGAACGGCTGCCCCGGCGCGTCCAGCAGCGACACCCCGCCCTCGGGGATGAGCAAGCGCACCGGGCCGTCGCAGGCGTTGAGCTTGCCGGCGAGGAACTCCGCGATGCGGCGGCACTCCTCGGGCGAGGTGCGCATCAACGTCACCTGCGGGTTGTGCACGTAGAGGTTGCGGTCCCGGTAGCGCTCGGGGACGGTCTCCAGCGCGCCGAAGTTGACCATGTCGAGGGCACCGCAGGAACCGACGTAGGGCACGCGGGTGCGCGCGATGGCGTCGAGCCGCTGCTCCCCCGCGCTCATCACGCCCCCGGCGACGAGGTCGCAGACCTCGGTCGTGGTGATGTCCAGGACCGCGCGCACCAGGCCGTCGTCGACGAGCTTCTCCATGGCGCGACCGCCGGTCCCGGTCGCGTGGAACACCAGTGGGTCGTACCCGGCTACCAGGCGTTCGGCCACGGCGGTCACGCACGGCGTGGTCACGCCGAACATCGACAGCGCGACAGCGGGCTTGTCCGCGCCCTCCGGGACCGGGTGCGACACCGCGCCGAGCAGCGCGTGCGCGGCATTTCCCAGCACCCGGCGGGAAATCCGGTTCAGCCCGGCGACGTCGGTGACCGACGGGAACATCGCGATGTCCGTGGCGTCCACATAGGACGACACGTCGCCGGAGACCACAGTGGACACCATCACCTTGGGCACGCCGATCGGAAGCGCCCGCATCGCCGGGGTGATCAGCGCGGTCCCGCCGGACCCGCCGAGCCCGACCACTCCGGCCACCTCGCCGGAACGCGCCGCCAGGAACCGCTCGAAGGCCACGGCCATCGCGCCCACCGCCGAACCCCGGTCGCCGGTGAACACCGCGTCGGCGCCGTCCGGGTGGTGCCGGGCGACCTCGGCGGCGGGTACGTCGACGTCCTCGGCGGCCGTCCCGCCGGTGGACAGGTCGACGGTCACGACGGGGTGCCCGGCGCCGACGAGCCCGGCCACGTAGCGCAGCTCGGCGCCCTTGGTGTCGAAGGTCCCCACGACGTAAGCGCTTCCCATCGCACCCTCCGCTGCTCGGACCACGGGCGGCAGCCTACTGCCGACCTTGCTCCGGCACACCCGTTCGACCAGGCACCCGGAACTCGGGTGCTCGTCCCGGAAAAGACGGGCGACGGGGAACTCCCGGCGACGGGACCATCACGACGACTCCCGGTCGACACCCCGGAACCGCAGCGTTTCGCCGCCATCACCTCGCATGACAGCGGCCCCCGGCGGAAGCACCGGGGGCCGCGTCGGGCGAGCAGGGCTTCAGCGGCCCTTCTCCTTGCCCATGATCTTGTTCTTGACCTGCTCGATCTTCTCCTTGTTCTTCGGGTCGGAGGCGTACTTCTTGGCCTGGTCGATCACCTTGCGCCCCTGCTCGCTGTTGGCGAACTCGGACACCTTCTTGAACAAAGACATGTCGGCTCCTGCAGGACTGGGGTCAACCTGCCGCCAGCGTACCGACATTTCGGGCGTGGCCGGTGGGGTCGGGCCGCCACCAGGCGCGCGGGCTCTCAGCCGAGCACGCCGCGCACCGAGGCGTGCCCCTTGAGCAGGTTGCGGGCGATGGTGCGCCGCTGGATCTCGTCGGTGCCCTCGAAGATGCGCAGCAGGCGCAGGTCGCGGTACCAGCGCTCGATCGGCAGTTCGCGGGTGTAGCCCATGCCGCCGTGCAGTTGCAGGACGCGGTCGACGATCTCGTTGGCGCGGGTGCCGCCGTAGAGCTTGGCGATCGACTGGGCGTGCCGGGAGTCGCCGCCCTGGTCGACCTGCCAGGCCGCCTGGAGCACCAGCCAGCGCAACGCCTCGATCTCCACCGCCGAGTCGGCGATCATCCACTGGATGGCCTGGCGTTCGGCGATCGGCTTGCCGAACGTCTCGCGGGTCCGGGCGTAGTCCAGCCCCATCTCGACCAGCCGTTCGCAGCCGCCGAGCGCTCGCGCGGGCAGCAGGTACCGGCCGCGCCCGATCCACTGCATGGCCAGCGCGAAGCCGCCGCCGATCTCGCCGAGCACGTTCTCCTCGGGAACCCGCACGCCGTCGAACACCAGCGCCGCGGGCTGCCGGTCCCACTCGCCCATGATGTCGATCGGTTCCGACGTCCAGCCCATGTCGCGGTCGACCAGGAAGCAGGTCACGCCGCCGTCGGCGCCCTTGTCCCGGTCGGTGACGGCGAAGACCATGGCGAAGTCGGCGTCGATGCCGCCGGTGATGAACGTCTTCTCGCCGTTGATCACCCACTCGCCGCCGTCCAGGTGGGCGGTGGTGCGGATGTTCTTGGCATCCGACCCGGCGCCGGGCTCGGTGATCGCGAAGCACGACTTGCGGGTGCCTTCGATGGTCGGCAGCAGGTAGCGCTGCTTCTGCTCCTCGTTGGCGTGGTAGAGGATGTTGTCCGCGTAGCCGCCGAACCGGAACGGCACGAACGTGCGGCCGAGCTCGATCTCGATGAGCGCGGCCAGCACGGCCGACAGGCCCATGCCGCCGTACTCCTCGGGCGTCTGCACGCCCCAGAACCCGGCCTGCCGGGCCTTGTCCTGCAGCTCCCGCTGCTCCTGCTTGGTGAGCCCGCGCTCGCCGGCCCGCTCGCGGCGCAGCACCTCCGGCTCCAGCGGCACCAGCTCCCGCTGGACGAAGTTGCGCACCCAGTCGCGGATGTCGCGCTCGGTCTCGGACAGCGAGAAGTCCACCATCGCCTGTTCCTCCGACGCCCCGTGGCTAACAGCGTTAGTTTTGTGGCAGCCTAAGACCGCCGACGCGCCCCCGCAAGGGACCCGACGAGGAGAAACCGTGCCCAGACCCACCACGCCCCGGCTCTCGCCGGACGCCATCCGCCGCGCCGGGCTGGAGATCATCGACGCCGACGGCCTGGAAGAGCTGTCCATGCGCCGACTGGCCGACCGCCTCGGCGTGCGCGCCGCGTCCCTCTACAACCACGTCCGCACCAAGGACGAGCTGCTGCACGAGATCGCCGACGGCGTGATGGCCGACGTCGACGTCTCCGGCTTCGACGTCGACTGGCCGACCGGCCTGCGCACCTGGGCCCGCTCGTACCGCGCGGCGCTGGCCGCGCACCCCAACCTCGTCCCGTTCCTGGCCACCGGGCCGGACCGCCGGGAGAACGCGCTGCGCCGCGCCGACGCGGTGCACGGCGGCCTGACGCGCGCCGGGTGGCCGCAGCGGTACGCCACGATGATCGGCGCGTCCACGAAGTACCTGGTCGTCGGTTCGGCGCTCGGGTCGTTCGCGCAGGGCTTCCCGGACGACGCCGAGGTCTACGACCAGCGCTTCCCGCACCTCAACCGCGCCCACCTGCTGCGCGAGCACGCGGCCGAGATCGACCACGACAGCTTCGAACTCGCGCTGTCGGCCCTCGTCGACGGCCTGCACCGGCTGTACCGGGAAGTGGCGCGCGACGGCTGAGGCTGAGTGCCTGTCTTGAAATCGTTTTGCGAGGCGGTGCCGGTGGCGGAACCTCAGCGGCCGTCTCGACTGCGGAAGCCCCGGCCCATGTACGCCCAGACCGCCGAGCAGCCGACCGCGCGTCAGCGCAACCCCTGTGAGATCACACTCAAGTTTCGGTTGACCGGTCCGGCGGGGCTCCGTAGCGTCTGGCGGCAACAACCGAAGACCGCGCCGACGACGTCGTGCGGGAGAGACTCCGCAGCGCAGCGGGGCGCCGAAGGAGCAACCACTCCCCACCAAACTCTCAGGCACCGTCACCGCACGGCAGCAGGCGAACACGGAGAAAAGCAGAAGCACCGCGCTTCTCGCCCAAGGTGCAAGCCGTCGGCAGCGGCGGTGAAACTCTCAGGCCAATGACTCCGGGGAGACCGCCCGACCAGCGCATGCCCGCGCAGGTCGCGGTCGAGGTGCCCCGGATATGGTTGGGCGCAAGTGAGCTGACCGGCCCTCGACTGCCGACCGGCGCCCACCAGGAGGAGTCTCACAACGATGTCGTCGCCACGACGGACACCCTTGCACCACGTGCACCAGGCGCTCGGTGCCACCTTCACCGAGTTCGCCGGCTGGACCATGCCGCTGCGCTACTCCGGGGACGCCGCCGAGCACAACGCCGTCCGCGGCGCCGCCGGCCTGTTCGACCTGACCCACATGGGCGAGATCCGGATCAGCGGTCCGCAGGCCGCCGAGGCGCTGGACTACGCGCTGGTCGCCAACGCCTCCGCGATCAAGCCCGGCCGGGCGCGCTACACGATGCTCTGCAACGCCGAGGGGGGCGTGCTCGACGACCTGATCGTCTACCGCCTCGGTGAGCAGGAGTTCCTGATCGTCGCCAACGCGGCGAACGCGGCGGTGGTCTCCGACGAGCTCGCGCGGCGCGTCGGCGGCTTCGACGCCGAGCACCAGGACGTCTCCGACGACTACGCGCTGATCGCGGTGCAGGGTCCGCGCGCGGTCGACATCCTCGCGCCGCTGACCGACACCGACCTCGACGCGGTCAAGTACTACGCGGGCTACCGGGCGACCGTCGCGGGCAAGGACGCGCTGCTGGCGCGCACCGGCTACACCGGCGAGGACGGGTTCGAGCTGTTCGTCTCCCCTTCCGACGCGGAGGCCGTCTGGCAGGCGCTGTCCGAGTCCGGTGCCGAGCACGGCCTGCAGCCCACCGGGTTGTCCTGCCGCGACACGCTGCGGCTGGAGGCGGGCATGCCGCTGTACGGCAACGAGCTGTCCGCCGAGCTGACCCCGTTCCACGCCAACCTCGGCCGGGTGGTCAAGCTCGACAAGGCGAGCGACTTCGTCGGCAAGGAGGCGCTGGCGAAGGTCGCCGAGCAGCCCACCGACCGCACGCTGGTCGGCCTGACCACGTCGCAGCGCCGCGCGCCCCGGCACGGCTACCGGGTGCTCGACGCCGACGGCGCCGAGATCGGTGTGGTCACCAGCGGCGCGCCGTCCCCGACGCTCGGCCACCCGATCGCGATGGCCTACGTCGACCGCGCGCACAGCGCCCCCGGAACCTCGCTCCAGGTGGACATCCGCGGCACGGCCGTGCCCGTGGAGGTCGCCGAGCTGCCGTTCTACCGCCGCAACGCCTGACGAGACCGAAACAGGAGGCAATCATGTCGACACCGGACCTGTTCAACGATGAGTTGGCTGTGGTGGATGCGGAGGTGGCGGCGGCGGTGGGCGCCGAGCTCGGCCGCCAGCAGTCGACGTTGGAGATGATCGCGTCGGAGAACTTCGCGCCGCAGGCGGTGTTGCAGGCGCAGGGGTCGGTTCTGACGAACAAGTACGCCGAGGGGTATCCGGGCAAGCGCTACTACGGTGGTTGCGAGCACGTGGATGTGGTGGAGCGGTTGGCGATCCAGCGGGTCAAGGACCTGTTCGGGGCGTCGTTCGCGAACGTGCAGCCGCATTCGGGTGCGCAGGCCAACGCGGCGGCGATGTTCGCGTTGCTCAAGCCGGGTGACACGATCATGGGGCTGGATCTGGCCCATGGTGGGCACCTCACGCACGGGATGCGGATCAACTTCTCCGGCAAGCTGTACAACGTGGTGCCCTACCACGTGCGCGATGACGACCACCGGGTGGACATGGACGAGGTCGCCCGGCTGGCCCGTGAGCACCGGCCCAGGATGATCATCGCCGGGTGGTCGGCCTACCCGCGGCAGCTGGACTTCGCCCGGTTCCGCGAGATCGCCGACGAGGTCGGGGCGTATCTGATGGTGGACATGGCGCACTTCGCCGGGCTGGTGGCCGCCGGGCTGCACCCGAACCCGGTGCCGCACGCCCACGTGGTCACCACCACCACCCACAAGACCCTGGGCGGGCCGCGGGGCGGGGTGATCCTGTCCGGTGATGAGGAGTTCGCCAAGAAGTTCAACTCCGCGGTGTTCCCCGGCCAGCAGGGCGGGCCGCTGGAGCACGTGATCGCGGGCAAGGCGGTGGCGTTCAAGATCGCCGCTTCTCCGGAGTTCACCGACCGGCAGCGCCGCACCGTCGAGGGCGCCCGGATCCTGGCCGACCGGCTGTCGGCCGATGACGCCCGCGCCGCCGGGGTGCGGCTGGTCTCCGGCGGCACCGACGTGCACCTGGTGCTGGTCGACCTGCGCGACTCGCGGTTGGACGGCCGGCAGGCCGAGGACCGGCTGCACGAGATCGGCATCACCGTCAACCGCAACGCCGTGCCCAACGACCCCCGGCCGCCGATGGTGACCTCCGGCCTGCGCATCGGCACCCCCGCCCTGGCCACCCGCGGCTTCGGCGCGGGCGAATTCACCGAGGTCGCCGACATCATCGCCGAAGCCCTCAAACCCGACTACGACGACACCACCGCGACCAAGCTGCGTGGCCGCGTGGAAACACTGGCCACCAACTTCCCCCTCTACCCCAACCTCTGAACACGCACCGACGCCGCGCCCCGGGAATCTCCGGGGCGCGGCGTCTTGCTGTCCGAAGTGGACTGATCAATGGGGCAAAGGCCCGGTTACAACCGGGCGAACCTCTTGCCACCGCCAGCCGGATGCCCCAGTATCTCCGCAGTTCCAGCGAAACCCGCTGCGCGAACCGAGGAGTCCACTTCGATGAGCCAACCACCCGCCGAGGAGTACCGCAAGGAACTGGGAACCCGGCACATCAACATGATCGCCATCGGCGGAGCGATCGGTGTCGGATTGTTCCTGGGGTCCGGGAAGGCGCTCCACCAGGTCGGCCCCGGCCTGGTCGTGATCTACGCGATCGCCGGACTGATGATCTTCTTCGTGATGCGAGCGCTCGGCGAACTGCTGATGTACCGCCCGGTCAGCGGCTCGTTCGCGGAGTACGCCGGGGAATTCGTCGGCCCGTGGGCGCGGTTCGCCACCGGCTGGGGGTACTGGGTGGTGTGGATCGTGACCGGCATGGCCGAGATCACCGCCGTCGGCAAGTACTTCCAGTTCTGGTTCCCCTCCGTCCCGCAGTGGATTCCGGCGCTGGGGGCGCTGATCGTGCTCAGCGGCGTCAACCTCATCGCGGTGAAGCTGTTCGGCGAGTTCGAGTTCTGGTTCGCGCTGGTCAAGGTGGTGGCGATCGTCGGGCTGATCGTGCTGGCCGCGGCGATCCTGGTGTTCGGGTTCAGCGATGTGGGACCGACCGCGTCGGTGAGCAACATCTGGTCGCACGGCGGCCTGTTCCCCAACGGCGGGGTGTCGGCGCTGCTGGCCTTCCAGATCGTCATGTTCGCGTTCATCGGCGTGGAGATGGTGGGCCAGACCGCCAGCGAGAGCAGCGATCCGCAGCGGGTCCTGCCGCGGGCCATCAACTCGGTGATGTGGCGGATCCTGATCTTCTACGTGGGCGCCCTCGCCGCGCTGACCGCGCTGGTGCCGTGGAACCGCTTCCCGGCCGACGGCAGCCCCTTCGTGCACGCCTTCACCCTGATCGGAATCCCGGCCGCCGCGGGGATCATCAACTTCGTGGTGACCACGGCCGCGCTGTCGTCCTGCAACAGCGGCCTGTACTCCACCGCGCGGATGATGCGCACGCTGTCCCAGGAAGGACAGGCGCCGCGCGCGGTCGGACGGCTCAGCAGGCGCGCCGTTCCGGCGCGGGCGATCGGCATCTCGTTCGGCGTCATGCTGATCGGCGTGGCGCTGAACTACTTCGTGCCCGAGGAGGCGTTCACCTACATCACCAGCGCGAGCACCGTGGGCGCCATCTTCACCTGGGCGATGATCGTCATCGCCCACCTCGGCTACCGGCGGAAGGTCGCGGCCGGTGAGATCCCGGCGGGCCGGTTCCGGATGCCGTGGGCGCCGTACTCGAACTACGTGGTGCTGGCGTTCCTGGCGTTCGTGGTGGTGCTGCTGGCCTTCGACGCCGACACCCGGATCGCGCTGTACATCACGCCGGTCCTGGTCGTGCTGGCCGTCGTGGGGTACCAGTTGTCCGTCCGGACGCAGCGGCGGCGCGGCGACGAGCGCACCCCGGTCGCTTGAGGTCGCGCGCCCACAAAGCGCTACCGCCGCGCTTGTAGGACCGCGCTGTTGTCGCCGCGTCGCGGGTCGGACGAAGCTCTAGGGCATGACGATCTTGCTGGACGAGCTGGTCGCGCAGGCGCTCGATCGCCGCGCCCCGACCCGCGACGCGGCCCACGCGCTGCTGACCGACGAGTTCGAGGTGCTCGACGTGGTGGCGGCGGCAGCCCGCGTCCGCCGCCACTTCTTCGGCAACCGGGTCAAGCTCAACACGATCATCAACATGAAGAGCGGCCTGTGCCCGGAGGACTGCACGTACTGCTCGCAGCGGCTCGGGTCCACTTCGGACATCCTCAAGTACTCGTGGATCAAGCCGGACGAGGCCGCCGAGGCCGCCGACCGCGCGGCGCGGGCCGGCGCCAAGCGCATCTGCCTGGTGGCCAGCGGACGCGGCCCCGGCCAGCGCGACCTCGGCCGCGTCTCCGAGACCATCGAGGCCATCCGGGCCAAGCAGCCGGACGTGGAGATCTGCGCCTGCCTGGGCCTGTTGCAGGAGGGCCAGGCCGAGCAGCTGCGCGACAGCGGCGTCCACGCCTACAGCCACAACCTCAACACCAACGAGGCCCGCTACGCCGACATCTGCAGCACGCACACCTTCGATGACCGGGCGAACACCGTCCGCAAGGCCACCTCCGCGGGGCTGTCGCCCTGTTCCGGGGCCATCTTCGGGATGGGCGAGTCCGATGCGGACGTCGTGGACATGGCCTTCGAACTGCGGGAACTCGACCCGGACTCGGTGCCGGTGAACTTCCTGATCCCGATGGAGGGCACCCCGCTGGGCACCGACTGGCACCTCACCCCGCAGCGCTGCCTGCGCATCCTGTCGCTGTTCCGGTTCTTCTTCCCCGACGTGGAACTGCGGCTGGCCGGCGGGCGCGAAATCCACCTGCGCAGCCAGCAACCGCTGGCGCTGCACGTGGTCAACTCCATCTTCCTCGGCGACTACCTGACCAGCGAAGGCGCCTCCGGCAACGACGACCGCCAGCTGATCGCCGACGCGGGCTTCACCATCGAGGGCACCGACGAGCAGACCCTCCCGGACGCCCGCCACGACCTGGTCGCCATCCGCCGCCGCGGCGTCGGCACCGACCAACCCAGCAACGCCTGACCGCCCCGCGCGGGCACCGGTGCGCCCGGTGCCCGCGCCGGCGGAACAGGACGTCCGCCGGGAGATCGCCCTGGTGCGGTCAGCACCCCTTGACCCAGGAGCACTCCAGGCCGCGCTCGGCGGACGTCCGCGGGTGCGGCACGGCCGGCACCCCGCGCGCCTGGTCGTTCGCCCCGTCGTACTGGGCGAGGCGGACGGCGATCGCGTCCTGCAGGTCGTTCGGCGGGTCGGCCACGAAGTCGTTGAACACCACGGAGAACACCAGCGGCCGCCGGTCGGCGCCGGTGACGTACCCGGACAGCGACGTCACCCCGGTCATCGACCCGGTCTTGGCGTGCACGTTGCCCGCCGCCGGGGTGCCGCCCATCCGGTTGCGCAACGTGCCGCCGACCATCCGGTCCTGCTCGCCGGCCACCGGCAGGGCGTCCTGGAACTCGCGGAACCACGGCCGTTGCCGCGCGTTGTCCAGCAGCAGGGTCAGCTGCTCCGGCGTGACGGCGTCCAATGCGGACAGTCCGGAGCCGTCCACCATGCGCAGCACCCGCGGATCCACGCCCAGCCCGCGCAGCTTCTCGGAGAGCACGGCCAGTCCGGCGTCCCAGGTGCCCTGACCGCGCAGCACGCGGCCCATCGACTTCACCAGCACCTCGGCGTGCTCGTTGTTGCTCAGCTTCAGGAACGGCACCAGCAGGTCCCGCAGCGGCATCGACTCGCGCGCGGCGAGCGCACGCGCACCGGCCGGTGCCGCGCCGGGAGCGCCCGGCCGCACCGACACGCCGTGCGCGGCGAGCGCGCGGGTGAAGAGGTCCGCGGCGTAGGCCGCCGGATCGGGCACCGACGTGAAGTCCTCGCTCGGCGCTCCCCCGGCCGGAACCGTCCCGCTCACCACGACCCGCGACGAGCCGTGCCCTCGCTCGACGGTCACGTTCGGTCGCGCCCCCTGCGCCGCGGTCGTCGTCCGGTTCTCCAGCTGCACGACACCGGTCGACGGCTCCAGGGCGAGATCGGCGGGTTTGCCCGGCGTCGTCGGCGTGACCCGCACCTTGGCGCTCCCGGCGTCGAAGTCGGTGTCCGGCGCCGCGGTCAGCGCCGACACCGGCGCCGCGTAGTAGTACGGCTCGTCGTCCCAGGCCCACCCGGCGCCCAGCGGCACGTCGTCGAACCACGTGGCGTCGGTGCGCAACGTGCCCCGCACCTCGCGGATCCCGGAGTCGGCGACCTGCGCGGCCAGCCGGTCGTAGTCGGCGGCGAGCACGGTGGGATCACCCGTGCCGCGCAGGAACAGGTCACCGTCCAGCACCGGCCCCGACCGGCGGGCGTCGGACACCACGTCGGTGCGGAACCGGTAGTCCGGGCCCAGCGCCTCCAGCGCGGCGGCCGCGGTGAACAGCTTCGCGTTCGACGCGGGCGTCACCCGGTACCCGGCCTGCCTGCTGTAGAGCACCTGGTCGGTCTCCGGATCGCGCACCACGACCCCGGCGTGCGCCCCGTCCAGCCGCGGATCCGCCAGGATCCGGTCCAGATCGGCGCGCAGCGCGTCCGGGCCGCCGGGGGCGGCACCGGACGTCGCCGCGAACGGAAGCACCAGCGCAACAGCCGCCCCGACGGCCACACCCCACCAACGCCGCATCCCGCAACTCCCTCGCCCGGATCGAGAAGAACGAGGCAGCGTAACCGCGAGCACGACGCAGGGTCAACGCGTGATCACGCGGCGCGTCAGGTCAGCGCGATGGAGGTCGCCATCGCGAGCAGCGCCCCACCGCAGCAGCGCTCGAAGACCTTGCGGCGGCGCGGGCTGGCCAGCAGCGCCGACAACCAGCGCACGGACGGGATGACGATCAGCCACCACACGCCGAACAGCCCGACGGCGACACCGCTGAGCAGCGCGGCCTGCGGCATCGCGGCCGCGGTCGGGTCCATCGCCTGCGGCATCAGCGTCAGGAACGTCAGCAGGACCTTGGGGTTGAGCACGTCGGTCAGCAGCGCGCGCAGGAAGATCGAGCGGTTCGAGCGCTCCGGCTGCGGCGCGTCCGGTCCACCGACCGCCTTGCCCGCCTTGCGCAGGATCTGCACGCCCATCCAGACCAGGTAGGCCACGCCGATCGTCTTCACCACCAGCAGCGCCGCCGGTACGGTCGCCACCAGCGCGGACAGCCCGAGCGTGGCGGCGGTGGCGTGGATCAGCAGCCCGCAGGTCACCCCGGCGGCCGCCAGCCAGCCGCGCCGCGCGTCCGCCGCGGCGTGACTGGTGATCAGCACGAAGTCCGGACCGGGTACCAGGACGATCACCAACAGCGCCAACAGGAACGACCCCCAGGCGATGTGCACGGCTCCTCCATTCCCTCCACATGACGTCGGAACGCGCACATCCTCCGTCCATCGTTCGCCGGTTCGCCACTGCGGCCGTAGGATGTTCGGTTGTGCGTGAGTCCGTAGAACTGGATTCGGTGGACTGGCGGATCCTGGAGGAACTTCAGAACGACGCGACGCTGCCGAACCGCGCGCTCGCCGAACGGGTCGGGCTCGCGCCGTCGTCGTGCCTGCAACGGGTGCGCCGGTTGCGCGAACAGCGGGTGATCACCGGGTCGCACATCGACGTCGACCCGGCGGCGACGGGGCTGCCGCTGGAGGCGGTGGTGGCGATCAACGTCCGCCCGCACACCCGCGCGGTCGTGGACCAGTTCCGGGAGTTCGTGATGGCGCAGCCGGAAACGCGGTCCCTGCTGCACGTCAGCGGTCAGGCGGACTTCCTGCTGCACGTGGCGGTCGCCGACACCAGGCACCTCCAGGAATTCCTGGTCGACAGGCTCGCCTCGCGCACCGAGGTGCGCCACTTCACCAGCTCGATCGTGCTGGAACAGGTGCACACCCGGGCGCTGACACCACCACGACACCTCCGCCCGAAACGCCGCCGCCGGTCCTAGGGACGGTTCGAAAGTGCGCTGCGAGGCGGTGCCGGGAGCGGAACCTCATCAGTGCCGGTCGCTTGCGTACTCACCGAAAGAGAAAGCGGCTGGCGCCGCTTGCGGAACGCGTCCTAGTCCAGGACGCGCAGCAGTCCCTCCTGGACGACGGTCGCCACGAGTTGCCCGTCGCGGGAGAAGAACCGGCCGGTCGCCAGCCCGCGCGCGTTGGAGGCGCTGGGCGAGGCGCAGTCGTAGAGCAGCCACTCGTCGGCGCGGAACGGCCGGTGGAACCACATCGCGTGGTCCAGGCTGGCGCCGTTGACGTTGTCGAGTCCCCAGTACACGCCGTGGCGGGCGAGCACCGCGTCCAGCAGCGTCATGTCCGAGGCGAACGCGGCGATGCACACGTGCAGCAGGTCGTCATCGGGCAGCACGCCGTCGGCGCGCATCCACACCTGGCTGCGGGCCTCCTGCGGCCCCTTGCCGCGGCGCACCCACGGCGGGTCGGTCACGTAGCGGACGTCGATCGGGCGCGGCTGCGCCCGCCCGAGCTGGTGCACCAGGTCCCCGACCTGCTCGCCGTAGGTGGGCAGCGTCTCGGGGGCCGGGACGTCGGGCATCGGTTCGGCGTGGTCGATGCCGGACTCGTCGATCTGGAACGACGCCGACAGCGAGAAGATCGTCTTGCCGTGCTGCACGGCGACCACGCGGCGGGTGGTGAACGACCGCCCGTCGCGGGTGCGGTCGACCTCGTAGACGATCGGCACGCTCGGGTCGCCGGGGCGGATGAAGTAGGCGTGCAGCGAGTGCACCTGCCGCTCGCGCGGCACCGTGCGACCGGCCGCGACCAGGGCCTGACCGGCCACCTGGCCGCCGAAGACCCGCACCGGGGACTCCGCCGGGCTGACGCCGCGGAAGATGTTCTCCTCGATGCGCTCCAGGTCGAGCAACGCGATGAGGCTGTCGAGCACGGGCTGGCCGTGCGGGACGCCGTTGGCGTCGCGGGGGACCGAGCCGTCCAGCCGGGTTCCCGCCGGGTCGGCCGCCGCTGCTCGCGCCGCTTCGGTCACTGCACGCTCCTCGGGTCTTCCGGCCGTCCCGGCCGCCGGACGGGAGCGCCGGGAAGGCTCCCGCCCGACAGCGCCACCGCGTCCGCGGTGGCGTCGGCACGGATCAGACGTGGTCTTCCTCACCGAGCCGGTGCACGCGGATCAGGTTGGTGGACCCAACGGTTCCCGGCGGGGAACCGGCCACGATGACCACCATGTCCCCGCGTTGGGACCGGCCGAGCGACAGCATCGCCTGGTCCACCTGGCGCACCATTTGGTCGGTCGTGTCCACCTTAGGGACCAAGAACGTCTCTGTCCCCCAAGTGAGAGCGAGCTGACTCCGCACGGATTCCTCGGGGGTGAACGCCAGCAGCGGCAGTCGCGTGTGCAGGCGGGCCAGGCGACGCACCGTGTCGCCGGACTGCGTGAACGCGACCAACGCCTTGGCGTTGAGCCGTTCGCCGATGTCGCGGGCCGCGTAGGAGATCACGCCCCGCTTGGTGCGCGGCACGTGGCTCAGCGGCGGCGGCGCGGTGGAACCGGCCTCGACCGCCTCCACGATCCGCGCCATCGTCTGCACGGTCTCGATCGGGTAGCGACCGACGCTGGTCTCGCCGGACAGCATCACCGCGTCGGTGCCGTCCAGCACCGCGTTGGCGACGTCGGAGGTCTCGGCGCGGGTCGGCCGGGAGTTCTGGATCATCGAGTCGAGCATCTGCGTCGCGACGATGACCGGCTTGGCGTTCTCCCGGGCGATCCGGATCGCCTTCTTCTGCACCAACGGCACGTGTTCCAGCGGCAGTTCGACGCCGAGGTCACCGCGGGCGACCATGACGCCGTCGAAGGCCAGCACGATGGCCTCCAGGTTGTCCACCGCCTCCGGCTTCTCCAGCTTGGCGATCACCGGAACGCGGCGGCCCACCCGGTCCATGACCTGGTGCACCAGGTCGATGTCGGCGGGACTGCGCACGAAGGACAGGGCGACGAAGTCCACCCCGAGGTGCAGGGCGAACTCCAGGTCCTCGATGTCCTTCTCGGACATCGCGGGCACGGAAACGTCCATGCCCGGCAAGGAGATTCCCTTGTGGTCGGAGACCGGCCCGCCTTCGGTGACCTCGCAGACGACGTCGTTGTCCTCGACGGCGGTCACGGTCATGCCGACCTTGCCGTCGTCGACAAGGAGGCGGTCTCCGGCCTTGGCATCAGTGGCAAGGCCCTTGTACGTGGTGGAAACGCGGTCGTGGGTGCCCTGGACGTCGTCGACCGTGATGCGCACGACGTCCCCGGTGCGCCACTCCACCGGACCGGCGGCGAAGGTGCCGAGGCGGATCTTCGGTCCCTGCAGGTCGGCGAGGATCCCGACGGCGCGGCCGGATTCCTTGGCCGCGGTCCGGACGATCTCGTAGACCTGCTGGTGGTCGGCGTGGCTGCCGTGGCTGAAATTCAGCCGGGCGACGTCCATCCCGCTGCTGACGAGCTCGGCCACCTTCTCCGGCGAGGCGGTGGCGGGGCCCATGGTACAAACGATCTTGGCTCGTCGACTCACATCATGCCAGCCTAGTCCGTTGGCACGTGCCCGCAGCATTCAGCCGCCCTCGTACTGTCGGACGTCGAAAATCGCTGCTGGATCGTGACAGAGCGTCTGCCGAACGGCTACCGCGCGGGGCCGCTTCAGCGTCGGCGGCGCTCGGAGACGCCGACGTGGTCGGCGCACCACTGGTTGAGCTCGCGGACCTCGCGCCACGCCCGCCGCACCCGTTGCAGGCAGCTCCGGTCGTGCAGCGCGTCGTCGGGTTCCCAGCGCCGGAAGGCGTAGAGCGTGCGGTGCCGCAGCAGGTCGAGCCGCGGGTGGTCCGCCGGGTAGCCGCGCGGTCGGCTCTTGAGCGTCTCCCCCGCGATCTCCCAGCCCCGCAACGAGTCCAGCAGGCGGCGCAGCCGCTCCCCGTGGACCTCGGTGTCCACCGCCGTGCGCCACCGCGCCAGCTGGTCCGGCTCGGTGTGGAAGCAGCCGCCCGCGACGAGCAGGCCGTCGGCGCTGACCTCGACGTAGTAGGCGCCGCCACCGCGCCCCTGCTCGACCACCGCGCCGCAGTGCGTCTTGTACGGCGACTTGTCCCTGCTGAACCGCACGTCGCGGTGCGGCCGGAACACCTTGCCCTTGCCGAACCCGGCGGCGAACTCCGGTTCCAGCTCGGCGAGCAACGCCTCCATGGGCCCGCGCACGTGCTCCCGGTACAACGCCAGGTTGTCGGCCCAGTACGCCTTCGAGTTGTCGGCCTGCAGCCCCTCGAAGAACTCCACCGCCCCGTCACCGAAACCCTCGAACCGCACCCCGCCAGCCTAGGGAGTGTTTCGGAAGTGCTGTGCGTGGCGGTGCCGGGAGCGGAACCTCAGCGTCCCGCCCGTCACCCGACCACCACCCCCCAACGAGGCGCTGACGCGCCACAGCCACACCGGCTCCGGAAGCCCCTCCTGATGTATGCCCAATACACGGCGTCGGGGCTGTCCTCGCGACACGACCGCTGAGAACCCGCAGCGGTGCGGGTCGCGAGACCACTCACCGAAAGAGAAAGCGGCTCACGCCGCTTACAAAACCCGCGCTAGTCGGCGCGGGGCGTGCGGCGGCGGGAGCCCGGCGACCGTCCACTGTGCACTCGCCCCGGCCGGCTATCCGAGCGGGCTCTCCTCGATCGGACCTCCGGAACAGCCGGGCGCGCTTTCGAACATTCCGGTGACCAGTCCCATGAGCGCGTTGTCGGGTTCGTCCGAGAGGATCTCGAACAGGTTCGCGCGAACGGCGCGGAAACGGTCCGGGTCGAGCACCAGCCGCCCCGGTGCGAGCGCGGCGGAGAAAAGCGATTCGGGTCGCCGGAAAAGCGCGTTGCCGCTCGTGCCGTCGTTCATCTCGACCGAGACGAGGACCGAGGTGAGAACCGGCCGACCGTTCTCGACCGAGAACAGGTTGAGGTCGAAGTCGACCGGGCCGCCGCGCCCCGCCGCGGTGCCGAAGTGCTCGACGTGCGGGCCGCGGTCGCGCGCGAGCGAGTCGAGGCAGTCCCGCAGGCCGGACAGCTCGTCGGCCCGCAGCGAGTCCGCCATCGCGTCGACGATCAGCTCGGGCACCGGTTTGAGCTGGTCGGGGTAGCGCAGGAGGCGCCACGGCCGGTACCGCACGGACCACCCGCACCAGCGCATGGCGGCCGCGTAGGCGGCGTAGTGGCGGGTGCGCTCCGCGGTGACGTCGCCCTCGAAAGCCGCGCGGCGCTGCGCGTGCAGCTTGGTCAGCAGGCAGGCGCGGTACGCGTCGCGCAGGTCGGCGCCGTCCAGGTGGGCGGGGTCGGCCACCAGCACGCCGCCCCGGCGCTCGACCGCGCCGAATCTGCGTCCCAGGCGGGTCGGCGCGGCGGGCGGTGTCGTGGTGATCAGGTCGGTTCCGGCGGTGGTCGGGTGCTCGTCGAGCGAGCTCAACGCGAAATCTCCGTTCCAGTGTGCTTTCTCGGCGGGAAAACCGAATTTCCGCACTTTTGCGGGAATTGTTCCGCGAATGCGGCGAATGTCCGATTGCGCGTCCGGGCGGAAAACCGGTCGCCACCGAAAAAATATCCCCGGAAATCCGGGGACGTCGATCACACGATCGAGTAAATGGGGTGCGGAATTCCCGATTCGTCCGACACGAAGAACGCCCCGGAACGCATCGGCGGCGAAGGAACGCGTTCCGGGGCGCCCGTCCTCTCGTGGCCGTCAGGGCTGCGGCGACCGGCCGCTTTCCGAACCGCCGCCGGACTCGGCCGGTGTCTCGGTGCGCCCGGGCGGGGTCGTGCGCCACCCGCTGTCCCCGGCGCCGCTGCGGACCTCCTCCCGACCCGGCTCGGCCGTGCGCGCCCGCAGCTGCGCCCGTTCCGTGCGGGCGCGGTCGTAACCGGCGCGCAGCATCTCCGAGGCGACCTCGCGGCCACCGAGCCCGAACGCCAGGGCCAGGCCCAGCGCGAGCGCACCCATCAGCGCCGCGTAGGTGATCATGACGATGATCGGGGCGATCCCCAGCTGGGTGAGGATCATGAACGTCGCGATGCCCATGACCAGCGCCGGAGCGACCGTGGCCACCACCTTGCCGCTCGGCGTCTCGCCCATCGCCCGGCGCGCCAGCCCGCCGACCACGCCGGCCAGCAGCCCGGCGAGCACGAAGACCACAACGGCCGCGATGACGTTGGGCAAGTACGCCAGCACCGTGTTCATGAACGCGGTCAGCGCCGGGATCTCCAGTGCGCCGATGGCCGAGACCGCGGCGAACGCGAACACCAGCCAGAACGCCACCCGGCCGATCCCGCGGGACAGCGACGCCCCGGGGGACATGCGCTCCAGGTACTGGCCCGCGTGGCTCTCCCCCACGCGGCGGTCCGTGTCGAGCTTGTTCAGGATCTTGCGGACCACCCACTGCACGGCCTTGGCCACCACGTAGCCGATGAGCAGGATGACCAGGAACGCGATCAGTCGCGGGATGTAGGCGATGACGGTGTTCAGGGCGCTGAAGAGCATCCCGAGGATGTTGGTCGCGGGCCCTTGGGCGAGAACGAGAGACATCGGGGTCTCCTTCCCTTGCGGCACCTGGCGTGCGTCGGCCCCGGGCGGCTCCCGGTCTCCCCGCCGGAGGGCGCGCGCACGACTTCTCCAGCGGTGAGAATCGTTCGAACCGACTGCTCCCGGATACCCCGCCGCACCGCCCCGGTAACACCCGCCGCACGCGTCGAACGCCCGTGCCCACCGTCCGCTGTGGACGCCGTCCGGGCGTGCCGGAACAGCCGCTGAGCGCTTCCGCCCCGGAAGGTCGCGGTGCGCGCTGAGTGCCTGTCTTTGAACTTGCTCCTGGAAGGGACGTGGCAAGCGGCGCCAGCCGCTTTCTCTTTCGGTGAGTACGCAAGCAACCGGCACCGCCGCGGGTTCTCCGATGGGCACAGCGGCGCGTCAGCGCCTCCTTGGGGGGCGGTGGTCGGGCGACGGGCAGGCGTCTCGCGAGGACAGCCCCGACGCCGTGTATCGGACATACATCAGGAGGGGCTCCCGGAGCCGATGTGACTGCGGCGCGTCAGCGCCTCCTTGGGGGGCGGTGGTCGGGCGACGGGCGGGCCGCTGAGGTTCCGCCACCGGCACCGCCACCCAAAACGAGTCCGAAGACAGGCTCTTAGGGAAGACGCCCGCCCGACCCGGAGGTCGGACGGGCGTCCTGGCTGCCGCGGGCGGCGGGTCACGCGTTCGCGGGCCGCCGCCAGGCTTCGGGGACCTTCCGGCCGTCGGCGCGCAACAGGTCCGCCAGCGATTCGGTCAGGTCCGGCCAGCGCTCGCGTAGCCACACCAGCTGCGGGGTTTCGCGGCGCGCACCGGCTTTGGCGACTGCGGTCATGCCGTTGTGGGCATGTGTGGACACCCGGACTCCTCGGAAGGGAAGGGACGGAACTACCAGAACCACTCTGGTGATCACCGAATCCGGGGAAAACGTTACGCAGTCACGCGGTGACTCCGGAGTTCACTCGATCGGGTGAGGAGCGAGGACGTCCGGCAGGTCGCCGGTGTGCACGATGCCCAAGCGCTGGGTCGCTCTGGTGAGCGCCACGTACAGGTCGTTGAGCCCGCGCTCGGACTCGGCCAGCACGCCGTCGGGGTCGACCAGGACGACCGAGTCGAACTCCAGACCCTTCGCCTGCTCCACGGTCAGCAGCACCGCGGGCGACTCCAGCCCGTCCGGCCGGGTGCCGACCACCGCGCCCGGGATCCGCTCGGCGACGTCGGCGCCGATCCCGTCCAGCAGCTCCGGCGGCATGAGCACCGCCAGCCGCCCCTCGCCGACCTCGCGCAGCTCCTCGGCGACGACCTCGGGCAGCCGGTCGGCCAGGTCCGCCGCCGCGACGCGGCGGGTCCACGGCTCGTGGCCGCTGGTGCGCACCGACCTCGGGACCTCCAGGTCTGTGTCCATTTCGGACAGAACGGTGCCCGCCAACGCCATGATCTCGGCCGGGGTGCGGTAGTTCACCGTCAGTTCCGCCAGTTGCCAGCGGTCCTGGACGTACGGGTGCAGCACCTCGTCCCAGTCGCGCGCGCCGCCGAGCGCACCGGTCTGCGCGACGTCGCCGACCAGCGTCATCGACCGGCTCGGGCAGCGGCGCATCAACGCCCGCCAGGCCATCGCCGACAGTTCCTGAGCCTCGTCGACGATGACGTGGCCGAAGGTCCACGTCCGGTCCTCGGCGGCGCGTTCGGCCGCGGTCAGGTCGCTGCGCGTGCGGTAGCGGTCGGCGAGCAGCTCGGCGTCGATGACGTCCTTGACCCGCAGGCGCTCCTCGTCGCGGATCTCGTCGTCCTCCTCCATGATGTGCAGCACGCCCTGCGCGTAGGCCAGTTCCTCGCGCTCCTGGCGTTCCCGCTCGGCCCGCGCCGCCGCGTCGTCCTCGCCGAGCAGTTCGGCGAGTTCGTCCAGCAGCGGCACGTCGTCCGGCGTCCACGGCGCGCCCGGTTCGCGCAGCAGCTCCGCCCGCTCGGCGTCGTCGAGGTGCTTGCGGGCGGCGGTGCGCAGCCGGTCCGGCGAGCTGAACAGCTCGTCGAGCAGCTCCTGCGGGGTGATCTCCGGCCACAACGCGTCCAGCGTCTTGCAGACCGCGGGATCGGCGCGCAGCTCCCGGTTGATGTCGTCGAGGTCGCGGCTGTCCAGCAGGTCGCGCCCGAGCCGGTCGGCGACCTGCAACGTCAGCGCGGAGAACATCTCGTTCTGGAACACCCGCCGCGCCACGTTGTGCGGCCTGCGGGACCGCCGGGCGCGGGTGCGGGCCTGGCTCACCGCGCGCCGGTCGACGCGCAGCGGCTCCCGGTCGAACACGGTCTCCACGTAGTCCTTGGGCACCTGCTGGCGGTCGCGGACCGCGGCGGTGAGCACGTCGACCATGCTCGCCCGGCCCTTGATCTCCGCGGCCCGCGGCGAATCCGCGCCGGTGGCCGTGATCCCCGGGTACAGACCGCCCACAGTGGACAGCAGAACGCCGGTCTCGCCCAGCGACGGCAGCACCTGCCCGATGTAGCCGAGGAACGTCGGGTTCGGCCCCACCACGAGCACGCCGCGCTTGCTGAGCTGTTCGCGGAACGTGTAGAGCAGGTACGCGGCGCGGTGCAGCGCGACCGCCGTCTTGCCGGTGCCGGGGCCGCCCTGCACGACCAGCACGCCGTTCATCGGCGCGCGGATGATGCGGTCCTGCTCGGCCTGGATGGTCGCGACGATGTCCTGCATGTGCCCGGTGCGGCGGGCGTCGAGCCGGGCCAGCAGCGTCGCCTCGCCGGCGAGGCCGAGGTCGCTGCCCTGCTCGGCGTCGTCCAGGTCGAGGACCTCGTCCTCGATGTCCACCACGCGCCGCCACCTGGTGCGCAGGTGCCTGCGGCGCCGCACCTCCTCCCGGGACGCCGCCGTGGCCAGGTAGAACGGGCGGGCCGCGGGCGCGCGCCAATCCAGCAGCAGCGGCTCGTAGTCGTTGTCCTCGTCGAACAGGCCGAGCCGGCCGATGTGGAACAGCTCCCCGCTGTCCAGGTCGAGCCGCCCGAAGCACAGGCCGTGTTCGACAGCGCTGAGCTGGGTCAGCTTCTCGGTGTACATCCGGGCGGAGATGTCACGCTCGGTGCGACCCTGCGGCGACCCCCCGGTCTCCCGCAGCGTGTCGCGCAACCGCCGCTCGGTCTCCGCGCGGAGCGCGTCCAGCTTCTCGTAGAGCGTGCCGACGTACTGCTGTTCGGCGTCGATTTCCTGGGCTCGGAAGGCATCCCGATCGGCTCGGGTGTCGGACAATGGATCCACCTTGTGCCTGGGAACGGTTCAGGGAAAAGCCCGCGACAGCAGCGCAGGCCCGACCCGCCAATATACCCCGATCGGCGGCATCCCTCCGCACCCGAAAACCACTCCGCCCCAGCGGAACGGCCCCGCTCCGGTCCCGGAGCGGGGCGCCGCCTACAACACGAGGTCGAGCCCGCAGATCGCGGCGAACGAGACCACCGACAGCAGGGTTTCCATCGCCGACCAGGTCTTCAGCGTCTGCCCGACCGACATCCCGAAGTACTCCTTGACCAGCCAGAACCCCGCGTCGTTGACGTGCGAGAGGAACAGCGAGCCGGAGCCGACGGCCAGCGCGACCAGCGCGCCGTGCACCGGGTCGAGCCCGGCGACCAGCGGGGCGACCATCCCGGCCGAGGAGATGGTGGCCACCGTCGCCGACCCGGTCGCGACGCGGATGCCGACCGCGATGAGCCAGCCCAGCACCAGCGGCGACAGGTGGGCGCCGGTGGCGAGGTCGGTGATCATGCGGTTGACGCCGGAGCTGACCAGGGTCTCCTTGAAACCGCCACCCGCACCGACGATGAGGATGATCCCGGCGATGGGCGGCAGCGCGCCGCCGACGACGTCGGACAGCCGGGCGCGGCCGAACCGGGCGCCGCGGCCCAGCACGACGATCGCGATGAGCACCGTCAGCACCAGCGCCACGACCGGCGTGCCGATGGTGTCCATGACCTTGTAGCCGAGGGTGCCCTTGGTCATCGTCAGGTCGGCGACCGACTTGCACAGCATCAGCACGACCGGCAGCAACAGCATCGCCACGGAGGCCGCGAAGCCCGGCCGCAGCCCGTGCGCCGCGTCGTCCTCGGTGTCCTCGGGCGCCTTGCCCAGCAGGTGCGTCGCCGGCGGCAGCTCGATGCGGCGGGCGATGAAGGAACCGAACAGCGGACCGGCGACGATGGCGGTCGGGATGGCGGCGACGACGCCCAGCGCGAGCGTCAACCCGAGGTCCACGTGCAGCGCGTCGACCGCCGCGAGCGGGCCCGGGTGCGGGGGCACGAGCCCGTGCAGGATCGACAGCCCCGCCAGCGCCGGGATGCCGATGCGCAGCACCGGCTGCCGGGAGCGCGCGGCGACCATGACCACCACGGGCACCAGGAGCACGACGCCGACCTCGAAGAACATCGGGAGCCCGAGCAGCGCGGCGATGAACACCATCGCCCACGGCAGGGTGCGGCGGGTGGTGCGGCGCAGCACCGTCTCCACCACCTGCTCGGCACCGCCGGTCTCGGTCAGCAGCTTGCCCAGCATCGCACCGAGCGCGACCAGCAGGCCGACGTCGCCGATGGTCGAGCCGACGCCCTTGGTGAAGGTCTTGACCAGGTCGTTGACCGGCATCCCGGCGATCGCGCCGAGCGTGGTCGCGCCCAGCGCCAGGGACAGGAACGGGTGCAGCTTCAGCCAGCTGATGAGCACCACGATGACCGCGATGCCCGCCACGGCGGCCACGAGCAGCCGCGCGTCGTGCGAGGCCGGGGCCGCGGCGAGCGCGGTGGAAAGGCTGTGAGGCATGTTCGGGCTCCTCGTTGAGCTGTTGCGCCGCGCAGCCTAAGCAATAAGTATGACTTTATCCACCGTTGGACCGATCAAGTATGTCTGTTAATCGGATCACCCGACTAGATTGAAACCAGGAGCCGGACTCGGACCAGCGGGAAGGGACTCGATGAGCGGCGGACTGCACGGCAAGGTCGTCGACGCGCTCGGTGGCGAGATCGCCGCGGGCGCGCACCCGCCGGGCGCGGTGCTGCGCATCGAGGAGCTGGAACAGCGCTTCGGCATCTCCCGCAGCGTGGCCCGCGAGGTGGTGCGCACCCTGGCGTCGATCCGCCTGGTCGAGGGCCGCAAGCGGGTCGGCATCGTGGTGCGCCCGCGCGAGGACTGGAACGCCTTCGACCCGATGCTGATCCGGTGGCAGCTGGCCGCCGACCGGTCCGCTCAGCTGCGCACGCTGGCCGAGCTGCGGACCGCCGTCGAACCCGTGGCCGCGGGAGCCGCGGCCCGCAACGCCTCCGACGAGCAGGCGGCGCGGCTGGTCACCCTCGCCGAGCGGATGGTGGCGACCGCGCGGGCCGGGGACCTCGGCGCGTTCATGGACGCCGACGTGGAGTTCCACCGGCACGTGCTGCGGGCGTCCGGCAACGAGATGTTCGCGCAGCTGCACGAGGTCGTCGAGGAGGTGCTGCGCTGGCGGGCCGGGCACGGCCTGATGCCCGAGCACCCGCGCCCGGTGGCGTTGCGGCTGCACTGCGAGATCGCCGAGTGCGTGCGCAGCGGCGACCGCACCCGCGCCGAGGAAGCGATGCGCGAGCTGGTCGCCGAAGCGCTGGAAGGCACCCTCACCGCACTGGCCGGAGAGGACGAGGGGGCTTCCGCGCGGGGGTGACGCGGAAGCCCCCTCGGGATCAGTAGCCCTGGTAGCTGCCGCCGGAGCGGACTCCGGAGACGCCGGGCACGTTGTCCATCGAGCCGTACCGCGAGATCGAGTAGCGGGTCGCGGCGACGATGTTGTCCACCGGGTTGTGGATGTCACCGTGGCCGGGCACCGCGTAGGACTCGAAGGTCGGCTCGATGATCTGCATCAGACCGATCGACGGGGTGCCGGCCGCCGCGTTGGAGTCCCAGTTGTTGACGATGTCGGGGTCGCCACCGGACTCGTGCTCGATGATCGTGCGGATGGCCGCGGGGTCGATCTGCGAAGAGGGGACCCCGTTGGCCTCCAGCACCTGCACCGCCTGGGAGATCCAGCCGTCGACCGGGTCCGCCGGGGTCGCGGGCGCGGGCGCCGCCTGGGGGGCGGGTTCGGGGGCCGCCTGGGGGGCGGGTGCCGCCTGGGGAGCAGGTGCCGGAGCCGCCTGCGGCGCGGGGGCGGGCGCCGCCTGGGGCACGGGGGCGGCGGCGGGCAGCGGGGCCGCCGCCTCGTGCGCCAGCGGGGTCACGTGGGCGGCGGTCCGCACGGGGCGGTGCGAGTCGCCACCCGGCGTGCCGACGGCCAGGGCGCCGAGCACGCCGACCGCCGCGACGGCCGCGCCGACCTGCAACGACCGCATCTTCGGGGGGACGCGGTGCTGCCGGTCGCCGGAGCAGGCGGAGCGCAGCCAGGCGGTCGTCGGCGGCACCACCCTCTCCCAGAGGTGCCGCCCGGGGATCTTCGGGGTTTCGGGGGACGTCGGGGTTTCGGGGGTCTCGGGGGTTTTCGGGGTCTCGGGGGTCACGAGCCCCCAGACTCCAGCACGGAGAGTATCCGTGCACCGAGGATTACCCCCGTACAGATACCTAGTTTACTCCGTACGGACGACTTGACGGTACGGATTCAGTCACTCTTAGTGCTGATCTAAGAGCGCGTGTCGGACGCGTCACCCGTGCGCTGGGCGGCGATCCACCCGGCGATCTGGGCCCGGGAGGAGAAGTCGAGCTTGGTCAGGATGTTCTGCACGTGCCCCTCGACGGTGCGCTGGGCGATCACCAGGCCCTCCGCGATCTCCTTGTTGGTGTTGCCCTGCGCGACCAGCTCGGCGATCTGGCGCTCCCGCCGGGTCAGCGGCATCGGGTGCACGTTGTCGTCGGTGCGGGGCCGGGCGTGCCTCTTGACCTCCAGCGCGTAGTCGATCGCGTGCGGGAAGGTCATCGCGTGGCCGCGGTCGAACGCCTCCTGGTACGCCTGCTCCCCCAGCACGGCGCGGGCCTGCTCGGCGTGCTCGGCGTGCCCGGCGGCGAACGTCGCGTAGAAGGCGGGCGCCGCGCGGACCGCGTCCCAGAACGCGGCGGCGGCCCCGAACAACCTGGCGGCGCGGTCGTTGCGGCCCTGCCGCTGCGCGATCCAGGCCAGCGTGTCGGTGCTGAACGCCATCGCCAGCCGGTTGTCCAGCCTGCGCTGCAACCGCAGCGCCTCCTTCGCCGACGTCTCGGCCCGCTCCAGCTCCTCGTGCCGCAGGTCCAGCTGGGCCGAGCCCCACAGCGCGTACGCGCGCCAGAACAGCTCGCCGCGTTCCCCCGTCCGCCGCACGCACTCGGCGAGCAGCGCCATGCCCGTCTCGTACTCGTCGCCGAGTCCCTTGACCAACCCCAGCGCGAACAGGGCGGCCAGCTCGCCGACCTCGCAGTCGTGCTTGCGGAACCGGGACAGCGCGTCGGTGAGCAGCGCGTCCGCCTGGTCGAGGTCGGCGGTGAACAGCGCCGCCATCCCGCGGGTCCAGATGACGTGGGCCTTCTCCACCTCGTCGCCGCGCTGGGTGGCCACCACGGTCGCCTGCTCCAGCAGCGGGTTCGCCGCGGCCAGATCGCCCTGCAACAGCGCGAACCAGGCGCTGGCGCGCAGCGCCCGGGCGCGTTCCGGGTTGTCGGCGGTCGCCACCGCCAGCGCCTGGTCCAGCCAGTGCCGGGCCTCGCCGTTGAGCCCCCGGATGCCCCAGTACTGGCCGAGCGCGGTCGCCATCCGCAGCGCCGAACCCGCGGTCTTCGGCGAGGCCGTCGCGGTGTGCAGCGCCAGCCGCAGGTTGTCCTGGTCCTTGCGCAGCCGGTGCACCCACGCGACCTGCCCATCGCCGAGCCAGTCGGCGGCGAAGCGGTCGACCAGTTCGGCGAACCAGGCGCGGTGGCGCTGCCGGACCTCCTCGTGCTCGCCGAAGGCCACCAGCTTCTCCTGGCCGTACTCGCGCAGCGTGTGCGGCAGCCGGAAGCGGACCTCACCGCCGGCCTCCTCGCGCAGCAGCACCGACTTGTCCACCAGCGAGTGCACCGCCCCCAGCACGTCGCCCTCGGACAGACCGTCGGCCACCACGTGCTCAGCCGCTTCCAGGTCGAAGCTGCCGGAGAACACCGACACCCGCGCCCACGCCAGGCGGTCCTGCTCGGACGCGAGGTCGTAGCTCCAGTCGATCAGCGCGCGCAACGTCTGCTGGCGCGCCGGTGCGCCGCGGCGCCCCTCGGTGAGCAGGTCGTAGCGCTCGGAGAGCCGTTCCTCCAGCTGCTGCGGGGACAGCGAGCGCAGCCGCACCGCGGCGAGCTCGATCGCCAGCGGGTTGCCGTCCAGGTGGTGGCACAGCCGCATCAGGGCGGTCGCGTTGTCGGCGTCCACCTCGAACTCCGGCACCGCCGCCCTGGCCCGGTCGACGAACAGCCGCACCGAGGCGAACTGCTCGTACGCCTCGGGCGGCGGCAGGTGCTCGATGTCCGGCACCTGCAACGGCGGCACGACCATGGTGCTCTCCCCGGCGACGCCGAGGGACTGGCGGCTGGTCGCCAGCACCCGCACGCCCGGGCACCACCGGACCACCGCGTCCACCAGCAGCGCCACGTCCTCGATCACGTGCTCGCAGTTGTCCAGCACCAGCAGCATCTCGCGGTTCTTCAGGTGCTCGATGACGCTGTCCACGTCGTCGGCGGTGGACGGGCCGCCCAGCCCGAGCTGGTCGATGACCGCGTCGATGACCTGCGATCCGTCGCTGAGGTCCTCCAGCTGCACGCACCACGCCTTGTCCCGGAACGAGCGGCGCATGTTGCCCGCGACCCGCAGCGCCAGCCGGGTCTTGCCGACCCCGCCCGGACCGGTGAGCGTCACCACCCGCGACTCGGCGAGGAGGCGCTTGGTGAGGGTGATCTCATGGCGTCGGCCGACGAAGCTGGTGACGTCGGCCGGGAGGTTGCCCGCAGGCTCCCGCACTCGGGACCGCGCAGTGGAGACCACGCCCCGAGCTTAACCCCGTGTCGGGGCGCTGACCTGCGATCTTTTCCGCAGCTCGCACCCATCACCCGGTCGGACGCAGCACGGTCGCAGGCTGCTGCGAGACTGCCGCGATGGCGTTCGACATCGGTCCTCGTCTCCGGCAGCTGTCCCCCGACGAACTGGCCGCGTTGTTGCGAGAACGTCCGGACGCGCTGAAGCCGCGTCCCCGATCGCTCACGGAGCTCGCGGAACGACTCGGCTCGAACGCGTCGGTGAGCGTGGCGCTGCACCAACTCGACGCCGGCTGTCACGGCCTGCTCGGCTTGCTCTGCGCGCTCGGCGACGGTTGCGGCCGCGAGGAGATCGAGGGGCTGCTCGGTTCCACGGCAGCCGGCGAGGAGTTCGATCGCTGCCTGCGGGTGCTCCAGGAACGCCTCATCGTCTGGCCTGCTCCGCAAGGCCGCCTCCGCTTGGTCGGCCCGCTCCGCGACACCCGCAGCCCGCTCGGGCTGCCCGCGCGGGAGCTTCTGGAATCCCGGACGGCCACCGATCTGCGCACTATCGCCGACAACCTCGGACTCGCCCGCACCCGGCGCAAGGCCGAGACGGTCCAGGTGCTCCGGGAATTCTTCGGCGACCGGACGAGGATCATCACGGCTCTTTCGGACGCCCCCGTCGAGGTGCGCGAACTAGCCGAACACGTCGCCTGGTACGGACCGGACGGCATCGAGCCGGACCCGGTCACCTCAGCGGGCCTCGTCGAACGGACCCCGGGCCTGCGGTGGCTGCTCGAACGGGGTTTCCTCCTCGCCAGCGGTCGCTCCGCCTATTCCGCTCAGCTCGACATGTCCGTGGAGGTGGTGCTGGCGCTGCGCGGACCGGACTCGCTGCTCCAGCCCCGTCCGGCCCCGCCGACCACCACCTGGACCGATCCGACGGAGGCGGACCGCTCCGCGACGCTGGCCGCGACCGCATTCGTCGACAACGTCGCCAGGCTGGTCGACCACTGCGCGGCGAACCCGCTGGCTCAGGTCAAGACCGGAGGTGTCGGCGTCCGGGTGCTCAAGCAGGTCGCCAAGACGATGGGAGCGAACGAATCCGACGTCCGGCTCTGGCTGGAGACCGCGGCTTCGGCCGAACTGCTGAGCCTGGACGATTCGGGCCGTATCGTCCCCTCCGACGAAGCCGCCGCCTGGCAGCAGTCCATACCGGCAGAGCGCTACGTGGTGCTGCTGCGGGCGTGGTGGAACCTGCCGGACGCGCCAACTCGCGCCCGGCTCGCGGAAAAACCGGATCCGGCGCTGTCCGGTCCCGCCGAGGGCGTGGACCGCGAGTTGCGGCGGGATCTGCTCACCGAGCTGGTCGGATGGGAACCCGGGACATCGGTCGCGGAACCGGCCGGATTCGGCGATGTGCTCTCGTGGCGCCGTCCGACCGTCCACGGCGGGCCCGACGGCCTCGCAGAGCCGCTACTGCTCACCTGGGCGGAGTGCGAGACCGTCGGCGCGATCGCCCGGGGGACCGCGTCGGTGTTCGGCCGTTGCCTGTTCGACGATGACGCGGAAGCGTTGGCGGCGGCGGCCAAACGCCTCCTCCCCGACGCCCAGGAGACCGCGCTGCTGCAGGCCGACCTGACCGCGGTCGTCACCGGCACCCCCGGTGCACGGCTGAGCGACACGCTCAACCTGCTGGCCGACCTGGAGCACCGGGACACCGCGTCGACGTGGCGGTTCAGCCGCGCGTCGGTGCGCAGGGCGCTGGAGGCCGGTCACTCCAAAGCCGACCTGCTGGACAAGCTCTCCGGCATCGCCGGTTCCGGTGTGCCGCAGCCGCTGGAATACCTGATCAATGACGTCGCACGACGTTTCGGCGAGCTGCAGGTGCGGTCGGTGCAGTCCTGCGTGCTCGGTGACGAATCGCTGTTGCAGGAGATCTTCCGGAACCGCGCCCTGCGCGGACTGTCCCCGCGCTTGCTCGCGCCGACCGTCCTCGCATCGAGCAAGTCGGCTTCGGAAACCCTGGCAGCTCTGCGAGAGGCCGGGTATTCACCGGTGCGGCAAAAGGCCGACGGCACGGTCACCCTCGAACCGGTCCGCGGGGGCGCCGGCGAACGCCGCCCGCTGCGGCGGCGGACCGTGCCATTCTGGTCAAGGCCGGAACCGCCGCACGGGACCGACCTGCGGGAGCTCGCCGGTTCACTGCTCGCCGAGCCCGACACGCCCGAGGCTCCCCGAACGCAGACCGCCCTGGAAGCCGCACTCGCGGAAGAGGCGAACCGGCTGTCCGGCGTCGAGATCCGCCTGCTGGTGCAGGCGCTGGAGACCCGGTCTCCGGTTCGCATCGCGTACGTCGACCAGAACGGCACGCACTCGAACCGGGTCATCACCCCGCTCGCCTTCGAGGTCCACTGGCTGGACGCCTGGTGCCACCTGCGGGAAGACGATCGGCAGTTCCGCGTCTCCCGGATCCTCGCCGTCGCCCCCGCCGATACCGTCTGGTGACGCCCGGAACGGTCCGTTCGAGCCACCTGCCGGCACGAACGACCCCGGGCTGACGTCCAGTCGGCAGGCGGGGATCAGGCGACGGCCAGCGGGAGGGCGGTGGGGTGCACCGGGGACGGCAGCTGGGAGTCGCCGGTGAGGTAGGTGTCCACCGCGTTGGCCACCGAACGCCCCTCGGCGATGGCCCACACCACCAGGGACGCACCGCGGTGCGCGTCGCCGCAGACGAACACGCCCGGCGCGGTGGTCTCCCAGTTCGAGCCGCAGCCGATGGTGCCGCGCCGGGTCAGGTCGATGCCCAGGCCGTCCAGCAGCGGCATGTGCTCGACGCCCTCGAAACCGATCGCCAGCAGCGCCAGGTCGCAGGGCAGCTCCTCGGCCTCGTCGGACACCGGGACGACCTGGCGCCGCCCGTCGGCGTCGCGCCGCACCTCGACGTGGCGCAGCCGCACCGCGCGGACGTTGCCCTCGTCGTCGCCCAGGAACTCCTCGATGGCCACCGCGAACCGGCGCTCCCCCGCCTCCTCGTGCGCCGGGTAGGTGCGCAGCACGTAGGGCCACGTCGGCCACGGCGAGACGTCGTCGTCGCGGGTCGTCGGCGGCTGCGGGTAGTTGTCCAGCTGGGTGACGCTCAGCGCGCCCTGGCGGGTCGCGGTGCCGTAGCAGTCCGCCCCGGTGTCACCGCCGCCGAGGATGACCACGTGCTTGCCCTTCGCCGTGATCGGCGTCGGGCCGTCGCCCTCGCACTCCTTGTTCGCCGGGACCAGGTGGTCCATCGCCAGGTGGACGCCGCGCAGGTCGCGCCCCGGGATGGTGCGGTCGTCGCGGCCGCGCAGCGCACCGACCGCGAGCACCACGGCGTCGTAGGAGGCGCGCAGCTGCTCGACGGTGAGGTCGACGCCGACCTCGCAGCCGGCGACGAAGCGGGTTCCCTCGGCCCGCATCTGCGCCAACCGGCGGTCCAGCACCGACTTCTCCATTTTGAACTCGGGGATGCCGTACCGGAGCAGTCCGCCGATGCGGTCGTCGCGCTCGAAGACCGTCACCTCGTGGCCGGCGCGGGTCAACTGCTGCGCCGCCGCCAGCCCGCCGGGTCCGGAGCCGACGACCGCGACGCGGTGCCCGGTGTGCACTTCCGGGCTCTGCGGGTGGATGTGGTCGCTGTCCCAGCCGACCTCGGCGATGGCCTCCTCGACGCGCTTGATCGCCACCGGGCCGCCCGCTTCCGGGGAGATCGACAGCACGCAGCCCGCCTCGCACGGCGCCGGGCACAACTTGCCGGTGAACTCCGGGAAGTTGTTGGTCGCGTGCAGCCGTTCGCTCGCCGCCGCCCACTGGCCGCGGCGCACCTGGTTGTTCCACTCCGGGATCAGGTTGCCCAGCGGGCAGCCCGCGGAGCCCGAGTGGCAGAACGGGATGCCGCAGTCCATGCACCGGGCCGCCTGCGTCGCCGTCTCCGCCTTCCTGTCCTCAGTGGACAGTGCGGCGTAGACCTCGTGCCAGTCGCCGATCCGTTCGTCGGCGGGACGCTTGGGGGCGTCAGCGCGCGAGTACTTCAGGAAACCCTTCGGGTCAGCCACGGGAAGCCTCCATGATCGCCTCGTCCACGTCCCGGCCCTCGACCCGGGCCTGCCGCATCGCCTCCAGGACTCGCCGGTAGTCGCGCGGCATCACCTTGGTGAACGCCGCGGCCCGCCGCGTCCAGTCGCCCAGCAGCGACGCCGCGACCGTCGAACCGGTCAGCTCGTGGTGCCGCTGCACGACCTCGCGCAGCCACTTCAGGTCCTCCGCGGTGGGCCGTTCCAGGTCCACCATCGCGGTGTTCACCCGCACCGGGTCCAGGTCGAGCACGTACGCGGTGCCGCCGGACATCCCCGCCGCCACGTTGCGCCCGGTGCCGCCGAGCACCACCGCCCGGCCGCCGGTCATGTACTCGAAGGCGTGGTCCCCGGCGCCTTCGGCGACCGCCAGCGCGCCCGAGTTGCGCACGCAGAACCGCTCGCCGACCTTGCCGCGCAGGAAGATCTCGCCGGACGTGGCGCCGTAGCCGATCACGTTGCCCGCGATCACCTGGTCCTCGGCGGCGAACGCCGAGTCCGGGTGCGGCCGGACCACGATCCGGCCACCGGACAGGCCCTTGCCCACGTAGTCGTTGGCGTCGCCGACCAGGTCCAGCGTCACGCCGGGCGGCAGGAACGCGCCCACCGACTGCCCGGCCGAGCCCTCCAGCTCGACGTGGATCGTGTCGTCGGCCAGGCCGTCCCCGCCGTAGCGGCGGCTGACCTCGGCGCCCAGCAGCGTGCCGACGGTGCGGTTGACGTTGCGCACCGGCAGTTGCAGCCGCACCGGGTGCGCGTCCTCCAGCGCCGCCTCGGCGAGCTGGATGAGCGTGCGGTCCAGCGCGTGGTCCAGGCCGTGGTCCTGGTCGCGGACCTTGCGGCGCACCGGCGAGTACGGGGTGCTCGGTTCGGCGAACACCGGGCTGAGGTCCAGGCCGCGGGACTTCCAGTGCGCCACGGCTTCGCCGGTGCGCAGCGCCGAGACCTGGCCGATCGCCTCGTCCAGCGTCCGGAAACCCAGCTGCGCCAGGTATTCCCGCACTTCCTGCGCGACGAACTCGAAGAAGTTCACCACGTGCTCGACCTTGCCGGTGTAGCGCTTGCGCAGCTCGGGGTTCTGGGTGGCGACCCCGACCGGGCAGGTGTCCAGGTGGCAGACCCGCATCATGACGCAGCCCTCGACGACCAGCGGCGCGGTCGCGAAGCCGTACTCCTCGGCGCCCAGCAGCGCCGCGACCACCACGTCCCGCCCGGTCTTCAGGCCGCCGTCGACCTGCACGGTGATCCGGTCGCGCAGGCCGTTGAGCAGCAACGTCTGCTGCGTCTCGGCCAGCCCGACCTCCCACGGCGTGCCCGCGTGCTTCAGCGACGTCAGCGGCGCCGCGCCGGTGCCGCCGTCGTGGCCGGAGATGAGCACCACGTCCGCGTGCGCCTTCGACACACCGGCCGCGACCGTGCCGACGCCGACCGAGCTGACCAGCTTGACGTGCACGCGGGCGTGCTCGTTGGCGTTCTTGAGGTCGTGGATCAGCTGCGCCAGGTCCTCGATCGAGTAGATGTCGTGGTGCGGCGGCGGCGAGATCAGCCCGACGCCGGGCGTGGAGTGCCGGGTCTTGGCGATCCACGGGTACACCTTGTGCGCGGGCAGCTGGCCGCCCTCACCGGGCTTGGCGCCCTGCGCCATCTTGATCTGCACGTCCGTGGCGTTGACCAGGTACTCGCTGGTCACCCCGAACCGGCCGGAGGCGACCTGCTTGATCGCCGAACGCCGCTCGGCGTCGTGCAGCCGGTCGACGTCCTCGCCGCCCTCGCCGGAGTTGGACTTGCCGCCGATGCGGTTCATCGCGACGGCCAGCGTCTCGTGCGCCTCGGCGGAGATCGCGCCGTAGCTCATGCCACCGGTGGCGAACCGCTTCATGATCTCCGAGATCGGCTCGACCTCGTCGATGTCGATGGGCTCGCGACCGCTGTCGAACCCGAACAGCCCGCGCAGCGTGCCGCCCTCGGCGGCCAGCCGGTCGCACTCCGCGGTGTACTTGCGGAACACGTCGTAGCGCCCGGTCTTGGTGGAGTGCTGCAACAGGAACACCGTCTCCGGCGTGAACAGGTGCAGCTCGCCCTCGCGGCGGTAGGAGTAGTCGCCGCCGGTCTCCAGCCGCCGGTGCACCCGGTCGGTCGGGTTCTCCGGGTAGGCGCGGCGGTGCCGCTGCGCGACCTCCTCGGCGAGCACGTCGAGGCCGACGCCGCCGATCTTGGAGGAGGTGCCGCGGAAGTACTCGTCGACGACCTCCGGCGCCAGGCCGACGGCCTCGAAGACCTGCGCGGCCGTGTAGGCGCCGACGGTGGAGATGCCCATCTTCGACATCACCTTCAGCACGCCCTTGACCAGCGCCTGCACGTAGTTGCGGATCGCCACCCCCGGCCGGGTGCCGCTGATCTGACCGGTGGCGATCATGTCCTCGATCGTCTCGAAGGCCAGGTACGGGTTCACCGCGGCCGCGCCGTAGCCGAGCAGCGCGGCGATGTGGTGCACCTCGCGGGCGTCCCCGCTCTCCACGACCAGCGCGACGCGCAGCCGCTCCTTGGTCTCCACCAGGTGGTGGTGCACCGCGGCGACCAGCAGCAGCGACGGGATCGGCGCCATCCGGTGGTCGGAGTCGCGGTCGGACAGCACCAGCACCCGAGCGCCTGCGGCGATGGCCTCGGACGCCTCCTGGCGGACCCGTTCCACCGCGGCGGCCAGCGCCTCCCCACCACCGTCCACTTCGTACAGTCCAGATAGGACGGTGCAGGCGAAGCCCGGCAGATCGCCGTCGTCGTTGATGTGGATGAGCTTGGCCAGCTCGTCGTTGTCGATGACCGGGTTGGGCAGCACGACGTGCCGGCACGACGCCGGACCGGGGTCCAGCAGGTTCTGCTCCGGACCCATCACCCGCGCCACCGAGGTGACGATCTCCTCCCGGATGGCGTCCAGCGGGGGGTTGGTGACCTGCGCGAACTGCTGGACGAAGTAGTCGTAGAGCATCCGCGGGCGCTGCGACAACGGCGCGGGCGGGGTGTCCGAACCCATCGACCCGAGCGGCTCGGCGCCGTTCTGCGCCATCGGCGCCAGCAGCAGCGCCAGCTCCTCCTCGGTGTAGCCGAACGCCAGCTGGCGGCGCACCACCGACTCGTGGCTCTGCACCACGTGCTCGCGGTCGGGCAGCTCGTCGAGGTTGAGCAGCCCGGCGTGCAGCCACTCCTCGTAGGCGCACTGGGAGGCCAGGCCCTGCTTGAGCTCCTCGTCGTCGACGATGCGGCCCTGCTCGGTGTCGACGAGGAACATCCGCCCCGGCTGCAACCGGCCCTTGGCGACGACCTCCTCCGGCTTGATGTCCAGCACCCCGGTCTCGCTGGCCAGCACCACCCGGTCGTCGGCGGTGCGCCACCACCGGGCCGGGCGCAGCCCGTTGCGGTCCAGCACCGCGCCGACCACGCTGCCGTCGGTGAAGGTGACGCAGGCCGGGCCGTCCCACGGCTCCATCAGACTGGCGTGGAACTGGTAGAAGGCCCGCCGCTTGGGGTCCATCTCGGCGTGGTTCTCCCACGCCTCCGGGATCATCATCAGCACGGCGTGCGGCAACGACCGACCGCCCAGGTGCAGCAGTTCCAGCACCTCGTCGAAGGACGCCGAGTCGGAGCCCTCCTCGTCGCAGATCGGGTACAGCCGCGACAACTCGCCCGGGATTAGGTCGGAGGCCAGCAGCGCCTCGCGGGAGCGCATCCGGTTGCGGTTGCCGCGGATGGTGTTGATCTCGCCGTTGTGCGCCACGTAGCGGAACGGGTGCGCCAGCGGCCAGGAGGGGAACGTGTTGGTGGAGAAACGGCTGTGCACCAACGCGATCGCGCTGACCAGCCGCTCGTCGGTGAGGTCGGCGAAGAACGCGGGCAGCTGCTCGGTGGTCAACATGCCCTTGTAGACCAGGGTCCGGCTGGACAGCGACGGGAAGTACAGCTCGATCCCGGCCCGCACCGCCTCCTGCTCGGCGCGCTTGCGCAGGCAGAACGCCAACCGGTCCAGCGCCACGCCGGTCTGCTCGCCGCGCCCGGCGACCAGCAGCATCGAGAAGTGCGGCATGCAGCGCCGGGCGGTCTCCCCGACCCCGGCCTGCTCGGGGGCGACGGGCACGTCCCGCCAGCCGAGCACGCGCAGGTCCTCCTCGGCGGCGATCCGCTCGACCAGCGCCACCGCCTCGCGGCGCTGCCCGGCCTCGGCGGGTAGGAACGCGATGCCCGCGGCGTAGGCACCCCGCGCGGGCAGGTCGAGTCCGCTGTCGGCGCGCAGCAGCTCGTCGGGCAGCTGGACGAGGATGCCCGCGCCGTCACCGCTGGTGGGCTCGGCGCCGGCCGCGCCGCGGTGTTCCAGGTTGGCGAGCGCGGTCAGCGCGTCCGCGACGATGCCGTGCGAACGCCGACCGCGGACGTCGGCCACCATGGCGACACCGCAGGAATCCCGCTCGGTGGCCGGGTCGTACAGCCCCTGTGGCGCGGGGACGGCGGAGAAGACCACTGCGCAGACCTCCCTCGTCTGGTGCTCCGAAGCCGACCGAATTCCGCGACTTCGCTGGGCACGGGACGACACTGGCCCGCAGATGACTTCCGGCGGCTGGAGGAGGAGTTTTTCGGGCGTGCACGCCCGATCGCCGTGACCGGAGTTGTTCAGAGAACTTTAACAGCCGGAAAACCCGGTGGCAGCACCTCAAAGGTGACGCTGGCCATCTTGTTGCACCTGGCACCCTTGCGTTAACGCGCCCTGCGACGACGCCGGTTCGAAGACGCTTCGTCGTCAAATCTAACCGCTGCGTTGCGACCGGCACACCCCGCGTGCGCCAGGACACCCTCTCCGGCGGTCGGAGCGGCGATCCACTACTGATATCTTTCCAGCTCAGGGCCCCCAACGGGCTCGCCAGCTACGCCAGCCGCCTCGCGCGGGGCGTCGATGTCCGACACCTCCGGTGCATCGGCGTCGGCTCACGCGGGCCGCGCCGCACCGGCCGAGCCGAGGGAAGACATGACCGCGTTCCGCCGCCTCGCCGCGCTGCTGCTCGCCGCACTGGCCCTGTTCATCGGCATCACCGGGTGCGCGTCGCGCCCGCGCTCGGAGACCTCCCCGCCGGTCGACGACCCGGCCTCGGCGTTCCCGGTGAAGGTCCAGCTGCCCGGGGTCGATCCGGTGACGCTCACGCAGCAGCCCAAGCGCATCGTGTCGCTGTCGCCCACTGCCACCGAGACGCTCTACGCCATCGGCGCCGGGAACCAGGTGGTGGCCGTCGACAGCGACTCCGACCACCCGAAGCAGGCTCCGCGCACCAAGCTGAACGCCCTGACCGCGGACGCGGCCGCCGTGGGCGGGCAGAACCCGGACCTGGTCATCGCCCCGGACAGCGCGCGCCAGCTGGCCGAGGGCCTGCACGCGGTGAACGTGCCGGTGCTGCTCACGCCCGCGGCGGCGAGCCTGGACGACACCTACCGGCAGATCGAGGTGCTCGGCCAGGCCACCGGGCACGGCAACCAGGCCCGCGCACTGGTCGACCGGATGCGCGGTGACATCGACAAGATCGTGCGGGACACCCCCAAGCCGCCGCACCCGATGAGCTACTACCACGAGATCAGCCCGGACCACTACACCGCGACCGCGCAGAGCTTCGTCGGCAGCATCTACGGCCTGTTCGGGTTGACCAACATCGCCGACCCGGCGGGCGGGCAGTTCCCGCGGCTGTCCGACGAGCAGATCCTGCACGCCAACCCGAACCTGATCTTCCTGGCGGACACCAAGTGCTGCCAGGTCACGCCGGAAGCGGTGGCCCAGCGGCCGGGTTGGGGCACCGTCGACGCGGTGCGCACCGGGCACGTCGTGCCGCTGGACGACGACGTCGCCAGCCGCTGGGGCCCGCGCGTGGTCGACCTGGTCCGCGCGGTCTCCGACGCGGTCACCAAGGCCCAGCACGGGTGATCTCCCCCGGCCCGAGCCGGTCCCGGCTGCGCGTCCGGCACCTGCTGGTCGCCGTGGCGGTGCTGGTGGTGTGCGTGGTCGCGTCGGTGCTGCTGGGCGCCGCGGAACTGGGCTGGCAGCGGGTGTTCGGGGAGATCGTCGCGCAGCTGACCGGCGGCGTCTCGCCGCTGTCCGAGCGGGAGGCGGCGATCCTGTGGGAGCTGCGGGTGCCGCGCGTCGTGCTGGGCGTGCTGGTCGGCGCCTCGCTGGCGGTGTCCGGCGCGGCGTTCCAGGGCGTGTTCCGCAACCCGCTGGCCGACCCGTACCTGCTCGGCTCGGCGGCCGGCGCCGGGCTGGCGGTGACCGTGCTGATCACCTCGGTCCCGACGTCCGGCACATCGGGGCTGGTCCAGCTGGTGGCGTTCGCTGGCGCGCTCGGCGGCGTCGGGCTGACGTGGCTGGTCGGCCGCTCGGCGGGACGGGAAACGGCGACGCTGGTGCTGGCGGGGGTCGCGGTCGGGGCGTTCCTGACCGCCGGGCAGACCTTCGTGCAGCAGTTGCGCGTCGAATCCCTGGAGCAGGTCTACACCTGGATCCTGGGGCGGCTGTCGACGACCGGGTGGCGGGAAGTGCTGGTCGTGCTGCCCTACCTGGTGGTGGCCGCGGTCGTGCTGTGCGGGTGCGCGCGGCTGTTGGACGTGCTCGGCACCGGTGACGAGGAGGCCGCCGCGCTCGGAGTGCGCCCGGGCCGGGTCCGCGCGGCGGTGCTGCTGGCCGCCTCGCTGGCGACCGCGGCGGCGGTGTCGGTGGCCGGGCTCATCGGGTTCGTCGGCCTGGTCGTGCCGCACCTGGTGCGGCTGGCCGCGGGCGGCAGCTTCCGGATCATCGTGCCGCTGTCGCTGCTGTACGGCGGCGCGTTCCTGGTCGCCGCGGACATGCTCGCCCGCACCGCGCTCGCGCCCGCCGAGCTGCCGATCGGCGTGATCACCGCGTTCACCGGAGCCCCGTTCTTCGCCGTGCTGCTGCGCAGGAGGGGTGCATGAGCGCGCTGGAGGTGCACGAGCTGTCCGCCGGGTACCGGAGCACTCCGGTGGTGTCCGGTGTTTCGACCACTGTGGACACCGGTGGCTGGCTGGGGATCATCGGCCCCAACGGCGCGGGCAAGTCGACGCTGCTGAAAGCGGTTGCGGGCCTGGTCCGGCACTCCGGTCGGGTGCTGGTCGACGGCCGCCCGCTGACCGGGCTGCGCCGCCGCGACCGCGCCCGGCTGGTCGGCTACGCCCCGCAGATCCCGCAGCTGCCGGTCGGTCTGACCGTCACCGACTACGTGCTGCTCGGCCGCACCCCGCACCTGGGCCTGCTGGGCCGGGAAGGACCGGCGGACCTCGCCGTGGTCGGCTCGCTGCTGGACCGCCTCGACCTCGCCCGCCTCGCGGACCGGCCGCTGGCCACCCTGTCCGGCGGGGAGCGCCAGCGCGCGGTGCTCGCCCGCGCCCTGGCCCAGCGCGCCGGGGTCCTGCTGCTCGACGAGCCGACGACCGGCCTGGACGTCGGTCACGCCCAGGCGCTGCTGGACCTCATCGACGAGCTGCGCCGCGAGCTGGGCACCACGGTCGTCACCACGCTGCACGACCTGACCCTGGCCGCGCAGTACGCCGAGCGGCTCCTGCTGCTCGACGCGGGTCGGGTGGCCGCCGAAGGGGCCCCGGCCGACGTCCTCACCGCGGAGTCGCTGTCCACCCGCTACACGGCCCGCGTCACGGTCCTGCGCACCCCGGACGGCCACCCCGTCATCGCCCCCACCCGCTCCTGACGGGCCGGGTCGGGCTCAGCGCCTGCCTTCGAACTCGGTTCCGGCGGGGCGTGGCTCTCATCGAGGTTCCGCCACCGGCACCGCCACGCAAAACGAGTCCGAAGACAGGCTCTCAGTCGCCCGAGGAGTCGTCCTTGCCGGAGCTGGTGGTGCGGGTCTCCGCTTCGGCGCTCTCCTCGGTGGCCTCCTCGGAGCCCTCGGCCGCGTCGCCGGTGACGGAGGCCGGGACCGGCTCCGCGTCGTCGTCACCGGGCAGCGGCTTGCCGCGCAGGGATTGCGGGTCCTCGCGTCCGCCGCGCACCACGAACAGGTACAGCACGGCGAGCAGGAACACGACGATCGAGGTGAAGACGTTGATGCGGACGCCGAAGATGTGCGTCGCCTCGTCGGCGCGCAGCAATTCGACGAACAACCGCCCGAGCGTGTAGCCCGCGACGTAGAGCGCGAACACCCGGCCGCGGCCCATCCGGAACCGGCGGTCCGCCCAGAGGACGACCAGGGCCACCAGCACGTTCCAGATCAGCTCGTACAGGAACGTCGGGTGCACCACGGCGACCGGCGTGTGGTCCACCGCGACCCCGGCGATCGGGTCCGACAGGCCGGTGGCCGGATCGATGCGGCGGTAGATCTCCAGACCCCACGGCAGGTTCGTCGGGCCGCCGTAGAGCTCCTGGTTGAAGTAGTTGCCCAGTCGCCCGATGGCCTGGGCCAGCACGATGCCCGGCGCGACCGCATCCGCGAACGCGGCCAGCGGGATGCCGCGGCGGCGGCAGCCGATCCACGCGCCGACCGCGCCCAGCGCCACCGCGCCCCAGATGCCCAGGCCGCCTTCCCACACCTTGAAGATGTCCAGCGGGTTGCGGTCCGGGCCGAAGTACTTCTGCCAGTCCGTGGCCACGTGGTACAGCCGCCCGCCGACCAGGCCGAACGGCACCGCGAACACGGCCACGTCGACGACCGTGCCCTCCCGGCCACCGCGGTTGACCCAGCGGCGCCCGCCGAGCCACACCGCCACGACGATGCCCGCGATGATGCACAGGGCGTACGCGCGGATGGGGACCGGGCCGAGGTACCAGACACCCTGGTCGGGACTGGGAATCGTGGCCAGGAACGGACTCGCCGAGGCGGCAACCGGGGCACTCACGCCGTCCACGGTATCGGGTCGGCCCTCACCCACCGGGCAGGGGCCGTCACCCGGTGCCTGGCGCACCGGTACCCGTCGGCACTCCCATCAAGCGGCGTCAGCCGCTTTCTCTTTCGGTGAGTGGTCTCGCCACCGGCACCGCCACCCAAAACGTCAAAGACACTTCTGAACTCAGCGTTCGCGCACGCCGCGGGCCAGCTCGGCGGCCAGTTCGCGAACCCCGTCCGGCCCGTCCTGCTCGGCGCGGGTGACGAACGCGGAGCCGACGATGACGCCGTCGGCGAATCCGGCGACCTCGGCGGCCTGCTCGCGGTTGCGCACCCCGAGACCGACGCCGATGGGCAGGTCGGTGTAGGCGCGGGTGCGGCGCACCAGCCCGGCCGCGGCGGCGCCCACCGAGTCGCGGGCGCCGGTGACGCCCATGACCGAGGTGGCGTAGACGAAGCCGCTGCTGGCCTTGGCGGTCAGCGCCAGCCGCTCCTCCGTCGACGACGGCGCGACCAGGAAGATCCGGTCGAGCCCGTGCGCGTCGGTGGCGGCCAGCCAGTCCTCGCCCTCGTCCGGGATGAGGTCCGGGGTGATCACGCCGTGCCCGCCGGCGGCCTTGAGGTCGCGTGCGAAGGCGTCGGGCCCGTAGTGGTGCACCGGGTTCCAGTAGGTCATGACCACGGCGTGCCCACCGCGCTCGGCGATCGACGACACGACGCCGAAGACGTCCCGCAGCCGGAACCCGGCCTTGAGCGCCTTGTCGCTGGCGGCCTGGATGGTGGGCCCGTCCATCACCGGGTCGGAGAACGGGATGCCGACCTCGACGATGTCGCAGCCGGCGCCCTCACCGGTGCCCGACAGCATCGCGTCGAACAGCTCGCGGGAGCCGGCGACCGTCGGGAAACCGGCGGGCAGGTAGCCGATCAGCGCCGCGCGGTTCTCGTTCCGGCAGCCCTCGAAGACCTCGTGCAAGCTCACCGCGACTCCCCCTGTTCCTCGCCGTCCACCAGGCCGAAGTACTTCGCCGCGGTGTCCATGTCCTTGTCCCCGCGCCCGGACAGGCTGACCACGATCACCGCGTCCGGGCCCAGTTCGCGGCCCAGCTGGAGCGCACCGGCCAGCGCGTGCGCCGACTCGATGGCCGGGATGATGCCCTCGGTGCGGGAGAGCAGCCGGAACGCCTGCATCGCCTCGTCGTCGGTGACCGGCCGGTACTCGGCGCGGCCGGTGTCCTTGAGGTAGGAGTGCTCCGGTCCGACACCGGGGTAGTCCAGCCCGGCCGAGATCGAGTACGCCTCGGTGACCTGGCCGTCCTCGTCCTGCAGCAGGTAGGAGCGGGCGCCGTGCAGCGTGCCCGGGGAGCCTTCGGTGAGGGTCGCGCAGTGCTCGCCGCTGTCCACGCCGTGCCCGGCCGCCTCGAAACCGACCAGCCGCACGTCCGGGTCGTCGATGAAGCCGTGGAAGATGCCGATGGCGTTGGAGCCGCCGCCGACGCAGGCGGCCACCGCGTCCGGCAGCCGACCGGTCAGCTCCAGGGTCTGCCTGCGCGCCTCCTCACCGATGACCTTGTGGAAGTTGCGCACCATCATCGGGAACGGGTGCGCACCGGCGGCGGTGCCCAGCAGGTAGTGGGTGGTCTCGACGTTGGTGACCCAGTCGCGCAGCGCCTCGTTGATGGCGTCCTTGAGGGTGGCCGACCCGGTGGCCACCGGGATCACCTCGGCGCCCAGCAGCCGCATCCGGGCCACGTTGAGGGCCTGCCGCTTGGTGTCGACCTCGCCCATGTAGACCACGCAGTCGAGGTCCAGCAGCGCGCAGGCGGTGGCGGTGGCGACGCCGTGCTGGCCCGCGCCGGTCTCGGCGATGACCCGGTGCTTGCCCATCCGCTTGACCAGCAGCGCCTGGCCCAGCACGTTGTTGATCTTGTGCGAGCCGGTGTGGTTGAGGTCCTCGCGCTTGAGCAGGATGCGCGCGCCACCGGCGTGCTCGGAGAACCGCTCGGCCTCGGTCAGCAGCGACGGGCGGCCCGCGTAGTCGCGCAGCAGCCGGTCCAGCTCGGCGAGGTACTCCGGGTCGGCCTGCGCCTTGGCGTACTCGGCCGCCAGCTCGTCCTGGGCGGCGATCAGCGCCTCCGGCATGAACCGGCCTCCGTAGGGGCCGAAGTGCCCGCGCTCGTCCGGATCGTGGCCCTCGGGCACGGGTTTGCCCGGCCGGTGGGCGCGGCCGGTGTCTGCACCGGTGGTCATGGAACGCCTCCTGTGTGTTGCCGCCGCACCCGAGCGCCGCACCGCCGAGCGGCGCGACACCCGCCGGTCACCTGCTGGGCCGCGGACAGGCCGGGTGCGATCCCGCCGTCACCAGCTGCGTGACGGCCGTCTTCGGGTTGTCGCTGGTGACCAGCCCTTCGCCGACCAGCACCGCATCCGCGCCGGACCCCGCGTAGGCCATCAGATCGCTGGGACCGCGGACCCCCGACTCGGCGACCTTGAGGATGTCCACCGGCAGCCCGGGGGCGATCCGGCCGAACACGTCGCGGTCGACTTCGAGGGTATGCAGGTTCCGCGCATTGATGCCAATGACTTTCGCACCGGCCTCCAGCGCGCGGTCGGCTTCCTCCGCGGTGTGCACCTCGACGAGCGCCGTCATGCCGAGCGATTCCACCCGATCGAGCAACGCCTCCAACGCGTTCTGCTCCAGCGCCGCCACGATCAGCAGCACCATGTCCGCGCCGTGCGCGCGGGCCTCGTGCACCTGGTACGGGCTGACGACGAAGTCCTTGCGCAGCAGCGGCACGTTGACCCGCTTGCGCACCGCGTCGAAGTCCGCCAGCGAGCCGCCGAAGCGGCGTTGCTCGGTGAGCACGCTGATGACCCGCGCCCCGGCCGCGGCGTAGTCGGCCGCGAGATCGGCGGGCTCGCCGATCTCGGCCAGTTCGCCCTTGGACGGACTGCGCCGCTTCACCTCGGCGATGACCCCGACGCCCGGCGCCCGCAGCGCGGCGAGCACGTCGTGCGGCGGCGTCGCCGCGGCCGACCGCTGTTTGATCTCCTCGAAGGAGACCGCGGATTCCCGCGCGGCGAGGTCTTCTCGGACACCTTCGATGATGGTTTCCAGAACGCTCACGCGAACACCTCGCCGGCCGTGCCCCGAACACTCACCCGCAAGTTGTCGGCTGCGCAGATGAACTCATTGCGCTCGATCACGACACTCCCCTTCCCGCCGTGCCGTCGCATGGCCGATGCTAAACCTCAGCGGCGACGGGTCCTGCGCGGGGTCGGCACAACGTCCCAGCGCAGCAAGGACCTTCGGCCCTGGCGCGAAGTCGGCTGAATCGGTTGACAACCGTGCCGAACTGCACTTTTCGCCTCGCAAAGAACCTGAAAGAAATTCAACGGTCCTCGTCGGTCGGATCCCGTCCGTGATCCAGGTCGTCCCACATCCGCCGGTCCGGATCCTGGGACCGGCGTTCGGTTGCCCCCGGTGCGGAATATTTCGCGCCCATCGCGGGCATCCGGTCGGCCCGCAGCAGCACGAGCAGACCGCCGACGAACAGCGCCACCGCGCCCAGCGCCATGAGCAGCGGACCCACCGGGTGCAGCGCCGCGGCTCCCACCGGGGTGCTGCCCGACGGGACGTTCACCGCGTGGAACGTGCTCAGCCGGAACCCGGTCGCCGCGCGCCAGCCCACCAGGCCGCCCGCCACGACCACCACCGCGCCGACCACGCGGCGCAGCCACCCGCCGGTGGCCAGCACCGCCGCGATGGCCGCCAGCGACGCCAGCGCCAGCGGCACCAGCTCCGCGCGCACCACCGAACCGTCCGCGCCGGCCGTGATCTGCCCGGAGAACGGCGTCCGGTAGCTCTGGTCGACCCACCGCAGCGCCCCCGAGCCCCACAGCAGGCCGGCGGCGGCCAACAGCAGCAGCACGACGGTCCACAGCAGACGCCTGGACCGGGGTCGCTCAGATCCCGGCTCGGTGGTCAACCCGCTCTCCCATCCGCCGCTCGTCCGTCGGGTGGTGCAGCGTCTCCGCCGTCGCGACCGCGTTGAGCACCGCGCGCGCCTTGTTCAGGCACTCGTTGTCCTCCGCGACCGGGTCGGAGTCGGCGACGATCCCGCCACCGGCCTGCACGTAGGCGACGCCGTCGCGCATCAGCGCGGTGCGGATCGCGATCGCGGTGTCGGCGTCCCCGGCGAAGTCCAGGTAGCCGACCACCCCGCCGTACTGCGCGCGGCGGGTCGGTTCCAGTTCCTCGATCAGTTCCAGGGCGCGCGGTTTCGGCGCCCCGGACAGCGTCCCGGCCGGGAAGCACGAGGCGACCGCGTCGAACGCGGTGCGCCCCTCGGCGAGCTGACCGGTCACAGTGGACACGAGGTGCATCACGTGGCTGTAGCGCTCGATGCGGAAGAAGTCCACCACGTGCACCGACCCGGGTTTGCACACCCGGCCCAGGTCGTTGCGGCCGAGGTCGACGAGCATCAGGTGCTCGGCGCGCTCCTTCTCGTCGTTGACGAGTTCCTTCTCCAGCAGCGCGTCCTCGTCGTCGTCGGCGCCGCGCCAGCGGGTACCGGCGATCGGGTGCGTGGTCGCCTGGCCGTCGCGCACCGTCACCAGCGACTCGGGGCTGGAACCGACGATGGCGAACGGCGTGCCGTCGTCCGGCGACTCCAGCCGCAGCAGGTACATGTACGGGCTCGGGTTGGTGGTGCGCAGCACCCGGTAGACGTCGAGCGCGTCGGCGGTCGTGGGCATCTCCAGCCGCTGGGACACCACGACCTGGAACGCCTCGCCGTCCCGGATGGCCTCCTTGGCCTTCTCGACCGCGGCGTGGTGCTCCTCGGGGCTGCGGCGGCGCCGGAACTCCGGCCGGGGCCGGGAGAACACCGCGACCGTCGGCGGCGCCGGGGTGCACAGGCGTTCGGTCATCGCATCGAGCCGGCGCACCGCGTCGTCGTAGGCGGCGTCCACCCGCTCCGGGCTGTCGTCCCAGTTCACCGCGTTGGCGATGAGCGTGATCGTGCCCTCGTGGTGGTCCAGCGCGGCCAGATCGGTGGCCAGCAGCATGACCATCTCGGGGATGCGCAGGTCGTCCTCGGTGAGGTTCGGCAGCCGCTCCAACCGGCGCACCACGTCGTAGCCGAGGTAGCCGACCATGCCACCGGTCAGCGGGGGCAGTCCCGGCAGCGGGTCGGTGTGCAGCAGGCGCACCGTCTCGCGCAGCGCCTCCAGCGGGTCGCCGGAGTCGGGCAGTCCGACCGGCGGGGTGCCGGTCCAGTGGGCCTGGCCGTCGCGGACGGTGAGCGCCGCGGCGCTGTGCACTCCCACGAACGACCACCGCGACCAGGAGCGGCCGTTCTCGGCGGATTCGAACAGGAACGTCCCCGGGCGGTCCCCGGCGAGCTTGCGGTAGACCCCCAGCGGGGTCTCGTCGTCCGCGAGCAGCCGCCGCACCACCGGGATCACCCGGCGGTCCGCCGCCAGGGCCCGGAACTCCTCGCGGCCCGGGCTGATTGTGCCGATCTCACCGTCGCCGACCATGCCGCCATTGTGCCGCCCATCCGAATCCCCCCGCGCGGCGCCTCCCGGGCGGGTGCTTTGCCCCGAACCCGGCGGACCGGTGAGGATGAACGGGTGAGCAGTGCTGACGACCGGACGGTCGAGTCGAAGCGGCGCGGCAGGCGCCGCGGCGGGGAGGACACCCGGGCCGCGCTGGTGGCCGCGGCGCGCGAGGTCTTCATCGAACAGGGCTACGAGGGCGCGACGGTGCGCGCCATCGCCGGGCGCGCCGGGGTGGACCCGGCGATGGTCAACCACTGGTTCGGCGGCAAGGAGGGCCTGTTCACCGCCTCGGTGTCGATCCCGGTCAACCCGTCCGAGCTGGTGCCGGACCTGCTGGCGGGCGACCGGGAGCGGATCGCCGAGCGCATGCTGCGCCGCTTCCTGACCGTCTGGGACCAGGCGGGCGGCGGCGAGTTCACCGCCCTGGTGCTCAGCATCGCCGCGCACGACCGCGCGGTGGTGATGCTGCGCGAGTTCATCCAGAACGTGCTGTTCGGACGGCTCACCGAGGAGCTCGGCATGGACCAGCCGGACCTGCGGGCGGCGCTGTGCGGCTCCCAGATCGTCGGTCTGGGCATGATCCGCTACGTCGTCCGGCTCGAACCGCTGGCCTCGGCCGACCACGACACGGTCGTCGCCGCGATAGCCCCGAACCTGCAGCGCTACCTGACGGGCGACCTCTCCGACGTCCGGGCCTAGGGATTCTTCGGCGGTGCGCTGCACCGGAAAGCGGCTGGCGCCGCTGGGGGAACAGGCGCCGGCCGCCCGCTCCCGGCCCGGCGCTCAGCCTTCGGCCGCCAGCAGCACGTCCGCGTCGAAGCAGGTGCGGTCGCCGGTGTGGCAGGCGCCGTCGACCTGGTCGACGACCAGCAGCACGGTGTCGCCGTCGCAGTCCAGGCGCACCTCGTGCACCCGCTGGGTGTGGCCGGACGTCTCGCCCTTGACCCAGTACCGGCCCCGGCTGCGGGAGTAGTAGGTGGCGCGCCGCGTCGTCAGGGTGCGGTGCAGCGCCTCGTCGTCCATCCACGCCAGCATCAGCACCTCGCCGGTGCCGCGCTGCTGCGCCACGGCCGCGACGAGCCCGTCGGCGTTGCGCTTGAGGCGGGCGGAGATCTCCGGGTCCAGACCGCTCATCGCACCGTGATCCCTTCCGCCCGCATGGCGTCCTTGACCTCACCGATCCGCAGCTGTCCGAAGTGGAACACGCTCGCCGCCAGGACCGCGTCGGCGCCCGCGTGCACGGCCGGGGCGAAGTGCTCCACCGCGCCCGCACCGCCGCTGGCGATCAGCGGCACGTCGACGACCTCGCGCACCGCGCGGATCATCTCCAGGTCGAACCCGGCCTTGGTGCCGTCGGCGTCCATCGAGTTCAGCAGGATCTCGCCGACCCCGAGCTGCTGGCCGCGCCGGGCCCACTCGACCGCGCAGATCCCGGTGCCCCGGCGCCCGCCGTGCGTGGTGACCTCGAAACCGGACGCGGTCGGTTCACCGCCCTCCGGAACCCGGCGGGCGTCCACGGACAGCACGACGCACTGGGCGCCGAAGCGCTGCGACGCCTCTTCCAGCAGCTCCGGCCGGGCGATGGCCGCGGTGTTGAGGCTGACCTTGTCCGCCCCGGCGCGCAGCAGCCGGTCGACGTCCTCCGGGCTGCGCACGCCGCCGCCCACGGTCAGCGGGATGAACACCTGCTCGGCGGTGCGGCGCACCACGTCGTAGGTGGTCTCGCGGTCCGACGAGGACGCCGTGACGTCCAGGAAGGTCAGTTCGTCGGCGCCCTCGGCGTCGTAGGCGCGGGCCAGTTCGACGGGGTCACCCGCGTCCCGCAGGTTGGTGAAGTTGACGCCCTTGACGACCCGCCCCTGGTCGACGTCCAGGCAGGGGATCACACGCACCGCGACGGCCATGCCTCCAGCGTAGAGACACGACCGCCCGGAGCGGCGACCGCCCTTGAGTGCCTGTCTTTGAACTCGTTGTGCATGGCGGTGCCGGTGGCGGAACCTCAGCGGCCCGCCCGTCACCCGACCACCACCCCCCAACGAGGCGCTGACGCGCCACAGCCACACCGGCTCCGGAAGCCCCTCCTGATGTATGCCCAATACACGGCGTCGGGGCTGTCCTCGCGACACGACCGCTGAGAACCCGCGGCGGTGCCGGTTGCTTGCGTACTCACCGAAAGAGAAAGCGGCTGGCGCCGCTTGCCACGTCCCTTCCGGGAGCAGGTTCAAAGACAGGCACTGATGAGGTTCCGCCACCGGCACCGCCACCCAAAACGAGTCCGAAGACAGGCGCTCAGGCCGCCGGGCAGTGCGCGTCCCGAGGCGGCAGCCGCAGGTCGAGGAGGTAGCGGTCGGCGACGTCCACCGTGCACCGGTCGCGGCCGTAGACGCCGTGGCCCCAGCCGTCGTAGGTGAGCAGGGCGGCCGTCGGGACGCGCCGCGCCAGGTCGGTGGCCCAGCGGTGCGGGGTCGCCGGGTCGTGCCGGGACTGCAGCAGCAGGACCGGCGGGGTCGCGCCGAACTCCGGCGGGTGCGGCGGGTTGGCGGCGGTCCGGTCGAGGCACCCCCACGCGGCCTGGCCGCCCTGGCCGATCAGCAGGTGCGGCGCGACCTCGTGCTGCCACCGCCAGTCGCGCTCGTAGTCGCGGTCGGAGCGGATGTCGACGCCTCGGTCGGCGCACACCGCCTCGGCCGGGTAGGCGGTGGTCGGCGGCGCCGGAGCGGCCCCCGGGCCGCGCCGCCCGTCGCGGAGCGCGCGGAGCCGGTCCGCCAGGCCCGGCCAGTCCGGCCGGTACAGCGCGGTGGTCGTGCCGCGGCTGAGCTCGAACATCCCGACGCGGCCCCCGTCGGGTCCGGTCAGCTCGCCGCGGCCGGCCCGCTCGCGGAGCCCGTCGTAGACGGCGCCGACGTCCTGGCCGTGCAGCGCGCACCGCTGGTCCCGGTCGCACCACCGCGCGAACCCGGCGAAGGAGTCCTCGGCCGCGGCGGCGGTGGACGTCAGGAAACCGCGGGTGTCCGCGGCGTGGTCGAAGACGCTGTCCAGCACGAGCGCGCGGAGGTGCGCGCCGTAGCGCTCGGCGTACTCCTGGCCCGCCACTGTCCCGTAGGACACGGCGTAGAGGCTGATCCGCTGCTGTCCCAGCGACCGGCGCAGCGCCTCGACGTCGCGCGCGACGCTCGCGCTGTCCACGTGGTCGGCGAGCGGGCCGCTGCGGGCCCGGCAGTCGGCGTCGACCTCCCGGTCGTGCCGCCGGAGCCGGTCGTAGCGCCCCGGCCCGGGCGCGATGTCCGGCACGTCGCCGACCAGCCGCGAGTCGCAGCGCAGCGGGTGGCTGCGGCCGAAACCGCGGGGGTCGAAGCTGACGACGTCGAACCGCGACGCCACCTGCGCCGATGCCGCGGGCCCGGCGAGCAGCTGGTCGATCCCGCTGGAGCCGGGGCCGCCGGGCAGCAGCACGAGCGTCCCCACGCGCGCGGCGGGGTCGGTGGCCGGGCGCCGCGCCACGGCCAGGTCGAGGCTCCCGGCGCCGGGCCGCGACCAGTCCACCGGCACGCGGATCGCGGCGCACTGGACCTGCTGGTTCTCCGGGCACGGCCGCCAGGCCGGACCACTCGGGGCGGCACCGGCCGGTGCGGTGGTGGCGGCGGTGAGCAGGACACCGAGCGCCGACGCGACTGCTCGCATCGAAACCTCCGATCACGCAACGGATTTCCGCGCATGATCGTGCGCCGCGCGCTCGCGCCGCCGGATCGGTGATCGCCCGGACCCGGCCCCGGAGAATCAGCGGACGGCGGCCAGGGCCTGTTCGAGGGTGAAGTTGCCCGCGTAGAGCGCCTTTCCGACGATCGAGCCCTCCAGGCCGACCGGCGCCAGCTCGGACAGCGCCACCAGGTCGTCCACACTGGACACACCGCCAGAGGCGATCACCGGGGCGTCGGTGCGGGAGCAGACCTCGCGCAGCAGCTCGACGTTCGGTCCGCGCAGCGTGCCGTCCTTGCTGACGTCGGTGACCACGTAGCGGCGGCAGCCCGCGGCGTCCAGCCGGGCCAGCACCTCCCACAGGTCGCCGCCGTCGCGGGTCCAACCGCGCGCGGCCAGCCGGTGGCCCTGCTCGGTGATGCGCACGTCGAGCCCGACGGCCACGCGGTCGCCGTACTCGGCCACGACCCGGTCGGCCCACTCGGGGTTCTCCAGCGCGGCGGTGCCCAGGTTGACCCGCCTGCAGCCGGTCGCCAGCGCCGCCTTCAGCGACTCGTCGTCGCGGATTCCCCCGGACAGCTCGACGTGCACGTCCAACCGGCCGACGACGTCGGCGAGCAGTTCCCGGTTGGATCCGCGGCCGAACGCGGCGTCGAGGTCGACCAGGTGGATCCACTCCGCTCCCGCGCGTTGCCACGACAGGGCGGCCTCCAGCGGGTCCCCGTAGGAGGTCTCGGTGCCCGCGGCGCCCTGCACGAGGCGGACCGCTTGGCCGTCGGCTACGTCAACAGCGGGAAGCAGCGTGAAACTCACGCCCCCACCCTATCGGGCGCGGTTCAGAGGGTGCGCAGCCAGTTCGACAGCAGCCGGGCACCCGCCTCGCCGGACTTCTCCGGGTGGAACTGGGTGGCCATCAGCGGGCCGTTCTCGACCGCGGCCACGAACGGCTCGCCGTGCTCGGCCCAGGTCACCTTGGGCGGGGCGATGCGGTCCGGGGCGGGCATGTCCCAGGACCGGACCGCGTAGGAGTGCACGAAGTAGAACCGGGTGCCGGGCTCCATGCCGGCGAACAGGACGCTGTCGGCGGGGGCGCGCACCTCGTTCCAGCCCATGTGCGGCAGCACGTCGGCGTGCAGGCGTTCGACGGTGCCCGGCCACTGGCCGCAGCCCTCGGCCTGCATGCCGTGCTCGACGCCCTCGTCGAACAGCACCTGCATGCCCACGCAGATGCCCAGCACCGGGCGGTCACCTGCCAGCCGGTGGTCGATGATCTTGTCGCCGCCCACGTCGAGCAGTCCCCGCATGCACGCGGCGAACGCGCCGACACCCGGAACGACGAGGCCGTCGGCTTCCATCGCGGCACGATGGTCGGCGGTCACCTCGACGTCGGCGCCGGCGCGCTGCAACGCGCGTTCGGCGGAGCGGAGGTTGCCTGATCCGTAGTCCAAGATGACGACTCGTGCCACGGGGCAAAGGCTACCCGTCCAGGAACCGCCGGACGGCGGCGGCGATCCCGACCGGGCCGAGACCGTGCGCGGCCTCGTGGTCCTCGGCGGTGCCGTAGGCGCGCAGTTCCACCTCGCGGCGCACTCCCAGCGACAGCAGCCGGTGCGGGATGTCGCGCAGCGCGTCGTCGACCTCGTGCGCCGAGGTCCCGCGCAGGTACGGCTCGATCAGCACGACGTCCGCGGTGGCCGACTCGACCGCCGCGCGCAGCCCGGCCGCGTCGAAGGGCCGGATCGTCGCGGTGTAGAGCACGGTCACGTCGAGCGTCGCGGTCGCGGCCAGCACCGGGCGCAGCGCCGGGCCGACGGCCAGCACGACGCCCCGACCGCCGCGGCGGACCTGCTGCCAGCCCGGGCCGCCGAGCAGCGGTTCGCCGTTGACCCGCTCGGACAGCCGCAGGTACACCCGGTCGTCGGTGGCCAGGGCGGCGCGCAGCAGCGCGTCGACCTCGGCCGGGTGGCCGGGAACGTGCACGGTCCAGCCGGGCAGCGTGTCGATCAGCGCGACGTCGCCGGGTCCCATGTGCGTGCGGCCCGCGCCCGGGTAGTCGTAGGACGCCCCGGTGCTCACCACGAGCGCCCCGGCGCCCTGGTGGTTGATGTCGAGCTTGAGCTGCTCGAACGGCCGCTCGACGACGAACGGGGTGATCGAGTGCACCACCGGCCGCAGGCCGGTCAGCGCCAGACCGCCCGCCACGCCGACCAGCGCCTGCTCCCGGATGCCGACGTTGATGACCCGCTCCGGGTGCCGCGCGGCGGCGTCGACGAACCGGTCGCCGGAGACGTCGGCGAGCACCACGGCGATCCGCGGATCGGCGTCGAGGGCCGCGGAGACGGTGTTGACGAACGTGTCTCGCATCGTGGGCGCTTCGGTGACCGCGGTCACTGCGCCACCTCCTTCGGTTCGACCTCGGCGACGACCGCGAGCGGCCGGTCCGGGTGCGGTTCGGTGAACGCCGCGCGCAGTGCGGCGTGGTCGCGACCGTCGACGGTGCGGGTGGCCCAGCCCTCCTGCGCGAACCGCCCGGCGATCCCGCCCGGCCAGCCGTGGCTGGACGACCGGTTGTCCACCACGACGGCGGTGAGCCGTTCCAGCCCGTGCCGCCCGGCCACGGCGATGGCCTCGTGGTTGCTGCCCTCGTCGAGTTCGGCGTCGCCGACCAGGACCACCACGCGGGGACGAATCCGGCCCTGGATCCCCAGCCCCAGTGCCGTGCCCAGGGCCAGCGGCAGGCCGTGGCCGAGCGAACCGCTGCCGATCTCGGCGCCGGGCACCAGCTCGCGGTCGGGGTGGTGGCCCAACCGGGAGTCGAACCCGCCGAAGCCGTCCAGTTCGGCCGGGTCGAGGAAGCCCTTGGCGGCCAGCACCGCGTAGAAGGCCATCGGTCCGTGCCCCTTGGACAGCAGGAAGCGGTCGCGGTCGGGGTCGTCGGGGCGGCGCGGGTCCACGGCCAGCACCTGGTCGTAGAGGACCCACAGCACGTCCAGGGTCGAGGTGGCGGCGGCGGAGTGCTTCTCGTCGCCGGTCATCCGGCTCATCAGCGGCCGCAGGTCGGCGTAACCGAATCCGGTGGCCGCGGTGGGTGCGATCGTCATGCCGACAGCGTCAGACTTCGAGTTCGCTCGAAGTCAAGGCCGAATACTTCGATCTAAGTAGAGGTTTCGGCTACGCTGGCGCCGTGTCGAAGCTACCGAAGCAGTTGACCATCGGGGAAGTCGCGCACCGCAGCGGGATCGCGCAGACCGCGTTGCGGTTCTACGAGCAGCGCGGGCTGATCTCCGCCACTCGGACCGCCGGCAACCAGCGCCGCTACGACCGCGCCGTGCTGCGGCGGCTGGCGTTCATCCGCGCCGCGCAGCGGGTCGGCCTGAGCCTGGAGCAGATCTCCGAAGCGCTGGCCGAGCTACCGGAGGACCACCAGCCGACCAAGGCCGACTGGACCCGGCTGTCCCGCCGCTGGCGCGACGAGCTGGACGCCCGCATCGACGGACTGCAGCGGTTGCGGGACCGCCTGACCGGTTGCATCGGCTGCGGCTGCCTGTCGCTGCGCACCTGCACCCTGCAGAACGCCGACGACCGCTTCGCCGAATTCGGCCCCGGCGCTCCCCTGCTCCGCCCCGCAGCCGACAGGTCCTGAGCCGAGCGTGCGTTCGACCTCGAAGACAGGCTCTCACCCGGCGTCGGGATCGCCCGCCCACCGGTAGGTCATCTCGGGGCGTCCCACCCCGCCGTACTGCGGGGCGCGGTGGGCCATGCCCTGGTCGACGAGGTGTTCCAGGTAGCGGCGGGCGGTGACCCGGGAGACTCCGGCGCGGTCGCCGACGGCACCGGCCGACGCCCCCTCGGGGTGCGCGCGCAGGGCGGCGACGACGGCGGCGAGCGTCTCCTCGCCCATGCCCTTGGGCAGCGAGCCGCGGTCGACGCCGCGCAGCGTCGAGAAGGCCCGGTCGATCTCGGCCTGCCCGGTCGCCTCCCGGTCGTGGCCGAGGCTGGCGCGGAACCGCGCGTAGTGCTCCAGCTTCTCCCGCATGGCGGCGAAGGTGAACGGTTTCAGCAGGTACTGGACCACGCCGCTGGAGACCGCGGCGCGCACCACCTTCAGGTCGCGTGCCGAGGTCACCGCGATCACGTCGGTGTGGCTGCCCGAGGTGCGCAGCGCCCGCGCGACCTGGAGGCCGTCCATGTCCGGCAGGCGCAGGTCGAGCAGCACCAGGTCGACCGGGGTGTGCTCGACGAACCGCAGCGCCGCCTGACCGGTGCGGGCTCGCCCGGCGACGGTGAACCCGGCGACCCGTTCGACGTAGGTCGCGTGCGCCTCGCCCGCGACCGGGTCGTCCTCCACGACCAGCACCGAGATCACGGCGCCCCCGTCCGGCCGGGCAGCCGCACGGTGAACACCGCGCCGCCGTCGTGGTGCACCTCGGTCGTGCCGCCGTAGCGGCGGACGGCCTGGCCGACCAGCGCGAGTCCGAGTCCCCGGCCGCCGGACTTGGTCGACCACCCGCGCTCGAAGACCCGGCGGGCACCGGCCGGGTCGACACCCGGCCCGTTGTCGGCGACCCGGACCAGCAGGCCGGTCGCGTCGGTGCGCGCGGTGACGTCGACCCGCGGGTGCGGGGTCTCCAGCGTCGCCTCGACCGCGTTGTCGATCAGGTTGCCGAGGATCGTCACCAGGTCCCGGGAGTCGACGTGGGCGATCGCGGTGTCGTCGATGTCGGTGTCCGCGCCGAGTACCACGTCGACGCCGCGCTCCCGCGCCTCGGCGGTCTTGCCGAGCAGCAGCGCCGCGAGGACGGGTTCGCGGACCGCGCCGACGACGCGATCGGTCAGCTGCTGGGCCAGTTCCAGCTCGCGGGTCGCGAAGGCCACCGCCTCCTCACCCCGGCCCAGTTCGATGAGCGACACCACGGTGTGCAGCCGGTTGGCGGACTCGTGGGCCTGGGCGCGCAGCGACTCGGCGAACCCGCGCATCGAGTCGAGTTCGCCGCTCAGCGCCTGGAGTTCGGTGTGGTCGCGCAACGTCACCACGGTGCCGAGATCGCGTTCGCCGCTGCGGATCGGCGAGACGTTGACCACCAGCACGCGGTCGTCGGTCAGGTGCACCTCGTCGCGCACCGGCGCGGCGGAGGCGAGGGTGTCGGCGAGCGAGTCCGGCAGTCCGAGCCGGGACACGTGCGTCCCCTCGGCCTCGGCGGGATCCAGCGACAGCAGCACAGCGGCGCCATCGTTGCACAGCGCGACCTGGCCGGTGGGCGCGACCAGCAGGAGCCCTTCGCGGACGGCGTGCAGGATCGCGTCGTGGTACTCGTACATCCGGCTCAGCTCGGCGGGCCCGAGCCCGTGCGTGTGCCGCCGCAACCGCTCGCTGACCAGGTGCGTGAGCACCCCGCCGAGCACCAGTGCGGCGCCCGCGACCAGCACGAGCGCGACGAGCTCGGCGCGCAGTTGCTCGGTCAGCACCCGCATCGCGATGCCGACCGACACCAGGCCGCGCACCTGGTGCGCGTCGTCGAAGACCGGGACCACCGCGCGCACCGACGGACCGAGCGTCCCGGTGTAGGTCTCGGTGAACACCTGTCCGGCCCGGGCCTGCTCGATGTGGCCGACGAAGGGCCGGCCGATCCGCGCGGGGTCCGGGTGCGTGAAGCGGACGCCGTCCGGCGACATGATCGTCACGAACGCCACGCCCGCGTCGTGCCGGACGCGTTCGGCGACCGGTTGCAGCGCGGCGGTGGGGTCCGGCGCGAGCACGCCGTCGCGGACGCCGGGCTGCGCGGCGAGCGTGCGGGCCACCGCCACGACCTGGTCGCGGGCGGTGTCGGCGGTCCGCCGCTGCGCGTCGTAGTAGGCCAGCGCGGCCCCGGCGAGGACCACGACGGCCACCACGACCACCTGGAGCACGAACAGCCGGCGGGCGAGGCTCCAGCCCGCCCGACCGCGTCCGAACCAGTCCCGGTCAGCCATGACGAATGTGTGACGACGGCATGAACAGAATGAACACAAGCGTGACGACGGTGATATGCAGGATCGATAGTCTCATCTCGACACGCGCCGTGACTCAGGACACGGCCGTTCGAGTGATACCCGGTACCCAATAGGAGAACAAACGTGGCAGGCAACGACGCTGCGACACCACGCCGTCGGGATCGGACGCACTACCTCTACATCGCGGTGATCGTCGCGGTGCTCGCCGGCATCGCCGTGGGGTTCGCCGCTCCGGACGTCGGCAAGGCGCTCAAGCCGCTGGGCACCGGGTTCGTCAACCTGATCAAGATGATGATCTCCCCGGTCATCTTCTGCACGATCGTGCTGGGCGTGGGCGGGGTCCGCAAGGCGGCCAAGGTCGGCAAGGTCGGCGGGCTGGCGCTGGCCTACTTCATGGTGATGTCCGTGGTCGCGCTGATCATCGGGATGCTGGTGGGCAACGTGCTGCACCCCGGCACCGGCGTGCACCTGTCCCACGAACTGGCGGGCGAGGGCGCCAAGCAGGCCGGCGAGGGCGCCGAGAGCACCACCGACTTCCTGCTCGGCATCATCCCGAAGACGCTGGTCTCGGCCCTGACCGAGGGCGAGGTCTTGCAGACCCTGCTGGTCGCGCTGCTGGCCGGGTTCGCGTTGCAGGCGCTGGGCGAGAAGGGCGAGCCGATCCTGCGGGGCATCGAGCACGCGCAGCGCCTGGTGTTCAAGATCCTGTCGATGGTGATGTGGGCCGTTCCGATCGGTGCGTTCGGCGCGATCGCCGCGGTGGTCGGCGCGACCGGGGTCGACGCGCTCAAGAGCCTGGCCGTGGTGATGATCGGCTTCTACGTCACGTGCCTGCTGTTCGTGTGCGTGATCCTCGGGCCGATGCTGTGGGCGTTCGCGCGGGTCAACATCTTCTCCCTGCTGCGCTACCTGGGCCGGGAGTTCCTGCTGATCCTGTCCACGTCGTCGTCGGAGGCCGCGCTGCCGCGGCTGATCGCCAAGATGGAGCACCTGGGCGTGAGCAAGCCGGTGGTGGGCATCACGGTGCCGACCGGGTACTCGTTCAACCTGGACGGCACGGCGATCTACCTGACGATGGCCTCGCTGTTCATCGCCACGGCGATGGGCGACCCGCTGTCGTTCGGCGAGCAGGTCTCGCTGCTGCTGTTCATGATCATCGCCTCGAAGGGCGCGGCGGGCGTCAGCGGCGCCGGGCTGGCGACGCTGGCCGGCGGCCTGCAGTCGCACCGGCCGGAACTGCTCGACGGCGTCGGGCTGATCGTGGGCATCGACCGGTTCATGTCCGAGGCCCGCGCGCTGACCAACTTCGCGGGCAACGCGGTGGCGACCGTGCTGATGGGCGCGTGGACCAAGGAACTGGACCGCGACCAGATGCACCGCGTGTTCTCCGGTGAGGCGCCGTTCGACGAGCGGTCCTACGTGGACGGTGAGTCCGCCACGGCCGAACGCGAACCCGCCGCGACGGCGAGCTGACCGCACCGCGCCAAGGGCGCCCCTCGGCCGGGGGCGCCCTTTCGCGTCACCCTCGCGCACGACGAGTTCGAGAACAGGCGCTCAGCCGGTCACCCCGGGCTCGCCGTTCTCCACCCGGCCGGTGATCCGGCGGCGGAACGCGGGGTCCTGGGCGGTGGTGATCTCCACGTCGTACCAGCCGTGGTCGGTCGGCCACTCCACCGGCTGGGCACCGCCCGCCACGACCCGGACCTGCCGGTCGACGCCCGGCGCGTACCCCAGCGACCGCAGCCGCACCGTGACGTCCTCGCCGCCGCCGTTGCGCAGCTCCAGCGCCAGACCCCGGGGCGTGGCGCGGGTCTGGACGTCCACTTCGGACGCCTTGCCGATGCGCGAACCCCGGATCTGGAGCCAGAACCGGTTGGGCCCCTGCACGGCCAGCTCGTACTCCGGACCGATCGGCACCCGCACCACGCGTTCCCCGCGAACGTCCACATGGGACGGTTCGGGGAGCTCGCCGCGGTACGGGTAGATCGTGAAGTGCGCCGCGGCGGCACCGGTGTTGCCCAGCCGCAGGTCCAGCACCTCGCCGTCGACCGAGGCCGACACCTGCGGCTGGTACGGCAGGGCGCGCGCCGGGCGCCTGCCCTGCTCCTGCAACGGCAGCCGCTGGTCGTCCGGGGGCGTGGGGTGCCAGCGCTGGATCGGCTCGGGCACCGGACCCGGCCGGGCGGGCTCGGGTGGCGCGCCGGGGTGCTCGAAGTCGAACACCGAGGTCAGGTCGCCGCAGACGGTGCGCCGCCAGGAGCTGATGTTCGGCTCCCGCACCCCGGTCCAGCGCTCCAGGAAGCGCAGCACCGAGGTGTGGTCGTAGACCTGCGAGTCCACGTGGCCGCCGATCGTCCACGGCGACACCACGGTCATCGGCACCCGGGGTCCGAGGCCGATCGGCTGCCCGTCGTAGTAGTCGTCGCCCTCGCCGGAGTCGGGCTTCGGCGGCACCGGCGGCGGCACGTGGTCGAAGAACCCGTCGTTCTCGTCGAAGTTGAGCAGCAGCGCGGTCTTCGGCCAGATCTTCGGGTCGGCGATCACGTCGAGCACCTGGTAGACGAGGTTCGCGCTGCCCACCGGCGTCGAGCTGCCCGGGTGCTCGGAGTCCACCGCCGACGGCACGATCCACACGACCTTCGGCAGCTGCCCGGTGCGCACGTCGTCGCGCAACCGCTGCAACAGCGTGCCGGGCTCGCTGCGGTACATGGCGCGGTCGAACAGGCTCCGCTCGGCCGGGGACAGCCGGGCGCGGCCGTCGGCCAGCTGCCGGAGCAACCGCTGCTGCTCGTCGCGCGGCTTGTCGAACAGCGAGGTGTAGAGCTCCTCGGTGGTGCGGTACGCCCCGTCGACCGCGGCGAGCACCTTGCGCCCGATCTCCTTGAACGGCTTGAAGTACTCGACGGCGTTGTCGGTGAAGTTGTCCCACTCCTGGTAGATCCGCCACGGCACCCCGGCCGCCTCCAGGCGTTCGGGGTAGGTGGTCCAGTCGTAGCCGGGGTGGTCGTAGTCGTAGGCGTCGTTGCCGACGGCGCGCTTGGTGGTGCCCGGCTCGTAGCCGAGCTTGCCGGTCCACAGGAACATCCGGTTCGGGTTGGTGGAGCCGAACACCGAGCAGTGGTAGGCGTCGCAGATGGTGAAGGTGTCGGCCAGCTCGTACTGGAGCGGGATGTCCTGCCGCTCGTAGTAGGTCATGGTGGCGGCGGTCTTGGCGGGCACCCAGGCGTTGTTCCAGCCCCGCGCCCAGGCTCGGCCGCTCCCGCCCCAGCTGTGGTCGAGGTTGCCGAGGTACTGGATGTCGGACACCGGACGGCCCTCGCGCTCGGACGCCTGCCGCAACGAGAACGGCAGCACCGCCCCGCCCGGTTTCGGCTGCTCGAACACGCTGCCGCCGTCCGGGAGCCGCAGCGGCTGCCGGTCACCGAACCCGCGCACCCCGCGCAACGTCCCGAAGTAGTGGTCGAACGAACGATTTTCCTGCATCAGGACGACTACGTGCTCGATGGCGTCCAGCCCGCCCGCTGGCACCGGCTGCGCCATGGCCCGGTGCAGCGACGGCGGCAGCAGCGAACCGGCGACGGCACCGCCCACGACCCCGGCCGCCCCGGCGAGAACACGACGTCGAGAAACCTCATTCACGAAGAGCCATCGTGTTCGACCGACTCCACCACCCGGAAGCCCCGCGGTGAGCAACCGGTGAACACTGCACATCCCCCGATCGGCCTAGTAGTCGTGCACCGATCACGTTCCGCGACCACCGCCACCGATCAGCCGCCCTGGAGGAACGGCAGCACCCGAACGAGCACGTCGGCACTCCGACGCCAGCCCGCCACGTGGTCGGCACCGGGAAGGGAGAAGAACGACGCACCGTTCCGCTCGGCGAACGCGCGCATCGGGTCGTGCCACGGATCCGCCGTGCCCGCGTACATCAGCATCGGGACCTCGGCAGCGGCCAGCTCGGCGTCCACGCCCGGTTCGCGGGAGAACGCTTGGTAGTTCGCGCGAAGTGCGGCGGGCTCGGCGGCGTCGATCACGGCGGCCAGTTCGGGATTGGCGGCGGCCCCCTGCAACATCGGCGGGAAGGGGTCGGCGTCGGGCGGCAGTCCCAGGTCGCGCAACATCGGCGGGATCGCGGAGCGGAACCCGCCGACCGGGTCGAAGGCCCCGGCGACCAGGCGGGTGAGCCGTTCGGGCGCGTGCACGGCGACGGCGTAGCCGGTCAGCGCCCCCAGCGAGTACCCCCAGTAATCCGCCCTGTCGACGCCGATATCGTCGAGCACGGCGACGACGGAGTCGGCGCGTCGTGCCAGCGCGTAGTCGGCCGGGTCCACCGGCGCGTCGCTATCGCCCAGCCCCAGCGGATCCACGGTGATCACCGTGCGGACAGCGGTCAGGGCCGAGGTGTAACCGGCCCGGCTCCAGTGCTCCCCGACCTGGAACATGCCCGAGTGCAGGACCAGTGCGGGCCCTTCCCCAACCACCTCGTAAGCGATCCCGAACCCGTTCCCGCGCGCGACCGGCACCCGTCCTCCTCGTCGTCGACGAATCCCTGGACGCTACCGGGACCACCCACCTGGCAACGGGGAGTTCGCTGAATCCGCGGATCCCCAACCCTTGCAGCGAACCGTGATTCCGCCCAGCTCCGCGAGCGACCTCCTGTTGCACCCGCAGCCACAGCCGTGCCTGAGCGGTGATGTCCTACGCCGCCCCAGGAGCGACCACTGTGGACGGTGCCGACGAAGTACCGGCACTGCCCTTTCCGCGATCGTCGACACCCGCCCCGCTCGACACCGGCCGAGCGGGGCGTTGGCGATTCCTACAGCGCGCCCTTGGTGGACGGGACGACGCCCGCGAAGCGGGGGTCCGGTTCGCAGGCCGCGCGCAGCGCCCGCGCGATCGCCTTGTACTGGGCTTCCGCGATGTGGTGCGGGTCGCGGCCGTGGACGACCCGGACGTGCAGGTTGATCTGCGCGTGGAAGGCGATCGACTCGAAGACGTGCCGGTTGAGCACGAACGGGTAGTTGCCGCCGATCGTAAAGCTGTTGTACTGCTCCGGTTCGCCGGTCAGCACGCAGTACGACCGGCCCGAGACGTCGACCGCGGCGTGCGCCAGCGTTTCGTCCATGGGGATCCAGGCGTCGCCGAAGCGGCGGATGCCCTTCTTGTCCCCCAGCGCCTGGCGCAGCGCCTGGCCGAGGACGATCGCGGTGTCCTCGACGGTGTGGTGGGCGTCGATGTGCACGTCACCCGTGGCCTTGACCTTCAGGTCGAAGGCCGCGTGGGTGCCCAGGGCGGTGAGCATGTGGTCGTAGAACGGGACCGTGGTGTCGACGTCGACCTGGCCGGTGCCGTCGAGGTCGAGTTCGACCAGCACCGACGACTCCTTGGTGGTGCGCTCGACCCGGCCGAGGCGGGTCCCGTGCTGGAAGGCTGTCACTGGCTGGTCTCCTCACGCACTGCCTTGCTGGCGGCCAGGAACGCGTCGTTCTCCGCCGGTGTCCCGATGGTGACCCGCAGGTGCCCGGCGATGCCGACGTCGCGGATCAGCACGTCCTGCTCCAGGTACCGCTGCCACGCGCGGTGCGCGTCGGCGAACCGTCCGAACAGGACGAAATTGGCGTCGCTGGGCACCGGCTCGAAACCCATCTCGCGCAGTGCGGCCACCACGCGGTCCCGCTCGTCGGCCAGCGCCTGCACCGAGCCGAGCGTGGCGTCGGCGTGCCGCAGCGCGGCGCGCGCCGCGGCCTGGGTGACCGCCGAGAGGTGGTACGGCAGCCGCACCAGCAGCAGCGCGTCGATCACCGCGGGCGCGGCCGCGAGGTAGCCGAGCCGGCCCCCGGCGAAGGCGAACGCCTTGCTCATCGTGCGGCTGACGATCAGCTTCGCCGGGTACTGCTCGATGAGCGCGATCGCGCTGGTGCGCGCGGAGAACTCGGCGTACGCCTCGTCGACCACCACCACGCCGGGCGCGGCGTCGAGCACGGCGCGCAGGTCGTCCAGCGACACCGACTGGCCGGTGGGGTTGTTCGGGCTGGTCACGAACACGATGTCCGGCCGCTTCTCGGCCACCACCCGGGCGGCCTCGGCGCCGTCCAGGCTGAAGTCCGCCCGGCGCGGCGCGGGCACCCAGTCGGTGCGGGTGCCCGCCGCCAGGATCGGGTGCATCGAGTACGACGGTTCGAAGCCGAGCGCGCTGCGCCCCGGCCCGCCGAACGCCTGGAGGATCTGCTGCAGCACCTCGTTGGACCCGTTGGCCGCCCACACGTTCGCCTCGGACACCGCGACGCCGGTCGCCCGGGTCAGGTAGGCGGCCAGGTCGGCGCGCAGCGCCCGCGCGTCGCGGTCCGGGTAGCGGTGCAGCGAGGTGGCGGCCTCGCGCACCGCTGCGGTGACGTCGTCGACGAGTTCGCGCGGTGGGGGATACGGGTTCTCGTTGGTGTTGAGCCGGACCGAGACGTCCAGCTGGGGCGCCCCGTAGGGGCTGCGGCCGCGCAGGTCGTCCCGCAGCGGCAGGTCGGCCAGCGCCGTGTCGGCGCCGAGCACATCACTCATGGGTTCTACCTTCGGCAACTGGAGGTCACTGGAAGCGGGCGGTGATGGCCTGGCCGTGCGCGGGCAGGTCCTCGGCGTCGGCGAGCGCGACGACCTTGCCGGACACCTCGCGCAGCGCCTGCTCGGTGTAGTCGATCACGTGGATGCCGCGCAGGAAGCTCTGCACGCTCAGCCCCGACGAGTGCCGCGCGCAGCCGCCGGTCGGCAGCACGTGGTTGGACCCCGCGCAGTAGTCGCCCAGCGACACCGGTGCGTACGGGCCGACGAAGATCGCGCCCGCGTTGCGCACCCGGGCCGCGACCGCCGCGGCGTCGGCGGTCTGGATCTCCAGGTGCTCGGCGGCGTAGGCGTCCACCACCCGCACCCCGTCGTCCACATCGGACACCAGGATGCAGCCGGACTGCCTGCCGGCCAGCGCCGTGCTGATCCGCTCGACGTGCTTGGTGCGCGCGACCTGCTCCGCCAGCTCGGCGTCCACGGCGTCGGCGAGCTCCGGCGAGGTGGTGACCAGCACGCTGGCGGCCAGCGTGTCGTGCTCGGCCTGGCTGATCAGGTCGGCGGCCACGTGCACCGGGTCGGCGGTGCCGTCGGCCAGGATCGCGATCTCGGTCGGCCCGGCCTCCGAGTCGATGCCGATGAGACTGCGCAGGTGCCGTTTCGCGGCGGTGACGTAGACGTTGCCCGGGCCGGTGACCATGTCGGCGGGCAGCAGTTCGGCGCCGTCGGTGTCGCGGCCGCCGTGGGCGAGCAGCGCGACCGCCTGCGCACCGCCGACCGCCCACACCTCGTCGACGCCCAGCAGCCGCGCGGCGGCCAGGATCGTCGGGTGCGGCAGGCCCCCGAACTCGGCCTGCGGCGGGCTGCACACCACCAGCGACTCCACCCCGGCGGCCTGGGCCGGGACGACGTTCATCACCACGCTCGACGGGTAGACCGCCAGTCCGCCCGGCGCGTACAGGCCGACCCGGGCGACCGGGACCCAGCGCTCGGTGACGGTGCCGCCGGGCACGACCTGCGTGGTGACGTCGGTGCGCCGCTGGTCGGCGTGCACCTTCCGGGCGCGGGCGATCGACTCCTCCAGGGCATCGCGCACCGCCGGGTCCAGTTCGTCGAGCGCGCGCTGCATCGCTTCCGCGCCGACCCTCACCCGTTCGGGGCGGACCGAATCGAACTTCTCGGTGAACTCCAGGACCGCGTCCACCCCGCGGTCGCGCACCGCGTCGATCACCGGACGGACCCGATGCAGCACGTGTTCCACGTCCATCTCGGCGCGCGGCAGCGTCGCGCGCAGCTCGACGGTGGACGGAACGCGACCGCGCAGGTCGGTACGGGTGAGCATGGGCGTCCTTCCCGAAGCCGGTGATTACGCCTACCAGGGTAGTCGCCGCGCTCGGACGGCGGTGTGACGCGTCCGGTCGGGGCCGCTCGGCCGCTGGGAAAATGTTGACGCCGACCATTCTTTGACAGTGGCTTGCCAACATCGAGCGCCTGTTCCAACCTCTCCACGTCACCACCCGTGATCGATCGGAGACGCGATGTTGAAGTCACGGCGCAAGGCAGTGACGGTCGCGGCCGCCGCGTGCCTGGCCCTGCTGGCACCCGCGGGCGTGTCGGCGGCGCAGCAGGCCCCACCGGGCGCGGCGTCCGACGAAGAGGCCATCTACACCGTCCCGCACACCGACAGCGGCAGTCGCACCGAGATCCACCGCACCGGGGCAGAGGTCCTCGCGGTCTCCGGCGACACCGCCACCGTGCAGGCCACCCGGGCGCAGGCCGAGCAGCTGCGCGCGAAGGGCCTGCGGCTGGACGAGCGGACCACGGTGGCCGAGGCGCTGGCCAAGCGCAACGGCGCGACCAAGGGCTCGGCCCGGGACTTCCCGCCCGGCGACGCGCAGTACCACAACTACGACGAGATGAACGCCGAGCTGGACGGGATCGTCAAGAACCACCCGGACATCGCGGCGAAGTCCAGCATCGGCAAGTCCTTCGAGGGCCGGGACATCCCGGTGCTCAAGATCAGCAGGAACGTGCAGCAGGACGAGAACGAGCCCGAGGTGCTGTTCGACTGCAACCAGCACGCCCGCGAGCACCTCACCACCGAGATGTGCCTGCACATCGCCAAGCGCTTCACCGACGGCTACCCGAACGACCCGACGGTGAAGGACGCGGTCGACCACCGGGAGATCTGGATCATCCCGTCGGTCAACCCGGACGGCTCCAGCTACGACATCGAGACCGGCCAGTACCGGGGTTGGCGGAAGAACCGCCAGGACACCGGCACCGACCTCAACCGCAACTGGGGCTACAAGTGGGGCTGCTGCGGCGGCGCCAGCAACGACCCGAACGCCGAGGACTACCGCGGTCCGGGCGCGTTCTCGGCGCCGGAGACCTCCGCGCTGCGCGACTTCATCAACTCCCGCGTGGTCGGCGGCAAGCAGCAGATCAAGGCGAACATCGACTTCCACACCTACTCCGAGCTGGTGCTGTGGCCGTTCGGGTGGACCCAGGACCCGGTCACCGACGGCATGAGCCAGGCCGAGCACGACCGGTTCGAGCGGGTCGGCAAGGAGATGGCCGGGACCAACGGCTACACCCCGGAGCAGTCCAGTGCGCTGTACGTCACCGACGGCGACATCCTCGACTGGGAGTGGGCGCAGCACAAGATCCTCGCCTACACCTTCGAGATGTACCCGAAGGACTCCGGCGGCCTGGACGGCTTCTACCCGCCCGGCAACGTGATCGACCGGGAGACGGCCCGCAACGACAAGGCGGTGGACATCCTCCTCCGCGAAGCGGGCGCGTAGGCCACTCCAGCGCAGGGGGACGGGCCCGGGGCGTTGCGCCCCGGGCCCTCCGGCTTTCCGGACCGTGCCGATAATGGCGGGCATGGGCGCTGACCTGCCGACGCACGACACCGCGACCAGGGTGGTCGAGTCCGCGATGGTGCGCCGCGGGATGTGGTTCGTGGACCCGCTGGTCGGTGCCGTGGTGGTGTGGCTGCTGCGGCTGGTCTCCACGTGGGTCGCGGGACTGCCGTGGGCGCCGTTCCAGGGCGTGTTCCAGCTGTTCGCCTCGCTCGGCGATCCGTGGGGCACCGTCGTGGCGCTGGCGATCGGCGCCGTCATCGGGCTCGGCTTCGCCGGGCTGCGGGCCCAGGAGCGGCTGAGCGTCGCCGTGGACGGGCAGCGGGTCGAGCTGGCGCGCGGCCGGGCCGCCCGGCACATCGAGCGCGACGACGTCGCAGCGGTGTTCCGCGAGGGCGGTCACCTGGTGCTGCTGGACGAATCCGGGGGCGAGCTGGCCCGCCAGGCCACCGACCTGCCGACGGTCTCGCTGCGCAAGGCGTTCACCGCGCACGGGTTCCCGTGGCGGGACGGCGATCCGCACGCCGGCCGCTACCGGGAGTGGCGCGAGGACGACGCCGACCTGTCACCGCGCCAGCACGCGCTGCTGGCCGCGCGCGCACGCGCGCTGCGCAAGCACGACAGGGGCAAGCAGGCCGCGCTGCTGCGCGACGAACTGCTGCGACACGGGGTCGTGGTGCGGGACGACGGGAAGCGCCAGCGCTGGCGCGCCGGCCCGCACCACGACTGACCGGCTCAGGACAGCAACAGGAACAGCGCCCCGACGATGATCGCGACGACGACCACCACCGCCGCGACGAGAATCAGCGTGCGGGTTCCCGGCCGGTCCTCGCGCGCCTCGCTCTGGGCGCGCTCGCGCCACTGCATGAACGTGGTGCCTTCGCCCTCGCTCACAGTCGACTCCTCGCATCCGTATCGGTCGTTGGCCCCGGCTGCGGCCGAGGCCGCACCACGATCGCATATCGGGTCGGTATCGAGTCGGACGATCTCCGCGCGTCGTCGGACCGGCGTTCACGCGGCCGTCACGCGACGGGTTCGGGCAGGCGCCGCACCGCGTACTCGCAGTCGATGACGTCGCCGGTGGCGGGGTCGCCCAGCTCCACCCGCCAGCTGTCGGCGAACTGGTCCACCTCGGCGTCCATCGGGATCGTCCCGGACAGCAGCACCGTTCCGGTGCGCAGCAGGCCGCGGTCGCGCAGCTCGTCCAGCCAGTACGCCGGGGTGAGCAGCTCGCCGAGGGTGCCTCGCTGGATGACCCGCCCGCCGGCGCGGGCCGTCAGGGTGATCGCGTCGACGCGGTCGGCCACGTCGACCAGCCGCCACGCCCGCCGACCGAGCACGTCCGGACCGGCCTGCTTGCTCCACGCCACGCCGTGCACCTCCAGCGCCCGGTCGGTGTGGTCGCAGGCCGCGGTGAGCAGCACGTCCTCCTCCCGCGGCCCCGCGACGACCAGCGCCCACTCCGCCTCGCCCGAGGTGCGCCCGTGCTGGGCCGGGACCTCGTCGGTCTGCATCGCCAGGTAGGGCGCGACCGGGTACAGGCAGGGGGTGCGGGTCGGCGCGGGCACCCCGAGCTCGGCGAGTTCGGCCACGTGCGCGGCCACGTCGTCCTGGCTGCGGCCCGCGTATCCGGCGTTGAGCAGCGTCTCCACCCGGACCTCGACAGGCGTGCCGCGGACGTCGAAACGGAGCGGGAACATCGGGCCTCCCCAAATCGCATACTTGTTGTATACATTTAGTATCACAACCGGCCGGGCGGGTGGCACCGACGTCCCCGACGCCACACCGCGAGAACGACCCGACGTAAGGACCGCCCGATGACCAGATCAACGACCGCCCCACCGCGGCCCGCCCGCCGGGACCTGGTGAAGGCGTTCGCCGCGAGCCTGAGCGGCACGTCGCTGGAGTGGTACGACTTCGCCGCCTACTCGGCGGCGTCCGCGCTGGTGTTCGGCCACCTCTTCTTCCCCAGCCACGACCCGCTGTCCGGGACGCTGCTGGCCTTCTCGACCTACGCGGTCGGCTACGTCTCGCGCCCGCTGGGCGGGTTCGTGTTCGGCCGGCTCGGCGACGTGCTGGGCCGCAAGCAGGTGCTCGTCACGACCCTGCTGCTCACCGGCATCTCGACCGCGCTGATCGGGCTGCTGCCGACGCACTCGCAGGTCGGCGCGCTCGGCGCGGTGCTGCTGGTGCTGCTGCGGTTCGCGCAGGGTGTGGGCATCGGCGGCGAGTGGGGCGGCGCGGTCCTGCTGTCCAGCGAGTTCGGCAGCCGGCGGCGGCGCGGCTTCTGGGCCTCGGCCGCCCAGGTCGGCCCGCCCGCGGGCAACCTGCTGGCCAACGGCGTGCTCGCGGGACTGGCCGCGGTGCTTCCCGAGCAGCAGTTCCTCTCCTGGGGCTGGCGGGTGGCGTTCCTGCTGTCCGCCGTGCTGGTGGTGTTCGGCCTGTGGATCCGGGTGCGACTGGAGGAGACCCCGGTCTTCCGCGAGCTCCAGGCCAAGGGCGAGCAGGCGGGCGCACCGCTGCGGGAGGTCTTCACCCGCGAACCCCGGGCCCTGGTGGCCGCGATCCTGTCCCGGGTGGGCCCGGACGTGCTCTACGCGCTGTTCACCGTCTTCGTGCTGACCTACGCCACCCAGGAGCTCGGGATGCCCAAGAGCTGGGCGGTGGCCGGGGTGATGCTGGGTTCGGCGTTGCAGGTGGGGCTGATCCCCGCCGCCGGAGCGCTGTCGGACCGGCTGGGCAGGCGGGCCGTCTACGCCGTGGGCGCGATCGGCGCCGGCGCCTGGCCGTTCGTGTTCTTCCCGCTCGTCGGCGGGGGTTCGGCGGCGCTGCTGGTGGTCGGCATCGTGATCGGCCTGGTGTGGCATTCGCTGATGTACGGCCCGCAGGCGGCGTTCGTCGCCGAGCAGTTCAGCCCGGCACTGCGCTACACCGGTTGCTCGCTGGCATACACCCTGGCGGGGATCATCGGCGGGGCGCTGGCGCCGCTGCTGTTCACCTCGCTGTTCGCGCACTTCGGCAGCTGGCTGGCCCCGGCCTGCTACCTGGGCGGGACCTGCGTGGTCACGCTGGTCGGCCTGGCCCTCGGCCGGTCCCGGTGAGCACCTCAGCGCCGGTCTCCGGACCCCGCCCCGGGGGAGCGCGGCAAGCGGCGTCGGCCGCCTTCTCCCTCGGTGAGCGGCACCGCCGCGGGTCCTCAGCCTTCCAGCAGCACCCGCTGGGTGGCGGCCAGGTGCGCGGTGATCGCCGCGGTGGCGGCGTCGGCGTCGCGCGCGGCCAGCGCCGCGACGATCGCCTCGTGCTCGGCGAGCACGGACTTGCGCCGGTCACCGGCGCGGAACAGCGCCACGATGCCAGCCCGGACCTGGCGCGCCCGCAGCCCGTCGTAGGTCTTGGTGAGCATGTCGTTGCCGACCGCGCGGACCAGCGCGGTGTGGAAGCGGTGGTCGCGGTCGATGAACGCGCGCGCCTGGTCCTCACCGGCGAGGGAGCGCTGCTCCGCCAGCTCCGCGCGCATCGCGTCCAGCGGCACGGCGTCGAGCTCGACCGCGCGCCGGGCGGAGTAGCACTCGATCATGGTGCGGAACTCGAACAGCTCGCGGAGTTCCCGGCCGCCGACCGGCGCGATGTAGGCGCCGCGCTTGGGCACCAGCTGCACCAGTTCCTCGGCGGCGAGCAGCAGCAGCGCCTCCCTGATCGGTGTGCGGGAGACGCCGATCTCATCGGCGAGGGCCTGTTCGTTGACGAACTGCCCCTGCATCGCGGGATCGCTGAGCACCGTGTCCTTGAGATGCTCGTAAGCGAGCTGACGCCCCGACGGCAACGGAAACCCCCTGCTTGCATATCGCTGGTATACAAACATCGTAGCCCGGTGGAGAAAGGTGGAGCCCGCAGATGCGGATCGCGTTGTGCCAGATCGTGTCGAGCCCGGACCCGGCGGCGAACCTCGAACTCGTCGCCGACGGCGTGCGCCGCGCCGCCGAGGCGGGCGCCGAGCTCGCCGTGTTCCCGGAGGCCACCATGGCGTGCTTCGGCGTGAAGCTCGCGCCGCTGGCCGAGCCGCTGGACGGCCCGTGGGCGACCGAGGTGCGGCGCCTGGCCGAGGAGGCGGGCGTGGCCGTGGTGGCCGGCATGTTCACCCCCGCCGACCAGGGCCGGGTCACCAACACGCTGCTGGTCACCGGCCGCGGGTTGGACACCCGCTACGACAAGGTCCACCTCTACGACGCGTTCGGCTTCGCCGAGTCCCGCACCGTCGCCCCCGGTTCCGAACCGGTGGTGGTCGAGCTCGGCGGCACCCGCGTCGGCCTGACGACCTGCTACGACGTCCGCTTCCCCGGGCTGTACACGACGCTGGCCGACCGGGGCGCGTCGGTGATCGTCACGTCCGCGTCGTGGGGTGCCGGGGAGGGCAAGCGGGAGCAGTGGGAGCTGCTGGTCCGCGCTCGCGCGCTCGACTCCACGTCCTGGGTGGTGGCCTGCGGCCAGGCCGACCCGCGCAGCATCGGGCGGGAGCCGAGCGGCAAGGCCCCGACCGGCATCGGTCACAGCCTGGTCGCCACCCCGTTCGGCGCGGTGCACGCCCAGCTCGCCGATGCCCCGGACGTCCTCGTCGTCGACATCGACGAGGACACCGTCGAGCAGGCCCGCCGCACCGTCCCGGTGTTGGCCAACCGACGTTTCTGATGCTCCCGGCCGTTCGTCCGCACCTGCGCCGCGCGGTCAGGCCCTGCGCCGGTGGACCAGGAACGCCAGGACCGCGGCCACCAGCAGGACGGCGGTGGTGAGCAGGCTGCCCTCGATGCCGAAGCCACCGCCGGTCAGCAATGCCGCGCTGCCCGGGGCGCCGTGCACGTTCAGCACCGTGGCGGTGATGTCCATGCCGGACACGTGGATGCCGTAGACGTTGCCCTGGCACCAGTTCCACACCGCGTGGAACGCGCAGACGCCCCACAGCCCGCCCTCGGTGAGCGCCCAGAAGGCGAACACCACGGCGATGAGGAAGATGTTCACCAGCGCGATGACGCTGACGTCGCTGTTCACCCCGTGCAGCGCGGTGAACACCACGCCCTGGAACGGGATCGCGACCGCGAGCCCCCACTTCCGGTGGGCGAGCTGGAGCAGGTAGCCGCGGGTGAGCACCTCCTCGGTGCTGGCTTGGGCGGCGAAGCCGACGAGCGCCAGCAGCGCCGGTGCGACCCGCGCGGACTCGCCGACGTCGAACTGTCCACTGAGGATGTTCACGCCGACGGGCAGCGACAGCGCCACCAGGCCCGCCAGCGCGCCCAGCACCAGCCGGGCACCGATCCGCCGGGCGGGGAAGAACCCGACGCTGCCGAACGGTCGCCGCTCCTTGAGCAGGATCCACAGCGCCAGCAGGGCGCTCGCGCCGAGGAAGCTGAACAGCGTCGCGAGCTGCGCGGAGATCCCCATCGGTCGCCGCACCGCCCCGGGTGGCACCCCCAGCAGCGGGAACAGCACCAGCAACGTGGCCGTCTGCCCGACGAGCAGGCACACCACCACCACGACCAGCCCGAGCACCGGCCCGGTCGGCCTGCGGGCCCGCTCGATCCCTCCGGGCACCGGCGGCACGACCACCGGCTCCTGCTGCTCCGCGACGCTCACCGCTGTCCCCACATCCCACGACGCTCCATGGCGGGCACGCAGCGTAGCACCGCACCACTCCTGGTGACCGGCGCGGCGGGGGCGGGCGGTCAGTCCATGTCCAGCCCGAGGTCCAGAGCCGGTGCGGAGTGGGTGAGGCCGCCGACGGCGAGGTAGTGCACCCCGGTCTCGGCGTAGGCGCGGGCGCGGTCGAGGGTCAGACCGCCGGAGGCTTCCAGCTCGGTGCGCGGCGCGGTGGCCGCGGTGCGGCGCACCGCTTCCGCGCACTGCTCGGGCGTGAAGTTGTCCAGCAGCACCAGTGCCACGTCCTCGGCCAGCACCGCGTCGAGTTCGTCCAGTGTGGACACCTCGACCTCCATGGGCAGGTGCGGGGCGTGCGCGCGGCAGGCGCGGACCGCCGCGACGACCCCGCCCGCGGCGAGCACGTGGTTGTCCTTGATCAGCAGCGCGTCGCCCAGGCCCATCCGGTGGTTGACCCCGCCGCCGCAGCGCACCGCGTACTTCTGCAGCGCCCGCAGGCCGGGCAGCGTCTTGCGGCTGTCCCGGACGCGGCACCCGGTCCCGGCCACCGCGTCGACCCAGCGGGCCGTCTCGGTGGCGATCCCGGACAGGTGGCACAGCAGGTTCAGCGCGGTGCGCTCGGCGGTGAGCAGGCCGCGCACCGGCGCCTTGACCCGCAGCGCGCAGTCGCCGGGGTCGAGGGCGTCGCCGTCCTGCCGCTCGGCGAGCGCGGTCCAGCCGTCCGCGCCCAGCACCTCGTCGAGGACCATCCGCACCAGCGGCAGTCCGGCGACCACTCCGGCGCGCCGGGTGTTGAAGGCGCCCTCGGCGACGGACTCGGCGGGCACCGTCGCCTCCGTGGTGGCGTCCGGGCCGTACCGCAGGTCCTCGGCGAGCGCGGTGCGCACCACCTCGCGGGCAACGGACTCGTCCAGGCTCATGCCGCCGTCCTCTCGATTCCGCCGGGGGTGTGGATGAGCCGTCCTGCCACGTCCAGCCGCAGCACCGTGCTGCGCCGCCAGCGCAGGTCGTCGGTCGCGGGGTGGTCGGTGCGCCGGTGGCAGCCGCGGGACTCGGTGCGCAGCCGCGCCGCCGCCAGCAGCGCCTGCGCGGTCAGCGCCATCGAGGCGTCCTCGGCCGCCCGCCGCGTCCGGAGTGGACGGACGACGGCGGCGCGGTCCAGCACCGCCGCGGCCTCGGCGAGCCCGGTCGCGTCGCGGCCGATCCCGGCGTACCGGCTCATGGTGCGCTGCAACAGGTCGCGGTGGACCACCGGCATCGCCGGGACGACCGCCTCGCCCGCGCACCGGCGCACCAGCAACCCGCTGCGCAGGTCCCGGGCGACCGCCGCGGCCGCCCGCTCGCCGACGACGAGCCCTTCCAGCAGGCTGTTCGACGCCAGCCGGTTGGCGCCGTGCAGCCCGGTGCAGGCGACCTCGCCCGCCGCGTACAGCCCGGCGACCGCGGTGCGTCCATCCACTGTGGACACGACACCGCCGCACGAGTAGTGCGCCGCGCTCGTCACCGGGATCGGTTCGCGGACCGGGTCGATGCCGGCGGCGCGGCACGCCGCGTGCACGGTCGGGAACCGGTCGGCGAACCCGCGTCCGATGCCGGTCGCGTCCAGGTAGACGTGCTCGGCGCCGGTCTCGGCGGCGCGCCGGTTGATCGCCGCGGAGACGACGTCGCGCGGTGCGAGGTCCTCCAGCGGGTGCTCCCCGGCCATCACGCGCCTGCCGCGCACGTCGACCAGCACGGCACCCTCGCCGCGCACCGCCTCGGTGACCAGCGGCCGACGCCCGCCCCCGCTGTCCGGTGCGTACAGGACGGTGGGGTGGAACTGGACGAACTCCAGGTCGGCGACGGTCGCGCCCGCGCGCAGCGCCAGCGCGACACCGTCCGCGGTGGACACGTCCGGGTTCGTGGTGGCCGCGTAGAGCTGCCCGAGCCCGCCGGTCGCCAGCAGCACCGCCGGGGCGTGCAGCACCCCGGGACGTCCCTCGGCGTCCAGCGCCAGCGCGCCCGCGACGGCTCCGCCGTCGCCGTGCAGCAGCTCCACGACGCAGTGCCGCTCCAGCAGCGGGATCCCGCCCTCGCGCGTCGCCGCGGACAGGGCGCGCTGCACCTCGGCACCGGTGGCGTCCCCGCCCGAGTGGATCACCCGGAACGCGCTGTGCCCGCCCTCCCGGGTGCGCGCCAGCGCACCGCCGGCCGACGCGTCGAACCGCGCGCCCGCACCGCGCAACCGCTCGACCGCCGCCGCACCGGCGGCCAGGATCTCCCGCACCGCCTCGCGCGAGCACAGCCCGGCGCCGGCGGTCAGGGTGTCCTCGACGTGCCGGTGCAGGCTGTCGCCCGCGTCGTGCTCGTCCGGCCGGACCACCGCGATGCCGCCCTGCGCCCAGCCGGTGTTGCCCGCCGACGCGCCGTCCTTGCCGACCACCAGCACCCGCAGGCCCAGCTCGCGCGCCCGCAGCGCGGCGGTCAACCCGGCCACCCCGGTCCCGACGACCACCAGGTCGGCCCCGGCCTCCCAGGTCATTCGCCACCTCCCGGACGGCCGATCGAGATCATCCGCTCCACCGAGGCCCGCGCGCGTTCGGCGGTCCCGGCGGGCACGTCGACCTCGTCGGCGCCCTCGCGCAGGCAGCGCAGCAGCGCCCCCGGGGTGATCATCTTCATGTACCGGCAGGAGGCGCGGTCGTTGACCGCGCGGAAGTCGACCTCGGGCGCGGCCCGGCGCAACTGGTGCAGCATCCCGACCTCGGTGGCCACCAGCACCGACCGGGCACCGGTGCGCCGCGCGGCGTCCAGCATCCCGCCGGTGGACAGGATCTTGACCCGCTCCGGCGGCACGGTCCCCTCCCCCGCCAGGTACAGCGCGGACGTGGCGCAGCCGCACTCGGGGTGGATGAACAGGTCGGCGTCCGGGTCGGCGGCCGCCCGCTCGGCCAGCTCCGGACCGTTGATCCCGGCGTGCACGTGGCACTCACCGGCCCACACGTGCAGGTTCTCCCGGCCGGTGGCGCGGCGGACGTGCGCGCCGAGGAACTGGTCCGGGCAGAACAGCACCTCCTGCTCGGGCGGGACCGAGCGCACCACGTCGACGGCGTTGGACGAGGTGCAGCAGACGTCGGTCTCGGCCTTCACCTCGGCGGTGGTGTTCACGTAGGACACCACCACCGCACCGGGGTGCTCCGCCTTCCACTCGCGCAGCTGCTCGGCGGTGATCGAGTCGGCCAGCGAGCAGCCCGCCCGCTGGTCCGGGATGAGCACCGTCTTGTCCGGGCTGAGGATCTTCGCGGTCTCGGCCATGAAGTGCACGCCGCAGAAGACGATCGTGCTCGCCGAGCTCTCGGCCGCGATCCGGCTCAGCGCGAGCGAGTCGCCGGTGTGGTCGGCGATGTCCTGGATCTCGGGCAGCTGGTAGTTGTGCGCGAGCAGGACCGCGTCCCGCTCCTCGGCGAGCCTTCGCACCTCGCGGGCCCATTCGGCGTCCGGCGTCACGCCGGCGTAGGCCCGCTCCCACGTGGCAGTCGCGGCCATCTCGTCCTCCCCACCGCCAGCCGCGGAGACCACCGCGGCTTGCGAGCACACCCCGGACCCGGCGGACCCGGAGGTTTTCGCCTTAGGAACGAAAACGTGCCCCATCGTAGCACCGGCGTCCACCTGGACAATTGCGACGTGGGTCACGAGGTTCTCGCCGGGGTGCTGCAGATACGCGACGGCCGGTTGCAGGTGCTGCTCTGGCAGCGGGCCCGGGAGCCGCACCTGCACCGCTGGTCGCTGCCCGGTGGCAGGCTCGCCGCCACCGAGGACGTGGAGACCTCCATCCGCCGCCAGCTCGCGGAGAAGGTCGACGTGCACAAGCTGACCCACGTCGAGCAGCTCGCGGTGTTCAGCGACCCCGACCGCGTGCCCGGCCACCGCGTGGTGGCCACCGCCTTCCTCGGTCTGGTCCCCTCCGACACCGACCCCGAGGTGCCCGCCGACACCCGCTGGCACGCCGTGGACGAACTGCCCGAGACCGCCTTCGACCACCACCGGATCGTCCTGGCCGCGCGGGAACGGCTGCGCGCCAAGCTGTCCTACACCAACATCGGCTTCGCGCTGGCGCCCGCGGAGTTCACCATCTCCGAACTGCGCCGCCTCTACTCCGCCGCCCTCGGCTACCAGGTGGCGGCGACGAACCTGCAACGCGTGCTGGCCCGCCGCGGTGTGCTCCAGCCCACCGGCCGCACCGTTCCCGCTGGTCCGGCCGGAGGCCGACCGCCCGCGCTGTTCCGGTTCACCTCGCGCGACCTGCAGGTCACCGACCCGTTCGCGGTCTTCCGCCCGCCCAGCGGCAGCGTCGGCTGATCGATGGCCGGGACCGACCCCCCGGACGTAGGTTGGGACACGTGATGGACACGCTGCCGCTGTTCCCGCTGGGTTCGGTCCTGCTGCCCGGCGGTCACCTGCCGTTGCACGTCTTCGAGTCGCGCTACCGGCAGTTGGTCGAGGACCTGGTCAACGAGGTGGTGCCGGACCGCCGGTTCGCCGTGGTGGCCATCCGGCAGGGCTGGGAGGTCGGCGAGGACAACGTGGACTCGATGTACGACGTCGGGTGCACGGCGACGCTGGACCAGGTCCGCCAGCTGCCCGAGGGCCGCTTCGACGTCAGCGCCACCGGGGAACGCCGGTTCCGGCTGTTGCAGATCGACCGGCACGCCGCGCCCTACCTGATGGCCCGCGTGGAGTGGATGCCCGACACCGAGCCCGAGAACGCCGCACCGCGCGAGCGCTTGGTGGCCTCCGCCCGCGCCGCCCACGAGCGCTACCACTCCACCGGCCTGCGCGGCCGCCAACCGGTGGAAACCGACGACGTCGACCCCGGCGCGCTGGCCTACGCGCTCGCCGACGACTGCGTGCTCACCGTCGAGGACCGCCAGGAACTGCTCGGCGAGACCGATCCGCTGGCGCGGCTGCGGCTGGTCCGGCGCTTCCTGCTGCGCGAAGCCGAGTTCCTGCGCGAACTGCGCGCGGTGCCCGCCCCGCTCGCCGAGTTCGCGCAGAGCACCAGCGTGAACTGAGCCCGACCGGTTCGCCCGGACCGCTAAGATCACGCGCATGTCTTCACCTGGCGGGAACTGGGGCCCGCACCAGCCGGGACAGCAGTACGACCCGAGCACCGGACAGCCCGCGCACGGCCGGCCCGCCGGGTTCCAACCCGGCCAGTACCAGGGGTTCGGCGCGTTCGACCAGCGCCAGCAGCAGCCGTACCCGGGAATGGTCACCGGTTACCCGGGGCAGCGGCGGCGCCGGACCGGGATGGTGATCGCCGCGGTCTCGCTGGCCGCCGTGGCGGTGGTCGCCATCGTCACCACGGTCGTCGTGCTCAACACCGGCAGCCGCCGCGGCCAGGCCCAGCGGCCGGTGGGCAGCCCCACGACGTCGGCCACCAGCGCACCCGCCAGCAGCGCCGAGACGTCGTCCGCACCGGCCGCCGTGCCAGCGATCGTCCCCGGCTGGCAGGCGGTGCCCGTGCCCAAGCGCGGAGCCGTCTACGACGCCCCGCAGGACTGGACGCTGGAGACCCCGGACGACATCATCGGCTTCGGCCCGGCCGACGACCCGGTCACCATGACCGGGGTCTCGGTGTACAAGAAGGGCTTCTGCCCGGGCAAGAGCTCCAGCTACCGGGCCATCGCGGGAGCGACGGCCCGCAAGGGTCCGTCGGACGCGGCGGTCGCCACCGCGACCGCGCAGAAGTTCGCCGACCTGGCCTACTCGGCCGGCGACCGGAAACCGCAGGTCGCCATGGGCCCGGCGGAACCGGTGCAGCTGCCCGGCGGCATCGCGGCCAGCCGCGTCACCGCGACCGTCACGCACCCCGCGCCCGGGCCGTGCGACGCACCGACCGAGGCGGTCACGGTGATCGCCACCAACAACGACGGTCAGGCGTCGGTGGTCTTCCTCGGCACGGCCGAGCAGAACGCCCCGGACACGCTGCCCGACCCCACCGGCACGCTCCAGCGGATGGCGATGTCCTTCCGCCGCGCGGCGTGAGCCTGTCTTCCCGTCTTTGAACCTGCTGTCGGAAGGGGCGTGGCACGCGGCGGGCTTCCTCTTCCGGTCAGAGGTCCCGCCACCGCCACCGCCACCCACGACGAGTTCGAAGACGAGTGCTCAGCGGCGCCGCCCGAGGTCGTCGAACCCGTTCCAGGACGCGGCCACTCCGTAGGTCAGGGCGAACCCGAGCGGCTGGGCGAGCAGCGCCCAGCCGGTGGCGATCTCGGGTGCGGTCCGGATCAGGTCCCCGACCGCCGGGTGCGCCGGGATCGGGTACAGCCCCGCGGCGAACGACGCTCCCATCCGCACGCCCAGCCACGCGGCCACCAGCGACCCCAACGTCCCCGCGACGAGCAGCACGGGACCGCGCCGACGACGCGGCATCCACAGGACGGCGGCGGTCAGCACGCCCGCGGCGAACCCCAGCAGCAGGAAGATCCCCAGCGCGTCGAAGTCGTGGTAGCTCTCCACCAGCAGCGGGGTCAGCCCGCCGCGGGCGTCGAGCACGCTCTGCTGGGGCGGCACGAGCTGCGCCCACAGCCAGCCGAGCGGCACGCCGACCAACGACACCAGCGACAACGCGCTCACCGCGGGCAACAGGTCGGCCTTGACGACCACCCGCGGTACGGGCTCGACGAGGCGGGGCACCAGCGGCTCCTCCTCCGGCCCCTGCGGAGGCGGGATCCGCGCGGGTGCCGCGCGCGTGCCGTTCGACTCCACCGGCCTGTCAGGCACGCCGCCGACCTCCTTCGTCCGTCCGTCAGTCCCGGCACGTCACCCTAGCGCGGCCGCACCGCCCCACCGCGTCACCCGATGGGAGAAGATCAGCCCGCTGCGACACCCCACCGGCCACTCGCGCCCCGGAACCGGCGGGGCGGCGGATTCCGCCGCGGCGGTATGGAGAACGGCGCGGGTCCGCGGGAACTGCGGGCGACGGGCATCACCCGATGGCGGGTGGCCCGGTGCACATCAATTATTCTGCGCGGGCACCCTCTGTCAGCCATCGCCGAAGGACGTGCTGTGGCGGGAATCCTGCCGAGCCCCCTGTTGACCGGGCCGAGCCCGATCGACGAACCGCGTCGCGACTCCGCCGTTCGCCTGCCGTTGCGCAGCACGATCGGCGAGATCCTGCTCGGCTCCGTCGTCGCGGCGGTCGTGAGCCTGGTGCTGCAGTTCGCCGCCACGCGGTTGAGCATCAGCGAGCCCAGCTTCGCGCCCGAGGCCCTCGCGGCCACCGGCAGCGCGGTGGTGCTCGCGGCGCTGTTCCTGCTGCTGGCGTTCGGGCACCGCCGGTCGCCGCGCTGGCTGCGCATCGGCGGGACCTGGGTCGCGTTGAGCGCGTTCAGCACGCTCGCGCTGGCCATTCCGCTGGAAGCCACCCGCTTCTACTTCGGTGGGTCCTCTGTGGACAACGGCTTCCGGTTGCAGTACATGACGCGGATGGCGTCCTCGCTCGGCCTGGCCGACATGAACTACCCGGACACCTCGCCGTACTACCCGGGCGCCTGGTTCTGGCTCGGCGGCCGGTTCGCGAACCTGCTCGGCTGGGAGGGCTGGGCGGCCTACAAGCCGTACGCGCTGGCCTGGGTCGCGGTCACCGGCGTGGTCGCGTTCACGCTGTGGAGCGTGGTGGTGCGCCGCAGGCTCGCGCTGCTCGCCGCGCTGGCGACCATGCTCGCCGGGATGCTGCACGGCATCGAGGAGCCCTACGCCTGGCCCGCCGCCGCGTGGCTGGCGCCGGTCGCCGTGCTGTGCTGGCACGCCCTGCGGCGCGAGGAGCGCGCGCCCCGCTGGACGCTGGTGTGCGTCGGCTGCTACGTCGGGTTCGCCGCGATCACCTACACCCTGTACTTCGGGTTCGCGGTGCTGATGGTCCTGACGATGGCGGTGCTCATCGGCGTGTTCCGCGTGCACCAGGGCCGGGCGGTGTGGCCGACGGTGCGGCAGCTGTTCCTGCGCCTGCTGCCGATCGGCGTGGTCAGCCTGGTGATCGCGCTGCTGGTCTGGACGCCGTACCTGCTTTCGACGCACTTCCTGCTGCACAACCCGCGCAGCGCGGCGCAGCACTACCTGCCGGAGGAGAGCGCTTTCCTGCCGACGCCGATGTTGCAGGGCAACGCGGTCGGCGTGCTGTGCCTGGCCGGTCTGGTGTGGCTGCTGTGGCGGTGCCGCCGCAGCGAGATCGCCGCCGCGATGCTCACCATCGTCATCGCCATCTACTGCTGGTTCGCGCTGTCCACGCTCGCGCTGATGGCCAAGACGACGCTGCTGGCGTTCCGCCTCAACGTGATCCTGGGGGCCGTGCTGGCGGTCGCCGGGGTGTTCGGCTTCCTGGAGCTGATCGGCTACCTGCGCCGCCGGCTGGACAGCGCGCACGCACTGCGGATCAGCATGATCGCGTGCGCGCTCGGCCTGCTCGGCGCGATCTCGCTGAACCAGTCCGCGATCGGCGAGGCGCTCGCGGACTCGACCAAGCAGGCGTACCAGGACTACTACCCGACCGGCGACAACGCGATGGGGCAGCGCGACCCGTCCCAGCCCGGCTCGTGGACCGACGACGAGATCCGCACCATCGCCCAGCTCACCGGCCGCCAGCCCGACCGGAACGTGCTGCTGACCACCGACTACAAGCTGCTGTCGTTCAAGCCGTACTGGAGCTTCCAGCAGGAGACGCCGCACTACGCCAACCCGCTGGCCGACTACGACGACCGGGCCGCCGAGATCCACCGGTGGGCCACCGCCCGCGACAGCCGCGACCTGCAACGCATGCTCGACCACAGCCGGTTCCACGCGCCGAACGTGTTCGTGCTGCGCAACCCGGCGAGCCCGTACGCCGGGGACGACGACGCGGCGAAGGACCCGCAGCACGCCGGTGAGCTCGCGATGCAGCTCAAGGCCGACGGTTTCCCGCAGCAGCCCAACGTCCGGGACTACGACGTCTACTTCGACCCGGCGCTGTTCGACTCCCCGGCCTTCGTCCGCCGCGACGTCGGCCCGTACACGATCATCGCCCGCCGCTGACCTCCGCCCGCGGGTCAGCCGCGGGGCCGGACGCGCAGCTCGCGCAGGCCGTGGATGACGGAGCTGAAGCGCCACTGGACGTCGTCCGGGGAACCCGCCAGGCGCAGGTCCGGGAAGCGCTCGACGACGCGGCGCAGCGCGACCTGGCCCTCCAGCCGGGCCAGCTGGGCGCCGAGGCAGAAGTGGATCCCGTGCCCGAACGCCACGTGCCCGTGCGCATCGCGGCCGATGTCGAAGCGGTCGGGGTCCGGGAACTGCCGGGGGTCGCGGTTGGCCGAGCTCAGCCCGACCCAGACGGCCTCGCCCTCCGGGATCTCCACCCCGCCCAGCCGGACGGGCGCGGTGGTGTGCCGGAACGTCCCGTGCATCACCGGGCCGTCGTAGCGCAGGACCTCCTCCACCGCCCCGTCGACCAGGTCGGGATCCGCGCGCAGCGCGGCCCACTGGTCGGGGTGGCGCAGCAGCGCCAGCACGCCGTTGCCGATGAGGTTGACGGTGGTCTCGTGCCCGGCGACCAGCAGCAGGAACACCATGGAGACCAGTTCCTGCACGCTGAGCCGGTCCTCGTCCTCGCTGACCTGGAGCAGCGCGGTGAGCAGGTCGTCGGCGGGCCGTTCGCGCTTGGCCTCGATCAGCTCCACCAGGTACCGGGTCATCTCCCCGATGGCCTCGTCGGCCCGCGCGCGGTCCTCGGTGGCGTCCAGGATCGCGTTGGTCCACGCCCGGAAGTCGCTCCGGCGGGACTCGTCGACGCCCAGCAGCTCGCAGATGACCCGGATCGGCAGCGGGAACGCGAACGCGTCCAGCAAGTCCACTTCGGACTCGCGGGCCATCCCGTCGAGCAGTTCCGCGGTGATCGCCTCGACGCGCGGGCGCAGCGCCTCCACCCGGCGCGGGGTGAACGCCTTGACGACCAGCTTGCGCAGCCGGGTGTGGTCGGGCGGGTCCGTGTTGAGCATGTGCGCGGAGAGGTCGCCGCTGAAGATCCGGCCGTCGGCCTCCAGCGGGAGCTTCGCGTGCAGGACCCGCAGCGTGCCGTCGGCGTCCTTCGCCAACCGCGGATCGCCGAGCGCCTCGCGCGCCTCCTCGTAGCGGGTGACGACCCAGACCGGCAGGCCGAGCTGGGTGACCAGGCGCCGCACGGGCGTCTCGGCGCGGATCCGCTCGTAGTTCGCGTGCAGGTGCTGCACGAAATCGGAGTCGAAGACGGTTGCGGAGTGCGCTTCTGCCGTGGTCATGCGGGACCCCTCTGCATCAGGACGGGCTGGCGCCACCCAGTGAACCGCTTTCACGTTCTCCTGTCACCCGCGGCTGAGAACCCGCTCAGGACGGTGCCGCGCGGGGCCCCGGCACAGGGACCCCGCGCGAACACCGGTCAGAAGGCTTCGAAGCAGCCCGCGCCGAGCAGGCCCTTCAGCTCGCCCTGCAACCCGTTCTCGGTGGACACGAAGTAGTCGCTGGACAGCGCGAGGCGGGTGGTGCCGCGCGGGCTCTGCAGCTTCACGTGCACCGGGGTGGTGCCCGCGTGCGCCTGCAGGGTGCGCTTGAGCTCGGTGACCAGCGACTGGTCGACCCGGTTGACCGGCACCTTGATCACGAACGCCGGGCTGGTGCCCGGGTCGGTCTCGGCCGCCGAGATGTCCACCTGCACCGCGTCCGAGGCGAACACGCTGATCGTGCCCTCGCGCTCGTTGATGCGGCCCTTCACGGCCAGGGCGGTGTCCTCGACGAGGCAGTCGGCGAACATCTCGTAGGACTTGGGGAAGAACAGCACCTCCACGCTGGCGTCGAGGTCCTCCAGCGTGACGATCGCCCAGGGCTGGCCGTTCTTGTTGATGCGCCGCTGGATGCCGGAGATCATCCCGGCGATCTTGACCTGGTCCTTGCCGTTGCCGCCGCCGTGCTCGCGCTCGCCGCCGACGAGGTCGGCGATCCCGGTGTCCTGGTACGGCGCGAGCAGCCGCTCCGCGCCGTCCAGCGGGTGCGCCGAGACGTACAGGCCCAGCATCTCCCGCTCGTAGGACAGCAGCTGCTTGCGGGGCCATTCCTCCGGGGTGAACTGCAAGTGCGCCAGCGGCGAGGAGTCGCCGCCGCCGTCGGCGGCGGGATCGGCGCCGAACAGGTCGAACTGGCCCATGGCCTGCTGCCGCTTGAGGCCGATGACCGCGTCGACGGCCTGTTCGTGGTGCTGCGCCAGGGACATCCGGGTGTGCCCCAGCGAGTCGAAGGCGCCCGCCTTGATCAGCGACTCGATGACCCGCTTGTTGCAGGCCACCATCTCGGACTTGTCGAGGAAGTCGGTGAACGAGGTGTAGCGGCTCTTGTCCTCGCGGGTGGCGATGATCGAGGAGACCACGTTGGAACCGACGTTGCGGATCGCGGTGAGGCCGAACCGGATGTCGGAGCCGACGGCGGTGAAGGTGTCGCGGGAGTCGTTGACGTCCGGCGAGAGCACCTTGACGCCCATCCGGCGGCACTCGGCGAGGTAGACCGCCATCTTGTCCTTGTTGTCGCCGTTGGCGGTCAGCAGCGCCGCCATGTACTCGGCCGGGTAGTTGGCCTTCAGGTACGCCGTCCAGTACGCCACCAGGGCGTAACCGGCCGCGTGCGACTTGTTGAACGCGTACCCGGCGAACGGCAGGACCGTCGCCCACAGCTTCTCGATGGCCTCCTCGGAGAAGCCCTGCGCCAGCATGCCGTCCCGGAAGCCCTCGAACTCCTGGTCCAGGACCTCCTTCTTCTTCTTGCCCATGGCGCGCCGCAGGATGTCGGCTCGACCGAGGCTGTACCCGGCGACCCGCTGCGCGATCGCCATGATCTGCTCCTGGTAGACGATCAGACCGTAGGTCTCGGCCAGGATGTCCTTGAGCGGCTCGTCCAGCTCGGGGTGGATCGGCTCGACCGGCTTCTTGCCGTTCTTGCGGTCGGCGTAGTCGAAGTGCGCGTTGACCTCCATCGGGCCCGGCCGGTACAGCGCGTTGCAGGCCACGATGTCGGCGAACTCGGTCGGCTGCATGCGCTTGAGCAGTTCCCGCATGCCGCCACCTTCGAGCTGGAACACTCCCAGGCTCTCCCCGCGCGCCAGCAGTTCGTAGGTCTTGGCGTCGTCGAGGGCGAGGGTGGACAGGTCGATGTCCCGGTCGTGGTTGGCGTGCACCATCTTCAGCGCGTCGCCGAGGATGGTGAGGTTGGACAGTCCGAGGAAGTCCATCTTGAGCAGGCCGATGGCCTCGCAGGACGGGTAGTCCCAGCCGGTGATGATCGAGCCGTCGTCGCGCGCCCACAGCGGGACGGTGCCCATCAGCGGCTGCGAGGAGAGGATCACCGCGCACGCGTGCACACCGGCGTTGCGGATCAGCCCTTCCAGACCGCGCGCGGTGTCGAAGATCTGCGAGACGGTGGGGTCGGTCTCGATCAGCCCGCGGACCTCGGCGGCCTCGGCGTAGCGCTCGTGCTGCGGGTCCACGATGCCCGACAGCGGGATGTCCTTGGCCGCGATCGGCGGCGGCAGCGCCTTGGAGATCTTGTCCGCGATGGCGAACCCGGGCTGGCCGTGGTGCACCCGCGCGGCGTCCTTGATGGCCGCCTTCGTCTTGATCTTGCCGAAGGTGATGACCTGGGCGACCTTCTCCCGGCCGTACTTGTCGATCGCGTACTGCAGCACCTCGTCGCGACGGCGGTCGTCGAAGTCGAGGTCGATGTCCGGCGGGGAGTCGCGCTCCGGGTTGAGGAACCGCTCGAAGATCAGCCCGTGTTCCAGCGGGTCGAGGTTGGTGATGTGCAGGATGTAGGCCAGCAGCGAACCCGCCGCGGAACCACGGCCCGGTCCGACGTGGATGCCCTGCGACTTGGCCCACCGGGTGAGGTCACCGACCACCAGGAAGTACGCGCAGTATCCCTTGGTGTCCAGCACGTCCAGTTCCTTCTGGATGCGCTCGCGGCACTCCTGGCTGGGCCCGTCCGGGTACCGCGTGGGCAGGTAGTGCTCGATCTCGGCGGCCAGCAGTTCCCGCTCGCTCTTGCCGCTGTCGTCGGCGACGCGCGGCATCCGGTCCTGGTAGTTCCAGACGTCCTCGTAGGACTCGACCCGCTCGGCGATCAGCAGCGTGTTGTCCGCCGCGCCGGGGACCTCGGAGTCCCAGTACTCGCGCATCTCCTCGGCGGACTTGAGGTAGTAGCCGTCGCCGTCGAACTTGAACCGGCTCTCGTCGGACAGCGTCTTGCCCGACTGGACGCACAGCAGCGCGCCGTGCGACTCGGCCTGGTCGACGGTGACGTAGTGGCTGTCGTTGGTCGCCACCGGCTTGAGGTCCAGCTGCTTGGCGATCCGCAGCAGCCCCTCGCGCACCGACCGCTCGATCGGCAGCCCGTGGTCCATCAGCTCCAGGAAGAAGTTCTCCTTGCCGAAGATGTCCCGGTAGTCCGAGGCGGCCTGCAACGCCTCGTCGAACTGCCCCAGTCGCAGCCGGGTCTGCACCTCGCCCGAGGGGCACCCGGTGGTCGCGATGATCCCCTCGGCGTGCTCGGCGATCAGTTCCCGGTCCATCCGCGGCTTGCGGTAGTAGCCCTCGAAGCTCGCCCGGCTGGACAACGTGAACAGATTGCGCAACCCGGTGGCGTTGGCCGCCAGCATCGTCATGTGCGTGTACGCACCGGCACCGGAGACGTCACCGCCCTCGCCGTACTCGTCGGTGGCGCGCTGCTTGGCCTCGCCCCAGAACACCGGCTTCTTGTGGTACCGGCTGCCGGGCGCCAGGTACGCCTCGATCCCGATGATCGGTTTGATCCCGGTCTTCTTCGCCTGCTGGTAGAACTCGTCCGCACCGAACATGTTGCCGTGGTCGGTCATGCCCACCGCGGGCATGCCCAACCGTTGCGCCTCGGCGAACAGCGCTCCGACCTTCGCCGCACCGTCGAGCATCGAGTACTCGGTGTGCACGTGCAGGTGGACGAAGGGGTCGACGGGCACGGGGAGTCCTCCTTCACATCGGGGTGGCGGGAGAGGTGCCAGCCTAACTCCGCGGCCGGACGAGATCGTCGATATCCCCTGGCGTTGCGCGGGTTCGGCCGGACCAGGCGGTCGGCCCGCCCTTTGACGCCCGGTCCACCGGAGCGGGTAGCGTGGCACGACGTGGCTGGCCCTGATCCCGTGGACGTGCGACTGCTGACCGTCGTCGCCGAGATGGGCCGTGCGGCGGTCCCGGAGATCGCCGGTCGGCTCGGCATGGACGTGCGCGAGGTCGCGGCGCGGTTGGCCGCGCTGTCCACCACGGGACTGCCGATGATCGTCGGGGTCGAGTGCGACCAGCAGGGCATCCGCAACGCGCTCGCCGCCGCGCAGGCGTGGGCGGCGCAGAACGCGGCCAGCGGGCCGTACCCGGTGCACAACCAGCCCAGCGGTGGCTACCCGGTGCAGCCTCCCAGCGGCCCCCAGCAGGTGCCCCCGAACCAGCCCAGCGGCGGGTACCCGGTGCACCACCAACCCAGCGGATCCCACCCGGTGCAGCCCGGGCCGGCCGCGTCCGGCCCGTACAGCGCACCGCACCCGGTGCGGACCGGCCAGTCCGGACCGCAGCAGTTCGTGCCCGCACCGCCGCCCACCTTCGGCCCGCAGCAACCCGCCCAGCCCGCGCCACCGGACCCGGTCGGCACCTGGGGCCCGCCCGGTTCGGCCGCGTGGGCGCGCGGCGACCAGCGCGTCCCCGCCCGACCGCCCGCGGCGCGCACCGGCAAGGTCGGTTCCAAGCTCGACGTGGACGGCCTGGAGGGTGAGCGGATCACCATCCAGCTCGTCGAGGTGGTCGACCCGGCGGATTTCCTGTTCACCGCGGCCGGCTACGAACTGCAGGAAGGCGAACGCGCAGTGGTGGTGCACACCGAGCTGACCAACCGCGGCGCCACGCCGTTCACCTCGCTGCCCGACCTGTACCTGGAGCTGGTCGCCGAGGACGGGTCGACGATCTCGAAGGCCCCGGTGTCGCTGTCGTCGCGTCCGCCGCACCGGATCGGCGTGCCGCCCGGCGAGACCGCCGGTGGCCACACCGTCTACGTGCTCCCGGAGTCGACCGAGCTGTCGGCGGTCCGCTGGTCGCCCCGGCCGGGCGACGAGGAACGCTCCCTGACCTGGGACATCACCGACCTCTGAGGACCCGTCCCGGCACCGGGAGTCCCCGAGTTCCGGGAAATTCGGCAACCCCGCGCCCCGGCACCGACCTGCGGCTGCGTCTGTCCGCGTGATCCTCGGGCGCGTGCTCTTGCGGAACGCGCCCGCGTGTGGACAGCTGGTGTGCATGAGCTCCCCCGAAGGCGGCGCCGCGGTCGGCGTCCCGCGCGAGTCGCGCCCGGGCGAGCGCCGGGTGGCGCTCGTGCCCGGGGTGGTGGAACGGCTGCGCCGGGTCGGCCTGGACGTGGTCGTGGAGCCCGGGGCCGGGCAGGCCGCGCTGATCCCGGACGCGGCGTTCGAGAAGGCCGGGGCCCGGCTCGGCGACCCGTGGTCCGCCGACGTCGTGGTCAAGGTCGCCCCGCCCTCGGCCGAGGAGGTCGACAGGCTGCGCTCCGGTGCCGCGCTGATCGGTTTCCTCGAACCGCGCACCGAACCGGACGTGGTGCGGCGGCTGCGCCGGGCGGGCGTGGCGGGCTTCGCCCTGGAGTCGATCCCGCGCATCTCCCGCGCCCAGTCGATGGACGCGCTGTCCTCGCAGGCCAACGTCGCCGGGTACCGGGCGGTGCTGCTGGCGGCCACCGAGTGCACCCGGTTCTTCCCGATGCTCACCACCGCGGCCGGAACGGTGAAACCGGCGTCCGCGCTGGTGCTGGGCGTGGGCGTGGCGGGCCTGCAGGCGCTGGCGACGGCCAAGCGGCTCGGCGCCCGCACCACGGGCTACGACGTGCGGCCCGAGGTCGCCGACCAGGTGCGCTCGGTGGGCGCGCAGTGGCTGGACCTCGGCCTGGAGGCGGTCGGCGAGGGCGGCTACGCCCGCGAGCTGACCGCCGAGGAGCAGGCCGAGCAGAGCCGGTTGCTCGCCGACGCGGTCACCGGCTTCGACGTGGTGATCACCACCGCGCTCGTGCCGGGGCGTCCGGCACCGCGACTGGTGCCCGCCGACGCGGTGCGGGGGATGCGGCCGGGCAGCGTGGTCGTGGACCTGGCCGGGGCGACCGGCGGCAACTGCGAGCTGTCCGAACCGGGCAGCACCGTGGTGGTGCACGACGTCACCGTCGCCGCGCCGCTGAACCTGCCGGCGAGCATGCCGGAGCACGCCAGCGAGCTCTACGCCCGCAACGTGCAGGCCCTGCTGGAACTGCTGGTGGTGGACGGGCGGATCGCGCCGGACTTCTCCGACGAGGTGCTCGCCGCCTGCTGCGTGACGCGCGAGGAGTAGGAGGTGGCGGATGTTCCTGGCCGACCTGGCGGTGCTGGTGCTGGCGGGGTTCGTCGGCTTCGCGGTGATCTCGAAGGTGCCGAACACGTTGCACACCCCGCTGATGTCGGGCACCAACGCCATCCACGGCATCGTGCTGCTCGGCGGCGTGCTCGTACTCGGGTCCGGTGTGGACAGTCCACTGTCGAAGGTGCTGCTGCTGGTGGCGATCGTGTTCGGCACCATCAACGTGGTCGGCGGTTTCCTGGTCACCGACCGGATGCTGGGCATGTTCAAACGCCGCCCGGACGCCGCGCGGAAGGACGCTGACCGGTGATCGAGCTGCGTTCGGTCCTCTACATCCTCGCCTTCGCGCTGTTCATCCACGGCCTGATGGGGCTGACCGGACCGCGCACCGCGGTGCGCGGCAACGCCACCGCCGCGGCCGGGATGGTCGTCGCGATCGTCGCGACCCTGCTCACCCCGGGCATGCACGACTGGTGGCTCATCGCGCTGGGCCTGGTGCTCGGCGCGGTCATCGGGGTGCCCGCCGCCCGACGGGTCCGGATGACGGCGATGCCGCAGATGGTGGCGCTGTTCAACGGGGTGGGCGGCGGCGCGGTGGCGCTGACCGCGTGGGTGGAGTTCCGCCAGTCCGGCGGGTTCACCGGCGAGCCGCTGTTCGTGGTGGTCGCGTCGCTGTTCGCCGCGATCGTCGGCTCGGTGTCGTTCTGGGGCTCGCTGGTCGCCTTCGGCAAGCTCCAGGAAGTCCTGCCGGGACGTCCGATCACCGCCGGACGGTTCCAGACGCCGCTGAACGTCCTGGTGCTGGCCGGCGCGCTCGCGTGCGCGGTGGCGATCGGGCTGGGCGCCGGGCACGAGGCGCTGATGGTGGCCGTGCTGGTGCTGGCGGGCCTGGCCGGGATCGCGGTGGTGCTGCCGATCGGCGGCGCCGACATGCCGGTCGTGGTGTCGCTGCTCAACGCGTTCACCGGGCTGTCGGCGGCCGCGGCGGGGCTGGCGCTGAGCAACACCGCGATGATCGTGGCGGGCATGATCGTCGGCGCGTCCGGTTCGATCCTCACCGACCAGATGGCCAAGGCGATGAACCGGTCGATCCCGTCGATCGTGGCGGGCGGTTTCGGCGGCGGTGCGGCGGTCGCCGAGGTCACCGAGGGTGGCACGGTGCGCTCCACCAGCGCGTCCGACGCCGCGATCCAGCTCGCCTACGCCGGTCACGTCATCGTGGTCCCCGGCTACGGCATGGCCGTCGCGCAGGCCCAGCACGCCGTGCAGGACATGGCGAAACTGCTGCTGGACCGGGGTGTGGAGGTGGACTACGCGATCCACCCGGTCGCCGGGCGGATGCCCGGGCACATGAACGTGCTGCTGGCCGAGGCCGACGTGCCGTACGACCGGCTGCGCGAGATGGACGAGATCAACGACGACTTCGCCCGCGCCGACGTGGCGCTGGTGATCGGCGCCAACGACGTCACCAACCCGGCGGCGCGCAACGACCCGGGATCGCCGATCTACGGCATGCCGATCCTCAACGTCGACCAGGCGAAGACGATCATCGTGCTCAAGCGCTCGATGCGCGCCGGGTTCGCCGGGATCGACAACCCGCTCTACACCGACCCGAAGACGGCGATGCTCTTCGGCGACGCCAAGGACTCGGTGCGCGAGGTCATCGAGGAGCTGAAGGCGCTCTAGAACTCGTCCCACGAGCGGCGTCAGCCGCTCACCGCGCCTTCCCGAGCAGGCGCGCCGAGCCGCGCGACCGGAACGACCCGCTAGCTGCGGCGGAACCAGTCCAGCGCGCTGCGCCGCGGCCGTTCGGGCTTGTCGCGGCTGCGGTACCGCAGCGTCGGCCACTCGCCGGGCCCGTCACCGGCCCGCTCCTGCGGTTCGCCGAGCACGGCGGGCGAACCGGGTCCGACGTCCTCGCCGCGGATGACGTCCGCCAGGTTCTGCTCGCCCTCCTCGCCCGGGCCCTGCACCGGGATGCCGGTCGGCGGGGTGGGTGCGTCGGGATCAGGTGTCATGAATCCCCCTCGCGTCCGTGGGATGTCCACGGTACCGGGCGTTTCAGGTCTTTGAACCTGGTCCTCGGCAAGCGGCGTCAGCCGCTTTCTCTTTCGGTGAGTGGTCTCGCAGCTGGCACCGCCGCGGGTTCTCAGCGGTCGGCTCGCGAGGACAGCCCCGACGCTGTGTATTGGGCATACATGAGTCGGGGCTCCCGGAGCCGAGACGGCCGCTGAGGTTCCGCCACCGGCACCGCCACGCACGACGAGTTCGGAGACAGGCACTGAACTCAGCCGTCCTGGGCCCGCACCACGTCGAGCGCGTGCTGCAGGTCGTCCGGGTAGGGGCTGTCGAAGCTCACCCACCGGCCGTCGGCGGGGTGCTCGAAGCCGAGCGTGCGCGCGTGCAGCCACTGCCGCGTGACGCCGACGCGGCGGGCCAGCGCCGGGTCGGCGCCGTAGGTCAGGTCCCCGACGCAGGGGTGCCGGATCGCCGAGAAGTGCACCCGGATCTGGTGCGTGCGCCCGGTTTCCAGCTTGACGTCGACCAGTGACGCGGCGCGGAACGCCTCGATCGTCTCGTAGTGGGTGATGCTGGGCTTGCCGCCGGTGACGACGGCGAACTTGTAGTCGTGGCGCGGATGCCGGTCGATGGGCGCGTCGATGGTGCCCCGGCTCGGGTCCGGATGCCCCTGCACCAGCGCGTGGTACCGCTTGTCGACGGTGCGCTCCTTGAACGCCCGCTTGAGCGCGGTGTAGGCGTGCTCGCTCTTGGCGACGACCATGACCCCGGTCGTCCCGGCGTCCAGGCGGTGCACGACGCCCTGGCGTTCGGCCGCGCCCGAGGTGGCGATGCGCACGCCCGCGGCGGCCAGCCCGCCGACCACCGTCGGCCCCTCCCAGCCGGGGCTCGGGTGCACGGCGACGCCGATCGGCTTGTCCACCACCACGATGTCGTCGTCCTGGTGCAGGATCTGCAGGCCGTCCACGGGCACCGCGACGACCTGCACCGGCTGTTCCGCCGCCGGCAGCACGACCTCCAGCCACGCCCCGGCCACCAGCCGGTCCGACTTGCCCGCCGGGCTGCCGTCGAGCAGCACGTCCCCGGATTCGGCCAGGCCCGCGACGGCGCTGCGGGACAGGCCGAGCAGCTTGGACAGGCCCGCGTCCACCCGCATGCCGTCGAGCCCTTCGGGCACCGGCAGTGTTCGAAGATCGGTCACGACGTCTTCCCCGCCACCTGCTTGTTCCGGCGATGCACCCTGCCGTCGTAGTCGCGGCCGAACAGCGACAGCAGGACGACCAGCACGCCGCCGCAGACGATGCACGAGTCCGCCACGTTGAACACCGGCCACACGCCGCCCCACGGCGCGAACACCGAGATGAAGTCGACCACGTGGCCCTGCAACGGGCCGGGCGCGCGGAACAGCCGGTCGGCGAGGTTCCCGCAGGCGCCGCCGAGCACCAGGCCGAGCCCGACGGCCCACCCCGGCGAGCGCAGCTTCGGCGCCAACCACACGATCACGCCGACGACCACGATCGCCAGCAGGGCCAGCACCCACGTCATGCCGGTGGCCAGCGAGAAAGCCGCGCCCGGATTGCGCAGCACGTCGAAGTACACCAGGCCGCCGAGCAACCGCACCGGCGGTTCGCCCTCCAGGTTCGCCACGACCGCGACCTTGGAGCCGACGTCCACTCCGAGAGCGACCACGGCGACGCCGAACAGCAATGCCAGGAGCTTCCGGGATCCCGGCCGTTCGTCGCGTCCGCCGACCGACTCGGCCTGCTCTTCGGGTGACTGCTCGGTGCTCACGGAACCCATTGTCCCCGACCGCTCACGACCGGCGAGCACCAGGACCACACGTCCGGGTCACGCGAGCCGCTCGGGGACCTCCCGGGGGTCGTCGACCGGGGCCCAGCGGCCGTCCTGCTGGGCGTAGCGCCATCGCGGGCCGTCGGTGACCAGGCCGCGCAGCGCCGCGGCGAGGCGGTCCACGTGCTCGACCGCGGTGCCCAGCCCGATGCTGGCGCGCAGGGCGCGGTGGGAGTCGGAGCCCGCGCGCTCCAGCAGGCCGCGCACGGCGAGGTGGGCGCAGAACAGCCCGTCGCGGACGCCGATGCCGTGCTCGGCGGACAGCGCCGCGGCCAGCAGCCCCGGGTCCTGGCCGTCGACGGTGAAGCTGACCACCCCGACCCGGTCGTGCTCGGCCCCGAACAGCGCGAGCTCCCGCAGTCCCGGCACCTCGCCGAGCCGGGTGCGGAGTCGGCGCAGCAGCACCTCCTCGTGCCCGGTGACGTCGCGCCAGCGACCGGCGAGCGTCTCGCACGCGACCGCCAGGGCGTGCACGCCGACGGTGTTCGGCGACCCCGCCTCGTGCCGCTCCGGGCCGAGCGCCCACTCGACGGACCGGTCCTGCACCGACCGGGTCGCGCCGCCACCGGCCAGGTAGGGGGCGGCGGCGTTGAGCCAGTCCGCCCGGCCGACGAGGGCGCCCGCGCCGAACGGCGCGTACAGCTTGTGGCCGGACAGCGCGACGTAGTCCACGCCGAGCTCGCCGATGCGCACCGGCCGGTGCGGCGCGAGTTGCGCCGCGTCGAGCGCCACCCGGGCCCCGCGGCGGTGCGCCACCCGCGCCAGCTCCGCGACCGGCCACACCTCGCCGGTGACGTTGGAGGCGCCGGTGAGCACCGCCAGCCGCGGCCCCTCCGGGCACGCGGCGAGCGCGCCGTCGAGCGCCTCGGCGGCCTCCGCCGCCGACGACGGCGCCGGCAGCCGCCGCACCCCCGGAGTGGTCCACGGCAGCAGCGCGGCGTGGTGCTCGGTGTCGAACACGACCACCGACGTCCCGCGCGGAAGCGCCCGGGACAGCAGGTTCAACGCATCGGTGGTGTTGCGGGTGAACACCACGGAGTCGGTGCGCCGCGCACCGACGAACGACCGCAGCACGTCCCGCGCGCCCTCGTACACCCGGGTGCACACCTGGGAGGCGAACCCGGCTCCCCGGTGCACGCTGGCGTACCAGGGCAGCAGGTCGTTGACCGCGTCCCGGACCGCTTCCAGGCACGGCGCGCTCGCGGCGTGGTCGAGGTTGGCGTAGCCGATCCGGCCGCCGGTGAGGAGCGGGACCGGGAGTTCCCGGCCCACGACGGCGGGAACGGCGTGCTCCGCGGTGGACTGGAGCGCAACGTCGACGGCAACGGACACGATGCCCCTCCTCGGGCCTCGTCGGACCCGTCCAGGGGGTCCGCGCTTGCCGGGTCGCCCTGCGCGACCGGCCAGGTCCTCACCCGGGGCACCCCACCGCGGTTGGAGGGTTGCCGGCCAGCGAGCCGGGGCTTCGCGCTGGCGCTCTTGACCTTCGGGACTGCAAAGTAGACAACCGCCACCGCCGCGGGCAACGGGCTTCCCACGACCCGGGAGCGGTCTGCGTCACACCGAGCGGCGCCGCCGGGCCGGGAGGAGCTCCCCGGCCGGCGGCGCCCGGGTCGTCAGACGCGGGTGACGGCCACCGCGATCTCGGTGCCCTCACCGACGGTTCCGGTGAAACCGCCGTCGACGGCACCGGCGGCCACCGAGTCCGCGAGGGTCTCCCCGGCGACGAACTCGCGGTGCGCCTGCACCGCGGCGAGCACCTCCTCCGGCGCGGACACGGTGACGGTGATGCGGTCCGACACCCGGAAGTCGGCGTCGCGGCGGGCCTGCTGGACGACGCGCACCACGTCGCGGGCCAGTCCTTCGGCGGCCAGCTCCGGACCGACCTCGCAGTCCAGCGACACCAGTCCGTCACCACCGGGCAGCGCGGCCGCAGCACCGGTGTCGGTGGACACCAGCCGCTCGGTGAACTCGCCGTCCCGCAGCTCGATCCCGGCGGCGACGACGGCGCCCGCCGGGGTGCGGTTCCACTCCCCCGACTTCACCGCCTTGATCACCTTCTGCACGTCGCGACCCAGCCGCGGCCCGGCGGCCCGGGCGTTGACCGCGATCTCGAAGCGGCCGTGCGCGGCGACGTCGGTGCTCAGCTCGACTTCCTTGACGTTCACCTCGTCGCGGATGAGGTCGACGAACGGCCGCAGCGCCTCCGCACCCGGGGTGGCGACGACGAGCCGGGCCAGCGGCAGCCGCACGCGCAGCTTGTTGGCCTTGCGCAACGCCAGCGCCGCCGAGCACACCTGCCGGACCCGGTCCATGGCCGAGACCAGCGCGGCGTCCGCGGGCAGCTCGTCGACCAGCGGCCAGTCCGCCAGGTGCACCGAGCGCCCGCCGGTGAGCCCGCGCCACACCGCCTCGGCGGTCAGCGGCAGCAGCGGCGCGACGACGCGGCAGGTCACCTCCAGGACGGTGTGCAGGGTGTCGATCGCGTCGCGGTCGCCCGACCAGAACCGGTCGCGGGACCGGCGGACGTACCAGTTGGTCAGCACTTCCAGGAAGTCCCGCACGCTCGCGCAGGCGCCCGCGAGGTCGAACGAGTCCATCGCGGACTGCACGTCCCCGACCAGCTCGTGGGTCTTGGCCAGCACGTACCGGTCCAGCACGTGCTGGCTGTCCACTCTGGACTCACCGGCGACGCCTTCGGCGTTGGCGTACAGCGCCAGGAAGTACCAGGAGTTCCACAGCGGCAGGACCGCCTGGCGCACCGCGTCGCGGATCCCGCGCTCGGTGACCACCAGGTCGCCGCCGCGCAGGATCGGGCTGGACATCAGGAACCAGCGCATCGCGTCCGAGCCGTCGCGGTCGAAGACCTCGTTGACGTCCGGGTAGTTGCGCTTGGACTTCGACATCTTCAGCCCGTCGTGGCCGAGCACGATGCCGTGCGCCACCACGTTGCTGAACGCGGGCCGGTCGAACAGCGCGGTGGCCAGCACGTGCAGCGTGTAGAACCAGCCGCGGGTCTGGCCGTTGTACTCGACGATGAAGTCGCCCGGGTAGTGGTGCTCGAACCACTCGGCGTTCTCGAAGGGGTAGTGCACCTGCGCGAACGGCATCGACCCGGACTCGAACCAGCAGTCCAGCACCTCCGGCACCCGGCGCATGGTGGACTTCCCCGTCGGGTCGTCCGGGTTGGGCCGGGTGAGCTGGTCGATCTCCGGGCGGTGCAGGTTCGCCGGCCGCACCCCGAAGTCGCGCTCCAGCTCGTCCAGCGAGCCGTAGACGTCGGTGCGCGGGTGGTTCGGGTCGTCGGAGACCCACACCGGGATCGGCGAGCCCCAGTACCGGTTCCGGGAGATGTTCCAGTCGCGCGCGTTCTCCAGCCACTTGCCGAACTGGCCGTCCCGGATGTGCCCCGGAACCCAGTTGATCTGCTTGTTCAGCTCGACCATGCGGTCGCGGAACTGGCTGACCGACACGAACCAGGACGACACGGCCCGCTGGATCAGCGCGTTGTCGCAGCGCCAGCAGTGCGGGTAGGGGTGGTCGTAGGTCTCGTGCCGCAGCAGCAGCCCGGCGTCCTTGAGGTCGCGGGCGATCTGCTTGTTCGCCTCGAAGACCTGCAGGCCCGCGTACGGCGGCACCTCGGCGGTGAACCGGCCGTGCGCGTCGACCGGGACGACCGGCTCGATCCCGGCCGCGTCGGTGACGACCTTGTCCTCCTCACCGAAGGCGGGCGCGATGTGCACGATCCCGGTGCCGTCGTCGGTGGTCACGTAGTCGGCGGAGAGCACCCGGTGGGCGTTCTCCCGGCCGACGAAGAAGTCGAACGGCGGCGCGTACTCCGCGCCGAGCAGGTCGGTGCCCTTGAACCGCGCCACGACGTGGTCGGCGACGTCCTCGCCCAGCTCCCGCGCGTACGCGCCCAGCCGCGCCTCGGCGAGCACGTACCGCTCGCCGCTGTTGCCCGGGGCGACCAGCACGTAGTCGACGTCCGGGTGCACCGCGGCGGCCAGGTTGGACGGCAGCGTCCACGGCGTGGTGGTCCACACCAGGGCCAGCGCGCCGTCGTAGCTCTCGCCGGGCGCCTTCAGCCGCAGCCCCACGGTCACCGCCGGGTCCTGCCGCTGCCGGTAGACGTCGTCCATGCGCGTCTCGGTGTTGGACAGCGGCGTCTCGCAGCGCCAGCAGTACCACAGGACCCGGAATCCCTCGTAGACCAGACCCTTGTCCCACAGGGTCTTGAACGCCCACATGACGCTTTCCATGTAGTCCAGGTCGAGCGTCTTGTAGTCGTTCTCGAAGTCCACCCACCGGGCCTGCCGGGTGACGTAGTCCTCCCACTCGGAGGTGTAGCGCAGCACCGAGGTCCGGCACGCCTCGTTGAACTCGGCCACGCCCATCGACTCGATCTCGGACTTCGAGGAGATGCCGAGCTGCTTCTCCGCCTCGACCTCGGCGGGCAGCCCGTGGCAGTCCCAGCCGAACCGGCGCTCCACCCGACGGCCGCGCATCGTCTGGTAGCGCGGCACCGCGTCCTTGACGTACCCGGTGAGCAGGTGGCCGTAGTGCGGCAGGCCGTTGGCGAACGGCGGGCCGTCGTAGAAGACGAATTCGTTGGCGCCGTTGACGCCCGCCTCCCGGGCCTCCACCGACGCGCGGAACGTCTTGTCCCCGGCCCAGAAGTCCAGCACCTGCCGCTCGATCTCGGGGAAGGACGGCTGGGCGGCCACGCCGCTGCCCGGCGTCTCGGCGCCGCTGAACTGAACCTTCGGATAAGCCATCGCGGATGTGCTCCTCGCGGTGTTGCGTCGATTCCGCCGCACAGTCACCGGAAACCGGTGCCCACGCGGGGACGACACCTCGTGCGCCTGTCGCACGAGTTCCGCGGTACCACCCCGCTTGCCGTCCGGCGCCGCTCGCGCGGACTCCGGACGACCCCTCTTTGACCGGCTGTGACGGGCCGGACCCGTCCGGTTCTACTGAGGCGCCGACGGCGCCCGTTCTTCCGGAGGCTCCCCGGTGATGGCCGGATCATCGCCACGTGCACCCCAGGATAGCGCGCCCGCGCCAGCGCTTTTCCGGGCGGCTACCGAGCGCTGCGGGACCGCGCGGCCAGCGTCGCGTCCGGCGTGCACCGGCCGCAGGGCGTGAACCCGAGCTCGCGGGCTTCGCGCAGCGCCAGGGGGATGGTCGGGCGGTCGCCCACCCAGGAGCAGTCCTCGACGTGGTAGCGGGGGCGCTCGTCGATCACGAGGACCTCGGCGTCGAGGTCGGCGGTCGTCCGCGCGTCCTGTTCGCTGGTGTCCTCCCGCGCCGGCTCCTCGCCCACGTCGGCGAACGCCGGCTCACCGGCGCCGCGCTGCGCGGCGCGCCTGCGGCGCAGCCGGTGCACCGCCAGCAACACGGCTCCGAACCCGCACAGCAGCACGGACAGCCACGCCCACTCCGGATGACCGGAGACCACTGCGGTGACGAGCACGGCGGCCGCCGCGACGACCAGCAGGAGCACGACCACCAGCACTGCGACCTCCGCTCTGCCCCGGAACACGGCGTCGGCGGCGACAGGTGCATCGCACCGTCACCGCCGACGCGGGCGACGTCCGGGCCGTCAGCCCGCCTCGGCCGCCCGGGCTCCGAAGCTGTAGCTGGCCTGCTGACCGGAGGACCGGCTGCCACTGCCGCTGTCGGCGGGCGCCGCGGATCCGCGGTCCTGCAGCTCGCGGAGCTGCGATTCGAGGTAGGTCTGCAGGCGGGTGCGGTACTCGCGCTCGAAGGTGCGCAAGGTCTCGATCTTCTTCTCCAGCGCGTTCTTCTCCTGGGTGATGTTGCCCATCACCTCGGCGTGCTTGCGCTGCGCGTCGCGTTCCAGGCTGGCGGCCTTCTCCCGGGCCTGCCGCTCCAACGTCTCGGCCCGGGTGCGGGCGTCGTTGAGCATCGTCTCGGCGCGGGTGCGCGCCTCGTTGACCATGCTGTCGGACTTGGAGCGCGCTTCGGACAGCAGCTGTTCGGACTTGGTGCGCGCCTCGGACAGCATGCCGTCGGCCTCGGCCTTGGCCTCGCCGGTCAGACGGTCGGCCATCTCCTGCGCCAGGCCGAGCACCTTGGCGGCCTGGACGTGGTGATCGCCACCCGGGGACGTCTGCTCGGCTGCGGTCGGCGCAGGCACCGGCGTCAGACGACGCGGCTCCTCCGGCGGGGCGGCCGGCGCCGAGGAGACCGCCGACGCCGCCGCCGCCTGGTTGCGGGCGTCGTCGAGGTCGACCTGCGCGGTCTGCAGCTGCGACTCCAGCTGCTCCACCTGGCTGCGCAGGTCGTTGTTCTCCTCCACCAGCCGGGCAAGCTCGGCTTCAACGAGATCGAGGAAGGCGTCCACCTCGTCCTCGTTGTAGCCCCGCTTACCGATCGGAGGTTTGCTGAACGCGACGTTATGAACGTCGGCGGGGGTCAGGCCCACAAGATCACCTCACGCACTCCTCGGCTGCGGGTAGCCCGGGTTCCCCGTCACCCGGGTTGAACCAGTCGCATCAGTATGAACACGACCAGCAGCAGCACCATAATCGATAGGTCCAGTCCGACGCCGCCGATCCGGACCGTCGGAATGAGCCGACGCACCAGCCGGATGGGTGGGTCGGTCACTGTGTAGATGCTCTCCAACGCGATTGCAACCCCCCCGACGGGCCGCCAATCGCGCGCGAACACTCGAACGAGTTCGATCACGATACGGGCCGTGAGCAGCAACCAGAAGAAGAACAGAACGTAAAACAGGACGATCTTCACCGGATCCACAACTCAACTGTGCCACCACTCACCCGTAGTTGAAAAAGGCACCCTCGGCGAGCCGCCGCTTGTCCTCCGCGGCGACGTCCACGTTGGGCGGTGAGAGCAAGAACACGCGGTTGGTGACCTTCTCGATCGACCCCCGCAGGGCGAAGGCGAGCCCGGCGGCGAAGTCGACCAGCCGCTTGGCGTCGGATTCGTCCATCTCCGTCAGGTTCATGATCACCGGCGTGCCGTCGCGGTACTGCTCGCCGATGGTGCGCGCCTCGCTGTAGCTGCGCGGGTGCAACGTTGTGATCTTGCTCAAGTTGAACTGCGTTCCGGTGTCGGTGACCGCTCGGAGCCGGGAGACCTCCCGCGGCGGTTCGGCGGACAACGACCGGGCCGCGGGCTCCGCGGACCACTGCCGCCGAGGCCGCGGTGGCGGGTCCTCGACGTAGCCCTCCGGCTCCCCGTCGCCGTCGGACTGGTAGCTTCCGCGGACACCTGCCGGCCGTCGCCGCGGCGCCGACCGGTCGGTGGGAACGTCGAAGGAATCCGCGTTCGCGTAGCGGTCGCGGTAGGCCACTTCGTCGTCGTACTCGTCGACCTCGTCGGCCGGGACCATGCCGAAATAGGCCTTCAACTTGTGCAAAGCGCTCATCGGCATGCCCTTCCTGTGCGACTCCCCTGCACCGAGCACGAGGCGGCCGGTTCCCGGCCGCCTGTAGCGGCTTACGGCGAGGTTAACCGGCGACCTCCGAGCAGAGCTGTTCCGACACGCACCCGCGTGGAGCCGTGGGCGACAGCACTCTCCAGATCACCGCTCATCCCTGCCGACACCTCGCCAGCTTCCGGGTGATCCCGTCGCACGCGCTCGGAGATCACCGAAAGTGTGGCAAAAGCCACCTCTGGATCACCGTACAGGGGGGCCACCGCCATCACGCCCCGGAGTCGAAGATCACTCGACACGGCAATCTTCTCCGCGAGCGCCGGCACGTCCTCGGGCGGACATCCGCCGCGTTCCGGACGCGGGTCCAGATTGACCTGGATGAGCACGTCGAGCGGGTCGTCCCGGTCACCCGCGTCCAGCGCGTTGGCGGTGGCGCGTTGCAGGGCGTCGACGAGCCGCTCGCTGTCCACGGACTCGACGACGTCGGCCCAGCGGACCACGGCGCGCGCCTTGTTCCGCTGCAACTGCCCGACCATGCGCCAGCGGACCGCGGCGTCCGGGCGCAGCTCGGCGAATTCGGCGACCTTGCCGCGCGCCTCCTGTTCCCGGTTCTCGGCGAACTCGGTCAGCCCCAGGTCGGACAGCAGCGCCGCGTCCGAGGCGGGGAAGGTCTTGGTCACCGCCACCAGCTCGACCTCGCTGGGGTCCCGCCCGGCGGCGCGGCAGGCCGCGTCCAGCCGCGCGCGGACCTCCTGGAGGGATTCGGCCAGTTCGCGCCGCCGTTCCTCGCTCACTCGTCGCCCTCCGGGTCGATCCAGATCACCGAGCCGAGCCGGCCGGTGCGCCCCCCGTCGCGGCGGTGGCTGAACAACTCCGGCGACTCGATCGTGCAGCGCGGGTCCACCCCGATGCGGGCGATCCCGGCCTGCGCCAACTGTTCCCACATCCCCGCGCGCAGGTCGAGCCCGGTCGTGCCGCGACGGGTCCGGCACGCGCTGCCGGGCAGGTGTTCCTCCACATCGGCCTGCATCTCGCGCGGCACCTCGTAGCACTCGCCGCAGGCCGCCGGGCCCAGCAGCGCCTCCACCCGGTCCAGCCGGGCGCCGGCCTCGCGCATGGCCTTGAGCGCCGAGACGAGCACTCCGACCCGGGCGCCGACGCGTCCCGCGTGGACCGCCGCGACCACCCCGGCCTCCGGATCGGCGAGCAGCGCGGGCACGCAGTCCGCGGTCAGCACCACCAGCGCGAGACCGGGTTCCGCGGTCACGAGCGCGTCGGTCGCCTCGACGGCTTCGGGGCGGGGTCCGTCCACCACCGTCGCGGTGCGGCCGTGGATCTGCTCCATCCACACCAGACGGTCCGCCGGAAGGCCGATGCCCTCGGCGAGCCGACGCTGGTTGGCCGCCACCGCGGCCGGGTCGTCACCGACCCTGCCGCCCAGGTTGAACGAGTCGTACGGCGGCGCCGAGACGCCGCCCTCCCGCGTGGTGATCACGCGCCGAATCCGCACTTCTCCGCCTCCCCGGGCACCTCGCCGGACGTGCCCGCACACAAATCGACACCGGAACAGGCGTTCCGGTGCCGATTCTCGCGCATGCTCCCCGCCCGAGGGGGCGGGCCCGCACCGCCGTCAGCGGCGCATGAACGGGGGGATGTCGACGTCGTCGTCGTTGTCGTCACCGACCGGGACGGCGCGGTTGGGCAGCGACCCGGTGCGCCCGGCCGTGCCGGTGTGCGTCGGGTACCCGCCGCTCGCGCGGGCCGGCACCGTGACGCCCTGCTGCCCGGTCGTCGAGCCGTCGCCGCCGAACGGCCCCTGCCGCGGGGGGACGCTGGTGCGCTGCGGCGCGGACTCCTGCTGCTCCGGGCGGTAGCTCTCGGTCCGCTGCTCCTGGGCGGGCTCGGTGCTCGGCACGGGCTGCGGAGCGGGAGTCGACTGCTGCGGCTGCTGCGGCTGCGCCGGTTGTTGCGGCTGCACCGGCTGCTGCTGCGTCGGCTGCTGCTGGGCCGGGGGCTCCGGCTGCGCCGGCTGCGGCGCCGGGGCGGGCGCCGCCGGGCGTTCCGGCTCGGACCGCGGCTGCTGCACGGCGGGCCGCGCGGTGCTCTCGGTCCCCGAGGACGGGGACTCCACCACGTTGTCCTCCGGGCGCGAGGAGACCTTGGTCGGCTCCAGCTTCTTGTGCGTCGGCGCACCGGAATCGAAACCGGCGGCGATCACCGTGACGCGCACCTCGTCGCCGAGGGAGTCGTCGATGACCGTACCGAAGATGATGTTGGCCTCGGGGTGCGCGGACTCCTGCACCAGCGACGCGGACTCGTTGATCTCGAACAGCCCGAGGTCGGATCCGCCCGCTATGGCCAGCAGCACGCCGTGCGCGCCTTCCATGGACGCCTCCAGCAGCGGCGAGTTGATCGCCTTCTGCGCGGCTTCCACGGCTCTGCCCTCCCCTCTCGCGGAGCCGATGCCCATCAAGGCACTGCCCGCCCCGGACATGACGCTCTTGACGTCGGCGAAGTCCAGGTTGATCAGACCGGGCGTAGTGATCAGGTCGGTGATGCCCTGCACACCGGACAGCAGCACTTCGTCGGCCGAGCGGAAGGCGTCCATCAGGCTGACCCCGATGTCGCCGAGCTGCAGCAGCCGGTCGTTGGGGATCACGATCAGCGTGTCGCACTCGTCGCGGAGCGCCTTGATCCCCTCTTCGGCCTGCTGCGCGCGGCGCTTGCCCTCGAAGGAGAACGGTCGGGTGACCACACCGATGGTCAGCGCGCCGAGCTTGCGGGCGACCTGCGCGACCACGGGTGCGCCGCCGGTGCCGGTGCCGCCGCCCTCCCCGGCGGTCACGAACACCATGTCGGCGCCCTTGAGGACCTCCTCGATCTCCTCCTTGTGGTCCTCGGCCGCCTGCCTGCCGACCTCCGGCGCCGCACCGGCGCCGAGACCCCGGGTGAGCTCCCGGCCGATGTCGAGCTTGACATCGGCGTCGGACATCAGCAGGGCCTGCGCGTCGGTGTTCACCGCGATGAACTCGACGCCTTTGAGCCCGACCTCGATCATGCGGTTCACGGCGTTGACGCCGCCGCCGCCGATGCCGACGACCTTGATCACCGCGAGGTAGTTGTGCGGGGGCGTCATCGGATCCGCCTTCCTGATCGTGGCTCTGCGCTCTCTGCTCCGACCGCCGGAACGGGCACCCCCTGGTACCCCGGTCGCCGCGGGTGCCGGAACCGCCGAGCCGCCGGTCCGGTGCCCGGTGGTGCGGACCGTAGGCATCCGGGCGCCTCCGCGTCCAGCAGCCACGCCGGAGTCCGTGGCAGGTGTTCCGTGCCTCGCACCGCGTCACTTCCGCTTCGACCGGGTGCCCGCGCCTGGCGGCGCATCGAGCCGAGCTGTACCTCCCCTTCTGCGGTGGTCACGTCACGACGTGATCACCGCCGACACCGTACCCCGAACGCCGCGGTCGCGTCGGAGGCAGGCGGAGCGTCGACCTGCCCCGTTGGAGGGGACCCGCGCGGCGGTGCGGAAATCCGGACCGGAGGTGTCTGGAATCGCTGCCAGGCTGCTCGCGACCGAGAACCCGACTGGGAGGAAGAGGAATGAGCGGACCACTGCACGGCGCGGTCGCGCTGGTCGCCGGGGCGACTCGCGGGGCGGGGCGCGGCATCGCCGTGGAACTGGGGGCCGCCGGCGCGACGGTGTACGGAACGGGGCGCACGACGCGGCGGCAGCGCTCCGACTACGGCCGGCCGGAGACCATCGAGGAGACCGCCGAACTGGTCTGCGCGGCCGGCGGCACCGGCATCGCGGTCCAGGTCGACCACACCGTCCCGGAGCAGGTGCGGGACCTGGTGCGGCGGATCGAGTCCGAGCAGGGGAAGTTGGACGTCCTGGTCAACGACCTCGGTGGCGAGCACCTGCTCGACTGGCACAAGCCGATCTGGCAGCAGGACCTCGACATGGGGCTGCGGCGGCTGCGCATCGGCATCGAGGCGCACATGATCACCGCGCACCACGCGCTGGGACTGCTGTCGCGGCGGCCGGGTGGACTGGTCGTGGAACTCACCGACGGCACCGCCGAGCACAACGAGCGGCACTACCGCGGTGAGCTCGGCGCGTTCTTCGACGTCGCGAAGGTGGCGTTGCACCGGTTGGCGCGGGCCGAGGGCGAGGAGCTGGCGCCGCACGGCGGCACGGCGGTGTCGCTGTCGCCGGGCTGGCTGCGCTCGGAGCTGATGCTGGATTTCTACGGCGTCACCGAGGAGAACTGGCGGGACGCCCTCGCGGCCGAGCCGCACTTCTGCATCTCGGAGTCGCCGCACTACGTCGGCCGGGCGGTCGTCGCGTTGGCCACCGACCCGCAGGTGGCGCGGTGGAACACGCGGTCGCTGTCCAGCGGGCAGCTGGCCGGGGTGTACGGCTTCACCGACGTCGACGGTTCGCAGCCGGACTGCTGGCGCTACGCCCTGGAAGTCCGGGACGCGGGCAAGCCCGCCGATCCCACCGGCTACCGGTGAATCAGCGGTACAGCGCGGTGAGCCGGGACGCGGCGTCGGCCATCCGGCGCCGCAGCTCGGGCGGGTCGAGGACCTCGACCTCGGGGCCGAGGCGCAGCATCTGCTCGTAGGCGACGTCGAGGGATTCCACCGGCATCGTCGCGGTGACCCAGCCGGACTCGTCGGCCTCGCCCGCGGAAGCGTCGGCCCCGCGGGCGGCCTCCTCGTCGACGAGCACGGGCAGGCGGCGCAGGCCGGTCGGGCTCAGGCGCACCCGGATGTGGTCGGTGAGCAGCGAGCGGCCGAAGTCCGACACGTGCGAGTCCCAGAACGCCGCCAGGTCGAAGGACTCGTCGCGGGCGAACTGCGCGCCGGGCTCCACCCGGCTGAAGCGGTCCACCCGGTACACCAGGAACCGCCGCCCGCGGCGGGCGGCCAGGTACCAGACACCGGCCTTGAGCACGAGGCCGTGCGGTTCGAGCTCGCGCCGCACCTCCGCGCCGTCGCGGCGGTACCACGCCGTGACGGCGCGGTCCTGCCACACCGCGCGGCTGAGTTCCGGCAGCAGGTCCGGGGTCTCGGCCGCGCGGAACCAGCGCGGCGCGTCCAGGTGGAACCGCCGCCCCACCCGCTCCGGGGCGTCGCGCAGCGGCGGCGCGAGCGAGGCCGACAGCTTGACCCGGGCGGCGGCCACCGCGTCGGCCAACCCCATGTCACCGGCGGGCCCGGGCACCCCGGCGAGCAGCAGCGCCTCGGCCTCCGCGCGGTGCAGGCCGGTGAGCCGCTGCCGGTAGCCGCCGAGCAGCCGGTAACCGCCGGTGCGACCGCGCTCGGCGTACACCGGCACGCCCGCCTCCGCCAGCGCGAGCACGTCGCGCGCGACGGTGCGCTCGGAGACCTCCAGTTCCCGGGCCAGCTCCGCACCCGTCATCGATCCGCGCGCCTGCAACAGGCACAGCAACGCGATCAGCCTCGACGCCCGCACGCCGCGACACTACGTCGGCGGACCGACAGCTCACTTCAGCCCGGTCGTCTTGAGGGAGGCGACCAGCCAGCGCTGGCCGAGCAGGAAGACCACGACGGTCGGGACCGCGGCGAGCATCGCGGCGGCGATGACGTACTGCTGCTTGGACGCGTACTGGCCCTGCAACGAGGCGATGCCGACCTGGACCACGCGCAGCGACTCGTCCTGGGCCACCGCCAGCGGCCACAGGAACGAGTTCCAGTTCGCCAGGAAGAACAGCACCGCCAGCGCGGCGAGCATCGGCCGGCTCAGCGGCAGGATGACGTGCCAGTAGACGCGCCAGTGCCCGCAGCCGTCGAGGTGCGCGGCCTCCTCCAGCTCGGGCGGGACCCCCAGGTAGAACTGGCGCAGCAGGAAGATGCCGAAGGCGTTGAACACGCCCGGCACGATCAGGCCCGCGTAGCTGTCCACCATGCCCAGTCCGCGCACCACGACGAACAGCGGCACCAGGATCACCGGCAGCGAGATGAGCAGGGTCGCCACCACCGAGGCGAAGGCGAACCCGCGACCGCGGAACGACAGCCGCGCCAGCGCGTACGCGGCCATCGAGTGCAGGAACAGCGCGATCACCGTGACGGTCACCGACACGAAGGCGCTGTTGGCCAGGTACCGCAGGAACGGGACCTCGGTGAGCACGTAGGCCACGTTGGACAGCGTCAGCTCGCGCGGCCAGCCGAGGTCGTAGAGCTCGTCGGCGGGGCGGAACGCGCTCAGCAGCAGCCACAGCAGCGGTGCGACCGAGACGAGCGCGACGGCGTAGGCCAGCGCGGCGCGTCCGGCGCGGCGGCGGTCACGCATCGAACCGACCTCCCCTGGTCAGCGCGAACAGCGCGGCGGTCACGGCGCCCAGGGCCACCACCAGCAACGCGCAGATCGCCGCGGCGTAGCCGAACCGGCCGAACTGGAACGCCTGCTGGTAGGCGTAGTAGACGACCGTCGAGGTGGCGTTGGCCGGGCCGCCGGAGGTGGTGACGAAGACCAGGTCGAACGCCTGCAGCCCGGTGACCGCGTTGATCGTCGAGGTGACCAGCACGAAGAAGCTCGTCGGGCGCAGCATCGGCCAGGTCACCCGGCGGAACCGCTGCCACGGCCCCGCACCGTCCACAGTGGCCGCGTCGTACAGCTCGGCCGGGATGTCCTGCAGGCCGCCGACGAAGATCAGCATCTGGTAGCCCATCAGGAACCACACGCTGATCAGCACCAGCGTCACCAGCGCCAGGTCCGGGTCACCCAGCCACGAGACGCCGCCCAGCCCGACCGCGGCGCCGAGCCTGCTGACCACACCGGTCTTGTCGGTGAGCAGGAACTGCCACAGCAGGCCGATCACCACCAGGCTCACCGCGTTGGGCAGGAACAGCGCGGCCCGCACCGCGCCGACGCCCGGGAAGTGGTCCCGGACCAGCAACGCCAGCGCGAGCGAGACCACGAACGCCAGCGGCACGAACAGCACCGCGTACAGCGCGGTCACGCCGAAGCTCCGCCACAGCAGGCCGTCCCCGGCCATGAGCCGGAAGTTGTCCAGCCCGGCCCACGAGACGTTGCCGAAGCCGTCGACGTCGAACAGGCCGACCACCAGCGCCAGCGCGGTCGGGACGGCGACGAACAGCAGCAGCCCCAGCCCGTCCGGGGCGAGGAAGGCGAACGCCGCGGCGGCGTCGGATCGGCGGCGGCTCATTGGATCGCGGCTCCGTCGTAGGTGGACAGGAACGTGTCGATCTGCTCGGCGGCGGCCTCGGCCGCCCGCACCGGGTCCGCCCCGTCGAGCTGGCACGCCTGCAACGCGTCCGAGACGGCCCGGTACACCTCCGGCGGGTAGCGGGGTTCGGGCCGGGCCCGGGCCATGACCTGCTCGGCGAACACCCGCATCGGGCCGCGGTCGAACGCGCCGCGGTCGCGGGCGGCGCGCTGCACCGAGTAGCGGGGCGGGAGGTTCGTCTTGGCCTCGGTGTTCCAACGGCGCATCCGGTCGATGCACGCCGGGTCGGAGGAGCCGAGCGCCCAGGCCACGAACTCGGCGGCGGCCTCCGGGTTGGCGCCCTTGGCGTTGGCGACCATCGCCCAACTGCCCAGCGCGGTGGTGTAGCTGCCGCCGGGCGGGGTGGGCAGCGGGACCACGCCGTAGCGGAAACCCGGCGCCTGCTCGGCGATCTCGGCGATGCCCCAGATGCCGAGCTGCTGCATGGCGCAGTAGCCGTGGGCGATGTTGGACACCGAGTCGTTGCCGCCCTCGCCCTGCACCCGGCGCGGGGCCGCTCCGCGGCGGACCGAGTCCTGCCAGAACCGCAGCGCGGCGCGCGCGGCCGGACCGGCGAAGGCGGACCGGCGCTGGTCCGGGGTGAACACCTCGCCACCGGCCATCCACAGGAACGGGTACCAGGTGAAGTTCTGGTAATAGCCCGGGTTGGTCTCCAGCAGCAGGCCGAAGCGATCCGGGGTGGTGAGCCGTTCGGCGAGCGCGAGCAGGTCGTCCCAGGTGCGCGGCAGGTCCCCTTCGGACAGCCGGGCGCGCTCGAAGGCCGCCTCCGAGTAGTACAGCGCGAGCGGTTCGATCTCCATCGGCAGGCCGTAGACCCGCCCGTCGACCAACCGGGTTTGCAGCACCTCCGGCAGGAAGTCCTCGCGGACGCCCGGATCCAGGTGCGGGGTCAGGTCGGCGAGCGCGCCGCCGTTGTAGTAGCGCAGGAAGTCGCCCGGGCTGAGCAGGAACACGTCGGGGCCGGCGCCCGCGCTGAACGAGGTCTGCAGCGTCGGCCCGGACTTGTAGTCCTTGTTCGGCACGTACCGCACGCGGACCTTGACGTCGTGCGTGGCGTTCCACTCGGCGGCCAGCCGGACGACCCAGTCGCTCTGCCGCTTCTGCTGGCCGCCGGGTCCGTAGAAGTTCCAGAAGGTGATCTCGCGGGGGTTCCGGGCCGGTCCGCAGCCGGTGAGCACGCCTCCGGCGAGCGCGGTCGCACCGAGTCCGCGGAGGAAGGAGCGCCGAGTGCGGAGTCGCGCCATGGATCACCCCCAAGAAAACGTTTGCTGACGGTATGCAGTGATCGGGGTCACGTCAATGCGCCATTCGAGTGGGTGATCACCTGAACCGGGGTGGGCCGCCCTCCTGGGCTCGACGCACCGCGTCGTCGTCCAGGAAGAAGTCCGGGCGCTGCGGCGTGCTGTCGTAGTAGCGGTGGAAGACCGGGGTCTGGGCGCCGGACATCGGCGGGACGATCCACGACCAGTCGACCGGGCAGCGGCGCCCGGCCGCCTCCTCCTTGGCCAGGTGCGTCAGGAACCGGTGGGACTCGGTGTGGTGGTCGGTGATGGTCACCCCGGCCCGCCGGTAGGAGTGGTGGACCGCGCGGGTCAGTTCCACCAGCGCCCGGTCCCGCCACAGCGAGTCCTCCCGGGAGGTGTCCAGGCCGAGCCGTTCGGCCACCACCGGGACCAGGTCGTAGCGGTCCGGGTCGGCGAGGTTGCGGGCACCGATCTCGGTGCCCATGTACCAGCCGTTGAACGGTGCGGCCGGGTAGGAGACGCCGCCGATCGACAGGCGCATGTGGCTGATCACCGGTACCGCGTGCCACCGCAGCCCGAGCTCGGCGAACCACGGCAGGTCCGGGTGCGCCAGGGGCACCTCCAGCACCGCGTCGGCGGGCAGCGCGAACATCCGCGGCCCCTCCTCGGCCGTCTCGACCACCAGCGGCAGGACGTCGAAGGCGCTGCGCCGGGCGGGCGGCTGCCAGCCGGCGTTCGCGACCGCGGCGGTGAACCGGGCGGCGCGCGGATCGCCGAGCACCGCGCCGTCACCGCCGTCGTACCCGGCGTAGCGGATGAGCTGCTCGTTCCAGATGCGCGGCGCCGGGCGACCCGGCACCTCCGGCGGGAACACGCTGATGACCGGGCGGATCTTGCCCCGGTTGGTGGCCATCCGCAGGTGTTCGACGCAGTGCGCCGCGACCTCGGCGGCGCCGTGCACGTCGCGCAGGTCGCGGACCTTGAGGCTGCGCCAGTACAACCGGCCGATGCAGCGGGCGCTGTTGCGCCAGGCCACCTTCGCGCCGAAGGCCAGCTCCCGCGGGGTGTGCCGGTAGGTGCCCACGGTCTCGACCTCGTAGCGCACCCGGTCCAGCCGTTGTCGCAGGGACCCCGCGTCGCGGTTCTCGGTGTGGAACAGCCGCAGGAACTCCTCCGCCTCGGCGAGGTCGACCGGGTCCGCCCCCGAGGCGGACGTCTGCCGCACCACCCGCAGCCGCCTGGTCGCCTGCGATTCCCCCCGGGAGAAGAACGTCTCCGGCGACTCCCCGCTCACCCTGAACACACCGCACACATTAGCGCGGCGCAGTTGATCTCGGACGACGTGCACGATCCTTTATGGGCGCCATAGGCACTTTCGCAGTTCCGGGACACCGAATGCGTTGTTACCAAGGGAATCGACCGTTCCCCGCACTTCGGGTGGAGACCTCGATGAACCGCAATTCCCTGCAGATCAACGGCCGCGACTACGACGCGCCGCGCGGACCGGTGGTGGTCGTGTGCGTCGACGGCAGCGAACCCGACTACCACCGGAAAGCGATCGCCGCAGGTCGGATGCCGTTCCTGGCGGAGCTCGCGGAGTCCGGCGCCGCGCTGGAGGCCGACTGCTCGATGCCCTCCTTCACCAATCCGAACAACCTGTCCATCGCCACCGGAGTGCCGCCCGCGGTCCACGGCATCTGCGGGAACTACTTCTACGACGCCGAATCCGGCACCGAGGTGATGATGAACGATCCGCGATTCCTGCGGGCGCCCACGTTGTTCGCCGAATTCGAGCGGGCGGGCGCGAAGGTCGCGGTGGTCACCGCCAAGGACAAGCTGCGGCGGCTGCTCGGCAGCGGCCTGGACAAGGGGGTGCGCTTCTCCGCCGAGCACGCCGACCGCGCGACCGAGGCGGACAACGGCATCTCCGACGTGCTCCGATTGGTCGACCGCCCGCTGCCGTCGGTCTACAGCGCCGACCTCAGCGAGTTCGTGCTGGCCGCCGGGGCGGTGCTGCTGGAGCGGGAACGGCCGGACCTGATGTACCTGTCGTTGACCGACTTCGTGCAGCACAAGCACGCGCCCGGCAGCCCGGCCGCCGACGACTTCTACGCGATGATGGACGGCTACTTCCGGCGCCTCGACGAGCTCGGCGCGACGCTGGTGATCACCGCCGACCACGGGATGAACGCCAAGGCCGACGCCACCGGGGCGCCGAACGTCGTCTACCTGGGCAGCGTCCTCGACGAGCTCGTCGGGCCGGGGACCTGCCGCGTGGTGCTGCCGATCACCGACCCGTACACCGCCCACCACGGCGCGCTCGGTTCCTTCGCCACCGCGTACCTGCCGGACGGCGTCGACGTGCGCGAGCGAATCGCCGCGCTGCCGGGCGTCGAGCAGGTGCTGCCCCGCGAGCAGGCGTGCGAGCGGTTCGAGCTGCCCGCCGACCGGATCGGCGACCTGGTCGTCATCGGCGACCGGAGCACCGCGCTGGGCACCACCCCGGACGGCCACGATCTGTCCCAATTGGACGGTCGGCTGCGCTCCCACGGCGGGCTCGCCGAGCAGCGGGTCCCGTTCCTGGTCAACCGCCCGGTCGCGGTGCCGGACGGGCACCGGCTGCGCAACCACGACGCGTTCTGGGTGGCGCTCAACCACACCGGCGGGAGGAGACCGAGATGACTTCGACCGGTGTCCGCGCCCCGGAGCTCCTCCGGCGGCGCCGCTGGCAGTGGCGGATCTTCGCGATCACCTGGGTCGCCTACGCCGCGTTCTACTTCACCCGCCAGGCGTTCTCGGTGGCCAAGGTCGGCATCCTGGACGACCCCGCGGTCAACACCACCCTCACCAAGCAGGTGCTCGGTGATCTGGACGCCGTCTACCTGGCGGCCTACGCCGTCGGCCAGTTCGTGTGGGGCTCGGTGGCCGACCGGTTCGGGCCGCGCGTGGTGGTCTGCGGCGGACTGCTGATGTCGGCGGTGGCGGCGACGTCGATGGGCCTGCTGCCCGCGGTCGTGCTGTTCCTGCCGCTGATGGTGGTGCAGGGCCTCTCCCAGTCGACCGGGTGGGCGGCGCTGTGCAAGAACGTGTCCGCGTTCTTCGCGGTGGAGCAGCGCGGCCGGGTGCTCGGGCTGTGGAGCACCAACTACGCCTTCGGCGGGCTGGTCGCGGGCCCGTTCGCCGGGTGGGCGGCCTACACCGCGTGGTCGGACTGGCGGGTGGCGTTCCTCGCCGGAGCCTCGGTCGTGCTGGTCGTGGTGGTGCTGTTCCTGCTGTTCCAGCGCGACCACCCGTCCCGGGCTGGCCTGCCGGGGCACGACGAGGAGCCCGCCGCGCAGGAGCGCCCGTCGCTGCGCGAGGCGATGCTCACCGGGGTGCGCGACCGGATGGTGCTCACCCTCGGCCTGGCGTACTTCCTGCTCAAGCCCGCGCGCTACGCGATCCTGCTGTGGGGACCGGTGCTGGTCACCGAGCGCATCCCGCACACCTCGAAGTTCGAGGCGGTCGTCATCCCGGTCGCCTTCGGGGTGGCCGGCCTGCTGGCGCCGATCGCGATCGGGTACGTCTCCGACACCTGGTTCGGCGCCCGCCGCGTCCCGCCGTGCGTGCTCAGCCTCGCCGCGCTGGTGGCCGCGTTGGCGCTGTTCATCCCGCTGACCGCATCGGGCAGCGTGGTGCTGATGGTGGTGGTGCTCGCGCTGATCGGGTTCACCGCCTACGCCGCGGACGCGATGATCTCGTGCGTGTCCGCTGTGGACTTCGGCACGTCGTCGCGGGCCGGTGCGGCGGCGGGGTTCGTCAACGGGTGCGGTTCGGTCGGGGCGATCCTCGGCGGGCTGCTGCCCGGTTACCTCGGCGGCACCGCGCTGTTCCTCGGATTCGCCGGGGCCGCCCTGCTCTCCTGCCTGATCCTGCTGCCCCGCTGGAACCAGCGACCGGCGGCCTGAGCACTCGTCTTCGAACTCCTCGTGCGCGGCGGTGCCGGGCGCGCGGCCACGCACCGCCGGGGAAGCGGCTACCGCCGCCCTCCGGGGACCGGGTTCGAAGACCGGCACCGACGAGAGGAGTCAGCGATGAACCGAGCGGATGTGGCCGTGGTCGGCGGCGGGATCGTGGGGCTCGCGCACGCCCTGGCGGTGGCCCGGCGCGGCGCGCGGGTGGTGCTGTTCGAACGCGACGAGCGGGCGGTCGGCGCGTCGCTGCGCAACTTCGGCCTGCTGTGGCCGATCGGCCAGCCCGGCGACCGCTACGAGCGGGCGTTGCGCAGCCGCGAGATCTGGTTGGAGATGGCCCGGCGAGCGGGGCTGTGGTGCGCCGAGGTCGGCTCGCTGCACCTGGCCTACCACGCCGATGAGCAGGCCGTGCTGGAGGAGTTCCTGGACACGACCCCGGCGGCGCGGGAGCGGGGCTGCCGCCTGCTCACCCCCGCCGAGGTCGCCGACGCCAGCGACGTCGTGGTGCCCGAGGGGCTGCGCGCCGCGCTGTGGAGCCCGACGGAGGTCAACGTCGACCCGCGGCAGGCGATCCCGGGCGTGGCGGCGGCGCTGGCGCGCGACTTCGGCGTCGAGCTGAGGTTCGGCACCGCGGTGCGCGGGATCTCGCTGCCGCACGTCGAGACGACCTCCGGAACCTGGCGGGTGGACCGGGTTTTCGTGTGCAGCGGCAACGAGTTCCAGGCGCTGTACCCGGAGGTCTTCGCCGACAGCGGCATCCGGCGGTGCAAGTTGCAGATGCTGCGCACCGGGCCGCAACCGGCGGGCTGGGCGCTGGGCCCGACGCTGTGCGCCGGGTTGACGCTGCTGCACTACCAGTCGTTCGCGCACTGCACGTCGCTGGCGCCGCTGCGCCAGCGGTTCGGCGACGAGCTGCCGTTCCACCGCGAGCACGGCATCCACGTGCTGGTCTCGCAGACCGCGTCCGGAGAGGTCACCATCGGCGACTCGCACGCCTACGGCGACACCCACGACCCCTTCGAGCACGAGGCGGTCAACCGGGCGATCCTCGACTACTTCGAGGGTTTCGCCGCGATCCCGCGCCCGGCCATCGCCGAGCGCTGGCACGGCGTCTACCCGTCGCTGCCGGACGGGCGGGCTCATCTGGTGGTCGACCCCGAACCCGGGGTCACGGTCGTCAACGGCCTCGGCGGAGCCGGGATGACGTTGTCCTTCGGGTTGGCCGACGACACCGTTTCGCAGGAGGTGTGAATGTCCGAGCTGCTGGGAAATCACGTCGGCGGCCGCTGGGTGCCCGCCGAGACCGGGCTGACCCGTCCCGACGTCAACCCCGCCGACACCCGGGACGTCCTCGGCGAGTTCGCCGAGTCCGGTGGGGTCGACGTGGAGGCCGCGGTGGACGCGGCGCGCGCCGCCCGCGCCGACTGGCACGGCCTCGGCCCGATCCGCCGCGCGGAGTTCCTGCGCGAGGCGGGCCGGCTGATCTCCGCGCGGGCCGCGGAGTTCGCCGAGACGATCACCCGCGAGCAGGGCAAACTGCTGTCCGAGGCGCGCGGCGAGGTGCGCCGCGCGCTGGAGGTCCTGGACTTCACCGCCGGCGAGTCGCGGCGGCTGGGCGGCGTCACCGCGCCCGCCGAGGACCCGCGCACCTGGGCGTTCACCTTCCGCCGCCCGATCGGCGTGGTCGGCCTGATCACGCCGTGGAACTTCCCGCTCGCGATTCCGATGTGGAAGGTCGCGCCCGCGCTGCTGTCCGGCTGCACGGCGGTGCTCAAACCCTCGCCGCTGACCCCGCTGACCGCGGCGCTGCTGGTCCGCGCGTTCGCCGACGCCGGACTGCCGCCGGGCGTGCTGAACCTCGTGCAGGGCGACCGGCCGGTCGGCGAGGCGCTGGTGGCGCACCAGGCGGTCGCCGGGATCTCGTTCACCGGCTCGGTGCCGGTCGGCACCGCCATCCAGCGGGCGGGCGCCCACCGGCTGTTGAAGACGCAGCTGGAACTCGGCGGCAAGAACGCGGTCGTCGTCCTCGACGACGCCGACCTGGAGCAGGCCACCGACGCGATCGTGCGCGGCGCGTTCGGCCAGGCCGGGCAGCGTTGCAGCGCCACGAGCCGGGTGGTCGCCGACGTCCGCGTCGTCGACGAACTGGTCGACCGGCTGGTGGAACGGGTCGCCGCGCTGCGCGTCGGGCCGGGGACCGACCCGGGCAGCGACGTGTGCCCGGTCGTCAACGACGACCGCATGCGGGCGTGCCTGGACGCGGTGCACCGCGCCGAGGACTCCGGTGCGGTGGTCGCCTGCGGCGGCGCAGCCGCGACCGACGGCCTGCCGCCGGGCCACTACGTTCGGCCGACGGTGCTGCGCGACGTCCCGTGGGACGCCGAGATCGCGCAGGAGGAGATCTTCGGCCCGGTCCTGTCGGTGATCGACAGCGACGGCTTCGACGATGCGCTGCGCATCGCCAACTCCGTCCGCTACGGCATGTCCGGCGCGGTGTTCACCCGCGACCCGGCCCGGATCTTCGAGGCGCTGGACCGCTTCGAGGCCGGGATGCTGCACGTCAACCGGCCGGGCGTGGGCGCCTACGCGCACCTGCCGCACGTCGGCGCCAAGCAGTCCCAGCACGGACCGCCCGAATGTTCGCCCCAGGTCTGGGACTTCTACACCGAGTGGCGCTCGGCCTGCATCGCGTACTGAGGACGCGCCGGTTCCGCGACGGGCGCGGGCGAATCCGCTCAGCGTCCGTCGCGGAGCCGACCGAGGAACGCCGTCCACTGCCTCCGCGCGAACACCAGCGCGGGCCCGCCCGGGTCCTTCGAATCCCGCGCCGCCACCGCGTCCCCGCCCAGGAACGCGACTTCCACGCAGGCGCCCTGGTTCATGCTCCGGCTGGACTTCCGCCAGCGCGTGACCCGCTCAGGCACTCGCCACCTCTACCGCAGTTCGGACAGAACGTTCTCGATGAACGTCTTGGATTCTCGTCGACCGAGTGCTTCCTTGCGAAGAGCTTTCGCAATCGAACTGTAGGTGTCGATCAGCACAGGATCTTCGACGTCGTAGCGAGCGCCCAGCACCGGATGGCTCTCCAGGAAGACACCGGGCGTGAAGTCCTCGAATTCGAGCAGGACGAACTTGCCGTCCATGCCGGAATGCGCGCCCACGCCCGTCGGCAGCACCTGCACGGTGACGTGCGGCAGCTCTCCCATCGTGAGCAGGTGCCGGAGCTGGTCAGCGAGGACGTCCCGCCCGCCGATCGGGCGCCGCAGCACGGCTTCCTCGATCACCACGTCCAGCACCAGCGGACGTTCCGCCTCCAGTCGGCGTTGGCGTTCCAGCCGCAGCTCCGCGACCTTGGTCCGGTTCCCGGGCGCGACGCTCCGACTCGCCTCCGTCAGCGCGGCCGCGTAGTCGCGGGTTTGGAGAAGACCCGGCACAACCAGCTGCTCGTAGTTGAATTCACGCACAGCCTCGCCCTCGGAGCCGAGGAAGAAGGCGAACCACTCCTCGACCACGTCCGAGTACGGTTCCCACCAACTGGGTTCCGAGGAACGTTTCGCCTGCTCGACAAGCGTTTCCGCCTCGGATTCCGGTGCACCGTAGAAGCGGAGCAGATCGCGCACGTCCCGGTACTGGAGCCGGTACATGCCCGCTTCCATCTGGCTGATCTTGCCCCGCGAGCACCCGAGTTCCCCGGCGGCCTCGCTGGTGGTGCGCCCGGCTTCGCGACGGAAGTGGCGAAGCCTCGCCCCAATCCTGCGGCGCAGCGACACCGCGTCGGTCCTGATAGCCACGCTCACCTCCTACCAGGCCAAGTCTGCACCAGGGGCACCGTCCGTCGATCGAGTGCTAGCTCGACTAACGCGTTAGCCATTAACGTGTTAGCCACATCACGGAACCCACCAAGGAGGTCGCGGTGCAGGAAGTCGTCAGCGAGGAGAAGTTCCTCGCGGAGCTGGAAGAACTGGCCCGGGAGAACGCGCCCAGGGTGTTCGCGTTGTGTTCCGAGGTCGGTGAGCGCGAGGACGGGTACGCCGCGTACTGGGGCATGGCGTTCGACGACGGTGCCGAGGTGGTGAGCACGTCCGGGCCCATGCGGGGCAGCTTCCGGTCCGCCGAATCCGCGCTCGGCCGCCTTTCCGGTCGCCGCAACCTCCACCTCGTCTGGATCTGACAGCGGGTCGGCGGATCTTGACCGGGCGTCGCGGGCGGCCGAGGGTGGCGGGATGCGGCTCAACCTGCACCGGCTGTGGATCTTCCTGCACGTCGTGGACGAGGGCGGGTTCTCCGCGGCGGCGCAGAAGCTGTTCATGAGCCAGCCCTCGGTGTCCAACCAGGTGCGGCAGCTGGAGAAGTCGTTGCACGCCACGCTCATCGACCGCTCCGGGGCCCGGATCCGGCCGACCGCCGAGGGCGAGGTGCTCGCCGACTACGCGCGGCGGATCTTCCTGCTCGCCGGGGAGGCGGTGGCCGCGCTCGACCAGGTGCGCGACCTGCAGGCCGGGGAGCTCGCGGTGGGCGGGACCAGCACCGTCGGCACCTACCTGCTGCCACGACTGGTCGCCCGCTTCCACCACCGGCACCCCGGCCTGCGGTTCGGCGTGCGCACCGGCAACGGCGAGCAGGTGCTGCGGGAACTGCTCGACGGCGAGGTCGGGATCGCGGTGTTCGCCGACCGACCGGACGCCGACCAGGTCGTGGTCGAGCCGATGTTCTCCGACCGGCTGGTGCTCATCGCCCCGCCCGAGCACGCCCTGGCGGACCGCCGGGCGCGGCCCACCGACCTGGCCGACCAGCGCTTCCTGATGCGCGAACGCGGCTCCGCCACCCGCCGCCTGCAGGAGGAGACGCTGCTCGGCTGGAACCTCGCCCCGGAAACGGCCGACATGTCCGGCACCGAAACCCTCAAGCAGGGCGTGGCCGCCGCGCTCGGCGTGTCCCTGATCTCCGAGCACGCCGTCGCGCACGAACTCCGCGAGGGGGAGCTGACGACCATCCGCGTCGACCCCGAACCCCCGGCCCGCCCCGTCGTCGTCGCCTACCGCCGGGACCGCCTCCTGTCCGCAGCCGAGCGGGCCTTCCTGTCCCTGCTGCACGAACTCCGCGACTGGCCTGCTTGAGTTCGTCTTCGAACTAGCCGAGACGGCCGCTGAACTCAGCGTTACCCGAGGATGGGTGTGCCGGTGGCCTCGATCAGCTGGTACGCGGTCGCGCCGTCCAGGGTCTCCCGGAGGATGTCGGCGTGGCCCGCGTGGCGGGCCGTTTCCTGGATGAGGTGGCTGAGCACCCAGCGGGGCGTCCGGACGGTGCCCTCCGGCAGCAGGCTGCTCAGCGGCGAGATGTCCAGCGGTGCCCCCAGGTCCGCGACGCCGGAGACCACCGACTCGGTGTCCCGGGCCTGCGCCCGGTACGCCTCCACCAGGCCGTCCAGCGTCTCCCCGTCGAGCACCCGGAACTCCGCGTCCCAGTCGCGCTCCGGCGACGGGCGCCCGGCCAGCACGTCCACCCAGTTCCGCTCGGCCGCCGTGACGTGCTTGATCACGCCGCCGAGGCACGGCCCGCTGACCGTCGGCCGCGCGGCGGCCTGCTCGTCGGTGAGCCCGTGCACGGCACGTCGCAGCGACGCCCGCTGTTCCTCCAGGAAGGCCAGCAGACCGTCCCGCTCGTCGGTCGCCGCACGCACCAAAGTCGGCATCGTTCCTCCATCCACTCGGGTGTCCGCATCATGCCCCGGGGCACCGACAACGCCGCTCATCGTCCACGGTGGACCGCCTCACCGCGTCGCGACCAGCCGGCGGAAGGCGCGGGCGGCGGTGGAGCCGGGATCCGCGGTGACGAAGACGACCTGCTGGTCGTCCTCGGGGACCGGCAGCACGTCGCAGTTGACGCGGATCCGGCCGACCTCGGGGTGGTCGAGCACCTTCCGGCGGTGGCCGGGCGCGTGCACCGGGTACGCCTCCCACAGCTCGCGGAACTCCGGGCTGCGAGCGCGCAGTTCCGCCAGCAGGTGCGCGAGGTCCGCGTCGTCGGAGTAGCGAGCGTGGGCCGCTCTCAGCCGCGCCGCCGCGATGCGGCCGAAGCTCTCCGCCGCGCTGCTCTCGACGATCCCGGTGCGCAGGAAGTGGCGGCGGGCCAGGTTCGGTTCCCCGCGCAGATCGCCGAGCAGGGCGTCGGCGAGCGGGTTGAAGGCGACGACCCGGTACGCGGCGTCGGTGACCACGGCCGCGGTGTCGGGCAGGCGGCGCAGCATCTCGGCGATGTGCGGGCGCACCCGGCGCACCGGACTGGACGGCGGTGGTGCGCTCGCGCCCGCCAGGGCGAACAGGTGCGCGCGCTCCGCCGGTGCCAGGCGCAACGCGTCGGCGAGCGGTCCGAGGACGTGCGGCGAGGGCCGCGGGCCCCGCGCCTGCTCCAGGCGCGTGTAGTAGTCGACGGACATGTGCGCCAGCAGCGCGACCTCCTCGCGCCGCAGCCCCGAGGTGCGACGGGGTCCCCGACCGGGCAGGCCGATGCTCGCCGGGTCCAGGCGCGCCCTGCGGGACCGCAGGAATTCCGCGAGTTCCGCCCTGGCCATGCTGCCTCCGTCCGCGCGGTCGTGGGTGGGATCGTCGATCCCTGGTCGCGGTGCCCGGCCGGTGGGAGCGTCACGCCCATGAACGCCTCCACTGCGCTGGTCACCGGCGCGAACAAAGGTATCGGCAAGGAGATCGCCCGTCAGCTGGCCCGAGCGGGACTGACCGTGCACGTCGGGTCCCGGGACGCCGAGCGCGGCCGGCGGGCGGTCGAGGAGATCGGCGGTGACGCCCGGCTCCTCGTCCTGGACGTCACCGACCCCGCGGGGATCGCCGCCGCGGCGCGGCAGATCGACGCGCTGGACGTCCTGGTCAACAACGCGGGCATCTCCGGCACGTCCGCCACGGCTCCCGGATCCGACGTCGAGGAGTTCCGGCAGGTCTACGAGACCAACGTGTTCGGCGTCCTCGCGGTCACCAACGCCTTCCTCCCGGCGCTGCGGCGCTCAGCCCACCCGCGGATCGTCAACGTCTCCAGCGGCACCGGCTCGCTGACCTGGAGCACGAACCCGAATCCGCAGTTCGCCGCCGGACGCGGCGGGGCCGCCGCGTACCGGTCGTCGAAGGCCGCGCTCAACGCCGTCACGCTCTGCTACGCCCAGGAGCTCGCCGACGACGGCTTCAAGGTCAACGCGCTGGCCCCCGGGTTGCGGGCCACCGAGCTCAATGCCCGCGCGGCCGCCAGCGGCGGGGACCCGGCGGAAGCCGCCGCGGGAGCGGTCCGGCTGGCGCTGCTGCCCGACGACGGCCCCACCGGCTCCTTCTTCTCCTGGGACGGGTCACCCGTGCCGTGGTGATCCTCAGAGCCCGTCTTCGGACTCGTTGTGCGCAGCGGTGCCGGTTGCGAGACCACTCACCGAAAGAGAAAGCGGCTCACGCCGCTTACTCGGTACCAGGTTGAAGACGGGCTCTCAGGCCACCGTCGGCAGGGACGGCGCCGTGACGTCGTAGACGCTGCCGGGTCGGGTCAGCAGCGGGGGCAGGATGGCCGCCTTGCGGTCCGATTCGTCGGTGTCGCCCCACTGGACCTCGCGGTCGCCCTTCAGCCGCAGGTGGATGTCACCCGGGTCCTGGGCGTCCACCGCGAGCACGTCCGCGCGCAGCGCCGGGGGCAGGGCGGTGAGCACGGTCATCGCCGCCCGGGTGGCCGGGTCGTCCGGGGCCACCCGGCGGACGTGGAGTTCCGGCAGGTCGGCGGGCGGGTCCTTGACCACCTGGAACGGCACGCCGGCGGAGTCGACGAGCTGGATGCCGTCGCGCGCCACCAGGAACGCCGCCGGGGCGCGTTCGGTGACCTCGACCCGCACGGTCGTCGGCCAGGACAACGAGACCCGGACATCGGCGACCTTGCGGATCGCCCGCAGCCGGGACGCCACGTCCTCGGTGTCGACCCGCAACATCGGCGTGCCCGGATCGATGCCCGCGGTCCGCACGATCTCGTCCTGGGAGAGCGTCCGGTTGCCGGTGACCTCCACCGCCCGCACGCCCAGCAGCGGCGTGAAGTACAGGACCAGGGCGAGCACCGTCACCACCGCGAGCGCGGCGGGGAGCACCCAGCGCCGCCACCACGGCACGGCGCCCGCGCCGCCGCGCACCGGCCTGCCCCGGGTGCTGCGCAGCCCGGGGCGGTTGGCGCCGCGGCGGCGGGTGGTGGTCACCGCTCCCCCGCGGTCCTGCGGTCGACTTCGGCGAGGATCTCCGGTCCGAGCATCGTGACGTCACCGGCACCCATGGTCACCACCACGTCGCCGGGCCGGACCAGGCCCGCGACCCGCGGTGCGGCCTCGGTCAAGGACGGTTCGAAGTGGACGCGTTCCGCAGGCAGCGGCACCGCGTCGGCGATGAGCTCGCCGGTGACGCCGGGCTGCGGGTCCTCCCGCGCGCCGTAGACGTCGAGGACCACGACCTCGTCGGCGAGGCCGAGCGCGGCGGCGAACTCGCCCGCGAACGCCGCGGTGCGGGAGAACAGGTGCGGCTGGAACACCACGACCAGCCTGCCCGCGCCGACGACCGGCCGGGCCGCGCGCAACTGGGCGTCCACTTCGGTCGGGTGGTGCGCGTAGTCGTCGTAGACGCGGACGCCGTCCGCGCGGCCCTTGAACTCGAAACGCCGCCGCACGCCGCCGAACGCGGCCAGGCCGTCGAGCAGTTCGCGCAGCGGGGCGCCGAGTTCCAGTCCGGCCAGCAGCGCGGCCACCGCGTTGCCCGCCATGTGCTCGCCGGGCACGGACACCTGCACGTCGATCCGCTCCCCGCCGAGGTCCACCGCGGCCACGCCGGTGCCGTGCTCGGGCCGGTAGCCGACCAGCCGCGCGTCGCCGGCGCCGGAGACCGCCTTGCCGTAGCGGCGCACCCGCACCCCGGCGGCCTCGGCCCGGTCGGCGAGCCCGGCGGCGCCCGGGTCGTCGGCGCAGGCGATGAGCACCCCGCCCGGTTCGATGCGCTCGACGAACTCGGCGAAGACGCGGGTGTAGTTCTCCTCGGTGCCGTGGTGGTCCAGGTGGTCGGGTTCGACGTTGGTCACCACCGCCACCGACGGCGCGAACACCAGGAACGAGCCGTCGCTTTCATCGGCCTCGGCGACGAAGATCCCGCCGTCGCCGTGGTGCGCGTTGGCGCCCGACTCGTTGAGGTCGCCGCCGATCGCGAACGACGGGTCGAACCGGCAGTGCTGCAACGCCACGGTGAGCATCGACGTGGTGGACGTCTTGCCGTGCGTGCCCGCCACGCACGCGACCCGGTGGCCGGCCATCAGCGCCGCCAGCGCCTCGGCGCGGCGCAGCACCGGGATGCCGCGGCGCTGCGCCTCCGCCAGCTCCGGGTTGTCCGGTTTGATCGCCGTGGACACCACGATCGCGGTGGGGGCGTCGGCGAACTGCTCCAGGTTCTCGGCGCGGTGGCCGATGGCGACGTGCGCGCCTTGGGCGCGCAGCGCCATGACCGTGCGCGAGTCCCGCGCGTCCGAACCGGACACCTCTTCGCCGCGGGCCAGCAGGATCCGCGCGATGCCGCTCATCCCCGCCCCGCCGATGCCGACCAGGTGCACCCGGGTCAGCAGTGCCGGGTCCGCGACGGCCCCGGTCGGTGGGACGCCGGTCACTTCGGCCTTCACCGTCCGGCCACCTCCAGAACGATCTGCGCCAGCACGCGGTCCGCTTCGCGGTGCCCGCTGCTCAGCGTCGCCGTGCTCATCGCCTGCAACCGCTGGACGTCCAGCGCCAGCGGCAGGACCTCGTCGATCACCCGCTGCGGGGTCATCTGGTCGTCGGGGACCAGCCGGGCACCGCCCGCGGACACCACCGGCTGCGCGTTGAGCGCCTGTTCGCCGTTGCCGTGCGGCAGCGGCACGAAGATCGCGGGCAGCCCGACCGCGGAGACCTCGGCGACGGTCATCGCCCCGGACCGGCACACCACCAGGTCGGCCGCCGCGTAGGCGAGGTCCATCCGCTCCAGGTACGGCACGGCCGCGTATCCCGGGGCGCCGGGGACCTGCTGGACCGCGAGGGTGTTCTTCGGTCCGTGCGCGTGCAGCACGCCGATCCCGGCGCGGCCCAGGGCTTCCGCGGCACCGGAGAACGCCGTGTTCAGCGTGCGGGCGCCCTGCGAACCGCCGAACACCAGGACGGTCGGCGCGTGCGGGTGCAGGCCGAAGAACGCCCGGGCCTGCGCGCGCAGCGCGAACCGGTCCAGGCTGGTGATGGACTCCCGCAGCGGGATGCCGATGGTGCGCGCTCCGGCCAGCCCGCTGTCCGGGGTGGCCGCGAGGACGCGTTCGGCGAACCGCGCGCCCACCTTGTTCGCCAGTCCGGCGCGGGCGTTGGCCTCGTGCACCACGATCGGCACCCGACCGCGCGCCGCGAGGTAGGCGGGCAGCGACACGTAGCCGCCGAAGCCGACCACCACGTCGGCACCCACCCGGTCCAGCACGTCGCGCGTCTGGCGCACCGACTCGCGCACCTTCAGCGGCAGCTTCAGCAGCTCCGGGCTGGCCTTGCGGGGCATCGGCACCGGCGGGATCAGCTCCAGCGGGTAGCCGCGGGCCGGGACCAGCCGGTTCTCCAGCCCGCGTTCGGTGCCCAGCGCGGTGACCCGCGCGTCCGGCCGCATCCGGCGGACCGCGTCGGCCAGCGCCAGCGCGGGCTCGACGTGCCCGGCGGTGCCGCCCCCGGCGACCACGATCGACAGCGGCGGCCGACCGGGCTGGGCGGCCCCGGGCCAGGCCGCGGGAGCGGGCGGCGGGTTGGCGCCCGGCGTGCGGTCGATGCGGACCGTCTGCTCCCCGCTCAACGGTGTCCTCCTCGTGTCTGCGTCCGGGCCCGGGGACCGCTGCGCGCGCGTCGGTCCCCGCTGCCCCGGCGGGTGGCCGCCGCGCCGGAGCTCTTGGAGCCCGGCCGGCTCGATGATGTCGTGGGCCGCGCCGAGCGCCGTCGGGCCGGCGGGCGGTACGGGGCCGGGGTGGGCAGTCGCAGCAGCTTGCCCACCTTGCCCGGCCCCAAAGACCGTAGCGCGGCGATCGCCTCGGGTTCGTGCCGGGCGAAGTTCGCCAGCAGCCCGAACACCAGCATGCTGGTGACCACGGAGGACCCGCCGGAGGAGATCAGCGGCAGCGGCAGCCCGGTCGTGGGCAGCAGGCCCACCACGTAGCCGATGTTGATGACGGCCTGCCCCACCAGCCACACCGTCAACGTCGCCGACACCAGCCGGATCCACGGGTCGGTGTTGCGGGTGGCGATCCGCATCCCCACGTAGGCGGAGGTGCCGAACAGCACGAGCACGATCGCGCAGCCGACGAAGCCGAGTTCCTCGCCGATGACGGCGAAGATGAAGTCGTTGTGCACGTTGGGCAGGTACTGCCACTTCGACCAGCCCTGCCCGAGGCCGCGGCCGAACAGCCCGCCGTCGGCCAGCGCGTACAGCGCCTGCATCGACTGGTAGCCGTGGCCGCTGGGGTCGGTGCCCGGGTTCAGGAACGTGGTCAGCCGCGCGAGCCGGTAGGACGCGACGACGGACAGCACCACGCCGCCGGTGAGCCCGCCCAGCAACAGCACGGCGAACAGCCGCAGCGGCGCGCCCGCGAACCACAGCAGCGCCAGCAGCACGAGGAACAGCGTGACCGTGGAGCCCAGGTCGGGCTGCAGCATGACGAGGGTGAACATCAGCAGGGCCGCCGGGACGAGCGGCACGAGCAGGTGCCGGTACTGGGCGATCAGCGCGCGTTTGGTGACCAGCACGTGCGCGCCCCACAGCGCGAACGCGACCTTCGCGAACTCCACCGGCTGGAAGGACACCCCGGCGACCACGAACCAGCTGCGCGCCCCGTTGAGCTCGGTGCCCAGCGGGGTGAGCACGGCGACCAGCAGTCCGACGCAGCCCAGCAGCAGCGCGAAGCTGAACCGGCGGATCAGCTTCACCGGCACGCGCAGCGCCAGGTAGAACAGCACCAGCCCGGCCCCGCAGTACATGACCTGCTTGCTGAACACGCTGTAGGACGACCCGTCCTTGTTGAAGGAGTCCACACTGGACGCCGACAGCACCATGACGAGCCCGAACACCGTCAGCAGCCCGAACACGGCCAGCAGCAGGTGGAACGACGCCAGCGGCCGGGTCAGCCACGCGGTCAGCGGCGTCAGCGCGCCGCGGCGCCTGGTGGTCTTGGTCGCGGTGGCCACCGGTCGATCACCCGCCGTTGACCGGGGTGGGCGCCTCGGCCAGCACGGCGCGCACCGCGTCGGCGAACGCGCGCCCCCGGTGCGCGTAGTCGGTGAACATGTCCATCGACGCGGCCGCCGGGGCGAGCAGGACCACCGATCCCGGGCGGGCGAACTCGGTCGCCGTGCGGACGGCTTGCAGCATGCCCGCATCGTCTCCCGCGGTGACCTCCCGCACCGGCACATCCGGGGCGTGTCGGGCCAACGCGGCGGCGAACCGGTCGCGGTCGCGGCCCAGCAGCACCACCGCCTCCAACCGGTCGGCGTTGGCCGCCACGAGGTCGTCCACCTCGGCACCCTTGAGCAGTCCGCCCGCGATCCACACCACGCGGGGGTGGGCGCGCAGCGCGGCGTCGGCGGCGTGCGGGTTCGTCGCCTTCGAATCGTCCACATAGGACACACCGGCGGCCTCGGCGACCGGGACCGACCGGTGCGCCCCGGGTTCGAAGGCGCGCAGCCCGGCGGCGACCGCGGCCGCGTCGACGCCGTACGCGCGGGCGAGCGCCGCGGCGGCCAGCGCGTTCGCGATGTTGTGCGGGCCGGCCGGGTGCACGTCGGCCAGCGACGCGAGGACCTCGCGCCCGCCGAACGCGCGGTCCACCAGGGACCCGTCGGCGACGCCGAGTTGCCCCTCCGCCGGAGCGCCGAGCGTGAACGACACGTGGCGGGCGCTCTCGGGCGCGGCGGCGGCCAGCCGCGTCGACCACCCGTCGTCGGCGTTGTGCACGGCGACCGCGTTGCCGCGGAACACCCGCGCCTTCGCCGCGCCGTAGGACTCCAGCGAGCCGTGCCAGTCCAGGTGGTCGGCGGCGAGGTTGAGCACCACGGCGGCGTGCGCGGCCACCGACTCCGACCAGTGCAGCTGGAAGCTGGACAGCTCCACGGCGAGCACCCGGTGCCCGGCCCGGACCGCGTCCACCACGGGCAGGCCGACGTTGCCGCAGGCGACGACGTCGACCCCGGCGGCCCGCAGCACCGACGCCAGCATGCTCACGGTCGTCGTCTTGCCGTTGGTGCCGGTCACCGCCAGCCAGGTCGGCGGGTGGTCGGCGTCGGCGCCGAGCTGCCAGGCCAGCTCGACCTCGCCGATCACCTCGACCCCGGCCGCGGCGGCGGCCGTCAGCAGCGGCGCGTCCGGCCGCCAGCCCGGACTGGTGACCACCAGGTCGGTGCCCGCCGGCGGCTCGTCCAGACCCGGCACCAGCTCGGCGCCCTGCGCGCGCAGCGAAGCGAGCGCCGCGAGCCGGTCGGCGGAGCCGTCGGTGACCGTGACCGACGCGCCCGCGGCCAGCAGCGCCTCGGCCGCCGACCGGCCGGACACCCCGGCCCCGGCGACCAGCACCTCGCGCCCGTCGAACCGACCCACCGCGTTGCCTCCCCGTCGTCGTCGGCCCCTGCGGCCCTGGCGGATCAGAAGAACGTCCCGGCGCCCGCCAGCCAGTCCGCGTAGAACAGACCGACGCCGAACATGCAGCTGATCGCGGCCAGCACCCAGAACCGGATGATCACCGTGGTCTCCGCCCAGCCTGCCAGCTCGAAGTGGTGGTGGAACGGCGCCATCCGGAACAACCGCCGACGAGTGGTGCGGAACACCACGATCTGCATCACCACGGACAGGGCCTCGACCACGAACAGACCGCCGATGATGATCATCAGCAGCTCGGTGCGGGTCACCATGGACAGCCCGGCCAGCAGACCGCCCAGGGCCAGCGACCCGGTGTCACCCATGAAGATCTTCGCGGGTGCGGCGTTCCACCACAGGAACCCGACGCAGGCGGCCATCGCCGCCGCGGACACCACCGCGATGTCCAGCGGGTCGCGCACCGTGTAGCACGCGGGCATCGGGCCCTGCGGCAACGAGCAGTCGTTGCGCAGCTGCCAGAACGAGATGAACACGTACGTGGCCAGCACCATCGCCGCGGTGCCGCCGGCCAGGCCGTCCATGCCGTCGGTGAAGTTGACGGCGTTGGACCAGCCGCTGATCGCGATGTAGGCGAAGATGACGAACCCGATCGCGCCGAACGAGATCACCGTGATGTCGCGGATGAACGACAGGTGCTGCGAGGCGGGCGTGATGCCGTTGCGGTCGGCGAACTGCATCGCCAGGATCGCGAACAGCACGGCCGCGACCAGCTGGCCCACCAGCTTGGCGGTCTTGTTCAGACCGAGGTTGCGCTGCTTGCGGATCTTGATGAAGTCGTCCAGGAACCCGACGATGCCCAGCGCCGTGGTCAGCCCCAGCACCAGCAGGCCGGACGCCGTCGGCGGTTCGTCGGCGACGGTCAGGTGGGTCACCAGGTAGCCGACCCACATGGCGACCAGGATCGCCATGCCGCCCATGGTCGGCGTGCCGCGCTTGGCGGCGTGCTTGCTCTGCACCTCCTCGCGGATCTCCTGGCCGAAGCCCTGCTTGGAGAACACGCGGATCAGGTAGGGGGTGAACAGGATCGAGACCACCAGCGACACCGCGGCGGCCACCAGGATCGGCTTCACTCGGCACCACCCCCGGCCAGCAGCGCGTCCGCGACCCGCCACAGCCCGGCCGAGTTCGACGCCTTGGTCAGCACCACATCACCGGGACGCAGCTCGGCGCGCAGCAGCGCGACGGCCGCATCGACGTCCGGCACCAGAACCGACTCCTCTCCCCAGGAACCTTCCAGCGACGCGGCCTGATGCATCACCCGCGCCTGCTCGCCGACCACCACCAGCCGGTCGATGTTCAGCCGGACGGCCAGCCGCCCGATCTCGTCGTGGGCCTCGGTTTCGGCCTCGCCCAGCTCGTTCATCGGGCCGAGCACCGCCCACGCCCGCCCGGGGCGTCCGCGGGTCATCGCGGCCAGCGTCTTCAGCGCGGCGCGCACCGACTCGGGGTTGGCGTTGTAGGCGTCGTTGACGACGGTGATCCCGTCGGGGGTCTCGGCGACCTCCATGCGCCGCGCCGACATCCGGCGCACCCCGCCGAGCCGTTCGGCCACCTGCTCCAGCGTCGCGCCGTGCTCCAGCGCGACCGCCGCGGCGGTCAGCGCGTTGCCGACGTGGTGCTCGCCGACCAGCGGCAGCGCCACCCGCGCCGAGCCGTGCTCGGTGACCAGCGTGAACCGCGGCCGGGCGTGCTCGTCGATCTCGATGTCCGCGGCGCGCACGTGCGCCTCGGGGTGCTCCCCGACGAACACCACGCGCGCCCGGGTGCGGTCGGCCATCGCCCGCACCAGCGGGTCGTCGGCGTTGAGCACCGCGACCCCGTCGGCGGGCAGCGCCTCCACCAGCTCGCCCTTGGCGCGCGCCACGGCCTCCTGCGAGCCGAACTCGCCGAGGTGCGCGTGGCCGACGTTGAGCACCGCGCCGATGCGCGGCGGCGCCACCCGGCACAGCCCGGCGATGTGCCCGACACCGCGCGCGGACAGCTCCAGCACCAGGTGCCGGGTGCTCTCGTCGGCGCGCAGCACCGTCCACGGGTGGCCGAGCTCGTTGTTGAACGAGCCGGGCGGCGCGACGGTCGGGCCCATCGGCTCCAGCAGCTGGGCGATCAGGTCCTTGGTGGACGTCTTGCCGGACGAGCCGGTCACCCCGAACACGGTGAGTTCGGGCAGCCGGTCGACCACGTACCGGGCGAGCTTCGCCAGCGCGGCCAGCACCGCGGCTCCGGAGCCGTCGGTGTCACCGGCCAGCGCCATCACGCCGGACCGGTCCGCGGGGACGCTGGGGACGATCACCGCCGGGGCGTCGACCTCGCGCGCGGCGAGCACGCCCGCCGCACCGTCGGCCACGGCCCGGGCGGCGAAGTCGTGCCCGTCGACGCGCTCGCCCGGCACGGCCACGAACAGCCCGCCGGGTTCGATCTTGCGGGAGTCGAACTCGACGCCCGCGGTGACGATCTCCGAGCCTTCCGCACGATGAAGCCTGCCGCCCACCGCGTCCGCGATGTCAGCGAGGCTGAGCCGGATCACCTTGCCTCCTGTGTCTTGCCCGCTCCCTGCGGACACCCGCACCGAGCCTCCCCGCGGGACGCTCCCGAGCGACGTCCCCGCTCGTGGCGGGGTGCCGCTCATGGTGCCTCGGTGTCGCCCTGCCCCCGACGATCTTCGGTTTCCTGCGGTCCTTCCAGTCGTCGGCGCAGCGCGGCGGCCAGTTCTTCCCGGTCGGAGAAGGGATGCACCACGCCCGCCACCTCCTGTCCCGTCTCGTGGCCCTTGCCCGCGACGACGACGATGTCGCCGGGACCGGCGCGTCGCACCGCCTCGGCGATGGCTTCCCGCCGGTCGCCGATCTCGATGATCTCGCCCCGCTCCTCGGCCGGGACGGCCAGGGCCCCGGACAGCATGGCGGCCCGGATCTCCGCGGGGTCCTCGCTGCGCGGGTTGTCGTCGGTGACGACCAGCAGCTCGGCGCGGCGGGCCGCGGCCTCCCCCATGACGGGCCGCTTGGCGACGTCCCGGTCACCGCCGCAGCCGAGCACGACGATCACCCGGGCGTCGACCTGCGCGCGCGCCGCGTCGAGGACCGCGGCGACCGCACCGGGTTTGTGCGAGTAGTCCACGACGGCGGTGAAGTCCTGCCCCAGCGCGACCCGCTCCATCCGGCCCGGCACGTCCACCTCGGCCAGTCCGCGCTCGATCGCCCACAGCGGCACCCCGGCGGCGTGCAGGACACCGATGGCCAGCAGCGCGTTGGCGATGTTGAACGGCCCGGGCAGCCGCAGCCGGACGTGCATCTTCACCTCGTCGGGCCCGTGCGCGGTGAACGTCTGCTCGCCGGTCGGGTAGGCCTGCACGTCGGTGGCGGTCCAGGCGGCGTCCCCGGTGGTGGAGACGGTGATGGTGCCGTCGCGGACCAGCCGCTGCCCCCAGTCGGAGTCGACGCACACGACCTCGCGTTCGGAGCGGCCGTCGAACAGCAGCGCCTTGGCCCGGAAGTAGTCCTCCATGTCGCGGTGGAAGTCCAGGTGGTCCTGCGACAGGTTGGTGAACGCCCCGACGGCGAACCGCGTACCGGCCACCCTGCCGAGCGAGAGCGCGTGGCTGGAGACCTCCATCGGCACGTACCGGACGCCCTGTTCGACCATCACGGCCAGCAGCGCCTGCAGGTCGGGCGCCTCGGGCGTGGTGAACGCGCTGTCCAGCCGCTCCCCGGCGATGCGCGTCTCCACGGTGCCGACCAGCCCGGTGGTGAACCCGGCGGCGGCCAGCGCGGACTCCAGCAGGTAGGTGGTCGTGGTCTTGCCCGAGGTCCCGGTCACCCCGAGCACGGACAGCTCCCGGGACGGGTCGCCGTAGATCAGCGCGGCGGCGCGGCCGAGCACGGCCCGGGGGTCGTCGTGCACCAGCAGCGACACCCGCCCGGACCGCACGGCGGGGTGCTCGTCGAGCCCGGCCCGTTCGACCCCGCCCTGGTCGGTGAGCACGGCGAGCGCACCGGCCTCCAGCGCCTGCGCGGCGAAGTCGGCGCCGTGCACGCGGGTCCCGGGCAGGGCGGCGAAGAGGTCACCCGGACGCACGTGTTGGGCACGCAGCGTCACCCCGGTCACCGGCGCGGCATCGGCGCTGTGACCGGGGACGCGAACCACCTGCGCGCCGACGAACTCGGCGAGCTGCTCGATCGCCACCGGCTCGACGTGGGACGGGCGAGGCGGGGCTGTCGCGACCGCGGAAGGCACGTCGCGACAGGCTACCCGCACCACCTGAGGCCCACTCCCGCTGGTCGGCTCCCTGTTCGATCGACCCCGGGCTCACCCGAACGTCCCAACATCACCCGTCCTGCCCACAGCCCCGACCGGGTGAAGTAGAACTGGTCCGGCTCGTCACCGAGGGGGGAGATCGCGATGCCACCCGAGTTCGGCGCGGACCCGGCGCAGGCGGAACAGGCGCTGCAGGACTGGGCGGACGGCCTGCGCGACAAAGCGCAGCGGTTCGCCGAGGTGCGACGGCAGCTGGACGACACCCGGATCACCGAGAGCGGCCGCTCGGTCACCGTCACGGTCGACGCGCAGGGCGTGCCCACCGACGTCCGGTTCGCGGACTCCCGCGCCCCCGGCGCCGAGCTGAGCGCCGAGTTCATGGCGGTGCTGCGGCGGGCCCAGTCCCGGATCACCGAACGCGCGACGGAGATCACCGGGTCGGTGCTCGGCGACGACAGCGCCGCCGCGAACGCGGTGCTGGAGCAGTTCCGGCGCCGCTTCCCGGGCCAGCAACCACCGCCCGCGCCGGAGCTCGACGACGGCGACTTCAGCGACGAGACGTTCCTGCGCTGAGAGGATCGGATGGCGGGATTCGAGTTACCACCGGACCAGCTCCGAGCCCACGCGAACGAGCTCGACGCGCACGCGTCGGCGCTGGGCACGGCGGCCGATGCGGCGAACCAGGTGCAGCTCGGCGCGGACGCGTACGGGCAGATCTGCGCGTTCCTGCCTCCGAGCCTGTCCGCCGCGGGCGGCACGGTCGCCGAGACGGTGCGCGCCGCCGCCAACGCCGTGGAGTCGCTGTCCACGGCGCTGCGCGACGCGGTCGCCGACCACGAGGCGCAGGACGCCGAGATCGCCGACGCGCTCGCCCGGCTGTCGAAGGAACTCGGCGGGTGATCCGGTGAGCGAATCCGCGGGCACCCCGGGTCCCGCGGCGGGCGGCGCGGAGAACCCGCTGGTCGCCAAGCCGCAGGACTCGACGGAGTGGTACACCGGCATCCCGTTGGCCGAGGCGATCGCGGACGCGGTCACGGCCATCGAGAACGGCAGTTGGGCCGATGCGGGCGTCGCGGGGATCGGCGTCGGCCTGGAGGCCCTGTCCGCGGTCACGGATCCGCTCGGCACGTTGTTCTCCGGGATCCTGTCGTTCCTGGCCGAGCACTTCCAACCGCTCACCGACGCGCTGGACTGGCTCGCCGGCAACGCGGACGCGGTCCGCGCGCACGCCCGGACGTGGCGCAACGTCGCCGACTCCCTGCGCGGCACGGCGGACGGCCTGGACTCCGATGTGCAGCGCGGCACGGCCGGCTGGACCGGCGCGACCGCGGACGCCTACCGCGCCCGCCTGACCGCCACCGCGCAGCTGATCCGCGCCCAGTCCGACGCCGCCCGGGGCCTGGCGTCGGCGACGGAGCAGGCGGGCGAGATGGTCGCCGTGGTCCGCACCACGGTCCGCGACTTCATCGCCGACTGCGCGGGCCGCCTCGCCGCCTGGGCCGTCGAAACCCTCGCCACCGACGGCTTCGGAATCCTCGCGGTGCTCGAACAGGCAACGGTCCGCATCGCCCGCTGGGGCACCCGCGTCGTGGAGATGATCAACAAGTTGATCAGGGCCCTGACGCGACTCCTCCCGATGCTCGGAAAACTCGGCGACCTGATCCGCCGCATCAGCAAGATCCTCAACGACATCGCCCACGGCAAACCCCTCCCGGGACACCCGAGGAAACCCGGCGAACCGGAAGACCCGCACACCCCGCACAACCCCAACGACCCACCGGACGAACCGCCTGGGCACGACAGGCCGGGCCCGGCGGAGAACCCGGAGGACCGTCAACGCCTCATCGAGGAAGCCCAGGCCGAGGGCCACAAGATCAGCCCCGACAAGGTCGTCGAGATCGGCAAGGACCCCAACGGCCGCATAGTCTGGCTGGAAGAGGGGAAGGGCGGCGAACGAGGCGCGGGCCTAGAGCACATCTACGAAGAGCACGGAAAACAGTTCGAAGAGCACGGAATTCCACGTGAGAACGTTCCGGACTTCGTCCACCGTGCGGTCACCCAAGGCCGCTACACGGGCCACAATCAAGGAAACCCACCCGGAAGACCCATTTACGAGATTGACTACAATGGTGAGCGCCACTTCGTCGCGGTGTCCGTAGGGAAGAACGGGTTCATAGTAGGAGCCAACATGCGGAGCCCCGACAATCCATTCGGCGGCACGAAGAGGGATGGCAAACTCGACACCGATCCGAACTACCGAGGTTGGTAGAAATGACCGGAAATCCCACACTCCGATCGGTTCGACTCCGACCTGAATGGCAGACCGGGCCACTCTGGACGACGACGGACCAGGACCGATTCTCGGACAACAACGCCACACCCGAAACCATGTCCGAGGAGTTCGCCGTATCCTCGCAGCTCACCCAAGAGATAGCGGAATGGGACAGGGAATTCCAGCAGATCTTCGACCCAGAAGATCCTCTGTCCTCCGACTTCCCGGATGAGGCGACCGAACAGCGCTGGCGCGAACGGGGACGGCAACTCGCCGGAAGACTGGCCGAAGAACTCGGCCCGCACGTTCGTGTAACCTATTTCAAAGAAGTTGTCCAGCAAGGCGCGGAAAGCAGCGAACAGCACGATGACTGAAACCGGCGCAGCGGCGATCCGGACTCGCCACGGGGCGGATTTCGAGCGGTGCGGAGTCCCGGCCGACCTGCTCAACAAGCTGATCATGCAGGTCGCCACCAGCGGGGACGAGCCCGTCATGGTCGTCGGCCACGACCGGCCCACCCGCGTCGTCGAGTTCGGCGGGCAGCAGGTCCCGGTCGCCCTCAGCGTCGCGGGCAGCGGCTACGTGATCTCCGCGCACCCGGAGCCGCTGTCCCGCGTGGACGGTTCCCGGTGGCCTCCGCTCGGAAGCCGCCCGCTCAGAGTGCGCCTTGGCGCCGAGTGGGGCGCCGGGCCGCTGTGGATCACCTTCGGACCCGAGGAGTCGGTCGCCGCGAACTACCTCCCGGAGGAGGTGCGCGACGTACTGGCCCTCCCGCCCGACCTGCTGCTGGACATCGCCCGCTGGGACCACGACTACCAGCGCATCCTCGACGAGAACTACCCACCGGATTCGAAGTTCCCCTCCGAGGAAGCGGCCCTGCGCTTCCGCCGCACCGGATTCGCCCTGGCGAAGCAGCTGCGCGCCGCACTGCCTCCGGAGGTCACCGTCGAGTACGCGGAGAACTTCAGCGACCGCATCCTGACGGTCCAGGCCCCCCAACCCGCGGTCGCCACCCACCCGGTCCGCCCGGACCGGCTTCCCGGTCTCGACCCGCGCGCCGGAGCGGTCCACGTCGACCTACCGCACTCGCTGGTCAACGCATGGGCCCAGCAACTGGGACGCGGCCCGGAACGGCTGCTGGAACTCGACGTCCGCGACATCCCGTCGGCCCGGGACCTCGCCAACGCCATCGCCCCGGGCGTCGACACCATCGTCGAGGCGATCACCCGAGCGCCCGCGAAAGCCCTGGTGCTCACCAAGGTCGAGCAACTGGACGTCCGGAACCGCCCGGTGCTGGTCGAGTTCCTCCACGCCCTCCCGAAGGCACTCACCGCCCGCAACGCCACGGGGACTCCACTGCACGTCGCCCTCGTCGACCTCTCCAGCGACAGAGCGGAAGCGACCCTCGCCGAACTCCACAACGCCCCGTCCGGCGAAATCGAGACCCCCGTCCCGGTCTTCGCCTACCCCGCGATGGCGTAATACCCCATCAGTGCCCGTCCCGCGGCACGGCGCTGCCGGACTTGCCGACGAGGAAGTCGAGGTCCGCCCCGTCGGACGCCTGGAGGACGTGGTCGTAGTACAGCCGCTGCCAGCCCCGCGGGTACGGGTTGTCCGGGTCCTTCCAGTCCGCGCGGCGGCGGCGCATCTCGGCCTCGTCGACTTCCAGGTCCAGGCGGCGGTTCGGGACGTCGAGGCTGACGATGTCGCCGGTGCGGACGAACGCGAGCGGGCCGCCGACGGCGGCTTCGGGGGTGACGTGCAGGACGACCGTGCCGTAGGCGGTGCCGCTCATCCGGCCGTCGGAGATCCGCACGACGTCGTCGACGCCGCGGTCCTGGAGCTTCTTCGGGACGGGCACGTTGGCGACCTCGGGCATGCCGGGATAGCCCTTCGGGCCCGCGTTGCGGATGATCAGCACGGTGTTCTCGTCGACGTCGAGGTCGTCGTCCCGGCACACCGCGTAGTACTCGTCGACGTCCTCGAAGACCATCGCCGGTCCGCGGTGGCGCAGCAGGCGGGGTGAGGCCGCGGACTGCTTGATCACCGCGCCGTCGGGCGCGAGGGTACCGCGCAGCACCGCGGTACCCGTCCCGACGGGCTGGAACGGCGCGTCGAACGACGTGATGACCTCGCGGTTGTGCACCTCGGCGTCGGCGATGTTCTCGCCGACCGTCCGCCCGGAAACCGTGGGGGCCGAGGTGTCCAGCAGGTCGCCGAGTTCCTTCATCACCGCGGGGAGCCCACCCGCGTAGCAGAAGTCCTCCATGAGGAACTCGCCGCTGGGCATCAGGTTGACCAGGGTGGGCACGTCGCGGGCGTCGCGGTCGAAGTCGTCGACGGTGAGGTCGACCCCGACCCGCTTGGCGATGGCGATGAGGTGCACGACGGCGTTGGTCGAGCCGCCGATCGCCGCGTTGACGCGGACGGCGTTGCGGAACGCCTCGCGGGTGAGCAGGTCGGACGGTTTGAGGTCCGCGGCCACCATCTCGACGATGCGCCGACCGGTCTGCTGCGCGGTCGCGTAGCGGCGGGCGTCCACGGCGGGCCAGGACGCGGCGTAGGGCAGCTGCATGCCCAGCGCCTCGACGACGCAGGCCATGGTCGAGGCGGTGCCCATGGTCATGCAGTGACCGTTGGAGCGGGACATGCAGCCCTCGATGAAGTAGCACTCCTCCTGCGTGATCCGACCGGCGACGAGGTCGGCCTCGGCCTGCCAGACCGCGGTGCCCGAACCGATGTCGGTGCCCCGGTACTTGCCGTTGAGCATCGGGCCGCCGGTGAGCATCACCGCGGGCAGGTCGACGCTGGCGGCGGCCATGAGCAGGCCGGGCGTCGTCTTGTCGCAGCCGGACAGCAGGACCACGCCGTCCAGCGGGTTGGCGCGGATGGTCTCCTCGGCCTGCATGGCCAGCAGGTTGCGGTACAGCATCGCGGTGGGGCGCATCAGCGTCTCGCCGAGCGCCATGTTGGGGAATTCCAGGGGGAATCCGCCCGCCTGCCACACGCCGCGCTTGACCGCCTCGGCGATCCGCTGCTGGTGGGCGTTGCACGGTGCGAGTTCGGACCACGTGGTCCCGATGCCGATGACGGGCCGGCCGTCGAAGACCTCGTCGCTGTAGCCCTGGTTCTTGACCCAGGAGCGGGCGTTCATGCCCGCGCGGCCGTGCGCGGCGAACCAGTGCGCGCTGCGCCCTGAGGTGCCCATGTGCGTCTCCTCCTCGCACCGACGACATGGCGACGTAACCAGGTCGCTGCCCGGCGCGCAATACCCTCCACGTCCGGTATTTCGAACACGAACCGTCTGGCCGAACACGTTGACGCCCACCACGCGCCGCCGTGCAGTCGTGATCCACGTCACCGGACCTTGTTCGCCGGCCGGCGAGCGAGTCCCAGCGGGGAGGACCGACGTGTCCGACGAGGCGCTGACCACCGCGATCCGCCGGGCCAGCCGCTCGCCACACACCGAACGCCGCTTGCCACGCCCCGTCGGAACCCGGTCCGAAAACGAGCTCCGAGTCCTCAGTGCCTGTCTTTGAACCTGCTCCCGGAACACACGTGGCAAGCGGCGCCAGCCGCTTTCTCTTTCGGTGAGCGGTCTCGCCGCTGGCACCGCCGCGGGTTCTCAGCGGCCGTCTCGCGAGGACAGCCCCGACGCTGTGTATTGGGCATACATGAGTCGGGGCTCCCGGAGCCGAGACGGCCGCTGAGGTTCCGCTCCCGGCACCGCCACGCACAACGAGTTCGAAGACAGGCACTGAGGTTCCGGCACCGGCACCGCCACCCAAAAAGAGTCCGAAGACAGGCGCTCAGTGGACCTGCAGGGTCTGCACCGGTGCCGGCTCCTTCGACAACGGGATCTGGTACCGCTGCGTCAGGTACTGCGCGATGTCGTGGAACAGCGGCGTGGCCGTGGTCGACTCGTGCACCCCCGCCGACGGGGCGTCCAGCATGATGCCGACGACGAACCGCGGGTTCTGCGCGGGCACCATCCCCGCGAAGGTGATCCAGTACTTCGACTGGCTGTAGCACCCGCACGTGGGGTCGATCTGCTGCGCGGTGCCGGTCTTGCCGGAGATCTGGTAACCCTCCAGCGCAGCGTCGGGGCCGGTGCCGCGCTGCCCCGGAGCGTCCTGCACCACCCCGCGCAGCATGTCCCGCACGGTCTGCGCGGTCTGCGGGCTGACGACCCGCACTCCCCGCGGGTGCGGGCGCTCCACCTTGGTGCCGTCCGGCCGGATCTCGCCGGAGATCACCCGCGGCGGCACGCGCACCCCGTCGTTGGCGATGGCCTGGTACATCCCGGCCATCTGGAGCACGGTCATCGAAAGCCCCTGCCCGATCGGCAGGTTCGCGAACGTCGAACCAGACCAGTTGCTGCGCGGCGGCAGGCTTCCAGGGCTCTCCCCGGGCAACTCGATGCCGGTCTTCTGCCCCAGCCCGAACTTGTGCGCCAGGTCGTTCCACCGGTCCGGTCCGAGCTGCTGCGAGACCATCAGGGTGCCCACGTTGGACGACTTGCCGAGCACACCGGTGAAGGTCAGCGGGAGGGTGCCGTGCTGCCAGGCGTCCCCGACGGTCCGGTCGGCGACCTTGATCGACCCGGGGACCTGGAGCACGGTGTCGGGCCGGACGATGCCGTTCTCGATCGCCCCGGCCGCGGTGATCACCTTGTTCACCGAGCCCGGCTCGTACGGGGTGGTGACCGCGGGGTTGCCGATGTTCGGCCCCCACTTCGGTGCGCCGGGGTCGAAGGTCTTGTCGTTGGCGAGCGCGTACACCTCGCCGGTCTTGGCGTCGAGCACGACCGCGCTGCCGTCCTTGGCACCGGCTTTCGCCGTGTAGTCGCTGAGCGCGTGCTGCACCACGTACTGCAGGTCGGAGTCGATGGTCAGCTCCACGCTGGAACCCGGCGTGGCGGGCTCCAGTTCGCGCTCGGTGCCCGGGATGGTCAGGTTGGAGCTGCCCATGGCGGTGTCGGAGATCTTGACGCCGTCCTTGCCCGCCAGCACCGGGTCCATCGAGTTCTCCAACCCGATCAACCCGCGGATCTTGCGCTCGTCCATCCGCCAGTTCGCGGCGCCGATGATGTTCGCCCCCACGTCCCCGGCCGGGTACTGGCGGACGGCCCGGTACTCGGAGCCGATCTGCGGGTACTTCTCGGTGATCTGCCGGGCCTTGCTCGGGTCGATCTGCGGTCCGAAGTAGGTGAACGAGGCGTCCTTGAACAGCGCGTCGAGCACTTCCTGCTCGGAGATCTGCCCGGCCAGCACCTGGGCGACGTAGTGCGCGATCTGCCGCTTCTTCTGATCGGCGGTGGGTTTCGTCGGGTCCTTGGCGTGCTCCTTGTTCTGCTCGTCGGTCAGCATCCGCGGGTTCGCGTAGAGCTGCCGGGCCTCGGTGCTGAACGCGAGCACGTTGCCGTCGCGGTCGAGGAAGGAGCCGCGCTCGGCGGGGATCGAGTCCTTGGTGATGCGCTGCTTCTCGGACTCCGCGGACAGCGCGCTGGCCCTGACGCCCTGCACCCACACCAGCTTGCCACCGGCGATCACCAGCGTGATCACCATCAGCAACCGCACGATGCCGAGCCGCCGGTCGCTGCCCGCGACGTCGGTCCGCGCGGTGCGCCGCCCGACCAGGCGGGTGCCCTTCCGGGCCATCAGCGCCCCACCGCCGGTCCGGGCGGCGGCGCCGGAGCGCCCTTGGCCTTCTCCGGTTCGCCGACGACGAGCACGCCACCGCCCGGCTGCGGCACCAGGTGCGCGGGCGGCGGACCCGGCACCATGCCGAGTTCGGTGGTGGCGCGCCGCTGCAACGCCGGCGGCGAGGTCAGCGAGCTGACCTCGCGCATCAGTTGCTCCCGCTGCTCGTTGAGCGCGTTGATGCGGGCTTCACCCTCCTGCAACCGGTAGCTGCCGCTGACCGTGGCGATGGACAGCCACAACGTGGCCGCCAGCCCGGTGGCCAGCAGCGCCATCCCGGCCACCACCAGCGGAGCGCGCGAGCTGGTGACCTTCTCCTGGAGCTGCCGCCGCGCGGGGCGCCGCTTGGCCTTCGGCTGCGGACGCCGTTCTTCCACGCCGGTGCGCTGCTTGCGCGGACGCCGGTCGCGCTGGGAGCGGTCCCGCCGCTCCTCGCGACGCGCGTAGGCGCGTTCGGCGGCCGCGGACCGGGTCCGCTGCCGCTTGTCCGCGGTCTTGCCGTTCCCGCCGCGCGAGGCGCGTGCAGGTGCTGTCATCCCGCCTCCTTGGTCCGCTCCGCGGCGCGCAGCCGCACGGACGCGGCTCTCGGGTTGGCCGCCTTCTCGGCGTCGCCTGCGAGTTCGGCACCCCGGGTGAGCAGCCGGATCTCCGGGCCGTGCCCGGGCAGTTCGACCGGCAGGTCCACCGGGGTCCGGGAGCGGGCGCGTTCGGCGAAGGCGCGCTTGACCATCCGGTCCTCCAGCGAGTGGTAGGACAGCACGACGATCCGCCCGCCGGGCGCCAGCGAGTCCAGCGCGGCGGGCAGTGCGCGGCCGAGGACGTCGAGCTCGGCGTTGACCTCGATGCGCAGCGCCTGGAAGGTCCGCTTGGCCGGATGCCCGCCGGTGCGCCTGCTGGCGGCCGGAACGGTGTCGTAGACCAGCCGGACGAGCCGCTCGCTGCGGCTGAACGGTTCCTCGCGCCGTGCCCGCACGATCGCGTTGGCGATCTTGGTGGCGAACCTCTCCTCGCCGTACTCCTTGAGCACCCGCGCCAGCTCCCCGGCCGAGTACGTGTTGAGCACGTCCGCCGCGGTCCGCGGCGCGCCCGGGTCCATCCGCATGTCCAGCGGCGCGTCCTGGGCGTAGGCGAAACCGCGCTCGGTCTCGTCGAGTTGCAGCGACGACACGCCCAGGTCGAACAGCACTCCGTCCACTTCGGACATGCCGAGCTCGGCGAGCACCTCGGCCAGCTGGTCGTAGACGGCGTGCACCAGGTGGATCCGGTCCGAGTAGGACGCCAGCCGCTCCCCGGCCAGCCGCAGCGCCTCGGGGTCGCGGTCGAGCCCGACCACGGTCAGCTCCGGGTGCGCGGCGAGCAACGCCTCGGAGTGCCCGCCCATGCCGAGCGTGGTGTCCACGACGACGGCCGGACCGCGCGACAACGCCGGTCCCAGCAGTTCCAGCGTGCGGTCCAGCAGCACCGGCACGTGCCGGTCCGCGGCGGAGCCGCCGGGATGTGCGGAACCGCTGCCCTCCTGCCTGTTCTCGGCCACGGCGGTCCCTCCCTCCCGCGTGCCAATCGGATGTGCACCGGTAGCCCGGCGCGCGGGCCGACGGCTGCGGTCCCGCGCGCGTGGTAACTCCGGTATTCCCCCATTGCGCCGGATCTCGTCAGGTCCCCGCCCGCCCGTCGCGTCCTGGTGCCGGGGAAGATGCACCAGGCGAGCGATAGCCGAGCGGACCGAGGCCTCACGAAACCCGGACGAGGTCTCCTCAGAACACCCCGGGCAGCACCTCCTCCTGGGCCTTGGCGTAGGCCTCCTCGTTCTCCTCCAGGTAGCTCTGCCACCTGTCCGCGTTCCAGATCTCCAGGCGGTTGATCGCGCCGATGACCACGCACTCCTTGGTCAGCCCGGCGTAGCGCCGCAGCTCCGATGCGATCGAGATGCGCCCCTGCCCGTCCGGCTGCTGCTCGTCGGTGCCGGCGAACAGGTACCGCTGGTAGGCGCGCACCGCCTCGTTGGTGAACGGCGCCTCGGCGACCTTGCGCGCCATCTGCTCGAACTCGGCCCGCGGGAAGACGTACAGGCAGTGGTCCTGTCCCTTGGTGACCATCAGCCCCCCTGCCAGTGCTTCCCGGAACTTCGCCGGCAGCGTCAGACGCCCCTTGTCGTCCAACTTCGGGTGGTGGGTGCCGAGGAACATCCGGCCTCCACCTCCCCCGCCGTTCGGGAGTGGCGGGACCCCCGTTCGCCCCACCGTCCCCCACACTACCCCACTCCGCTCCACCGTCAACACGAACCGACCCGGTCCGCCCCACCCGAATGACGCCGTTTGCGCAGGTAGCGCCCGCGGGGGTGGCGGTGGGGCGAGCAGCGGCCCCGAGGTGATCAACTACTGGCACCCGGCGGTTATGCTCATCGGCCGCCACACCCCGTCGCCGCCCCGGAACTCTCCGGTGGGGCGGGGTGGGGGACTCGCGAGGTTCGCCCGGGTGCGGACCTGGCGCCCGCGCCGGGTGCCAGCGAACGGCACTGTCCGTTTGGCACACTGCACGGGCACGCTATTGCAGGCGAGACGACTGTCGTTCAGGGGTGAGGCGCATGTGCCCGGCGTGCGACCACCCCGCGCCGACGCCGACCGCGTCGCCGCCGCGGGCGGCCGGGTTCCGGGCCGGTTCGGGCGGGGGTCTCCCGCGAAGGCACCGGGTGCGGGTGACCCGCAGGATTCTGGAGGTGGCGTGACGCCCAAGGTTCAGCTCCCGTCGACCGGCAGCGCCGCCGAACCCGGCATCGAGGCGCTGCACGACACCGCCCAGCGCATCGCGGACAACGTGGAGCAGGTGCTGGTCGGCAAACCGGAGGTGGTGCGCATCGCGCTGGTCACCATGCTGGCCGAGGGGCACCTGCTGGTGGAGGACGTGCCCGGCGTCGGCAAGACCTCGCTGGCCAAGGCGCTGGCCCGGTCGATCGACTGCACGGTCAGCCGCATCCAGTTCACCCCGGACCTGCTGCCCAGCGACATCACCGGCGTCTCCGTCTACAACCGCCAGTCCGAGAACTTCGAGTTCCGCCCCGGCCCGGTGTTCGCCAACGTCGTCGTCGGCGACGAGATCAACCGCGCCTCGCCCAAGACCCAGTCCGCGCTGCTGGAGTGCATGGAGGAGGGCCAGGTCACCGTCGACGGCGAGACCTACTCGCTGACCACCCCGTTCATGGTCATCGCCACCCAGAACCCGATCGAGATGGAAGGCACCTACGCGCTGCCGGAGGCGCAGCGCGACCGGTTCACCGCCCGGGTGTCGATCGGTTACCCGGACGCCAAGGCGGAACTGGCGATGGTCGACGAGCACGCCGGGCACGACCCGCTGGGCGACCTGCGCCCGGTCGCCGACGGCGACCAGGTGCGGCAGCTGCTGCGCGCGGTGCGCGGGGTGCACCTGTCCACCGACCTCCGCCGGTACGTGATCGAGCTGGTCACCGCGACCCGCAAGCTCCCCGAACTGCGGCTGGGCGCGTCGCCCCGCTCGACGCTGCAACTGGTGCGCACCGCCCGGGCCCAGGCCGCGCTCGAAGGCCGCGACTTCGTCGTCCCCGACGACGTGCGGGCGGTCGCCGTCCCGGTGCTGGCGCACCGGCTGGTGCTGACCAGCGAGGCGCGCGCCGCCCGGCGCACCGCCTCGGACCTGGTCCGGCAGGTGCTGTCCAGAGTTCCGGTGCCGCGCGGCGACACCGACGGCGAGCGACGGTAGTCGTGCTCTCCGGCCTGACCATCCGCGGACGCTGCCTGCTGGCGGCGGGCGTGGCCGCCGGAGTGTGCTCGCTCGTCCTCGACGAACGGGATCTGCTGCGCGTCGCGGTGTTCGTGGTCGCGCTCCCGCTGCTGGCACTGCTGCTGGCCGGCCGGGCCCGGTTCGGTCTCGGCGCCCGCCGCGAGGTGGCGCCCACCCGCGTCCCGGTCGGCTCCGAAGCCCAGGTCCGGTTGCACCTCACGGGTTCCGGGCGGCTGCCGATCGGCGGGCTGGTGCTGGAGGACGGCGCCCCGCACGCGCTCGGTGGCCGCCCCCGGTTCCGGTTGAACGCGGTGCCGCGCCGCGGCGGGGCGGTCCTGACCTACGAGGTGACGCCCGCGCTGCGCGGCATCCACCACATCGGACCACTGCGCACCCGGATCGGCGACCCGTTCGGCCTGTCGGAGTTCGAGCGGGAGCTGGCCGACCGCACCCGGCTCGTGGCGGTGCCGAAGGTGCACCGGCTGTCCGGGCTGCCCGCCGGTTCCGGGCTCGGCACCGGTGAGGACGGCTCCACCCGGCTGCGCGCGGGGCACGGCGAGGACGACGTGATGGTGCGCCAGTACCGGCACGGCGACGACATCCGCCGGGTGCACTGGAAGTCGACCGCGCGGCGCGACGAACTGATGGTCCGGGTCGAGGAACGCCCGTGGCACGGCGGCGTCACGGTGCTGCTGGACCGCCGCTCGGCGGCGCACCGCGGCAGCGGCGCCCGGTCCAGCCTGGAGTGGGCGGTGTCCGCGGTGGCCAGCGTCTGCGTGCACCTGCACCGCAACGGGCAGCAGGTCCGGCTGGTCACCGAGGACGGCCAGCTGCTGGCGGGCGGTTCCGGTCCCGACGCCGGGCGCGACGACGAGGTGGTGCTCGACGCGCTCGCGGCGGTGCGCTCGTCCGCCCAGCGGGACCTGGTGTGCAGCGGTGATCCGGGCGAAGGCCACGAGCTGATCGCGGTGCTCGGCGAGACCACCACGGCGGCGGTCGACGAACTCACCCGGCTCCGTCCACAGGGGACGCGGAGCCTCGCGGTGCTGCTGGACGTGCGGGCCTGGAACGGCGAGTCGGCTTCCGGGGGCTTCGACCCGAAGCGCACCGCGCGGCGGTTGCGCGGCGCCGGCTGGTCGGTAGTCGTCGCCGACGGTCCGCGCGCGTCGCTCCCGGAGCTGTGGCGCGGGCTGTGCAGCGAGCGCACCGACTCGGAGGCGGCGGCGTCATGAGCGGCACGACCCTCTGGCGCACCGTCGACACCTCGCTGGTGTCCACGGCTGCGGGCGCAGTCGCGGTGCTGTGCGCGGCGACCGCGTTCGCCGGGGTGTTCTCCGACGCCCGGTGGGTGCTGCCCGCCCTGGTGTCGGTCGTGTCGGTCGCCGTGGTCGGCGCGCTCGGGCGCCGGTTCCTGCGCCGGGCAGTGCTGGTGGTCCCCGCCCAGCTCGCGGTCCTGCTCGTGGTCCTGACGACGTTGTTCAGCGGCAGCGCGGTCCTGGGCGTGCTCCCCGGCCCGGCGGCGGTCGACGAACTGGGAACGCTGCTGGTCCGCGCGGTGGACATCGTGCGCACCGGGGTTCCGCCGGTCGCGGCGGAACCGGCCTTGCAGTGCCTGGTGAGCCTCGGGCTGGGGCTGGTCGCGGTCGTCGTCGACGCCATCGTGCTCGGTTTCGCGGCCCCGGCGGTGTCCGGCCTGGTCCTGCTGTGCGTGTTCGCGGTGCCCGCGTCGCTGGACGGCGCCCTGCTGCCGTGGTGGAGCTTCACGCTCGGCGTGCTCGGCTTCGCCCTGCTGCTGGCGACCGGCGGTCAACACCGCGGGTGGCGCAGGTGGGAGGACCGCGAGCGCGTCGCGCACACCCTGTTCGGCCCGACGACGACCGCGGTCGCCGCCTCGGCCACCGCGATCGCCCTGGTCGTGGGCGTCACCGCGACCGGCGTCGGCACCCAGGGCAGGCTGCCCGGCTCGGGACCCGACGGCCTCGGCGGCACCGACGGCATCGGCCTGCAACCGTTCACCTCGCTGCGCGGCCAGCTCAACCGCGGCCGGGTGGTCGAGCTGTTCCGCGTCCGCGGCCTGCCGCACGGCGCCTACCTGCGCGCGATGACGTTGCGCAAGTTCGACCCCCAGCGCGGCTGGCAGCTCGACGGGCTCACCCAGGGCGTCCCGGCCGACCGCCCCCTGCCGCTGCCGGAGGGCACCACGATCGGCGGCGGGGAACCGGCCCGGGTGGAGATCCAGCCGATCGGATACCGGGACCCGTGGCTGCCGGTCTTCGGCAACCCGACCGAGGTGTCCGGCATGGGACCGGACTGGCGCTACGACCCGGCCGCCGGGATCGTGTTCACCCAGACCAACCAGGAGAGCCGCCCCTACACCGAGCGCCTGGTCCTGCCCTCCCCCAGCCCGCACGACCTGCGCAACGCGCACGGCCCGGAGGCCATCGCCCCCGCCTACCTCGACACCGCGGGGATTTCGCCGCAGGTCACCGCCCTCGCCCGGCGCATCACCGCGGGCGCGCGCACCGACTTCGACAAGGCGGTGGCGCTGAACCGCTTCTTCACCGACCCGGCCAACGGCTTCCACTACGACCTGCGCACCGCCCCGGCCACCGGCAGCGACGCCCTCAGCGACTTCCTGTTCCACGGTCGGCGCGGCTTCTGCGAGCAGTTCGCCTCGTCGATGGCGGTCATGCTGCGCGCGGCCGGCATCCCGTCCCGGGTGGCGATCGGCTTCACCGCCGGCTCCCGCGACGGCGACGAACGGGTCATCACCACCGAAGACGCGCACGCCTGGGTGGAGGCGTACTTCCCGGGCTGGGGCTGGCAGACCTTCGACCCGACCCCGCTGGACGACGGTCGCACCTCGCTGCCCCCGTTCCTGGGCTCCGAGCTGCACCCGGCGCAACCGGCCCCGCAGCCGACGCCCGGCGGGACGCCGACGCCGCCGACCGTCCAGCCGCAGCCGGACCACCCGAGCACCGACGACCACGGCGGCGCCGTCCCCTCGCCCGCGCCGGGACGCGGCGCCGACTCCGGCGGAGTCGGCCCCTGGCCGACGGCCGTCGGCCTGCTGGCGGTGCTGCTCGCCCTGCTCGCCTCCCCCGCCGCGGTGCGCGAAGCCCGCCGCAGGCGCCGCCTGCACGCCGTCGCCGAAGGCGACGCGGGCGCGGCGAGCATCGCGTGGCTGGAGGTCCTGGACGAGTTCCGCGACCGCGGCGCCGCACCGGCCCCGACGGACACCGCGCGGATGGTGGCCGACGGCCTGATCGACGACCACGCGCTCGACGAGTCCGGCGCGGAGGCGCTGCGCAGCCTCGTGACGGCGGTCGAACGCGAGTGGTACGCCCCGACCTCACCGCAGGCCGACGACACGCTGGCGAACACCCTCGACGAGGTCCGCGACAGCCTGGCCCGCAGCGCGCCGCTGCCCTGGCGGGACCGGCTGTTCCCCCGCTCGGTGTTCCGCCTGGCCCCGGCCCGCGCCTGACCCGCCGCGACGGCAGGGACCTCGCCCCGGACACACGAGATCGCCACCGGTCTCCGCGGAACGGGACAGGTGGCGATCGAGAAAACCGCTACTGCTCGAAGCGCTTGCGGAAGCGCTCCTCCATGCGCTGGGCGAAGGAGCTGCGGGTGCGACCGGGACCGCCCCGGCGTCCGGTTCCACCGCGGTCGGGAGCCGACTCCCCGTCCGCCCCGCCGCCGCGCAGCGCGGACAGGGCGAGCACCGCTCCGGCGAACATCACGAGGAAGCCGACCACGCTCACCACCGGGATATCGGCCGGTTTGACCGGTATCACCAGGCCGAGGACCAGCATGGCCAGCCCCAGCACGAAAACGGCCGCTCCTTGGAGCCGCCGACGCCTGGAGGGGCGGTGCAGTCGTCCTCCGCGCACGGTGGAGGCGAATTTGGGGTCCTCGGCGTAGAGCGCGCGCTCGATCTGGTCGAGCAGTCGCTGCTCGTGCTCGGAGAGTGGCATGGCTCCTCCTCCGGCACAGGTCTCTCAGTGGCGCCGGAGACCGCGGAAGGCGGCCTGCCTCCGCTGGTGGCCCGGCGAACGCTTGGGGGCGTCCCCTTCGAGGATACGGTTCCGGACACGCGAGGACTACCCGGTCCCCGAACCGGACCTGTGCGAGGTTGCCGACATCATCCCCTCGGGGCAGCGACCCGTCCGACGGCGTGCAGCCGGGTCGCGATGTCGCGCAGCGGCGGCTGCCCGGCCACCTCGCGTTCGAGCTCGGCCATGGCTTCGGCCGCGCCGGGATTGCTGTCGAGCACCGAACCGGGCACCAGGTCGCTGAGCACGGCCTGCCCCTGGACGATCTCGACGGTCAGTCCGGCGTCGGTGAGCACGCGGCGCAGCCCGTCGGTGTCGAACCGGCGTTGCAAGGTCTCGCCACCGCCCTCCAACCGACCGTCCGGGGCCTGGAACAGCCGCAGCGCCTCGGTCACCCGCCCGGCCAGCGCGCGGGCGAGCACTGCGGCGTAGCGGTTGGCGACCAGCACCGAGACCGCACCGCCGGGCGCGGCGGCGGCGACCATGGCGCGCACCGCGGCGTCGACGTCGTCGACGACCTCCAGGAGGCCGTGCGCCAGCACCAGGTCGGCGCCGCCCTCCGGGCGGAACGCCGCCAGCGCGTCGGTGTCGCCCTGCAACGGCGTGACGCGGTCGGCGACGCCGGCGTCCTCGGCGCGGCGCTGCAACGTCGCGAGCGCGTTCGGACTGGGGTCGACGACCGTCACCGAGCATCCGGCGGACGCCAGCGGCACCGCCCACACGCCGCTGCCGCCGCCGACGTCGAGCACCCGGGGCGGGCGGCCGCCCCGCCGGCTCCGGACATCGGCGAGTTCGCTTTCCAGCACCCGGTTGACGGCGTCGGATCTCATGGTGAGCAGCGTAATGCCGGGTCGCGGAGCCGCTTCACGGGCGTGCGGATCACCATCTGCCAAACAGCGGCTCGTGCACCGCCGCCGGTTCCGTAGGCTACGACCCGTGCAGACGGTGGCAGTGCTGAGTCTCAAGGGTGGCGTGGGCAAGACGACCGTGGTGCTCGGTCTCGCCTCGGCGGCCATGCGCCGCGGGGTGCGCACGCTCGTCGTCGACCTCGATCCGCAGTGCAACGCGACCGCGTGCCTGGAGCCGGAGCGGACCGGCAAGGGGATCAGCGACGTGCTCGCCGATCCCCGTCCGGACGTGGTGCGCGCGGCGATCACCGGCAGCGCGTGGGGTGACGAGGTCGACGTCCTGGTCGGGTCCGAGGACGCCGAGAGCCACAACGGCAACCACCCGGAACGCACCCTGACCCGCCTCACCGAGGCACTGTCCGAACTGGACGATCTGATCGCCGACGGCGAACTGCCGTACCAGCTGGTGCTGTTGGACTGCCCGCCGTCGCTGGGACGACTCACCCGGTCCGCGCTGGTGGCCGCCGACCGGGCGCTGCTGGTCACCGAACCGACGATCTTCGCCGTGTCCGGCGTGCAGCGCGCCTTCGAGGCGGTGCAGACCGAGCGGGAGTCGAACAACCCGCGGCTGCAGCCGCTCGGCGTGATCGTCAACCGGGTCCGGCCGCGCTCGCACGAGCACCAGTTCCGCATCGAGGAGTTGCGGGAGATCTTCGGACCGCTGGTCATGCCGGTGGCGTTGCCCGACCGGCTGGCCGTGCAGCAGGCGCAGGGCGCCTGCCTGCCGATCCACCAGTGGGGAACCCCCGGCGCGCGGGAGGTCGCGCTCGCGTTCAACCTGGTGCTCGCCCGCACGCTGCGCGCCGGCCGGTCCCGCCCGTTCGACGAGGACGACGAGGACGAGCCGGACGACTCGGAATGAGGGGGTGCGCACCCTGCCCGAGGGCGACACCGTCTTCCTGACCTGCCACCGCCTGCACGAGGCGCTGGCCGGGCACCGGCTCGTCCGCGGCGAGCTGCGCCACCCACGTCTGTCCACACTGGACCTCGCGGGCAGGTCGGTGCGCGAGGTCCGCCCGGCGGGCAAGCACCTGCTGATCCGGTTCGACGACGGCCACACGCTGCACAACCACCTGCGCATGGACGGCGCCTGGCACCTGTACGGCCCGGCGGGGAGGTGGCGCCGACCGGCCCACCAGGTGCGGGCGGTCCTCGCCACCGAACGGCAGGTCGCGGTCGGCTTCAACCTGCACGACCTGCGCTGGCTGCCGACGGCCGAGGAGCCGCGCGTGATCGGCCACCTGGGTCCGGACCTGCTGGCGGCGGACTGGGACGACGACCACGAGGCGGAGGCGGTGCGGCGCCTGACCGCCGACCCGGACCGGGAACTGGGGCTCGCGCTGCTCGACCAGTCCGTCGTCGCCGGTCTCGGCAACATCTACCAGACCGAGGTGTGCTTCCTCATCGGACGGTCACCGCGGACCCGCGTCGCCGACGTCGACGCCCACCGCGTCGTCCGCCTCGGCCGGGAGCTGTTGCTGCGCAACGCCTGGCACCCGGAGCAGTCCACGACGAAGAGCCTGCGCCCGGGAACCCGGCACTGGGTCTACGGGCGCCGCACCTGCCTGCGCTGCGGCGGACCGGTGCACCGCGCGACGCAGGGCCGCGACCCCGGCTCCCGCGTCAGCTACCACTGCCCGCGCTGCCAGCCCTGACGCCGGGAGCGGACGTCGGCGAGGCGCCGCAGCATCGGGTAGAGCAGGACGATCCCGACCGATCCCCAGACCACTCCGGTCACCCGCAGGTCGCCGACGGACAGCGTCAGGTCCCCGACGCCGGCGATGATCGCCGTCCCGAGCACCGCCAGGTTCACCGGATCAGCGAAGTCCACTCCGGACCCGAGCCAGATCCGCACGCCGACCAGCGCCAACAACCCGAACAGCACGAGCGTCGCGCCGCCGAGCACGCCGAGCGGAACAGTGTTGATCAGCGCGGTCAACTTCGGCGAGAACGACAGGACCACCGCCGCCAACGCGGCGACCGCGCACGCCGCGGTCGAGTACACGCGCGTCGCGGCCATGGCACCGATGTTGGCGGCGTTGCTGGACAGCGCCGCCCCACCAGCCGACCCGGACATGGCGGTGGCCAGGCCGCCGCCGATCAGCGCGTCCCCGACGTGCGGGTCGAGGTTGCGACCGCTCATCGCGGCGACCGCCTTGACGTGCCCGACCTGTTCGGCGACCAGCACGATCGCCAGCGGCAGCACGTACGGCATCACCGACAGGTGCACCTGGGGCGCCACGAGTTCCGGGAGTCCGAGCCACGGCGCGTCCCGCAGGGCAGCCACCCGGGTGGGGTCGAGTTGTCCGGACACCGCGGCGCAGCCCCAACCGACGAGCACGCCGACCAGCACGGCCAGCCGAGCGGGCATCCCGCGGCTGACCACGGTGAGCAGCACGACGGTCCCGAGCGTCACCGCCGCCGGGACCGGTTGCGCGTCGAACGAGGACACCGACTGCGGCGCGAGGCTCAATCCGATCATGAGCACGATCGCCCCGGTCACGACCGGCGGCATCGCGGCCTCCAGCAGCCGGACCCCCAGCGCCTTGACCGCCACCCCGACGCTGACCACGACCAGGCCGACGACCATGATCCCGCCGAGCAGCGCGGCCGGCCCCGCACCGGCCTTGTGCGCGGCGACGCCCAGCGGCACCACGAAGGACACCGACGCGCCCAGGTAGCTGGGCACCCGGTTGCGGGTGAGCAGCAGGAACAGCAGCGTCCCCACGCCCGACAGCAGCAGTGTCGTGGTGGCGGGAAATCCGGTCAGCAGTGGCACGAGCACGGTGGTGCCGAACATCGCCAGCAGGTGCTGCACGCCGAAACCGATCGTCAGCGGCCAGCTCAACCGCTCCTCGGAGGCGACGATGGCACCGCCGCCCGGCGACCGACCGTCGCCGTGCACGGTCCACGACGCCACATCGTCCTCCCCCGAACTGCCGACCGGGCGCGAACAGCGCCCACGGCGTGCAGTGACCGAACGAAGATTACACTTTCGCATCACACGATCAAGCCACCGCCGCACCCGGATCGCGGGAGTCCGCGTCGACCAGCGGTGATGCCCGCGCGGGCGTGTCGCTCAGGGCCGCGGTTCGCCGCCGAACAGTTCGCGGAGCCCGGCCGCGAGTCCGGCCAGCCGATCGGTCGCGTCCTGGAGCAGGTGCGCCTGCTCGGTGCTGCCGCTGGCGGCCACCGCCCGTCCGGCCGCCGCGACCAGTCGCCCGTAGCCCTCGACGCCCTCGTCGAGTTCCGCGCGCAGCCGGTCCGCGTCCGCATGCAGCTCGGCCCGCTCCGCGGCCGGCGCGTGCGGCGCCGCCTCCTCGACGGCCACCAGCCGGTCGGCGCCCCGCCGCAGCTCGACCGCCGCGGAGTCCGCGGTGCGCCGCGCATCGGCCGCGGCCTCACCGGCTCCGGCGCTGGTCAGCTGGACCAACGCCCGGTGCAGGCTCTGCTCGGCGTCGCGCAGCCGCCGCATCGGTTCGCGGGCTCGCGAGTCCTGCGGCGGCAGCTCCACCGGCTGCGGCGGCGCTTCGGGCAGCGGCGCCTTCCTGAGCTTCCAGTACCTGGTGCCGGCACCGACCGCACCGACACCCGCGGCCACGGCGATGCCACCGAGCCCGAAGGTGGCGAATTCCTGGACGCCGTGCGCCCAGCTGCCCCACATCTCCCACAGCCCGGGCGCGGTCGCCGACGTGTAGGCGCCCGCACCGAACACCCCGGCGGTCACGGCGCTGCCGGTCGCGGCGCGCTTGGCCCGTCTGCGCTGCCTCAGCAGCCGGGCCCGCGGATCCCGCCACCGCGCGAGCGTGCGGCGCACCTCGGTGAGGACCGGACCGCGCAATTGTTCCAGCGCGGCCTCGCCCCACTGCGCGAGTTCGTTGCGCCGCGACCGCACGTCGGACTCGTTCAGGCTTGACCGGCTTGCGGGTTCTGCTGCTTCTGCTGCGTCGCCGGGTCAGCGGCTTCCTGGCCGCTGGTGACCTGCTGCTGTTGCCCGCCGGTCACCTGCTGCTGGTCGGAGCCGGATCCCATCGAGGCGCGCAGCTGGGCGAGTCGGCTGGCGCCCGCGGCGTCGATGGACGCCTGCTGGACCTCCATCATCCGGCCCTGCACGCTGTTCTGCGCCAACTCCGCCTCACCGAGGGCCGTGCTGTAGCGGCGCTCGATCTTGTCCCGGACCTCCTCCAGCGAGGGGGTGTTGCCGGGCGCGGCGATCTCGGTCATCTGCCGCAGCGACGAGGAGACCTGCTCCTGCATCTTGGCCTGCTCCAGCTGGCTGAGCAGCTTGGTGCGCTCGGCGATCTTCTGCTGCAACACCTGGGCGTTGCGCTCGACCGCCTGCTTGGCCTGCTCGGCGGCCTGCAACGACTGGTCGTGCAGCGTCTTGAGGTCCTCCACGCCCTGCTCGGCGCTGACCAGCTGGCTGGCCAGCTGCTGGGCGGTCTCCTCGTACTTCTGCGCCTTGGTCTCGTCGCCCTCGGCACGCGCCTGGTCGGCCATCACGAGCGCCTGCTTGGCCGACGATTGCAGCTTCTCGACCTCGCCGAGCTGGCGGTTGAGCTTCATCTCCAGCTGGCGCTGGTTGCCGATGACCGAAGCAGCCTGCTGGGAGAGAGCCTGGTGCTGCCGCTGGGCCTCCTCGATGGCCTGCTGGATCTGCACCTTCGGGTCGGCGTGCTCGTCGACCTTCGACGAGAACGACGCCATCAGGTACTTCCAGAACTTCACGAACGGATTGGCCATCTCCTCCGCCTGCCTTCTCTTCGCTGCTCAGCTGCCCCGGACACGGTCCGCCACGGGCACACCCACTGGTCCCATCGTGTCAGGTCGCCGTGTCGGCTTCCACCAAGCCGGGGAGATCCGCGGGTTCCCCGCGCGAACCGAACCGCAAAAACCCGACGACCCGGACCACCAGGGTACGGTTCGTCCGGGTCGTCGGTTTCACAAGGTCAACAGCGACTAGCGCGTGTTTTATCAGCGGCGGCAGCCGCTTTCTCTTTCGGTGAATGGTCTCGCAACCGGCACCGCCACGCAAAGCACTTCCGAAACACTCCCTAGGCGGCCACCACGACTCCACCCGGCTTGTGCACCGGAGCGCTGATGCGCTGGCTGAGCACCGGCTGGAGGCGGGAGTTCTCGGCGCAGGCGCGCGGGTCGGCGTCCGCCGCGGCCTCGGCCAACTCGGACTCGGCGAGGTCGGCCTCGGACAGCTGCCCGCCGAGCAGGCTCGGCACCAGACCGCCGTCGATCTCCTCAGCGGTCGACTGGTCCACGACCTCCGGCGCGACCATCGTGTCGTCGAGGTCGCCGGCCACGGTAACCAGCAGCTCGGGCAACGGGAGTTCCAGGGCGTCGCAGATCGAGGCGAGCAGTTCGCTCGACGCCTCCTTGCGGCCCCGCTCGACCTCGGACAGGTAACCGAGGCTCACCCGGGCAGCGCGCGAAACGTCCCGCAGGGTGCGAGACTGGGCGGTCCGGGCGCGGCGCAGCCGTTCACCGACCGCCTCCCGCAACAATACGGTCATCGCGCGCCTCCCTTCCTGAGTCGGCCAGCGCGTGCGCGACGCGTGAACGCCCCCTACGTTACTCATCCTCCGGGCCGAACGAGAACGATCGGCCGCAAGTCCGCCAAGGGCGAACGTCGCCAACCGAGTCGCCGTGACGCCGCGGCGCCGGGTTTGCGCAGCGTTCACGCCTCGGAGGGACAACGAAGCAGCCCGGCGAACTGTTCCAGTGCCACCCGAACGGCCGCAGCCCGCACTGCGTGGCGGTCGCCCTCGACCCGCGCGGTGTGCACCGTAACGCCTCCGGGACCGGCGAAGCCGAGGTGGACCGTGCCCGGCGCGACCCCGTCCTGCGGATCGGGTCCGGCGACGCCGGTGAGCCCGATCCCCCAGTCCGCGCCGCACCGCCGCCGCGCTCCGGCGGCGAGCTCCCGCGCCACGTCGGGGTGCACCGCGCCGTGCTCGGCGAGCAGCGCCCGGTCGACGCCGGCCAGCTCCGCCTTGAGGTCGGTGGCGTACACCACCAGACCGCCGCGCACGACGTCGCTCGCCCCGGCCACGTCGGTCAGCGCCGCCGACACGAGCCCGGCGGTCAGCGACTCGGCGGTGGCGACGGTGCGACCCTGCCCGCGCAGGAAGTCCAGCAGCCCGGCGACGTGCGCCCGCTCCAGCCCGAGGGCCTCGACGATCACGCCGTCGCCCGCTTGCCGACGGCCCGCAGCCGCAGCGCCCGCACCACGTAGTCGAGGCCGGTCAGCACGGTGGCGAGCACGGCCGCGCCCATGACGGTCCAGCGCACCACCTCGCCCGCGTCGCCGAGCGGCAACAGGTAGCAGCCGATCGCGATGGCCTGCAGCAGGGTCTTGATCTTGCCGCCGCGGCTGGCCGGGATGACGCCGTGCCGGATCACCCAGAACCGCAGCCCGGTCACCGCGGCCTCCCGGCCCACGATGATCCAGGTGACCCACCAGCTCAGATCGCCGAGCAGGCTGAGCCCCACCAGCGCGGCACCGGTCAGCGCCTTGTCCGCGATCGGGTCGGCGACCTTGCCGAAGTCGGTGACCAGCCCGCGCCTCCGGGCCAGGTCGCCGTCGATGCGATCGGTGATGGACGCCAGCGCGAACACGCCGGTCGCGACCCACCGCCACACCACGTCGTGCCCGCCGGCCCAGAACAGCGCCACCAGGAACACCGGCACGAGAGCCAGCCGGGACACCGTCAGCACGTTGGCGATGTTGAGCACCGGCACCGGCCCGGGCTCGGTGCGCCCCGGCTGGTTCACTGCCGCGTTCTCGGCCGTCATGGCTGCTCCCCGGACCGGTCTTGTGCGGGCGTGCCGGCGACCGGGCGCACGACGAGGTCCACGCCCTCGCTGTCGACCACCCGGCAGCGCAGCACCTCGCCCACGCCGACCTCCCCAGGATCGACGACGAGGCATTCGCCGTCCACCTCCGGTCCCTGGTGCTCGGCGCGGCCGGCGCACTCGCCGTCGGCGACGCGCTCGACCAGCACCCGGACCTCGCTGCCGATCCGGTCCTCGGCGCGCTGCGCGACGAGCTCGTCGGCGAGCTGGGAGACCTGCTCGACGCGCTCGGCGACGGTGTCCTGGTCGATCTTGCCGTCGAACCCGGCGGCCTCGGTGCCCTCCTCGTCCGAGTAGCCGAACACGCCGACGGCGTCCAGCCGCGCCCGGGTCAGGAACTCCTGCAGCTCGGCGAAGTCCTCCTCGGTCTCGCCGGGGAACCCGACGATGACGTTGCTGCGGATGCCCGCCTCGGGGGCCAGCTCGCGGATCCGGTCGATCAGCTCCAGGAACGACTCGGTGGAGCCGAACCGGCGCATCCGCCGCAGCACGGTCTCGCTGGCGTGCTGGAACGACATGTCGAAGTAGGGCGCCACGCCCGGCGTGGTCGCGATGGCCCGCACCAGCCCGGGACGGGTCTCGGCGGGCTGCAGGTAGGACACGCGCACGCGGTCGACGCCGTCGAGGGCGGCCAGCCGCGGCAGCAGGGTCTCCAGCGCCCGCGGGTCGGCGAGGTCCTTGCCGTAGGAGGTGGAGTTCTCGCTGACCAGGAACAGCTCCCGCGCGCCCTCGCGGGCCAGCCAGGCGGCCTCGCCGAGGACCTCCTCCGGCGGCCGGGACAGGAACGAGCCGCGGAACGACGGGATCGCGCAGAACGAGCACCGCCGGTCGCACCCGGAGGCCAGCTTCAGCGCGGCGACGGGCGAGTCGTCCAGCCTGCGCCGCGCCACCGAGCGCGTCGCGGGCAGCCAACCGTGCCCGGGCACGGACACGCCCGCGGACTCGGCCGCGGCGGGCCGGGCGACCGGCGTGATCGGCAGCATCTTCCGCCGGTCCCGCGGCTGGTGCGCCTGCACGGCGCGACCGGCGACCACGTCGTCGAGCCGTTCGGCGAGGTCGGCGTAGTGGTCGAAGCCGAGGACGGCGTCGGCTTCGGGCAGGTGCTCGGCGAGCTCGGCGCCGTAGCGCTCGGCCATGCAGCCGACCGCGACGACCTTCGCGCCGGTGTCGGCGGCGGCCAGCAGGGTGTCCACCGAGTCCTTCTTCGCGGACTCCACGAAGCCGCAGGTGTTGACCACGACGACGTCGGCGTCCTCGGGCTCGCCGAGGTCCCACCCCTGCTGGTGCAGCGTCCCGGCCAGCTCCTCGGAGTCGACTTCGTTGCGCGCGCAACCGAGCGTGACCATGGCGACCCGGCGCCCGGACTGTCCCGCAGTGGCCTGATTCCGCTCGCTTGCCATGCGACGAGCGTAACGTCACGGGTGATCCGCACTGCGCACGAGCCTGGTTCGGCGAACGGCCGGGGGTGGTCGAGATAACGGCCGCCGGAGGCGCGCCACCCACCGCACGTTGGTTAGGCTTGCCTAACGTGACTGCTCCTGCAGAGGTGCGCCCGGCACGCGTCGGCGACGTCCCCGCGATCAAGCGCCTGATCGACCACTACGCCGGGAAGGTGGTGCTGGGCAAGGAACTCGTCACGCTCTACGAGGACGTCCAGGAGTTCTGGGTCGCCGAACACACCGGCGCCGTGGTCGGCTGCGGCGCGCTGCACGTGCTCTGGGAAGACCTCGCCGAGATCCGCACCGTCGCCGTCGACCCGACGTCGAAGGGGCTCGGAATCGGTCACGCACTCGTCGAGCGGCTCATCGACACCGCGTCCGAACTCGGGCTCCAGCGCATCTTCGTGCTCACCTTCGAAACGGCCTTCTTCGGCCGGCACGGCTTCCTGCCGATCTCGGACACCCCCGTGCCGCCGGAGGTCTACGAGGAGATCCGCCGCTCGCCGGACGAGGGCGTGGCCCAGTTCCTCGACCTCGCCCACGTCAAACCCAACACGCTGGGCAACACCCGAATGCTGCTGAACCTCAGCGAGCGGGGAACGCGCGGGGCGCCGACGGCCCGGGGTCTACGATGGGCCCGTGAATGACTATGCATCGACGGATATAACGATTCGGCGGGCTCGGATCGCCGACGTGCGCCGGATCAAGTCCCTGGTCGACACCTACGCGGGCGAGGTCCTGCTGGCCAAGGACCTGGTCACGCTCTACGAGGACGTGCAGGAGTTCTGGGTCGCCGAACACACCGGCGCCGTGGTCGGCTGCGGCGCGCTGCACGTGCTCTGGGAAGACCTCGCCGAGATCCGCACCGTCGCCGTCGACCCCGTGGTGAAGGGCCGGGGCATCGGCCACCGGCTGGTCGACCGCCTCGTCGAGCTGGCCGGCGAACTCGGCCTGCGCCGCGTCTTCGTGCTCACCTTCGAGACCGCTTTCTTCGGCCGCCACGGCTTCCGCCCGATCGACAGCGCCCCGGTCAGCCCCGACGTCTACGCCGAGATGCGCCGCTCGGTCGACGCCGGTGTCGCCGAGTTCCTCGACCTCGCGCACGTCAAGCCCAACACCCTCGGCAACACGCGCATGCTGCTCGAACTGCCCTAGCGAGCCCGATCGTCCGGCAGGACCGCCTCGACCAACCGCCACATGCCGGACGACGGGTTGTGCCGGTGTTCCTCGCCGAAAGCACAACGCCGCTTCGCCCGTTCCACCGCGTTCCCGACTCCGTGCTCGAAGTCGCAGAACCGCACGTTGGTCTTGTCGTAGTGCGGTACGTGCCGTCGCAGGCGTCTCTCCACGTCCGCGGCGGTTGGGAACGCGGATTCGCAGTTCTCGAAGTGCAGGATGAGCCAGTACTCGAAGCACCGGTTGGAGACCACGACGTTGATCCCGTGTTGTCGAGCCAACCGGAGGGCGGAGTCCAGATCGAACTCGTCCACGTCGACGACGCACCAGACCTCGTCGAAGTCCCTCGGGTGCAGTTCGGTCATTCTCGCCGTCTTGCGTACGAGGGTTAGCGGATCGACACCGTCGGTCAGGAAGTCAACGCGCGCCGCCTTCCGGGCGTACCGACTGTGGAGCGCGGCAAGGTACTGCTTTTCGGTGCGGTCCGCACCGCACGCCACCAGCAGCAGCGGCAGCGAGTCGAACCGGGGGTTCCGGCGCCTGCGACTGTTCTCCCGAGTAGTGCGCTTCCGGTCCGCCTTCCGATTCACCGCTCACCTCTCGCGGCGGCCACGAAGTTCTGATGATCCAGCAGCGGTACCGCGCCGTAGCTGCCTTTCAAATACCGGCGTTCGGTGTTCTCGCCAGAGCGAGGCCGGAAATCACTGAGAGCGTACAGCTCGCTCGCTCCGGCGTCGTTCTTGCTGACAAACCAGACCTCGTCCCGCTTGAGGACCTCGTCGTTCAACATGGTCCCGAGAAGACTCGTGTCGTGGGTGGTGAAGATCAGTTGCGCGCTGCGGGGATTGGTGCGCTCGTCCCGGAAGAGCCCGATGAGCCGCGCGGTCAGCAACGGGTGCAGGCTCGAATCGATCTCGTCCACGAGCAGCACGGAACCGTGATCCAGCGCCTCCAGCGCGGTAGGGATCAATCGTAGCCATGACCGGGTTCCGTGGGATTCGTCGGAAAGGTCGAACGGAACCTCGCCACCGACGTGCATGGTTTTGACGCGGAAATCTTGAAGTTCGGCCAGGACCAGATCAAGGTCTTCCAGGTTCTTCACGTCCAAGCCGGCGCGCGCAGCGGACCTAGCAAAACTTTCCGGATCGTTCTCGAATTCCTGCCGCATGGACCGTGCCAATGCGCTTTCGGCTCTCGCTCTCTCGACGACAAGATCCGTAATACCCAGGTCAGCCGCTCGAAGCAAGTCGACCACCCGACGCCTGTTGCCCTCGCCCCTTTCGATGAACGCGTTGAGCAGCTGCGGCGAATCGTCGCGAAAAGGACCCGAGAAACTCAGCGCCTCCGAGAAGAAGGAGTAGGGGCGGTCCGCAAAACCCACATTGAGCTGCACGGCGACGCTCAGCAGCAGCGCGTTCTCCCGGGTCATATCCTTCAACACGTCCAACTTGGCGCTGGACTCGGAAATCTTGCTGCCGAACCTGATCTCGCCGCGATCGCGATCGAACATGATGCGTCGACGTTTTTCCGGGTACGAGTACAGCCACTCCTCCAACACCTGGCGGTCATCCAACGAGAATCCGTAGGTGTACGGAACCCCGTCTACCTGGAACTCGGCGACGAAGACGGACGGCGTGTCCGCCGCACCACCGGTCAGCCTGAAACGCCTGCGCGGGATCCGTTCGTGTGCGTCCCAACGTCGAAACGAATCTCGGACCGCGGTCCGCATGAAAGCCAGCCCGTCCAGCAGGTTCGACTTCCCCGACGCGTTGGCTCCGTAGACGGCGGTCACGGGGAGCACGCTCCGGCCCCTCTCGATGGCAGGCATCAGCAGGAGCTCCTGCTCCTCCAAGAACGACCGATGGTTGCCGAGACGGAAGCTCCGAAGCATCCAGGCACCCCCTACCAAGCACGTTGACCCCGACACGTGCAAGTAAACCGCACAAGTGGCCATCTGGATACGCCCATCAGCCCACTCCGGCCCAAGATCACGGCAACGGGGGACCCCGGCGCTGGCGGGCGTGTTCGGACGGCGGAACGATCGCTAGGCTGCGATCAGCCCTCGCCAGAAAGGAACGGTTCTCGATGGTCAAGCGACAGTTCCCGCGCTGGTCCGAACTGCGCCCCCTGCTGCGGGTCAACGCGCCGCAGCTGAACCCGACGCAGCGCCGGTTGTCGCAGGCCCACACCATCGCGGACCTGCGAGCCATCGCGCGCCGCCGGACACCGCGCGCGGTGTTCGACTACACCGACGGCGCGGCCGAGGCCGAGATCAGCCTGCGCCGCGCGCGCAAGGCGTTCCGCGATGTGGAGTTCCACCCCTCGGTGCTGCGCGATGTGTCCAGTGTGGACACGTCGACCACCGTCCTCGGCAGGCCGTCGGCGCTGCCGTTCTCCTTCGCCCCCACCGGCTTCACCAGGATGATGAACCACCAGGGAGAACCCGCGGTGGCGCGCGTCGCCGAACGCGCGGGCATCCCGTACGCGCTGTCCACAATGGGCACCACATCGGTGGAGGACCTCGCCGACGCGGCACCGGGTGCGCGCAAGTGGTTCCAGCTGTACCTGTGGCGCGACCGGGAGGCCAGCCGCGAACTCGTCGAACGCGCCCAGCGCGCGGGGTACGAGGCCCTGCTGCTCACCGTCGACACCCCGGTCGCCGGGGCGCGGCTGCGCGACAACCGCAACGGCCTGTCCATCCCGCCCGCGCTGACGCTGCGCACGATCGCCGACGGCGCGATGCACCCGGCCTGGTGGTTCAACCTGCTGACCACCGAACCGCTGTCCTTCGCCACGTTCAGCCACTGGTCCGGCACCACCGCCGAGCTGATCAACGAGATGTTCGACCCGTCGCTGAACTTCGCCGACCTGGAGTGGCTGCGCGCGCTGTGGCGCGGTCCGCTGCTGGTCAAGGGCATCCAGAACGCCGAGGACGCCCGGCGCGTGGTCGAGCTCGGCGCCGACGGGGTGATCCTGTCCAACCACGGCGGACGCCAGCTGGACCGGGCGCCGACCATGCTGGAACTGCTGCCGGAGGTCCGCGACCGCATCGGCGACCGGGCGGAGATCCTGCTGGACACCGGCATCCTCAGCGGCGCCGACATCGTCGCGGCGCTGGCCCTGGGCGCGGACTCCTGCCTGGTCGGCCGCGTCTACCTGTACGGCCTGATGGCCGGTGGGGAGCAGGGCGTGCAGCGGGCGGTGGACATCCTCCGCACCGAGATCGTGCGCACCCTCCAGCTCCTGGGCGTCGGCTCGGTCGGCGACCTCGACACCTCGCACGCGACGCTGCGGCGCTGACCCGCGCGGAACCGCGGCCGGTTCCGCGCGGGCCCGCGGGCTCACCGCCCCGGACGCGGATCCACCGGCTGGGCCGGGTGCGCGGCCGAGGCGCTGCCGCCGTCGATCGGACCGGTGCCGAACCACGCCTCGCACGGCCCGCCGACGTAGTACTCGAAGTCGGTGGTCATGTGGATCACCGACCGCCCGTCACGGGTCGGCAGCGTGGTGGGGCTGAAGTTCCGGCACACGCTGCCCTCGTTGTACTTGATCTGCACCGGCGACGGGATCTCCCGCCAGCCGTGCGCGAGGTTCCTCGGGTCGTCGTTGACCATGAGCGTCCGGCCGTTGCCGGGAGCCCAGCCGCCGTCGTGGTTGGCGAGCATCTGGTACGCCAGCAGCAGCCGTCCGTTGCGCCCCGGTCCGGGCGCCCACGCGATCGTCGGCGTGCCCAGCGGCTGACCACCGGTGTCCGAGACGATCTCGGTGCCCAGGTCGTAGGGGTTGCCGAAATCCCACCCGTCGCGGGAGGTCCGCATCCAGACCGTGCAAATGTGCACCGGGTCGTAGTTGCACACCTCGTAAACCATCACATAAGTGCCGTCCGGAAGCCAGCGAACCCCTGACATTCCCGGTCGGACCCGGAATTTGTCATTTTTCACGGTCTCCCGCAGATCGGTCCAGTTCCGACCGTCCCGGGAACGCACCTGCACCAGTTTCTGATCGTGCTTGGGATCGCCGTCGTCGGAGTAGAACGCCACCAGGTCGCCCCGCTCGGACACGGTGAACTCCGGTTCCCACACCCCCGGTCCGACCGGCGCCTGCACGATGGTCGACAGGAAATTCCAGGTGCGCCCGTGGTCGTCGCTGCGCCACACGCGGATGCTGCTGCGCCGCTGGTCCGGGTCGGCACCGACACCGGCGGTGCCCGCCCACAACAGCGTGCCCGCGGGCATGTCGCCCACCTGCCTGGGCAGCTCGTACAGCGTTGAGCAGCACATTCCCTTCTTGTTCTGGCCCTCGGGATCGTGGATCTCGCCGAGCGGGTGGAAGCTCGCGCCGTCGTCGGTGCTCTCGTAGATGACCGCGAACCCGGCGTCGTTGACGTAGGTCGTCATGCTCGCCAGCACCCGCCCGTCCGCCGCCCCGGAGTGCTGCAGGCGAACCAGCCGCGGGTAGCTGCTGCCGCCCTGGCGCACCATCCGCCCCTTGTCCACGTCCGCGGCACCCGCCCCCGGTGGAGCGGCGTCCGCCCCGGCGGTTCCGGCCGCGACCACCATCACCAGCAATGCGACCAGGCATGCGCGGACTTTCCTGACAACCATGCGCGAACCCCTCGAAAAACGCGGCGTAACCGGACCAATGCCGATATCACGTCAGCGGCGGGGAATATATCGCACGAATCCGCGGCAAAAAGCCCGCGAAGAATTCCATCCGGCGCAATCTGAATTCGCAAACGGAGCAATCGCGCGAACAGCCGTGGAAAATCCGGTGAAAATGTGGTGGACGTCCCCGCGGGCGGACGTCCACCCCGCTACTCCTCGGCCGGACCGCCCCGGATCGCGTCCAGCGCGCCCTGCAGCTCGTCGGGCTTGACCAGCACCTCGCGCGCCTTCGAGCCCTCGGACGGGCCGACCACGGCGCGCGATTCGAGCAGGTCCATCAACCGCCCGGCCTTGGCGAACCCGACGCGCAGCTTGCGCTGCAGCATCGAGGTGGAGCCGAACTGGCTGGTCACCACCAGTTCGGCAGCCTGCAGCAGGAGATCGAGGTCATCGCCGATGTCCTCGTCGACCGCCTTCTTCTCGCCGGGCTGCGCCGCCGTGACGCCCTCGGTGTAGTCGGGCTCCTGCTGCTCCTTGGTGTAGGCGACGATCCGGTGGATCTCGTCGTCGCTGACGAACGACCCCTGCACGCGCGCCGGTCGGGACGCGCCCATCGGCAGGTACAGCGCGTCGCCCATGCCGATCAGCTTCTCGGCGCCCGGCTGGTCCAGGATGACCCGGGAGTCGGTCAGCGACGACGTCGCGAACGCCAGCCGCGAGGGGACGTTCGTCTTGATCAGGCCGGTGACCACGTCGACCGACGGCCGCTGGGTGGCCAGCACCAGGTGGATCCCGGCGGCGCGCGCCTTCTGGGTGATCCGCACGATGGCGTCCTCGACGTCGCGGGGCGCGGTCATCATCAGGTCGGCCAGCTCGTCGACGATGGCCAGGATGTACGGGTACGGCCGGTACTCGCGTTCGCTGCCGGGCGGGGTGGTGATCTCCCCGGAGCGCACCTTGCGGTTGAAGTCGTCGATGTGCCGCACCCGGTTGGCCTGCATGTCCTGGTAGCGCTGCTCCATCTCCTCCACGAGCCAGGCCAGCGCGGCGGCCGCCTTCTTCGGCTGGGTGATGATGGGCGTGATCAGGTGCGGGATGCCCTCGTACGGGGTCAGCTCCACCATCTTCGGGTCGATCAGGATCATCCTGACCTCCTGCGGGGTGGCCCGCGCGAGCAGCGAGACCAGCATCGAGTTGACGAAGCTGGACTTGCCGGAGCCCGTGGAACCGGCCACCAGCAGGTGCGGCATCTTCGACAGGTTCGCGGTGACCATGTGGCCCTCGATGTCCTTGCCGAGGCCCATGACCAGCGGGTGCGAGTCCTGCGCGGCCTGGTCGGAACGCAGCACGTCGCCGAGCCGCACCATCTCCCGGTCGCTGTTGGGCACCTCGATGCCGACCGCCGACTTGCCGGGGATCGGCGCCAGCAGCCGCACGTTGTCGGTGGCCGCGGCGTAGGCGATGTTCTTGGTCAGCGCGGTGATCTTCTCGACCTTGACCCCCGGCCCGAGCTCGACCTCGTAGCGGGTGACCGTCGGACCGCGGGTGAAGCCGGTGACCTGGGCGTCGATCTTGAACTGCTCCAGCACCGCGGTGATCGCCTCGATCATCGCGTCGTTGACCTTGCTGCGGTTCTTCGGCGGATCGCCGTCGACGAGCACGTCCAGCGGCGGGAGCTGGTAGTCGCCATCGACGTCGCGGCTGATCCGCGGCTTGTCCCCGCGCGGTTCGGCGGGTGGCGGCGCCGCCTTGGCCTTCGGCCTCGGCTTGGGCCGCGGTGCCGGCTCGGCCGGTGCGGACTCGGCTTGGACGTCGTCGAGCGACAGCTGCTGCTCGCCCTCCGACATCGAGGCCTGCCTGCGCCGGGACGGCCGGCGCAGCTTGACGGCCGCGGAGTCGGTCTCGGTGACGTCCGGTTTCCCGGCCCGTTCTTCGGCTTCCTGGCCGAGCCGCCGCAACCGCTCCGGGACCTCCCGCACCGGAGTCCCGGTGAGCACGAGGACCCCGAACAGCCCGACCAGCACCAGCACCGGGGCGGCCACCCACGAGGTGAGGCCGTAGGCGAGCGGGCCTCCCGCGACGAACCCGAGCGCTCCCCCGGCGTAGGCCCAGTTGTCGGCCCGCAGCGGCGATCCGGCGAGGATGTGCATCACGCCGAGCACGGTGAACAGCACCAGCAGCGATCCGATCACCACGCGCGGCCGGGTCTCGGGGTTCGTCTCGGTGCGCATCAGCACGACCGCGACTCCGGCCAGCACTACCGGGAGCACGACGGCCGCGGACCCGATCACCCACCGCAGCAGCCAGTCGAACCACTGCCCGATCGGCCCGCCGGCGTGCCACCACACCCCGGCGGCGGACACGACGGCCAACGCGAGGAACACCAGGGCCAGACCGTCACGCCGGTGCGCGGGATCGAGTTCGCGCGTCTTGCCGAGCGCACGCACGACACCGCCCACACCGCGCGCGACGCCACCTCCCGCGGACGACTTCGACGCGGGACGGCGGGACCGCGATTTCGAACCCGAGGAACTCTTCCGCCGCGCCGGGGTCTTCGACGACCCCGAACGCCGGGCGGCGGAGCCGTTACTCTTCGTGGCGCCCTTGCTGCGCGTCGAGCCCCGCCCCCCACTCGATGTACGGCTCGCCATGCCCCACACGGTATCTTTCCCCCGCCTCTCCCGTCACACCAGGCACAAACGTGTGCTGTTGCGCGATTTTCGGGCGAACCGCTCCTGCCTGGGCGGCGAGCGTGACATCCTCGACCATCATGGTTGCCCTGCCGTCCAGTCCGCACGAACCGACACGCCGGACCGACCGGGACAGGTTGTTCCGGGCCGCGTCCCCCCTGTGGCGGGTGCTGATGCGAGTGGACCGCGCCGTCATCGCGCTCACCGGGCGACTCGAAGTGACCGGCGACGTCCCGGACGCGGTCCGCGGCGGACCGCTGCTGCTGGCGGCCAACCACATCGGCAACATCGACGCCCTGGTGCTGATCGCCGCGTGCCGGAAGCGCCGGATCGCGCCGCGCTTCCTGGCCACGGGCGGCCTGTTCGACACCCCGGTCCTCGGCGCGGCGCTGCGCGCCTGCGGTCACGTGCGCGCCGACCGCGGCAAGAGCACCGCCGCCAACGCCCTGGACCGCGTCGTCGCGGCGCTGAACGCCGACCACCAACCGGTGCTGGTGTACCCGGAGGGCCGCATCACCCTGGAGCCGGACATGTGGCCGGAACGCGGCAAGACCGGAGCCGCCCGGATGGCGCTGGCCGCCGACGCGGCGGTCGTGCCGATCAGCCAGTGGGGCGCGCACGAGGCGATGTGCTACGGCATGGTCCGCGTCGAGTCCGCCCGCGACCTGTGGATCCTGTTCTCCTCGTGGCTGCGCGCCGTCCGCCGACGCCCGACGCTGAAGGTCCACTTCGGCGAACCGGTGGACCTCACCGACCTGTCCGCCGACCGCATCGGCGATGCCGCCCGCGCCCGCGACCGCATCATGCGCGCCATCACGACCGGCCTGGCCGACCTCCGCCACGACGAACCGAACGCACCCCACCACCACGACCCCACCCGCCCGACCACGGACAAACCCAGCCCCTGGCGGCCGTGACCCCGGACATCCGTCCCATGTGGACATCGCAGCGACCGCCGCAGCGGCAGCGCGTTCCGCGGCCAGCACGCGAAAGTGCCGGCCTCCCGGGAGGGAGACCGGCACTGTTCCCGCGGTCAGAGGAGTGCGAACGGACCTCAGCCGTTGGGGTGGTCGAGGACCGGGGCGTTGACGCAGTCGCCGGTCTGCGGCGAGGCGATCGGCAGAGCGATGCCGAGGACCCCGACATCGTCGTTGCACGCCTGGATCGGCAACACGCTGATGTTGTTGTCGTCCAGGAGGTTGATGCCGTCGTTGTCGGCGCTGTCGGCGAAGGCCGGGGCGCCGATCGCCATCAGCCCGGCAGCAGCGGCAGCAGCTCCCAGAAGACGCATGGAAGTACGCACCAGAGACCCCAATCTGTCATTGCGGTGTGGTTCCACCGGGTCGGAGACCTCGGATTCTCCGGGGGTCCGAGTTCCCCGTCCCGGCGCCTCCTCACCCTGACAGCGGAGCCCGGATCGAGCCTGTTGAGTCCTTCCAACGAGGATCGAAGTCCACACTGGAGTGAGACACGATCACAGCACGTGATCAGAAAAGTCCCTTACACCCGGTCAGACATCACGCGATCGGGAAAGATCACGAATCCACCGGGAGCACGTTCGGGACGATCATCGGGCGCCTGCGGTAGGTCTCGGCGACCCAGCGGCCGACCACGCGCCGCACCGCCTGCGCGATGCGGTGGGTGTCGGTGATGCCCTCGGCCTCGGTGCGCGCGAGTTCCATCTCCACCAACGGCACCACGTCGTCGAGCGCCTTGGGATCGTCGGAGAACCCGCGGCCCGACAGGGTCGGCGACGACACGGCGCGGCCGGTCGCCGCCTCCACCGCCACCGTGATCGAGATGAACCCGCCCTCGCCCAGGATCAGGCGGTCCGACAGCGTCGACTCGCCCACGTCCCCGACCGACAGGCCGTCGACGTAGACGTGGCCGATCTCCACCCGGCCCGCGATGCTGGCGATCCCGTCGACCAGGTCGACGACGACACCGTCCTCGGCGATCACCACGCGGTCGGCCGGGACGCCGGTCAACCGCGCCAGCTCGGCGTTCGCCCGCAGGTGGCGCCACTCGCCGTGCACCGGCATGACGTTGCTCGGGCGCACCGCGTTGTACAGGTACAGCAGCTCGCCCGCCGAGGCGTGGCCGGAGACGTGCACCTTGGCCCCGCCCTGGTGCACCACCTCGGCGCCCAGCCGGACCAGGCCGTTGACCACGCCGAACACCGCGGTCTCGTTGCCCGGGATCAGCGAGCTGGCCAGCACCACCGTGTCCCCGGCGCGGATGCGGATCTGCTTGTGCTCCCCGCGCGCCATCCGGGACAGCGCCGACAGCGGTTCGCCCTGCGACCCGGTCGAGATGAACACGACCTCGTGCTCGGGCATCGCCAGCGCCTCATCGAGGTCGACGAGCAGGCCGTCCGGCATGTTCAGCAGCCCCAGCTCGGCGGCGATCCCCATGTTGCGGACCATCGAGCGGCCCACGAAGCAGACCTTGCGGCCGTGCTGCTCGGCCACGTCCAGCACCTGCTGCACGCGGTGCACGTGGCTGGCGAAGCAGGCGACGATCACCCGCTGCGTCGCCTTGCCGATCACCCGGTCCAGGACCGGGCCGATCTCCCGCTCCGGCGTCACGAACCCCGGCACCTCGGCGTTGGTCGAGTCGACCAGGAACAGGTCCACGCCCTCGTCGCCGAGCCGGGAGAACCCGGCCAGGTCGGTCAGCCTGCCGTCCAGCGGCAGCTGGTCGAGCTTGATGTCACCGGTGTGCAGCGCGACGCCCGCGGGCGTGCGGATGGCGACCGCCAACGCGTCCGGGATCGAGTGGTTGACCGCGAAGAACTCCAGGTCGAAGGCGCCGTGCTTGCTGCGCTGCCCCTCGGCGACCTCGACCAGCGTCGGGTCCAGGCGGTGCTCCTTGCACTTGGCCGCGGTCAGCGCCAGCGTGAACTTCGAGCCCACCACCGGCAGGTCCGGCCGCAGTCGCAGCAGGAACGGCACCGCCCCGATGTGGTCCTCGTGCCCGTGCGTGAGCACCAGGGCCTCGATGTCGTCCAGGCGGTTCTCGATCGCGGCGAAGTCCGGCAGGATCAGGTCCACGCCGGGCGCGTCGTCCTCGGGGAAGAGCACTCCGCAGTCGACGATCAGCAGGCGACCGTCGTACTCGAACACGGTCATGTTCCGGCCGACCTCGCCGATACCGCCGAGCGCCACCACCCGGAGCCCGCCCTCGGCGAGTGGCTGCGGTGGTGCCGCCGAAACCGGCGTCACGGGGTGGTACTCGGAGGCGGTCGCCTTCGCGCTCAAATCTGGGTCACCTCTGCTGCGGCATCCGGATTGACCAGTACCAACCCAGCATCCCACAGGTCACTGGTGATCAATCGGACCTGTTCCTCGGTGGCCGCGGGAAGCGGCAGCCGCGGCTGGCCGGTCTCGTAGCCGCACAGCCGCAGCGCGGTCTTGGCGAAGATCACCCCGCCGACGCCGTTCATCGCCCGGTACACCGGCAGCAGCCCGTTGTGGACCTCGCGGGCGGTGGTGATGTCCCCGGACTCGTGCGCGTCCAGCATCCGGCGCAGCCGGTCGCCGACGACGTGACCGATCACGCTGACGAACCCGACCGCACCGACCGACAACCACGGCAGGTTCAGCGGGTCCTCGCCCGAGTAGTAGGCCAGCTCGCTGGAGGCCATCACCTCGCTGCCCGCCAGCAGGTCATGCTTGGAGTCCTTGACCGCCTCGATCCGCGGGTGCTCGGCCAGCCGCTTGAGCGTGTCGACCTGGATCGGCACCACCGACCGCGGGGGGATGTCGTAGAGCATCACCGGCAACCCGGTGGCGTCGGCGACGGTCCAGAAGTGCTGGAACAGGCCCTCCTGCGGCGGCCGCGAGTAGTACGGGGTGACCACCAGCAGACCGTGCGCACCGGCCTTCTCGGCGTTGCGGGCCAGCTCGACGGAGTGCTCGGTGTTGTTGGTGCCCGCACCGGCCACCACGGTCGCGCGGTCCCCCACCGCCTCGACCACGGCCCGCAGCAGGTGCTCCTTCTCCTCATCGCTGGTCGTGGGGCTTTCGCCGGTGGTGCCGTTGACGACCAGCCCGTCGTTGCCGACGTGGTCGACGAGATAGGTGGCGAGTTCCTGAGCCAGCTGCACGTCGAGCTTTCCGTCCTCGTCGAACGGCGTGACCATGGCGGTCAGGACGCGGCCGAACGGGCGGCCCGGAGTAGCAGTGGGACAGACGGTCATGGCCATGACGCTACCTGGTGACTCCGCTGCTCAACGCGGCCGGACCGGCCCGCGGAAACCCGTCGGCGAACCCCGGTCGGGGTGGTGAAATCTTGCGGCCACACCGGGATTCACCGGCAGAGTTTGCGCCCCGGCCGCCTCGCCCCGCCGCGGTCAGAAGGACCGGCGCACGTCCTCCATCGCCAGCACATCGGCGTCGTTGCCCTCGAACGTCACCTGCGCGCCACGGCGGCTGAAGGCGTGCAGCACCAGCTCGCTCGGCTCGCCGACGATGCGCACCGTGCGCGGCCCGCGCCGGGCCTGGATCTCGGTGCCGTCCGGACGGCGCAGCACCACGCCCACCGGGCTGCGCCCGTAGAAGACCTTGGCCAGCCGCGCGAGCGAACGCCACAGCGCTTCCTCGCGGTCCGGGTCCGACGCCCGCGGTCGCCAGTCGGGCTGGGCGCGCCGCACGTCCTCGTGGTGCACGTAGAACTCGGCGGTGTTGACCGCCTCGTCCACCGCGGCCAGACCGAGCGGATTCCACTTCGGCGGCCCCTGCCGGACCTGTTCGACCAGCTCGGGCCAAGACTGCTCGCGCAGTTCGCGCTCGATGCGCTCGCCCCGGTCGGCCAGGGCCTTCACCAGCTTCCCGGCCAGCGCGTCCGGCCGTCGTTCCCGCACCACGAGGTGCACGGCGAGATCCCGGGTCGCCCACCCTTCGCACAGCGTGGGGGCGTCCGGCCCGAGCCTGTCGAACAGGTCGCACAATTCCCGGCGTTCGTCACTGGCCACACCCATGCGACCACTCTAGCCACATGCGTGGCCGAACGCGGACGGACCGGCCGACCGACGGCTCGCACGCGAACCGTCGGCGCAGTGCGGCAGGCGGACAGGGGGCTGCGGACCGGGTTCAGCCCTCGGTGACGAACGGGCTCGAAGCGACCTCGGAGCCGTCCTTGAGCGTGGTGATCTCGAAGTCGCTGAAGACGTTCGGCGCCGCCTTCTGCAGCTGGCGCAGGCACTCGATGGCCAGCGCGCGGATCTCCACGTCGGCGTGCTCGGTGGCGCGCATCGCGACGAAGTGCCGCCACGCGCGGTAGTTGCCGGTGACCACGATCCGGGTCTCGGTGGCGTTCGGCAGCACCGACCGCGCCGCCTGCCGGGCCTGCTTGCGGCGCAGCGTCGCCTTCGGCTCGTCGGCGAACTTCTCCTGCAGCGCTTCCAGCAGGTCGGTGTAGGCAGCCACGCTCGCCTCGGCCGCCTTGACGAACTTCTCGTGCAGTTCGGGGTCGGCGGCGATGACCTCGGGCTCGACCATCGCGGCGTCGCGCTCGGGCACGTAGCGCTGGGAGAGCTGCGAGTAGGAGAAGTGCCGGTGCCGGATCAGCTCGTGGGTCAGCGAGCGGGACATGCCGGTCAGGTAGAACGTCACCGAGCCGTGCTCCAGCACGGACAGGTGCCCGACCTCCAGGATGTGCCGCAGGTAGCCCGCGTTGGTCGCGGTCGCCGGATTCGGCTTGTGCCAGGACTGGTAGCACGCCCGACCGGCGAACTCCGCCAGGGCCTGCCCGCCGTCGGCGTCGGTCGACCAGGCCACGTCCTCCGGCGGGAAGAACTCGGTCTTGCCGATCAGCTGCACCTTCGGCCGCACGATCTCGGTCACTGCGGGCGGACCCCTTTCCTGTTGCGCGGTGCCGTTCGACGACCACCGCTGCCGACTCCCCTGGCTCTTCTCGAAGCGTAACCGGAGGAGCCGACAACATCGCCACGACGCCAGCCGACACCATCGTGTCATTGCGCGACGCCATTCGTGGCGGCATAGTGACGTCATGGATCTGAGCCCTTACATCAACCAGCTGCGCGAGGACCTGACTTCGGCGGCCTCCGCGGGTGACGAGCAGACCCGCCAGACCGCCGCGGTCCTGTCCAGCGCGATCGAGCCGGCCGCCCGGCTCGCGATCATGAACGCCCTGTCGGACCTGGCGGCGGAGGTGACCACGCACCTGGACGGCCCGGTGGTGGACATCCGCCTCGACGGGCGGGACGTGCAGGTGGTGGTCAGCGGCGCCACCGCCGGGGCCTCCGAGGAAGCCGAGGAGGAGCCCCCGCCACCGCCGCCCAGCGGCGAGGGCGGTGACATCAGCCGGATCACGCTCCGGCTGCTCGACGAGATCAAGACGCAGGCCGAACAGGCGGCGTCGATGCAGGGCGTGTCGCTGAACACGTGGGTGGCGCAGGCCGTCCAGGGCGCCCTGCACGGCGGACGACCGCGTGGCCCGTGGGACCACCACCCGCGGCACGGTCGCGGCGGCGGACGCCCCTGGGGTCCACCGGGCAGTCCCCGCGGGCGCTGGCGAGGCGAGCCGGGTTCCCGCATCCGCGGCTGGGTGCAGGGCTGACGACCGGGAGGTGAACCACATGACCAGCGACGACACCTGGGCCACCGCCACCGGTTCGGACAGCGGCGGGTCCGACGAGGACCAGACCACCGAGTTGGTGCGCACCCAGGACTTCGACACCCCGTCGCCGATCCGGATCGACGTGGGCAACACGCTCGGCCCCGTGGTGGTCGAGCTGAGCGAGACCGCTGTGACGCACGTCGAGGTGCGACACGACCCGAACTCCACCGGACCGGACTGGCGGGGCGGCTTGGCCGGACTGCTGAGCTGGGTCACCGAGCAGTTCGGCGAGGCGGGGCTCCGCACCGGTCTCGACGAGCGGTGGCGCGGTCCCCGCGAACCGATGGCCGAGGCGGTCCGGCACACCCGGATCGACCTCACCGGCAACCGGCTCGTGGTGCGAACGCCGAACACCGCGCCGCTGCGGGCGATACCGCTGGCGGTGCACGTGCAGGCCCCGGTGGAGTCCGAGGTCGGCATCCAGGCCGGTGCGAGCGAGGTGACGGTCAGCGGGCGCGCCGGACGCGTCAACGTCCAGTCCGGTTCAGGGCCGGTGTCAGTGGGGGAAGCTCGCGACCGCGTCACGGTCCGCACCGGCTCGGGGCAGCTGCGCCTCGGCACCGCGCCGGCAGGCGTGCACGTGCGCAGCGGCAGCGGGGACGTCGAGATCACCGCCGTCGGCGCGCAGTCCTCAGTGGTGACCGGCAGCGGCAACGTCTGGCTGGGTGCGCTCAGCGGTGACGTCCTGGTCCGCTCGGGCAGCGGGGACGTGACGATCGCCGACGCCACCGAAGGCCAAGCCGAGCTGATCACCGGGTCCGGCGAGCTGCAGGTCTCGATCCATCGCGGCGTGGCCGCCGAGGTGGACCTGACCTCCTCGACGGGGACCGCGTCCAGCGACCTCGACGTCTCCGAGCAGGCACCGGAGGAGGAACCCTCCCTGCGGATCTTCGGCCGGACCGGGACCGGCGACGCCGTGCTGATGACAGCGGTCTGACGCCACTGCGCCGCTGCGGTCAGGCGGCGCGGCCCAGCGCCGCGGCGAGATCACCCCGCTCGCCCACCACGACGCCACCGAGTCCCAACCAGTCCGCCATCTCTCCGAGTGCCGCCGCCAATTCGGGCACGACGTCCCGAGCGTCGTGCCCCGGTTCGGCGAAAGCTCCCGGGACGCGGAGCACGTCGCCCGCCCGGTCGGCCTTCAGGTCAACCCGGGCGACCAGTCGACCATCGAGGAGGAAGGGGAAGACGTAGTAGCCGTACTGCCGCTGGGTTTCGGGAACGTAGATCTCGATGCGGTACCGGAAGCCGAAGATCCGCTCGGTACGGGAACGTTCCCAGATCAGCGGATCGAACGGGCACAGCAGCGCCCGACCGGTGACCTTCCGCGGCACGCGGGCGTCGACGTGGCGGTATGCCGTCTGCTTCCAGCCCTCCACGGCCACGGGCTCCAGAGTTCCGCACTCGACGAGTTCGGAAACCGCCTGCCGGGACTGGGCCGGGCTGAGCCGGTAGTAGTCGCGCAGGTCCGCCTCGGTGGCGACGCCGAGGGCGTGCGCGGAGCGCTCCACCAGGGTGCGGATCGCTTCGTCGTCGTCCGGTTCGTGCGCGAGCACGTCGGGCGGGAGGACTCGTTCGGGCAGGTCGTAGAGGCGTTCGAAGCCGCGGCGCGTGCCGGTGGTGAGCTCGCCCATCGCGAACAGCAGCTCGCAGGCGCGCTTCGTCTCGGTGCGGTTCCACCAGGTGCCGCGACCGTCGCGCTTCGCGCCGCCGAGTTCGCGTTCGAGAGCTCCGGCTCCGATGGGGCCGAGTTCCTTCACCGCAGCCAGCACGTCGTCGATCAGCTGCGGTGAACGTTCGAGGAGTTCGCGGTTCTTCCGCCGCCACGCACCGCCGTGCTCGCGCATGCGCCAGCGGAGCAGCGGCCAGTCCTGGACGGGGATCAGCGACGCCTCGTGCGCCCAGTACTCGACCAGCAGTCGGGGTCGGCGGGCCCGGTGCGACCACGCGGCCGTGTCGACGAGGTCGGCCGGGTAGGAGCCGAGCCTGCTGAAGAGCGGCATGTAGTGGGCGCGCACCGCGACGTTCACCGAGTCGAGTTGCAGGAGCTTGGTGCGGGACAGGGCGCGTTGGAGGTGCCGTCGGTCAACGTCGCCACGCGGTTTCGGGTCGGTGAACCCCTGAGCCGCCAACGCGGCGCGGCGGGCGGTGTCGGCACTCATGGTCAGCACGGGCCGATCCTGCCAGTCGGGTCCGACAGCCCGACGCACCACCGGAACGACGGGTGCTCGCGCCGACACACTAAGTTGACCACCATGGCCGATGCCGCTGTGCGCGCCGCCGTTCCGTCGGACGCTCCCGAGATCGCCCGCATCCAGACGACCACGTGGCGCACCGCCTACGCCGAGGTGCTGCCCCGCACGGCGCTGGACCGGCTGGACGACGCGGAGATCGAGCGGGCATGGCGAAGCACGCTGACCGAAGGTCCGGCGACGGTGCTGGTCGCGACCGAGGGCGAGTGGCTCGTCGGCTTCTGCGCGGGTGGTCCCGCGCCCGACGCCGAGGCTGCGGCCGCGAACGGCAGAGCACCGGCGGACGCCGCCACGCTGGCGCTCGTCAGCAGCCTATTGGTGGAACCGCGCTGGGGGCGGCGCGGGCACGGCGGCCGGTTGCTGGCCGCCCTGGCCCGGCAGCTCGCCGACTCCGGATCGACCCGGGGCATCGTGTGGGTCCCGGAGTCCGACACGGCGTCGATGTCCTTCTTCCGCGGCGTCGGGTGGAATCCGGACGGCACCGTCCGCACGCTGGACGCGGGGGGAACACTGGTGCGTGAGCTACGCTTGACCGGCTCACTGGAACTGCGGACCGAGTCGAAGTGACCACGTACCGCGTTCGCCGAGCCGGCGCGGGGGACATCGCTCGTCGGAACGTCCTCGGCACCGGTGAGCGGACGACGCGGTACGACACCTGGGGGCGACCGTGCTGGCAGTGATCGGCTTGCTCACGACGACCTTCGGCGTGTCAGTGGCGTCTGCGCTGCTCCCGCTGATCAGCGTCGAGTTGTTCACCATCGGTCTCGTGCTGAAGGGCACGGCGATCCCGTGGTGGGTGCTGACCGTCGTCATCGCCACCGGGCAGATCGGTGGGAAGCTGCTGCACTACTACGCGGCGCGGGGCGTGATCCGGCTTCCCCGCCTGCTGCGCCGGGAGGACCGGCCCACCGGCGAGGGGCGCAGGCACCGGTGGCTGGCGAGCTTCCGGGCCAGCTGCCGCCATCGCCCGGTGTGGACCTCGGCCGTGCTGCTGATCAGCGCGACCACCAGCCTGCCTCCGTTCGCCGCGATCGCGGTGATCGCCGGGTGGGCGCAGGTGCCGTTGGCGACGTTCGTGTCCGCCGGATTCGTCGGCCGCCTCCTGCGGTTCAGCGCGCTGACGATCGCTCCTGGCGTGGTCGTCGCATGGGTGTGATCAGCTGCTCTCGCCGCGCTCCAGCTCGATGGCGCGGCGCATCGCCTTCCGGCCGCGGTTGCGGTCGCCCGCCAGGTCGTAGGCCTGCGCGAGCGCGAACCACCGGCGCCAGTCGTTCGGAGCGGCTTCGAGCTCGGCCTGCTTCTCGTCGAACCAGGAGTCGGCGGCGTCCCGTTCGACGCGGCCGGAGGGCCGCCGCGGCAGGTGCGAGACGTCCGGCAGCGCGCCCTCCTCGTCCAGACGCCGGGCGAGCCGCTCGGTCTGCAGCCCGAACCGCAGCTGGTCGACGATCATCAGCGCCCCGAGCACCGGGAACACCAGCACCGCCACGCCCAGCACGATGAACACCGGCTGACCGCTGACGAGCATGGTGAACGCCCGCTCGCCCATCAGCACCAGGTAGACCAGCAGGGCGGCGGCCACCACGAACGCCGTGGTCCGGGGTGTCAGGAGCCTGCGGCGGCCCGTGTCCGCGTCAGCCACTCACAGCCCCAGCAACGAGTCCAGCCCGACCGTCAGCCCGGGCCGGGAACCGATCTCGCGCACCGCCAGCAGCACGCCCGGCATGAACGACCGGCGGTCGTACGAGTCGTGGCGGATGGTCAACGTCTCGCCCTCGGTGCCGAACAACACCTCCTGGTGAGCGACGAGCCCGGACATCCGCACCGAGTGCACGCGAACGCCGTCGACATCGGCGCCGCGCGCCCCGTCGAGCTCCTTGGTCGTGGCGTCCGGAGCGTCGCCCAGCCCGGCGTCGGCGCGCGCCCGCGCGACGACCTGGGCGGTGCGGGCGGCGGTGCCCGAGGGGGCGTCGGCCTTCTTCGGGTGGTGCAGCTCGACGATCTCGGCCGACTCGAAGAACCTGGCGGCCAGCTCGGCGAACCGCATGGACAGCACCGCGCCGATCGCGAAGTTCGGCGCGACGATCACACCGACTTCCGGTCGCTCGGCGAGCCAGGAACGCACCGCGTCGAGCTCGGCCTGCCCGAGTCCGCTCGTGCCGACCACGACGTGGATGCCGTTCTCCACGCAGAACCGGACGTTGTCCAGCACCGAGTCGGGGTGGGTGAGTTCGACGGCCACCTGGGCACCGCCCTCGACCAGCCCGGACAGGCTGTCGTCGCGGTTGATCTGGGCGACCAGTTCGGTGTCGGGGGCGTCGCCGACGGCGCGGACCGCCTCGGACCCCATGCGCCCGCGAGCACCGATGACACCGACCTTGATCGGGGATCCGACTGGCGAGTTCACGTGTCGACAACCTTTCTGCATTGGGGTTCGCGACGGTCCGGGGCCGGCCTCAGACGCCGTCGGGGAGCTCCTCGGGGCGAGCGTACGGCCCGACGACCGCCGTGGTCAGCGGGCGGCGCAGCAGCTCACCCGCGAGTTCGGCCACATCGTCGTGGGTGACCGCGTCGATGCGTTCCAGGGTCTGCTCGACGGTGAAGTGCCGGGCGTAGTTCAGTTCGCTCTTGCCGATGCGGCTCATCCGCGACGCGCTGTCCTCCAGGCCCAGCACCAGACTTCCGCGCAGCTGGCCGCGGCCCCGCTCCACCTCGTCCTCGGACAACCCGTCGGCGGCGACACCGGCGAGGACGCTGCGGATCACCGACGCCACCTCACCGAGGCGTTCCGGAGCCGAACCCGCGTAGACGGAGAACGTGCCGGTGTCGGCGTAGGCCGTGGTGGCCGAGTACACCGAGTACGCCAGGCCGCGCTTCTCGCGGATCTCCTGGAACAACCGGGAACTCATGCCGCCGCCGAGCGCGGCGTTGAGCACTCCGAGCGCGAACCGCCGGTCGTCGTACCGGCTGAACCCGCGACATCCCATCAGCAGGTGGGCCTGCTCGGTCTCCTCGGAGTGCAGCACGAGCGGTTTCTGCTTCGGCAACCGGACGCGCCCGGCGCGTGGCGGATCGGGCATCACCTGGCCGTCGAGGCGGTCGCGGAGCGCCTTGCGCACCAGCCGGAGCACCCGTCCGTGCTCGACGTTGCCGGCGACGGCGACGACCATCTTCGGCATCGCGTAGTTGGTGCGGTAGAAGCCGTGCACGCGAGCGCGGGTCATCTCGGTGATGGACTCCTCGCTGCCCAGCACCGACCGCCCCAGCGGGTGGTCACCGAGCACCGCGGCGGTGAACATCTCGTGCAGCAGGTCCTCGGGGTCGTCGTCGCGCATGGCGATCTCCTCCAGGACCACGCTGCGCTCGATGTCCACGTCCGCCTTGGAGTTCACCGCGTCGAACACGACGTCGCAGAGCATGTCCACGGCCAGCGGCAGGTCGCGGTCCAGGACGTGCGCGTAGTAGCAGGTGTGCTCCTTGGACGTGAAGGCGTTCAGCTCGCCGCCGACCGCGTCGATCTCCTGCGCGATGTCCAGGGCACTGCGCCTGGCGGTGCCCTTGAACAGCAGGTGCTCCAGGTAGTGCGCCGCCCCGGCCTGCGCCCGCTTCTCGTCGCGCGACCCGACGCCGACCCAGATCCCGACCGAGGCCGAACGCACCCCGGGAACGGGTTCGGTGACGACCCGCAGTCCGCCGGGCAGCACGGTCCGGCGGACCGCTTCACCACCGCCACCGCGGTGCAGGACGTGCGTGGTTCCCGGCCGTTGCAGATGTCCGGCCCGTGCGTGGTTCTGCTGCTTCATGTGCCTCTCGTCGCGAGGTGCCGGTACCGACTCGCGCGGCCCGCCCCGGGCTCCCGGGGCGGGCCGCGCGCGTTCGGTTCAGCCGGTCACTGAGCGGACTTCTCGGTCTCCGCCTCGGCCTCGCCCTTGTCGCCCTCGGCCTTCTCGGCTTCCTCGTCGACCAGCACGAGGCTGATCTTGCCCCGGCTGTCGATGTCGGCGATCTCCACGCGCAGCTTGTCGCCGACGTTGACGACGTCCTCGACCTTGCCGATGCGCTTGCCGTTGCCGAGCTTGGAGATGTGCACCAGGCCGTCCTTGCCGGGCAGCAGCGAGACGAACGCGCCGAACGCCGCGGTCTTGACCACGGTGCCCAGGAACCGCTCGCCGACCTTGGGCAGCTGCGGGTTCGCGATCGCGTTGATCTTGTCGATCGCGGCCTCGGCGGACGGGCCATCGGCGGCGCCGACGTAGATCGTGCCGTCGTCCTCGATGGTGATCTCGGCGCCGGTCTCCTCGGTGATCGAGTTGATCATCTTGCCCTTCGGGCCGATGACCTCGCCGATCTTGTCGACCGGGATGTTGATCGAGGTCACGCGCGGCGCGTGCGGGCTCATCTCGTCCGGCGAGCCGATCGCCTCGGCCATCACGTCCAGGATGGTCAGCCGGGCGTCGCGCGCCTGGCCGAGCGCCTGGGCCAGCACCTCGGACGGGATGCCGTCGAGCTTGGTGTCCAGCTGCAACGCGGTCACGAAGTCCTTGGTGCCCGCGACCTTGAAGTCCATGTCGCCGTAGGCGTCCTCGGCACCGAGGATGTCGGTCAGCGCGACGTAGTGCGTCTTGCCGTCGACCTCGTCGGACACCAGGCCCATCGCGATGCCCGCGACCGGCGCCTTCAGCGGCACACCGGCGTTGAGCAGCGACAGCGTCGAGGCGCACACCGAACCCATCGAGGTGGACCCGTTGGAGCCCAGCGCCTCGGACACCTGGCGGATGGCGTACGGGAACTCCTCGCGCGAGGGCAGCACCGGCACCAGCGCGCGCTCGGCCAGCGCTCCGTGGCCGATCTCGCGCCGCTTCGGGCTGCCGACCCGGCCGGTCTCACCGGTCGAGTACGGCGGGAAGTTGTAGTGGTGCATGTACCGCTTCGTCGTCTCGGGGGACAACGAGTCGATCGTCTGCTCCAGCCGCAGCATGTTCAGCGTCGACACACCCAGGATCTGGGTCTCGCCGCGCTCGAACAGCGCCGAGCCGTGCGCCCGCGGCACCACGCCGACCTCGGCGGACAGCGAGCGGATGTCGGTGATGCCGCGGCCGTCGATGCGGACCTGGTCGCGGATGATGCGCTGCCGGACGTGCTTCTTGGTCAGCGACCGGAACGCCGCGCCGATCTCCTTCTCGCGGCCCTCGAACGGCTGGCCCTCCTCGATGCCGACCTTCTCCAACACCGCGGCCTTGATCTCGTCGAGCCGGTTCTCCCGCTCCTGCTTGCCGGCGATCTTCAGCGCCTCGGCGAGCTCACCGGAGGCGGCCTGCTCGACGGCCTCGTAGGCGTCCGACTCGTAAGCCGGGAAGGTCGGGAACTCCGCGGTGTCCTTGCCCGCGGCCTGCGCGAGCTGCTGCTGGGCCTGGCACAGCGTGCGGATGAACGGCTTGGCCGCCTCCAGACCCTGGGCGACGACCTCCTCGGTCGGCGCCTGGGCACCGCCGGACACCAGCTCGACGGTCTGCTCGGTGGCCTCGGCCTCGACCATCATGATCGCCACGTCGTCCCCGACGATGCGGCCCGCGACGACCATGTCGAACACGGCGCGCTGCAGCTGCTCGTGGTTGGGGAAGGCGACCCACTGGCCGTCGATCAGCGCCATCCGGGTGCCGCCGATCGGCCCGGAGAACGGCAGACCGGACAGCTGGGTGGACGCCGACGCGGCGTTGATCGCCAGCACGTCGTAGAGGTCGGTCGGGGCCAGGCTCATCACCGTGACCACGACCTGGACCTCGTTGCGCAGACCGTCCACGAAGGACGGACGCAGCGGCCGGTCGATCAACCGGCAGGTCAGGATCGCGTCGGTGGACGGGCGACCCTCCCGGCGGAAGAACGAGCCGGGGATGCGGCCCGCCGCGTACATCCGCTCCTCGACGTCGACCGTGAGCGGGAAGAAGTCGAAGTGCTCCTTGGGCTGCTTGGACGCCGTGGTGGCGGACAGCAGCATCGTTTCGTCGTCCAGGTAGGCGGCGACGCTGCCGGCGGCCTGCTTGGCCAGCCGGCCGGTCTCGAACCGGACCGTGCGGGTGCCGAACGCACCGTTGTCGAGCACGGCAGTGGTCTCGTAGACGCCTTCGTCGATTGACTGCGGTTCAGTCAATGTCGGCTCCTCATCGTCACGAGGCCCCACGGCAGAGCAACATGGGTCGTGGTCCGACGAGGCCGGCCATCGATCGAAGCCGCCGGGAAACTCGGTTCCCCGGAGGCCACTACCGAGGACCGGCGAACGCACCGCCCGCTCCTCACCGTGAGCCCTCTTCAGTTCGTGCGACGGTGCCGGAGCACCGTCGGTCCTTCCTCATACGCCGAGGGGAGCGGCCCGCGGCCACTCCCCCCGGTGTCGGTCAACGGCGCAGACCGAGTCGCTGGATCAGCGAACGGTAGCGCTCGATGTCCACCTTGATCAGGTAGTTCAGCAGACGGCGGCGACGACCCACCATCAGCAGCAGACCCCGACGCGAGTGGTGGTCGTGCTTGTGCTGCTTCAGGTGCTCGGTCAGCCCGATGATCCGCTTGGTCAGCAGGGCCACCTGGGCCTCCGGCGAACCGGTGTCGCTGTCGTGCAGGCCGTAGTCGGCCAGGATCTGCTTCTTCTCCGCAGTGGACAAAGCCACGAGTGACTCTCCTTGATCAACTGTCCCGTGGTCACGGCACCCGGGCGAACCCGGGCGGGAAGCCGGTGGTACCGGCTGGACCCCGGCCGCCACGGACTGCAGCCGGACCCGAAGTCAGGATAACAGGACGACTGCTACTACCGGGTTACCCCGAGGTCTCGCGCGTCACCGCCGCGCGGTGCACCGTGCGGTACTCCGGACCGCTCCGTCCCAGGTCACTGCGGACGAGCGCGAGTTCGCCCACCTGCCACCACGGTCCGGCATAACCGTCGAACAGCGCGGGCAGATCGCGGTGCGGTCGACCGCCGACCCAGCGCGCGACCGTGAGGTGCGCGCGGTACCCGCGCGGGTCCCCGCCGGCCGCTCCCACCAGCGCGCGCAGCGCCGCGTCGTCCTCGCCGGTCTCCGGCCTGACGCCGATCCACAGCACGCCGCGGAACACCCCGGCGTCGGCCAGCCGCAGCCGCGGCGCCGCCGGGCCGTCGCGCAACAGGCGCGCGACGCGGCGGTCCAGCCGGTCGGCGAGGGCGTCCGGGTCGGCGTCGTCGCCGTGGAAGCACAGCGTCAGGTGCCAGCGCCGCGGCTCGACGAACCGGAACTTGCGCAGCCCGGCGACCGCCTCGTCCAGCCGGTCGGCGGGCAGCCGGTCGACCGCCCGGGACAGGTGGCGCACGGCGGCCTCCGACGGCCACAGCGCGGTGAACAACCGCATGGCGCCGATTGTCCTTCCAGGCGGCGGGAGGCGCCGGGAGGTCAGTCCCCGTCGTCGTGGGCCGCGCGGCGCAGCAGCCCGGCCAGCCCGGGGTGCTGGCCCTCGATCATCGCGGCGACGGCTTCGAGCTCGCCGGGGCGGGCCACCTGGCGCAGCACCGGCCACGCCGCCTCCTCACCGGTGGCCTGGGACACCGGCAGGTAGTCGCGGCCGACGGCCGGGCGCGAGTGCCGGACGTCCTCCAGCGCCTGCCGGATGGCGTCCGAGTCTCCCGCGGCGACGCCCGGGATGAGCACCTTGCGCTCCAGCATCACCAGACGCGCCAGCACCGAAGGGTTGCCGATCTTGGCCCGCCGCCCGCTCATGACCTGGCTGAGCATCGGCGCGCTGATGCCCAGGACCTCGGCGAGCTGCGCCTGCGAGATCCGGAAGGCGACCACCAGGCGGCGCACCCGGTCGCCCAACGGCTCTCCGTACCACTGCCGTTGCAGGGCCAGGTTCCGCTGGACGTTGCTGGTTTGCGTCACCTTCGCTCCCCCGGTAGCCCCACGGCCGCGGCCCCTGCCAGCGGCCGCGGACTCGACCTCGGATAATGCCAGGTCACGGCGTGGTGGCGAGGCAGAATTCGAAAATTGTTCCGTTCGTACCAGCGCGCCGCGCCGTCGCGACCCCGGTCTCATCCGGCCACGCCGAGCGCGCGGCGGGTCTCGGCCACGTCCTCGTGCATCTGCCGGACCAGCTCCTCGACGGAGTCGAAGCGTTCCATCGCCCGCAGCCGCCGCACGAAGTCCAGGTCCACGTGCTCGCCGTAGAAGTCCGCGTCCACGTCCAGCACGTACGCCTCGACGGTCCGCTCGGTGCCGGAGAACGTGGGGTTGCTGCCCACCGACACCGCCGCGGGCAGCGTCCGGCTCGGCTCGGCCGCGCCGCGACGCCGGTGGGTGAACCAGCACGCGTAGACCCCGTCGGCGGGGATGGCCGCGTACGGCGGGGTGGACAGGTTCGCCGTGGGGAAGCCGAGCTCCTTGCCGCCGCGCCCGGCGCCGCGCACCACGATGCCCTCCAGGCGGTGCCAGCGGCCCAGCGCCGAGGCCGCGGCGACCACGTCACCGGCGTCGATGCAGGAGCGGATGTAGGTCGACGAGAAGGTCACCGACGTGCCGTCCGCATCATCGGCGCGCCGCACCCGACCGGACACCAGCGAGTCCGGGGCCACGTCGAAGCCGAACCGCTCCCCCAGCTCGGCCAGCAGCGCGATGTTGCCCGCCGCCTTGTGCCCGAACGTGAAGTTCTCGCCGACGACGATCTCGGCCGCGTGCAACCGCTCCACGAGCATCTCGTGCACGAACTCCTCGGCCGGGATGCGCGAGACCTCGCGGGTGAACGGCAGCACGCAGAACACGTCCACGCCCAGCTGCTCGGCCAGTTCGGCCCGGCGCCGCAGGGTGGTCAGCTGCGCCGGGTGGCTGCCGGGTCGCACCACCTCGGACGGGTGCGGGTCGAAGGTCATCAGCACGCACGGCAGGTCGAGCTGCCGGGCTCGCCGCACCGCGTGCTGGATGAGTTGCTGGTGGCCGCGGTGCACCCCATCGAAGACACCGATGGTGACCACGCACCGCCCCCAGCCGCCGGGAAGCTGCTCCAAACCGCGCCAACGCTGCACGACCAGGAAGCCTACTGCTCACCCCCTGAGCGGACGCCATGCCGTCGGGGCGAGCGATGTCAGCCCGCCGGTGTGATCACCAACACGGCCTTGGCGGTGCGCCCGCGGTCGCGGACCAGCGCCACCGCCCTGCCGCCGGGGTCGAACATCCCGTAGGTGCCCTCCACCCCGGCCGCCGCGACGGGTCGGCCGTGCGAGAGGGCGCGCGCCGTGGCGGCATCGACGTTGCGCCGGGGGAACGCCGTCTCGACCGCCTGGTCGAGGTCCATCGACAGCCCCGGCTCGGCCTCCAGCTTCTCCAGCGTCCGCGCGGTGGCCAGCCCGAACGGGCCGACCCGGGTGCGGCGCAGCTCGCCGAGGTGGCCGCCCACCCCGAGCGCCTCGCCCAGGTCGCGCGCCAGGGCGCGGACGTACGTCCCGGAGGAGCACTCGACGAGCACGTCCAGCTCGGTGGTGCCCTCGCCGCGGCGCAGCGCCAGCACGTCGAACCGCGACACCGTCACCGGACGGGCCGCCAGTTCGACGCTCTCCCCGGAGCGGGCCAGCTCGTAGGCGCGGCGTCCGTTGACCTTCACCGCGCTCACCGCGCTCGGGACCTGCCGGATCTCGCCGGTCAGCGAACCGATCCCGGCCCGCACCGCGTCCTCGGACACCGCCGAGGCGTCGGTCCGCGACACCACCTCGCCGTCGGCGTCGTCGGTGGTGGTGGCCGCGCCGAGCCGGATCGTGGCCAGGTACGCCTTGGTGTCCAGGGCGAGGTGGCCGAGCAGCTTGGTGGCCCGCTCCAGTCCGAGCACGAGCACCCCGGTTGCCATCGGGTCGAGGGTGCCCGCGTGACCGACCCGGCGGGTGCCCATGATCCGCCGGACCCGGGCCACGACGTCGTGCGAGGTCATCCCGGCCGGTTTGTCGATCACCAGGAGTCCGGGCGGGACGGGGTTGCGCGCTGTGCGGGAAGACTGGTCGGACACGACGCACCATCATCCCCGACCTGGGCACCGCTCCGTCACGGGGTGGCGGTGCTGATCATCACCGCCAGAACCAGTCCTGCTCGCGGACCTGCCGGAACGCCTCCTTGCGCCGTTCCGGGGCGAGCCGCTGCAGGTACACCACGCCGTCGAGGTGGTCGGTCTCGTGCTGCAGGCACCGGGCCAGCAACCCGCTGCCGGACACCGTGACCGGGTCGTTGTCCACGTCGACGCCGCGCACGACGGCGTGCCGCGCCCGGCGGGTGTCGAAGCCGAGTCCCGGCACCGACAGGCACCCCTCGGGCCCGTCCTGCTGCTGCTCGGACAGCTCGACGACCTCGGGGTTGACCACGTAGCCGATCTCGCCGTCCACGTTGTAGCTGAACGCCCGCACGCCGACGCCGATCTGCGGTGCGGCCACCCCGGCGTGGCCGGGTGCGTCGACGGTGTCGAGCAGATCGGTGACGACCGCGCGCAGCCGGTCGCCGAACTCGGTGACCGGCTCGGCGGGCATGCGCAGGATCGGATCGCCGAACAACCGGATCGACCGGAACGCCACTGTCGCTGACCTCCTCGTTCACTCCGCCCCGACCGGGGCGGTCCCCACCACTGCCCAGCGCCCGGACCGCGCGCGCAGCAGCAACGTCACCAACCGCAGCAGCATGAACATGCTCAGCCCGGTCCAGATCCCGGCCAGCCCCCAGCCGAACCCCAGCGACAACCAGATCATCGGCAGGTATCCGACGGCGGCGCTGAGCAGCGTAGCGGTCCGCAGGTACGCCGCGTCACCGGCTCCGAGGAACACCCCGTCGAGCGCGAACACGACTCCGGCCACCGGCTGCAACGCGACGAAGAACCACCACGCGTGCGGCACCTCCGCGAGCACGGTCTCGTCGCCGGTGAACACCGTCGGCAACGGCCCGGCCAGCGCCGCGAACAGCACGCCGAGCAGGACGCCGAACCCGAGGCCGTACCAGGTGACCTGCCTGGCGATGCCCTTGGCCCGCGTCGCCGAACCGGCGCCCAGCGCCGCACCGACCAGCGACTGCGCGGCGATCGCCAACGAGTCGAGCACGAGCGACAGGAACGTCCACAGCTGCCAGACGACCTGGTGCGCGGCCGCCGGGCCCGCTCCGGTCCGCGCGGCCACCGAGGTCGCCGACAGGAAGCACACCTGGAACGCGAGGGTGCGCAGCACCAGGTCCCGGCCCATGCCGAGCTGCCCGCGCATCGTCGCGAAGTCGGGCCGGAGCGCAACGCGCTCGACCACCAGTGCGCGCAGGAACAGGCCCGCGCCGATGCCCTGGCCGGCGAGGTTCGCGATCGCCGAGCCTTCCAGCCCCCAGCCCAGGCCGTAGACGAACAGCGGGCACAGCACGGCGGAGACCCCGTTGCCGGCGAGCACGTAGCGCAGCGGGCGGGCGGTGTCCTGCACCCCGCGCATCCAGCCGTTGCCCGCCATGGTGATCAGCACCAGCGGGGCGCCGAGCAGCGCGATCCGCAGCCAGGTCGCCGCGGCGTCGGCCACCGGTCCCGGCCCGGCCAGCCCTTCGGCGACCGGGACCGCCAGCAGCTGGGCGAGCAGCAGCAGGACGACGCCGACTCCCACGCCGAGCCAGGTCGCCTGCGCTCCCTCGGCCACGGCGTCGGCGCGGCGCCCCGCGCCGTGCAGCCGCGAGGTCCGCGCGGTGGTGCCGTAGGTCAGGAACGTCAGCTGGCTCGACACCAGCGTGAACAGGGTTCCGCCGAGCGCGAGCCCGGCGAGCGGGACCGCGCCGAGGTGACCGACCACGGCGGTGTCGACGAGCACGTAGAGCGGTTCGGCCGCGAGCACCCCCAGCGCCGGAACCGCGAGGCCCAGCAGCCGCCGCGGCGCGACACGTTCCCCCGGATCGGACACACTTCTCTCCCGGTAAGCTGCGAATGATTAGTCGACCCCTGACAGGCAGGGTAGCCGTAAGGAGCGCTCGTGGACAACGCCGATTACCTCGCGGTCGCCCTCCGACTGGCCAACGCCGATCTGAGCGACCTCGACGCGCTGCGCGCGGCGTTGCACGACGAACCGTGGTGGGCCGACCGCCTGCACGAACACGACCTGGCGGTGCTGCGCGACGTCGCGGCGGGACTGCGCCGCGCCCTCGACGCCATGGTCACCGGCGACGACGACGCCGTGCGCGAGGAGGTCAACGCCCTGCTCGCGGCGCATCCGCCGCGACCTCGCCTGTCCGGCCACGGCGGCCTGGACTCGACACCGAACTGGCACGTGCACGTGGCGGGCCCCGACGCCCCGCCCGCCACCGAAGTGGCGGCCGCCGCCGCGTGGGGACTCGCCCAGGGCGTCGTCCACCACGGCACCCGCCGCTGGGGCCGCTGCGGTGCCGACGACTGCGAGACCTACTTCCTGGACACCTCGACCAACCAGACCAAACGCTTCTGCTCGCCCCGCTGCGCCAACCGCGTCCACGTGGCCGCCTTCCGCGCCCGCCGCCGCGACGGCACGCGGTGACCCCGCGGATCCGCCTCAGTCGAGCAGCGGCGCCTGGTCCAGGGCTCGGCGGAGGGCGGCGAGGATGTCCTCGGCATCGCCCCGCGCGGTGAAGCCGGAGGCGAGGCGGTGACCGCCACCGCCGCACGTCGCGGCGGCGTGGCCGACGTCGACGCGGCTGTCGGAACGCAGCGACACCGACCAGGAACCCGGCTCGGTCTCCTTGAGCACGGCCGCCACCTCGGCCTCGCTCGTGGTGCGCACGACGTCGATGACGCTGTCCACGTCCTCGCTGCGCAACCCGTCCGAGTGCGCCAGGCGCACGACGGCGTGCACGAGCCCGAGCCCGTGGGCCGCGGACGGTTCGAGCTTCGCCTCCCCGAGCACCCCGGAGAGCATGCCCAGCCATCCGAACGGGTGGGTGTCGAGCAGCGGTCGCGTGACGGCCTCCGGATCCACTCCGGCCTCCAGCAGTCGCACGGCCGCCTGATGCGTCCGGGGGCTCGCGTTCCGGAACGACCGGGTATCGGTGACCAGGCCGGCGTACAGGCACCGCGCGATCGGCAGGTCGAGCTCCGCCCCGAGCTCGTCGAGCAGCCGGAGCACGATCAGCACCGTCGCCTCGGCCGACTCGTCCAGCACGTGCGTGGTCCCGTAACGGGTGTTGGACACGTGGTGGTCGATGACGACCACGTCACCACCGGCCGCGATGGTCGCCTCGACCCGGTCGGCGAGGCGCCCGAGCCGCTGCAGGCTGCCCGTGTCGCACACCACGAGGGTCGGCGGTGCGGCGGGCACCCGCTCGGCCGGGACGACCAGCCCGTCGGCGTCGAGATCGCGCAGCGAGATCGGCGGGTGGTCCGGCGCCCCGAACGACACCCGCACCGCGCACCCCCGCCGCCGCAGCGCCATGCCCAGCGCGAGGGCGCTGCCGAGCGCGTCGGCGTCGGGGTTGATGTGCGCGAACAGCGTCACGTCCGACGCCGCGGACAGCACCCGCGCCGCCTCGGCCACCACCTGCTCGGAACGGTCGTCCGCCTCGCGCACTGGTTCACCTCCACAACGGCGGTCGTGGGGACCGCCGGTGCCCAACGCACCCGATGCCGGGCCCGGACTCAACCACTCTGTGGCCCACGCCGCACCTCGGCGTCGGCCTCCGGCTCGTCCTCGTCCTCCGCGGCGCGGTAGGGGTCCGGGTCGCCCGCGTGCTGGGCCGTGGAGGCCAGCCGCGCGACCTCCGCGTCGGCCTCCTTGGCCTTGGCCAGCAGCTCGTCCAGCCGCCGCGCGTGGTCGGGCACGGTGTCCGCGACGAACGTCAGCGTCGGGGTGAACCGCACGCCGGTCTGCTGGCCGACGCGGGACCGCAGCACCCCGGTGGCGCTGCTCAGCGCGGCCGCGGTGGCGGCGTAGTCGGCCTCGTCGCCGAACACCGTGTAGTACACAGTGGCGTCCCGCAGGTCCGGGGTGACCCGGGCGTCGGTGATCGTCACCATCGCCAGCCGCGGGTCCTTGACCTCGTACTCCAGGCCGGACGCCACGATCTGGACGATCCGCTTGGCGAGCCTGCGGGCGCGCGCCGTATCGGCCACGGCGCACCTCCTTCGGGGTTCCTCAGTTCTTCGAAAGCGGCCTCAGCCGCTTGCCGTGGACCCGCCGCCGCGTGCAACGCCTCCGGCGCGACGGTCCGAGCGCCGCGGGAGCGCTCGGGATCCGCCGCCGGCGCGCAGGACGACCACGGAATTCTCCTAGTCCTCCGGCCCCAGCATCCGCTGCCTGGCCGAGAGCAGTTCCAGTTCGGGCCGCGCGGCGACCAGGCGCTCGCACGCCTCCAGCACCTCGCGCACGTGCCCGGGATCACCGGACACGGCCGCGACGCCGAGCAGCGCCCGGCGGTAGAGGTCCTGGTTCCCGGCCTCGGCCACGGCCACCTCGAAGCGCCGCCGCAGCTCGGCCACCACGGGCCGCACCACGGCGCGCTTCTGCTTCAACGTGTGGACGTCACCGAGCAGCACGTCCAGTTCCAGCGCACCGACGTACATGGGTATTCCTCAGCGCGGCCGACGAGCGGAGGCGGGGGCCGCCACTCCGGCGACCCCCGCCCACGTCGCTCACTCGCGCGGCTTCTCGCGCATCTCGTAGGTTTCGACGAGGTCGCCGACCTTGAGGTCGTTGTAGGACCCCAGGGTCAGACCGCACTCGAAACCATCGCGGACCTCGGTCGCGTCGTCCTTGAACCGCTTCAGCGAGTTCACCGTCAGGTTCTCGGCGACCACGACGTTGTCGCGCAGCAGACGCGCCTTCGCGTTGCGCCTCATGATGCCCTCGGTGACCATGCAGCCCGCGATCGTGCCGACCTTCGAGGACTTGAAGATCTCGCGGACCTCCGCCTTGCCGAGTTCGACTTCCTCGTACTCGGGCTTGAGCAGACCCTTGAGCGCCTGCTCGATGTCCTCGATGGCCCGGTAGATCACCGAGTAGTAGCGGATCTCCACGCCTTCGCGGTTGGCGACCTCGGCCGCCTTGCCCTCCGCCCGGACGTTGAAGCCCAGGACGATGGTGTTCTCCGCGGTGGCGAGGTTGATGTCGCTCTCGGTGATGCCGCCGACGCCCCGGTGGATCACCCGCAGCTCGACCTCGTCGCCGACGTCGATCTTCGTCAGGGACTCCTCCAGCGCCTCGACGGTACCGGAGTTGTCACCCTTGATGATCAGGTTGAGCTGGTTGGTGTCCTTGAGGACCTTGTCCAGGTCCTCCAGGCTGACCCGCTTGCGCTTGGCCGCGTTCTGGGCCTCGCGGATGCGGGCACCGCGCCGGTCGGCGATCTGCCGGGCGACCCGGTCCTCGTCGACGACCAGGAAGGTGTCACCGGCGCCGGGCACCGACGTGAAGCCGATGACCTGCACCGGCCGCGACGGCAGCGCCTCGGGGACGTCCTCGTCGTTCTCGTTGATCATCCGGCGGACGCGGCCGTAGGCGTCGCCGGCGACCACCGAGTCGCCGACCCGCAGCGTGCCGCGCTGCACCAGCACGGTCGCCACCGGGCCCCGACCGCGGTCCAGGTGCGCCTCGATGGCCACGCCCTGGGCCGGCATGTTCCGGTTGGCCCGCAGGTCCAGGGTGGCGTCCGCGGTGAGCAGGATCGCCTCCAGCAGACCTTCGATGTTGGTGCCCTGCCTGGCGGAGATGTCGACGAACATCGTCTCGCCGCCGTACTCCTCGGCCACCAGCCCGTACTCGGTCAGCTGCTGCCGGATCTTCTGCGGGTTCGCACCTTCGAGGTCGATCTTGTTGACCGCGACCACGATCGGCACCCCCGCCGCCTGGGCGTGGTTGATCGCCTCCACCGTCTGCGGCATCACGCCGTCGTCGGCCGCCACCACGAGCACCGCGATGTCGGTCGACTTGGCACCGCGGGCACGCATGGCGGTGAACGCCTCGTGACCCGGGGTGTCGATGAAGGTGATCGGCCGCTCGTTGCCCTCCAGCGAGGTCACCACCTGGTAGGCACCGATGTGCTGGGTGATGCCGCCGGCCTCGCCCGCCTGGACGTTGGTCTTGCGGATGGTGTCCAGCAGTCGGGTCTTGCCGTGGTCGACGTGACCCATCACGGTCACCACCGGCGGACGCGCCTGCAGCTCCTCCTCGGAGCTGCCCGGGTCGCCGAAGGTGACGTCGAAGGACTCCAGCAGCTCCCGGTCCTCGTCCTCCGGGCTGACCATCTCGACCTTGTAGTTCATCTCCTGGCCGAGCAGCTCAAGGACCTCGTCGGAGACGGACTGGGTCGCGGTCACCATCTCACCGAGGTGGAACATCGCCTGCACCAGCGAGGCCGGGTTGGCGTTGATCTTCTCGGCGAAGTCGGACAGCGAAGCGCCGCGGCGCAGGCGCACGGTCTCGCCGTTGCCGCGCGGGAGCCGGACACCGCCCACCGACGGTGCCTGCATGTTCTCCATGTACTCCTGGCGCTTCTGCCGCTTCGACTTGCGGCCGCGCTTGGCGGGCCCACCGGGCCGGCCGAAGGCACCCGCGGCACCGCCGCGGCCACCGCCGCCCGGACGGCCACCGCCACCGGGACGTCCGCGGAAACCGCCGCCGGCGGGAGCTCCGCCGCCGCCACCACCGGGGCCACCGCGGAAACCACCGCCGCCGCCACCGGGACGGCCGCCGCCGCCACCGCCGCGGCCACCACCGCCGCCCGGACGGCCACCGCCGCCACCGCGACCCCCACCGGGGCCACCGCCGCTGCGCGGCGGGCGGGACGGCATCATGCCCGGGTTCGGCCGGGGCGGCATCATGCCGGGGTTCGGCCGCGGAGCACCGCCGCCGCTGCCCGAACCGCCCGCGGCGGGCGCCGTGCCGGCACCCTGACCGCCGCCCTGGCGCTGGCCGCCCTGGCCGCCACCGCGGCCCGGACCGGGACGCTGCGAGCGCTGCTGCGGGGAACCGCTGCCGACGCCGAACGGGTTGTTGCCGACGCGCGGCGGACGCGGGCCGGGCTTGGGCGCCTGCGGCTTCGGCGGCACGACGCCGGCGTCACCGTCGCCGCCACCCTGCTTCGGGCCCGGCTTGGGACCGGGCTTGGGTCCCGGCTTGGGTGCCTGGGACGCCGGCGACGCCGCCGGCTTGGACTCGGGGCCGGGCTTGGGACCCGGCTTCGGGCCCGGCTTGGGGCCGGGCTTGGGACGGTCACCGGCCGGCGCCTCCGGGCGCGGACCAGGCTTCGGGCCCGGCTTCGGCGCCTGCGGGCCGGGCTTGGGCTTGGCGTCCGCCTGCGGCTGGGACTGCCGGGACTGGGCCGGAGCGCCACCGTTGGTGTCGCCCTTCTTCGGCCCCGACTTGGCGAACGCGTCTCGCAGCCTGCGGGCCACCGGGGCTTCCACGGTGGACGACGCAGACTTCACGTACTCGCCCTGCTCGGCGAGCTTGTTCAGTACTTCCTTGCTGGTGACGCCGAGCTCCTTCGCGAGCTCGTGCACGCGGGCCTTGCCTGCCACTGCTCTCCTCGTCTGGGTGAGGCCGGGCGGCAGTCCCGCTCGACCTCGTCCTATCGCCGATGCGCGTTCATGGCTTCAGCTTCACGGCTGATTCATGACGGGTCGACCTGCTTTCCTTCTGCTGCCTGGCGCGGGACGGATCCCGCGTCGGTCACGTCGTGAGCCACCTGCTCGGGGTGCCGCGCGCTCAGGTGCTCCCGCACGGCCGAGAGGTCCAGCGGTCCCCGCGCGCGCAATGCGCGCGGAAACGCCCGGCGCCGCTCAGCCAGACGAAGGCACGCCGGGTCGGGGTGCAACCAGGCTCCCCTACCAGGCGACCGACGTCGCGGATCGGGAACGGCGACGGGCCCCGCCCGACCAACCTCAGCCACCACGCGAAGTAGCTCCACGCTCGACGTCCGGGTGCGACAGCCCACACAGGTACGAACCGGCCCCCGACTCGCGTCGTGGTGACCGGACGTGCGTGTACGGATTGCTGCTCCCTCGCGTCGAACCTCCTGTGATTCTAACCCGTTGGTCTCACTCGGCCGAACCCACCGTCGGCAGATCGCCGACAGCGGGGTCCAGCCCCGGTTCGGGTCCGGTCGGCGCCTGGCCCGCCGAGGTGGTCGGCGAGCTCGGGTCGGCGTCGCTGCGGATGTCGATCCGCCAGCCGGTGAGCCGGGCGGCCAGCCGCGCGTTCTGGCCCTCCTTGCCGATCGCCAACGACAGCTGGAAGTCCGGCACGACCACGCGCGCGGTCTTCGTCCGTTCGTCGACGACCTCCACCGAGACTACCTTCGCCGGCGACAGCGCGTTGCCGACGAACGTCGCGGGGTCGTCGGAGAAGTCGATGATGTCGATCTTCTCGCCGCCGAGCTCGCTCATGACGTTGCGCACCCGGGCGCCCATCGGGCCGATGCACGCGCCCTTGGCGTTGACGCCGCTGACCGTGGACCGCACCGCGATCTTGGACCGGTGCCCGGCCTCGCGCGCCACCGCGGGGATCTCCACCGTGCCGTCGGCGATCTCCGGGACCTCCAGCGCGAACAGCCGCCGGACCAGGTTCGGGTGCGTGCGGGACAGCGTGATCTGCGGCCCGCGCGCGCTCCGCGACACCCCGACGACGTAGCACTTGATCCGGGTGCCGTGCTCGTAGTTCTCGCCGGGGACCTGTTCGGCCGCGGGGATGACCCCCTCGCTGTCCCCGACCTGCACGATGACCATGCCGCGCGAGTTGGCCCGGGCGTCGCGCTGGATCACGCCGCCGAGGATCTCGCCCTCCTTGGCCGAGAACTCACCGAAGGTGCGCTCGTGCTCGGCGTCCCGCAGGCGCTGCAGGATGACCTGCCGCGCGGTGGTCGCCGCGATCCGCCCGAAGCCCTCCGGGGTGTCGTCCCACTCCTCGGCCACGGTCCCGTCCGGTGCCAGGCTGTGCGCGATCACCCGCACGACACCGGTCTTGCGGTCCACCTCCACCCTGGCGTGGGGCTGGTGCCCCTCGGTGTGGCGGTATGCGGTGAGCAGTGCCGACTCGATCGCTTCCAGGACAGTTTCGAAAGGGATGTCCTTGTCGCGTTCGATCGCCCGCAGCGCCGCGATGTCGACGTTCACCTCGACTCCTCCGTGTCTTCCCGGTCGTCCCCCTGCTGGGAAACGCCGCCCGCAGCCCGCTCCAGCCTGACCAAATCCTCCGCCGGTGGCTGCTGGAATTCCACCTCGACCACCGCGCGCTCGACATCACGGTAGGCCACTCGCCGCAATTCGCCGCCCGCCAGCACCGTCACGCCGTCGTCGTCGGCGTCGCCGACGCGCGCGACGAGGTCGACGCCGTCGACGAGGCGGATCCTGACCAGGCGGAACCGGGCGCGCCGCCAGTGCCTCGGCCGGGTCAGCGGCCGGTCCACCCCGGGCGAGGTGACCTCCAGCGTGTAGGAGCCGGCGAGGACGTGCTCGTGTTCGTCCAGCACCTCGGACACGGCGCGGCTGACCTCGGAGATCTCGTCCAGCCCCACGCCCGCGTCGGAGTCGATGACCACCTTCACCAGCCGGCGCCGCCCGGCCTGCTGCACGTCGAAGTCCTCCAGGTCGAAGCCCGCGCCGGCCACTGCCTCGGCCACGACGGGCTCCAACTTCGCGGTCACCGCACCACGCGGCGGGCTGGACACGTTGGTACTCCTCGGGTTCGTTCCGGGTCTCGTTCAAGACCTGATGGTGTTGCGGCGGCGCGTGGCGCGGCCGGTCGACGTGCCCGCTCGCGGGCTCGCGGAACCGCCACGACCTGTGCTGCACGTGCCGGCCGCGGTCGCCCAGGGTATCGCGTCCACCCGCGCCCCAGCGCGGCGTGGCACCCCTACGATCACGCGGCCGTCACCGGTGTGATCCGCACCGCTGGGGACGCGCCCGCCCCGCCGCGCAGGCGGGCGGCGATCAACTCGCGGCGATCGACTGGCAGGATGGAGCGCCGTGGAAATCCCCTCCCGAGCCGGGTCGTCGTGGCGTCGCCGCGACCTGCTGCGGCTGTTCGCGGCCGCGCCTGCCGTCGTCGCGCTGTCCACGGCCTGCACGGCGGAGCCGAAGCAACCCGATGCGCTGCTCGCGCTCGCCACCGCGGCCAAGGAGGACGCCGCGCTCGCGAAGGCCGTCGCCGCGGCGCACTCGGATCTCGCCGACGCCGCCGGCGAGATCGCCGAGGTGCGGGCCGCGCACGCCCGGGCGCTGCAACGGGAGATCGACCGGGTCAACCCGCCGGACCCCGACGCGGGCCCCTCCGTGCCCGAGGCGCGGCCCCGCCAGGCACCGGGCTCGTCGGGAGCGGCCGCGGAGGCGTTGCGCGGCGCGTTGCGGCAGGCCCAGGACCGGGCCGCCGGTCTCGCGCCGGGCCAGTCCGGCTACCGCGCGGGCCTGGTCGGGTCGGTGTCGGCGAGCTGCGCGAGTCTGCTGGAGGTGCTGGGGTGAGCGAGCTGTCCGACGACGCGGCCAAGGCGCTGCGCGACGCGCTGGGCGCCGAGCACGCCGCCGTGTGGGTGTACGGGTTGGCCACCGCCTTCGCCCGCGACTCGCCGGTCACCTCGGCGGTCGGCGACGCGATGGAACAGCACCGCAGGCTGCGCGACACCGCCGAGCAGCTGATCAAGGACGCCGGGCAGACCCCGCCAGCCGCCCAGCCCGCCTACGACGTCGGCCAGGTCACCGACCAGGGCTCGATGATCCAGGTGCTGCTCCGGGTGGAGAACGACTGCCAGGTCGGCTGGCGGTCGGTCCTGGAGCGCGGCGAGCACGCGGAGCTGCGCCGCACCGCGCTCGACGGGCTGACCACCTCGGCCACCCGGGCCACCCGCTGGCGCATCACCGCCGGCCAGCGACCCGGGGCCCAGCAGTTCCCCGGCCAGCCGTAGGCCGCTACTGCGGCGCCCGGTCCTGCGGCCAGCCCAGCTTGAGGGCGTCGTTGGTGACGTCGAGCAGCACCGGGTCCTTGTTCGGCGTCTTCTGGTCGAAGTACGCGGAGTCACCGATGACCACCAGGCGGCCCTGGCGCTGCGAGCCGTACGCCTTGTCGTTGAGCTCGGGCAGGTTCCGGTCCCGGCCCTCCTCCACCAGGTTCTTGATGTTGCCGGTGTTGTCCCGCGTGGTCAGCGCGTCGAGTTGCTGGGCGCTGGCCTCGTCGGGCATGAGCACGGTGACCACCGAGGTCAGCACCCGCCGCCCGTCGGGGAGGGTGGTGCTGTACAGCGCCCGGGTCAGGTGGTCGCACTCCTGCTTCTCGAAGAAGGTGGCCACCTCGTCCCGGGAGACCTGCCGGCAGCCCTGGAACGCCTCTTCCTTGCGCAGCGGCTGGAACTGGTACCGGGTCTGCGGGCCGGGCGGCGGGGCGTCGGACTCACCGCCGGAGCCGGGTTTGATCGCGATCCAGATCAAGCCGGACACCACCGAGACGGCGACCAGCGCGAGGCCGCGCAGCACCCAACCCATCGGTGTGACGCCCGAACGCCCGGTCCGGGCGGGCGGTGGCTCGGGGGCCAGTTGCCTGCTGGTCGGCTGGTACGGCTGCTGCGGGCCCGGATGGGGACGCGGGTCCGACTGCGGAAACCCGCGCGACGCCTGCGGCGCGAACGCGGGGCGGGTGGCTTCCTCCGCAGCGGCCGCTGTCGACGCCCGCTCCGGCCGCACCCGCGAATTGTCGCGACGCAGCGGCGCGGTCTCGCGCTGCTGGTCTTGTTGCGAACCCGTCATCTCGTCGGGCGCACCTTGGTGGTCCGGCACGAGCACCAACCGTATCGGTCCCCGATCACAGAACGAACACCACCGAGGCCAGCCCCTCACCGATCCCGGAGCGCACGCGCCGCCAGCTCGACGTCGGCGACCGTGTTGTACAGGTGGAACGACATGCGGGCGCGCCCCGCGCGGGCGGCGCAGCGCACTCCCGCGGCGGTGAGTTTCGCCACAGCACCCGGGACTTCGACCGACACGATCGCCGATCCGGCGGGTGCCAGGCCGAGTTCGGCGCGCAGCGCGTCGGCCAGACCGGTGCAGTGCCGGGCGACCTCCGCCATGTCCAGCTCGGCCAGCCGGCCCAGCGACACCGCCGCTCCGACCTGCGCCAACCACGCCGGTGACAGGTCGAGACCGCGCGTCGAGGAGGCCAGCCGCAGCGGCAGGCCGTAGACGGTGTCCCACCGGTCCTCGCCCGCGTACCAGTTGGCGTGGTTCGGGCGCAGCCGCGGAGCGTCCGGGTGGACCGCCAGCCACGCGGCGCCGCGCGGCGCGAGCAGCCACTTGTACGCGGTGCCGACGACCCAGTGCGCCCAGTCGAGGCGCAACGGCATCCAGCCGACGGCCTGCGTCGCGTCCAGCAGCACCAGCGTGTTCGCCGACGCCTCCCGCAGCGCGTCGAGGTCGACCACGCGGCCGTCGAGGGACTGCACCACGCTCACCGCGACGACGTCGTGGTGCGCCGCCTGCTCGGGCAGCTCGTCCAGGTCGACCTCGGTGACCTGCACGCCCCGGTCCTGCTGGGCGGCGAACGGGAAGCTGACGCTGGTGAAGTCCTGCCTGGCCACGAGCACCCTGGTCCCGGCGGGCAGCGACGCCGCGACCAAACCGACCAGTTGCGAGACGGTCGTGCCGATGGCGACGCGGTCGGCGGTGGTGCCGACCAGCCGCGCGAAGGCGTCCCGGGCGGCGGCCACCGCCGGGTCGAAGCCCTCCGCGCTGTCGCCGCCGCTGCCCCAGCGGGCCACCGCCTCGGTGACGGCCCGGACGGTGTCCTCGGGCGGAACGCCGATGCTGGCGGTGTTGAGGTATCCGGCTGGGACGTCGAAGACGGCACCGAAGGCTTCGCGCATACCGGCACCCTCGCACCGATCACCCCCGTGCCGGAGCGCATTACGGTGGACACATGCACAGCGAGGAAATCGAGGTCCGCACCGGGTCGTCGGAGGTCGTGCACGACCTGACCGGTGAGTGCGAGCGGTTCCTGCGCTCGGCCGGGGCCGAGGACGGCCTGCTCAACGTCTGGGTGCCGCACGCGACCGCCGGGCTGGCGGTCATCGAGACCGGCGCGGGCAGCGACCACGACCTGCTCGCGGCGCTGCACGACCTGCTGCCCGCCGACGACCGCTGGCGGCACCGGCACGGCTCCCCGGGCCACGGCCGCGACCACGTGCTGCCCGCGCTCGTCCCGCCGTACGCGTCGGTCCCGGTGCTCGGCGGGCGGATGGCGCTGGGCACCTGGCAGTCGGTGTGCCTGGTGGACACCAACGGGGACAACCCGGTCCGCCGGGTGCGGCTGAGCTACCTGGCCGGCTGATGTCCACTGCGGACGCGAAGCGGTTGGTGCTCTGGGACGTCGATCTGACGCTCGTCGACGCCAGGGGTTTCGGAGCGCGCTGGTACCGGCGGGCGCTCGCGGACGCCACCGGCGCCGAACTGCGGCGGATGCCCGACACGGCGGGCCGCACCGAGCTGGCGATCACCACCGACGTGCTCACCGGCCACGGCGTCCCGGCCGACGAGGACACCGTCGCGGCCATGTTCGCCGCGCTGGCCGAGGCGGTCGCCGACACCCGCGACGAGATGTCCGAGCACGGCTCGGCGATGCCCGGGGCCGGGCGTGCGCTGGCCGCCCTGGCCGGTGCGCCGGGGGTGGTCCAGACGCTGGTGACCGGGAACCTCCCGGACGTCGCCCGCCACAAGCTCGAACCGTTCGACCTGCACCACCACGTCGACTTCGGGATCGGCGGGTACGGCGCGGTGTCGGTGCACCGGCACGACCTCATCGCCGACTCGGTCGGCAAGGCGTCCCGCAAGCACGGCGCGCGGTTCGCCCCGGAGTCGGTGGTGGTCGTCGGCGATACCCCGCACGACGTCGCGGGCGCGCTGCGCCACGGCGCGATCGCCGTCGGCGTCGCGACCGGGCGCAGCGGCGAGGCGGAGCTGCGCGACGCCGGGGCGCACGTCGTCCTGCCGGACCTCGCTGACACCGGGGCGGTGCTCGCCGCGCTCGACGGGCGGTGAGGGTCAGCCGCGGACCAGCTCGACGAGGTGGCGGACCGCGTCGTCGGCGGGGATCTCCTCGCGGTCGCCGGTGCGGCGGTCGCGGACCTCGACGACGCCCTTGGTCAGGCCCTTGCCGATCACCAGGACCGTCGGGACGCCGACGAGTTCGGCGTCGGCGAACTTGACGCCCGGCGAGACGGTCCGGTCGTCGAGCAGGACCTGCACGCCCGCCGCGTCCAGCTCGGCGGAGACCGCCTCGGCGCGTTCGCGGACCGCGTCGTCCTTGCCCGCGATGACCACGTGCACGTCGGCCGGGGCCACCTCGCGGGGCCAGACCAGGCCCAGCTCGTCGTGGCTCTGCTCGGTGATCGCGGCGACCAACCGGGAGACGCCGATGCCGTAGGAGCCCATCGTGATGCGCTTCGGCTTGCCGTCCTGGCCCAGCGCGTCCAGCGAGAAGGCGTCGGCGTACTTGCGGCCCAGCTGGAAGATGTGGCCGATCTCGATGCCGCGCGCGGCCACCAGCGTGCCGCGCCCGTCCGGGGACGGGTCGCCCTCGCGGACCTCGGCGGCCTCGACGGTGCCGTCCGGGGTGAAGTCCCGGCCGCAGACCAGGTCGACCACGTGGTGGTCGGCCTTGTCGGCACCGGTCACCCACGCCGTGCCGGGCACCACGCGCGGGTCGACGAGGAAGCGGACGCCGTTGTCCTGCAACGCCTTCGGGCCGATGTAGCCCTTGACGAGGAACGGGTTCGCGGCGAAGTCCGCCTCCTCCAGCAGCGCGACCTCGGCGGGCTCCAGCGACGCTTCGAGGCGCTTGAAGTCCACCTCGCGGTCCCCGGGCACGCCCACGGCCAGCAGCTCCCACTCCTGCGCGCCCGGCTGCCTGGTCTTGACCAGGACGTTCTTCAGCGTGTCCGCGGCGGTGAAGGTGCGGTCGGTGTGGGCGTTGAGGTAGTCGACGAGGGTCTCGATCGTCGGCGTGTTCGGGGTGTGGTGCACCTCGGCGGCCGGCTTGTCCTCGACGGGTTCGGCGGGCGGGGCCGGGGTGATCACGGCCTCGACGTTGGCGGCGTAGTCGGAATCCGTGCTGCGCACGTAGGTGTCCTCGCCGGTCTCGCTCTCGGCGAGGAACTCCTCGGAGGCCGAACCGCCCATCGCCCCGGAGGTGGCGGCGACGATGACGTACCGCAGCCCGACCCGGTCGAAGATGCGGATGTAGGCGTCGCGGTGCCGCTGGTAGGACGTGGCCAGCCCGTCGTCGTCCAGGTCGAAGGAGTAGGAGTCCTTCATGACGAACTCGCGGCCGCGCAGGATGCCCGCGCGGGGCCGCTCCTCGTCCCGGTACTTGGTCTGGATCTGGTACAGGATGACCGGGTAGTCCTTGTAGGAGCTGTACTCGCCCTTGACGGTCAGCGTGAACAGTTCCTCGTGCGTCGGGCCGAGCAGGTAGTCGCCGCCCTTGCGGTCCTTGAGCCGGAACAGGTTCGGGCCGTACTCCGTCCAGCGGTTGGTGGCCTCGTAGGGCTCCTTCGGCAGCAGCGCGGGGAAGTGGATCTCCTGGGCGCCGATGGCGTCCATCTCCTCGCGCACCACGCGCTCGACGTTGCGCAGCACCCGCAGGCCCAGCGGCAGCCACGAGTAGATGCCGGGAGCGACGCGACGCACGTACCCGGCGCGGACGAGCAGCCTGTGACTCGGCACCTCGGCGTCGGCCGGATCCTCGCGCAGGGTACGCAGGAACAACGTCGACATCCTCGTGATCACGGCTCAGTGCTCCTCGATCGGCCTGGTAGCGGGTGTTACCGGAAGCGTAGCGACCCGGCCGCGCGCGCGTGCGTCCCGGCTGCGGTTCCGCTCCCGATCGCGGAGGTGGCCCGATGCAGCCGCGACGCGAAGCGCCTCCGGTGGCCGGGCGGCAGACGTGACCGCGGCGCGAAGCGCCTCCATTCGGCCGGCGGGCGGGACTGACCTTGGACGCGCGGCCACCACCCGCAGCTGACCGCCGGGCGGGAGCAACCGGGGTCACCGGGAGGGGTCCGCGCACCCGGGCCCGCCTACCCTGGGGCCGTGCTGGTGCTGCTTCCCCCTTCGGAGACCAAGTCCTCGGGCGGCCGCGGGGCGCCGCTGGATCTCGACGCGCTGTCGTTCCCGGAACTGACGCCGACGCGGCGGAAACTGGTCGACGAACTGTCCACTTTGGCCGATGACGTACCCGCGAGCCTGGACGTGCTCGGACTGTCCGAGCGGCAGGTGGAGGAGGTCCGGCGCAACGCCGAGCTGTGGGACTCCCCGACCGCCCCCGCGCTGGAGCGCTACACCGGCGTGCTGTACGACGCCCTCGACGTGCGGTCGATGGCACCCCCGGAGCGCGAGCGCGCCGACGCCCGGCTGGCGGTCGCGTCGGCGTTGTTCGGGCTGGTCAGGGGCACTGACATGATCCCCGCCTACCGGCTCTCCGGCGGCGGCTCGCTGCCCGGTACCGGCAAGCTCCGCACCGCGTGGCGACCGGTTCTGGAGCCCGTGCTGGCCGGGGTCGGCGGACTCGTGGTGGACCTGCGGTCCGGGGCGTACGCGGCGCTGGCGCGGGTGCCGCACGCCGTCGAGGTGCGCGTGCTGTCCGAGGACGCGCAGGGCCGGCGGAAGGTCGTCAGCCACCACAACAAGGCGCACAAGGGCAAGCTGGCCCGCGCTCTCGCGCGCACCCCCGAGGAGCCGGAGACCGTGGACGACCTGCTCGCGGTCGCCGACGAAGCGGGCATGCGGGTGGAACGCGAGGCCGAACGCGCGCTCTGCGTCGTGGTCGACGCCTGATCCGCTCCGGGACGGTCGCGATGAACTCCCCGCCGCTGGACGGCGTCGGCACCGGATTTCTGGACTTCTGGGCCGAGAAGCTCTACTGCACGCTGACCACGGTGCGTCCCGACGGGACGCCCCACGTGGTGCCGGTGGGCGTCACGCTCGACGCCGGGACCGCGACCGCGCGGGTGATCTCCTCCGGGACTTCGCACAAGGTGCGCCAGATCCGCGCGGCCGGGCCGGACGGCGCCCGGGTCGCGGTGTGCCAGGTGGACGGTCGCCGGTGGTCGACGTTGGAGGGTCGGGCGGTGGTCCGCGACGACCCCGACTCGGTCGCCGACGCGGAACGGCGCTACGAGCGGCGGTACAAGCCGCCGCGGCCGAACCCGCGCCGGGTGGTGATCGAGATCTCCGTGACGAAGGTCCTCGGCAACGTCTGACGGCGACGTGGTGAGGTGGTGGGGTGAGCGTTGACCAGGAGATCGTCCACGTCGTGGGCATCGGCGCGGACGGCTGGGAAGGGCTGTCCCCGCGGGCCCGCGAGGTCGTGACCTCGGCGGAGGTCGTGTTCGGCAGCGAACGCCAGCTCGCCCTCGTGCCGCCGTCGGACGCCCGGCGGGTGCCCTGGCCGTCGCCGCTGCTGCCCGCGCTGCCCGGGCTGCTCGCCGACCACGCCGGGAGTTCGGTGTGCGTGCTGGCCAGCGGCGATCCGCTGTTCTACGGCATCGGCGCGACGCTGGCGCGGCTGCTCGGTCCGGAACGGCTGCGGGTCCACCCGCACCCGTCGTCGTTGTCGCTGGCGTGCGCCCGGATGGGCTGGCCGGTGCAGGACGTGCAGGTCGTGAGCCTGGTCGGCCGCCCCGTCGCACTGCTGCACCCCGCGGTGCAGCCGGGGAACCGGGTGCTGGTGCTCAGCGCCGACGGCGACACGCCCGCGCGCGTCGCGGAGCTGCTGGTGGCACGCGGCTGCGGACCGACCCGCATGACCGTGCTCTCCCGGCTCGGCGACGAGCGGGAGGAGCGGATCGAGGCGACGGCGGCCGGATGGGGCAGCGCGACGGCGGACGCGCTCAACGTGATCGCGCTGGAGTGCCGCGCGGATCCGGACGCGCCGCACCTGCCGCGCGTGCCGGGCCTGCCCGACGACGCCTTCGAGCACGACGGGCAGCTCACCAAGCGGGACGTCCGGGCCATCACCCTCGCCCGGCTCGGCCCGTCGCCCGGCCGACTGCTCTGGGACGTGGGCGCGGGCGCCGGTAGCATCGCGATCGAGTGGATGCGCAGCGATCCGTCCTGCCGGGCGGTCGCGGTCGAGCACCGCGAGGACCGGGCGGCGCGGATCGCCGCGAACGCGGCGGCGCTGGGCGTTCCCGGCCTGCGGGTGGTCACCGGAGCCGCGCCCGCTGCGCTGGACGGGCTGGACGAGCCCGATGCGATCTTCGTCGGTGGCGGCGTCACCGCCGCCGGACTGCTGGACGTGTGCTGGGACCGGTTGCGGCCCGGCGGTCGTCTGGTCGTCAACGCGGTCACGATGGAATCGGAGGTGCTGGTGGCCGACTGGTACAGCCGCCTGGGCGGCGAACTCGTGCGGGTGGGGGTCGAGCACGCGTCACCGGTCGGCGGCTTCACCGGCTGGCGACCCGCGATGCGCGTCACGCAGTGGGCGGTGAGCAAGCGGTGACGGTGCGTTTCGTGGGCGCCGGGCCCGGCGCCGCCGACCTGATCACGGTGCGCGGCCGGGACGTGATCGCGTCCTCACCGGTGTGCCTGTACGCGGGCAGCCTGGTCCCCGACGAGCTGCTGGAGCACTGCCCCGCCGGGGCGAAGCTGGTGAACACCGCGAACATGACGCTGGACGGGATCGTGGCCGAACTCGTCGCCGCGCACCGGGCCGGGCTGGACGTCGCCCGGCTGCACTCCGGCGACCCGTCGGTGTTCAGCGCGGTCGCCGAGCAGATGCGCCGGTTGGACGCGGCCGGGGTGCCGTACGAGATCGTGCCCGGCGTGCCCGCGTTCGCGGCGGCCGCCGCCGCGCTCAACCGCGAGTTCACGGTGCCGGGCGTCGGCCAGACCGTGGTGCTCACCCGCACCTCCGCCCGCGCCACCCCGATGCCCGAGGGCGAGGACCTGGGCACGCTGGGCCGCAGCCGGGCGACGATGGTCCTGCACCTGGCGGTCAACCGGGTCGAGCAGGTGGTGGACGAGTTGCTGCCGAACTACGGCCCGGACTGCCCGGTCGCCGTGGTCGCGGCTGCCAGCCGCGACGACGAGGTGGTGCTGCGCGGCACGCTCGCCGACATCGCAGGGCGCGTCCGCGACGCGGGCATCGTGCGCACCGCCGTCATCGTCGTGGGCGAGGTCCTCACCGCCGCCGAGTTCCCCGACAGCCACCTGTACTCCGCCGACCGCTGCCGGGCTTAAGTGCCTGAATTTCGGCCGGAGTGGTCGGGTGAGCAGCGAGAGCGGTTCCTCTTCCGGTGAGCGGTCTCGCCACCGGCACCGCCACGCAAAGCACTTCCGAAACACTCCCAAAGTCCGTTTCCCGCCAGCGGAGGCGGTTGCGGCTCGGCGATGCTCGGTGCATGACCGGATACGCACCACTTCCCATCCCTCCCACCGCGCTCGGGGAGCTGCGCGACCGCGACGACGCGGGCCGTCCGCCGGAGCCGTTCACCGCCCGCGAGGACGGTGTGCCGCTGCGCTGCGTGGGCAGTCCGCTGCGCTGCTGCCTGCGGCCGATCGAGCCCGGTGAGCGGGTCGCGCTCGTCTCCTACGCGCCGCTGCGCCGCTGGGCGGCGGCGGTCGGCGCCGATCCCGGTGCCTACGACGAGGTGGGGCCGGTGTTCGTGCACGTCGAGGAGTGCGGGGGTCCACGGGACGTCCGGGGTTACCCGTTCGCGCGGCCGGGGGCGCTGCGCACCCTCCGCCGGTACGACGCGGCCGGGCACATCGTCGGCGGCGCGCTGTTCGAGATCCCCGAGGACTCCCGGGCGGGGTTCGACCGCGCCCTGGACGAGGCGTTCGCCCACCCGGAGGTCGAGGTCGTGCACGTCCGCGCCCTGGAGTACGGGTGCTTCCACTTCGAGGTGCGGCGCCCGGCCGGTTCCGCGCGGAGTTGACCTCAATCCGGGAGCGCGTGGCCGACCACGGTCCCCGCGCGGTCGATGACGAGGACGTCGACCGCGACGGGGGCTTCGCGCAGCGTGGTGCGGCAGACCTCGCGGGCGCGGGCGGCGACCAGGTCGCCGAGCGGGACGTCGACCTCCGTGCAGATCCGGAGCGCGTCGAGGGCCGTGTTCGCCGACGCCACCCGCTCGGCCAGCGCGTCGCCGCCCGGGGCGCGGACGATGTCGGCCAGGGCGGCGAAGTCGACCTGGGAGCGCTTGGAGTGCAGGTCCAGGTGGCCGTCGGCGAGTTTGGAGATCTTGCCGATGCCGCCCGCGACGGTCAGCCGCGGGACCGGGTGGCGGCGCAGGTACTTCAGCACCGCACCGGCGAAGTCGCCCATGTCCAGCAGTGCCTCGGTCGGCAGCCCGTAGTGCTGGACGACGACCTTCTCCGAGGTGCTGCCGGTGCACCCCGCGACGTGCGTCAGCCCCTCGGCGCGGGCGACGTCGACGCCGCGGCGGATGCTGTCGATCCACGCCGAGCACGAGTACGGCACGACGACGCCGGTCGTGCCCAGGACGGACAGCCCGCCGAGGATGCCCAGGCGCGGGTTCCAGGTGCGCCGGGCCAGTTCCTCGCCGTCGTCGATCGACACCTCGACCACCACGTCACCGGTGCCGCCGTGCGCGGCGGCGACGCGGGTGATCACCTCGCGGATCAGCCGGCGCGGCACCGGGTTGATGGCGGGTTCGCCGACCTCCAGCGGCAGACCGGGTTTGGTGACGGTGCCCACTCCGGGACCGGCGCGGAACACCACGCCCCGGCCGGGCTCGGCGTGCCGGACCGTCGCCGACACCAGCGCGCCGTGCGTGACGTCCGGGTCGTCGCCGGCGTCCTTGACCACCCCGGCGGTGGCGACGCCGGGTTCGAGTTGTTCGCGGGCCAGCGCGAACGCGGGCCGGTGCCCCTTGGGCAGCACGATCTCCACCGGGTCGGGGAACTCGCCGGTGAGCAGCGCCGTGTAGGCGGCGGCCGCGGACGCGGTCGCGCACGCCCCGGTCGTCCAGCCGTACCGCAGGCCCGTGCCCTCCTGCCGAGTGCTCATCGCGGCAGAATGCCCCTCGTGCGCGGCGGAACGGAAAGGGGGCCCCGATGACGCGGGTGCTGGTGCTCGGCGGTACCGGTGAGGCGCGTGCGCTGGCCGCGCGGCTGGTCGAACGCCCCGGCACGCACGTCACGTCGTCGCTGGCGGGCCGGGTGCGCGAGCCGCGCCTGCCCCCGGGGCAGGTGCGGGTGGGCGGGTTCGGCGGTGCGGACGGGCTCGCCGAGTGGCTGCGCCGGGAGCGGATCGACGCGCTGGTCGACGCCACGCACCCGTTCGCCCGCGCGATCACCGACAACGCCGTGACCGCCGCCGAGCGGGCGGGGGTTCCGCGGCTGCTGCTGCGCCGCCCCGGCTGGCGGCCGGGTCCCGGCGACGACTGGCGCCCGGTGCCGTCGATGCCGGCCGCCGCGGCGGCGCTGCCCGGCCTGGGTGAGCGCGTGTTCCTCAGCACCGGCAGGCAGGGGCTCGCCCACTTCGCCGCGTTGGACCTGTGGTTCCTGGTGCGCACAGTGGACCCGCCGGAACCACCGCTGCCCGCGCGGACCGAGGTGCTGACCGCGCGCGGACCGTTCACAGTGGACGAAGAAGCGGATCTGCTGCGGCGGCACCGGATCGACGTGCTCGTCACCAAGGACAGCGGCGGCGCGATGACCGCCGCGAAGCTCACCGCCGCCCGGGAGCTCGGGCTGCCCGTGGTGGTCGTGCAGCGACCGCCCCAGCCCGCCGGCCCGTCCGCGGAGACCGTGGCCGAGGCCGTCGCATGGCTGGATTCCGTGCTGCCGCAAGGCGATCACGCCGGGTAGCGGCGCGGCGTGTAGACCACGTCCCGACCGTCGGCTCCGGCGGCGACCCGGGTGGTCGACGAGCCGACCAGCAGCAGGCACCGCATGTCCACATCGGACTGGCGGAGTTCGTCCAGGCGCACCACGGCCACGCTCTCCCGCGGCCCGCCGACGTCGCGGCCGATGACCACCGGGGTGTCCGGGGCGCGGTGTTCCAGCAGCACGTCGCGCGCCGCCGCCACCTGCCAGTCGCGGCTGCGGGACGCGGGGTTGTAGATCGCCAGCACCAGGTCGGCGGCGGCCACCGCGCGCAGCCGCTCGACGATCACCTCCCACGGCTTGAGCCGGTCGGACAGCGACAGCACGCAGAAGTCGTGCCCCAGCGGCGCGCCGACCCGGCTCGCCACCGCCTGCGCGGCGGTCAGCCCGGGCAGCACCCGCACCGGGACGTCCGGGGTCTCGGCGGCGGCCTCCAGCACCGCGCTGGCCATCGCGAACACGCCCGGGTCGCCGGAGGACACCACGGCCACCTTCGCCCCGCGGCGGGCCAGGTCCAGCGCGAACGCGGCGCGCTCGGCCTCGACCCGGTTGTCCGACGGGTGCTTGCGCTGGCGCGGGTTGTCCGGCACGCGGGCCAGGTACGGGCCGTAGCCGACCAGGTCGTCGGCGGCGGCCAGCGCCGCCTGCGCCTCCGGGGTGGTCCACTCCCGGCCCGCCGGCCCCAGGCCGACCACCACGACCTCGCCGGGTCCCGGGGACCCGGCGTCCGCGCGGGCCGCTGCCGGGAGGGCGGTGCTGGCCGGGCTGGGCAGCAGCGCCAGCGAGAAGTACGGGACGGTCTCGGGGTCCACTTCGGACAGCGGGCGGAACCGCTGCCGGTCGGTGGTCGCGCGTTCCACGTACCACGCGTCGTCGAGGCGACCGGCCTTCTCGAACGCCGCCCGCACGCCCTCGAAGGTGCGGCCGAGCTTCATCACCGCCGCCGCGTCGGTCGACCTCAGCCGTTCGGCCAGTTCCTCGGTGCCGAGCGTGCCCGGCAGCACGGTGAGCACCTCGTCGCGCTCGGCCAGCGGACTGCCCAGCACCGCCGACGCACCGCTGACCGACGTGACGCCGGGCACCACCTCGGCGCGGAACCGCCCGGCGAGCCGCTTGTGCATGTGCATGTACGAGCCGTAGAACAGCGGGTCGCCCTCGGCGAGCAGCACGACGTCGCGACCGGCGCCCAGGTGCGCGGCCAGCCGGTCGGCGCACTCGGCGTAGAACTCGTCGATCGCGCCCTGGTAGCCGCCCGCGTGGTTGGTGGTCTCGGTGGTGACCGGGTAGACCAGGGCCTCCTCGATCTGGCCCGGACGCAGGTACGGCTCGGCGACCGAACGCGCGATGCTGCGGCCGTGCCGGGCGCTGTGGTAGGCGATGACCTCGGCGTTCTCGATGAGCCGGGCGGCCTTGACGGTCACCAGTTCCGGGTCGCCGGGGCCGAGGCCGACCCCGTAGAGCGTGCCCTCGCGCTTGCTGCTCACTCTTCCTCGCTCGCGATCGCGTTGATGGCGGCCACCGCCATGGCGCTGCCGCCCCGGCGTCCGTGCACCACCAGGTGTTCCAGGCCGCCGGGGTGCTCGGCGAGCGCCTGCTTGGACTCCACGGCACCGACGAAACCGACCGGCAGGCCGAGCACGGCGGCCGGTCGTGCCGCGCCCTCGTCGACCATCTCCAGCAGCCGGAACAGCGCGGTCGGCGCGTTGCCGATCGCGACCACCGAGCCCGCCAGGCGGTCCCGCCACAGTTCCAGGGCGGCGGCGCTGCGGGTGGTGCCCAGCTGCCGGGCGAGGTCGGGGACGCGCGGGTCGGCGAGGGTGCAGACCACCTCGTTGTCGGCGGGCAGGCGCCGGCGGGTGACGCCCGCCGCGACCATCGCCGCGTCGCAGAGGATCGGCGCCCCGGCGCGCAGCGCGGCCCGCGCGTCGAGCACCGCGCGCGGCGAGAAGGCCAGGTCGGCGACCAGGTCGACCATGCCGCAGGCGTGGATCATCCGCACCGCCACGCCCGCGACCTCCGGCGGCAGGCCGTCGAGGTCCGCCTCGGCGCGGATCGTGGCGAAGGAACGGCGGTAGATCTCAGCACCGTCCCGGACGTACTCGTACCGGTCGTTCACACTGCCCTCCGTGCCGCGTCCAGCGCGGCGGCCACCTGGTCGACGTCGGCGGCGGACGTCGTCGTCTCGCCGAGGCCCACCTCGTAGCCCGCCTCGGTCGCCAGCACTTCCACAACCCGCCCCTGCGGCCGACCGCACCGCCGCCGGCAGCCCGCCCAGTGCACGGGCAGGCCGACCGCGCGCGACATCGTGCGCGTCGCGTCCGCGCGGACGTCGGCCAGGGCCTTCGCGCAGCCCGGACGCCCGGTGCAGGAGGTCACTCCCACCCCGTCCGCGGACGGGTCCACGAGCAGTCCGTGCGCTGCCAGGTCCGACACCCACCGGCCGGCCGCCTCGTCGGGCAGGCCGGGCAGCACGACGGTCCGCCACGGCGTGAGCCGGGCGCCGCCCGCGGCGTCGGACGCGGCGGTGATGATATCCACCTGTTCGGGTGACAGGCGGCCCAGCGGTGCCCCGGCGGCCACGGCGGTCCGGCCGTCGCGGCGGAACACCACTCCGACCTGCGCGTGCGTGCCCGGCGGCGTCGCGGGCACCGGCACCGGGTCGACCCGGTCGACGCCGAGCGCCGCGGCGACCCGGTCGGCGACGCGCCGCGGGCCGTCCGCCAGCTCGGCGATCCGCCACTGCGACGTGCGCTCGGCCAGGAACGCCTCGGCCGCCGCGATCGCGCCCGGCACGGCGCCGCCGGGCGCCAGCCGGACCCCGGAGTCCTCCCCGGCCAGCACCAGGGCCACCCGGTCACCCAGTGCGAACAGGCCGACGTCGGGGTTCAGCGGCACGACGTCCGCCCGGCCGTCGTCGACCGCGAACAGGAACCGACCGGGCAGGTCGGCCAGCCGCGGGTCCGCGCACAGCGCGGCGTCGAGTTCGGCGGCCAGCGCGCGGGCGTCCAGCTGCGCGCGGCCGTCGTCGTAGGGCGAGGCGATGATGTTGCGGACCCGCTCGTGCGCGACCGACGGCAGCAGCCCGGCGGCCGCGAGCCGCTCGGCCAGCTGCCGCCCCGCGTCCGGCGGCAGGCCGCGGACCTGCAGGTTCGCCCGCGAGGTGAGCTCCAGGCCGCCGTCGCCGAGCGATGCCACCGCGGCCAGTGCCCGGACCTGGCGCGGCATCAGCGCACCGCCGGGCACGCGCACGCGGGCGAGCCCGCCGTCGGCGGCCTCGTGCACCCGCAACGCCCCGGGGCAGGCGTCCGGTTGCGTTCTGCTGGCTGACTGGGACACCCGGGAGATACTACGGGCCAATGGTTGTTGCGTAAGCAAACCACGGTGCGACGCGCATCATGCCGCCCCGGCTTGACGGAAGATCGCCGCGTTGCGGAGAGTGGTCGCAGCATCGAAGCGGCGACAGGTGGAGGAAGCCGGTGCGAATCCGGCGCGGTCCCGCCACTGTCACCGGGGAGCGGACTCCAGCAGGTCACTGTCCGACCAGGACGGGAAGACGGAGCGAGCCACGATCCGGGAGCCAGGAGACTCCGGTCGCCGCCGCCCGCGACCCGGGGCGAGGACCCCGAGGAAGGTTGTCGTCATGCGTCGTGCCAGCGCGCCCCACCGCCGCGCCGCGACCGCCGTCGGTGAGGAGCGAACCGCATGATCCTGCTTCTGTCCACTTCGGACACCGATCTGCTCAGCGCCCGGGCGAGCGGGGCCGACTACCGGCTCGGCAACCCGGCGCGGCTGGGCGTGGACGACCTGCCGCCCCTGCTGGAGGGCGTCGATCTCGTGGTCGTCCGGCTCCTCGGCGGCCGTCGCGCCTGGGAAGAGGGGCTGGACGCGCTGCTCGCCGGGCCGCGACCGGTCGTCGTGCTGGGCGGTGAGCAGGCACCGGACGCCGAGCTGATGGAGTGCTCCACGGTGCCCGGCGGCGTGTGCGCCGAGGCGCACCGCTACCTCGCCCACGGCGGACCGCGCAACCTCACCGAACTGCACCGCTTCCTGTCCGACACGATCCTGCTCACCGGGCACGGCTTCGAACCGCCGGAGGAGACCCCGACCTGGGGCCTGCTGGAACGCGAACCGCGCCGCACCGAGGGCCCGACCGTGGCGGTGCTCTACTACCGCGCCCACCACATGGCGGGCAACACCGCGTTCGCGCACGCGCTGTGCGAGGCGATCGAGGACGCCGGGGGCCAGGCGCTGCCCGTCTTCTGCGCCTCGCTGCGCTCACCCGAACCCGAACTGCTGGAGCAGCTGCGCCGCGCGGACGCGCTGGTCGTCACCGTGCTCGCCGCGGGCGGCAGCAAACCCGCCACCGCGTCGGCGGGCGGCGACGACGAGGCGTGGGACGTCGGCGCGCTGGCCGAACTGGACGTCCCGATCCTGCAGGGCCTGTGCCTGACCAGCACCCGGGCCGCCTGGGAGGACAACGACGAAGGTCTGTCCCCTTTGGACATGGCCACCCAGGTCGCGGTCCCGGAGTTCGACGGACGGCTGATCACCGTCCCGTTCTCGTTCAAGGAGAACGACGCCGAGGGCCTGCCGGTGTACGTCGCGGACCCGGAGCGGGCCGCCCGGGTCGCCGGGATCGCGGTGCGCCACGCGCGGCTGCGGCACGTCCCCGCGCAGGACAAGCGGATCGCGCTGATGCTGTCGGCCTACCCGACCAAGCACTCCCGCATCGGCAACGCCGTCGGGCTGGACACCCCGGTCAGCGCGGTGCGGCTGCTGCGCGCGATGCGCGAACGCGGCTACGACATCGGGGCGGCGGACGCGCTGCCCGGCGTCGCCGAACAGGACGGGGACGCGCTCGTGCACGCGCTCATCGCCGCGGGCGGGCAGGACCCCGACTGGCTCAGCGAGGAACAGCTGTCCGGCAACCCGGTCCGCATCCCGGCCGGGCGCTACGCCGCCTGGTACGCGACGCTGCCCGAGGACCTGCGCACCGACATCGAGCGGCACTGGGGCCCGCCGCCCGGCGAGCTGTTCGTCGACCGCTCCCGCGACCCGGAGGGCGAGATCGTGCTCGCCGCGCTGCGCGCGGGCAACGTCGTGCTCATGGTGCAGCCGCCGCGCGGTTTCGGCGAGAACCCGATCGCGATCTACCACGACCCGGACCTGCCGCCGAGCCACCACTACCTGGCGGCCTACCGCTGGCTGATCGACGAGTTCGGCGCGCACGCCATGGTCCACCTCGGCAAGCACGGCAACCTGGAGTGGCTGCCCGGCAAGACGGCGGGCATGTCCGCGTCGTGCTCGCCGGACGCCGCGCTGGCCGACCTGCCGCTGGTCTACCCGTTCCTGGTCAACGACCCCGGCGAGGGCACCCAGGCGAAGCGGCGGGTGCACGCCACGCTCGTCGACCACCTGGTGCCGCCGATGGCGCGCGCCGAGAGCTACGGCGACATCGCCCGGTTGGAACAGCTCCTCGACGAGCACGCCACGATCTCGGCGATGGACCCGGCCAAGCTGCCCGCCATCCGCAGCCAGATCTGGACGCTGATGCAGGCCGCCAAGCTCGACCACGACCTCGGGCTCGACGAACGGCCGCACGACGCCGAGTTCGACGACATGCTGCTGCACGTCGACGGCTGGCTGTGCGAGGTCAAGGACGCCCAGATCCGCGAGGGCCTGCACGTGCTCGGCGAAGCCCCGAGCGGCGAGGCGCGGGTCAACCTGGTGCTGGCGATGCTGCGGGCCCGCCAGATGTGGGGCGGCCGCGGCGACGCGCTGCCCGGCCTGCGCGAGGCCCTCGGCCTCGCCGAGGACGGCAGCGCCGCGCGCGAACGCGTCGACGCCGTCGAGGAGCAGGCGCGCGCCCTCGTGCAGGGCATGGAGGACCGCGGGTGGGCGGTCGACGCGGCTTCCGCGGTGTGCCAGGACGTCCTGGACCAGGCCCCGGACGCCGTGGTGGCCGTGCTGGAGTTCGCCGCGACCGAGATCGTGCCGCGGCTGGACGCCACCACCGACGAGATGCGCGCGACGCTGCACGCGCTGGACGGCGGCTACGTCCCGGCCGGGCCCAGCGGCTCGCCGCTGCGCGGCCTGGTCAACGTGCTGCCGACGGGCCGGAACTTCTACTCCGTCGACCCCAAGGCGGTGCCCAGCCGCCTGGCGTGGGAAACCGGCTGGGCCATCGCGGACTCGCTGCTGGAGCGCTACCGCACCGACACCGGCGAGTGGCCGCGCTCGGTCGGGCTGTCCGTGTGGGGCACCAGCGCGATGCGCACCGCCGGTGACGACATCGCCGAGGTCCTGGCGCTGTTGGGCGTCCGGCCCACCTGGGACGAGGCGTCCCGGCGGGTCAACGGCCTCGAAGTGATCCCGCTGGCGGAGCTCGGCAGGCCCCGCATCGACGTCACGGTCCGCATCAGCGGGTTCTTCCGCGATGCGTTCCCGCACGTGGTCGCGCTGCTGGACGACGCGGTGCGGATGGTCGCCGCGCTCGACGAACCCGACGAGCAGAACTTCGTCCGCGCCCACGCGCGCGCCGACGCGGCCGAGCACGGCGACGAGCGCCGCGCCACGCTGCGGATCTTCGGGTCCAAACCGGGCGCCTACGGCGCGGGGCTGCTGCCGCTCATCGACAGCCGCAACTGGCGCGACGACGCCGACCTCGCCGAGGTGTACGCGGTGTGGGGCGGTTTCGCCTACGGCCGCGACCTCGACGGGGAGCCCGCCCGCGCGGACATGGAGTCGGCGTACAAGCGGATCTCCGTGGCGGCCAAGAACACCGACACCCGCGAGCACGACATCGCCGACTCCGACGACTACTTCCAGTACCACGGCGGCATGATCGCCACGGTCCGCGCGCTCACCGGCAAGGCGCCCGCCGCCTACATCGGCGACAGCACGCGACCGGACTCGATCCGCACCCGGTCGCTCACCGAGGAGACCTCCCGGGTCTTCCGGGCCCGCGTGGTCAACCCGCGCTGGCTGGCGGCGATGCGCCGCCACGGCTACAAGGGCGCGTTCGAGCTGGCCGCCACGGTGGACTACCTGTTCGGCTACGACGCCACGACGGGCGTGGTCGGCGACTGGATGTACGAGAAGCTCGCCGAGACCTACGTGCTGGACGAGGAGAACCAGCGCTTCCTCAGCGAGTCCAACCCGTGGGCGCTGCACGGCATCACCGAACGCCTGCTGGAAGCGGCCAACCGGCAGATGTGGCAGGAGCCGGACCCGGAGACCCTGCAGGCCCTCCAGGACGTCTACCTCCAGACCGAGGGAGACCTCGAAGACCGCTGACCGTCCGGCGCGGGGTTCGGCGATGTCCGCGGGAACATCGCCGAACCTCGCGCCGCATCAGGGAAAAGCGGCCCCCGTCAAGGCCGGGACTCGGGGGCCAGGTCGGCGACCGGACCGACGACGATGATCGCCGGGGGTTTGACGTCCTCCTCGCGGACGACGTCGGCGACCTCGGCGAGCGTGGTGCGCAGGGTGCGCTGCGCGCGGGTGGTCCCCTCCTGGATGACCGCGACCGGCGAGCGCGGATCCCGGCCGTGTTCCAGCAGCACGGCCGCGAACTCGCCGATCCGCTTGACCGCCATCATCAGCACCAGGGTGCCGCGCAGCCGCGCCAGCGCGGGCCAGTCCACGAGGGACTGGTCGTCGTGCGGCCCGACGTGCCCGGACACGACCACGACCTCGTGCGCCACGCCGCGGTGCGTGACCGGGACGTCCGCCAGCGCCGACGCACCGAACGCGCTGGTGATCCCGGGCACCACGGTGACCGGCACGCCCGCGTCGGTGCACGCCAGCAGTTCCTCGTAACCGCGTCCGAACAGGTACGGGTCACCGCCCTTGAGGCGCACCACGAACTTGCCCGCCTTCGCGTGCTCGACCAGCAGCGAGTTGATGACGTCCTGGTTGGCGGCCCGACCGTAGGGGATCTTCGAGGCGTCGACGACCTCCACGTCCGATCCGAGCTCCTCCAGCAGTTCGCGCGGGGCGAGCCGGTCGGTGATGACCACGTCGGCGCGCCCGAGCAGCCGCCGCCCGCGCACCGTGATGAGTTCCGGATCGCCCGGCCCACCACCGACGAGCGCCACACCCGGTGCCTGCGGTCCGGCGTGCTCGTCCACGAGGCCGCTGCGCAGCGCCTCGACGAGCGCGTCGCGCACCGCGGCCGAACGCCGGTGCCGCCCGCCCGCGAGCACGCCGAGCAGCAGGCCGCCGTGCTCGGCGACGGCCGGGGTGACGGCGGTGCCCTGCGAGGCGTCATCGGCGCGCACGCAGAAGATCCGGCGCTGCTCGGCCTCGGCGGCGACCGCGGCGTTGACGTCGGCGCCGGTCGCGCAGGCCACGGCGTACCACGCACCGTCGAGGTCGCCGTCGGCGTAGGGGCGGCGGTGCCAGGTCAGTTCGCCCGCGTCGGCCATCGCCTCGACGGCGGGCGTGGCCTCCGGGGCGATCACCTCGACCCGCGCTCCGGCGCCGATCAGCCGCGGCACGCGGCGCTGCGCGACGCTGCCCGCGCCCACGACGACGACGCGTCGCCCGGTGAGGTCGAGACCTGCGAAGTAGTGGTGCTCGTTGTGCGTGGTCATGTCCATAGTCCGTGTGTCGTGCTTGGCCCGGCCGCATCGCCGGAGCGGAGAGGAGGCGCGGCCCACGCGCGCGCCACACCGTCGTGACCCACGACCACCCGGACCGCCGTGCCGCGCCGGTTCAGGTCCGGTGGCCCACCGGTTTCGAGTCCTCGGTGGAGCCTCCCGACAACTTCCACCAGAGCACGGCGCCACCCCATACTGCCATGAACAGCCCGAGCGTCAGATAGCCGAGCAGCTCGAAGTGGTCGCTGATCGCGGCGATCGGTCCCAGCAGCGGCACGCCGAGATCGTCGAGCAGCCCGCACAGCACGACGAAGGCGATGACCGCCGCCAGCCCCACGGTCAGCGCGGTCGTGGTGACGTTCACCCACAACCGCCGCAGCGGACGAGCGAGGCTCCAGGTGTAGGCGCGGGACATCAGCATCCCGTCCACGCTGTCCACAGTGCACATTCCGGCGGCGAACAGCAGCGGCAGGCTCAGCACCGCGACCAGCGACAGCCGCCCGCCGGGCGCCACCATCGCCAGCACGGTGATCTCGGTCGCCGTCTGCATCCCGAGCCCGAACAGCAGGCCGATCCCGAACAGGTGCCAGGAGCGGGCGATGCCGCTCATCCGCCCGCGCAGCATCCGGGCGAGCAGCCCGCGCCTGCCGAGCACGAGTTCGACCTCCGCCTCGTCGATCGCGCCGCGCCGGGCGCGGCGCAGCAGCTGCACCGCGTCCCGCAGCACCAGCGCGTTGAGCACCGCGAGCGCGGCCAGCACCGCGACCACGACCAGGTCGACGACCGAGGAAACCCGCACCCCGGCGTCCTCGGCCCAGTGCTGCGCGGCGGGCCCGGCGACGAACCCGACCGCGACGGCGAGGACCAGCACGACGCTGGCGTGCCCGAGCGCGAACCACATGCCGGTCGACACCGGCCGCCTGCCGCGCTGCATGAGCAGCCGGGTCGCGTCGTCGATCACGGCGACGTGATCGGCGTCGAAGCCGTGCCGCAGGCCCAGCAGGTAGGCGGTGGTCCCGGCGGCGGCCAGGCCGCCCGCGGCGGTGAAGGACTGCTGGTGCAGCAGGTAGGCGGTCCAGCCGACCAGGTGCAGGGCACCGACGGCGGCGAGCACGATCGCTGCTTTCCGGCGCTCCGCGGCGCCCCAGCCGGCCCGCGGCCGGCCGTTCTCGGCCTCCCACGACATGGGATGTCCGACCTCCTGGGTTTCCCGCCCGAGGGGCTCGGTGTCCGCACGCCGCGGGTGCGGCGCGGGGCCGACGCGGAGTCTCCTGACTCCCGGATCGTCGCGGATGCCCCGGCCTTCCGGCCGTGCGCGGCCGTGGCCCGAACGGGGTCCGCTCCCCGGTCACAGTGGCGGGACCGTCCCGGATTCGCACCGGGTTCCTCCACCGTCGGCCGCGCCATCCTCACCCAGCCGAGCTACCAAGGTCAAACTCCTGTGGACTCCGGCACCCCTACTCGGGTGGGTGAAGGGAGCACTTCCGATCGCCCGGTCGGTCGGCGCATGCTGGGGCCAGCCAGCCGGTCCGACCGAGGAGGCGGTCATGAACGAGACGCGGCAGATTTCGCTGAACATGCAGGTCGTGGAGGCGGGCGCGAAGACCACCGCGGACGTGGGCTTCACCACCAGCAGCGGCATGGCGCTGCACGGGCACGGCACCGCCCGCCGCCACCCGGACGATCCGGACGTCCCCCAGATCGGCGACGAGATCGCGGTGGCGCGCGCGTTGTTCGAACTGGCGCACAAGCTCCTCGACACCGCGGCCCACGAGATCGGCGAGCGGATGCACCGCCGGGTCCACCTCCCCGCCTGACCGCCCCGTCGACCAGCAGTGCGCGGTCGACGCCGCGCCGGTCAGGACGCCGCGTCGACCGCGTCCCGGACGCGCCGCCACGCCGCCTCGACGTGGCGGCGTTCGGTCCGCGGCGACCCGACGGCGAACCGCAGCAGCACGCGTCCGTCCACTTTGGTGTGCGTCAGGTACACCTCGCCGGAGTCGTTGAGCGACTCCATCAACCGCATGGTCCGCTCGTTGGCCTGCTCCACCGGCACGCCAGGGAACTCCGGGCGGAAGCAGACCAGCCCGAACGGGTGCGGTTCCAGCAGCGCGAAGCGCGGGTCCTCCCGCACCCACGAGGCGAACTCCCGCGCCAGCCCGACGGTGCCGCGGATGTGCTCGCGCAGCCCGGCGGCGCCGTACCAGCGCAGCACCGACCACAGTTTCAGCGCCCGGAACCGGCGGCCCAGCGGCACCTGCCAGTCGCGGTAGTCGATCACCTCGCCGGACGCGGTGGCCGGGTTGCGCAGGTACTCCGGCAGGATCGACAGCGCGTCGATCATCGGCGCCCGGTCGGCCAGCCACAGCACGCTGCAGTCGAAGTTGGTCAGCAGCCACTTGTGCGGGTTCGTGCAGTAGGAGTCGGCGAACTCGGCCACCCCGTCGTTGATCCACCGCAGCTCCGGGCACACCGCCGCGACACCCGCGTACGCCGCGTCGACGTGCAGCCACACCCCGTGCTCCCGGCAGACCTCGCCGATGGCGCGCACCGGATCGATCGCGGTCGTCGAGGTGGTGCCGATCGTCGCGCACACCATCGTCGGCACGGCACCGGCTGCCAGGTCCGCCCGGATCAGGGCGTCGAGGTGCGCGGGGTCCATGGCCAGCGTGCTCGGGTCGACGTCGACGATCCGCACGTTGTCCGCCCCCACGCCGACCATCCGCGCCGCCCGTTCCAGCGACGAGTGGGTGTGCGCCGACGCGTAGAGCACGTGGCGCGCGGTGATGCCGCGCCGCGCCACCTGCCCGCCGCCGGCGCGCTCCAGCGCGGCCAGGCACGCCACGAGGACGGCGCTGGACGCCGAGTCCTGGATCACCCCGCCCCCGGCCGCGTCGGTGCGGAAGTGCGCGGGCAGCCCCAGCAGCTCGGCCAGCCAGTCCACGACGACGGTTTCCAGCTCGGTGCACGCCGGGCTGGTCGCCCACACCATGCCCTGCACGCCCAGCCCGCTGGAGAGCAGGTCGCCGAGGATCGCCGGGCCGGTGGCGTTGGCCGGGAAGTAGGCGAAGAAGCTCGGGTGCTGCCAGTGCGTCACCCCCGGCATCAACACCCGGTCCAGATCGGCGAGCACCTGCTCGAACGACTCCCCCTCCTCGGGCGGGTGCTCCGGGAGCCGCTGCCGCACCTCCCCCGGGCCGACCTGCGACCGGACCGGGTGCGACTCGATCCCGGCGTGGTAGTCGGCGATCCAGTCCACGACCTGCTTGCCGAACTTCCGGAACTCCTCCGGAGACATGTGCCCGCTCACCCCACAAGCCTGGCACGGCGCCCGGCCGCAGGTCACCACCCCGGCGCGGAGCCCAGCCAGTGGTGCTGGTGCGGCGTGACCATGCGCTGCCCGACCACTGTGGACCGGGAGGAGCCGACGACGACCGTGGTGTCCGGGTCCACCTGGGCCGGGTCGAAGTCGGCGATGGCCGCGCACCACGCGCGCTGGTCGGTGCGGGTGGCGTGGCGGACCGCACCGACCGGGGTGGTCGCCGGACGGCGTTCGGCGAGGATCTCCAGGGCGCGGCCGAGCCGCTCGGGCCGGGCGTCGTGCAGGCACACCACCAGGTCGGCGTCGGCGGCGGCGCGGACTCGGCGCTCGACGACGTCCCACGGGGCGTGCTCGGCGAGCCCGATCAGCGCGTGGTCCTGGCCCAGCGGGGCGCCGAGCAGCGCGGACGCGGCCAGCGCGGCGGTCACGCCCGGGACGCCGACGACCTCGATGTCCACCCCGGCGCGCTGCAACGCCGGACCGGCCGCCGCGTCACCGGGACCGACGAGCGCCACCGCGCGCCCCTCGCGGGCCAGCGCGACCGCCTCGGCGGCCGGGTCCGCCGCGGCGGTGCGGACCTCGGTGCCCACGCGCAGCAGGTGCCGCACCCGGTCGACGTGCGGCCGCGGACCGACGACGACGGAGGCGCGGCGCAGTTCCGCGTCGGCGCGCGGGGTGCGCAGGTCGGCGGCGCCGGGCCCGATGCCGACGACCGCGAGCCGCCCGCGGGGACGGATGCGGGCCGCGGCGACCGTGACACCCCTGCCGCTGATCTTCGGCGCCACCAGGGTCACCGGCGCCCCGTAGCCGAGGTCGGCGGCGGCGCGCAGCGCGGACGCCTCGGCGACGCTGGGGGTGCCGGTCTCGGCGCGGACCGCCTCGCTCGGGTGGGGCACGTCGACACCGGCGAGGTCGGCGGCGGAATAGGTGAGCAGCGGGAGTTCGTCGCCGCCGTCGGTGGAGTGCCAGAACCCGAGGTCCTGGACCGCTTCCACGATGCCCGCCTCACCGGCCTTGCGGTCGACGCTGGCGATGGCCCGGATCGCCCGCGGGTCGAGGCCGTTTTCGCGGTCCAGCCGCGCGATCGCCTCGGTGACCGCGGTGCGCGGCACACCGCTGGTCGACCCGACGCCGACGACCAGCGTGCGCGGGATGATCCGCACGGTGCGGTCCTCGCGCTCGGCCGGTCGGCGGTCGTCGACGACGACCGTCCACTGCGGCCGCTCGACGTCCGGGGACAGGTTGGCGGGCAACGCGGGGAGCGGGAAGCCGTGCGGGTTGGCCAGCCGCACCGGCGCGCCGTGGCCGATCGCCGCGCCGCACGCGGCGAGATCACCGTCCACTGTGGCGTCGAGCATGTCGGCCAGTTCGTCGAGCGGGTTGGTGCCGGCGCCCTCGGTGACCACCGGGGTGCCGCCGAACGCGTCGGCGATCCGCTCGGCCAGGGTCCCGTCCCCGGTGAGCGCGACCGCGAAGCGGTCGTCCACGCAGACCACGTCCGGGTCGGTGCGCTCGTCGCGCAGCAACGGGCCGACCAGCCGCACCACCGCACCGGTGGGTTGGAAGAACACCGCGGCGTCCAGGTGGTCCCACAGCCGCCGCACCGCGGGCCCCACCGGTCCGTCCGCGACCACGGCGTTCGGGCCCAGCCGGGCGGCCAGGTCCGCGGCCGACCGCCGGGCGGGCGGGCTGACCGCGAACAGGCCGATCAACGGTCCTGCTCCTTCGCGGCGTCCTTGCGCCCGGTCACCAGCACCACCGGCGTCGACGCCGCCAAGCGCGCGGAGCCGTCGGGCAGGTCCGCCAGCCTGCTGGCCGAGACCTGCACGCCCTCCACGTCGTAGCCCGCGCTGCGCAGCGAGTCCCGGGTCGCGGCGATCCGGTCGAGCGCGGTCAGCGCCACCACCACGCGCGACGCGCCCGCGTGCGCGCAGGCGGTGACCACGTCGGCGCCCCCGCCGCCGACGAAGATCGCGTCCGGCCGGGGCAGCTCGCGCAGCGCCTGCGGGGCGGTGCCCTCCTCGACGCGGACGTCCACGCCGTGCCCGGCGGCGTTGGTGATCAGCCGCACGACCTGGGTCTCGTCGGATTCCACGGCGATGCTCGCGGCGCCCAGCCGGGCGCACTCCACCGCCACCGAACCGCACCCGGCGCCGACGTCCCACACCAGGGCTCCCGGCCGGGGAGCCAGCTTGGCCAGCGCCACCGCCCGCACCTCGGCGCCGACGATCCTGCCGTCGCGGTGGGAGAACTCGTCCTCGGCCAGGCCCCAACCGGACGCCGGGGGCAGCGGTTCGCCGCCCGCGTGCCAGCCGCGGTGCGGCACCGCGTCGAGGTCGGCCAGGCACAGGACGATGTTCGGCTCGCGCCAGGTGCGCTTGGCCGCCTCGGCCGGTTCGAGGGTGACCAGCGCCTCGTGCGGGCCGCCGAGGTCCTCGGCGACGATCATGGTCCGCCGCCACCCCTCCAGACCGGAACCGAGCTGCGCGGGTCCGGCGCCGGGGGCGGTCAGCACGATCACGGCCTGGCGGGCCCGGCAGACGTTGACCGCCTGCCGCAGGTCCCGCCCGTTCGCGCTGACCACGGTCACGTCGTCCCAGGAGCGGCCGACCCGCGCCATCAACTGCTGCACGCTGGACGTCGCGGGCAGCACCGAGCAGTGGATCCCGCGCTCCCGCAGGGCGCGCACGGCGCCGAAGAAACCCGGATCGCCGGACGCGAGCACCACTCCGCTCTCGTCCCCGGCCAGCGAGGACAGCGCGTTGAGCGCGGGTTCCAGCGGCCCGAGTTCGAGGGTGCGGACGTGTTCCGGCGCGTGCGCGTCGAGGTGGCGCCGACCGCCCACCACGAGCCTCGCCGATTCCAGCACCTCGGCGCTGCCCCTGGGCAGGGCCCCGCCGTCGACCCCGATCACCGTGACTGCCACGTCACCCACCTCGCATCACGGGCCGCGACCGCGCGCACCGCGCGACCGTCGACCGCTCCTCGTCGCCGAACCACTCCCAATACTGCTGCCGCCGCCCGGCTCGGCCGGTGCGCACACGCCGACGGCGAGTCGTCGAGCCCCGCCGGACCGTGCGACGCCGCGCATGCCCGGCGACCCCTGTCCAGGTTATCCGCCGTCCACTGTGGATGATCCGGTCACTCCGGCTCGGCCTGCTCGCGCGTGGTCGACTTGCGCCGCGGCTTGGCCGTCCCGCTCTGCGCCTTGGACTTCGCCGTGCTCGACTTCGCGGTCTTCGACCGCGAGCGGGTGGCGGACTTCGCCGTGGTCTTGGCCGTGGCCCGCGAGGTCGTGGTGCTCGCCGCGGACGTCCGCTTCGCCGACGCCGCCGGAGCAGCGGGTTCCTCGGCGGGGGCCTCCGGTTCGGCTGCCGCGGGCTCGGCCGGCGCGGCGGCTTCGGGCTCCGGTTCGGGCGCTGCTGCTTCGGGGGCTGCGGATCCGGACGCTGCGGATCCGGGCGCTGCGACGGGCGCCGGATCGGTGTCGACGTCGGCGGAGAACAGTTCCGGCTGGCCCTCGTCGCCGGCGCGCGCGGCGGCGCGCCCGGCGGCCACCCGCACCGCGGCGCGGGCCGTCTGCTGCCAGTCGCGGACCGCCCACCAGGCGACGTCGGACTCGCGGACCCGCCCGCTGACCACCTCCGGGTCGTCCGGCGCGAAGCGCGACGCGGAACCGTAGCCGTGCCGCCGCGTCCGGGCGGGCCGCGCGTCGGAACGGCGCTGGAACGACCCGCGCGACCGGTTCCCGAGCACCTTCCCGACGAGGAACAGCGTGTTCCGCCACAGCTTGTGCTGCTTGACGGTCCGCTCCAGCTCGCCGAGCGTGGTGCGCAGCAGCAGCTCGTCCGGCCAGGAGACCTTGTAGGCGACCAGCACCGGCGTGTCCTCGGAGTAGCCCCCGGAGCGCAGTTCCTCGACCAGCCGACCGGCGCGCGCCGCGGAGGTGAACACCGCCATCGTGGTGCCGTGCCGGGCGAACTCGCGGACGGACTCGCCGTCCGGCACCGGTGTCCGGCCGTTCTCGAAGCGGGTCACCACCAGCGACTGCGCCACCTCGGGCGCGGTCAGCTCGCGGCCCACGGCCGCCGCGGCGGCGGCGACCGGCGCGACGCCGGGCACGATCTCGACTTCGACGTTCATCCGCAGGCACGCGTCGTGCTGGTCCTGCACCGAGCTCCACAGCGCCGGGTCGCCGGAGTGCACGCGCACCACGTTGAGCCGGTCGCGTTCGGCGCGGCGGAAGATCTCCACCGCCTGCTCGTGGGACAGCTGCGCGGAGTCGACGAGCTCGGCGTCGGCGCGGGCGTGTTCCTTGACGCATTCGGGGGTGACCAGACTCGCCGACCACAGCACCACGTCGGCCTCGGCGATCCGCCGGGCAGCGCGCACCGTGATCAGGTCCGCCGCCCCCGGTCCGGCGCCGATGAACGAGATCCGGCCAGTCACCATTGTTCTCCTCTTCCCGGGTGGAAGGACTACCACAGTGGACGCGTCCACTTCGGACTCGGCGCCGAGCCGATCGGCGGGCGCGTTCCGGGGACGCCGGGTTCGGCGCCAGCGGCGGCACCGCGGGCAACGACCGTACCGCGTGGCCGCGGCGAGGTGTGAAGCGCGGTCACATCCCGCATCGCGCGGATGACCCTGCGTGACCCGCGCAACGCGACACGAACCGGCCGACCGATCCCGGCTGCCCGGCCGGGTGGGTGTGCAGGTACGACGCGTGCACCCCGCCGACGACGTACCCCTCCCGCGCGCCGCGCCACGCCCAGGCCGGTCGCGCCCCGCTGCCGGGTTCCAGGACGGTGCGGTGGAACTCGTGGCCTGCCACCCGTTCCCCCTCGACGAACAGCGCGGAGTCCGCGGCCGCCACCGCCTCGCGGTAACCGAGCGTCAGCCGCGGCGACATCCGCGCCGCGGCGTCGAGGAATCCGCACTGCGGATGACCGTCCAGTTCGGAGGCCAGGTACAGCAGCCCGCCGCATTCGGCGTGCACCGGCGCGCCGCTCGCGGCCAGCGCGGCGACCTCGGCCCGCAGCGGGGCGTTGGCGGACAGCTCGGCGGCGTGCTGCTCCGGGAACCCGCCGGGCAGCACCAGACCCCGCGTGCCCGCGGGCAACCGCTCGTCGCGCAACGGGTCGACGACGGCCACCTCGGCACCGGCCGCTTCGAGCAGTTCCAGGTGCTCGGCGTAGGCGAAGGTGAAGGCGCTCCCGCCGGCCACGGCCACCACGGGCCGCCCGGCGGCCGGCTCGACCTCGTCGGCGGGGTTCCAGGCGGGGCCCGGCAGCGGCGGCGCGGACCGCGCGAGCGCGGCCACCGCGTCGAGGTCCACCGCCTCGGCGACCGCGTCGGCCATCGAGTCGATCGCCCGCGCCGCCTCGTCTCCGTGCTCGACGGCGGTGACCAGGCCGAGGTGCCGGGACGGCACGGACAGCCCGTCCGAACGCGGCAACGCCCCCAGCACCGGCAATCCCGCGTCCTCGGCGGCGTCCCGCAGCACCTCCTCGTGCCGCGCGGAACCGACCCGGTTGAGGATCACCCCGCCGATCCGCACCCCGGGCCGGTAGGTCCGGAAGCCGTGCAGCAGGGCGGCGAGGCTCTGGCTCTGGCCGCGCGCGTCGACGACCAGCACGACCGGGGCGTCCAGCAGCCCGGCGACGTGCGCGGTGGAACCGGGGGCGGAATCGGCCGGACCGATGCGGCCGTCGAACAGCCCCATCACGCCCTCCACGACCGCCAGTTCCGCGTCGGCCGCGCCGTGCCGGAACAGCGGCGCGATCCGGTGCTCACCGACCAGCACCGGGTCGAGGTTGCGCGCCGGGCGCCCGGCGGCGAGCCGGTGGTAGCCCGGGTCGATGTAGTCGGGTCCGACCTTGAACGGCGCGACGGCGGTGCCGCGGCGACGCAGCGCGGCCAGCAACCCCGTGGTCAGCGTGGTCTTGCCCTGCCCGGACGCCGGAGCGGCGACGACGATCCGAGCAGTCACCACTCGATGCCCTTCTGCCCCTTCTGCCCGGCGTCCATCGGGTGCTTGACCTTGCTCGTCTCCATCACCAGGTCGGCGGCGTCGACCAGCGCGGGCGGCGCGTACCGGCCGGTGATCACCACGTGCTGCTGGCCGGGGCGCTCGCGCAGCGTCTCGACGACCTCGTCGACGTCCACCCATCCCCAGTGCAGCGGGTAGGTGAACTCGTCGAGCACGTACAGCCGGTGCTGTTCCTCCCGGATGCGGCGGGCGATCTCGCGCCAGCCCTCCAGCGCGGCGGCGGCGTGGTCCTCCTCGGTCCCCTTCTTGCGGGCCCACGACCAGCCCTCGCCCATCTTGTGCCACTCCACGGGGCCGCCCTCACCGGTCTCCTCGTGCAGGCGTCCCAGGGCGCGGAACGCGCTCTCCTCACCGACCCGCCACTTCGCGGACTTGACGAACTGGAAGACACCGATCGACCAGCCCTGGTTCCAGCCGCGCAGCGCGAGCCCGAACGCCGCGGTCGACTTGCCCTTCATGTCCCCGGTGTGCACCACGACCAGGGGTCGGTTGCGGCGCTGTCGGGTGGTCAAACCGTCGTTCGGCACTGCATTCGGCTGTCCCTGAGGCATGCGGACGACCCTAACCAACGCCCGCACCCCCGTCCCCGGGCACGTGCCGACCCGCACGTCCCGCGACACCGCGGAATTCCGGGCTCAACGCGTCAGCGCACGCATCCGGTCGGCCGACTCCGCGTCGGCCGGGGCCCGGGTGATGATCTGCACATCGACGTCCTCGGCGGCCAGCAGTTTCGTGGTGCGCAGCCGGAGCGCACCGACGCGCGGGTGCCGGTACTCGCGGTGCACCGGCTCGAACGCGGCGACGTCGTAGCGCTCCCACCAGCACCGGAAGTCGGCGTCGGTCTCGCGCAGACCGGCCACCACCTCGGCGAACCGGGTGTCGGTCGGTTTGCGGTCGGCCAGCGCGTGGAACTGCGCGAGCAGGTGCCGGGCGTGCACCTCCCAGTCGACCAGCAGCCGCCGCATCGGCCGCCAGCCGAACATCAGCCACAGCATGTTCCGCCGGTGCGGCGGCAGCGCCGCGAAGTCGGTGAACAGCGCCGCCTCGGCCGGGTTCCAGTCGAGGAGGTCCCAGTGGGCGTCGCGCAGGCAGGACGGCTGGGGCCAGAGCCGGGCGACGACGTCGCGCAGATGGCCGAGCTCCCGGGCCGGCCCGGACTCCGGCGGCAGCTCCCCCGCCAGCAGGTACAGGTGCCGCCGCTCCGACGCCGACATCGCCAGCGCCGCGGCCACCGCGCCGAGCACCTGCCGGGAGACGTTGATGTCGCGGCCCTGCTCCAGCCACGTGTACCAGCTGACGCTGACACCGGAGAGCTCAGCGACCTCTTCGCGCCGCAGCCCCCGCGTGCGCCGCCGCCCGACACGCGGCAGACCAACTGCCTCGGGGGTCAACCGCTCCCGCCGGGTGCGCAGGAACCGGCCGAGCGCCCGCCGCGCCGCTTCGTGCACCGCCGTCTCCTGTTACCACCGCTCCCTGGATACCGCCGGGACCATTCTCGACCATCGGCGGGGAATTCCCCGAACCGCAGGAGCCGCCGATGTCCGCTGCCCACCGACCACCGCGGGTGCTGTCCCTGGCCTCGCTGATCAGCAACTTCGACCGGTTCGCGGTGACGCCGCTGCTGGTGCTGATCGCGGCGGGGCTGGGCGTCCCGTTCGCCGCCGCGGTCACCGCGGCCAGCGGGTACTTCCTCGCCTACGGGCTGTCCCAGCCGGTGTGGGGCGTGCTGTCGGACCGGTTCGGCCGCGTCGCCCTGCTGCGCTGGACGCTGTTCGGCGCGGCGCTGGCCGGGCTCGCCTCGGCGGTCGCGCCGACGCTGCCCGCGCTGGTCGCGGCACGGCTGCTCGCGGGTGCGTGCTTCGGAGCGGTCGTCCCGACGTCGCTGACCTACGTCGGCGACACCGTGCCGCAGCCGTGGCGGCAGAGCGCGCTGTCCGACCTGATGGCGGGGATGGCCGTGGGCATGGCGCTGGCCACCGCGGTCGGCGGCGTGCTGGCGAGCCTGCTGGACTGGCGCGCGGTGTTCGCGCTGCCCGCGCTGTGCGCGGCGGGGTGCGGCGTGCTGGTGCGCGGGCTTGCCGAACCGCCGCGCGCGGGCGTCGACGGGGTCCGCGAGCACCTGAGGTCGGTGCTGACCGACCGCTGGGCGCTGCTGGTGTTCGGCCTCGGCTTCGGGGAGGGCGCGGTGCTGCTGGGCGCCCTGGCCCTGCTGGCGTCGGCGCTGGTGCGCCAGGGCGTGGACGTCGCGGTGGCCGGGCTCGCCACCGGCGCCTACGGGCTCGCCGTGCTGCTGTTCTCCCGGGTGGTGAAGAAGTTGGCCCGGCGCGTGGAGGGCTGGCAGCTCATCGCGATCGGCGGCGTCCAGCTGTTCCTCGGCTACGCGGTCGTGGCGGTGGTGGTGGCACCGGCCGCCGTGGTCGTCACCGCGTTGCTGCTCGGTGGCGCCTGGTCGTTCCTGCACTCGTCGCTGCAGAACTGGACCAGCGAGGTGGCGCCACGAGCCCGCGGCACGGCGGTGTCGCTGTTCACCGCGGCTCTGTTCCTCGGCAGCGCGGCCGCTTCGGCGGCGGCCGGACCGCTCGCGCAGCGGGGCGCCTACGGCACCGTGTTCACCGTGGCCGCGGTGGCGGCCGTGCCGCTCGCCGTGGTGGCGGCCGCGTCCCGCCGCCGCTACCAGCGCCTGTCGGCCGCGCCCCGCGCCGAGCGGCAGGGCACCGCGCAATGAAGAACCCCCGCACTCAACCGGCCTGGGGGTCACCGGGAGCGCGGGGGCACTTTCGAGGTCCACCCCTGGGGGTCAGGTGGACGGCAGTCACCGTACCAATCCGCTCGGCGGTTCCGTAGGCGCGAACTCCGATCTCGTAACCAAAACGAAATCAAGCGGCCCGGAGGTGGTCACCTCGGGCGGCACGCACGACCCCGGCGACGTTGTCCGCCGACAGTTCCTCCAACCGCAGGCAGGCGGCGTCCAGGACGGCCGCGACCCGCCCGGCCAGACCCAGCCGCACCGGGCCGTTCTCGCAGTCGACCACAACGGACGCGACGTCCAGTCCGGCGAGCAGCTCCGCCGCGCGCAGCGCGTCGTCGACGGCCCGCCGGGACCGCGATCCGCCGGAAACGCCGGAATCGACCGGAACGGTCGCTTTCCCGTCGGTGAGCAGCACCAGCAGCGCGCGGCGGCGCGGATCCCGGGTCCGCTCGGTCTGGACCACCTTGCGCGTTTTCAGCAGACCGTCGGCCAGCGGCGTCCGGCCTCCGGTGCGCAACCGCCGCATCCGCGTCGCCGCGACGTCCACAGAGGACGTCGGCGGGAGCGCCACCTCGGCCGCGTCGCCGCGGAAGGTGACCACGCCGACCTTGTCCCGCCGCTGGTAGGCGTCCCGCAGCAGGGACAGCACCGCACCGCTGACGGCCGACATCCGCTCCCGGGCGGCCATCGACCCCGAGGCGTCGACGGCGAACAGCACGAGGTTGCCCTCGCGTCCCTCCCGGACGGCGTGCCGCACGTCGTCGCGCCGCAGCACGAGCCCGGGACCGCTGCGCCCGCGCGCCGCCTGGTGCGGCGCGGCCGCGGCGAGGGTCGCCGCCAGGTGGATCCCACTGCCCTCCGAAGTGGACGGGCGGACGCTGCGACCGCTGCGCGAACGGGCCCGCGAACGCCGCCCGGGTGCGCCGTCACCGAGGCCCGGGACCTGCAACAACCGCGCCCGGAACGCCGGGGCGGGAGCGGCGGGCGGGCGCTGCGAGGGGGCCTGCCCGTTGCCGCCGTGCTCCGGCGGTTCGGCGCCCTCGCCGCCGCCGTCGGACGGGCCGTCGTCGGGCTCCGCCGGCGGCTGACCGCCACCGGGCCCGCCGTCCGGTGGGTCGTCCGGCGGGGTGTCGTCGCCGTCGGCGTGCTCGGCCGCCTCGGACAGCGCCTCCCGGAGCTGGTCGTCGTCGATGCCCGGCTCGTCGAACGGGTCGCGGCGCCGCCGGTGCGGCAGCGCCAGCCGCGCCGCGGCCTCCACGTCGGCTTCGGCGACCGCCTCGGCACCCCGCCACGCGGCGTGCGCGACGGCCGTGCGCGCCACCACCAGGTCGGCGCGCATGCCGTCGACGTCGAACGACGCGCACAGCGCGGAGATGCGCCGCACCTCCGAGTCGGGCAGCCGAACGGAGTCGACGCGCCGACGCGCGTCGGCGATGCGCCGGGCGAGTTCGGCGTCGGATTCGGCCCACTGCTCGGCGAATCCGACGGGGTCGGCCTCGAAAGCCAGCCGGCGCCGCACCACCTCGGTGCGGGTCGCGACATCGCGCGAGGCGGCGACCTGCACGGTCAGGCCGAACCGGTCGAGCAGCTGCGGGCGCAGCTCCCCCTCCTCCGGGTTCATGGTGCCCACCAGCAGGAACGACGCCGCGTGCGAGACCGACACGCCCTCGCGCTCGACGTGCGCGCGCCCCATCGCGGCGGCGTCGAGCAGCAGGTCGACGAGGTGGTCGTGCAGCAGGTTGACCTCGTCGACGTAGAGCACGCCCCGGTGCGCGGCGGCCAGCAGGCCGGGTTGGAACGCGCGGACCCCGTCGGTCAGGGCGCGTTCCAGGTCCAGCGAGCCGACCAGCCTGTCCTCGGTGGCCCCGACCGGCAGCTCGACCAGCCGCGCGGGCCGTTCGGCGACGTCGGCGCCGTCGTGCGGGCCGTCCGGGCAGCGCGGGTCGGCCTCGTGCGGAGCGCAGCCGAACCGGCAGTCGGCGACCACGTCCAGCGACGGCAGCAGCGACGCCAGCGCGCGCACCACGGTCGACTTGGCGGTGCCCTTCTCACCGCGCACCAGCACCCCGCCGATCCGCGGGTGCACCGCGTTGAGCAGCAGCGCGAGCCGGAGGTCGTCGTGCCCGACCACGGCGGTGAAGGGGAAGCGCACGTCGGCGCGCCGGGAAGCTGTCATGCCAGGTGTTCCTTCCTCGGGTCTCGGACGCCCCGGGTGTCGGGAACAAGGGGCGGCAGTGTCCTGACTCCCGGATCACCGCGTTCCTCCGGCCTTCCCAGGTCTCCCCGGTGGCTCAGGCGACCTGCTGGCCGCCCGGGAGGTCCGCTCCCCGGTCACAGTGGCGCCGACCGTGCCGGACTCGCACCGGCTTCCTGACGCACCCCTTGCTGGGACCACCGTGCATCGTCGCAGAACGCGATCTAGCGAGGAACCTGCTCGGGCGAGACGTGCGCCACCGCGCTCAGGCGCCGCCTGCCGGGTCCCGGCGCATGTCGACGTGCGGGATGTCGTCCTCCAGGTACTCCTCGCCGACCTCGACGAACCCGAAGGAGCGGTAGAAACCGGCGGCGTAGGTCTGCGCGGAGAGCACGGCGGGTGAGCGCCGCACCTCGGCGACGGCGGCGCGCATCAGCTTGCGCGCGAGCCCGAGTCCCCGCGCGCCCCGCGCGGTGCAGACCCGGCCGATGCGGAAGGTGCCGTCGGGGTCTTCGAGCAGCCGCAGGTAGCCGAGGACGTAGCCGTCGGCGGAGTCGATCCAGAAGTGCCGGGTGGTCTCCTCCAGGTCACGCCCGTCCAGCTCCGGGTAGGGGCACTGCTGCTCGCAGACGAAGACGTCGACGCGCAGGCGGAGCATGCGGTAGAAGTCGGCGGCGTCCAGGTCGGCGGTGTACGCGCGGTGGACGGAGGTCGCGAGCGGCTGGAGGGTCACCTTTCCCTGGATAGCACACGAACCCGGTCGAACTGGCATTCACCTGCGCGGAAAGTTGTTAACGCCACTCCCCTCCGCAGCGCCGCACGTTCCCGGAACGCGTGCCGGAGCCCCCGTCCGGCACTCCCCCGCGACCCGGCCACGTGACGAGAGGCGACCCGTACCGCGCCTGGGCACCTGCGGCTCCAGCCCCCGACGAGGTGACGCACCACCCCACGCGCCGAAGCCACCCGGCGAGCGCGGCGCGGCCGGACCGGATCCCACCCACCCAGCGGCGAGGGCCGGACAGCTCGCTGCGATGCCGGCCTGGAACCTCCGGAACGGCCGACGGCCCGTTCGGCACGGCCCAGCCGGGCGCCTGGTGTCCCGCCATCCGCCGGAAACCCGATGCTGTATCCACAGTGGACGACGATGCGTCGGCGCGGAGTGGAAGCGCCTCGCCCGGGAGCACCGCGTCCACGTCGACCGCTCCGGACGGACGGCCCGCGGGCACACCGGCGTTCCGCCGCCGGCCGCCGTCACAGTTGCCCTTCGACCTCCGCGGCGTACGTCGCCAGGCGGGTGTAGACGCCCGGGGTGTGCGGACGGCCGCAGCCGGTCCCGAAGGAGACGACGCCGATGAGGCGGCCATCGGCGATGAACGGGCCGCCGGAGTCGCCCGCGCACGCGTCGCGACCGCCCTCGGGGACGCCCGCGCAGTACATCGCCCGGCCGTTGAAGTTGGAGTAGGCCCGCTCGCACTCCGCGTTGTCGGCGATCGGGACGTCGACCGCGTTGAGGGTGTGCGATGCCGGGCCCGATTCGCTCGTGCGACCCCAGCCGTAGACCCGCCCCCTGGTGCCCGGCTGGTAGGCGGCCTGGTCGTCCGCACCGACGAGCGGAACCGGTTGTTGCGGCATCGGCGTGCGCAGGGTGAGCACCGCCACGTCATCGCCGTCGGAGTAGTCGCGGTAGCCGGGATGCCTCCAGACACCGGCGATTTCGCTGACGACGCCCTGCTCGGTGTTCAGATCGGCCCGCCCGCCGACCGCCCGCAGGTTCGCGACGTCGCGGTCCTCACCGGTGCGCTCGTCGACGGTGCAGTGGGCGGCGGTGATCACCTTGGTCGGCGAGACCAGGGCGCCGCCGCAGAACTGCTGCCCGTCGGCGTCGGTCAGCGCGACGACCCACGGCGCGTCGCCGACCGAGGTCCGGGCACCGCCGAGGATGCGCGGTTGGGGTTGTTCCTGGGCGTCCGCGGCGACCGGGTGCAACCCGGCGAGCGCCGTCACCGCTCCCGTCACGAACAGCCGCAGCAGCGCGCCCCCGCGAGCCGTCCCGATCCTGCGAACACCGCCACGCCCCACGTCGCGCCTCCACCACCCGCTCGACGATCTTGCCGACGGCACACCGTAGTCATCCCGATACCGAAACAACACGAGGCACAACTCACACGGCGACAGGAAAAAATTTCGTTAAGATGGGTTGTGGCGGAAAAATTTACGGCGATCGCCGGATCTGAACTTCGCTCATTCCACCTCGACCAGCCCGATGCCCGGTGCCCACCGGACGCCGGGCGTGACGAAGTGTGCCCGGACAGGTGACAGATCCGACCCGATCAAGTGATCTGCGAAGGAGGGATGTCGTGCTGCTGGACCTGACGCCGTTGCCCGCTTTCCTGCTCGCCAGCGCGGTCGTCGTGCTCACCCCCGGTGTCGACACGTTCCTGCTGCTGCGCACCTCGCTGCACGCGGGCAAGCGCCCCGGTGTGCTCGCGCTCGCCGGGATCCACAGCGCCAGCGTGCTGCAGGTGGCGTTGGTCATCTCCGGCCTGGGCGCGCTGATCACCGGACACCCGGCGGTGTTGTCCGCGCTGAAGCTGATCGGCGCCGCGTACCTGCTCTACCTGGCCGGTTCGATCCTCAGAGGACTGTGGCTGACCAGGAAGGAGTCCGCGGACGGAGCCCTGGAGCGGGCCCCGGTCGACTCCGCGAACCCGTTCGTGCGCGGTTTCCTGAGCAACATCACCAACCCGAAGATGCTGCTGTTCAGCCTCGCGTTCCTGCCGCAGTTCGTGGGCGGCTCGACGCGACCCGCGGTCCAGCTGGTGCTGCTGGGCGCGATCTTCCTCGGGCTCGCCGCGGTGTGGGAGCTGACCATCGTGCTCGCGGCGGCGCGCATCGCCGACCGGCTGCGGCACCCCCGCGTCGCCCGGTCGCTGGACGTGGTCAGCGCGGCGGCGTTCCTGACGATCTCGATCGGCCTCGTCGCCGCGTAGCGCGCAGAGCCCGGTACCGGTTGCTCGCGCACTCCCCGAGGCAGGAAGCGGCTGCGCCCGTTGCCGAGTTCGGAGACGAGGCCGTCAGCTCGTCCCGTCCGGTCCCGCCTGGCGGAACGCCGCGTCGACGGTCTGCTCCAGCAGCACGGAGATCGTCATCGGCCCGACCCCGCCCGGCACCGGTGTGATCATGCCCGCACGCTCCACCGCCTCGTCGAAGGCGACGTCCCCGACGTTGCCCGGGTTGTACCCGGCGTCGATCACGACCGCGCCCGGTTTGATCCAATCGCCGCGGACGAACTCCGGCCTGCCGACGGCCGCGACGACGATGTCGGCGGTGCGGACCGCGGACGGCAGGTCGGGCGTGCGCGAGTGGCAGGTCGTCACCGTGGCGTCCCGCGCCAGCAGCAGCGCGCTGACCGGGCGGCCCAGGATCGGACTGCGCCCGATGACGACCGCGGTGCGCCCGGCCGGGTCGACGTCGTAGGCGTCGAGCAGCCGGAGGATGCCGCCGGGCGTGCAGGAGTCGAAGCCGTCGAGTCCGAACGCCATCGCCGCGAAGGAGTGCATGGTGACGCCGTCGACGTCCTTGGCGGGGTCGATGGCCTCGAACGCGGCCCGCTCGTCGACGTGCTGCGGAACCGGGTGCTGCAACAGGATCCCGTGCACCTCGGGATCGGCCGAGAGCCCGCGGATGACGTCGATCAGCTCGCCGGTGCTGGTCGTGGCGGGCAGCGGGGTGTGCCGCGAGTCGATTCCCGCGCGACGGCACCGGTTCTGCTTCATCCGCACGTAGGTCGCCGACGCCGGGTCGTCGCCGACGAGCACGGTCGCCAGGCACGGGCGACGTCCGGTGCGCCGCTCGAACTCGGCGGCGCGGTCGGCGGTTCGGTCGACGTGGCTGCGGGCGAGGTCCGCGCCGTTCATGAGAACGGCCTGCGAGGTGTCGGTCATGGCTGGCTCCCGGAAAGCGAGGTCTCGGCTTCGCCCAGGCGCGCGGCGGATGACCGACCGGAACGGACGGCCGGGCCGCTTCCCGGTGGTGCTCCACCTGAAACGCCAGTCACGGCCCGACCGCAGGCTAGCAAACGGTCCCCGGGCGGGTGCCGGAGCGCCCGAGGGCACTCCGGCACCGCGCGCCGTCAGGACCCCAGCTGCGGCTGGAGATCGTTGAAGTAGGCGCCGACCCGCGTGTAGATGCCGGGATAGCCGGGCCGGGCGCACCCGTTGCCCGTCGAGACGATCCCGATCAGCTTGTCCCCGGCGACCAACGGCCCCCCGGAGTCGCCCTGGCAGCTGTCCATGCCGCCCTGCGGCACCCCGGCGCACACCATCGCGTCCGGCTTGTACTGCTGGTAGGCCTTCGTGCAGTCCTGGTCGCCGAACACCTGGACGTCGGCCTTGCGCAGGGTGTCCGAGGGCTCGCCGCCCTCCTGCGTCGCACCCCAGCCGTACACCTGGGTGGGCGTGCCCGGCGAGTACAGCGATGCGTCCTGCCCGGACGCCAGCGCCAACGGCTTCTCCTGCAGTTTCCGGTCCAGGGTCACGACCGCGACGTCGGCACCGGTGTCGGCGCCCTGGTACTTCGGGTGCACCCAGACGTTGCTCACCTTGGCGACGGTGCCGTCCTGGGACTGCTTGTTCTCCCGGCCCGCCACGACCTCGGCGATCTTCGGCGCGTCCCCCGTCACGCAGTGGGCAGCCGTGACGATCTTGTCGGGACGGGCGATGGTGCCACCGCAGAACTGGTTCCCCGAACCGTCGGTGAGGTAGACGACCCACGGGTGCTCCGCGATGGGTGCGGGCTGACCGCCGACGATCGGCGGCGCCTTCTCCTGGGACGGGGCGGCACCCTGGGCGCTGGCGGTCGTCGCCAGCGACAGCACCGCGGTCGCCAGCACCCCCACGACCGACCAGGTCCGACGCAGTGTGGATGACATCGCTGCTCTCCTCCCCCCGGAGCTCACCGGGTACGGTCCGCGCGACCGGCCCGTCTCCGGTTCGACAAAGTGTCCACGACAGAGAGACGCACGGCCCGGCCTCGGATACAGAGCAACGGAGACGCGCCACCCGTTCGAGCGATGAAAAACCCGGAAAAACACTCGGACGGCCCATCGCATCAGTCCACAGAGGACAGCCCGGCGCGGGGCCGGACGGGACCGTGCACCGCTCACCCGTCCAGCTGAACCCGGGCGTCGCCCGGTGGAGCGGTCGCGACCACCCGGCGTCCACCGTGGACCGGTCCGGAGGGTGTGAGCAACGGCGTGCCGCCGACCGGTTCCGCCGCCGACCGGGATGCGGAATACTCCGGCCGTTCGACCGATCCGAGCGAGGAGGACCCGCGGTGGCCCGTGCCGACGTCGTCGTCGTGGGGGCCGGACCGGCCGGACTCACCGTCGCGAACCTGCTGCGCGACCGGGGAATCGACTGCGTCCTGCTCGAACGCTGCGACCGCGCCTTCATCGAACGCCGTCCGCGCGCCGGATTCATCGAGGAATGGGCGGTTCGCGAACTCGACCGGCGCGGCCTGGCCGACCGGCTGGTGCGGGAGGCCGAGACCCAGACCACCTTCGAGTTCCGGTTCGAGGGAGCAAGGCACGTCTTCGACTACGCGGAGCTCACCGGTCGGCGCCACTTCGTCTACCCGCAGCAGAACCTCGTCACCGACCTCGTCGCGCGCTACGTCGACCGGGGCGGCGACGCGCGCTTCGCGGTCCGCGACGTGGCGCTCCACGGACTGCACACGGATTCACCATCGGTGACGTTCCTGGACGAATCCGGGAAGCGACTTCGGTTCGACTGCGACTTCGTCGCCGGGTGCGACGGCGCCCGCGGGGTCACCAGGAACCACCTGCCCGCCGATGCCATCACCCGCCACGACTACGGGATCGGCTGGCTGGCACTGCTCGCCGAAGCGCCGCCGTCGGCCGACGGCGTCGTGTTCGGCATCCACCCGCGCGGTTTCGCCGCGCACATGGCGCGGTCGTCCGAGGTCACCCGGTTCTACCTGCAATGCAGTCCCGCCGACGACATCGCGAACTGGCCCGACGAGCGGGTGTGGCGGGAACTGCGCGCCAGGCTCGGCGTTCCGGACGGCGAGCTCGTCGAAGGCGCCCTCATCGAGAAGCGGGTGCTGGACATGCACAACTACGTCGTGCAACCGATGTCGCACGGACGTCTGCACCTGGCAGGCGAGTCCGCGCACCTGGTAGCTCCGATCGCGGCCAAGGGCATGAACCTCGCGCTGCACGACGCGCTGCTGCTCGCGGACGCGCTGACCGCGCACAACCGGGGAGATCCCGGCAGGCTCGCCGGGTACTCCGACGACTGCCTGCAGATGGTCTGGCAGTACCAGGAGTTCTCCCAGTGGCTGTCGGACATCTTCCACGGCTGCCCACCGACCGATCCGTTCCGGGCGGAACTGGCGCGGGCGCGGCTGCGCAGGCTGCTCGGTTCGCGGGCGGCGGCGACCGCCTTCGCCGAGCTCTACACCGGTCGGCGCGCGTCGTTCTGAGCAGGTTCAGAGCCCGTCTTCGAACTCGTTTTGGGTGGCGGTGCCGGCTGCGAGACCACTCACCGAAAGAGAAAGCGGCTCCCGCCTCTTACCACGCCCCTTCCCGGAGCAGGGTCACAAACAGGCACTCAGTACCCGGCGGCGGGATCGACGACGCCGAGCAGCGGTTCACCGGCGAGGTGGCGCCGGACGTTCTCCTCGACGCGGCGCGCCAGCGCCGGGAGCAGCAAGGACTTCGGGTTCGCCGAGTGCGGCGAGACGAACGCCCTCGGGTGCCGGAACAGCGGGTGGCCGTCCGGCAGCGGCTCCGGGTCGGTGACGTCCAGCGCCGCTCCGCCGATCCGGCCCTCGTCGAGCGCGGCGAGCAGCGCGCCGGTGTCCACCAACGCGCCCCGGGCCACGTTGACCAGCCACGCTCCGGGCTTCATCCGGGACAGCGCGTCGGCGTCGACCAGCCGGGAGGTCTCGGCGGTCGCGGGCGCGGCGAGCACCAGGAAGTCCGCCGCGGCGAGCACTTCCCGCACGCCCGGGGCGTCGTCGGCGCGCCAGGTGCGCTCCGCTCCCTCGACCGGTCTGCCGGACCGGTTGACCGCCAGCACCCGCACGCCGAACGGCCGCAGCAGCCCGATCAGCGAACGGCCGATGCCGCCCGCCCCGAGGATGCCGACCGTCGCGCCGAAGAGGCTCGCCGCCGCCGACCGCCGTTCCCAGCGGTCGGCGCGGGCCATCACGTGCAGACCGCGCGCGCCGGTCAACATCAACCCGAGCGCATGCTCGGCGACGGTGTCGGCGTACGCACCGGCCGCCGAGGTGAACGTGACGCCGTCGCGGAGCGCTCCGGCGGCCGCCCACTCCTCGATGCCCGCCGCAGGCAGCTGCACCCATTCGAGCCCCGGGTGGTCCAGCTCGCCGAACCGCTCCGGTTCGGCCCCGTACCAGACCAGCGCCGACGCCTCCGCCGCCGGGCTCAGCCGTCCGCCCGCGGCGACGACGGCCTCCTGCAGTTCGGGCGCGGCGACCGGACCGACGTGGATGTTCACTTCTGCTCCTGGACGAGTTCGGACAGCGCGGGCAGTTGCGCGGGATCGGCCAGCGCGGAACCCACCGCGACGACCCGGGCTCCGGCGTCGAGGAACCCGGGTGCGTTGCGCGCGGTCATCCCGCCGGTGGCGACCAGCCGCAGTCCCGGGAACGGGCCGAGCATCGCGCGGAACCAACCGGTTCCCAGCTCGGCGGCGGGGAACGCCTTCAACCACGTCAGACCGAGCCGCAGGCCGTGCTGGATCTCACCGGCCGTGGCGACGCCGGGCAGGTGCGGCAGGCCCAGTTCGGCGCTCAGCCGCACCACTTCCGGGTCCAGCCCGGGCGCGACGGTGAACGCCGCGCCGGCCTGCCGCGCCACGTCCAGGTGCTCGGCGCTGACCACGGTGCCCGCGCCGACCGGCCGTCCACATCGGACTCCGGCGCGCACGGCGGCCCGCAACGACGGTTCGGCGCGCGGGGTCTCGATCGGCACCTCGACCGCGTCGATGCCCAGGTCCCAGGCCCGTTCGGCCAACTCGACGGTCCGCTGCGGGTCCATGCCGCGCAGGATCGCCATCACCGGACCGGAGAACAGTTCGTCGAAGGATTCCACCGTCGCTCACCCGAAACGCAAGTCGCGCCACTGCCGTTCGTCGCGGCCGAGCCAGCCGTCCAACACCTCGGGGCCGGGCGGCCGCGTGTGGTCCTCGGTGCTGAGCAGGCTGTGCGCGGCCAGGATGTGCCCGAGGCGCAGGCAGCGCACGACGTCCGCACCGCGCAGGACCCCGGAGAGGTACCCGGCGGCGAAGGCGTCCCCCGCACCGACCGGTTCGACGACCGCCACCTCCGGCGCGGGCACGGCGACGTGGTCGGCGCCGAACGCGTGCGCGGCGGTGCCGCCGTCCTTGACGACGAGCGCGCCGGGCCGGTCGAGCAGGGCGCGGACCTCGGCCACGTCGCGCACGCCCCACAGCGCCGCCGCCTCGTCGAGGCCGACCAGCACGACGTCGGCGAGCTGGGCGAGCTCCCGCAGGCGCGGACCGGCCTGCTCGGCGCTCCACAGCGCCGGGCGGTGGTTGACGTCGAAGGAGATCCGGCACCGCCGCTCGCGGGTCAGCAGCCAGCGGACCAGGCGGTCGCAGGTCGCCGACAGCACCGGTGTGATCCCGCTGATGTGCAGCAGGTCGACCGAGTCGAGCACGTCCTCCGGCGGGAACCCGACGTCCATCGTGGACGCCGCGGACCCCGCTCGGTAGTAGTGCACGCGGGTGCCGTCCGGCCCGGGATCCTTGAAGTAGACGCCGGTCGGGGCGTCCGGGTGCACCCGCACCAGGGAGGTGTCGACTCCGGCGGCGGCGATGTCGGCGACCAGCCGGCGCCCGAGCGGGTCGTCACCGACGCGGCTCGCCCACCCCACCCGGTGTCCCAGGGCGGCCAGGTGGACGGCCACGTTGGACTCCGCACCGCCTGCGGAGAGCGTGAACGACGTGGCCCGCTCCAGCGGGACCGGCGCGGACGGGGAGACCAGCGACATCGTCTCGCCCAGGCAGAGCACCTCCAAGCCGTCCGCCACCTTCTCCTCCTCCGCGCTCCGGGACTCCGCGGAGCCTACCGCCCGTCACTGCACATTGCACAACCTTCGTTGCACAATGCGCAATGCCCTCGCGATGCGGACCCCGCCGGGCGACTCCCCCGCCACCGCGGGTGGCCGCCGGGGCGGACCTCTAGGCTGGCGGGCGGGTGATCAAACACAAGCCGCCCTCGAAGAGGAGGAGGATGCTCGATGAGCCTGGAGCGCCCCATCGACCCGGACCCGTACTCGCTGCTGCCCGCGGTCCCGGAGTTCACCGTCACCTCCGATGACGTGACCGACGGCCGTCCGATGGCGCAGGACCACGCCTACGACGGCATGGGGGCGGACGGGCAGAACCGGTCCCCGCAGCTGCGCTGGGAGGGTTTCCCCGAGACCACCAAGAGCTTCGTGGTGACCTGCTTCGACCCGGACGCGCCGATCCCCGGCGGCTTCTGGCACTGGGTCCTGGTCGACGTGCCCGCCGACGTCACCGAACTGCCCGCCGACGCGGGCAACCGCAACGGTCACGGGCTTCCCGCGGGGGCCTTCCACGTGTCCAACGACATGGGCGAGCGCGCCTACGGCGGCGCGGCCCCGCCGCCCGGTGACCGGCCGCACCGCTACTACTTCGCGGTGCACGCCGTGGACAGCGAGAAGCTGGGCGTCGACGAGAACGCCAGCCCCGCCGTGGTCAGCTTCAACCTGGCCTTCCACACGGTGGCGCGGGCCGTGATCGCGCCCACGTACCAGCGCTGATCGTCCGGCCCGGACCACGGGCAACGACCGCTCGTTCGGTCGAAGAACACGTCACGGTGCATCTGGACGGAGTACCCGGCCCTCATCACTGAGGACATCCGTCGCCCTGCAACCAGGAGGTTCCAGGTGGGCAGCCGGGTACTCCCCGCCGTTTTCGCCACGTTCTACGCCGTGGTCTTCGCCGTGCTGCTGTTCGTGCCCTACGTGGCGCGGGAATACCGCAGACGCGGCGAACTGGGCGCCTGGACGGCGGTGCTGCGCTTCGCGGCACTGCTGTACCTGTGCGGCCTGGTCGACTACGTGCTCAGCCCACTGCCGCCGATCACGCCGGGGTTCTGCCGGTTCGTCGGCGAGATGCGGCCGCAGTGGGAGCCGTTGCGCTCCTTCCGGGGCGTGCGACCACCCGGTGACTGGAACGGGGTGGTCGCGCTGCTGGCGCACGATTCGGTGCAGCAGTTCGTCCTCAACATCGCGCTGTTCGTCCCCCTCGGGATCCTCGCGCGGCGGCTGCTGCGCCGCGGGGTGTTCGTCGTCGGCGCGATCGGGTTCGCCACCTCGCTGCTGATCGAGCTCACCCAGCTCACCGGGGTCTGGGGGGTGTACCCGTGCCCCTACCGGCTCTTCGACGTCGACGACCTGATCGCGAACACCTGCGGCGCGGTGCTCGGGCGGTTCGCAGCGCCCGCGGTGCGGCTGCTGCCGGTGCGGCCGAGCGGCCTGCTGCCGACGCAGCCGCGACCGGTCACCCGGTTCCGCCGGCTCACCGGGATGTGCTGCGACCTGCTGGTGCTGTGGTGGATCGGCAGCGGCGCGGCGAAGCTCGTCGACATCGGCCTGCGGACCGGCGTACTGCAACACCGGTGGTGGTTGGACGCCACCGCGCTGTGGTTCGGCCCGGCGCTGTTCCTGCTGCTGGTGGCGGTGGTCGGCGGCAGCACCCCGGGCCAGCACGCGGTCCGGCTGCGCCCGGTCGCGGCCTCCGGGCGTCGTCCCAGCCCCGTCGCGGTGCTGCGCCGCTGGTCGGTGGGGGTGGGCGGGCTCGGGCTGGTGCAGGGAGCGCTGAACCTCGCCGGGCTGTCGTCGGTGTGGCTGGCGGTGACGGCCGTGTGGTGCGCCGTGCACGCGGTCGGTGTGTTCCGGAACCGAGATCATCGCGGAATCAGCGGGCGCTTCGCCGGGTTGCACGTGGTCGACGCCCGTGAACCACGACAGCAGCCGACCGTGGCTGCCGCGACCTGAGGCAGGATGGACAGGTGCAGCACTTCGATCTCGTCATCATCGGCTCCGGATCCGGCAACTCGATCCTCGACGAACGCTTCGCCGACTGGCGCGTCGCGATCGTCGAGAAGGGCATCGGTCCGACGCACTCCTACGGCGGCACGTGCCTGAACGTCGGTTGCATCCCGACGAAGATGTTCGTGCACACCGCCGACGTGGCCGCGGCCCCGGCGGCAGGCGCGCGGCTCGGCGTGGACCTGGAGATCGGCGGTGTCCGGTGGCCGCAGGTGCGGGACCGGATCTTCGGCCGCATCGACGCGATCTCCGACGGCGGGCGCCGCTACCGGGCCGAGGAGAACCCGAACGTCACCCTCTTCGAGGGGGTGGCCCGGTTCACCGGTGCCAAGCGCCTCGTGGTCGAGACCGCGGACGGGCTGGCGGAGATCAGCGCGGACCGGGTGGTCGTCGCCGCGGGCGGTCGGCCGGCGGTCCCGCGGATCCCCGGGATCGAGGACGTCGGCTACCACACCAGCGACTCGGTGATGCGGCTCGCGGAACTGCCCCGGCGGATGATCGTCCTGGGCACCGGGTTCGTCGGCGCCGAGCTCGCGCACGTCTTCTCCGCGATGGGCGTGGAGGTCACCGTGATCGGCCGGTCCGGCCGGATGTTGCGCAGCGAGGACGTCGACATCTCCCAGCGGTTCACCGAGCTCGCCGCGCAGCGCTGGGACCTGCGGCTGGACCGCAAGGAGCTCCGGGTCGAGCGGGACGGCGACGTGGTCCGGCTGCACCTGGAGGGCCCGGACGGGCCCGAGGTCGTCGAGGCCGAGGAGCTGCTGGTGGCGGTCGGCCGGGTGCCCAACTCCGACCTGCTCGACGCCGCCGCCGGTGGCCTGGAGCTGGCCGACAACGGCAAGATCAAGGTCGACGCCACCCAGCTGACCTCGGTGGACGGTGTCTGGGCGCTGGGCGACATCAGCTCGGACCACGAGCTCAAGCATGTGGCCAACCACGAGATGCGCGTGGTGCAGCACAACCTGCTCCACCCCGACGAGCCGATCTCCTCCGACCACCGCTTTGTACCGCACGCGGTGTTCTCCGCGCCGCAGATCGCCTCGGTCGGGCTGACCGAGCAGGAGGCGCGGCGGCGCGGGGTGGACCACGTGGTCTCGGTCCAGGACTACGCGGGGATCGCCTACGGCTGGGCGATGGAGGACACCACGGGCTTCGCCAAGCTGCTCGCCGACCCGTCGTCCGGACTCCTGCTGGGCGCGCACATCATCGGCCCCCAGGCACCGACGCTGCTGCAACCCCTGGTGCAGGCGATGCAGTTCGGCCTGGACGCCCGCACGATGGCCCGCGGCCAGTACTGGATCCACCCGGCCATGCCGGAACTCCTGGAGAACGCCCTGCTCAACCTCCCCCTCGACTGACCAGCGATCCCGCGGTTGGCGCCCGGAACCGCGGGATCTCCACAGGTCAGACGGTGCGAGGGCGTCCCGCGACGATGCCGATCAGGCCCTGGACCACGATCACGACGACGACCGCGACCAGCGACGCCGACCAGGCCCCGGTCAGGTCGTGCAGCGTGCCGAACAGGAACGGTCCGAACGAGGCGATCAGGTAGCCGATGCTCTGCGCCATCGCCGACAGCCGACTGGTGTCGGCGGCGTTGGCGGTGCGCAGCGAGATCAGCACCAGCGCCAGCGGGAAGGCGCTCATGCCGACACCGATGAGCACCGCCCACACCCACGGCATGCTCAGCGGGGCGAACAGCACGCCCAGCATGCCGGTCACGTTCAGCGCGGCCAGGCCCACGGCCCACCAGGACTGGCTGCGGGTCCGGGTCACCAGCGGCGGCAGCACCATGCTGATCGGCACACCGATCAGCAGCAGCACGCCGAGCAGCACGCCCGCGGTGCTGCCGTCCATCCCGGCGCCCTTGAAGACCTCCGGCAGCCAGCCCATCACCACGTAGGCGACCAGCGACTGGAACGCGAAGTAGCAGGTCACCGCCCAGGCCAGCGGGCTGCGCAGCAGCGAGCGCCGGGCACCGCCCGACGTCGTGCCGGTGACCTGCCGCGCCGACGCCCGCCGAGCGGTGGCCGGGACCCACACGAGGAACGCCGCCAGCGCCAGCACCGCCCAGGTCGCCAGCGCGAGCCGCCAGCTGCCGGTTCCGGTGTCCAGCCACGGGGTCAGCGCAGAACCGGCCGAACCGCCCGCGGCCATCGCCGTGGTGTAGATCGCGGTGGCCATGCCGACGCGCTCGGGGAACGACTCCTTCACCACGACCGGGATGAGCACGTTGCACATCGCGATCGCCGCGCACACCAGGACGGTTCCGCCGAGGACCGTCCACGGGCCGTCCACCATGCGCCCGGCCATCGCCGCGGTGAGCACCGCGAGCGCGACGCCGACGACCCTGTTGATGCCCATCTTCCGCGCGAGCAGCGGCGCGGCGATCCCGGCGACGCCGAAGCACAGCGTGGGGACCGAGGTCAGCACGCTCGCCCAGGTGCTCGACGCGCCCAGCGAGTCGCGCACCTCGCCGAGCACCGACGCGAGGCTGGTGACGGCGGGCCGCATGTTCGCCGCCGCGAGCGCGACACCGGTCAGCAGCAGCGCACCACCCGCCACCGCGCGGTGCGGGCCGATCGGTTCGGCGGCACCGGAGTTCTCCGCGGTGTAACCGTCCGGGTGACGATCGACAGCGGTGCGGGTGGCATCCTGGGCAGCCACATGGTCGGGGACGTGCTGGGTACGTGACTCTTCGGACATCGCGACCTAGTATGTCAAACGTAGGATGTTTGGATGAAAGGACCTCTCGTGCCTTTGGTCACAGCCAAACGGACGGGACTGGTCGACCAGGTCATCGCCCAGATGCGTGAACTCGTGTCCTCCGGGGAATGGCCGCTCGGAGACAAGATCCCACCGGAAACGGAGCTGGTCACCGCGCTCGGCGTCGGCCGCAACACCGTTCGCGAGGCGGTGCGCGCCCTCTCCCACGCCGGACTGCTGGAGGTCCGCCAGGGCGATGGCACGTTCGTCCGCGCCACCAACGAGATCTCCGGCGCCGTCCGGCGGCTCTGCGGCTCGGAACTGCGCCGGATCCTCGAAGTCCGCCGGGCGCTGGAGGTCGAGGCCGCGCGGCTGGCGGCCCGCGCGTGCACCGAGGCGGACCTCGCCCGGCTTGAGACCCTGCTGTCCGAGCGGGCCGCGGCGCTGCGCGCCCAGGACCACGAGCGAGTGATCAGCAACGACGCCGAATTCCACCGCGAACTCGTCGCCGCCTCGCACAACCCGGTGCTGGCCTCGCTCTACGAGGGCATCAGCGAGGCGGTGCTGTCCAGCGTCGCGACGACGTTCGACCCCGCCGGTCCCCCGGAGGAGCACGTCTCGCACGACGAACTGCTCGACGCGGTCCGCGACGGCGACCCGCGGCGGGCCGCCGAGGAGGCGGGCGGGTTCCTGGACGAACTGCTGGACCGGATCGGCCCCGCCCAGGAGTGATCACGCGCCGGGCGGCAGCACCGGCAGACCTCGGGGCGCTCCGCCGTCGAGCAGGCGGCGCAGCGCGTCGGTGTCCAGGTGCTTGTCGACCAGGTCTCCCAACAGGTCCAGCTGCTCGGCCCTGACCTCGGCGAACACCGTGTCGGCCGCCGGCTCGAAGCCGTCGCGGCCCGCCTGGCGCGCGGCCCGGCGCAGGAACTCGCGGCGGAACCGGTCGTTCTCGAACAGCCCGTGCCAGTGCGTACCGAACACCACCCCGTCGACACCCCCTTCGGACGTGCCGTCCGGCAGCTCGACCACCGGGTCCAGCGAGCCGCGCCGCACGGCGACGCCGTGGTGGATCTCGTAGCCGTCGACGGCTTCGCCGAAGGCGCGCCCGTGCGGGCGGGCCAGCGTCTTGCGCGGCGCGAACTCGATCTCCAGGTCCAGCAGACCCAGGCCGTCGACCACGCCGTCGCCGGACTCGACCTCGTCGGTGATGCGCCGCGTCAGCATCTGGAACCCGCCGCAGATCCCGACCACCGGCAACCCCGCGCGGGCGTGCGCGAGCACCGCGTCGGCCAGCCCCGTGCGGTGCAGCCAGGCGAGGTCGGCGACCGTCGACTTCGACCCGGGCAGCACCACGACATCGGCGTCGGACAACCGGGACGGCTCGGTGACGAACCGCACGGCCACCCCGGGTTCGGCGGCCAGCGCCTCGACGTCGGTGGCGTTGGAGATGCGCGGCAGCCGGGGCACCGCGACGCGCAGCCACTGCGAGCCGCGCGGCGGTGCGGGCCGTCCCACCACGCCGTCGGCCGCGTAGGACAGCGAGTCCTCGGCGTCCAGCCACAGCTCCTCGGCCCACGGCAGCACGCCGTGCACCGGCCTCCCGGTCAGCTCCCGCAACCTCGCCAGGCCCGGTTCCAGCAGGTCCGGGTCGCCGCGGAACTTGTTGATCACGAACCCGCCGACGAGCGCCTGGTCAGCCGCGTCCAGCAGCGCGAGCGTGCCGTAGAGCTGCGCGAACACGCCGCCCCGGTCGATGTCGGCGACCACCAGCACCGGCAACCCGGCGGCCCGGGCCAGCCCCATGTTCGCGATGTCGTCGGCCCGCAGGTTGATCTCCGCGGGCGATCCGGCGCCCTCGCAGATCACGTGGTCGTGCTCGGCCCGCAAACCCTCCAATGTGGACACGACGGTGTCCAGCAGCGCGGCCTTGCGCTCCCGGTAGGACATCGCGGTGACCTCACCCGACACCTCGCCCAGCACCACGACCTGGGAACGCCGGTCGCTGCCCGGTTTGAGCAGCACCGGGTTGAACCGCACCGACGGCTCGACACCGCACGCCGCCGCCTGGAACGCCTGCGCCCGGCCGATCTCCCCGCCGTCCGGCGTCACCACCGAGTTGTTCGACATGTTCTGCGCCTTGAACGGCGCGACCCGCGCCCCACCGCGGGCCAGCCACCGGCAGATCCCGGCGGTGACCACGCTCTTCCCGGCGTCCGACGTCGTCCCGGCGACCAGCAGTGCGTTCACACCACGTTCCTACCTCAGCTCGGCACGGGCACCGCCGACGGCCCCGGGCAGTCGAGCGCCCGGGCGGCACCACGTCCCGCCCGGGCGTCCGGAAGCCCGGTCAGGGCTGGGTGAGGATCTCGTTGCCGTCCTCGGTGATGAGGATGGTGTGCTCGAACTGGGCGGTCCAGCTCTTGTCCTTGGTGGTGACCGTCCAGCCGTCGTCCCACATGTCGTACTCGTGGGTGCCCAGCGTGATCATCGGCTCGATGGTGAAGGTCATGCCGGGTTCCAGGATCGTCTGCACCGACGGCTCGTCGTAGTGCAGGATCACCAGTCCACTGTGGAACGAACGGCCGATGCCGTGGCCGGTGAAGTCGCGGACCACGCCGTAGTCGAACCGCTTGGCGTAGGACTCGATGACCCGGCCGATCACGTTGAGCTGGCGACCCGGCTTGGCGGCCCGGATACCGCGCATCATCGCCTCGTGGGTGCGCTCGACGAGCAGCCGCACCTCCTCGGACACCTCGCCCGCCAGGAACGTGGCGTTGGTGTCGCCGTGCACGCCGCCGACGAACCCGGTGACGTCGACGTTGACGATGTCGCCGTCCTCGATCACCGTCGAGTCCGGGATGCCGTGGCAGATCACCTCGTTCAGCGAGGTGCAGCACGACTTGGGGAAGCCCCGGTATCCCAGCGTCGACGGGTAGACCCCGTGGTCGCAGAAGAACTCGTGCACCACCGCGTCCACCTGGTCGGTGGTGGCACCCGGCTGGACCGCCTTGCCCGCCTCGACCAGGGCCTGCGCGGCGAGCTTGCCCGCCACGCGCATCGCCTCGATGACCTCGGGAGGCTGCACGTCCGGGTCGGTGTTGCGCTTCGGTGCCGGTTTGTCGACGTACTCGGGCCGCTCGATGTGCGGTGGAACGGGTCGGCGGGGCGTCTGCACGCCTGGCTGCAACGGGGCTCGTACCGGCATGCCCCTCACTCTAACCGCGATGCCGGGATGCGCTCCGCGCCCGGTCAGCCGCACGCGACCGGTGGCGCGTGCGCCGTCACAGCAGGACGGTGCTGAAGGTGCCGACGGACCGGAAGCCGACCTTGCGGTAGGCCAGCCGCGCGGCGACGTTGAAGTCGTTGACGTACAGGCTGGCGGTGCGCCCGAGCCCGCGCACCAGCCGGTCGGCGACCGCGGCGGTGCCCGTGGTGCCGAGACCGGTGCTGCGGCGGTCCGGGTGCACCCACACGCCCTGGATCTGGCCGACGGTGCGGGACAGCGCACCGATCTCGGCCTTGAACACCACTTCCCCGTCCTCGAAGCGGGCGAACGCCCGGCCCGCGGCGATCAGGTCGGCCACCCGCGCCCGGTAGCTCACCGCACCACCGTCGCTGTACGGGTCGATGCCGACCTCCTCGGTGAACATCGCCACCGCCGCGGGCAGGTAGCGCTCCAGCTCGTCCGGGCGGACCGGGCGGACCAGCGGGTCGGGCGCGACGCGCGGCGCCTCGGACAGCACCATGAGCGGCTGCTCGGCGCGCACCTCGCGCGCCGGTCCCCACCGGCCCGCCAGCTCCTCCCACAGCGGCAGGACCTGCTCGGACGGGCCGACCAGCGAGGAGCACACCCGGCGGCGCCGCAGCGCCCGCTCGGCGAAGGCGCGCATGGCGTCCGGTCCACCGCGCAGCGGGATGAGGTTGGCACCCGAGAAGCAGAGACCGTCGAGCCGGTCACCGTAGCCCCACAGCTCGCCGCCGAGCCGCAGCGGGTGCACGCCCGTCTCCTCGACGCGCGCCGCGACCATGCACGACGCCACCGGCGCCGCGTCCAGCACCGAACGGACCAGCTGCGCGTCGCGTTCTTCGAGTAGCCGTGCACCGGCGAGCTTGAGCACCCGCCAAGCCTGCCAGAAATTCCGCCCGCGCAGCTTCCCGGCGGGGCCGGGACCACACGCACCCGAACGAGTAGTCACCCGAACGGCTTAATGTGCGCGGCTTTCAGCTGACCGTGACGGTCGGGGCCTCGCCGTCCGCGGACTCCATGTCCTCGGCGATGCGCATGGCCTCCTCGATCAGGGTCTCCACGATCTTGTGCTCGGGGACGGTCTTGATGACCTCGCCCTTGACGAAGATCTGGCCCTTGCCGTTGCCGGAGGCGACACCGAGGTCGGCCTCGCGCGCCTCGCCCGGGCCGTTGACGACGCAGCCCATCACGGCCACCCGCAGCGGGACCTCCATGCCCTCCAGGCCCGCGGTGACCTCGTCGGCGAGCTTGTAGACGTCCACCTGGGCCCGCCCGCAGGACGGGCAGGACACGATCTCCAGCTTGCGGGGCCGCAGGTTCAGCGACTCCAGGATCTGCTGGCCGACCTTGACCTCCTCGACCGGCGGCGCGGACAGCGAGACGCGGATGGTGTCGCCGATGCCCTGCCGCAGCAGGGCGCCGAACGCGACCGCGGACTTGATGGTGCCCTGGAACGCCGGACCGGCCTCGGTCACGCCGAGGTGCAGCGGGTAGTCGCACTGCTCGGCCAGCAGCTCGTAGGCGCGGACCATCACCACCGGGTCGTGGTGCTTGACCGAGATCTTGATGTCGTGGAAGTCGTGCTCGGCGAACAGGCTCGCCTCCCACAGCGCCGACTCGGCCAGCGCCTCCGGGGTGGCCTTGCCGTACTTCTGCATCAACCGCGGGTCCAGTGAACCGGCGTTGACACCGATGCGGATCGGCGTGCCGTGGTCCTTGGCCGCCTGCGCGATCTCCTTGACCTTGTCGTCGAACTTGCGGATGTTGCCCGGGTTGACGCGCACCCCGGCGCAGCCCGCCTCGATCGCGGCGAAGACGTACTTGGGCTGGAAGTGGATGTCGGCGATGACGGGGATCTTGGACTTCTGCGCGATCGCGGGCAGCGCCTGCGCGTCGTCGGCGCTCGGGCAGGCCACCCGCACGATGTCGCACCCGGACGCGGTCAGCTCCGCGATCTGCTGCAACGTCGCGTTGATGTCCGCGGTGTTGGTGGTCGTCATGCTCTGCACGGAGATCGGGTGTTCGCTGCCCACCCCGACCGGTCCGACCTGCAACTGCCGGGTTTTACGCCGTTCCGCGAGCACCGGCGCCGGCGCCGCGGGCATGCCCAGATCGACGGTCATCGATTCCTCTCCACCTCTGGTGTTCTTGGGGGCGGTGCGCACCGCCCGGCTCCACGATACCGGCGCAGTTTCATCCAGCTGGGCGCAGCCGGACGACCGCCTCGTCACGTCTGGTGATCGTTTTTCCCGGTTCACCCGCTGTTCGCCGCCGTCGATCACCTGACCGCCGCACTCGCTGCTCGCGCCGAGCAACCGTCAGAACAACGTCACCGGGTTCACGATGTCGGCGACCAGGACCAGCAGCGAGTACGCGATGAAGACCAGGCTGACCGCGTAGGCCAGCGGCATGAGCTTCGCGGTGTCGAACGGGCCGGGGTCCGGACGCCGCACGAGCCTGGCGAGCCGACGGCGGACCGACTCCCACAGCGCACCCGCCACGTGGCCGCCGTCCAGCGGCAGCACCGGCAGCATGTTGAACACGAACAGCGAGAGGTTCACCCCGGCCAGCAGGTTGAACATCATGATGATCCGGTCGTCGACACCGTACTGGTCCGACGACAGCACCTCGCCGCCCAGCCTGCTCGCGCCGACGATGCCCACCGGCGAATCCGCGGACCGCTGACCACCGCCGATGGCGTTGATCAGGTCCGGCACCCGCTGCGGGAGTTGCACGACCTTCTCGGCGGTCAGGTTCACAAACCCCCCGATCGTGTGAACCACACCCGAGACGTCCTGCTTGACGAGCACCTGGGTGGGACTCAGACCGAGGAACCCGACCTTCTCGGTCTTGCTCGGGTCGTCCAGGCTCGGCTGCTGGGTCTGCATCAGCGTGGTGTTCAGCGTCACGCGGTGCCCGTCGCGTTCGACGACCACCGGCACCGTGCCCGAGGACTTCCGGATGGCCATCCGCAGCTGGTCCCACGAGTCGTAGTGCCTGCCGTCGAACTCCACGATCCGGTCGCCCGGCCGGAACCCGGCGGCGGCGGCCGGAGCCGGGGGCGCGCCCGCCGGGCAGTGCGCGGTGTCCGGCGTGCTGGCCGGCAGCACGCACTCGCTGACCGACGAGACCGTGGTGGTCGCCTGCGCGATGCCGTGGCCCATCAGGATCGCGGCGAAGATCCCGACCGCCAGGATCAGGTTCATCACCGGACCGGCCAGCATCACGACGATCCGCTTCCACGGGTTGCGCTGGTAGAACTGCCGGTGGGCGTCCTCGGGGCGAACCTCCTCGGCGACCGCCTGGCGGGCGTCCTCGATCATCGCCCGCCACGGCGCCGACGACGCGGTCCGGCCGTACTCCTCGTCCTTCTTCGGCGGGAACATGCCGATCATGCGGATGTAGCCGCCGAACGGGATCGCCTTGATCCCGTACTCGGTGTCGCCCTTCTTCCGCGACCACAGCGTCCGGCCGAACCCGACCATGTACTGGGTGACCTTGATGCCGAACAGCTTCGCCGCGGCCAGGTGGCCCAGCTCGTGCCAGGCGATGGAGAACAGCAGGCCCAGGAAGAAGATGACGATTCCGACGACGACCAGCATCTAGTTCGCCCTTCCCGCCGCGACCAGTTCCCGCGCCCGCGCCCGGGCCCACTCCTCGGCCGCGAAGACCTCCTCGACGCTGCCCGGCTCGGTCCGCCAGCGGTCCGCCTCGCCGAGCACCTCCCCCACAGTCTGCACGATCCCGGGGAAGCGGAGGCGTCCGTCGACGAACGCCGCGAGCGCCTCCTCGTTGGCCGCGTTGTAGATCGCGGGCAGGCAGCCGCCGGTGCTGCCCGCGTGCCGGGCCAGCTCGACGGCCGGGAACGCGGTGTTGTCCAGCGGTTCGAACGTCCACGCCTGCGCCTCGTGGAAGGTCAGCGCGGGTGCGGCCTTCGGGACGCGGTGCGGCCAGTCCAGTCCCAGCGCGATGGGGATGCGCATGTTCGGCGGGCTGGCCTGCGCCAGGGTGGAGCCGTCGGTGAAGGTCACCATCGAGTGCACGATCGACTGCGGGTGCACGACGACGTCGATGCGGTCGTAGTCGACGCCGAACAGCAGGTGCGCCTCGATCAGCTCCAGCCCCTTGTTGACCAGGTTCGCGGAGTTGATGGTCACCACGTTGCCCATCGACCAGGTCGGGTGCGCCAACGCCTGTTCGACGGTGACGTCGGCGAGCTCCGCGGCGCGGCACCCCCGGAACGGCCCGCCCGAGGCGGTCAGCACCAGCCGGTCCACCTCGTCGGCGCGGCCGCCGCGCAGGCACTGCGCGAGCGCGGAGTGCTCGGAGTCGACCGGCACGATCTGGTCCGGCTTGGCCTGCTGGAGCACCAGCGGACCGCCCGCGATCAGGGACTCCTTGTTGGCCAGCGCCAGCGTGGCCCCGGAGGCGAGCGCGGCGAGCGTCGGCTTGAGCCCGCGGGAGCCGTCCACCCCGTTGAGCACCACGTCGGCCGGGGTGCTCTCGACGATCTCGGTCACCGCCTCCGGCCCGGTGAGCAGCCGGGGCAGCCGGGCGCCGCCGCGCCGCTGGGCTTCGGCCCGCAGCGCCGACCGGAGGTCCTCGGCGGCGCTGTCCCGGGCGATGGCGACCGCGTCGACGCCGAACTCCAGCGCCTGCGCCGCGACGGTCCCCGGATCGCTGCCGCCGGCCGCCAGTCCGGCCACCCGGAAGCGGTCCGGGTTGTGCCGGATCACGTCCAGCGCCTGGGTGCCAATCGAACCGGTGGATCCGAGCACCAGGACGGCGCGGCGCTCGTCGGGGTCCGGCCTGCTCGGGGTCGGGGTGTCGGCGTGCATCGCCGCCATTGTCCCCGAAGCAGGTGACGAGTGGTCGCGCGCGGTGCCGAAATCACGCCTCCCGGTGCCGCCGGCGGCGGAACCGGTGGTCACCGCCGTCCGGACGCTCACGCGAACGGGCCATGTGCGACCATGGACGGTGCGGATCGCCTTCGTGGCAACGGCGATCACGCGTGGAGAGCGTCTTCCGGCCGACCTCGGCCGGGTGTGGCACAGGAGGGGAACGTGGCGAGCACCGAGCTGGAGAAGAAGCCCAGCCAGGCCGTCGACCCGGCCGAGGAACCGTCGGCCGAGTGGGGCTGGCACGGGGGTTTCCCGAAGGGCACCCAGATCATCGGCTGGTTCTCCGTCTTCGCGGTCCTGATCATGCTCAAGGGCAACCACCAGGGCATCCTCAGCGGCGGCGGCCACTTCAAGGTGGAGGACATCTACCTGATCGCCATCGCCGCGATCCTGGCCATCGGCCTGCTGATCGACCTGCGCAAGAAGCGGACCGCCTGGCGCCGCTGACCCGCGAACGCCAACGCCGCCCCGCCGGGAGTTCGACGGGGCGGCGTTTCGCGTTCGGGGGTGTTCAGCGCATCACGGGGTGACTCCGGTGAGGACCGTGACCTTCTCCTCGGTGAGGTCCACCATGGCGGCCCGGACGCCCTCGCGGCCGACGCCGGACTCCTTGACGCCGCCGTAGGGCATCTGGTCGGCGCGGAAGCTGGGCACGTCGCCGACGATCACGCCGCCGACCTCCAGCTCCTCGGAGGCCCGGAACGCCAGCCGCAGGTCGTGGGTGAACAGCCCGGCCTGCAGCCCGTACCGGGAGGAGTTGACCCGCTCGAACGCCTCCTCGGTCGAGTCGACCGGGGCGACGACCAGCACCGGCCCGAAGACCTCCTCGCAGGACACCTTGACGTCCTCGGGCACGTCGGCGAGCACCGTCGGCGCGTAGGTCGCGCCGTCGCGCACCCCGCCGGTCAGCACCCGGGCACCGGCGTCGACCGCCTCGGCCACCCACTGCTCGACGCGCTCGGCGGCGGCCCGGTCGATCAGCGGGCCGACCTTGGTGGTCTCCTCCCGCGGGTCGCCGGTGCCCTGCGCCTCCACCGCCTTGACCACCCGCGACACCAGGTCGTCGTAGACGTCGCGGTGCGCGTAGACCCGCTGCACCGAGATGCACGACTGCCCCGCCTGGTACATCGCGAAGGTCGCGATCCGGTCGGCCGCGTGGTCCAGGTCGGCCCAGTCGGCGGCGACGATCGCCGCCGCGTTGCCGCCCAGTTCGAGCGTGACGTGCTTGCGCGGCGCGGCGTCCCGGATGCCCCACCCGACCGGCCCGGAGCCGGTGAACGAGATCACCGGCAGCCGCGGGTCGGCGACCAGCTCGGCGGCCTTGTCGTTGGTCGTGGTCAGCACCGACCACGACCCGGCGGGCAGGTCGGTCTCGGCGAGGATCTCGCCGAGCAGCAGCGCCGACAGCGGGGTCTTCGGCGCGGGCTTGAGCACGATCGGCGTGCCCGCCGCCAGCGCCGGGGCGACCTTGTGGGCGACCAGGTTCAGCGGGAAGTTGAACGGCGCGATGCCCAGGACCGGGCCGCGCGGCACCCGGCGGACCAGCGCCATCCGGCCGGTCCCGCCCGCGTCGGTGTCCAGCCGCTGCACCTCACCGGACCAGCGGCGGGCCTCCTCCGCGCCCCAGCGGAAGGTGGCCGCGGCACGGGCGACCTCGGCGCGGGCCCAGGTGATCGGCTTGCCGTTCTCGGCGGTGATGAGCCGCGCGATCTCCTCGGCGCGCTCGGAGAGCCGGTGGCTGACGTGGTCCAGCGCCGCGGCGCGGGCGTGCGCGGGCAACGCGGCGAACTCGCGGCGGACCGCGTCCGCGGCCGCCACCGCGCGCTCCACGTCGGCGTCGGTGGCGTAGCAGGCCGTGCCGACCGGCGAGCCGTCGTAGGGGTGGGTCACCTCGAAGGTCGCGTCGCTGGTGACCCGCTCTCCCGCCACCCAGTACCCGGATGTCATCGGTTCCTCCTCGTTCCGTGGTCTCCGCCGTGACGCTACGAGCGCGCCGCGACCGCCGTGCAGTGCCAATCCGTCCACCCGGCGAGGCACCGGGTGGACGGACTGGCCAGTCATCGGCGGGGGGCGGTCGGCGGGTTCTCGGGCGTCGCCTCGCGGGCGAACGGCGCCGCGGTTCAGTCCAAGCAGTGCGTGACGTGCTTGATCCTGGTGTAGTCCTCGAACCCGTAGCGGGACAGGTCCTTGCCGTAGCCGGAGTGCTTGAAGCCGCCGTGGGGCATCTCCGCGACCAGGACCATGTGCGTGTTGACCCACACGCAGCCGAAGTCGAGGCGGGCCACCGCGCGTTGCGCGCGGCCGTGGTCGCGGGTCCACACGCTGGAGGCCAGCGCGTAGTCCACGCCGTTGGCCATGTCCACCGCCTCCGGCTCGTCGCGGAAGGTCTGCACGGTCAGGACCGGGCCGAAGATCTCCTCCTGCACCGCCTCGTCGTGCTGGCCCAGGCCGCCGATGACGGTCGGTGCGAAGAAGCACCCCTGGTCTCCGACCCGGGAGCCGCCGGTGAGGATCCGGGCGTGCGCCGGCAGCCGGTCGATGACCTCCTGCACGCGGGCGAGCTGCCCGGCGTTGTTCAGCGGCCCGAACGCGGCGTCCACATCGGACGGTGGCCCGCAGCGCTGGGCGCGGACCCGCTCCACCAGCAGCGGGACGAACTCGTCGGCGACGGACTGGTCGACGAGCACGCGGGTCGCCGCGGTGCAGTCCTGCCCGGCGTTGAACGTCCCGGCCGCCGCGATGCCCTCGGCCGCCGCCGCCAGGTCGGCGTCGGCGAAGACCACGGCGGGCGCCTTGCCGCCGAGTTCCAGGTGCACCCGCTTGACGTCCTGCGCGGCGGACTCGGCGACCTGCCGCCCGGCCCGGGTGGAACCGGTGATCGACACCATCGCCGACGCCGGGTGCGCCACCACGGCCCGGCCGGTCTCCCGGTCACCGCAGACGACGTTGAGCACGCCCGGCGGCAGCACCTCGGCCGCGACCTCGGCGAGCAGCGCCGCCGTCACCGGCGTGGTGTCGGCGGGTTTGAGCACCACGGTGTTGCCCGCCGCGATCGCCGGGGCGATCTTCCACACGGCCATGAGCAGCGGGTAGTTCCACGGCGCGACCTGCCCGATCACCCCGACCGGCTCGCGTCGCACGTACGAGGTGTGGCCCGGCGCGTACTCGGTGGCGGCGACGCCTTCGAGCACGCGGGCCGCCCCGGCGAAGAACCGGATCTGGTCGATGGAGGCGTCGACCTCCTCGCTGCGCGTGGCGGCGAGCGGTTTTCCGGTGTTGGCGACCTCGGCCGCGACGAACTCGTCGGCGCGGCGTTCCACCTCCTCGGCCAGCCGCAGCAGCAGCCGCTGCCGCTCGGCGGGGGTGGTGCACCGCCACTGCTCGAACGCCCGGGCCGCCGCCTGGTACGCCGCGTCGACGTCCGCGGGGGACGACAGCGGGGCGGTGCCGAACACCTCGTCGGTGCACGGGTCGATCAGGTCGGTGGTGCGACCGCTCGCGGCGTCCACCGCCCGGCCGTCGACGATGTTGCGGACCCGGCGCATCAGCGGCCTCCCAGGGGCAGCACGGTGAGCATCTCGTAGAGCACGTGCGCTGCGGCGATGCCGGTGAGCTCGGCGTGGTCGTAGGCCGGGGACACCTCCACCAGATCGCAGCCGACCACGTTGAGCCCGTCCAGTCCGCGCAGCACCTCCAGCAGCTCGCGGCTGGACAGACCGCCCGCCTCGGGCGTCCCGGTGCCCGGCGCGAACGCCGGGTCGAGCACGTCGATGTCGATCGAGACGTACACCGGGCGGGAGCCGAGCCGGGTGCGGATGCGGTCGATGAGCGTGTCCAGCGGGGTGCGGGCGAACTCGCGGCTGTGCACCGCGGCGAACCCGAGCCGCTCGCTCTCGTCGAGGTCCAGCTTGGAGTACAGCGGCCCGCGCAGGCCGACGTGCATCGAGTGCTGGAAGTCGATCAGGCCCTCCTCGGACGCCCGGCGGAACGGCGTGCCGTGCGTGTAGGGCGCGCCGAAGTAGGTGTCCCAGGTGTCCAGGTGCGCGTCGAAGTGCAGCACCGCGATCGGCCCGTGCCGCTCGTGCTGGACCCGCAGCAGCGGCAGCGCGATGGTGTGGTCGCCGCCGATGGTGATCAGCGAACGGCCGGTGCCGGACAGCTCGCGGGCGCTGGCCTCGATCGTGTCGATGGCCTCGGTGATGTCGAACGGGTTCACCCCGACGTCACCGGCGTCGGCGACCTGCCGCACCGCGAACGGTTCGGCGTCCATCGCCGGGTTGTACGGCCGCAGCAGCCGCGAGCTCTGCCGGACGTGGTTGGGGCCGAAGCGGGCACCGGGCCGGTAGCTGACACCGGTGTCGAACGGCACGCCCCACAGCACGGCGTCCGCGTCGGCGACATCGGCGAGCCGGGGCAGCCGCGCGAACGTGGTGTCGCCGCCGTAGCGGGGCACTCGCGTGGCGTCCACCGGTCCGATCGGGTCGTTCATCGTCTCGTCCTTCCAGGTCATCTCAGTCCGCCGACAGGATTTCCGCGGCGGCCCGCTTGCCCGATTCGATCGCGCCGTCGATGAAGGCGCGCCAGCGGCGGGCGGTGTGCGACCCGCCGAAGTGCACGCGGCCCTCAGGCTCGGCCACGCACAGCTCGTACTCGGCGAACTGCCCGGCGCGGAACGTCGCCCAGGTGCCCTTGTTGAACTCGTCGTGCACCCAGTCGTGCGCGTGGGCGGCGACCACCTCGGCCTCCGGGGCGAACTCGCGGACCGCGCGCTGCACGTCCGCCAGGTCGTCGGGGTTCACCCGGTCGTGTTCGGGGGCGAAGCACACCAGCACCACGCCGCGCTCGGTGGTGTACATCGCGCCGACGTAGTCGAACGCCGTGCCCCAGCCGAAACCGCTGATGTCCTCGGGCACGTTGCGCGCCAGGGCCCAGATCTTCTGGCCCTGACCGGCGTGGTTCTCCCGGGAGATCGCGGCCTTGCCCGCCGACAGCGCGGGGCTGAACTCGATGTCCTGCCACACCCCGACCGCCGTGGTGACCAGCACCCGGTCGGCGCGTACCTCGCCGCCGTCGTAGCCGACGGTCACGCCCTCGTCGTCGGCGGCGATCCGGCGGACCGGGCTGGACAGCCGCAGCTCGGCGCCCGAGTCGTCGAGGATGGCCCGGGCCAGCGACACGGTGCCCTCGTCGAACGTCCACCCCAGCACGCTGGCCTGCACCATGCCCCACAGCGAGCTGCCCATCGACGCGCACCAGCGGACGATGTCCAGCGCCGAACCGGTTTCCTCGCTCGCGTTGGCGCAGCCGCAGAACCAGGAGATCATCAGCTCCTTGGCGTTGCCGGTGAGCCCGGCGTCCTCGGCCCACTGCCGGATCGGCACGTCCAGGTCGGCGACGTCCTGCTCGGACAGCGGACGCAGCGGGTCGAGGCGGGACGCCGCCTCCACCAGCGCGCGCACCGCGTGCTCCAGCGCGCCGTACTCCTCCGGCGGCACCGGCAGCAGCGCGTCCAGCACCTCGCCGTGGTCGGACCAGGTCATCCGCCCGGGCAGCTCGCTGTCGGAGATCGGGACGCCGTAGCGCTGCACCTCGGCCCAGACGTGGGTCTGCTCCGGCACGATCCAGGTGCCGCCCATCTCCAGGCCCACGCCGTCCCAGACTTCCGGCTGGTACCAGGTGGACCCGCCGATGCGGTCCCGGGCCTCCAGGACGAGCACGTTGCGGCCCGCCTCGCGCAGCTCGCGGGCCGCGGTCAGGCCGGAGAAGCCGGCTCCGATGACGACGACGTCGTAGTGCTCCATTGCTTCGAACTTCCTCGTTGGTGTCGGGTGTTTCAGACGTTGGCGCCGGAGGTGGCGCGGACCGGTTCGATCTCCGGGACCGGCTGCGGGCTGCCGAGGGTCAGCAGCCAGAACGCGACCGCGGTGGCCGCGGCGGCGAGCAGGAAGCTCACGTCGATGCCGCTGGTCAGGGCCAGCAGCGGGCCCTTGTACAGGGCGGTGTCCACCGACAGCGAGCCGACCGCCGAACCGATCGCCCACGCGATGGCCGCGCGGATGTTCCAGCCCGCGGTGTACCAGTAGATCCCGCCGCGGGAGCGCCGGTTGTAGACCTGGAGCGCATCCGGGTCGTAGACGCCGCGGCACCGGGCGAAGCCGAACAGCGTGATCACCGCCCAAGGCGTGCCGATCGCGGTGAGCAGCAGCACGAACGCGGTCACCGCGTCCTGGGCGTTCCACACGAAGTAACCCAGGTAGACCAGGGTCGTCGACAGCGCCGAGACCAGCAGCGTCGCCTTGGGCCGGGACAGCGGCGGCACGATCGCGTCCAGGTCCAGGCCCATGCTGTAGATCAGCGCCCCGGCGTTGCCGATGGTGCCGAACAGCCCGTTGAGCAGCAGCGGCAGCAGGAACCACAGGGGCGCGGCGGCCACCAGCGGCCCGACGTAGTCGTCGGCGGCGTGCGCGGCGTACGCGGTGAACGTGCCGAACAGCTGCGGGATCAGCAGGCCGAGGACCATGCCGACGCTGGAGGCGACGAAGACCTTCTTCGACGAGTAGCGGTGCGGGGAGACGTACCGGCTGTAGTCGCCGAGCAGCATGATGAACGCCATCGGGCCGGACAGCCCGGCCGCGACCGTGGACATGGCCCAGGTGTGCCAGAAGTCGCCGAGCGCGTAGCCGCTGTTCACCACGGGTCCGGTCTGGAACTTCCCGGCGTAGGCGACGAATCCGACCGCCATGAGCACGACCGTGCCCAGCGCGACCCACTTGCTCATCTGCGTCAGCATCCGGTAGCCGAAGATCGCCACCAGCACCGACAGCACGGCCAGCACGGCGTAGGTGACGCTGTAGGCGACCCCGCCGTCGGGCAGGCCGAGCAGCCGGTGCAGCGGACCGACCACGGCGGCGCCGCCGGTCCACACGGTCAGCGCGGCGTAGCCCAGCGACAGCAGCAGGCCGATCACCGAGCCGATCAACCGGCCGCGGACGCCGAACGTGCCGCCGCTGCTGGTGGACAGGTTCGTGCCGGTCTTCAGCGACACCAGGGCCAGCGGCGCGACGAGAACCGTGCCCAGCAGCGTCCCGCAGACCATCGACGTCACGGCGGGCCAGAACTCCAGCCCGAACGAGGCGGGCAACCAGCCGAAGATGACCACGCCCAGGCACATGTTGGACCCGAGCAGGATGCCGATGATGTCCCGCGGCCGACCGGTGCGGTCGCTGTCCGGGATGGTGTCGACACCGTGGGTCTCGATGCCCGCTCGGCCTGCTGACGACGGCTCTGGCGTCATGCGGTGACCTCCTGTTCCGTGCGAGGACCCCGCACCGCGGCGCTCCCCCGACGTGCGTCGTCGGGGCCGCCGTCGGTCGGGGCGGGGAAGGGTCGGGGTCCGCGCGGCACCGCAACAGAGTGCGGCGCGTCACGCCGCCGAGGTAGTCACCGAACCTCCGAAGTCCCCCAGCACCGTTGGACGATCGCACAACGCCAGGCCCGATCGACCGCCCCAGCCGGTCGGTGCGCAGGTCAGGACTGGCGGAACGCGCGGACGGCCAGGAAGAGGTCGACGCGGTCCGCGGTGCGCGACAGGCTGCGCCCGGTCAGGTCCTCGACGCGGCTCATCCGGTGCCGGAGCGTGTTGATGTGCACGTGCAGCTGCTGGGCGGCCTCCTGCCAGCGGCCGCCCGCGTCGAGGAACACCGCCAACGAGGGCAGCAGGTCGCTGCCGCGGCGCTCGTCGTGTTCGAGCACCGGGCCGAGCAGGGCGCGGGAGGTGGCCGCGAGCAGTTCCGGGTCCTGCGCGGACAGCAGCAGCGAGGGGCTGCTCAGCTGCTCGTGCGTCATCCACCCGCTCCGCTCGCGCGAGGACACCGCTTCGGCGGCGTGCGCCGCCTGCAACAGGCTCACTCGCAGCTCGGCGGCACCGCCCGGTTTGCCGACTCCGACGTGCACGACACCGTCGCCGAACGCGTCGTGCACCCGCCGGGCCAGCTCGTGGGTGGTGCCCTCGATCCTGGCGAACGCGACGACGTCCCCGCCGCGCTGCGCGACCGCCCCGTCGTGGCCCAGGAACTCGCCCAGCCGCACGGAGTCCGCGTCCGGCCGCGAGGTGCGCAGCACGACCGCCGCGAGCGGGCCGTCCGGAGGCAGGCCCAGCGCGTGCAGCCGCGTCCGCACCGTCGCGATCCCGACCGCCCCGCTGTGCACCCACTCGAAGAGCTCCCAGGCGTAGCGCAGCTCGGTGGCCCGCACCGCGCGGGCCCGTTCGATCTCCAGCGCGATGAACGGCATCGCCTGCACGACCGCGGCGTGCTCCTCGACGTCGAGGTCTGCGACCGGTCTGGGCAGCAGCAGCTCCGCGTCGGCCAACCCCTCGCCGACCAGCGGCAGCGGGTGGTTCGGCCGGGGCGCCTCCCCGGCCACGAGCCCACCGGCCACCCGCACCGCGACCGGGTGGCCGAGCTGCTGGGACAGCGCGTGCAGCACGGTGTCGACCCCGCGGCGCACCCGCAGCGCCGCGACGATCGCGTCGTGCTGGGCGAGGTGCCTGCGCAGCGGGCGTTCCCACTCGGCGCGCTTGGTGTTCACGAACGCCTCGACGATCTGCAGGAACGCCACCCGCACCGGCACCACGAAGCAGGTCAGGCCGTGCGCCCGGGCGGCGTCGACGAACGCCTCGGGCACCGCGGTGTCCGGCGGCACGAGCCCGAACCCGACGGCCGCGACGTCGGCGGCGGCCAGGTCGGCGACGAACGCCTCCGCCGTGATGCCCGCGGTGCGCCACACGCCCGCGGTGAGCACCACCTCGCCGCCGCGCAGGAAGCGCCCGGGGTCGGAGACCTCGATGGTGTGCACCCAGCGGATCGGCCGGTCGACCCGGCCGCGCACCCGCACCCGCAGGTCGAGTTCGGGGTTGTCGAGCAGTTCCGCGACGAGCAACGCGCGCCTCCCGTCACTGGCCGGGCCGGTCGAGGATCTGCAACGCCAACCAGAGCTCGGCCCGCACTCCGGGCTGGTCGAGGCGGCGCCCGAGCAGTTCCTCCGCCTTCCGGACGCGGTTGCGCAGGGTGTGCCGGTGCACTCCCAGCCGTCCCGCGGCGGGATCCCACTGGCCGTGGTGCGCCAGCCAGGTCTGCAAGGATCGCAGCAGCACGTCGTTGTCCCGCACCGGGGCGAGCAGCGCCTCGGCGAACGCCCGCGCGTCCGCGTCCGGCACCAGGTCGAGCAGCCCGTGCCCGGCGAGCTCGCCGAACCGGACGGGGGTGTCGCCGCGCCCGGCTGCCCGCGCGGCCTGGCGCGCCTGCCGCAGGCCCTCGGCCAGCGAGTCCACTCCGCACGGCTCGGAGATCCCGATCGCCGCGTCCGGACGTGCGGTGAGCCAGTCCAGCGCCGGTCCGCCCGCGACCACCCCGACCGCGCAACCGTCGTGTTCGGCCAGGTAGACGGGTTCGCTCGGCTTGTCGGCCTCCAACCGGGAGAGCACGTCGTCGGCCTCACCGGCCTCGGCCAGCACCACCACCCGGAACGGCTCGGGCGGCAGTTCGGCGTGCAGGTCGGACAGCGCGTCCTGCACGGCTTCGCCGCGCAGCATCAGCTCCAGGAACCCGGTGCGCAGCCGCCGCCGGGTGGCCGCGAGCGCCTCGACCTGTTCGAGCGCGAGCGTCAGCAGCGAGGCCGCCGAGTTGATCACGTGGTGGTCGGTGGTGGCGAACGGCCCGCCGCGCCCGACGACGAGGAACCCGCGGGCCCGGCCACCGAGCGCCTGCATGCTGACTTCCTGGTCGTCCAGGGAGAAACCGGTCGCCGCCAGCCCGCGCTTGGCCCGCAACCTGTCCACTTCGGAGGAGATCCGGTCCAGCCGGTTGAGGGCGGCGGCGGGTGCGCCGTGCAGCGGCCTGCCCCCGGCGTCGAGCAGCAGCACCCAGGCGTCGAGCAGTCCGGCGAGCTTGCGCACCAGCGCGGCGACGCCGCTGCTGCTCCCGGCCGCCTGCGCGAGTTCGTGCTGCGCGCGGCTGGTGCGCCGCAACCCCGCGTACTCGTCGGCCGCGATGGCGCGCGAGGCCGCCTTGCTGATGGCGATGAACGGCGTCGGCCGCGGCACCTCCAGCAGCGGCAACCCGGCCCCTTCGGCTGCGGACCGCAGCTCGTCCGGGACCGCGCGGTGGCTGAGCCCGACGCCGAACCCGAGCCCGGCCACCCCGGCGTCCACGAGCCGCTCGACGAACCGGCCCGCCCCGTCCGGGCGCAGCGACATGCCGGTGGTCAGCAGCAGTTCACCGCCCTCCAGGAACGGCGTGGGATCGGCGAGTTCGCTGGTGTGCACCCAGGTCACCGGCTGGTCGAGGCTTTCCGCCCCGGCGTGCGCGACCAGGCCCAACTCCGGGTCCGCCACCAGATCCCGCAGGGTCAACGGCACCCGACAACCTCCTGACAGTGTGTCGAACCGGGCCAGCTGAGTTAACCAGATCGTCGACTGTTCGGCGCAACCCGTCCGGACCGACGCTGGATCGCGGAACGTGAGCGCCTGTCTGTTCGGCCACCGGCACCGCCACGCACGACGAGTTCGAAGACAGGCTCTGAACAGGAGGCCCCAGTGACTGCGACGACGATGTCCCTGCCCCAGGCGCGCGTGCTGCGCACCGAGATCCCCGGCCCGTGCTCCCGCGAGCTGCAGCAGCGGCGAGCCGCCACCGTCGCGAGCGGCGTGTCCAGCGTGCTGCCGGTGTACGTCGCCGAAGCCGCCGGGGGCGTGCTGCACGACGTGGACGGCAACTCGCTCATCGACCTCGGCTCGGGCATCGCCGTCACCAACGTCGGCAACTCGGCCCCGGAGGTCGTCGACCCGGTGCGCCGCCAGGCGGGCGAGTTCACCCACACCTGCTTCATGGTCACGCCCTACGAGAACTACCTGCAGGTGTGCGAGGAGCTGGCGGCCCTGACCCCGGGCGACCACGACAAGCGCAGCGCCCTGTTCAACTCGGGCGCGGAGGCCGTGGAGAACGCCGTCAAGATCGCCCGCCGCGCCACCGGCAGGCAGGCGGTCGTGGTGTTCGACCACGCCTACCACGGGCGCACCAACCTCACCATGGCGCTGACCGCGAAGTCGGTGCCCTACAAGCACGGTTTCGGCCCGTTCGCCCCGGAGATCTACCGGGTTCCGATGTCCTACCCGGCGCGCGACGCGCGCAGTGGCGAGCAGGTGGCGCGGGAGGCCGTCGAGCGCATCGACAAGCAGCTCGGCGCCGACTCGGTGGCCGCCGTGCTGATCGAACCGGTCCAGGGCGAGGGCGGCTTCATCGAACCGGCGCCCGGTTTCCTGCCGGCGATCTCGCGCTGGTGCACCGACAACGGCGTGCTGTTCGTCGCCGACGAGATCCAGACCGGCTTCTGCCGCACCGGTTCGTGGTTCGCCTGCGAACACGAGAACGTGGTGCCCGACCTGATCACCACGGCCAAGGGCATCGCGGGCGGTCTGCCGCTGGCCGCGGTCACCGGACGCGCGGACATCATGGACGCCATGCCGCCGAGCAGCCTCGGCGGCACCTACGGCGGCAACCCGCTGGCGTGCGCCGCCGCCCTCGGCGCCATCCGCGCGATGCGGGAGCGCGACCTGCCCGCCGCTGCCCGCGCCATCGGCCACGTGGCGTTCCCGCGGCTGCGCGCGCTCGCCGACGGCAACGACGCGATCTTCGACGTCCGCGGTCGTGGCGCCATGATCGGTGTCGAGTTCGTCAAGCCGGGCACCACCGACCCCGACCCGGAGGTCACGGCCCGCATCGCCAAGACCTGCCACCAGCAGGGGGTCGTGGTCCTCACCTGCGGCACCTACGGCAACGTCATCCGCCTGCTGCCGCCGCTGGTCATCGACCACGCCCTGCTCGACGAAGGGCTCGGCGTCCTCGAATCGGCCATCGTCGAGCACACCCGCTGACGCCCCGGACCGGGTCGCGGGCGGTGCTGCCGGGAACCGTCCGCCCGCGGCCCACCGTTCCCCGGGCGCGCGGCCGTGCCGCGGCCCTCCTGCCGCGCCCGGGGAACGGTGCGGTTCCGCGCGGAACCGCACTCCCCGTCAGTCGGCCAGGCCGCTCGGGTGCGCGGGGCCGCGCCTCACTCCTCGGCGGCGAGCTGACCGCACGCGGCGGCGATCTCCTGGCCCCGGGTGTCGCGCACCGTGCAGGGCACCCCGGCCTCCTGGACGCGGCGGACGAACTCCCGCTCGACCGGCTTGGGGCTGGCGTCCCACTTGCTGCCCGGCGTCGGGTTCAGCGGGATGAGGTTGACGTGCGCGAACCGGCCGAGGTGCCGGTGCAGCAGCTTGCCCAGCAGGTCGGCGCGCCACGGGTGGTCGTTGATGTCGCGGATCAGGGCGTACTCGATGGACACCCGGCGACCCGTCTGGTCGGCGTAGCCGCGCGCCGCCTCCAGCACCTCGGCCACCTTCCAGCGGTTGTTCACCGGCACCAGGGTGTCGCGCAGTTCGTCGTCCGGGGTGTGCAACGACACCGCCAGCGTGACCTGCAGCCCCTCGGACGTCATCCGCCGGATGGCCGGGACCAGCCCGACCGTCGACACGGTCACCGAGCGCTGCGACAACCCCAGCCCCTCGGGCGCCGGGTCGCAGATCCGGTGCACCGCGTCCACCACGCGCCGGTAGTTGGCCAGCGGTTCGCCCATGCCCATGAACACGACGTTCGACAGGCGTCCCGCACCGCCCGGGATCTCGCCGTCGCGCATCATCGCCGCCGCCGACCGCACCTGGTCGACGATCTCGGCGGTCGACAGGTTGCGCTGCAACCCGCCCTGCCCGGTGGCGCAGAACGGGCAGGCCATCCCGCACCCCGCCTGGCTCGAAATGCACACCGTCGCCCGGTCCGGATAGCGCATCAGCACGCTCTCCAGCAGCGTGCCGTCGTGCGCGCGCCACAGCGTCTTGCGCGTGGTGCCGTTGTCGGTGTCCAGGTGGCGGACCGACGTGAGCAGCCGGGGCAGCAACTTCTCGCCCAGCATGTCGCGACTGCTCGCGGGCAGGTCGGTCATCTCCGCCACGTCGGCGTTGAGGCGCGCGAAGTAGTGGTGCGATAGCTGGCGCGCCCGGAACGGCTTCTCCCCGAGTTCGACGACCGCCGCGCGCCGTTCCTCGGCGGACATGTCGGCCAGGTGCCGCGGGGGCTTGCCGCGGCGCGGGGCATCGAAGACGAGCGGGAGGGAAGTCGCAGACATAGCGTCGCCCAGTGTCCCATGCCCGGGTGACCGCCCGGTGCGCGGTCGGTCCCCGAGTGCGGCGTTGCACACCCCCACCCGCCGACGTCCCTGCTCCGCACGGGGGTCGGCGCGCGCAAACCGCTGCCCGGGCGGATCATCGGCGGCCGTATCGTGAAAGCATGACGAGTATGGCCGAGCGCCCCTCGCCTTCGGTGGAGGACTACCTCCGGGCGATCTACGGGCTGAGCGAACGCGGCGTGCCCGTCACCAACGCGACGCTGACCCAGCGGCTCGGACTCAGCCCGTCCTCGGTCTCCGGGATGATCAACAAGCTCGCCCAGCTGGGCCTGGTCACCCACGTCCGGTACCGCAGCGTCGAACTCACCCCGGAAGGCCGCCGCCTCGCCTACGACGTGCTGCGCCGCCACCGGCTGATCGAGACGTTCCTGGTGGAGGAACTCGACTACACCTGGGACGAGGTGCACCGGGAGGCCGACGCCCTGGAGCACGCGGTGTCCGACGAACTCGTCGAGCACATCGCCGCCAAGCTCGGCCACCCCACGCACGACCCGCACGGCGACCCGATCCCCACCTCGGAGGGCGTGGTGGAGAAACCCGCCACCCAGCTGCTCGACCAGGTCGAACCCGGCACGGTCGGCACCATCGCGCGGGTCTGGGACACCGACTCCGATCTGCTGCGCTACCTCACCGAACACGGCCTGACGCTCGGTGCGCGCATCGAGGTCGTCGAACGCAAGCCCTTCGGGGGCCCGCTGGTGGTGCGCGTCGGCGGACCGCCCGGCGAGGTCCAGTTCCTCGGCGACGAGATCTCGGCGGCCCTGTCAATCAGCGTGCAGTGGTGACCGCGCACCACCCACGGAGGCGCTGCGCGTCCCCGCCACATCGGTCATCCGGCTCCGCTCACCGGACGCGCCCTCTGCGGACCGGGCGGTGACATCGCCGGTGGGGATGAACTTCCCCCTGGTTCCGGGGACGGGGTCGGTTCCGGTGTCGTCGCCGTAGATCTGGTCGGTCACCAAGCGGCCGTGCAGCTCGTCGGTCCGGTGCGCTCCGAGCACCGCGAGCAGCAGGTCGAACCGGCTGTCGGTGAGCGCGACGGCGACGTAGCAGAACCCGCCGAGCCCGGTGAACACCAGCCCGGCGACCCACCACACCGATGAGCCGTTGACCAGGGACATCACCGCGACCGCCAGCGCCAGCGCGGCGCCGAACGCCACTGCCCGCGCGATCGACACCTGCCGCAGCATCGACCGGAACGCGGGGTACTGGTGGCACAGGTGCCGCATGACGCGCGCACGTTCCCGCCGGTCCATCTGGGCGAGTTGGCTCAGGCCCGCGGTCACCGGCGCCGTCGTGCGGTCGGCCATGACTGCTCCTGACAACCCGCGTGCGTGCCGTGACAGGGTCCTCTCGCGTGCCTGCACACACACTGAGTGACCAAGTCAAGTCGATCACGCGGTCCGCACCGGATCAAGGCGTCATTCGGGGGCGTTCGCGTTGCGGAAAAGGCACCGAACAGTAACGCCGCCAGGCCGACCCGGGGGAACGGTTCCGCCGACGGTGTCTGCTTCGCGCCCACGCCGGTCACCCACCGCTTCCCCGCGCCGACGAGGTTCGGCGAAGGGTGCGGACGCCCCCGGGGAGACCGAGACTGGACGTGCGAAAACCCGCGAGGCGAGGAGGAACGATGGCCATTCCCGTGGGGGCGCCGGCGTGGGTGGACCTGGCCACCACGCGCGTCGCGGACGCCCGCGAGTTCTACACCGGGCTGTTCGGCTGGCGGTGGATCCAGCGCCCGGACTACAACATCGCGATGAAGGAGTCCAAGCCGGTAGCCGGGCTGCTCCTGCCCGAGGCCGACGTCCCGACCGCGTGGACCCTGTACCTGGAGTGCGGCTCGGCCCGCCGCGCCGTGGAACGCATCCGCGCCCTCGGCGGCAAGGTCCTCGTCCCGCCCACCGAGACCCCGGCCGACGAGATCTTCCTGGTCGCCGAGGACCCGACCGGTGCCGCCATCGGCCTGTGGGAGGCGCCGAAGAACGCGGCGTTCGGCCGCGACCACGCGGGCATGTTGTGCTGGGCCGAGTTGCACACCCGGGACGGTTCGGCCGCCGACCCGTTCTACGCCGAACTGCTCGGCTACCGGCAGGAGCAGATCGGCGAGGTCGGCGAGGGCTTCGACTACACCGTCTGGTACGTCGACGACCTGCCCACGGTCGGCCGGTTCGAGACCAGCACCGCGCTGCCCGAGGACATGCCCGCCCACTGGCAGCTCTACTTCCAGGTCAACCCGGACCAGGACACCGACACCGCGGTCGGCCGGGTCGTGCAGCTCGGGGGCAGGGTGCTGCGGGAGCCGTCCGACTCGCCGCACGGTCGCATCTCCCTGGTGCAGGACATCCTCGGTGCCCAGTTCTTCCTGATCGACACCGCCCAGCGCACCGGCGAATGAGCCGGCCGGTCCGTCACGCGCGCAGCAGCCCGGACGGTTTGCGGCGGACGCGGACCCGGTAGCCGACCGGGATCGTCAGCCCGGGCACTTCGCGCGCCGCCCGCCGCGCGACCTTCGGGGAGAACTCGATCCCGAGCACCGCTTCGAGGCTGTCCCGGTCGTCGAACCGCCACACCGTCGCGACCGGGACGCTGTCGAAGCCGTGCCGCTGGAAGAACGCCTCGATCGCGTTCGGGTCGAGCTGCGGCGCGTCCGCCCGCATCCACTCCCCGTAGGGCGGGCACCCGGTGTCGAGGTCGACGATCGCGAGCGTCCCGCCGGGCCGCAGCACCCGCTCCGCCTCGGCGAGACCGGGCTCGCAGCCGGGGCCGAAGAAGTAGGCCGTGCGCGCGTGGACCAGGTCCGCGCTGGCATCGGCCAGCGGCAACCGCTGCGCGGGCGCCACCCGCACGTCGACGCCGGCGGCACCGGCGACCCGCTCGCGGGCCCGCTCCACCAGCGGCCGGTGCGGTTCGATCCCGATCACGGTGCGCGCGGACGCGGCGAACTCCGCCAGGTGGAACCCGTCGCCGCAGCCCACGTCGACGACGTCGCGACCGGTCCAGTCGCACCGCTGCCGCAGCTCCCGCCACAGCGCACCGGTGCTGTCCTGCGCCCGGTTCTCCCGCTCGTAGACCTCCGGCCAGTGCCAGATGTTCGGGCTCGGCGTGACCGCGTTCATCACGTCGCCGCGGGAAGCAGCCAGAACAGCACCATCCAGGCGACGGCCGCGGAGGGCAGCAGCGAGTCCATCCGGTCCATCAGGCCGCCGTGGCCGGGCAGCAGGTTGCCCATGTCCTTGATGCCGAGGTCCCGCTTGATCAACGACTCCATCAGGTCGCCCACCGTCGCGCTGCACACCAGCGCCGCGCCGAACAGGACGCCCTGCCACCAGTGGCCGTCGAGCAGCAGCGCCACCGACAGGGCACCGGCGACCACCCCGGCGGCCATCGAACCGCCGAAGCCCTCCCAGGACTTCTTCGGGCTCACCCGCGGTGCCATCGGATGCCGCCCGAACAGCACCCCGGTGGCGTAGCCACCGGTGTCCGAAGCGACCACGCCGATCATGAAGCAGAGCACGCGGAACGCGCCGTCCTCCGGCCGCACGAGCATCGCCGCGAAGGCGGCGAACAACGGCACGTACGCGGCCGTGAACACCGACGCCGACACGTCCCGCAGATAGCCCTCGACGCCGCCGCGGAAGCGCCAGGCCAGGCACGCCAGCACGGTTATCGCGAACGCGATCAGGACACCGCGCAAGCCGAACGGCCAGGACAACCAGACCATCGCCTGCCCGCCGACCAGCACCGGCGGCAGCGACACCCGGATCCCGGAACCGCGCCGGAGGGCACCCGCGAGCTCGGCGGTGGCCACCGCCACCGCCGCCGCGACGACCCCGATGAACAGGTGCCGCACCATCAGCAACGACAGGATGATCGCCGCTCCGAGGACCACCCCGACACCGATGGCGGCACGAAGATCGCGTCCGGCCTTGGGGGAACGCGGAGGCGGGTCCGGGGCCTCGGCGGACATTCCGGACTCACCTTCGCACTGGCCGGCCGTCACCACTCAGACCTCTAGAAGTTCCGCTTCCTTGTGCTTGACCAGCTCGTCGATCTGGGCGACGTAGCGGTGGGTGATGTTCTCCAACTCCTTCTCACCGCGGGTGCCCTCGTCCTCGCCGGCCTCGCCGTCCTTGACGATGCGGTCGATCTCTTCCTTCACCTTGCGCCGGATGCTGCGCACGGTGATCTTGCCTTCCTCGCCCTTGTGCTTGGCGAGCTTGGCCATCTCCTTGCGCCGCTCCTCGGTCATCTGCGGCACCACGACCCGGATGAGCTGGCCGTCGTTGCTCGGGTTCACGCCGAGGTCGGAGTCGCGGATCGCGGTCTCCATCGCCTTGAGCTGGCTGGCGTCGTAGGGCTTGATCACCACCATCCGCGCCTCGGGCACGTTGATGCTGGCCAGCTGGTTCAACGGCGTCGGCGAACCGTAGTAGTCGACGACGATGCCGTTGAACATCGCGGGGTTCGCGCGGCCGGTGCGAACAGTGGCCAGTTCGTCCTTGGCCACCTCCACCGCCTTCTGCATCTTCTCCTCGCCTTCGAGAAGAGCTTCGTCGATCACGGCTGCTCCTTAAGTCTGCCGACCGGTGGACATTGCAAGTGTCGCCTGATTCGCGCTGGGCGGGTCGACCGGGACACCCGGCCCCACCTGCATGATCCCAGCACGCTCACGCCGACGGTGGCGCCGGGGTGCTCACCAGCGTGCCGATCTTCTCACCGCCGACCGCCCGGGCGATGTTGCCTTCCTGGAGGAGATTGAACACCAGGATCGGCATGTGGTTGTCCATGCACAGGCTGAACGCCGTCGCGTCGGCGACCTTGAGGCCGCGCTCCAGCACCTCGCGGTGCGTGATGGTCTCGAACAGCCGCGCGTCCGGGGTGGTCTTCGGGTCGGCGGTGTAGACGCCGTCGACGGCCTTGGCCATCAGCACCACCTCGCAGCCGATCTCCAGCGCCCGCTGGGCCGCGGTGGTGTCGGTGGAGAAGTAGGGCATCCCGGTCCCGGCCCCGAAGATCACGACGCGGCCCTTCTCCATGTGCCGCATCGCCCGCCGCGGGATGTACGGTTCGGCGACCTGCCCCATGGTGATCGCCGTCATCACCCGCGTGTCGACGCCGTGCTCGCGCTCCAGGAAGTCCTGCAGCGCCAGGCAGTTCATCACGGTCCCGAGCATCGCCATGTAGTCGCCGCGGGCGCGCTCCATGCCGCGTTGCTGCAGCTCAGCGCCCCGGAAGAAGTTGCCGCCACCGATCACGATGGCCACCTCGACCCCATCGGCGACGACCTCGGCGATCTGCCGGGCGACCGTGCCCACCACGTCGGGGTCGATACCGACCCCACCGCCGCCGAACATCTCGCCGCCCAGTTTGAGCAGCACCCGCCCGTAGCCGCGTTGCGATGGGCCGTCCTCGGTCACTGGTTCCTCCTCCAGAGGTTCGCCTAGCTCTAGGTCCGGTAGCGGACCGGTCACTCCTTCGGGCCCGGTCGCCGCGTCTGCGGTGGTGCGCGACGGCGACACCGCAACCTTGCGAAAGCGCCCCGCCTTGCGACGAAGGCGGGGCGCCGAAGTCGTGCGCACCGGCGGGCACCGGCGACACCGTGCGTAACAGCCGCCCGGCGGTCACGCACGCCGAGCGGGTCGGCCGTCAGTGCTGGCCGACCTCGAACCGGGCGAAACCGGTGACGGTGACCCCGGCCTCGTCCAGCAGCGCCTTGACGGTCTTCTTGTTGTCCTGCACGGACGGCTGCTCAAGCAGCACGTTCTCCTTGAAGTACCCGTTCAGGCGACCTTCGATGATCTTCGGTAGGGCCTGCTCGGGCTTGCCCTCGGCCCGGGCGGTCTCCTCGGCGATCCGCCGCTCGTTGGCCACGACGTCCTCGGGGACGTCGTCGCGGCTGAGGAACTGCGGCTTCAGCGCGGCGACCTGCATGGCAGCACCGCGGGCGGCCTCCTGCGAGTCACCGGTGTACTCGACCAGCACGCCGACGGCGGGCGGCAGGTCCGCGGAGCGGCGGTGCAGGTAGGTGGCGACCTCGCCGTCGAACTTGGCGACGCGGCGCAGTTCCAGCTTCTCGCCGATCTTGGCGGACAGGTCCTGGATCGCCTCGGCGACGGTCTTGCCGTCCAGCGGAGCGGCCTTGGCCGACTCCAGGTCGGCGGCACCAGCGGCCTTGACCGCGGCGACGATCTTGTTGGCCAGCTCGACGAACTCCTCGTTCTTGGCGACGAAGTCGGTCTCGCTGTTCAGCTCGATCAGCACACCGCCGTCAGCGGCGACCAGGCCCTCGGCAGTGGCCCGCTCGGCGCGCTTGCCGACGTCTTTGGCGCCCTTGATCCGCAGGTTCTCGACGGCCTTGTCGAAGTCGCCGTCGGCCTCCTCCAGGGCCTTCTTGCAGTCCATCATGCCGGCGCCGGTGGTCTCCCGGAGACGCTTGACGTCGGCCGCACTGTAGTTCGCCATCGTGCGTTGTCCGTCCTTGTCAGTACGAAGCGGAAGGGTCTGTGCGGAGGGGCGTCGGCGCGGATCCGAATGGTCGACGCGCCGTGGGCACCCACCTGGGATTCAGTGTGGCAAGGCGGCAGCCCGGTCGCGCCCCGTGCCCGACCTCGCGGTCACGGGGCGCGCACGGCTCAGGACTGCGCGGACTGCTCGCCGGAGCCGGAACCGGCCTCGGCGGACTGGCCGGACCCGGCCAGCAGCTCCTGCTCCCACTCGGCCAGCGGCTCGCCACCGGCGGGCTTCTCCTCGCCCTCGGCGGCACCGTTGGTGCGACCGCTGCGGGCCATCAGGCCCTCGGCCACGCCGTCGGCGACCACGCGGGTCAGCAGCGCGGCGGAGCGGATCGCGTCGTCGTTGCCCGGGATCGGGTAGTCGACCTCGTCGGGGTCGCAGTTGGTGTCCAGGATCGCCACGACCGGGATGCCCAGCTTGCGGGCCTCGCCGACGGCGATGTGCTCCTTCTTGGTGTCCACGATCCACACGGCGCTGGGCACCTTGCTCATGTCGCGGATACCGCCGAGGGTCTTCTCCAGCTTGTCCTTCTCGCGGGTCAGCATCAGGATTTCCTTCTTGGTGCGACCCTCGAAGCCACCGGTCTGCTCCATGGTCTCAAGTTCCTTGAGACGCTGCAGACGCCGGTGGACGGTCTGGAAGTTGGTGAGCATGCCACCCAGCCAGCGCTGGTTGACGAACGGCATGCCGACCCGCTGGGCCTGCTCGGCGATGGCTTCCTGCGCCTGCTTCTTGGTGCCGACGAACAGGATCGTCCCGCCGTGCGCGACCGTCTGCTTGACGAAGTCGTAGGCCCCGTCGATGTAGGACAGGGTCTGCTGCAGGTCGATGATGTAGATGCCGTTGCGCTCGGTGAAGATGTAGCGCTTCATCTTCGGGTTCCAGCGGCGGGTCTGGTGCCCGAAGTGCACGCCGCTGTCGAGCAGCTGCTTCATGGTGACGACGGCCATGGCCTGATTCGCACCTCGTGTGGTCGGGCGCGCCGGGGCGCGCGGTTCGGGTTCACGCGACGGGCCGGGTGACCCGCCGCCCTGGCGCCCGCCCGAAGCCCCCACCCGGAACCTTCCGGGACCGCGGGGACACCGGCACCACCACCGGGCTGGTCCGGGCAGGGGCCGAGGAGCGGAGTTCGACGGCTTGTCCCGGTTGTGCGCCGACCTGCTCGGGGTGGCGTGCGGGCACGCGAAGTCGGTCCGTGCGGACACGAAACCGCGCTGACAGTGTACTGGACGCGCAGGGTGTCCCCGATCGTGGACCACGAGTTGTCCACAAGGGTCCGGTTGATCCACAGATGCGCGGATCGACCCTGTTGCCCGGAGCACACCCCGGCCAGCCTGGGGATCATGCGACTGCTGCTCCCCGCCGTGCTGTGCTGCGCGTTCCTGACCTGGTCAGCGGCCCCCACCGGGCCCGCTGCCCCGACGGCTCCACCACCCGCACCCACCACGTCCTTCGGCGCCCCGCTGGCCCCACCCGAGGTGGCCCGCCCGTTCACCCCGCCGGCCTCGGAGTACGGGCCCGGCCACCGCGGAGTCGACCTCGCGGCCACCGCGGGCGCCCCGGTGCTGGCCGCCGGCGCGGGCCTGGTGCGCTACGCGGGGCGGATGGTGGACCGCGACGTGGTCTCGATCGAGCACCCCGGCGGCCTGCGGACCACCTACGAACCGGTCGCCCCGCTGGTGGCGGTCGGCGACCGGGTGGCGCGCGGACAGCCGATCGGCAGCCTCGAACCCGGCCACCCCGGGTGCCCGGCCGCTCCGCAACGGGCGTGCCTGCACTGGGGCGCCCGCCGAGACGCGGAGTACCTGGACCCGCTGCGGTTGATCAGCGGCGGCCGGGTGCGCCTGCTGCCGTGGTGACGGTGGTCAGTTCTGCTCGGTGAGCTTGCTGCGCAGGCGCAGGACGGCGCGGGTGTGCAGCTGGCACACCCGCGACTCGGTCACCCCGAGGACCTTGCCGATCTCGGCCAGGGTGAGGTTCTCGAAGTAGTAGAGGGTGACGACCACGCGGTCGCGCTCGCTGAGCCGTCCCACCGCCTCGACGAGCTGCCGCCGGCTGTCCCGGTCCACCAGCGCGGCGACGGGGTCCTCGGCGCGGTCATCGGGCAGCGTCTCGGCGAGGGACGCGTTGGCCGGACCACCACCGATGAGGTCGTCCAGCGCGATCACGCTGGTCATCTGGAGTTGGGCGAACAGCTCGCGCAGCTCCTCCACGGACAGTTCGAGCTCCTCGGCCAGTTCCGAGTCGGTGGCCGTGCGCTGCAACCTGGCCTCCAGGCGTTCCAGCGCGCGCTCCACGTCGCGAGCCCGGCTGCGCACCGACCGCGGCACCCAGTCCTGGGCGCGCAGGTCGTCGAGGATCGCGCCGCGAATGCGCTGCATGGCGTAGGTCTCGAACTTCAGGCCGCGCTCGGGTTCGAACTTCTCGATCGCATCGACCAGGCCGAAGATCCCGGACTGGATCAGGTCGGAGATCTCGACGTGCGAGGGCAGGCCGGTTCCCACCCGGCCGGCCACGTACTTGACCAGCGGCGCGTAGTGCAGCACGAGCCGGTCGCGCAGCTCCTGGTCGCGGCGCTCGCCGAACGCCTTCCACAGCGCCACTATCCCGGCCTCGACCTCGTCGGCGCCGCGCTGGTCCGCATCGTCGGCGCCGATCCGCTCCGCAGCCAGAAGAGCGCTGTCCAGCGGGAATCGCGTACCCTGCGGCGAGTTGTCGCGCAGCAGGCGTCCGTTGGTGGCCCCCTCTTCGGCGCGCCGCCGCGCGGAGACCTTCGCCGAGGTCGAGGTCGATCTCGCGGCCACCGTGTCGGAGCCGCCCCCGGCGCTGTCAGGAACGGGGGTGGGTTCGGTCATGGATCGCCTTCAGCCGTTCGACGGTCACGTGCGTGTAAAGCTGGGTCGTTGAGAGCGTAGCGTGACCAAGCAACTCCTGAACGCTACGGAGGTCTGCTCCGCCTTCCAGCAGATGGGTCGCCGCGGAGTGACGCATCCCATGCGGGCCGATGTCCGGAGCACCGGAAACGGCTCCGATCGCCTCGTGCACGACCCGGCGCACGGTGCGCGGATCGATCCGTCCACCTCGGACTCCCAGGAACAACGCCGCTCCGGACGACTCCTTGGACAGCGCGGGCCGACCGGCGGAGACCCATCGGCCGAGCGCTCGATCGGCCGGTAGGCCGAACGGCACCACCCGCTCCCGATCGCCCTTGCCGATCACGCGCAAGACCCGGCGCTCGTCGTCGACGTCGTCGACGTCGAGCCCGCACAACTCGGCCACTCGCACGCCCGTCGCGTACAACAGCTCCAGCATCGCGTGGTCCCGCAACGCCACCGGATCACCCTGTTCCGCGCCGAGAGCGGACGCACGCATCGCCTCCCCTGCTTGCTCCTCGCGCAGAACCACGGGCAGTTTGCGCTGCTTCGAAGGTGACGCCAAGCGCGGTCCCGGATCGACCGGTAACAGCCCGGAACGAAAGGCCCACGCGGTGAAGGTGCGCGCCGCGGCCGTGCGACGCGCGAGCGTCGACCTGCTGGCACCGTGCCCGTGCTGCGCCGACAGCCACTCCCGCAGCACGGACACGTCGAGCGCGGCGACGTCCGCGGCCTCACCGGTGCCCAGGTGGTCCAGCAACGACACGACATCGGCGACGTAACCGCGCACGGTGTGCCCGGAAAGACCGCGTTCAGCCGCCAAGTACCGCTCGAATCCGTCCACTGCACGAGCGAGCGGTTCCGGCAGTTTCGCCCGGACAGAGCGGAAATCCGGTCGCCGCGGTCCCGTGGAACGAGTACGCGCCATGCTTCGACGCTCGTCCCTGCGCCGCCGCCGGTCAAGCATCGCCACGCCGAAGCATGATCACAAGCCCCCGGACGTCGTCACGGCGACACCGACCACCCCCGTTCGGTCCGCACCGCCAGTCCCGCGAGTTCGAGTTCCGGCAACAGCGCCCGGACCTCCCGCAGCGGCAGACCGCAGTCCCGGGCGACCTCCTCCGCCGCCGCGCCGTCCGCACCGCGCAGGGCGTCGTGCACCCGCTGCGCCGCGGAGCTCAGGTCGTCGGTGCGGCGCTCCGGAACCGAAGGGCCGCACGGCACCGCGCCAACGAGCGGATTGAGCAGCTCCAGGACGTCCTCGACCCGCGTGGCCAGCACCGCTCTGCCGGACCGGACCAGTTCGTGGCAGCCCACCGAGTTCTGCGACGTCACCGGGCCGGGCACCGCCAACACCGGTTTGCCGAGCGCGTCCGCGCTGTTCGCGGTGTTCGTCGCCCCGCTGCGCGCGCCGGCCTCGACGACCACGGTGGCCCGTCCGGACGCCGCGATGAGCCGGTTGCGCACCAGGAAGCGGTGTTTGCGCGGGGGCGTACCCGGCGGGTACTCGCTGACCACGAGCCCCTGCTCGGTGATCACTCGCAGCAGTCGAGCGTGCCCCGCCGGGTAGTCGATGTCCGCGCCGCAGGCCAGGAACGCCGCGGTCGCGCCGCCCGCGGCGAGGGCACCGCGGTGCGCCGCGCCGTCCACGCCGTACGCCGCACCGGACACGACCGCGAAGCCGGCTCGGGTGAGACCGTGGCCGAACTCGGCGGCGACGTGTTCGCCGTAGCCCGACGCCGCTCTGGCCCCGACCACCGCCACGCCTGTACCCAGCACGTCGCGGGTTGCGGCGGAACCCCGCACCCACAACGCCAGCGGTTCGGCCATGCCGGGCAGTTCCACGGACCTGGCGTCCGCCAGACCGGCGAACACCGCGACCGGCCATTCGTCGTCCTCCGGCACGACGATCCGGACGCCCGCCTCGTCCGCAGCGGCGAGCAACCGCTCGCCCGAGACGTGGTCGGCGCGGGCCTCCACCTCCTTCGCGACGCCCGGTGGGACCTTTCCCCGGCGGACCGCCTCGGCAGCACGGCACGGCCCCGCTTCGGCGACGAACCCGGCCAACGCCGGGGCAGGAGGCTCCGCCACCCCGGACAGATACGCCCGCGCGGCGCGGATCCGCCGGTACTCGGCGTCGCCGCGGCCGGATGCCAGCAGCCGCATGTCGTGGTGCGAGCTCATCAGGCCGCCCTCCGATCCCGGAACTCCAGCGCCGCGGCGACGTGTTCGGCTTCCGGGACCGTGCGCCCGTCGAGATCGGCGAGCGTCCAGGCCACCCGCAGGCACCGGTCCGCACCGCGCGCGGTGATCGCTCCGGACTCCAATCCGCGGTCCAGCAGTGCCGTAACGCGGGAGGGCAGCGAGAACTCGCGCCGCAGCACCGGTCCGGGCACCTCGTTGTTCGTCCGCCAGCCGTGCTCCTGCCACCGCTCCCGAGCCGAATCCCGGGCTGCCGCGACCCGTTCCCGGACCACGGCGGTGGGTTCCGGATCCGGTCCGCCGTAGACCGACATCGCGGTGATCGGCCTGGTCCGCACCCGCAGATCGACCCGGTCCAGCAGCGGCCCGGACAGCTTGCCGAGGTAACGCCGCCGCGCGTGCGGGGCGCACCGGCAGTCGACCTCCCGCGCCGGAGCGCACGGACACGGGTTCGTGGCCAGCACCAACTGGAACCTCGCCGGATACCGGAAGGTCCCGTCCCGCCTGGCGATCCGGACCTCTCCCTCCTCCAACGCGGTGCGCAGCGCCTCCAGCCGCTTCGGGCCGAGCTCGCACGCTTCGTCCAACAGCAGGATGCCGTGATGGGCGCGGCTGACCGCCCCGGGCCGCGCCCACCCGGTGCCGCCACCGACCAACGCCGAGACCGACAGCGACGGATGCGGTGCCACGAACGGCGGTGTCGGCGAAAGCCCGGTGTCCTCTCCCAGGTCACCGGCCACCGAGCGGATCGCGGTCACCTCCAGCGCCTCGTGGCGCGTCAGCTCGGGCAGCAGGCCGCAGAGGCGTTTGGCCAGCATCGTCTTGCCGGTGCCGGGCGGTCCGACCATGAGCAGGTGGTGCCCGCCCGCCGCAGCCACCTCCAGTGCCCACCGCGCCTCCGGCTGCCCGAGCACGTCGGCGAGGTCCAGCACCTCGCCCGGCTCCGACCGCGCCAGCGGCGGAGGCGGTTGGTCGTCCAGGTCGACCAGCTCCCGCAGCCACGCGATCACCTGGCGCAGATGGGTGGCGCCGAAGACCTCCAGACCGTCGACGAGCTTCGCCTCGGCGAGCCCGGCGGTCGGTACCACGGCCCGCGCCATGCCCTCCCGCCGCGCCGCCAGCAGCGCGGGCAGCAGTCCTCGGACCGGCCGGATCCGCCCGTCCAGCGCCAGCTCCCCGAGCAGCACCGTGCGGTCCAGGCGGTGTGGCGGGACCACCTCGGCTCCCGCCAACACCGCGCAGGCCAGGGCGAGGTCGTAACTGGTGCCGGTCTTGGGCACGGCGGCAGGGGAGAGCGCGAGCGTCACGCAGGTCTCCGGCCAGTCCTCGCGGCAGTTCTGCACCGCCGCGCGCACGCGGTTCTTCGACTCCTGCAACGCGGTGTCCGGCAGCCCCAGGAGCTGGACCGATGGCAGACCGCCCTTGCGCACGTCCGCCTCGATCTCCACCAGCACCCCGTCGACGCCCAACAGCGCGACTGCCCAGGTTCGCCGCAACGCCATCTAGAACACCCCCTTCAGGTGCTCCAGGCGGACGGGTCTGCCCGGTGGCCACAACACCGACACCACGTCGAAGCGCACCGGGCAGCCGACGAGCCCGCGCTCGGACAACCAGGTGCGGGCCAGGCTCCGGACCCGGCTGATCTTGTCCGGCGAGACCGCACCCAGCGGACCGCCGTAGTCGACCCCGGAGCGCGCCTTGACCTCGCAGAACACCACGGTGTCGCCGTCGGTGGCGACGATGTCGAGCTCTCCGCGCGGGCAGCTCCAGTTGCGGTCGAGCACCATCAGCCCGTGTCGTTCCAGCAGTCGTGCGGCCAGGCGCTCGCCCTCGATGCCCAAGGCGTGCCGACGGCCCTTGGTGTCGTCATCGGACAGCGGTCCCACGATCGTCCGCTTCATGGTCGCCTCCCGGTCCAGCGGTCAACATCGACATCTCCAACGTGCCGAGACCGCGCACCGAGTACCAGGCTCTTCGCAAATCTGTGGATAAACCGGTCACCTGTGGACAACTCGGTTAATGCGGACGAGTGAGAAAAGTCCGCAGACCCGAAAAGCGCGCGCAAAAAAACTCGGGCGGTCGCTCACCGACCGCCCGAGCTCCGGGTACGCACGTCGCCGCTCAGCCGCCGAACGGGCCGCTCTCCGGCAACCGCAGATCAGGCTTGTCCAGCTCCTCCACGTTCACGTCCTTGAACGTGATGACCCGCACGTTCTTGACGAACCGCGCCGGGCGGTACATGTCCCACACCCACGCGTCCGACATCGCCACCTCGAAGTAGACCTCCGAGTCGGAGTTGCGCACCTGCACGTCCACCACGTTGGCCAGGTAGAAGCGCCGTTCGGTCTCCACGACGTACGTGAACTGCCCGACGATGTCGCGATACTCCTTGTAGAGCTGCAGCTCCATCTCGGTCTCGTACTTTTCGAGATCCTCGGCGCTCATCGCTGTGCGAGCCCTTCCACGTTGCCGATCGGACTACCACTCGTCGTCATTGTCCACCACATCGCCCTCGGAAGCATCGAACAACCCGGGCTTGCTGGTCACCGTTCGCGGGCAGCGCACCCCGTGCAGCTGCGCGGCGGACGCCACGTTGGCGTAGGACCAGCGGTGCTCCGCGCAGGGGCCGAACCGCTCCAGCCGCGCCGAGTGCAGCGGTGTGCAGTAGCCCTTGTGCTCGTCGAAGGCGTAGTCCGGGAAGTCGGTGTGCAGGTCGGTCATGATCCGGTCGCGGGTCACCTTCGCCAGCACCGACGCCGCCGCGACGCAGGCGGCGACCAGATCGCCCTTGATCACCGCCACGCTCGGCGTGGCCAGCCCCTGCACCCGGAACCCGTCGGTGAGCACGTACCCCGGGTGCACCTCCAGCTGCGCGATGGCGCGGCGCATCCCCTCAAGGTTCGCCACGTGGATGCCCAACGCGTCGACGTCCTCGGCGGGGATGACGATCGCGGACCAGCTCAGCGCACGCCGGGTGATGATGTCGAACAGGCGCTCCCGCTCCTGCTGGGTCAGGACCTTCGAGTCGGTGAGGCCGTCGAAGCGGCGGCCGTCACCGGGTTTCAGCGCGCAGGCCGCCACCACCAACGGCCCGGCGCACGCACCGCGCCCCGCTTCGTCGACCCCCGCCACCGGCCCGAGACCGCGGCGGTCCAGCGCGCTCTGGAGCGCCCAGTTGCCGCTGCTGCGCCGGACCACCGTTCTCGGCGGCCGGAACTCCAGCCTCGCCGCCACCGTCAGCGTCGCTCCCGCGAACGTCTGTCACTCACCACACCGACGAGCCTACGGCCCATCCAGACCGTCGGGAACGCCGCGGCGAATCCGACCCCCGCCGGTAGCCCCGTCTGCCACCCGGGGGCGCCGAGCGCGCCGGCCTGCGGATTCGGGTCGCCGACGGACTGCCAGCGGGTCGGCGGCAGCACGATGAACTGCGCCTTGCCGATGACGTTCGAGACCGGGACCACACCGTTGAGGCCGCCGCCGCCCTGCACCCGGGAGTCCGCGGAGTCGTTGCGGTTGTCACCCATCACCCACAGGTCACCCCGCGGGACCGTCACCGGCTTGAACTCGTCCTGACCCGGCGCCTTGCCCGGCTCCCAGTAGACGTAGGGCTCGTTCAGCGGTTTGCCGTCGACCAGCACGCGGTTCTGCGGGTCGCAGCACGAGACGGTCTGGCCGCCGGTGGCGATCACGCGCTTGACGAAGTCCTTCTCATCGGGCGCGCCGAAGCCGAGCAGCGAGGCCACGCCCTGGAAGAACCCGACGACCGGGTTGGACGTCTTGGGCGTCTCGAACTCGTTCTCCATCCACGTCTGGGGGCCGCGGAAGACCACCACGTCGCCCGGCTTCGGATCGCTGAACCGGTAGGTGATCTTGTCGACCAGCACCCGGTCGTTGTTGCAACCGGTGCACCCGTGCAGGGTGCGCTCCATCGACTGCGAGGGGATCACGTACACGCGCGCCACGAACGCCTGGATGAGCACCGTCAGCACCAGCGCGGTGACGATCAGGATGGGCAGCTCTTTCCAGAACGAGCCCTTCTTCTTTCCCCGGGACCGGCCCCGCCGGGAGCGCTCCGCTGGCGCTTCCGGAGTACCACTCGGGTACTCCCCGTGCTGGGGTTCTTCCTCTGGTCCGGTGGAGCGCACGACATCGGCCACCCGGCCAGGCTACTGGAAACAGCAGGCGCGGCGTCGTGCTCCCCCGGCAGTCCAGGGCCTCCCCCCCAGGACCGGTTGGCGGCGCACTGACGTGCGCTTTTCCCGGTGCGGAAGGTCGACTCGGGGTGCGGTCCGGCAGCACTCACCCGCCGCCCGCCCGCCTTGATCACCCGATGGTGCGGATCGGGCTGTCCGGAAAAGGCGAAAGGCCCGGGTGCGAGCACCCGGGCCTTGCCGAACGTTCCGCGCGGAGCGGATCAGGAAGCCGGAGCGGTCTCCCGCTTCTCCTTGACCTTCGCCGCCTTGCCGACGCGGTCCCGCAGGTAGTACAGCTTCGCCCGTCGCACGTCTCCGCGCGTGGCGACCTCGATCTTCGCGATGTTCGGGGAATGCACCGGGAAGGTGCGCTCCACACCGACACCGAAGGACACCTTGCGCACGGTGAAGGTCTCCCGGATGCCGTCGCCCTGGCGGCGGATCACCACGCCCTGGAAGACCTGGGTCCGCTCCCGCGAACCCTCGATGACGCGGACGTGGACCTTGAGCGTGTCGCCGGGCCGGAAGGCCGGGATGTCGGAACGCAACGACTGGGCGTCCAGTGCGTCCAGGGTGTTCATCGGTGGTCCGTCCTCATCCGTGTCGATGGCACCCGTGTTCTCGCATGTCGGAACCCAACCTGCCGGTGGGCACCGCCTGACACGGGGTGAACTTGCTTTGCGAGCACGCCGGACTCGTCCGGCTGCAACAACCGTTCCAGTGTGCCAGATCCGCATCCGACCGCTGGAACCGACCCTGTTCGAGGGGAGTTCAGCGGACCGCGTCTCCGGACTCGCCGGACTCTCCGGAATGCTCGGGTTCACCGAGTCTACCCAGGTGTTCCCGGTCCGCCGCGCCCAGGGTGCCCGCGGGCATCGCGGCCAGCAGGTCCGGTCGCCGGTGGTAGGTGCGCTCCAGCGCCTGGTCGCGCCGCCAGCGGGCGATCGCGGCGTGGTTGCCGGACCGCAGCACGTCGGGGACCGCACGGCCGCGCCACACCTCGGGCCGGGTGTAGCAGGGACCTTCCAGCAGGCCGTCGGAGAACGAGTCCTGCTCGGCCGACATCGGATTGCCGAGCACGCCGGGCAGCAGCCGCGCGACCGCCTCGATCATGACCAGCGCCGCGACCTCGCCGCCGACCAGCACGTAGTCGCCGATGGAGACCTCCTCCACCGGCATCCGGGTCGCGGCGTCGTCGATGACGCGCTGGTCGATGCCCTCGTAGCGACCGCAGGCGAACACCAGCCGCGGTTCGGCGGACCAGCGGACAGCGGTGCGCTGGGTGAACGGGCGTCCCGCCGGGGTGGGAACCACCAGCCGCGGCGCGGGGCCGCCCGCATCGGTGGCGCACACCTCGTCCAGGGCCTCGCCCCAGACCTGGGGCTTCATCACCATGCCGGGACCGCCGCCGTACGGGCTGTCGTCGACCGAGCGGTGCACGTCGTGCGTCCAGTCGCGCAGGTCGTGCACGCCGACCTCGATGCGCCCGCGGTCGATGGCCTTGCCCAGCAGGGCTTCCCGCAGCGGGGCCAGGTAGTCGGGGAAGATCGTGATGACGTCGATGCGCATGCCGGGCCTCGGATGTTTCGAGCGTGGAGTCGACACGGCCGGTCAGCCCGCGTCGAGCAGGCCCTCCGGAGGATCGACGACGAGCCGTCCGGCGGCGAGGTCGACCTCGGGGACGATCTCGGAGACGAACGGCACCAGGACTTCGCGGTCGTCGGAGGTGCGGACCGCCAGCAGTTCCCCGCCGGGCGTGTGCACCACCTCGCGGACCACGCCCACCTCGGCGCCGGACACCTGGACCACCCGGAGACCTTCCAGCTCCAGGTCGTGGAACTCGTCCGGGTCGTCGGTGGGTTCGAGTTGGTCGCTGCGCACCGTGAGCACCGCGCCGCGCAGCGCCTCGGCGGCTTCCCGGCCCTCGACGCCCTCGGCGCGCACGAGCAGCCGCCCGGCATGCGGCCGGGCGGCTGCCACGGTGAACACCTCGTCGCGTGCGGCGCCGCGGCGCCGAGCTCCGAGCACGGCGCCGGGGGCGAACCGCAGCTCCGGGCTGTCGGTCAGCACCTCGACCACGAGCTCGCCCTGCACACCGTGCGGCTTGACGACGCGCCCCACGGCGAGGGTTTCGTGCTCGCTCATGATCGCGCTCAGCGGTCGGTGTCGACCACGTCGACCCGGATGCCGCGACCGCCGATGCCGGACATGACCGTCCGCAGCGCCGTCGCGGTCCGGCCGCTGCGGCCGATGACCTTGCCCAGATCGTCGGGGTTGACGTGCACCTCCAGGGTGCGCCCCCGACGGGTCGTGAGGAGCTGGACGCGCACGTCGTCCGGGTTGTCGACGATGCCGCGCACCAGGTGCTCAAGCGCGTCCGCGAGGACCGTCGTCACGCCTGGCCTTCCTCGGACTTCTGCTCCTCGGCCTTCTGCTCCTCGGCCTTCTCAGCCTTGGCGCCGCCCTTCTTCTTCGGGGTGACGGCCTCGACCGAGGGCTCCTCGTTGGCGGCGGCCAGCGCAGCCTCGAACAGCTCCTGCTTGGACGGCTTGGCCTCGGCGACCTTCAGCTTGCCCTCGGCGCCCGGCAGGCCCTGGAACTTCTGCCAGTCACCGGTGATCTCCAGGATGTTGCGCACCGGCTCGGTCGGCTGCGCACCGACGCCCAGCCAGTACTGCGCGCGCTCGGAGTTGACCTCGATGCGGCTCGGGTTCTCCTTCGGGTGGTACTGGCCGATCGTCTCGATCGCCCGGCCGTTGCGGCGGGTGCGGGCGTCGGCGACCACGATGCGGTAGTGCGGCTCGCGGATCTTACCGATCCGCGCCAGCTTGATCTTCACAGCCACGGGTGGTGGTGCTCCTCGGACTCTCGTTCGTGCTTCGGTGAGCATGCCACGCCGCGTGGGGCAACGGATGGACTGCTCATACGTCAACGGCCACGGACGGTGAGAGGGACCGCTCGCGGCGAACAGCTCCCCATTGTGCCAGACCTGGTCGGCGCCGGGCCGGGCGCCCACCGCCTCGGCGCCCGTCCTCGACGCAGCCGCGCCAGCAGCGCACCCCGTGCCCCCGGGGCGGAGGCGGGCGCTCAGGCGGGCATCAGGCCCAGGGAGATCAACAGCAGCCCCAGCGCGGGCAGGAAGTTGTTGACCTGGTGGGCGACCACGCTGGCGGTGAGCGAGCCGGTGACCATCCGGGCCACGCCGATCGGGATCGCGATCACCAGCAGCAGCACGGTGCGGTCCGGTTCGAGGTGTCCGATGGCGAACAGCGCGGTGCTGAGCAGGAACACGTTGAGCTGGCTCCACCGCAGGCGTTCCATCGCGCCCCACAGCAGTCCTCGGTACAGCACCTCCTCGCACACCGGGGCCAGCAGCCAGACGTGCAGGAAGATCACGACCGCGAGGGCCGGCGGCAGCTTGACGCCGTCGAGCAGGCCGCTCACCGTCGAATGCGCGTTCTGCGGTCCCATCCACCGGGTCCACAGCGTCGTCGCGATGGTCGTGCTGACCAGGCCGACCGCCCCGATGCTCAGCCCGGTGGTGACGTCGGACCAGCGCCATTGCAGGCCGAAGTCCAGGCGCGGCCCGTTGCCGCGGACGACCGTGATCGCCACGGCCACCAGCGCGGCGACGACCGTCGGCAGGATCAGCGTCACGACGATCGCGAGGGCGTCGGGAGTACCGAAGATCGCTGCGAGCACCACCGAGACCAGCACGAAAACGGCCTGGGCGAAGAAGAACGCACCGAGCCCCCACCGGTGCGTGCGGACCGGCGAGGGCTCGGGCGGCGGTTCGGTGGTGCTTGCGGGCAGCGGCGCGTGCTTGGTCGGTTCAGGTTGTGCAGCGTTCACGGGCGCCTCCGTGGTGCCTTGGCGGCTGCCGGGCCCGCCCCGGCTTCCTTGCGGTGTTCGAACACCGACGGAGACGCCAGGTTACTCCCGCAACGTGTCCCGGTGATCACCCCGCGGCGGCGAACAGCAGGAGAGCGGGCAAGAAGTTGTTGGTGGCGTGGGCGACCACGCTGGCCCCGACCCTCCCGGTGATCATCCGCGCGCTGCCGATCGCCAGACCGCTGAAGAACAGCACCGGCGTCCGCCACGCCTCCTGGTGGATCAGCGCGAAGATCAACGAGGTCAGCACGAGGACGACGTAGCGCGGCACGCGGTAGTGCTCCAGGGCTCCCCACAACGCGCCGCGCATGAGCAGTTCCTCGGTGAGCGGGGCGCCGATGAACGCGAACAGCGCGAACAGGAACAGCCAGACCGTCCGCTCGCCGTGCATCAGCCGGGTCAGCCCGGTGGCCGGTGGCGGGCCGGAGAACTTGATCGCGATCAGGGTCAGCACCCACGAGCCGACCAGGGCGATGGCGCCGCACGCCAGCCCGACCCGGAAGTCGCGGCGGCGCGGCAGCAGGCCGAAGTCCGAGCGCAGGCCGCGGCCCTTCCACCAGGAGAACACCGCCGGGACCAGGCCGAGCAGGATGTTCGGGGCGAAGGACAGCAACAGCAGCGGACCGGTCTGCGGAGGCCGGGCCGGGTCGAACCCGCCGGAGTGCGTGGGCCGCGCGGCGCCGAGGACCAGCACGACCAGGTAGTAGCCGCCGTAGCCGAGGAAGAACGCCAGGAACCCCCAGGCCAGCGAGCCGCGGCGGGCGGCCTCCAGGTGGGCCTCCCAGAAGCGCGGGTGCGCGTCGCCGGTGGTGTCCTCGACCGGGCGCATCGGTTCGGGCTCGAAGGCCGGAACATCGTGCCGCGGCTGCTCGTCGGACTGGTCCACCTCTGCTCCCCTCGACCATCCCAGCGTAAGCCGGAGGGCCGGGGCGGGGCGGCGCTGCTCAGGCGACCGGACGGCCGCGCAGCACGATCCGACTCGGGTGGGCGAGCACGCCGAGGTCCTTGCGCGGGTCGGCGTCGTAGCAGACCAGGTCGGCCACCGCGCCGTGCTCCAGGCCGGACCAACCGAGCCAGTCGCGGGCCGCCCACGACGCGGCGCCCAGCGCCTGCTCGGCGGACATGCCGACGCGGTGCAGCGCGGCGACCTCGTCGGCGAGCCGGCCGTGCGCGATGCCGCCGCCCGCGTCGGTGCCCGCGTAGACCGGCACGCCCGCCTCGATGGCCTTGGCGACCGTGCGGTCGCCGCGCCGGTAGAGGTCGGTCATGTGCGCGGCGTAGTCCGGGTACTTGACCGCGGACTCGGCGAACGACGGGAAGTTCTCGATGTTGATCAGCGTCGGGACCAGCGCGGTGCCGTGCCGCGACATCAGCTCGACGGTCTCGTCGGTCAGACCGGTGCCGTGCTCGATGCAGTCGATGCCCGCCGAGATCAGCCCCGGCAGCGCGGCCTCGCCGAAGACGTGCGCCGTGACCCGGGCTCCCTTGCGGTGCGCGACCGCGATCGCCTCGGCCAGCACCTCGTCGGTCCACAGCGGCGCGAGGTCACCGACCGAGCGGTCGATCCAGTCGCCGACCAGCTTCACCCAGCCGTCGCCGTCCTCGGCCTGCGCGGCGACGGCCGCGGGCAGCTGCTCCTCGGCTTCGAGCTCGTCGGCCAGGTGCCGGATGTAGCGCTTGGGACGGGCGAGGTGCCGACCGGCGCGGATGATCCGGGGCAGGTCTTCGCGCTCCTGCAACGGCCGCGTGTCGATCGGCGCGCCGCAGTCGCGCACCAGCAGCGTGCCCGCCTCGCGGTCGGTCTCGGCCTGGACCGCGGCCTCGTCGAGCCCGACCGGGCCGTCGCTGCCGATGCCGACGTGGCAGTGCGCGTCGACCAGGCCGGGCAGCAGATAGCCGCCGTCGAACACGGTGTCCGCGCCGGGCACCGGGTCGAGGCTGATCAGCCCGTCGCGGACCCACAGGTCGCGGTGCTCGCCGTCGGGGAGGACCACTCCCCGAAGGTGCAGCGCGCTCACTTCTTCTTGCCGCCGAAGTTCAGCTTCGACGGGTCGAAACCGGCGGGCAGGTCGTTGAGGCCGCCGCCCTCCAGCTTGGACAGGTCGGGGCCGCCGCCGAAGCCACCACCGGGCAGTGCCGGGAAGCCGCCGGGCATACCGCGCAGGCCCTTCGGCTGGGTCGGGCCCTTGCCCTTGCCCTTCTTCCCCTTCTTGCCCTTCTTGGTCTTGCGCTTGGTGCCGCCGCCGAAACCGCCGAACTGGCCCGCCATCTGCTGCATCATCTTGCGGGCCTCGAAGAACCGGTTGACCAGGTCGTTGATGTCGCTGACCGTCACGCCGGAGCCGCGGGCGATGCGCTGCCGCCGGGAGGCGTTGATGATCTTGGGATCGGCCCGCTCGGCGGGCGTCATGCCGCGGATGATCGCCTGGATGCGGTCCAGGTGCTTCTCGTCGAAGTTGGCCAGCTGGTCCTTCATCTGGCCGGCACCGGGGAGCATGCCCAGCAGGTTCTGCAGCGGTCCCATCCGGCGGACCGCCTGCATCTGCTCCAGGAAGTCCTCCAGGGTCAGCTCGCCGGAACCGAGCTTGGCCGCGGCCTGTTCGGCCTGCTCGGCGTCGAACGCCTGCTCGGCCTGCTCGATGAGGGTGAGCACGTCGCCCATGCCCAGGATCCGGCTGGCCATCCGGTCCGGGTGGAAGACGTCGAAGTCGCCGAGCTTCTCGCCGTTGGAGGCGAACATGATCGGCTGGCCGGTCACCTGGCGCACCGAGAGCGCGGCACCGCCGCGCGCGTCGCCGTCGAGCTTGGTGAGCACCACGCCGTTGAAGCCGACCCCGTCGCGGAACGCCTCCGCGGTGGTCACCGCGTCCTGGCCGATCATCGCGTCGAGGACGAACAGGACCTCGTCCGGCTTGATCGCGTCCCGGATGTCGGCGGCCTGCTGCATCATCTCCTGGTCGACGCCCAGGCGGCCCGCGGTGTCGACGATCACCACGTCGTGCTGGCTGCGGCGGGCCTCCTCGATGCTGCGGCGGGCCACCTCGACCGGGTCGCCGACGCCGTTGCCCGGTTCGGGGGCGTAGACCGGAACACCGGCGCGCTCACCGACGATCTGCAGCTGGTTGACCGCGTTGGGGCGCTGCAGGTCGCAGGCCACCAGCAGCGGGGTGTGGCTCTGCCCGGCCAGCCACTTGGCGAGCTTGCCCGCCAGCGTCGTCTTACCGGAGCCCTGCAGACCCGCGAGCATGATCACGGTCGGCGGGGTCTTGGCGAACTCCAGCCGCCGCGTCTCGCCGCCGAGGATGCCGATCAGCTCCTCGTTGACGATCTTGACGACCTGCTGGGCCGGGTTCAGCGCCTGCGAGACCTCGGCACCCTTGGCGCGCTCCTTGACACCCTTGATGAAGCTGCGCACCACGGGGAGAGCCACGTCGGCTTCGAGCAGGGCGATGCGGATCTCCCGCGCGGTGGCGTCGATGTCGGCGTCGGAGAGCCGCCCCTTGCCGCGCAGGTTCGTCAGGACCGAGGTGAGCCGGTCGGAAAGAGTGTCGAACACGGGTTCACGGGCTCCAGAGTCGATGGGTGTACCTGGGTACCTATGCGAGGGTAACCGCCGCCAGAACCCCCCTGACGCGAAGCGTCCCAGAAGACTGCGGCGCGAAGCGCCTCGGTGGGGGCGGTGGCCGGGCGACAGACGCGAAGCGTCCCATAAGACCGCGGCGCGGAGCGCCCCGTGGGATCGCTCCGCGCCCTCCGGTGTCCTGGCGGCGGGGGACCCGCCCGGGCCTCAGGCGACGTCGCGGTCGCGGGAGCGGCGCTTGCCCGCGACGGACGCCGCGGACTGCGGCGAGCGCTGGCCCTTGCGGTGCGGTTTCGGCTTGTCCCGGCCGGGGCGGCGGGGACGTCGCGAGATGGCCTCGCCGTCGGCCCGGGTGATCCGCAGCCCGCGACCGGCGACCTGGGTCTTGCGCAGCCTGCTGAGCAGCTCGTCCGGCAGGCCGGCGGGCAGCTCGATCAAGGTGTGCTCGGCGCGGATGTCGATGTGGCCGATGTGCTTGCTGGCCAGGCCGCCCTCGTTGGCGAGCGCGCCGACCAGGGCGCGCGGGGTGACCCGGTTGCGGCGGCCGACCTCCACCCGGTACGTCTCGGTGTCCGAACCGGCGGGCTCGAAGGAACCGCCGTCGGCCTCCTGCTCGGCCTCGGGCTCCAGCAGCAGCGGCCGGTCGCCCTGCGCCATGCAGGCCAGCGCGGCGGCGATCTCCGCGGCGGGCACCTCGTGGGTGCGCTCGTAGTCCCGCACCAGCTCGCGGAAGGTGTCCAGCCCGCCGGAGTCGAGCGTGTCGGTGATGCGCTGGGCGAACCGCGCCAGCCGCCGCTCGTTGACGGCCTCGGTGCTGGGCAGTTCCATCTGCTCGATGGTCTGCCGGGTGGCGCGTTCGATGTTGCGCAGCAGGTGCCGCTCGCGCGGGGCGACGAACAGGATCGCCTCACCGCTGCGCCCGGCCCGGCCGGTGCGGCCGACCCGGTGCACGTACGACTCGGTGTCGTGCGGGATGTCGTAGTTGAGCACGTGCGAGATGCGCTCGACGTCGAGGCCGCGCGCGGCCACGTCCGTGGCGACCAGGATGTCGAGCCGGCCGTCGCGCAGCTGGCCGATCGTGCGCTCGCGCAGCGGCTGCGGGATGTCGCCGTTGATCGCCGCCGCGCTGAAGCCGCGGGTCTGGAGCTGCTCGGCGAGCTCCTCGGTGACCTGCTTGGTGCGCACGAACACGATCACCGCGTCGAACGGCTCGACCTCCAGGATTCGGGTGAGCGCGTCGAGCTTGCGCGGCCCGCGCACCGGCACGTACCGCTGGTTGATGTTGGTCGCGGTGCTGGTCTTGGTGCGCACCGCGATCTCGACCGGCTCGCGCAGGTAGGACTGGGTGATCTTGCGGACCGCGCCGGGCATGGTCGCCGAGAACAGCGCCACCTGCCTGCTGTCCGGGACCTTCTGCAGGATCGTCTCGACGTCCTCGATGAAGCCCATGCGCAGCATCTCGTCGGCCTCGTCGAGCACCAGGTTCCGCAGCCCCGCCGGGTCGAGGGAACCCTTGTTGAGGTGGTCGATCAACCGGCCGGGGGTGCCGACGACGACGTGCGCGCCGCGGCGCAGCCCGGCCAGCTGCGGGCCGTAGCTCTGCCCGCCGTAGATCGGCAGGACGTGGAAGCCGGGCAGGTGCGCGGCGTAGCGCTGGAACGCCTCGGAGACCTGCAGCGCCAGTTCGCGGGTCGGCGTCAGCACGAGCGCCTGCGGAGTGGTCAGGTCCAGGTCGAGGCGGGACAGGATCGGCAGCGCGAACGCCGCGGTCTTGCCGGTCCCGGTCTGGGCGAGCCCCAGCACGTCCTGCCCGGCGAGCAGGTGGGGGATCGTTTTCTCCTGGATCGGCGAGGGGCTCTCGTAACCGAGCTCGCCGAGCGCTCGGAGCACGCGGGAGTCGAGGTCGAGTTCATCGAAGGTGGGCATGCTGGAAGCAGGTCTCCTCAGGGGGTCGTCGGGGGCTGATGTCCGCGCCGAACCTGGTGCTGCCCGCCGGGAATCGGGGTGGTCGGAGGCAGTCCGGGGCTCCGCCGCGCACGGCGTGCCGCTTGCGCTCGTCGAACCGCGCACACCTGGACCCACACCCTGTTGCCAGTCACTCGCAGCTCGATGATCTCAGCCAGGCGCGGCGACCGGCCGCCGCACCGGTGGTCCAGCCTAACGATCGCCGCGCGCGGGTGCCGAGGTGCCCCGCTGGCAACGGGACGCAGGTCACTCGGCGACGTCGAGGCGGAGTCCGTCGGCGACGTCATCGCGGGTGAGCAGGTGGACGCTCGGCCAGCCGCGCGGGCGGCGGCCGGCGCGCAGCCTCCGGTGCACGCGTTCGGCGCGCTGCGCGTGGCGCAGGAACGAGCGCGGCCGGATCAGCCTGCCGCGCACCCGCTGCCCGGCCAGCGCTTCGGTCGGATCGGCGTGCAACCACACCAGCACCCGTTGCCGACGGGTCAGCGCCGCGACCGCGAGCAGCAGCCCGCGCGTCGTGGCGCGGGTCGCGGGTTCGTGCGCGAGCACCGGCCCGCCGCGCGACAGGCAGAACCAGGCGATCCGGCTGCGGTGGACCAGGTGCACGAACGGCCGGTACCAGCGGTAGCGCAGGCGCGCCGGGAGGAGGCGGCGCAGCCGTCCCCGGACCTGCTCGGAATCCAGCACCGCGACGTCGGCGTCCGTGCGCAGCTTCGCCAGCGCGGTGGTCTTGCCCGCGCCCGGCACGCCCGCCAGCACGACCAGCGACCGCCGCCCGACGCGCACCGTCGGCGGCGAGTCGGCGGCAACGCGAGGAACATCCGGATTGTCCACAACGCGTTCCAGACTACGCGTGCGCCGATCTTGGGACCCGCGAATCGTGGCGGCGGCCACGCGCGGCGCGGGATGTGAAGCCGGCGGTGGCTCGCCTCCCCTTCGAGCCACCCCGGCGCCCCCTCGCGGCCACCCGGCGCCTCCCCTGCGCCGGCCCTGCCGGGCCTCCCCCCCGGCGGCCGCGGATGCGGTGGTCCACGTCCGGTTCCGCTCCCCGCCCGACCCCCAGCACGGGCGGGACGCCTCCCGGTTCCCCCTGATCACCGCGTCGCACCCAGAAGTCTGCCGGTCCCCGCCCGCGCGCGAGACCGTGATGCCCCCTGAACCGGGCTGCGTAGTGTTACGCATTCCCCGGGAGCAGCCGCACGCGGACGGGGCGCGAGCCGCGTCGGCTCGCGCCCCGTCCGGGATGCGGTGTGCGTTCAGATCGCCGCGTCGCCGGTTTCCCCGGTGCGGACTCGGACGACGGTGTCCACCGCGGTCACCCAGACCTTGCCGTCACCGACCCGGCCGGTGCGGGCGGCGGTGACGATGCCGTCCACCACCTTGTCCGCGGTGGAGTCCTCGACGAGCACTTCCAGGCGCAGCTTGTCGATGAAGTCGACGGCGTACTCCGCGCCCCGGTAGACCTCGCGGTGCCCCTTCTGCCGCCCGTAGCCCTGCGCCTGGCTGACCGTCATGCCGAGCACGCCGAGCCTGGCCAACGCCTCCTTCAGATCATCAAATTTGGACGGTTGCACGATGGCGGTGACCAGTTTCATGCCCGGCTGCCCTCCAGTTCGCGTTCCACGTCACCGACCGCGGACCGGGTGCGGGCGGAGTGGCCCTCCCCGAAGTGGTAGGCGGTCTCGGCGTGCTGCGTCTCGTCGATGCCGACGGTCTCGTGCTCCTCGCTCACCCGGAACCCGAGGACGGCCCTGACGACCAGTGCGATCACCAGGCTGAGGACGAAGGAGTAGACCAGCACCGACACCGCGCCGACCGCCTGCCGCCACAGCTGGTCGAACCCGCCGCCGTAGAACAGGCCGTTCTTGCCCGCCGGCGCGGCGTCCGAGGCGAACAGCCCGACCAGCAACGTGCCGACCAGACCGCCGACCAGGTGGACGCCGACGACGTCGAGCGAGTCGTCGTAGCCGAACCGGAACTTGAGGCTGACCGCCAGCGCGCACACCGCCCCGGTGATCGCGCCGACCGCGATCGCGCCGACCGGCGTCACCGAGGAGCACGCCGGGGTGATCGCGACGAGACCGGCGACGATGCCCGAGGCCGCGCCGAGGGTGGTCGCGTGGCCGTCGCGGAGGCGCTCCACGAGCAACCACCCCAGCATCGCCGCGCTCGTGGCGACCAGCGTGTTGACCAGCACCACGGCCGCCGTCCCGTCGGCCTTGAGCGCCGAACCGGCGTTGAAGCCGAACCAGCCGAACCACAGCAATCCCGCACCGAGCACGACGAACGGCAGGTTGTGCGGCTTGCCGGGGTCCTTGGGCCAGCTCCGGCGGCGGCCGAGCACCAGCGCCAGCGCCAGCGCCGCCGCGCCCGAGTTGATGTGCACCGCGGTGCCACCGGCGAAGTCGATGGCCTGCAACCGGTTGGCGATCCAGCCGCCCGGTGAGGTCACGGCACCCCCCGCGCCGGTCTCGTCGAAGTCGAAGACCCAGTGCGCCACCGGGAAGTACACCAGCACCGCCCACAGACCCGCGAAGGCCAGCCACGGGCCGAACCGGGTGCGGTCGGCGATGGCGCCGGAGATCAGCGCGACCGTGAGGATCGCGAACATCGCCTGGAACCCGGCGAAGGCCAGCGTCGGGATCGTGCCGGACAGGTGGTCCGGGGCGAGCAGGTTCCCGAGACCGGCGAACTCGGTGGGATCACCGAGCAGCCCGATCCCGCCGAGGTCGCGCCCGAAGGCCGCGGAGTAGCCGAACAGCACCCACAGCACACCGACGACGCCGATCGCCCCCAGGCTCATCATGAGCATGTTGAGCACGCCCCGGGAGCGCACCATGCCGCCGTAGAAGAACGCGAGTCCGGGCGTCATGAGCAGCACCAAGGCCGCGCTCACGAGCACCCACGCGGTGTCGCCTGAATTCACAATGCCTCCCCGTGCGGACCGAGTTGGCCGCGATCCTGGGGAACGGCTGTTTCCGGCGACGCCACCGCGGTGTTTCCGCGCCGTGAAATCAGACCTGGGTTGTTACGGCCGCGTTGACCCGCGGACCGAGACGACCTCCCGCGGGCGCCCGGCCAGCGCACCAGCCCACAGCCACCCGGCGCAGCACGCCACGAGCAGCGCGAGCGGGACCGTCCAGTTCCCGGTCACGTCGTAGGCGAAACCGATGAGCAGCGGGCCGACCGCGGCGATCAGGTAGCCGCCGCCCTGGGCCATGCCGGACAGCGCCGCCGTGGTGTCGCTGTCCGGGGAACGCAGCCCGAACAGCGTCAGCGCCAAGGCGAACGCGCCGCCCTGGGCGTAGCCGAGCAGCACCGTCGCCGCCCACACCCCGGTCGGCGCCGGGCCGAGCAGGATCCCGGCGAACCCGAGCGCGATGAGCACCGCGAGGACGGCGGCGATCCACCGCTGGTCGCGCGTGCGCTTGATGAACAGCGGCACGGTCATCGACCCGACGGCCTGCACCGCCGCCTGCACGCCGAGCGCCAACCCGGCGACCTCGGGACCCATGCCCCGACTGGTCACCATGGTCGGCAACCAGCCGAACACCACGTAGGCCATGGCCGACTGCAGGCCCATGAACACGGTGACCTGCCAGGCCAGCGGGCTGCGCCACAACCGCCCCGGGCGGGACGGCTGCGGTGCCGCGCCGGAGCTGTGCCGCAGCGCGAACGCGCTGATCACCAGGGCGACCAGCACCGGGGCGGCCAACAGCCCGAGCGGCGCCTGCCAGGTCGAGCCGAGCGCGTCGCCCAGCGGCACGACGATGCTGGCCGCGACCGCGCCGCCCAGCGTCAGGCACATCGTGTACGCGGCGGTGATCACCGGCACGTTGTGCGGGAAGTCCCGCTTGATCAGACCGGGCAGCGCGACGTTGGCGACCGCGATGCCCGCGCCGACCACGACGGTGCCCAGCAGCAGCGCCCAGACCGAACCCACCGCGCGCAGCAGGTTGCCGACCAGCAGCACGACCAGGCATCCGACCAGGACCTTCTCGTCGCCGAACCGCTGGCGCAGGGTCGGCGCCAGGAACGCGAAAACGCCGAGGCACACCACCGGCAACGTGGTGAGCACGCCGCTGAACGTGGTCGACACGCCGAGGTCGTGCTGGATCCGCTCCAGCAGCGGCGCCACCGCCGTGAACGGCGGCCGCAGCGCCACGGCCACCAGGACGATCAGCACGATGGTCGCCACCGCCGCCGTGCCCTTCGGGCGCGTGGGCGCGGGCTCGACTCGGGTGCTGCTCACGTCTCCCCCTCTTCCTTCTCCAACACGCCGCACAGCGAGGTCAGGCCCGGTTCGATCACCGAGCGGGCCGCCGCGGCGGCGGCCTCCTCGTCGCGGGCCTCGATCGCGTCGACCAGCGCGCGGTGCGCGCACGGACCGGACTCCACCAGCTCCTCGTGCGAACGCAGCGCCTCCAGGCTGTCCCGCAGCCGCCCGAGCAGGTAGCGGTACATCTCCAGCAGCAGCGGGTTGCGCGCGACTTCCACCACGGTGCGGTGGAAGTCCGTCTCCGCCCTGCCGAACTCCTGGGGCGTGCGCGCCCGGTCGCGCAGGTCGAGCAGGCCGCGCAGCCGCTCGACGTCGGCCTCCTCGCGGCGCCGCGCCGCCAGCCGGGCGGCCTGCACGTCGTAGGCGAGCTGGACCTCGAACACGTCGCGCACCTCGGCCAACCGCATCTGCCGCAGCATCGGGACCGGGTCCGCGGTGCTGACCACGAACGTCCCGGCGCCCTGCCTGCTCTCCAGCGTGCCGAGGTGCACCAACGCGCGGACCGCCTCCCGGACCACCGCCCGGCTCACGCCGAGCTCGGCCACGAGCTCCTGCTCGGTCGGGATCCGCTCGCCGGGGCGCCACGCCCCGGCGGCCAGCTGCTCGTTGAGCTGCGCGATGACCTCCTCCACGGAGGACCGCCTGCCGATCGCGCGCATGGTGCCCACCTCCTCGCCGGTGACACGATAGGTTGGGCATCAGACGTCTGACAAATTTCGGGGCACCATGCAGCAGCGGTTCGCGGAACGCTCGACGACATCCGGTTGTCGCTGACCGTCCGGACCGGCCCGGGCATCGACGAGCACCGCCCGGATCTCGACGGCTACGGCCGGATCGACGCCCCGGTGACGCTCCTGGTCGGTTCCGAGTCGGAGAACACCCGCCCGTACGGCCCGCCGTTCGCGGCGGTCGCCGCCGCGATGCCGCGGGCCCGCGTGGCGCGGCTGCCCGGCCAGGGCCACCTGGCGCACCTGACCGGACCGGACGTGCTGTCCCGCGCGATCAACGAGGCCCTTCGCGGGTGAGGTCGACGACCGCGACCCCGGCGGCGCCCGGGACCGGGTCGTCCATCGCCGCGAGGGCGTGCGGGGCCTCGTCCAGGGTGATCCGGCGTCCGATGAGCCCGGCGAGGTCGATGCCCGCGCGCTCGACGAAGTCGAGCATCGCCGGGTACTCGTGCGCCTGGATGCCGTGGCTGCCCAGCAGCACCAGTTCGTCGGCGATCACCCGGTGCATCGGGATCGGCGGCGTGCCCTGCTCCGGCGGCATCAGCCCGACCTGCACGTGCCTGCCGCGCTTGCGCAGGCTCGCCACCGACGCCGCGCAGGTGGCGGGCAGGCCGACGCAGTCGAGGGACAGGTGCGCGCCACCGCCGGTGACGTCCCGCACCTCGGCGGCGGTGTCGGCGCTGCGGGCGGCGTCGACGGTCGCGTGCGCGCCGAGCCGCGCGGCCATGTCGAGGACCTGCTCGGCGGCGTCCACGGCCACCACGCGGGCGCCCGCGGCGAGCGCGAGCAGCACCGCCGACATGCCCGCCCCGCCGCAGCCGTGCACCGCGACCCACTGCCCGGCCGACAGCTCGCCCTGCCGGAACACCGCGCGGTAGGCGGTGCCGAAGCGGCAGCCCAGCGCGGCGGCGGTCACCGCGGGCAGTTCGTCGGGCAGCCGCACCAGGTTCACGTCGGCGTGGTCGAGGGCCACCAGCTCGGCGAACGATCCCCAACCGGAGAAGCCGGGCTGGAACTGCCGGTCGCAGACCTGCTGGTCGCCCCGCGCGCACTGCGGGCACGTCCCGCACGCGCAGATGAACGGCACCGTGACGCGGTCGCCGGGACTCCACCGGCGCACCCGGTCGCCGGTGGCGACCACCCGGCCGGCGAGTTCGTGCCCCGGCACGTGCGGGACCGCGACGTCGGCGTCGTGGCCGCGCCACGCGTGCCAGTCGCTGCGGCACACCCCGGTCGCCTCGACCCGCACCACGACGCCCTCGGGCGTCGGCCGCGGATCGGGGACCTCGTCCACCCGCAGCGGACCGCCGAACTCCTCGAACACCACAGCGCGCACCGGGCCACGATACGGCGCGGCCCCCGCACCCGGTCCGGGGCGGGGGCCGCGTCCGACGTCAGTCGAGCAGGGCGTCGACGAAGGCGCCCGGCTCGAACGGCGCCAGGTCGTCCGGGCCCTCGCCGAGCCCGACGAGCTTGACCGGGACGCCCAGCTCGCGCTGCACCTGGAAGACGATGCCGCCCTTGGCGGTGCCGTCGAGCTTGGTGAGCACGATGCCGGTGACGTCGACGACGTCGGAGAACACCCGGGCCTGGGTGAGACCGTTCTGCCCGGTCGTGGCGTCCAGCACCAGCAGCACCTCGTCGACCTGGGCGCGCTTGTCGACCACCCGCTTGACCTTGCCCAGCTCGTCCATCAGGCCGGTCTTGGTGTGCAGGCGGCCCGCCGTGTCGACCAGCACCGCGTCCACGCCGGTCTCCCCGCCGCGGTCGACGGCCTCGAACGCCACGCTCGCCGGGTCGGCGGCCTCCTTGCCGCGCACGACCTCCGCGCCCACGCGCTCGCCCCAGGTGGCGAGCTGCTCGACCGCGGCGGCGCGGAAGGTGTCCGCGGCGCCCAGCAGCACGGTCCGGCCGTCGGCGACCAGCACGCGGGCGAGCTTGCCGGTGGTGGTGGTCTTGCCGGTGCCGTTCACCCCGACGACCAGCACCACCGCGGGCTTGCCGCCGTTGGCGGGGTCGCCGTGCGGCAGGGCGCGCACCGAGCGCTCCATGTCCGGGCCCAACGCGTCGACCAGCACCTCGCGCAGCAGCGCGCGGGCGTCGTCGGCGGTGCGCACGCCCCGGGAGGCGATCTCGGTGCGCAGCCGCTCGGTGATCTCGGTGGTGGTGGCCGCGCCCAGGTCGGCCATCAGCAGGGTGTCCTCGATCTCCTCCCAGGAGTCCTCGTCGAGGTCCCCGGCGCCGAGCAGGCCCAGCAGTCCCTGCCCGAGCGTCGACCGGGAGCGCGACAGGCGACCGCGCAGCCGCTCCAGGCGTCCCGCGGTCGGCTCGATCTGCTCGATCTCCTCGACGCCCTCGGGCTCGGCGGGTTCGGGTTCCGGGGCCGGTTCGGCGCGCTGCGCGGGCACCTCCTCGGCGACCCGGTCCTCCTCGGCGGGGGCCTGCTCGGTCTCCGGTGCTGCGGTGTCCGGCGCTTCGGTCCCCGGCGCTTCGGTGCCGGGCCGCTCGACCGGTTCGGCCGTCGCGGTGCTGCCCTGGCCGTCCGGCAGCGGGACGTCGACGATGCCGCGCCGCTCGCTGTCCCGGGGCACCGCGGCGTCGTCGCCGACACCCGGCTGCCCCTCCACCTCGGTGCGTTCCCCGACGGGGTGCTCCGGCGGCGCGGCGGTGGTGGCGCCGCCGCCGCTGGACAGGCTGATCCCGCCGCCCGCGCGGTACCCCTTGACGGCGTCTTCCTGCTGGGCCTCGTCGCGTTCGCCCAGGCTGATCCGCCGCCGCCGGTTGAGCGCGAGACCGGCCACCACGGCGACCGCCAGCACCACCACGACGACAACGACGATCACAATCACGGTAGAGGTGGTCACCGCTACATCCTCCCACCTGCGCTTTCCGATCTCCCAAGACGCCCCGGAGAGTCATCTCGTGGGCAATTAACCAACGAAGACGGCACGGCGCTTGCTTTCCCGTCCGGTGTGGAATACACCACGGGGATGCGCGTGCTCGGTCTCCTGTCCGGCACGTCGATGGACGGCATCGACGTGGCCGCCGCCGAGCTCGACCTGGCCGGCGACACCGTCGAACTCGTCCCGCTCGGCACCACGACCGTCGACTACCCGCCGCCGCTGCGCGAACGCCTCGTGGCCGCGCTCGCGCCCGGGGGCTGCGACGCGGCCGAGCTGTGCCGCCTGGACACCGAGGTCGGCGAGTGCTTCGGCGCGGCCGCGCGGCTCGCCGGGGACGCCGAGCTGGTCGCGTCGCTGGGCCAGACGCTGCACCACTGGGTGCGCGACGGCCGGGCGCGGGGGACGCTGCAAATCGGCCGACCGGCGTGGATCGCCGAGGCCACCGGACTGCCCGTGGTGGCCGACCTGCGGGCCCGCGACATCGCGGCGGGCGGGCAGGGCGCGCCACTGGCCGCGGTGCTGGACGCGCTGTGGCTCGCCGACGAACCGGGGACCACCGTGGCGCTGAACATCGGCGGGATCGCCAACATCACCGTCGTGGGCGGAGCGGCCTACGACACCGGTCCGGGCAACGCGCTGATCGACCTGGCAGCGGCCCGCGCCACCGGGACCGCGCAGGACACCGGCGGACGGCTCGCCGCGGCCGGCGCGGTGCGGGCGGACCTGCTCGACGTGCTGCTCGCCGACCCCTACTACCGGCGGCCGGCGCCGAAGTCGACCGGCAAGGAGCACTTCGACGCCGACCACCTGGCGCGGGCGCTCGACGAGGTCGACCCCGTCCGGGACGTCGACCTGCTGGCGACGCTCACCGAGCTCACCGCGGTCACGATCGCCCGGGCGTGCCGCGCCGAGGGCGCGACGAAGGTGGTCGCCTCCGGCGGCGGGGTCCGCAATCCGGTGCTGCTGCGGGCGCTGCGCGCGCACCTGGGCGTCCCGCTGGTGGTCAGCGACGAGCTCGGCCTGCCGTCCGACGGCAAGGAGGCGTACCTGACCGCGCTGCTCGGGTTCCTCACCTGGAACGGCGTTCCCGGCAACACGCCGAGCACGACGGGGGCCGCCGGACCCCGGCTGTTGGGCAGCATCACTCCCGGGTCCGGCCCGCTGCGCCTGCCGGAACCCGCCACCCGTCGGCCGCGGCGGCTGCGCGTCCGCCCCGGCCACTCCCCCGAGGAGGCGTCATGCGTTCCGTCGACGTCGTGGTGATCATCCTCTACCTGGTCGCCATGCCGGTGCTCGGGGTGGTGCTGAGCGGGCGGCAGCGCAGCGCGCAGGACTACTTCGTCGGCAGCAGGCAGCTGCCGTGGTGGGCGGTGTGCTTCTCGGTGGTGGCCACCGAGACCTCGACGCTGACGGTGATCAGCGTGCCGACGGTGGCCTACCTCGGCGCGTTCAGCTACCTCCAGCTGGCGATCGGCTACCTCATCGGCCGGATCGTGGTCGCGTTCGTGCTGCTGCCCCGCTACTACGCCGGGAACCTGGTCAGCGCCTACGCCTTCCTCGGCGAACGCTTCGGGCCCGGGCTGCAGGGCGTCGCGTCGGTGACGTTCCTGGTGACCCGGTTGCTGGCGGACGGGCTGCGGCTGTTCGCCACTGCCATCCCGGTCAAGGTGATGCTGCAGATCTTCCAGGTGGACATCTCGTACTGGCAGATCGTGCTGGCGCTGGCCGCGCTGACGGTGGTCTACACGTACCTGGGCGGCATCCGGGCGGTGGTGTGGGTCGACGTGATCCAGATGGGCGTCTACGTGGGCGGCGCGGTGCTGGCCGCGATCGTGCTGGCGACGCGGCTGCCCGCGGACTGGCTGTCCACGGCGTGGCACGCGGGCAAGTTCGAGGTGCTGGACTTCTCGTCGTCGGTCATCACCCAGCAGTACTCGTTCGTCGCGGCCGTGGTCGGCGGCGCGGTGTTCGCGATGGCCTCGCACGGCGCCGACCAGCTGATGGTGCAGCGGCTGCTGGCGTGCCGGGACGTGCGGGACAGCCAGCGGGCGGTCATCGCCAGCGGCGTCGTGGTGGGGCTGCAGTTCACCCTGTTCCTGCTCATCGGCACCATGCTGTGGTCGTTCTTCCGCGGCGCCAGCCCGCAGTCGCTGGGCATGAGCAGCGAGGACGAGCTGTTCCCCCGGTTCATCGTGACCCAGCTGCCGCCCGGCCTGTCCGGGTTGCTCATCGCGGGCATCCTGGCGGCCGCGATGAGCACCCTGTCCGGGTCGCTGAACTCGCTGTCCAGCTCGACCGTCAGCGACCTCTACCAGCGCGTCGCCGGGCGCCGGGCGGACGACTCCGCGGTCCTGCGGATGGGCAAGCTGTGGACGCTGGTGTGGGCCGTGGTGTTCGTGGTGTTCGCGTCGATGTTCAGCAACACGGCGAACCCGGTGGTCGAGGTCGGGCTGAGCATCGCCAGCTACACCTACGGCGCGCTGCTGGGCGCTTTCCTGCTGGGCCTGCTCATCCGCCGGGCCCGCCAGTCCGACGCCGTGGTCGCGTTCGTGACCACCCTCGTCGTCGTGATCGTCCTGGCCACCGCGGTGCACTTCCCGGACGGCAAGGGCGGTTTCGCCCCGCTCGCCTTCCCCTGGTACACCCCGCTCGGCGTGCTGGTGACGCTCCTCGTCGGCGGCCTGCTCTCACTGCGGCACGCGGGCCGGGAAGAACCGTGATCCGCGCAACGCGCTTTCGCCCGAGAACTCCCTAGACCAGCAGCAGGATCAGCAGCAGCCAGAGGACGAAGACACCGACCATCATGCCGATGGCCAGACCCAGGTTCGGGGTCTGCTGCGGCTGCGGGCCGATCGCGCCGCCGCCGAAGGCGACCGCCGGGGCGCGGTAGAACACGTCGACCTGCTGCCCGGCGCCGACCGGGACGACCGCGGTCGCGTGGCCGAACTTCCACAGGTAGTTGACGTGCACCTGGATGTGGTGCTGCCCGGGCGGCAGGTCGACCGGCGTCCTGCTCCACGCGCCCCGCATCGGGCGGCCGTTGATGGTGACGCTCGGCTTGAACAGCGCGAGCACGAACGCCAGCGGCATGTAGGAGTAGTCCAGCACCACCCGGCCCATGCCGGGCGGGGGCGGGGCCATCGGCTGGCCGAGCGGACCGGCTCCCTGGGGCGGTGGGAAACCGCCCTGCGGCGGCATGCCCTGCGGGGCGCCGGGGTACGGCCTGCCCTGCTGCGGAGTGCCCGGGTACGGCTGGGGAACGGGGCCGGACGGCGGTCCGTACCCCGGCGGGGGTTGTCCTTGCTGGGGATACGGCGGCGGGCCGTACGGACCGGTCATGGGGAGCCTCCTGTTTCGTCTCGCCGACATCCGCGGTGATCGGCCGCCGACCACGCCCGCACGCTCGTAGGCGCGCGGACGTCCGGGTGCGAAGCCGGTGTCGGGCCCACACTAGTGCCCGGTTTCCAGCCCCTTCAGCAGGCGCCCCGGAAAGTCGATGATCACCGTGTCGCCAACCAGACGCAGCGAGGGGCCATCGTGCGCAACGGGATCCACGCCGACGTGCAGAGCAGGTTGGACGCTTATCGCCGCGGAACGCTCGGCGACGTGGAATGGGTGCTGGTGCGCACCCACCTCGCCGAGTGCGGGCGCTGCCGGGCCGCGCTCGCCCGCCCGCTGGTGCCGAACCGCGCGGTGCCGCGCTGGGTGTCGCCGCCCCCGGCCCCCGCGGCGGGCGGCGCGGGCTGGTCAGTCCTGCTCGGCACCACCCTGGTCGCCGTGCTGGTCGTGCTCGGAGTGGGCGTCGCCCTCGCCGCCACCGCCTCCTGATCCGTCCGATGTGGACGGTTCGGCGCGCAGCCGCTGGGAGATCACCTGCGTGATGCCGTCGCCGCGCATCGTCACGCCGTAGAGGGCGTCGGCGATCTCCATGGTCGGCTTCTGGTGCGTGATGATGAGCAGCTGCGAAGTGGCGCGCAGCTGGTCGAGCAGGGTGATCAGGCGCCGCAGGTTGGTGTCGTCCAACGCCGCCTCGACCTCGTCGAGGACGTAGAACGGCGACGGGCGGGCGCGGAAGATCGCCACCAGCATGGCCACCGCGGTCAGCGACTTCTCCCCGCCCGACAGCAGCGAGAGGCGCTTGACCTTCTTGCCCGGGGGACGCGCCTCCACCTCGACCCCGGTGGTCAGCATGTCCTCGGGGTCGGTCAGCGTCAGCCGGCCCTCGCCGCCCGGGAACAGCACGGCGAAGACCTTCTGGAACTCCTCCGCCACGTCCTGGAACGCGGAGCTGAAGACCTCCAAGATCTTCTCGTCGACCTCCTTGACCACGCCGAGCAGGTCGCGCCGGGTCGCCTTGAGGTCCTCCAGCTGGGACGACAGGTACTTGTAGCGCTCCTCCAGCGCGGCGAACTCCTCCAGCGCCAGCGGGTTGACCTTGCCCAGCAGCGACAGGTCCTTCTCCGCGCGCTTGGCGCGGCGTTCCTGGGTGGCGCGGTCGTAGGGCACCGCGGGCGGTTCGCTGACCTGCTCGCCGCGCTCCTTGGCCGCCTCGTACTCGGCCATCTCGGCGGGACTCGGCGGCACCGGCACCGTCGGGCCGTACTCGGCGACCAGGTCGTCCAGGCCGATCCCGAAGTCCTCGATGATCTTGGTTTCCAGCTGCTCGATGCGCAGCCGCTGTTCGGCGCGCACGACCTCGTCGCGGTGCACCGCGTCGGTGAGCTTCTCCAGCTCGCCGCCCAGTTCGCGCACCCGCGAGCGGACGGTGCCGAGCGCTTGCTCGTGCTCGCTCTGCTTGGCCTGCGCGGTGTCCCGCTCCTGCGTCGCGGCGCGCAGCGAGTGCGCGATGCGCTCCAACGCCGCTTCGGCCCCCGCCACGACCGCCTCGGTCACCCGCGCGGCGCGTTCCCGCGCCCGGCGCGCGGCTTCCGCGCGGGCGCGCGCCTCGCGCTCGTGGCGGGCCGCGCGGCGCAGCTGGTCGGCGCGCCCCTGGACGGCGCGGGCGCGTTCCTCGGCGGTGCGCAGGCCCAGCCGCGCGTCCATCTCCTGCTGGCGGACGGTGGTGAGCTCGTTGCCGAGCCGGTCGCGTTCGGCGGTGTCGGGCTCGGCGGCCTCGTCCTGTTCGGACTTGACCACGGCGAGGCGCTCCTCCAGCTCGGCGAGCTCGGCCAGCGCCTCGGCGCGGGACTGCTCGACCTTGGCGCGCTGCTGGCGGAGCCGGTCCACCTCGGCGGTGGCCGAGCGCGCCGCCTTGCGCAGGCTGGAGAGCCGTTCGCTGCTGCGCGCGCGGCTCACCTTGGCTTCGTTGATCTGCTCCTGCACGGCGCGGACCTCGGCGCGCCGCGACTCCTCCTCGGCGCGGGCGCCCTCCAGGGCCGCCGAGTGCTGTTCCAGCCGGCGCTGCGCGGCGGCGAGTTCGCGTTCGGCCTCGTCGACGGCGGCCTGCACCTCGATGACGCTCTGCCCGTCGTCCGAACCGCCGGTCGCCCAGTGCGCGCCGAGGACGTCGCCGGCGCCGGTGACCGCGCGGACCTGCGGGTGGCGGTCGACCAGCTCGCGGGCCGCGGCGAGGTCGTCGACGACCGCGACCCGGTCGAGCACCCGGGTCAGCGCGGGGCGCATCGCCTCCGGCGCGGTGACCAGGTCCACCGCCCAGCGGGCCGAACCACCCAGCTCCGGCCACGCCGACCGGTCCGCGTCCACGGCGGACCCGACGAGGATCCCGGCGCGGCCCGCGTCGTCGGAGCGCAGCAGTTCGAGCGCGGTGACGGCGTCATCGACCCCGCCGACCGCGACCGCGTCGGCGACCGCGCCGAGCGCCGCGGCCAGCGCCACCTCGGCACCGGACTCGACGCCGAGCAGCCCGGCGACCGAGCCGAACAGCCCGGGCACCCGCTCCCCCGCCGCGAGCAGGGCTCCCGCGCCGTCCTTGCGGCGCAGCCCCATGGACAGCGCTTCGACGCGCGCCTTCCACGACGCGATCTCGCGCTCCGCGGCGCGCTCGGACTTGACCAGTTCCTCGACGCGGGCGCGGGCGGCGTCCCGGGCCTCGGCAGCGTTCTCCCGCCGCTCCTGCAGACCGGCGTCGTCCTCGTCGTAGCCGCCGCTGGCCTCCTCGGCGTCGGCGCAGGCGCGCTCGGCTTCCTCGGCGCGCTCGGCGGCCTCCTCCAGAGCGGCGGAGAGCCGTTCGATCTCGTCGGCCGTGGCGCTCGCCTTGCTGCGCATCGACTCGACCTGGCCGGACAGCCGGGCGACGCCCTCGCGGCGGTCGGCGATGGCGCGGACCGCGGCCATGTGCGCCTGTTCGGCCTGCTTGAGCTCGGACTCCAGGTCGGAACGGCGCCGCACCACCTCGTTGAGGGCCTCGCGCGCCTCCTCCATCTGCTCCCGGAGCTCGACCTCCTGCTCGGCGGCCTCCTCGGCTTCGGCCTCCAGCTGGTCGGGGTCGCGACCGGGGCGGTGCTCCTCGACCTGTTCGGTGAGGTGCCGGTGCCGCTCGGCGGCCAGCCGCAGGGTGCCGTTGAGGCGTTCCTCCAGCGCGGACAGCCGGTACCAGGTGTCCTGCGCGCGGGACAGCCGGGGAGCGTCGGCGGCCACCTGCTCCTCAAGGGTCTTCTCCTCGGACTGGGCGAACTGCAGGGCCCGCTCGACCTCCGCGCGCCGGGCCCGCGCCGCCTCCTGATCGGCCTCGTCGCGGGCCAGCTCGGCGCGGGCGGTGACCAGGTCGTCGGCGATCAGGCGCAGCCGGGCGTCGCGCAGGTCGGCCTGCACCGTCTGCGCCTTGCGGGCGATCTCGGCCTGCTTGCCCAGCGGTTTGAGCTGGCGGCGCAGCTCGCTGGTCAGGTCGGTCAGGCGGGTCAGGTTCGCCTGCATCGCGTCGAGCTTGCGCAGCGCCTTTTCCTTGCGCTTGCGGTGTTTGAGGACGCCCGCGGCCTCCTCGATGAGCCTGCGGTGCTCCTCGGGCTTGGCCTGCAGGATGGTCGCCAGCTGCCCCTGGCCGACGATGACGTGCATCTCGCGGCCGATGCCGGAGTCCGACAGCAGCTCCTGGACGTCCATCAGCCGGCACGAGTCGCCGTTGATCTCGTATTCGCTGGCGCCGTCGCGGAACATCCGGCGGGTGATCGAGACCTCGGTGTAGTCGATCGGCAGCGCGCCGTCGGCGTTGTCGATGGTCAGGGTCACCTCGGCGCGGCCCAGCGGGGCGCGGCCCGCGGTGCCGGCGAAGATCACGTCCTCCATCTTGCCGCCGCGCAGCGCCTTGGCGCCCTGTTCGCCCATGACCCAGGTCAGCGCGTCGAGCACGTTCGACTTGCCCGACCCGTTGGGGCCGACGACGCAGGTGATGCCGGGTTCGAAGCGCAGCGTGGTGGCCGAGGCGAAGGACTTGAAACCCTTCAGCGTCAGGCTCTTGAGGTGCACGGCTCCGGTCGACCTTCCCGTGGGGTCCGCGGCGGCCGTCCGCTCCGCCGCATCCGCGGAAGCCTACCGGTGAGCAGGTGCGCGACCGCGCAAGACCACGCGGATCAGCGCTCGACGAAACCGGTCAACCCGCCCCGGGGCGTCGACCACTGCTCGGCCACGTGCTCCACGTGACCGGGCGTGTCGTCGGAGCGGAGCGCGGCCAGCAGCCGCTCGCACGCCTCGCGCGGGCCCTCGGCGACCACCTCGACCCGGCTCGCGGGCAGGTTGGTGGCGCTGCCGACCAGCCCGAGCTCCAACGCCCGCGCTCGCGTCCACCAGCGGAAACCGACGCCCTGCACCCTGCCGTGCACCCATGCGGTGAGTCGTGCCTGTTGCGAGTCCGTCACGGTCGCCCATGATGCCGCACAACCCGGTGATCCCGACGAGTTACCGTGTTCGGCGACCGAGCCGACGAGTGGAACGCCGATGGACCCGACAGCGCTGGAAGACCCGGATGCCCGCCCGAAGGGCCTGGTCGTGCTGGCCTCGTCCGGCATGGTGGTGGCGACCGTGTTCGCGACGACCGCCGCGATGGTCGCCGGGTCCCAGCTGCGGCACGAGGCCGCCCCGGACTTCACCCTCGCGCCGACCGCCACTTCCCGGCCGAGCTTCTCGACGTACCCACCGCTGCCCGCACCGCCGCTGCCCCCGCCGCCGAGCGCGATGACGTCCGCAGTGGACACCACCACGTCCACCACCCGGACGGCCCGGACCACCACGACCTCGGCCGAGGAGCCGACCACGACGGCGACCAGGACGACCACCCCGTCGGAACCGTCGCCGACGCCGACCAGAACCACCGAACCCACGACGACCTCGCACCGGCCGCCCACGTCCTCGCACCCGCGTCCGACCACCACGACCGAGCCGACCACCGAGACCGACGCGCCGGAGACCAGCGAGCCGTGAACCAGCTCGCGACGCACGCCTGCCGGTCCCTGTGCTCCTGGCACCGCACGCCCAGGCTCCTCGACGGCATGCCGCTGCTGGCCTGCCGGGGCTGCGGCTCGCAGTGGGTCCGCACCGAACCGTGGACGCCCATCGACCACACCGGCCGCATCCCCGACGAAGTCCGCGCCGAACTCCGCCGCCGCTGAACCCGGTCGCCTACGGCACCGGATCGCCGTCGACGACGAGGTCCGCGCGGATCCGGGTCGGCGAGACGAGAGCGGCGTTGCGCTCGTCGCTGCGCAGGACCCACTCGCGGGCCTCGTCCGGGCTGCGGCCGTAGCGGACGTGGCGGTCGACGAGGCGCTGCACGCGCAGGTCGTCGTCCGGGGCCAGGAACCACGCCTCGTCGAGCAGCTCGCGGACGGGCGACCACGGGTGGGAGTCCAGCAGCAGGTAATTGCCTTCGGTGATCACCAGCGGCACGTCCGGCGGCACCGGGATGGCGCCCGCGTAGGACTCCTCCACCTCGCGGTGGAACTCCGGGGCGTACACCGTGTCCGGGCCGGCCTCGCGGATGCGGCGCAGCAGCGCGACGTAGCCCGCCGCGTCGAAGGTGTCCGGGGCGCCCTTGCGGTCGTGCCTGCCGAGACGGCGCAGTTCCGCCTCGGCGAGGTGGAAGCCGTCCATCGGGACCAGCACGGCAGCCGGGCCCAGCTCGGCCAGCAGCCGCTCGGCGACCGTGCCCTTGCCCGCGCCGGGAGCCCCCGCGATGCCGAGGACGCGGCGCCGGCCGGTCTCAGCCAGCGCCCGCGCCCGTTTGACCAACTCGTCGAGCCGGACCACGTCACTCGCCCTTCCGACCGCCGCGCAGGGACTTCTCGATGTCCTCCAGGCTACGGCCCTTGGTCTCCGGCAGGTTCCGGTGCAGGTAGACCACGCCGAGGATGCCGAGCACACCGTAGATCCAGAACAGGCCGGTGGGGGTGAACATCTGGATCAGCGTCAGGACCGACACGGAGATGAGGAAGTCCAGCGCCCAGTGGGTCACGGTGCCCGCGCTGGCGGCCTTGCCGCGCACCGCGGTCGGGAAGACCTCGCTGTTGACCAGCCAGATCGCCAGGCCGAGGCTGGCCGCGAACGCCGCCTCGTAGAGCATCAGACCGATGGTCAGCAGCCCGCCCAGGCCGTGCGTGCTGGGCAGCAGGTACAGCCCGCCGAGTCCGAACAGGACGACGATCACCACGCTGGTCCCGCCGATGAGCAGCGGTCGGCGGCCGACCTTGTCGATGAGCAGCAGCGCGATCACGGTGAAGATCATGTTGGTGGCGCCGATGCCCACCGAGGACAGGATCGACGCGGAGTCGCCGAGCCCGGCCTGCTTGAGGATCGTCGGCGCGTAGTAGATGACCGCGTTGACGCCGACGAGCTGGTTGGTCGCGGCGACGGCGATGCCGAGCAGCACGGCGGGGCGCAGCCGGGGCCGGAACAGGTCCCGGTAGGAGAAGCGCTGCTCCTCGCGCATCGTTTCGGAGATCTCGGCGAGTTCGGCCTCCGCCTCCTCCGGGGTGCGGGTGAGCAGCAGCGCGGCGCGGGCCTCCTCGCGGCGACCGCGCGCCAGCAGCCAGCGCGGGCTCTCCACGAGCTTGAGCAGCCCGAGGAACATCGCGATCGACGGGACAGCGGCCAGACCGAGCATCATCCGCCAGTTCCCGCTGTCGGCGTAGGCGTAGCCGACCAGGTAGGACACGAAGATGCCGATGGTGATCATCAGCTGGTTCAACGACACCAGGCGACCGCGCACCGCGGGCGGCGCGATCTCGGCGATGTAGGTCGGCACCACCAGCGAACTGGTGCCGATCGCCAGGCCGAGCAGCACCCGGGCCACCACCAGCAGCTCGGTGTTCGGCGCCAGCGCGGACAGCAGCGCCGCGACGGTGAACACCGCCGACACCGCCAGCAGGGTGCGCTTGCGGCCGAGCCGGTCCACGACCGCTCCACCGCCGAGCGCTCCGACGATCGCGCCGAGCAGCAGGGAGGCGACCACCCACTGCTGCACCGCCTCGCTGAGCGCGAAGACCTTGCTGATGTAGAGCAGCGCTGCCGAGATGACCCCGGTGTCGTAGCCGAACAGCAGGCCGCCCAGCGCGGCGACCGCGGCGGCTCCGGCGACGGTTCCGCGGCCCCCGCGGACTCCGGCCGCGCGGTGCAGCTGTGGAGTGCTCATGTCCTGTCGCCTTCCTGGCCCTGCGGGCCGGCGGGCCCGCACTCGACGTTGAGTGGTCAGGAACGTAAACCTGTGTTAAGCGCTTGCGCAAGCGCTTAACTGCTATTGTCCGAATCACTCCCGCAGGCAGAGAGGAGGGTCGATGGCGACCCTGGCCGACGTGGCCCGCTTGGCGGGCGTGTCCACCGCGACGGTGTCGCACGTCGTCAACGGCACCCGCAACGTGCGGCCGGAGACCCGGCGCCTGGTCGAGGAGGCGATCGAGGAGACCGGCTACAGCCAGAACACGCTGGCGCGGTCGCTGGTCACCGCCAGCACCAAGTCGATCGCCGTGGTCATGTCGGCGATCAGCAACCCCTACTTCGGCCAGGTGTTGCAGGGCATCGAGGCCGAGGCCGTCGAGCACGACTACACGCTGCTGCTCGCCGAGTCCCGCGACGATCCGGACCACGAGCTGCACGTGGTGCGCAGCATGCGCGCCCGGCGGGTGGACGGCCTCGTCCTCGCACCGTCCGCGGACCCCGAGCGCGCTCTGGAGTACGCGAGCGCGCAGGGCATCCCGACGGTGCTGGCGGACCGGATCGTCGACGACCGCTACGACCAGGTGGGCCCGGAGAACACCGAGCCCACCGCGCAGCTGGTCGACCACCTCGCCGCGCTCGGTCACCGCCGCATCGGCATCGTCGCCGGGCGCACCGGTCTGTCCACCACGGACGAACGGCTCGCCGGGTACCGGGAAGGCTTGCGGCGCAACGGAATTGAGCACGAACCCGAGCTCGTCGTGGAGGGCCGGTCGGAGACCGACCCCGGCGCCCGCGCCACCGCGGAACTCCTCCGGCGCCGCCCGACCGCGCTGATCACCGCGAACAACGGGATGACCGTCGGCGCCATGCGCGCGCTCGGGGAAGCCGGTCTGCGGGTGCCCGACGACATCGCGCTCGTCGGCTTCGACGACTTCCCGTGGGCGAACTGGTTCTCGCCGCGGCTGACGGTGATCGCCCAGCCGTGCGCGGACATCGGTTCGCTGGCGGCCCGACTGCTGCTGCGGCGCATCGCCGACCCGGACGTACCGCCGGAGACCCACCGCCTGCCGCCCCGCTTCGTGCACCGCGACTCCTGCGGCTGCGGCCTGCGGTCCTGACCGTCACAGCCCGCGCAGGCGTGGCGCGGCGAGCACGACCACGACCGCCACGAGGACCGCGGCGCCGAGGATGACGCCGCCCAGGGAGGTCAGCGCGGCGACCGGTCCGGCCAGACCCGCGCCGAGCGGCATCAGCCCCCAGGCGAGGACGCGGTGGGCGCTGGTCACGCGGCCCATCATCGCCCGGGGCGTGAGGCGCTGGCGGTTCGCCGCCGAGAGCACGTTCCACGTCCCGGCGCCCAACCCCATCACGAAGTAGGCGGGCCAGGCCGCGGCCGGAACCCGCACACCGCCCAGCAGCGCGATCCCGGCGGCCAGCACGAGCAACGCGCCGATCATCACCCGCCCGCCGCCGAACCGGCGCGCCAACCGCGACGCGGCGGGCGTGGCCAGCACCGTGCCGATCGCCGTGCACACCAGCAACGTCGGGACCGCGGCGGCGGGCATCCGCAGCTCCTCCACCGCGTACAGCACGGCGACGGTGTTCACGGCGCTGGTCAGCAGCGCGGTCAGGCCCACCACCCCGACTACCGTGCGCAGCGCGGGATTCCGCGTCAGGAAGCGGAGTCCGGCGAGCACCTCGGCACCCAGCCGGCCGCGCTCCGACGACCGCTCGGCCGCGTTCGGCACGCCCGCGACGCAGCACGCGGCAGCGCCGAAGGACAACGCGTTCGCGGCGAAGCACAGCGCGGGTTCCCACGCGAACAACGCCGCCGCGGCGAGCGGGCCGGCGATCTCGACCCCCAGCGTCTCGATGCTGACGAACCGCCCGTTCGCGCGTTCCAGGTCCTCCGGCCCCGCCAGCGCCACCAGCACCGTCTGCGCCGCCGAGTCCGCGAACGTCTCGGCGCTGCTGAGCAGGAACGCGCACACCAGCAACGCGGGCAGCCCGGCCGCCCCCGCCGACGCCAGCAGGACGAGCACCAGCGTCACCGCGCAGCGGAAGGCGTGCGCGCTGATCAGCGCGCTGCGCGGCCGCCACCGGTCGACCAGCGCCCCGGCGGGAAGCGCCACGAGCAACCACGGCAGCACCTCGGCGACGGCGACCGCCGACACCGCCACGGCGTCCCGCGTGCTCACCGCGGTGTACAGCGGCAGGGCGGCGGCCCGGACCCCGTCCCCCACCGACGTGACCGCCCACGCGACCAGCAGCGCCCGGAACGAACGGGAACGCACTCCTCGCCCGACGTCGCCGGTCACCGGACCACGCTCCCTCACGCGCCCACCGAAGGTCCCCGACGCTAGCGAACCCGCCGGAACGCCCACCAGACGCCGAACGGGCTTCCCGGGAGCGCGGTGCGTGCGGGTGGCGGGCTCAGACGCCGAAGGGCGACGCCAGTTCGCCGTCGGCGAGTTCGGTGAGCAGCTCCCGCACGTACTCGGCGATGCGCTGGTTGTCGGCCGGGGCGAGGGTGCTCCAGCGGCGCCCGTCGCCGCTGGTGCGCACCACGTGGAGGTAGCGGCCGGCGGGCGTGTCGTGGAAACCCACCACGCGGGGCGCCCGGTCGGCGTGGCCGCCGCGTTGCGGGCGGAACTCCGCGCCGAACTGGCCGCGCACGCCCATGCCGTCGGACATGCGCACCACCTCGGCCGCGTCGTCGGCGGGGACGCCCAGCTCGCGCAGCTCGTCGACGAACCCGTGCGGGTCGTTCGGCCCGGCCGCGTCGGACGCCTCGCGCAGGACCTCGTTGGGCAGGCTCACCGCGCGTCCCGGCCCGGCCGCGACGTCCCCGGCGACCGAGACCGCCGCCTCCGCCAGCGAACTCGCCCGCACCGGGGTCAGCTCGACCGCGTCACCGTCCACGATGGACAGGAGTGCGCCCTCGCCGTCCGCCGTGGCGGCCAGCGCGCGGATCGGGCGGTCGGCCCAGATCCGCACGTCGATGCTGCGCCGCGGCCGGTCCAGCAGTGCCAGCAGGTCGCCGAGCTCCGCGTCGACGCGGTCGCCGCCCGGTTCGGCGAGGTGCCGGGCGCGCAGTCCCGCCCACACGTCGGCGACGATCCGGGCGCGTTCGGTGAACGTCGCGCCGGGGCTCGGCACGTCCAGCACGATGTGCCGCCGATCGGCGAGGTTCGCCGCCTCGCACAGCACGTCGAACTCGGCGACCGACAGGGTGACCGGGTCGGCTTCTGCTCCGGGACGCACGTCAGCCCTGCTTCTCCGGCCCGTCCGGCTCACCGGTGCCGCCGAGGACCGGTGGGGCGGCCAGGCGCTCGTCGTCGAAGGGGGTTTCCTCTGCGGTGTAGCGGTTCTCGTGCTCCTCGTCCTCGGCGGCCTTCTTGCCGCGCGTCGCGGCCGGGCCCATCACCGAACCCGCCGCGGGACGGCTGCCCGGGGAGCTGCCCGCGGTGCGCCCCGCGGTGGTGTCGCCGGGGCCACCGCCGATCCCGGAGGAACCGCCGCGCCCCGGCGTCGCGGCCCGGCCCTCGGCCGCCGCCCCGCCGCCGCGCGCGGCACCGCCCTGGCCGCCGAGCAGCCTGCCCGCCGCGACCGCGCCGATGCCGGCGACGGCGGCGCCGCCCGCGCCGATGCCGAGCACCCCGCCGAGGCCGATCCCGGAATCGCCGCCCTCGGGGGCGGGATCGGCGTTCCCGCCGGGTTCGGCGGAGTCCGCGCGGTGGTCCTCGGTCCCGCTGCGCCCACCGGCGGACGGCTCGTCGCTGCCGGCGCGTCCGCCCCCGGACGTGGACCGTTCCCCACCGAGGAACCCGGTCGTCGACTGCTCGGCGCCGAGGAAACCGCCCCCGGACGCGACGGCGTCACCGCCGAAGCCGGGCGCACCGACGGTCGGCACGGCCCCGGGAGGACCGGCCGAGGCCGCCACCGTGGGAGCGGGCATCTGCGGCAGCGGCTGGTACTGCTGGGCCTGCGTGACCGTGGTGTCGCGGTACGAGCCGAGCGCCGCCTGCGCGGCCTTCTTGCGCCCGTCGATCTGCTTGGCTTCCGCGTCGTAGTCGCTCTCGTAGCCGAACGCGCCGCCGGCCCACTCGAAGAAGTTCTCCGACTGCTTGTGCCGCAACTCGTCGCTGTTCGGCAGGCTGTGCTTGGCCGAGTCGAACCCGCGGCCCTGCGCCTCGACGCTGCGCGCCGACCCCCGCAACGGGTCCTGCGCCTGCTGCATGACCACCGACCGCTGCTGCGCCGCGGCCTGCGCGAGGTCACCGGCGTTGCCCTCCCAGGCGATCCCGAGCTTGCCGAGTTCGGTGCGCAACGTGTCGTCCAGGTCGACGACGACCTGCACGCACTGGTCCAGGGCCTGCACCGCGCGGTTCATCGACTCCGAACCGCGCCCCTGCTTGATCTTGCCGATCCAGTCGGTGAGCTGCGGGATGTCCATCCCCTCGAACCGAAGATCGCGAATCGGGTCGACACCGGTCACGACGTTCCCCCTAGCCCTGCCCCTGCAACGTCGTCACAGCGGCCTCGGCGGCTTGTTTGGCTTTGGTGCACATGTCCTGGTTCGACATCGTTCCGTTGACGTTCGGGCTTACGAACGCGTCGAGCGTCTGACCATCGGCCACGTCGACATCCACGTTGCAGCCCAACTGCTCGAAACCACCGCCACGTTGCCCCTGCGCGGCGGGGAAACCGGCGCCGACCGCGTACGTGGCCGCGGTGTCGGGGGACTCGTCACCCCGCTTCGCCCGGAAGTCGGCCATGCTCATGGGAACCGCTCGGACGGCGACCGAATAGCCCGTCTGCCCTGTCTCACCCGACCAGATGCAGCCTGGGAAGTCGTTGGTGCCGTCCTTGGCCACCGGGCGAGGACGAGCGATCTGCAACTGCGATTGCTGTTCTTCGGTGAGGAGCTTGCACAAGTCCGCGTCCTGCTTGCCCGCGAGGCTGAGGTCCTTCGGCCTCGATGTCTTGGTTTCGGGCTTCGGAGCAGAGGTCGTCGGTGCCGGGTCCGGGCCGTTGACTGTGCAGCCACCGATCGTGACCGCCACGAGCCCGAAGCCGATCAACACCGAGTGAACGCGCGTTGGCACCTGCGCTCCCCTCACATCTGCCTCGCCTGGGCGTTGAACGAGGCGGTGATCTCTTCTTCGGTGTAGCCGTACTGCTTCGCGGCCTCTTCCAGCTGTTCTGCGAGTTTTTGCACGTTGTCGACGTACTGCCTCAGCCGGTTGTAATGCGAATCGGGGTTGAGCACCAGATTCCCGTTCCAGACGGCCGCGGCTGTGCTGCTGATCCGGTCGTCGGCAGGCGCGGAGATCGCCAGGTCGTACTGGAGAGCTTCCAGCCGGTCATGCGCATGCTCCACCGCTTGCAGGATCACCTTGCGCGCCTGCAGGACGTTGTCCTTGTTGACGGTGATGCTCTGGCCCGGGCCGCCGGGTGCCGGTGGCGGCGGAGGTGGTGCTGGTGTCGTCATCGCGGAAACCCCCAGGTCGGCGTCTGATCACCGGCAGATCACGCAGACAGTAGCAGCGGGGTTCCGCGCTGGTCAGCAGGTTCCGGAAACTTCACGCGAACCCCACGGAACCGCTGCGCGACCACGCATCAGAGCCGTGCCACGAAGTCGCGCCAGCGGGCCGTGGAGAAGACGAGGACCCCGCCCTCGGGGTCCTTGGAGTCCCGCACCCCGACAGCAGCGCCCTGCCGAGCGACCTCCACGCAGTTCGAGTTGGCCGAGCTTCGGCTCGATTTCCGCCACGCGACGCCGGAAAAGACGACGAATGTCATGGACGCATGATGTCACGCCGAACGCATTGCACGTGACCACCGAAGGCACTACGAGACCAGCTCGCGCAGCAGGTCGAGCGTCTCCTCCGGCCCCAGAGCGAGCTTTTCCAGCTCCTGCCAGGTCGACACGTACGACTCGACCTGCTCATCCTCTTCGAGGAACATGCTGACCAGCTTGCTCTCCAGCCACACCAGGCTGGGGTCGGCATCGTATTCCAAGATCACGAACGGGCCGTTCAGGCCGGGGTGCATCCGGTCGCTCCGCATCACCTGGAGCGTGATGTTCGTTCGCTCGGCCTGAGCGACGAGGTGCCGCAGTTGACGTTCCCGGGCACCGTCCTCCTCCAACGGACGTTTTAGGACGTCTTCCTCGACAATGGCGTGGAACTGGACGGGTTCGGCCTTGGTCAGAAGTGTCTGCCGCGCCATTCTGCACGAGACGAGCTCGTCGATGTTCCCGTCGACCAGTTCGCCGCCGGTCGCCTCGATGATCGAGCGAGCGTACTCGGCGGTCTGGAGCAGGCCTGGCAGCATGAGCGGTTCGTAGTTCCGCAGCGCGGTGGCCTCTTCCTCGAAGTCGGTCCAGGTTTGCCAGTCGGCGGGGAGATTCGCGTTCCGCATGCGGAGCCAGCCGCGTTGTTCGGCGTGACGGGCGATGTCCAGCAGCTCGACGCGGCGCTTGCGCGGGACGCGGAAGAAGTCCAGGAGTTTCTCCAGATCGTCCTGGTAGATTCCGATCTCGGCGGCTTCGATGCGGTTGAGCTTGCTGCCCGACATGCCGAGCGCCCTGCCCACTTCCGCAGCGCTGAGACCGCTGTCCGCACGGAGTCGGCGCAGCGTGCGGGCGAGTCGACGGGATCGGGCGGACGGACCAGCGCGTCGGGGCATCGGAATTCTCCTCACCTCAAGCAGAACGTGAAGTGAGCTTGACACGAGACTGGGCGCGTTGACGATCACCTGATCGCGTAGTTGCGGACAAATGTGCGTCCACGCAATTCTGACTTCGTCCACGAAACCACCAGTCCAAGGGAGGCAGCCATGTCCCTGAACCGCGCGGAGTCGCCGGTGCGCGAGGAGGAGCCGAAGCGGGAGTGGTTGTTGCGGTGTCAGGATTCACGAGGTCACGTCTCGGTGTGCTCGATTTCCGTCGGTGCGGGGGAAATGGAGATATGCGGTCCTGACGAGGGCGCTTTCTTCCGGCTGCATCCGTGGGAGGTCGCGGCTTTCCGGCGTGCGTTCGACGAGGCCGTGGTCCGGGTCGAGGCGGACCTGGCGAGTTCGTGACCGGACGAGCGGTCGCGCGGGCTGCGCAGGAACGCACCGCCGTTCGGAGCAGGAGCGGCAGTGGTGATCCTTACACGGGGAGCCGCGGCGGATCCGTGGTAGCGCGGCGGTGTCCCCTTGCTACGGTGCCGTGCGTCTTGTCGTGTTCCACGTTGGGGAGGGCGTGGCTCGATGAAGCCGAATGCTGCTCAGCCGGGATCGGGTCCCGGCTCCGGCCGGATTGTGCGCTTGTCCGGCGGATTGCTCGACACGTCGGTCGAAACCGCACGTCACCGTCGCGAGAACGGGCTCGCGTGATGGACACGTCTTCGATGTCCGGATCGTTGGACAGGGCGGCGCCCACCGAGATTCTCCTTGCCGCTGTGGCACGGTTCGTCCGCGGTGAGATCGACTTCGACGAGGTGCTCGCGGCGTTGCACGCCGCGCCACTGCTGGTGGAACGCACCAGCGCGGAGTCACACCAGGTGTTGTCCGTGCGCTACCAGGGCATGCCGTGGCTGCCCGCGTTCGCCACCGTCGAGCACCTGGCCGCGTGGAAACAGCTGTGCGGCCAGGGTTCCCGGCCGGTGCACACCGGTGAGCTGACCGGTCACCAGCTCCTGCACGAGTGCCTGCCGCAGCTGGAGCCGGGCACCGGCGTGATCCTCAACCCGGGCTCGGATCTGTCACTGGCGCTGCCACCGGTGGCGGGCATCGTCGGCCCCGAGCTGGCCGTCGACTACGAAAACCTGCTCAAGGCGGAAGGAGTCCGGTAGTGGCACAGCCCGGGGCGGGGTTCGGCGTGGACCTGAACGCGCTGGCCGAGGCCGAACGAGGCGTGCGCGACGCCGTCGCCGAACTCAACGAGATGTACGGGTGGGGCGGTGGCGAGGCGAACGTGGGCGCCGAGGGCCGCGGTCTGGAGCACCTGCACGAGTCCGCAACCCCGGACACCGTGGGCCACGACGGTCTGAGCGGCGCCCTGGCCCTGTTCGTCGAGAAGTGGACCTGGGGCGTGAAGTTCCTGGTGGAGGACGGGGTGGACTGCGCCGACGCGTTGCGCGACACCCGCAGCGTCTACGAGAAGGCCGACGACGCGGCCGCCACGGCCGTCAAGCGCGTCCTGCACGTCTTCGGCGGCAATCCGATGGAGGACGCCGACGCCTGGGACAACAAGGACTGGTCGCAGATCCGGGGCGAGACGGCGCCGGACTGGAGCGCCGAATCCGCGCGGCATGCCGAGCAGCAGATCCACCAGACGTTCGGCGGGTGACGCACCGTGGTGTCCAACACGAGCAGTCTCGGCGATGACCTCGCCGAGGCGAAGCGGGCCATCAGCGATGGTGCCCACGCGGTAGGCGTCGCCCTGGGGCTGGTCGAGGGCGACGTCATCCCGGGCGACCCCGCCAAGATGCGGGAGGTCGCCGACCACCTCAGCAAGCTCGGTTCCGGGTTCGAACGCGCGGGCCAGGGGTTCAAAGCCATCGACGACGGCGGCTGGAAGGGCCACGCCGCCGACCAGTTCCGGTCCTATTTGGACACCTGCCCGCCGAAGTGGTTCAGCGCCGCGGACGCGTTCACCTCGGCCGGGCGAGCCGTCGCGCAGTACGCGGAGGTGCTGGCCGAGGCGAAAGCCGCCGCGCAGCGCGCGAAAGAGCAGCTGGAGAAGGCGAAACAGACCAGCGAGGCCGCGCGCGAACGCCACAACGCCGAGGTCGACGCCTATAACCAGCGCGTCGAGGCCGCGAACGCCGGTGGTCCCGAGCCCGGTCCGGTGCCGGGCCCGTTCACCGACCCGGCCGCCGCCGATCGCGAGGCCGCCGAGCAGGCCATCCGGGACGCCAAGGCTCGTGTCCAGGCCGCCGGGGAACAGGCCGCCCGCGCCCTGATCGCCGCCTGCGAGGACGCGCCCGCCGAACCCGGGCTGCTGACCAAGCTCAAGGAGAACTTCACCGACTCGCTGGAATCGGGCGGTCGGCTCCTGGGATCGGTGGTCGGTGGCGCACTCGACGCGGTGGGTGGTCTGGTGCAGCTGGCGCGGATGATCGCGCCCTTCGACCCGTACAAGTTCACCCACCCGGCCCAGTCGGCCGAGGCCGCCGCCACCCTGGCGATGGGCCTGGTCGGGGCGGTCAAGGACCCCTACGCGGCCATCAAGACCACTGTGGACATCGACGGCTGGAAGAACCAGCCGGGCAGAACCCTGGGCAGCTGCATCCCCGACGCCATCGCCTCGCTCGCCGGAGGCGCCGGAACGGCCTCCCGAGTCGCCTCCACCACCCGCCGCCTGACCAAAGGCGCCCGCGAACTCGGCGGGCGAGCGGCCAAGTCCGCAGGGCACTTGGAACCACCCACGCCGCACCACCCGCCGGTGCGTGAGGCGCCGACGCCCCAGCACTTGCCAGGCCACGATCCGGGGGAAGCGTTCCGAGAGGCCCAAGCGTACGTGTCTCAACACGGCGACCCGCTCAAACTGGGGCAATCCGACGTGTGGGATCTGGACAAGGGTGCCGACGAGCTGCCCAAGGGCCTTACCCGACAACCGATCGACAACTACGTGGAAGACCCGCGTTTCGTCTACGAAAAACTCGACCCGGACAAGGACGCCCTATTTCGCAAGGTCGAGGCCAAGGATCTGCCCCCTGGTGGGATCGACGGGCTTTTCAAAGACGGCGTGTCGGCCCGCCATCCGGACGCCGCCGCAGACCTGCCGCACCTCGGTGCGCACGTTGCCGGCGCCGCCGGCGAAACACCGTTCATCTCCACCACCAACAGCCTCGGCCACGCCCTTGCCCGGGACGGGGGCCTGGCCGAAGGGGATGTCATCCTGGACATACGCGCCCGCGAGGCCATCCACGGTGACGCGACATTCCGCTTGCAGGAAGGGGACACGTTCATGTCCCACGGCGAAGGCGAACGGCTATTCATACGGGAAATCCCCACCCACCAGGTACGCGGCGCATGGACGGTGGTCAATGGGCGACCGAGCTGGATCCCCAACCCGCACTTCGATCTGAACCGCATCCACAGGGGCACGCGATGACCACACCCAAGGGAACCATCACGCGCGAGACCATGATCGGTCCGTTTCCGCTGCCGAAGGTCACCGACGAGCTCCGCGCCGAGGCGCGGAGCAAACAGCCCGGCGAGTGGATCGTGTTCGCCGACCCGGCCGTGCGGCCCGGGGTGACACCGCCGCGCTTCGCTGTCCAAGGCGGCTACCAGGTCGGCAATGGTGGGAGGCTCACTGACTACCACATCAACCCGGCGTACGAGCCTTCGAGCGTGCTCACCGGGTTCAAGTTCGCCAACGGGCTGGAGCTGACCCTGTGGAGGACGTTGCACGGCTACAACCCGCTGGGCATGCTCGCGGACAGCTTCTACCACGCCGAACTGCTCGCCTACGGCGACAACTCCGCCGGGATCCCCGTGGTCACCGACCCCTCCGACAGCACGTCGGTCATACCGGTGTGCACCTCCGCGCAGTGGACCGCATGGGAGCAGACCCACCCCGTCGAAGGATCCACCATCCTGTCGCTCGCCGAGCAAGCCCGGGACGTGCTCGTGGACATCAACCCCGGCACCACGTTGTCATTGCGGTTGTCCCTGACCACCCTTGCCGGTCTGATCACGTCCGACACACCCCATCTCGTGAGCAGGCCCCACCCCGATCGATGAACACCGCGGACCGTCACGGTGCTCGGGTGGTTCGTCGCGACCACCGACACGTCGAGCACGTGACCCCTCCGCGCCTCACCCCTCGAACCGATACCCCATCCCGGGTTCGGTGATGAGGTAGCGGGGGTGGCTGGGGTCGGGTTCGAGCTTGCGGCGCAGTTGGGCCATGTAGACCCGCAGGTAGTGGGTTTCGTTGGCGTACTGCGGGCCCCAGACGTCCTTGAGCAGTTGCTTCTGGCCGATGAGGCGGCCGGAGTTGCGGACCAGGACCTCCAGCACGCCCCACTCGGTGGGGGTGAGGTGGACCTCGACGCCGTCGCGCAGCACCTTCTTCGCCGACAGATCGATGCTGAACGAGTCGGTGCGCATCACCGGCTGGTCGTCGGCGGAGCTGGTGCTGGCGCGGCGGACCGCGGCGCGCAACCGGGCGAGGAGTTCGTCCATGCCGAAGGGTTTGGTGACGTAGTCGTCCGCGCCCGCGTCGAGCGCCTGCACCTTGTCGGTGGAGTCGGTGCGGGCGGACAGCACGATGATCGGCACCGTGGTCCAGCCGCGCAGCCCGGCGATGACCTCGCCGCCGTCCATGTCGGGCAGTCCCAGGTCGAGCACCACCACGTCCGGCTTGCCGTCACCGGCGGCGCGCAGCGCGGTCGCGCCGTCGACCGCGGTGAGCACCTGGTAGCCGCGGGCGGTGAGGTTGATCCGCAGCGCGCGCAGCAGCTGCGGTTCGTCGTCGACGACCAGAACCCGTGTCATCGTCTCCCCTGTGATCGGTGTGCGCTCGTGTCGTCCGGCCGGGTCGCGGCGGGGAGCGCGAGCACGATCGTCAGCCCTCCGCCCGGCGTGTCCTCGGCCCGGATGGTGCCCTGCATCGCCGCCATGAAGCCCTGCGCCACGCTCAGCCCGAGCCCGATCCCGGCGACGCCGCTGGAGTCGCCGCGCTCGCCGCGCTCCCCGAGCCGCTCGAACGGCGCGAACACCGCCTCGGCGGTGCCGTCGGGCAGTCCGGGTCCGTGGTCGACGACCCGCAGTTCCACCCACGACGCGTGTTCGCTGGCCCGCACGTGGACCAGGCCGCCGTCCGGACAGCCGTACTTCAGCGCGTTCTGCACGACGTTGGCGACCACGCGGTCGAGCAGGCCGACGTCGGCGAACACGGCGGGCAGCGACTCGTCGATGTCGACGTCGACCGACCGGCGCCCGTCGAGCCCGGCGAGCGCGCGGGCGACGACCTCGTCGTAGCCGACCGGGCGCAGCCGCGGGGCGACGGCACCGGTGGCCAGCCGCGAGGAGTCGAGCAGGTTGTCGACGAGTTCGGTGAGCCGGTCGGCCGACTCCTCGACACCGGCGAGCAGTTCCTCGGTGTCCTGTTCGGACAGCGCCAGTTCGGGGTCGCGCAGGCTGCTGACCGACGCCTTGATCGAGGCCAGCGGGGTGCGCAGGTCGTGTCCGACGGCGGACAGCAGCGCGGTGCGCAGCTGGGTGGCGTCGGCGCGGCGCTGCGCCTCCCGCGCCTCGGCGGCCATCCGCTGCTGGCGCAGCGCGAGCAGCGCCTGGCCCGCCGCGCCCTCCAGGACCGTCCGGTCGGCGGCGGGCAGCGGCTTGCCGCCGGGGCGGCGCAGCGCCAGGTGCACGTCCGGGTTGACCTCGATGTCCACATCGGACTTCTCCGGGCGGTCGCACGGGTTCGGTCCGGTGCAGGCCGCGACCTGCCAGGTGCCGCCGTCGCGCTCCAGCAGCGCTGCCGAGGACAGGCCGAAGTTCTCCACCACCTTCTCCAGCAGGCGCGACAGCGGATCGGGGTGGGTCAGCACGGTGCGCGCGTAGGAGGTGATCAGCGCCGCCTCGGTGCGCGCGTCGGCCGCCCGCTCGGCCAGCCGCGCGGCGCGGTCGACCATGAACGCCACCAACATGCCCACGATCATCATCGCGACCAGCGCGACGACGTTCTGCGGATCCGACACCGCCAACGAGTAGCGGGGCGGGCTGAAGAAGAAGTTGAGCAGCCCGCCGGACAGCAGGGCGGCGGTGAGCGCCGGGGCCATCCCGCCGACCATCGCGACGATGACGGTCGCCAGGAAGTAGCCGACCACGTCGGCGGACAGCGCGACGTCGCCGTAGGCGAACGCCACGCCGGTGACCAGCACGGGCAGCAGCACCGCCAGCACCCAGCCCCACAGCTGGCGGGTCGACGACAGGGGGTTGCGGGCCAGGCCGTGCAGCAGCCGCCGACCGCCGCCCGCCTCGGGGTGGGTGACCATGTGCACGTCGATGGACCCGGACTTCTGCACCGTGGTCGCGCCGATGCCCTCGTCGAACATCCGCGCCCAGCGGGACCGCCGGGACGTGCCGAGCACCAGCTGCGTGGCGTTCGCACCGCGGGCGAACTCCAGCAGCGCCTCGGGCACTTCGTCGCCGACGACGGAGTGGAAGCTGGCGCCGACCGCGTCGGCCAGCTCGCGGGCCCGCGCCAGGCCGGTCGGCGACGCGCCGGCCAGTCCGTCACCGCGCAGCACGTGCACGACCTGCAACTCGGCGCCCGCACGGGCCGCGATGCGGCGGGCCCGGCGGATCAGCGTCTCGCTCTCCGGGCCGCCGGTGATGGCCACCACGACGCGCTCGCGGGTCTCCCAGGTGTCGGTGATGCGCTTCTCGTCGCGGTACCGCCGCAGTGCCACGTCCACCTGGTCGGCCAGCCACAGCAGCGCGAGTTCGCGCAGCGCGGTGAGGTTGCCGGTGCGGAAGTAGTTGCCGAGCGCGGCGTCCACCCGGTCGGCCGGGTAGATGTTGCCGTGCGCCATCCTGCGGCGCAGGGCTTCCGGGGTGATGTCGGCGAGTTCGATCTGCCCGGCCCGGCGGACCACCTCGTCGGGCACCGTCTCCTGCTGGCGCACCCCGGTGATCGACTCGACGACGTCGTTGAGGCTCTCCAGGTGCTGCACGTTGACCGTGGACAGCACGGTGATGCCCGCGTCGAGCAGTTCCTCGATGTCCTGCCAGCGCTTGGGGTTGCGGGAGCCGGGCGCGTTGGTGTGCGCGAGCTCGTCGACCACGGCGACCTCGGGTGCGCGCGCCAGCACCGCGTCGAGGTCCATCTCGGTGAGCTCGACGCCGCGGTGCTCGACGCGCCGGCGCGGCACCTCCTCCAGTCCGTCGAGCAGCGCGCCGGTCCTGCGGCGCCCGTGGGTCTCGACGAAGCCGACGACGACGTCGGTGCCGCGCTCGGCGCGCCGGTGCGCCTCGGCCAGCATCGCGAACGTCTTGCCGACCCCCGGGGCCGCGCCCAGGTAGATCCGCAGCTCGCCGCGTCTGCGCCCGTTGTCCACGCGTCCAGTCTCCTACGACCTCTCAGCGGTGGGCCGCCCGCCGAACGGCGACGTTGAGGTCCGTCACGTCCACCGCGCGGTCGGTGAGCAGTCCGCCCGAGGTGTTCTCGGCGACCAGCCGCCGCACCTCGGCTTCGCCGAGCCCGGTCACCCGCGCCACGCGCGGCACCTGGATTTCGGCGTAGGCGGGGCTGATCTGCGGGTCGACGCCGCTGGCGGACGCGGTGACCGCGTCCGGCGGCACCTGCGCCGGCGCGACCCGTTCGCGGGCCGCGATGGCGTCGCGGCGCTGCCGCACCGCCGCCAGCAGGTCCGGGTTGCTCCCGCTCCGGTTGGAGCCCCCGGTCACCGACGGGTCGCCCGGCCCGAGCGGACCGGGCGCCGAGGCCGACGGCCGGGTGTGGAAGTACGGGTCGCGGGCCGGGTCGGCGGGGACGGGGTCGATGCCGATGAGCGACGAGCCGACCGCCTTCCCGTCGACGACGACCTGCGAGCCCTCGGCGTTGGCGACCAGCCCGGGCAGACGGCTGACGCCCCACACCGCCAGCGGGTAGGCGACGCCGAGCACGACCGTCGCGACCAGCAGCAGCCGCAGCCCGGCCAGGGTCTGCCGCAGCAGGGTGTTGTTCATCGGTGCCCTCCCTCAGCCGATGCCCGGGACGAACCGGAGCACCAGGTCGATGAGCCAGATCGCGACGAACGGCGTGACGATGCCGCCGAGGCCGTAGACCAGCAGGTTGCGCCGCAGCAGCGCGGCGGCGGTGGTGGGCCGGTAGCGGACGCCGCGCAGCGCCAGCGGGATCAGCGCGACGATGACCAGCGCGTTGAACACCACCGCGGACAGGATCGCCGAGGTGGGCGTGGCCAGCCGCATCACGTTCAGCGCGTCCAGCTGCGGGTAGATCGCCACGAACATCGCGGGCAGGATGGCGAAGTACTTGGCCAGGTCGTTGGCGATGCTGAAGGTGGTCAGCGCGCCGCGGGTGATGAGCAGCTGCTTGCCGATCTCGACGATCTCGATGAGCTTGGTCGGATCGGAGTCGAGGTCGACCATGTTGCCGGCCTCCTTGGCGGCGGCCGTGCCGGTGTTCATCGCCACGCCGACGTCGGCCTGCGCGAGCGCCGGGGCGTCGTTGGTGCCGTCGCCGGTCATGGCGACCATCCGGCCGCCCTCCTGCTCGCGGCGGATCAGCGCCAGCTTGTCCTCGGGCCTGGCCTCGGCGAGGAAGTCGTCGACCCCGGCCTCGGCGGCGATGGCCTGCGCGGTGAGCCGGTTGTCGCCGGTGACCATCACGGTGCGGATGCCCATCGCGCGCAGTTCGGCGAACCGCTCGCGCATCCCGGGTTTGACCACATCGGACAGCCGGATCACGCCGACGACGCGGGTCCCGTCGTCGCCGCGTTCGGCCACCACCAGCGGAGTCCCGCCCTGCGCGGAGATCCGCTCCACTTCGTCGTCCACTTCGGACGGAAGTCCGCCCGCCCAGGCGCGCACCGCGCTCGCGGCTCCCTTGCGGATCTGCCGCCCGTCGATGTCGATGCCGCTCATCCGGGTCTGCGCGGTGAACGGCACCGACTCGGCGGTGCGTTCGGCGCCTTCGGCCTCGGCGGGCAGCCCGTGCTCGGTGACGCAGAACTCGACGATGCTGGAGCCTTCGGGCGTCGGGTCGGCGAGGCTGGACAGCCGCGCCACCCGGGCCAGTTCGGCCACCGGGGTGCCGTCGACGGGGATCAGCTCGGTGGCCCGCCGGTTGCCGAAGGTGATGGTGCCGGTCTTGTCCAGCAGCAGCGTGTTGACGTCCCCGGCGGCCTCCACCGCGCGCCCGGACTTGGCGAGCACGTTGCGCTGCACCAGCCGGTCCATCCCGGCGATCCCGATCGCCGACAGCAGCGCGCCGATCGTGGTGGGGATCAGGCACACCAGCAGCGCCACCAGCACGATCACCGACAGCAGCGATCCCGAGTAGCCCGCCATCGGCTGCAGGGCGACGACCGCGAGCAGGAAGAGGATCGTCAGCGTGGCCAGCAGGATGGTCAGCGCGATCTCGTTCGGCGTCTTCTGCCGCTGGGCGCCCTCCACCAACGCGATCATCCGGTCCACGAACGTCCCGCCGGGCTCGGTGCTGACCCGCACGACGATCCGGTCGGACAGCACGGTGGTGCCCGCGGTGACCGCCGAGCGGTCGCCGCCGGACTCGCGCACCACGGGCGCGGACTCGCCGGTGATCGCCGACTCGTCGACGGTGGCGATGCCCTCCACCACGTCGCCGTCGCCGGGGACCACCTCGCCCGCCTCGACGACGACCAGGTCGCCGACGTGCAGGTCGGTGCCGGGCACCCGCTCCTCGACGCCGTCGACCAGCCGCCGCGCGGTGGTGTCGGTCTTGGTGCGGCGCAGCGACTCGGCCTGCGCCCGGCCGCGCCCCTCGGCGACGGCCTCGGCCAGGTTGGCGAACAGCACGGTGAACCACAGCCACGCGGCGACCGCGATGCCGAACACGCTCGGGTCGGTCACGGCCAGCACGGTGACCAGCACCGATCCGACCCACACCACGAACATGACCGGGTTGGCCAGCTGGTGTCGCGGGTGCAGTTTGCGCAGCGCCTCGGGCAGCGAGGTCCACAGCTGGCGGGGGCTGAACGCGCCCGCGGACAGCTTGCGCGCGGCCGGTTCGGTCTGCGCGCGGGGTTCTTCCAGGGTGGTGGTCATGCGAGTGCCTCCGCGATGGGACCGAGGGCGAGCGCGGGCAGGAACGTCAGCGCCGCGACGAGGACGACAGTGCCGCCGAGCAGCCCGGCGAACAGCGGGCCGGTGGTGGGCAGCGTTCCGGCGGTCTCGGCGACCCGCCGCTGCCGCGCCACCGATCCGGCCAGCATGAGCACCGCCAGCATCGGCACGAACCGGCCCAGCAGCATCGCCACGCCCAGCGCGGCCTGGAAGAAGTCGCTGGTGGCGGTCAGACCGCCGAAGGCGCTGCCGTTGTTGTTGCCCGCCGAGGCGAAGGCATAGAGCACCTCGGAGAGCCCGTGCGGACCGCCGTTGGTCATCGCCTGCCGGGTGTCCGGCAGCGCCAGCGCCGTCCCGGTGCCCAGCAGCACCACCACCGGCATGGCGAGCACCGAGACCGCGGCCGCCGTGACCTCCCGCCGCCCGAGCTTCTTGCCCAGGTACTCGGGGGTGCGGCCGACCATCAGCCCGGCGAGGAACACCGCGATCACCGCGAGCACCAGGATGCCGTACAGCCCCGCGCCGACCCCGCCGGGCGCGACCTCGCCGATGAGCATGTTCAGCAGCGCCACGCCGCCGCCGAGCCCGGTGTAGCTGTCGTGCATCGAGTTCACCGCACCCGTCGAGGTGCCGGTGGTGGCGACCGCGAACAGCCCGGACAGGAAGACGCCGAACCGGGTTTCCTTGCCCTCCAGGGCACTTCCGGCGGCCAGTGTCGCCGGGCCGTTCGGGTGGCTCTCGGCCCACCAGACCGCGGCGAGCGTCAGCGACATCAGCGCGACCATCACCGACAGCAGCGCCCGGCCCTGCCTGCGGTCGCCGACCAGGGTGCCGAAGGTGCGGGTCAGGCTGATCGGGATCACCAGGATCAGGAAGACCTCCAGCAGGTTGCTGGCCCCGTCGGGGTTGGCGAACGGGTGCGCGGAGTTGGCGTTGAGCACGCCGCCGCCGTTGGTGCCCAGCTCCTTGATCACCTCCTGGCTGGCGATCGGCGCGGTGGCGATGGTGTGCGCGTGGCCGTCCAGCCCGACGACGTGGATGCCGGCGGCCAGGCTCATCGCCCCGCCGAGCGCCACCAGCAGCACCGCCGCGGCGAACGCGATCGGCAGCAGCACCCGGGTCACGCCCCGGGTGATGTCCACCCAGACGTTGCCGATCCGCTCGTCGGCGGAGGCGGCGAACCCGCGCACCAGCGCGATCGCCACGGCCATGCCCACGGCCGCGGACACGAAGTTCTGCACGGTCAGCCCGGCCATCTGCACGGTGTGCCCGAGGACCTGTTCGGGCACGTAGGACTGCCAGTTGGTGTTGGTCGCGAAGCTGACCGCGGTGTTGAACGCGGTGGCCGGGTCGACCGGGCCGCGCCCGAAGCTCAGCGGGAGCCACGGTTGCAGCCGTTGCAGCAGGTACAGCAGCACGATGGAGGCGAACGAGAAACCGAGCACGCCCGCGGCGTATCCGGTCCAGCGCTGCCGGGAGTCGCCGTCGACCCGCACCAGGCGGTAGACGGCCCGCTCCACCCGCCAGTGCCGGTCGCTGGTGTAGACGTGGGCGAGGTAGTCACCGAAGGGCCGGTGCACGGCCGCGATGACCAGGACGAGGAGGCCGGCCTGGACCAGGCCGACCGAGAGGGGACTCATCTAGAACTTCTCCGGCCGGATCAGCGCGACGAACAGGTAACCGATCAGCAGTAGTGCCAACGCGCCACCGGCGGCGTTGGCCAGCAGGACGCTCACAAGCGCTCCAAACCTCGCAGGGTCAACGCCAGGGCCGCGAACCCGGCGACAAGCAACACGGCGTAGGCCAGATCAGCCACCGCTGCGCACTCCTCACATCGAAACGGCGAGGCGGGACCATCCCGCCGCCGTACAGCGAAGCTCCCGCGACGGCCCGGCCCAAGGGCCCATGACGGCTCCTTGACGCCCGCGACCCGGGCGTTTACGGAGCCTTGATGTCACCCATTCGGGCGATACGGGCGGTGCACCCCCAACCCGTTTCGACGGTTCTGCACGATTCGTGAGTGGGCGACTTCACCCCGTCATGTGGTTTCGTCGATGCAACGATCTAGTTAATCTCGCTAAAGAACCTGTGAGCGGCGCCTCACAGGGCCATTTCGTCACTCCCCGGCGCGACGAACGGAATCCGATAAGAGCAGCGAACGGAGCAGTTCATGTGCGGCATTTCCGGCTGGATCGACTTCCAACGCGACCTCACCCGCGAGCAGTCCGTGATCGACGCGATGTGCGAGACCATGGCCTGCCGGGGACCGGACGCGGGCGGCACCTGGGTGCGTCCGCACGCCGCGCTGGGACACCGACGACTCGCGATCATCGACCTGCCCGGCGGCGCCCAGCCGATGGAGGTCGACACCCCCGACGGCAAGGTCGCCATCGTCTACAGCGGTGAGACCTACAACTTCACCGAGCTGCGCGACGAGCTGCGCCGCCGCGGCCACCGCTTCGACACCGACAGCGACACCGAGGTCGTGCTGCACGCCTACCTGGAGTGGGGCGCCCAGCTCGCGGAACACCTCAACGGCATGTTCGCCTTCGCCGTCTGGGACACCCGCACCGACCAGCTGCTGCTCGTCCGCGACCGGATGGGCATCAAGCCGCTGTACTACTACCCCACCGAGCACGGCGTGCTGTTCGGCTCCGAGCCCAAGGCCATCCTGGCCAACCCGCTGGCCGAGAAGGTCGTCGGCGCCGACGGGCTGCGCGAGCTGTTCGCCATGACCAAGACCCCCGGCGCCGCCGTGTGGGAGGGCATGCGCGAGGTGCAGCCGGGGACCATCGTCACCGTCGACCGCAAGGGGCTGCGCGAGACGACCTACTGGCAGCTGCGGGCCGTCGAGCACACCGACGACCAGCGCACCAGCGTCGCGCACGTGCGCGAACTGCTCGACGACATCGTCGCCCGCCAGCTGATCTCCGACGTGCCGCGCTGCGTGCTGCTGTCCGGCGGCCTGGACTCCAGCGCCATCACCGCGCTGTCCGGGCAGCAGCTGGCCCGCAAGGGCGAGCAGGTCCGCAGCTTCGCCGTCGACTTCGTCGGCCAGACCGAGAACTTCCAGCCGGACCCGATGCGCGACACCCCGGACGGCCCGTACGTGCACGACGTCGCCGAGCACGTCGGGTCCCGGCACCAGGACATCGTGCTGGACCCCGACACGCTCGCCGACCCGGCGGTGCGCCGCGCCTCGGTGGGCGCGCGGGACTTCCCGATGGGCCTGGGCGACATGGACCAGTCGCTGTACCTGCTGTTCAAGGCGATCCGCGGGCACTCCACGGTGGCGCTGTCCGGTGAGTCGGCCGACGAGGTGTTCGGCGGCTACAAGTGGTTCCACGACCCGCAGGCGCAGCAGGCCGACACCTTCCCGTGGCTGGCGATGTTCACCGACGTCCACCCGGGCGGGCGTTCCGAGGTGCTGGCCCCCGAGGTCCGCGCCGCGCTCGACATCGACACCTTCATCGCCGACAGCTACCGCCAGGCGGTGAGCGAGGTGCCCCTGCGGGACGGCGACAGCGACTTCGAGCGCCGGATGCGGATCATCTGCTACCTGCACCTGACCCGGTTCGTGCGCATCCTGCTGGACCGCAAGGACCGGATGAGCATGGCGGTCGGCCTGGAGGTCCGCGTGCCGTTCTGCGACCACCGCCTGGTCGAGTACGTCTTCAACACCCCGTGGTCGCTGAAGACCTTCGACGGCCGGGAGAAGAGCCTGCTGCGCCACGCCGCGGCCGACGTGCTGCCGAAGTCCGTGGTGGAGCGGGTCAAGAGCCCGTACCCGTCCACCCAGGACCCGAAGTACGCGGCGGTGCTGCAGAAGCAGGTCGCCCAGCTGGTCTCCGACGGCGACCCGGCGCTGGCCCTGTGCGACGAGAAGTGGATCAACGAGGCGATCAAGCAGGACCCGGCCCAGATCGACACCTTCGCCCGCCACACCTTCGAGCGGGTGCTGGACATGTCGGTCTGGTTCGACATCCACCACCCGACCGTCAAGCTCTGACCGCAACACCGCGCCGCCCGGCCGGGGCCACCCGGCCGGGCGGTGTCGGCAGAGCCTGCGGAGTGCCTGGCTTCGAACCCGCTTCCGGCAGGAGGTTCCGGCGCCGGCACCGCCACGCACGACGAGTTCGAAGACAGGCACGAAGGTTCCGCCACGCACAACGAGTCCGACGACCTCAGGACAGCGGGAGCAGGAGGCGGAAGGTGCTGCCCCCGGACCGGTTGCCGCGGAGTTCGACGCGACCGTTGTGCGCCTCCGCCAGCGCCGCGGTGATCGCCAGACCGAGCCCGGTGCTGCCGGAGGCGCGCTCCCGCCCGTCGGCCACCCGGTAGAAGCGGTCGAACACCCGGCGGGCGTGCTCCGGGGCGATGCCCGGTCCGCTGTCGGCGACCTCGACGACCCCCAGCTGCGTCCCGACCGGGATCTCCGCCCCGGCCGCAGCCGCCGCCCGGCCGTCCACCACGCCGTGCCCCACCGACAACCGCACCGGACTCCCGGGCGTGGTGTGCACCAGGGCGTTGGTCACCAGGTTCGCCACCACCTGCCGCAACCGCGCCGAGTCGCCCAGCACCCGCACGGCGTGGCCGGGGTCGTCGACGACGATCTCCCGCTGCGGGTCGCGGGCGCGCGCGTCGTGCGCGGCGTCGTGCACCAGCGGCACGAGGTCCAGGTCGGTCAGCTCGACCGACCGCTCCCGGTCCAGCCGCGCCAGCAGCAGCAGGTCCTCCACCAGCGACCCCATCCGCTGCGCCTCGCCCTCGATGCGCGACATCATCAGCCGCACGTCCTCCTCGCGCGGCTCGCTGCTGCGCCGGTAGAGCTCGGCGAAACCGCGGATCGACGTCAGCGGCGTCCGCAGCTCGTGCGAGGCGTCCGCCACGAACCGGCGCAACCGCTGCTCGGAGTGCTCGCGCTGCTGCAACGCGTCGACCAGCCGCTCCAGCATGGTGTTCAGCGCCGAACCGAGCCTGCCGGTCTCGGTCCGCGGATCCCGGTCCGGCACCCGGCGGTCGAGCTGGCCGGCGGCGATGGCGTCCGCGGTGTGCTCGATGCGGGTCAGCGGCCGCAGCCCGAGGCGCACCGTGACGGCAGCCGCGGCGACCAGCAGCACCAGCATCGCCGCCCCGACGACGAGTTCGATGTTGACCAGCTGCTGCACGGTGACGTCGATGTTGCGCATGGACAACGCCAGCGCGATCACCTGCCCGTCGGGGAGGTGGCTGGTCCGCACCCGCCAGCCGGCCCCGCCGGTGCGGTCCGGCACGGTGCGGATCTCCGGACCGTGCTCGGGGTTGTGCACCACCGGTCCGGTCGGGTCCGACTCGGACTGCCCGAGCATGGTGACCGGTCTGCCGTCGCGGTCGAAGAACAGCACCCGGAAGTCGGTGGGCAGGTTGCCGTGCCCGGGGTTCTCGCCCGGCGGCATCGGAGGCGGGTGCTCGCCCCGCTCCCACGGCTGGGCCATGCCGACCAGCCGTTCGTCCACATGCGACACCAGGGACCGCTCCAGCAGCGCGGTGGAGGCGAAGCCCATCAGCCCCAACCCCACCGCGGTCACGCACAACAACGCCAGGACCAACCGCCCGCGCAGTGTGCGCAGCACCCTCACCGGTCCTCCGGCGGTCGTCGCAGCACGTACCCGACGCCGCGGATGGTGTGGATCAGCGGCGCCTGGCCCGAGTCGACCTTGCGGCGCAGGTAGCTGATGTAGGACTCCACTATCCGGCTGTCCCCGCCGAACTCGTAGTTCCACACCCGGTCGAGTATCTGCACCTTGCTGACCACCTTCTCCGCGTTGATCAACAGGTAGCGCAACAGCTTGAACTCGGTCGGCGACAGGCTCACCAGTCGCCCGGCGCGGCGCACCTCGTAGGTCTCCTCGTCGAGTTCGAGGTCCTGGTAGCGCAGCAGCGAGTCGGTGCTCTGCGCCGGGCGGACCCGCCGCAGGATGGCCCGCAGCCGCAGCACCACCTCGTCCAGGCTGAAGGGTTTGGTGACGTAGTCGTCACCGCCCGCGGTGAGCCCCGCGATGCGGTCCTCGACGGCGTCGCGCGCGGTCAGGAACAGCACCGGCACGTGGTTGCCGCTGTCCCGCAGCCGCGTCGCGACGGAGAAGCCGTCCTGGTCGGGCAGCATCACGTCGAGCACCACGATGTCGGGGCGGAACTCGTCGGCCGCTCGCAGCGCGTCGGCCCCGGTCGCCGCGCCCCGCACCTCGAAACCGCTCAGGCGCAGCGCAGCGGTGAGCAGTTCGAGGATGTTGGGTTCGTCGTCGACGACCAGGACCCTCGCGTCGGTCTCCGTCACGTCCTCCAGGGTGACGCGGCTTCCTGGGAAAACCCTGGGTGGAGGCTGGGAACCTCCGAAGGGGGCGCGGCGAGCGGTGCCGGCCGCTTCCTCATTCCGGGGCGCACGCCCGCAACCGGCACCGCCGCGCACGACGAGCACGGGCGCTCATCCGCACGAGTACAGCTGCTGCTCCCCGCCGAACGGACCGTCCCCCTGCTGCTGCCCGGTGCCGCCGTAGGCGGCCGGGTCGACGAGCGCGCAGTTGCGCTTCACCCACTGCTCGCGCTGCTGGCGGAGTTCGCCGCCGGGCATGCCGGGCGGGCCCTGTCCGGCGCCGGGCCCGTGCGGCGTGCCGGGCATCCGACCGGAACCGCCGGGACCGCCGCCGAGCAGCACGAAGCCGAGCTTCCCGGCCCGCTTCCACTCGGTGAGCTGCGCCACCGAGGGGGCGTTGTCGCTGCCCATGAACCCGCCCATGCCGACCACGGTGAGGTCCGAGTCCAGCAGGTACGCCGAGGCACCGTGGGCACCGCCCTCCACGGCCATCGGCACCTCCTTGCCCCCGGCGTGCTCCTGGACGTAGGCCAGCAGCTTGCGCTGCTCGGCGCTAAGCGTCTCGCCGGCGTCCCCCCGGGCCTGGCCGTGCCGCCGGTCCCCCGACATCCCCGGCGGGAGCCCGCGGCCGCCGCCCGGCATGCCCATCTCCGGCGGTCCGGCCATCGGGTTGGCCCCGCCCATCGGACTGGCCTGCCCGCTGGTGGCGCCGAGCGCCGACCACGCCGTCGGCACCAGCAGCATCGCCGCGAGCCCCAGCGCGAACCCGGCGCGGCCGAAGCGCCCCCGGACCAGCAGCGCGACCAGCGCCACCGCCCCGAGCGCCAGCGCGGCGTAGCCCGCCCACGGGTGCCAGCTCAGGTCCCGCGCGACGAGCGTGAACGCCCACCCCGCGGTGATCGCGACACCCAGCGGCAGCAGCAGCCACGACAGCCCCACCGGCGAGGTGTACCAGCGCCAGAACCGGACCAGCCCGGCACCGGCCACCGCGCCGACCGCGGGCGCGAGCATCGTCGTGTAGTACGGGTGCATGATCCCCTGGGCGAAGCTGAACATGAACCCGACGGTCACCAGCCAGCCGCCCCAGAGCACCCAGCCCGCGACGTGCTCGCGCGCCACCGCGCGGGTGCGCGCCCCGGCGACGACGACCGCCACGAGCACCAGCAGGCACAGCGGCAGCAACCAGCTGATCTGACCGCCGAGCTGCTCGTTGAACAGCCGCAGCGGTCCGGAGCTGCCGGAGAACCCGCCACCGCCACCGGGGCCACCACCCGGACCGCCGCCGTGGTGACCACCGGGGCCCATGTTCCCGTCGCCACCGAGGATGCGGCCGAACCCGTTGTAGCCGAACACCAGGTCCCAGGCCGAACCGTTGGTGCTGCCGCCGATCCACGGCTTCGGCGCGGGCCACAGCGCGGTCGCCGCGATCCACCAGAACGAGCTGACCAGCAGCACGACCGCGGCGACCGCGAGGTCGGCCACCCGCCGTCCCCACGAGGCCCGGCTGCCGACCAGGTACGCCGCGACGAACGCGGGAAGCACCATCCACGCCTGCAACATCTTGGTCAGGAACCCGCAGCCCACCAGGAAGGCGGCCAACGCGAGCCACCCGGTCGCACCGCGCCGCCCGAACGACCGCGTCATCGCGTACGCGGCGGCCACCACGAGCAGCACCAGCAGGGTGTCCGGGTTGTTGTCCCGGTTGATCAGCACCGTGATCGGCGTCAGCGCCAGCACCAGCGCGGCCAGCAGCGCGGCGTGCTCACCGGCCCACCGCCGCACCGTGCGGTGCAGCAGGAACACCGCGGCGACTCCGGCGACCACCTGCGGCAGCAGCAACGCGGCCTTGTCGAACCCGAACACCCAGGTCGACAGCACCTGCACCCACAGCGCCATCGGCGGTTTGTCCACTGTGACCACTCCGACCGGGTCGAAGGAGCCGAAGAAGAAGTTCTCGAACCCCTGCGACATCGACCGGACCGCGGCCGAGTAGTACGAATTTCCCCAGGAACTCCCGAGCCCCCAGCCGTAGAGCACCGCCGACGCGGCGCAGATGGCGGCGAGCGCCCACGGCTGCCAGCGGCTCCGGACCGGTGTTGTTCCGGGACCGGCGAGCGGTGCGCTCTGCACTGTCGTCATGCGCTTTCCTCCTCGCGCGCGGCGAAAACCCACGACCGCAGCAGCACGAACCGCAACGCGGTGCCGACCACCGACGACACGATCAGCACCAGGACCTCGGTGAACCGCGACGCCCCCGGATCCAGCACCTGCAAGCCCAGCAGCGCGCCCGAGGTCACCACGTAGTACAGGACGAACACGACGAGCCCCTGCAGGTGCACGCGGCCGGAGGACGCGGACTGCCGGAGGAACGTGTACCGGCGGTTGGCCTCGGTGTTCCAGAGCGTGGTGACGGTCAGCGCGACGAAGTTGGCCAGCAGCGTCGGCCACCACTCCCGCAGCAGCGCGTAGATCACCGAAGTGAGCGCGGTGGACACCACGCCGATGACGCCGAACGAGACCAGTTGCCACAGCAGCCCGTTCTCCCGTTCGGCGAGCACGGCCTGCGGGTGGGCCGCCCTCGGTTCGGGGCGCCGCGGCAGACCGTCCACCCGGGCCGCCCCGGTGATCTTGGCCCGCGCCACGCGGATCAGCCCGGCGACGTCGTCGAACGCGGTCCGCGCCACCTTCACCCGGGTGTCGACGTCCTCGACCCAGTCGACCGGAACCTCGTGCACGCGCAACCCGTTGTGCTCGGCGAGCAGCAGCAGTTCCGTGTCGAAGAACCACGAGTCGTCCGCGACGTGGTCGAGCAGCGGCCGCACGACATCGGTCCGCGCGGCCTTGAAACCGCACTGCGCGTCGGTGAACCGCGCTCCGTGCGTCCAGCGGATCATCCTGTTGTAGCAGCGGGAGATCAGCTCCCGCTTGCCGCCGCGCACGGTGCGCGCCCCGGGCGCCAGGCGCGACCCGATGGCCAGGTCGGAGTGCCCGTTGACCAGCGGCGCCACCAGCGGCAGCAGCGCGTCCAGCCCGGTCGAGAGGTCGACGTCCATGTACACCACGACGTCGGCATCGCTGTAGCCCCAGGCGGTGCGCAGCGCGAGGCCGCGGCCCTTGCGGTCCAGGTGGAGCACGCGCACCTGGTCCGTCGCCTCGGCGAGTTCCCGCGCGACGCGCAGGGTGGCGTCGGTGCTGGCGTTGTCCACGACGGTGATGGACCACTGGAACGGGAAGTTCTCCCGCAGGTGCCTGCTGAGCACCTCCACGCACCCGGGCAGCGACCGCTCCTCGTTGTGCACCGGGACCACCACGTCGACGGTCGCGGTCGACCGCGCTACCCGCCGCGCGGTGTCCGCGTCGAGTTGCGGCACCGCACTCATTCCCACCACCTCGCTTCCGGCTCGGAGTCAACCGCATCCATGAAGCCGGACCGAGGTGCGAAGCCCGTGCACACGACCTGGGAAAAGACTGGGAATGCGGGTGCGGGGAGTTCTCGCGGAACTCACACGCAACTCCCAGGTCGGTGCGCCACAGTCGGCACCCGATGCGACCAGAACCGAAAATCCGGGCGGCTTGGGAGCGTCCCGCGCTGTGCGCGGTGCTCGCGCTCAGCGCCTTCCTCAACTGCTGGGCCCTGTCGATCAACGGGTGGGCCAACACCTACTACTCGGCCGCGGTGCTCGGCATGACGCGGAGCTGGAAGGCGTTCTTCTTCGGCGCCCTGGACGCCGGCTCGTTCATCACCGTCGACAAACCCCCGCTGGCCCTGTGGGTGCAGGCGCTGTCGGCGCGCGTGTTCGGCCTCCACGCCTGGAGCCTGCTGCTGCCGCAGGCGGTGGCCGGAGCGCTGACCGTCGGGGTGGTGCACCACGTCGTGCGGCGCGGCTTCGGCCCGCTCGCCGCGACCGTCGCGGCGATCAGCCTCGCCGTGACCCCCATCGCCGTGGTGATGGCCCGCCACAACAACCCGGACGCGCTGCTCGCCCTGCTGCTGGCGCTGGCCCTGTGGGCGGCCTCGAACGCGGTCCGCTCCGGTCGGCTCGCACCGCTGCTGTGGTGCGCGGTCGCCGTCGGTCTGGCGTTCAACACCAAGATGCTCCAGGCGTACCTGGTGCTGCCGGTGATCGGCGTGGTCTACCTGGTCACGGCCGCACCGCGGCTGCCGCGCAGGTTGCTGGGCCTCGCTGCGGCCACCGCGACCCTCCTGCTGGTGAGCCTGTCCTGGATGACGGTGGTGGACCTGCTTCCGGCGGCATCGCGCCCGCACGTGGGCGGCAGCACCGACAACACGGTGTGGGACCTGGCCGTCGGGTACAACGGCCTCGGCCGCGTCGGCGGCCAGGCGCAGGTCATGTCGCCCGGGATGATGCCCGGCGGCGGAGCGGGCCACCCGCCTGGTCCCGGCCCGGGCGGTCCGCCGGGTGCTGGGATGCACGACGGGGGCTGGACGCGGCTGCTCACCGGCGAGGTCGCCCCGCAGATCGCCTGGCTGTTCCCGCTCGCCGTGTTCGGCGCGGTGGCGGTGCTGCTGCACCTGCGGGGTCGCCCCCGCCAGGACCCGCAGCGCGCGGACTTCCTGCTGTGGGCCGGAACGCTGCTGGTGACGGCGGTGGTGTTCAGCACCGCGTCCGGCATCTGGCACCCCTACTACACCGTCGCGCTCGCGGCCCCGCTGGCCGCGGTGGTCGGCATGGGCGTGACCGCCATGCTGCGGCTGGCCCGCGAGGGGTGGTGGGGCCTGCTGCTCCCCGTCTCGATCGCGGTCACCGGCGCCTGGTGCTACCACCTGCTGGACGAGACACCGGACTTCGTGCCGTGGCTGGGCCCGACCGTCGTGGCGCTCACCGCGGTCGCGTTGATCGCGACGGCGAACCCGCTGACCCGCCGCCCGCGGGTCGTGGCGGCGGGCACCGCGCTCGGCGTGGTCGCGGTGCTGGCCGGACCGACCGCGTACGCGCTGACCCCGCTGTCCACCCCGGTCGCCGCGACGTTCCCCGCGGCGGGCCCGGCGCGCACCGCGGCCCACCGGCCCCCGCCGCACGGTCCTCCCGGTCCCGGACGCCGGTTCCGGGAGGGACCGCGCGACGAGACGATCGGGCCTGCGCTCACCCGCTACCTGGTGGAGCACCACCGGAACGAAACGTGGCTGGTCGCCGTGGTCGGCTCCATGGTCGCCGCGCCCGTCATCCTGGACACCGGCCGACCGGTGATGGCGGTCGGCGGGTACAACGGCGACGACCCGGCACCGACGGTCGACGAGCTGCGCCGCGACGTCCACGCAGGACTGCTGCGCTACGTCTGGACCGGCGGGAGTTCGGGTGTCCGCGGCATGGGCGGCCCGGTCGACACCCGCGTCGTGGACGAGTCGATGTCCTGGGTCGCGCACCACTGCGCGGTGGTGCCGCCCGCCGACTACGGGGCGGCCCCGGGGTCGTCGACGCAGCTCTACGACTGCCGCGGTCAGTAGTGCGCGTTGCGCGGCGTCGGCTGGCAGGCGGGGCAGGTGTAGGACGAGCGGTTCATGAACGAGTCCCGCCGCACCGACGCCCCGCAGCGCGGGCACGGCATTCCCGCCTGCCCGTACACCGCCAACGAGCGGTCGAAGTACCCGGACTCGCCGTTGACGTTGACGTACAGCGCGTCGAACGACGTGCCGCCCGCTTTCAGGGCGTCCTGCATGACGTCGTCCACGGCACCGAACAGCTCGCGGATCTTGGGCCGGGTGAGCGTCGCGGTGGGCCGGGCCCAGTGCAGCTTGGCCCGCCACAGCGCCTCGTCGGCGTAGATGTTGCCGATGCCGGAGACCAGGCTCTGGTCGAGCAGCGCGCGTTTGACCCCGGTGCGCCGGTTGCGCATCCGGGCCGCCACGGCCTCGACGTCGAAGATCTGCTCCAGCGGGTCGGGCGCGATGTGCGCGACGGGCTCGGGCACCGCGATCCCGTCGACCTCGACCAGGTCGGCGAGGTGCAGCCCGCCGAACGTGCGCTGGTCGACGAACCGCAGCTCGGGACCGCCGTCGGCGAACCGGAACCGCACCCGCAGGTGCTTCTCGTCGGGCGTGCCCTCGGGCTGCACCAGCAGCTGGCCGCTCATCCCGAGGTGCGCGATCAGCGCCTCCCCGCCGGAGTCCTCGGTGGTCGGCTCACCGCCCAGCTCCAGCCACAGGTACTTGCCGCGGCGCCGCGCGGCCGCGAAGACCCGGCCGGTCAGCCGACCGGTGAAGTCCTCCGGTCCCGGCACGTGCCGCCGGACCGAGCGGGGATGCCGGACTTCGACGCTGGACACCGTGCGGCCGACCGCGTGCGCTTCCACACCGCGCCGGACGACCTCGACCTCAGGCAACTCGGGCACGAACGCATCTTCGACCACGCCCGCGCCCGGCCGTCAGGCACCCCCGGCGGACTCCTGCGCGCCGTCGGCCTGACCGTCGCCGACCTGCTCGGAAAGCTTGCGCCAGGCCGCCTCGGCGGCCTTCTGCTCGGCTTCCTTCTTGGTGCGCCCGTCACCGCGGCCGAGCGTGTCCCCGCCGACCGACACGAACGCGCTGAACTCCTTGCGGTGGTCCGGGCCCTGCTCCTCGACCCGGTACTCGGGGACGCCCAGCGAGGCGGCGGCGGTCAACTCCTGGAGGCTGGTCTTCCAGTCCAGACCGGCTCCGCGCTGCGGCGCCTCGGCCAGCAGCGGCGCGAACAGCCGGTGGATCACCTCGCGCGCGACGTCGATGCCGTTCTGCAGGTAGACCGCGCCGAGCACGGCCTCCAACCCGTCGGCCAGGATGCTCGCCTTGTCGCGCCCCCCGGTGAGCTCCTCGCCCCGGCCGAGCAGCAGGTGCTCGCCGAGACCGCCCTCACCGAGTCCCCGCGCGACGCCCGCGAGCGCGTGCATGTTGACGACGCTGGCGCGCAGCTTCGCCAACTGCCCTTCGGGCAGGTCGGGGTGCTCGTTGTACAGGTGGTCGGTGATCACCAGACCGAGCACCGCGTCGCCCAGGAACTCCAACCGCTCGTTCGGCGGCAACCCACCGTTCTCGTAGGCGTACGACCGGTGGGTGAGGGCAAGGGTGAGCAGCTCGGCGTCCAGTTCGACGCCGAGCGCCCGCAACAACGGCGCCCGGTCCACCTTCCGGGCCCGCGACTGCTTTCCCCCCACTGCACGACCGCCGATCAGGCAGGCGAGACGACCTGGCGGCCGTCGTACTGGCCGCAGGCCGGGCAGGCCACGTGCGGGAGCTTCGGCTCACGGCAGGCGCGGTTCTCGCACTGCACCAGCGCCGGCGCCGACGCCTTCCACTGCGACCGGCGGTGACGGGTGTTGGCCCGGGACATCTTGCGCTTCGGGACGGCCACGACTAGTTCTCCTCCTCGGTCCCGCCGAACCGCTCACGCAGCGCGGCCCAGCGAGGATCAATGGTCTCATGCGTGTGTTCGGGGGCGAGTTCGGCCCACTTGGCGCCGCACCCGGAGCACAGCCCCTGGCAGTCCGGCGAGCACAGCGGTGACGAGGGCAGCGACAGCAGCATCGCGTCCCGCACCACCGGTTCGAGGTCGATCAGTTCGTCGACGATCCGTCCGACCTCGTCCTCATCGGTGCTGGTGTCGGTGGCGCTGTCCGGGTAGGCGAACAGTTCCCGCACCTCGACCTCGACCTCGTCGGAGATCGGGTCCAGGCAGCGGGCGCACTCGCCGGTCAGCTTCGCGGTGGCGGTGCCCGACACCAGCACGCCCTCCACCACCGACTCGGCCAGCAGGTCGAGCTCGACCGGCTCGCCCTCCGGCACCCTGATCATGTCCAGGCCGAACCCGGCGGGCGCCGGGGCTCGGCGGGTGTAGGCGCGGCTGCTGCCCGCTCGGTGACCGATCTCCCGGGTGTCGAACACCCAGGGGCCGGTGTGCGCGGCGCGCGCTTCGTGGTTCTGAGACATCAGGTTCGGCAGTGTTTTCGCTCGGGTCCTGGCAGACGTCGGCGAGCGACGCATCGCCCGCAACCAGCTTTTCCAGGGTACGCGACCCGCGCGCCACGGCGAAAACAGCCCCTGCGCGCCGCCCGGGGCGGACGGGCCCGCGCTCAGTCGTCCTCGGGCGGCCGGGGCGGCTTGTCCTCGACAGCGGACCAGTCCCCGAACACCGGCGGCGCCACCCGCGGCAGTTCGAGATCCGCCCACGCCTCCCCGGTCGCCACCAGGTACTTGCCGGTCCGCTCCGCGTCCTCGTCGGACCGCCGACGGCGACCGGCGGGCGCACCACCACCGGCGACACCACCGCCCCGCGCGCCCGCACCGGCGCCACCGGAGCGCGAACCGCCCACCTCCGAACGACCACCCGGACCAGCACCCCGACCGGTACCCGCCCGGCCACCCGCGCCGGACACCCCACCGCCGGACGACTCACCGCTGCCCGGCGGCACGGCGACGCCACCGGAAGCCACCCCGGGCGCCGCCCCCGCCGGAGGCGCCGGGTCAGCGGCGGCCGGAGCCGCCCACGCCGCCTCCGACTCCGCAGGCACGTCCGCAGCGGGGTCCTCCGGCGCGGGGCGCTGCGGGGCGGGGTCCGCACCCGACGGATCCGCCACCTCCGGCGCCGCACCCCGAGGAGGCGGAACCCGCGGATCACCGCCCGGATTCCGCCCCACCGCGCTGGGCGGCCGACCGGCCTCCGGGCGCACCCGCGGCACCGGCTCGGTCGGAGCGGCCACCACGTCGGCGTCGAACTTCGGCGGCGGCGCGAACCGCGGCATGGAGGCGACCCGCTCGTTGCTGGCCCGCGCGTAGGACTCGTACTGCTGCCGAGCCCGCTCCTCGACCTCGGCGTGCACGACCTCGTGCGCAGCCCGCACCCCGGACTTCGCCGCGTACGACACGGGATTGACGTAGTCGGCCCACCCGATGTCGTCCGGAGGCACCTCGTGCGGAGGCGGAAACCCGTTCTTGAAATCCGCCGACCCCTGCGCCTGCTGCTCCACCGCCACTCCGACCTGCGCGGCCACGTCGATGGAACGCCGAGTGGCGTTGACCAGCGGAGTCACGGCCTCCTTGGCCTGCTTCCCCGCAGCCCCCTGCATGACGACGTCGAACGTCCGGAGCACCCGCCGCAGCTCCGCCTCAGCTCGTTCGAAGGCAGAACGGACCTCGCACATCCACCGCCATGCCGCCTGCGACGCGGGCTTCGGCCCGGGCCCGGACCGCACCTCCCCGAAGACCTTCCGGTGGTCGAACTCCACCTGCGCCCGGTCCGGCACTTCCCGACCGCCGAACAACCAGTCGAACAACACCATGCTCCCCAGTCCCCCACGTCACGCCGGAGGCAGGTTCTCCAACACCATCCCCGCGATCCGATCCGCCACCGCACACGGATCCGCGTACTCCGGCTTCCCCTGTCCTTCAGAACCCGTTTGGAAGTACACCAGGAACAATTCCTTGTCCGACGTCCCGACGTACGTCCCGCAAGAACCTGAACTGATGCCGTAATGCACCGCTGGATAGCCGCTGACCTCGACATCCGGTTTTCCGCCCGCCCCCGCGGTCATCGCCACCCACCGCAGCCCCTGCTGCTGGAGCGTATCCGGCGACACTTTGAGCGTGAAGAGTTGATTACGCCATTTGCAGGCCGCCTGCCCCCACTCGGACTGCGCTGCGGCGGCTTGCCCCGCGTTGAGCTGCGCGAGCTGTTCCGGGGACAACAGCTGACAAGGATCGGAAAACGCCGCCAGCTTCTTCGGGTGCTCGATGTGGAGCGGATCCGATTTCCCCGCCGGAGAAGGAACGAGGGACGGTGGCGGCGCGGAAGACGGCTGCGGTGTCCCGGAAACCGACGCCGTGCAGCTGGCCAGTCCGAACGCCATCAGTGCCGCCGACGCCGCGAGGACACGCGTGGTGTGCGCAGTCATGCCATCCGGTTCCCGTCGTCGATGCGCTTGTGCTCATCGATCGACTTCTGGACCGCGTCCTTGAAGTCCGCGATCCACCGGGCCATCCCGTCGGCGGTTTCGTAGAGGCTACCTTCACCACCCTGGGCGCGTTCTCCGATTTTCCGAAAAACGTCCACTGTCACCTCATCACCGAACGGCGAGGGGATGTTTCCCAACTCCGCGGCCCTTTCCCGCGCCGTCTCGTACTTCGCCCGCACTTCGTCGAGCTCGGCAAGCAGTTCGGAAGCGCGATCGAGATCGACGTAGAACGCCGAGTGGCCGCGCACTCTGGCAGGATCTCCCACAGTTGCCCTCCTGTTTCGGCTTCCCGACCGGACATGACAGTGGCATATATCACGCTCCCACAGGAAAGAACCGAACGGAATCACCCATACTTCGGACGCTCAGAGGCGTGATGACAAACGATCTTCGCCCAATTGGAGGTGCATCCTGTCACGGTATTCACATAAGGCGACGGCGATGACTTTCGCACTCCCCGGCCCGACGACCGTCCGCTCCCCACCGGGTGGCTGCGGGATCTGGGCGACGCGGCCCGCGGGGCTGTGGTGGACGGTGATCGCCCAGGGTGCGAGGTGGCCGGCGCCGCGGGTGTCGCGGACGGCGACGTTGAAGTGGGCGGTGGTGCGGTCAGCGAGCTTGCAGAAGCGGCCGATCTCCCTCGCGTCCGAGGCGGGGACGTCGGCCTGGCCGAGTTCGTAGGCGATCCAGTCACCCTGGTCGGCCCGGTGGTTCTCGGCTTCGATCCCGGCCGCGCGCAGCACGCCGGTCGGTACCTCGACCGCCCGGCCCGGCGCCGGGGCGACGTCTGGCAGGCAGGCCACCAGCGCGCGCTCGGCGGCATCCGGCCGCACCTCGTCGATCCGCACCCGTTCACCGCGCAGCACGATCCGGAAGGCCAGCCCCCGCGACGCGGCCACCAGCGCCCGCGTTTCGGCGCTGTCCGGGGCGTTCAGGTACAGGTACGCCAACGACGGCCCGTAGACCAGCGTCGAGACGATCTCGTACCAGCTGTCGTCGAGCCGACCGCTGCGCTCGATCCAGCCCTTGGCCCGGACGCTGGCCTCCGCCTCCGCCAACGTGGCCCGCGGATCGTCGGGCCGCGGCAGCCCGCTGGCGCGGGAGGCGACGAAGACCGGAACGTCGAACTTCCGCCTCGCCTCGACCGCCGAGACCAGCCCGGCCTCGTGGCGGGCGCGTTCCTGGCGCACGATCGCGCCGAACTCCCAGAAGCTGCACTCCACCCCAGCACCCCCGTCCCACTCGGACCGGACGCACGCGCACCGACCGATCTTGGCGCTGCGACGGGGAAAAATGTGGCCATCAGGGCACTTCCACCCGGATGGCTCGGGCTCGGGCGGAGTACCGCGCCGCCGGGCGGCGGAGCGCATCGACCGGTGTCGCCGACGGCCTGCCGGGGCCGGAACCGGCCATCGCACCGGTGCGGGGAAGACCGGAGAGCGCCTCGCGGCGGGCGGCCGCCAGGGGAACACCGTCCCGGCGGAGGGGGCGGCCTAGTTGTCCGAGTCACCGCCGTTCTGCGCTGCTCCGGCGCGCGCCGGGTTCCACTCCTCGTAGTCGAACGGGGCGCCGACCGGGGTGCGCAGCTGCTGGCGACCCTTGCCGACGGTGCGCAGCGTGCGGCTGAGGAGGTCTTCGAAGTCCGCCAGGCGGGAGTCGACGTAGGCGTCGCAGTCGCCGCGGAGGCGTTCGGCGTCGTTGTGCGCCTCGTCCACGATGCGCTTGGCCTCGGTCTTGGCGGCCTGGACCACCTCGGTGTCGGCGACCAGCCGCGACTGTTCGGACTTGCCCTCGTGGACGGACTGCTCGTAGGCGGCGCGGCCGGCCTGGACCATGCGGTCGGCCTCGGACTGCGCCCGGCTGATGTAGTCCTCGTACTCGCGGCGGCCGGAGTTGACGGTCTGCTCGGCCTGGGCGCGCGCTTCGGAGAGCAGCTGGTCGGCCTGCTCGCGGGCCTCGGCGAGCATCCGCTCGGCCTCGGTGCGGGCCTCGGCCACGGTGCGCTCGGCCTCCGACTGCGCGTCGCCGACGGTCTGGTCGGCCTGCGACTGCGCCTTGGCGACCAGGTCGTCGCGGTGGTCGAGCACGTCCTGGGCGTCGTCGAGCTCCTGCGGGATGGCGTCCCGCACGTCGTCGAGCAGTTCCAGCACGTCACCTCGGGGGACGACGCAGCCCGAGGTCATCGGGACGCCGCGCGCCTCCTCGACGATCGTGACGAGTTCGTCCAGCGCCTCGAACACCCGGTACACGTTGATCTCCCTGCACTCCGTTGCCGACCAGGGTTGCCGCCCAGGTGGCAAGCATGTCAGAACGGCCGAGGACGTCGCGATCACGGTCTGTCCGCCGTCCAGTCTGCCCGTGCCGCGCGACCGGGCGCGGGATATCCGGTGTCCGGGGCGTGTCAACGACGTCCGGCGCCCGCCCGGCGGACCGGGCGGGCGCCGGATCGTCGGTTCACGCGTCGACGTTGGTCAGCTTGAAGCTCTTGTAGTGGTCGTCGGTGTAGAAGTACTCGCCCTTCTCACCGGTGACGAAGCGGCGCGCGCCGCGGTCGTCGCTGCCGGGCGTCTTGACGGTGTACTCGTGGTAGTAGCCCTTCTGGCAGTCCGGCAGCACGCCTTCGCGGTTGTCGAAGACCTGCCCGTCCTGCGGGTACGGGTAGGGCCCGCCCTTCTTGATCAGGTTGACGGTGTCGGTGGCTTCCGGCGGCAGCTGCGACAGGTTGACCTTGGCGAAGCCCGAGGTGTCCCCGCACGACGCCTGCGCCACCGAGGCGGGCGGCGCGGACAGGGCACCGGTCTGGAGACCGAGGACACCGGCGGCGACGAGCAACCCGGCCAGCAGCATCCGCACTGCGTTCACTGTGATCCGCTTCATAGCGAATGACGCTAATGCGAGCAGGTGATCAGCTCGTGGCGTTGGCGTGAATCCGAAACGCAGTGCCGCCTCATCGCGTGAAAATTCCCCACCCGAACGGGTCAGTTCTCGGTGAGACGCTCCCGCAGGCGCTGCTCGATCTTGGGCGGCAGCAGGTTGGAGACGTCGCCGCCGTAGGTGGCGACCTCCTTCACCAGCGAGCTGGCCAGGAAGCTGTACAGCGGGTTGGTGGACATGAACAACGTCTCGACGCCGGAGAGCCGCTGGTTCATCTGCGCCATCTGGAGTTCGTAGTCGAAGTCGCTGACCGCGCGCAGGCCCTTGACGATGGCGCCGATGTCGTTGGCCCGGCAGTAGTCCACCAGCAGGCCGTGCCAGGAGTCGATGCGGACGTTGGGCCACTGCGCGGTGACCTCGCGCAGCATGTCCAGCCGCTCCTCGACGGTGAACAGGCTCTTCTTGTTCTTGTTCACCAGCACCGCGACGACGACCTCGTCGAACAGCTTCGCGGCTCGCTCGATGATGTCCAGATGACCGTTCGTCACCGGGTCGTAAGAGCCTGGACACACGGCACGCCTCATGTGCCGGGACGTTAGCAGCAGGCCCGGTGAACACCCATGACGACGTGGTGCGGGTCACCGGCGCGGACTGGTGGGGCAGGAATTGCGCCGCAGTTACACCGGGAGGTGCACCGCCCAGTGCACGACCGTGTCGCCGTAGCGCCGGGAGCGGGTGGCCTCCAGCGCCGCGGGCCAGTCGGGCTCGCCGCTGCGCGCCGCGCGTTCCACGACGACGACGCTGCCGGGGACCGTCCAGCCGTGCTCGACCAGCGCCTGAAGGACCGCCCGCAACCGGTCGCCGGACAGGTCGTAGGGCGGGTCGGCGAGCACCACGTCGTAGGGCTGCGCCGGGGGCCCGGCGAGCAGGGTCTCGGCCTTGGCCTGCTCGACGTGCGCGCCGGCGAGACCGAGGGCGGCGGCGTTGCGGCGCAGCAGCTGCGCGGCGCGGCGGTCGGCTTCGACGAAGGTGGCGTGCGCGGCACCGCGGGACAGCGCTTCGAGTCCGAGCGCGCCGGAACCGCCGTAGAGGTCGAGGACCCGCGCGCCGGAGAGGTCGACCGCCGATTCCAACGAGCTGAACAGGGCTTCGCGCACCCGTTCCGAGGTGGGTCTGGTGCCGCGCGGCGGCACCTCGATCCGCCGCCCGCCGACGCTTCCGGCCACGATCCGTGTCACGGGCCCCATCCTCGCGCATCGGCCGGTGCGGGCTGGATCGCAGGTCAGCCTACGCCTCGACGTCGGCGCCACCGCGCCCCGGGAGCGGCGAAGTCGGGGCGTGGTGGCACGTACTCTGGGGGGTCTGCCCATGGCGAGACGGGGAGAAGAAGCTCAGTGTCCGAAGCGTCCGTTCAGCAGGCCGAGATCGCGGTCGAGCAGGAGCACGTCGACCGCGTGCACCACCGCCTCGGTGAGTTGCGCACCGAGGCGGAGGCGATGCGCGCCAGGAGCTACGAGCACGGCAAGGAGGCGACGCCGGAAGCGCTCTACGAACGGGACGTGATGGTCCACCACGCGAACCGGACCCTGCAGGCGCTGGACGCCGAGTCCGAGGGCCTGGTGTTCGGCCGGCTGGACCTGGCCTCCGGCGACACCGTCCACATCGGACGACTCGGCATCCGCGACGAGCGGTTCGAGAACCTGCTGGTGGACTGGCGGGCCCCGATGGCCGCCGCGTTCTACCAGGCGACCCCGGAACACCCGCTGGACGTGGTGCGGCGCCGGGTGATCCGCTGCTCCCGCGAGCGCGTCGTGGACCTCTCCGACGACCTGCTCGACCCGGACCGCGCACCGGCCGACATGCGCGTGGTCGGCGAGGGCGCGCTGATGGCGGCGCTGACGCGGTCGCGGGGCGACTCCATGCGCAACATCGTGGCCACCATCCAGAAGGAGCAGGACGAGGCGATCCGCGCGCCCGAGGGCGGGGTCACCGAGATCACCGGCGGTCCGGGCACCGGCAAGACGGCGGTCGCGCTGCACCGCGCCGCGTACCTGCTGTACCGCGAGCAGCGCAGGCTCGGGGGCCCGGGCGTGCTGGTCGTCGGCCCGTCACCGGTGTTCATGTCCTACATCTCGCGCGTGCTGCCGTCGATGGGCGAGCACAACGTGGAGCTGCGGGCGCTCGGCGAGGTGCTGGACGGCCTCGCCGCGCAGCGGTTGGACGACCCGCGCACCGCGGAGGTCAAGGGCTCGCCGCGGATGGTCAAGGTGCTGCGGCGCGCCCTCCGGCTGCCGCCGCCGGACGCGCCCGAGCAGCTGCAGATCTTCTACCGGGGCGTGGTGCTCAAGCTGGGCGCCGACGAGCTCGGGAGGATCCGCCGGTCCCTGCACTCGAAGGGCTCGCAGCCCAACCGGTCCCGGATGCGGGCCGCCGACGCGCTGCTGGAGGCCCTGTGGCGGAAGGCGCAGGAGGCCGCCGACGACGACTTCCAGCCCGACCGCGAGCGGCTGATCACCGAGATCGGCGAACGCATCGAGTTCCACCGGTTCCTGGTCACCTGGTGGCCGCCGCTGTACCCGATGCAGGTGCTGCGCTGGCTGTCCGACCCGGGCCGGCTGGCGCGGGCGGCCCGCCGGCTGCTGTCCGCCGAGGAGATCGACCTGCTGGCCAAGTCGTGGACCGACGTGTCCGAGTGGACGGTGGCCGACGTCGCGCTGATCGACGAGCTGCGCACGCTCGCCGGACCGCCGCCGCGGCCGCGCCGCGCCGACCCGGACGAGGAGCCGCCGCCGCGCAACTACGACGAGTACGCGCACGTCGTGGTCGACGAGTCGCAGGACCTCTCGCCGATGCAGTGGCGCATGGTCGGCCGCCGGGGCAGGCACGCGAGCTGGACGATCGTCGGCGACCCGGTGCAGTCGTCCTGGCCCGACCCGGACGAGGCCGCCGAGGCGCGTCGCGAGGCGCTCAGCGGCGCCCGGTCGCACCGCCGCTTCACGCTGCGCACGAACTACCGCAACTCGGCGGAGATCTTCGCGCACGCCGCGGACGCGGTGCGCGACCTGGTGCCCGCGGACGACCTGCCGGCGGCGGTGCGCAGCACGGGGATCGAGCCGCGGGTGCGGGAGGTCGACGCCGCGGAACTCCCGGAGGCGGCGCGGTCGGAGACCGCCGAGCTGGTGGCCGGCACCGAGGGCACCGTGGGCGTGATCACGACGATGGCGCGCCGCGACGAGGTCCGGGAGTGGCTGTCGGCGGTGGATTCCGAGCGGCTGCGGGTGGTCGGCAGCCTGGAGGCCAAGGGCATGGAGTACGACGGCGTTCTCGTCGTCGACCCGGACGGGCTGGCCGCGGAGTCCTCGACCGGTCGCCGCGCCCTCTACGTGGCGCTGAGCCGGGCGACCCAGCTGCTCGCGGTGCTGCGGACCCGCTGACGCGCGAAGTCCCCGTCCGATCGCGATCGGACGGGGACTTCGCGGACGGGTCAGTGCCTGCTACCGCACCGCCACGCAAAACGAGTGCGAAGACGGGATCTCAGGGCAGGACCTGGACCTCGTCTCCCTGGTTGAGGGTGTCGAAGAAGCGCTTCGCGGCGGTCGTCGACAGGTGGACGCAGCCGTTCGACTGGGCCTTCAGGCTGCCCTCGTGGAAGGCCACGCCGGTGTTGGTGAAGAACACCGAGTTCGGCATGGGCGCGTTGTTGAACTCGCGGCTGCGGTGGTCGGCGTCCTTCCACAGCACGTGGAACACGCCGGTCGGGGTCTCCGAGCCGGGCTTGCCGCTGGTCAGCGGCACCGGCCCGTAGGACGTCGTGCCGTCGGGGTTCTGCAGCCACGCCTGCTTGGTGGACAGGCTCACGCACGCCTTGGCGGTGGCCTCGCACGGGCTCGGGCTCAGACCCGTGGCCTGCGCGCTCGCGGCGCCGGCGAACACACCTCCGGCGATCAGGGCCGCCACGGTGAACGCGGACGCTTTCCTGGTGCGCATCGTTCTCCTCGACTTTCGTTCGGCTGGTACCGACCGTGCCATACGTTCGTGTGACGCTCGGAGGCTGGACCGGTTGTCCGCACGCCTGGAGATTCGCGCGAACGTCGCAACACCGAAGCCGAAGAAGCTACACGGACCTGCGAGAACGTTCGACGTGATGAAAGACACGTCAGTTTTTCACCGACTACCCCAGCAGGGCCGACTCCGCGACCGGAAACAACGCGTCGCGGACCCCGACGACGGGGCCCGCGACGCGGAGGTCGAGGTCTCAGGCGAGTTCGATGATCAAGTCACCGCCCTCGACCTGCTGGACGCCGCCGATCGCGACGCGCTTGACCTGGCCGCCCTGCGGGGCGGTGATCGCGGCCTCCATCTTCATCGCCTCGATGGTGGCGATGGTCTGCCCGGACTCGACGACGTCTCCCTCCCCGACCGACAGCGTGACCACGCCGGCGAACGGCGCGGGCACGTGGCCCGGGTTGGACCGGTCGGCCTTCTCCGCGATCGGCAGGTCCGAGGCCGCCGACCGGTCGCGCACCTGGATCGGCCGCAGCTGCCCGTTCAGCACGGCCATCACGGTGCGGATGCCGCGCTCGTCCGGCTCGCTGATGGCCTCCAGGCCGATCAGCAGCCGCACGCCGGGCTCCAGGTCCACCGAGTACTCCTCCCCCGGGCGCAGCCCGTAGAAGAAGTCCTTGCTGCGCAGCAGCGAGGTGTCGCCGAAGGCGTCGCGGTGTTCGGTGAACTCCTTGGTGGGCTTGGGGAACAGCAACCTGTTCAACGTGGACCGCCGGTCCTCCCGCAACCCCTGCACGTCCTCTTCGGACAGTTGCGCGACCTGCCGGGTCGCGGTGCGGCCCTGCAGCGCCCGGGAGCGGAACGGCTCGGGCCAGCCCGCGGGCGGCTCGCCCAACTCCCCTTGCAGGAAGCCGATGACCGAGTCGGGGATGTCGAACCGGCGCGGGTCGGCCTCGAAGTCGGCCGGCTCCACCCCGGCACCGACCAGGTGCAGCGCCAGGTCTCCGACGACCTTCGACGACGGGGTCACCTTGACCAGGCGGCCGAGGATCCGGTCGGCCGCGGCGTACATCGCCTCGATCTCCTCGAACTTGTCGCCGAGTCCGAGCGCGACCGCCTGGGTGCGCAGGTTGGACAGCTGGCCGCCGGGGATCTCGTGCCGGTACACGCGGCCGGTCGGCGAAGCCAGCCCGGCCTCGAACGGCTGGTAGACCTTGCGCACGGCCTCCCAGTACGGCTCCAGGTCGCACACCGCCCGCAGGTCCAGCCCGGTGGCGCGGTCGGTGTGGTCGGTGGCGGCGACCACCGAGGACAGCGCGGGCTGCGAGGTGGTTCCGGCCATCGACGCGGCGGCGCCGTCCACCGCGTCCACACCGGACTGGACCGCCGCCAGGTAGGTGGCCAGCTGTCCGCCCGGGGTGTCGTGGGTGTGCAGGTGCACCGGCAGGTCGAACTCCTGCCGCAGCGCGGTGACCAGCTTCGCCGCGGCCGGCGGCCGCAGCAGTCCCGCCATGTCCTTGATGGCCAGCACGTGCGCCCCGGCTTCCACGATCTGCTCGGCCAGGCGCAGGTAGTAGTCCAATGTGTACAGCTTCTCGTCCGGATCGGACAGATCGGCGGTGTAGCACAGCGCCACCTCGGCGACCGACTTGCCGGTGGCGCGGACCGCCTCGATCGCCGGGCGCATCTGCTCGACGTCGTTGAGCGCGTCGAAGATCCGGAAGATGTCGATGCCGGTGTCGGTGGCCTCCTGCACGAAGTGCTCGGTCACCTCGGTCGGGTAAGGCGTGTAGCCGACGGTGTTCCGGCCGCGCAGCAGCATCTGCAGGCAGATGTTCGGCACTGCCGCGCGCAGCGCGGCCAGCCGCTCCCAGGGGTCCTCGGCGAGGAAGCGCAGCGCCACGTCGTAGGTCGCGCCGCCCCAGCACTCCAGGGACAGCAGTTCGGGCGTCATGCGCGCCACGTGCGGTGCCACCGCGAGCAGGTCGCGGGTGCGCACCCGGGTGGCCAGCAGCGACTGGTGGGCGTCCCGGAAGGTGGTGTCGGTGACGCCCACCGCCGGGTTCTCCCGCAACCAGCGGGCGAATCCCTCCGGGCCGAGTTCGGTGAGCTTCTGCTTGGACCCGGCGGGCGGCTCGACCGAGGTGTCCAGCGCGGGCAGCTTGTGCACCGGGTCGGGCGTGGCGGGCCGCTCGCCGTTCGGGCGGTTGACGGTCACGTCCGCCAGGTAGTTCAGCAGCTTGGTGCCGCGGTCGGCGGAGTGCCGGGCGGTGAGCAGGTGCGGCCGCTCGTCGATGAAGGACGTGGTGACCCGTCCTGCGGCGAAGTCCGGGTCGTCGAGGACCGCCTGGAGGAACGGGATGTTCGTGGCCACGCCGCGGATGCGGAACTCGGCGACGGCGCGCCGCGCGCGGGCCACCGCGGTCGGGAAGTCCCGCCCGCGGCAGGACAACTTGACCAGCATCGAGTCGAAGTGCGCGCTGACGCTGGTCCCGGCGAACGCGGTGCCGCCGTCGAGCCGGATGCCCGCGCCGCCCGGCGAGCGGTAGGCGCTGATCATGCCGGTGTCCGGGCGGAACCCGTTGGCCGGGTCCTCGGTGGTGATCCGGCACTGCAGCGCGGCGCCGCGCAGCCGGACGGAGTCCTGGGTCATGCCCAGTTCCGAAAGCGTCTCCCCGGCGGCGATGCGCAGCTGGGACTGGACGAGGTCGGCGTCGGTGACCTCCTCGGTGACGGTGTGCTCGACCTGGATGCGCGGGTTCATCTCGATGAACACGTGCCGCCCCCGCTCGTCGACGAGGAACTCGACGGTCCCCGCGTTGACGTAGCCGATCTTGCGGGCGAAGGCGACCGCGTCGGCGCAGATGCGCTCCCGCAGCTCGGGGTCGAGGTTGGGTGCCGGGGCCAGCTCGATGACCTTCTGGTGGCGCCGCTGCACCGAGCAGTCCCGCTCGTAGAGGTGGATGACGTCGCCCGCGCCGTCGGCGAGGATCTGCACCTCGATGTGCCGCGGGTTGACCACGGCCTGTTCGAGGAACACCGTCGGGTCGCCGAACGCGGACTCGGCCTCGCGCATGGCCGCCTCCAGCGCCTCGCGCAGCGCGGGGAGCTGGTCGACGCGGCGCATGCCGCGCCCGCCGCCGCCGGCGACGGCCTTGACGAACACCGGGAAGGTCATCTCCTCGGCGGCCGCGAGCAGTTCGTCGACGTCGCTGGAGGGAGCCGAGGAGTCCAGCACCGGCACCCCGGCCTCCCGGGCGGCGGCGACCGCGGTGGCCTTGTTGCCGGTCATCTGCAGGATCTGGTGGGACGGCCCGACGAACGTGATCCCGGCGCGCTCGCACGCCTCGGCCAGGTCCGGGTTCTCGGACAGGAACCCGTAGCCGGGGTAGATCGCGTCCGCTCCGGCCTTGCGCGCCGCGCCGATGATCTCGTCGACGGACAGGTAGGCCCGGACCGGGTGGCCAGGTTCGCCGATCTCGTATGACTCGTCGGCTTTCAACCGGTGCAGCGAGTTGCGGTCTTCGTGCGGGAACACGGCGACGGTGCCCGCACCGAGTTCGTACGCGGCGCGGAACGCGCGGATCGCGATCTCGCCCCGGTTGGCGACGAGAACCTTGCGGAACATGCCGGCTACCTCCTGGACAGGCGTCGGTCGGTGCCAGTGACGGGTGTCGGTTGGTGCCGAAACACTACCGTGAAAATTCCGCCGACCGGGAGAACCTCCCGAGTGACGGGACTTTCAGTATGCCCTCTGACCTGGGGAAACATCTGCCCGCACAAGTGGACTCGACGCGAAAAATTTGCCGAATTTTCTTCGCAAGAAACTATCGGGACCTGCTTCGGGCAGTACGTTCGTACGGAATCGGACCGACCATTCGGTCTGCGCCACAGAACGTGCGGACAAGATCACAACAGCGTCAGGTGAAACGGATCACACCGCGAATTCACACCACCGCTCGGGCGGCGGTCAGCTCTTCTCCAGGTACTCCGCGCGCTCGGCGTCGACGACCTCGGCGACCATGCGCGCCAGGCCGGGGTGCCGGCGAAGCTCCGGATCGTCGGTGACGAACCGGTCCGCCTCCTCGCGGGCGGCGGCGATCACGTCCTCGTCGCGCAGCAGCGACAGCATCCGCAGCCCGGACTTGCGGCCGGACTGGGCGGCGCCCAGGATGTCGCCCTCGCGGCGCAGTTCCAGGTCCAACCGGGCCAGTTCGAAACCGTCGGTGGTGGAGGCCACCGCCTCCATCCGCTCCCGCGTGGTGGTCCTGGCGACCGCCTCGGTCACCAGCAGGCACAGCCCCGGCGCGCTGCCCCGGCCGACGCGGCCCCGCAGCTGGTGCAGCTGGCTGACGCCGAACCGGTCGGCATCCATGATCACCATGACCGTGGCGTTGGGCACGTCGACACCGACCTCGACGACCGTGGTCGCCACCAGCACGTCCAGCTCCCCGGCGGCGAAGGCGCGCATGACCGCCTCCTTGTCGTCGGCGGGCAGGCGGCCGTGCAGCACGCCCAGCCGCAGATCCGCCAGCGGCCCGGCCGCCAGCTGCTCGGCGACCTCCAGCACGGCCACCGGCGGACGCCGCTGGCCGCCGCCCTCGTCCGGCGGCGATTCCTCGGTACCGTCGTCCACTTCGGACTTCCGGGACTTCTTGCCGCCGGAGTTCTCCTCGTCATCGCCGATGCGCGGGCACACCACGTACACCTGGTGCCCGGCGGCGACCTCCTCGTGGATGCGCGCCCACGCGCGGTCCAGCCACGCCGGTTTCTCCGCGACCGGCACGACGCTGGTGCTGATCGGCGACCGCCCGCGCGGGAGCTCCCGCAGCGCCGAGGTCTCCAGGTCGCCGTAGACGGTCATGGCGACCGTGCGCGGGATCGGCGTCGCGGTCATCACGAGCACGTGCGGGGAGGTGTCGTCCCCAGCCCGCGCCCGCAGCGCGTCCCGCTGCTCGACGCCGAAGCGGTGCTGTTCGTCGACCACGACCAGTCCGAGATCGGCGAACGACACCCGGTCCTGGATCAGCGCGTGCGTGCCCACCACGATCCCGGCCTCGCCGGAAGCCGCCTGGAGCATCGCCTTCTTGCGCTGCGCCGCGCCGAGCGAGCCGGTCAGCAGCGTGACCCGAGTGGCCTGCTCGGCACCGCCGAGCTCCCCGGCCCGGCCGAGCTCGCCGAGCAGTTCGGACAGCGAGCGGGCGTGCTGGGCGGCCAGCACTTCGGTCGGCGCGAGCATCGCGGCCTGCCTGCCGGAGTCCACCACCTGCAACATCGCGCGCAACGCCACGATCGTCTTGCCGCTGCCGACCTCGCCCTGCACCAGGCGGTTCATCGGGTGCTCGTCGGCCAGGTCGACGGCGATCTGCTCGCCGACCTCCCGCTGCCCGGCGGTCAGCTCGAACGGAAGCCGCTCGTCGAACGCCGCCAGCACGCCGTCGTCGCGCCGCGGGCACGCCGGTGCCGGGTGCGTCTTCGCCGAGCCGCGCAGCTGCGCCAACGCCAGCTGCACCGCCAGCGCCTCGTCCCACTTCAGCCGCTCCTGCGCGGTGCGCACCTCGCCGAAGTCGCCCGGCTGGTGGATGCGCCGCAACGCCGACTCCAGGTCGGCCAGACCGGCGCGCTCGCGCAGGTCCGCGGGCAGCGGGTCGTCGGTGCCGTCCCACACGTCCAGCACCTGCCGCACGCAGCGCGCGATCGACCACGACGGCAGCCCCTGGGCCGCCGGGTACACCGGGATGAGCGCACCGGCGAACTCCTCGGCGGCCGAACCCACGTCCTGGCCGTCGTCGGTGAACAACTGGTACTCCGGGTGCGCCAGTTGCAGCTGGCCGCGGAAGGCGGTGACCTTGCCCGCGAACATGCCGCGCCGACCGGGGACCAGCTCCCGCTCCCGCCACGCCTGGTTGAAGAACGTGCAGATCAGCGAGCGGTGCCCGTCGGTGATCCGGGCCTCCACGATCGTGCCCCGCCGCGACTTCATGGTGCGCTTGGCGACCCGCTCCACCTTGGCGAGCACCGTCGCGTGCTCGCCGATCTCCAGGCCCGCGATCGCGGTCAGCTCGCCGCGTTCGGCGTAGCGGCGCGGGTAGTGCCGCAGCAGGTCGCCCACCGTGGACAGGCCGAGCGCCGAGTCGAGCGCCTTGGCGGTCTTCGCGCCCAGCACCCGGTCGAGCTTCGCGTCCAATGTGGTCACGTGCCGTCCTCCCGCGGGGTTCTCCTGCGCCGCACCACGGATTATCGCCGAGGCACCGACAGCTCGGTCCACCGCCGCCCGGCCCGCCGCCACGTCACGAACGCGGCGACGGCGCAGCACACCAGGACCCAGCCCTGCCCGTCCAGCGACCCGGCGCTCCGGAAATCGGTCGCGTCGAGGTTGGCCAGCACCGTGATCACGACCTCACCCGCCACCACGACCCCGGTCGCCGCCAGCAGCACCGCGGTCCACACCCAGCGGCGCTCGGTCCGGGCGCGGAGCCCGAACCAGCCCCAGAACGCGGCCACCACCAGCCAGCACAGCAGCCGGGAGGCCACGAAGTCCCGCAGGTCGGCGGAGTCCTGCGGGTGGTCGGTGAAGTCCCAGTCGACGGCGATGGGCTCGGGCAGCCGGGACCGCAGCACCGCGGGCACACCGACCACCAGTGCCGCGACCGCGGCCGCCCACCCGCTGACGTACACCAGGTACCGGCTGCGGAAGCTCACGGGGAACGCTCCAGGGGACGGACTCGACGACCGCCGTCGACGGTAGCCCGCCGCCCCGGCCCGGGTGTGCCCAACCCCACTCACTCCCCGCCGGTGGCGGAGCGCTCCGCGGCGAACGCGTCGGCCAGTTCCGCACCGCGCTCCGGGTGATCGACGCTGATGACGAAGTCGCGGCCGGAGGTGAGGTGCAGCACCAGGCACTCGCCGCCGCGCAACATGACCGCCGTGCGGTCCGGGCGGACGCGGTAGCCCCACCCGCCGACTTCCCACGGACGGTGGACCTCCGCCCGCGCGCCGCGGATGCGTTCGGTCGGGATGTGCCGCGTCGGCCAGCGCTGCGGGCCGAACGCGATGCGCACGCCCCGCTCGTCCACCGCCACCCGCACCGAGCACATCGCCAGGCACACCAGGCCCACCAGCACCCCGACCCAAGCCGCAGGCAGGGTCCGGCCACCGACCAGCGCGGACAGCGCGGCGACGGCCACCGCCACCACGCCGATCACGCCCAGCACGCGGCTGGCGGCGGTGGACACCCACACCGCGCGCTGTCCGGGAGGAACCCGCATCGGCGAACCACCCACCGCCGCGGGGCCGACGGCGTCCGGCCCCCGGTTCGCCGCGAACCAGCCGAGCTGGCCGACCACCGCGGCGCCGACCAGCACCAGGGCGACCTCCCAGCGCACCGGCCGCGCCAGCGCCCACCCCGGCACGTCGAGGTTCGCCCGGACCGACAGCGCGGCGAGGCCGAGCACGAACACCGCACCGCCGGACAGCACCGCGACGGCCGACGCGCGCCGGACGCGCGAGTCGATCCCGCCGCGCCGCAGCGTCGCCGCGCTCACCGCGACGACCAGCAGCCAGAGCGCGAGGTGGACGACCAGGACGACCTGGAGCGGCAGGGCGCCGTCGGGCTGCCCGCCGAGGCCCCAGTGGGACGCGATCGGGTCGGGCAACCGGTCCCGGAAGGCCAGCGGCACGGCCACCGACGCGGTTCCCACGAGCACCGCCCACACACCCAGGACCAGCAGGAACAACCGCCGGAACGTCATCGCGCCTCCCCGCTCAGCTCCTCGATCCACGCCGCGACGTCCGCCGCCCGGTACCCGTGGCGGTTCGCCTCCGCCAGCAGCTCGCGCAGCTTGTCCCGCAATCCGGCCCGGGGGTCGGGGCGGCGCAGCACGGTGACGCCGCGACCGCGCCGGAACTCCAGCAGTCCCTCGTCGCGCAGCTGCCGCAACGCCCGGAGCACGGTGTTGGCGTTGATCCGCATGGCGTCGGCCAGGTCGCGCGCGGGCGGCAACCGGTCCCCCGGCGCCACGTCGCCCTCGGCGACGGCGCGACGCAGCGCGTCGGCCGCCTGCTCGTGCAGCGGCCGCTCGTCGTTCAGGTCCAGCGCCAGCAACATGGTGCCAATGACACTAGCACCATTCGTGTCATTCGAGCCCGAAGAGCACCAGAGCGCCGAGATCGCCGCCGGGGTACCAGGCGAACTCGACCTCGGGGTGGCTGCGGCGGAGGTGTTCGGCGAGCAGGTCCGGCAATCCGGCGGGCGCATCCGCGTGGACCAGCGCGGTGACCAGCTCGCCTCCCGTGGTGAGCATCCGCTCGGCCAGCTCCCGCGCGGCCGCGGCGACCTCGTCGCCGATGAGCACCACCTCGCCGTCGACGAGGCCGAGCACGTCACCGGGACTGCAGCGGCCGACCCAGGTCAGGGCCTCGGCGTCGGCGACGCGCAGCTCCCCGCGCCGGGTCGCGGCGGCGGCTTCGGCCATCGCGACCTGGTCGTCGGCGCGGCGCCGCCCGGGGTCGTGCACGGCCAGCGCGGCGAGCCCCTGCACCGGCGAGGCCGTCGGCACCACCACGACCTCCTGCCCGTCGCGCAGCGCCGCCTCGGCGGCCTGCTCGACGACCGCCGCGGCGGCGTCGCCGTTGGGCAGCACCACGACGTGACCGGCACCGGTGGCGACGATCGCGTCGCGCAGCTCACCGGCGGTCGGCGACGGCCCGGTGCGCAGCACGTCCGCGCCCTCCGCGGCGAACAGCTCGCCGAGCGCGTCGGACGACGCGCAGGCGAGCACCGCCCGCTCGCGCGGGAACGCGCGGTCCTGGTCGGCGAACCGGGTCACCTCGATCCGGCGCACCCGCCCGGTCTCGATGCCCGCCTCGATCGCCCCGCCGATGTCGTCGCAGTGCACGTGCACCGCCCACGCCCCCGCGCCGTCCCCGACGACCGACACGCAGTCCCCGAGTCCGGACAGCACCTCGCGCAGCCGCGCGACCCCGTCCGGAGCGGCCTGCGACAACAGGTACATGACCTCGTAGTCGAACTCCGACTCGTGCTGCGGCCCGTCGGCGCCACCGGGCTCCGGCGCGTCGGGCGCGAGCCGTTCGCCATCGCAGACGACCGCGTGCAGCGCGTCGAGCACGACGACCAGACCCCGGCCGCCCGCGTCCACGACGCCCGCGGCGGACAGCGCCCGCAGCTGCGCCGTCGTCCCGCGCAGCGCATCGACCGCGGCCCGGGTCGCACCCCGGACCACCACGTCGAGCCGTTCGGAGTCGGGGCAGCTCGCCGCGGCGCGCAGCACCGACAGCAGCGTCCCCTCGGCGGGCTCGCTGACCGCCCGGGCCGCGAGGTCGTGGGCGTGCCCGAGCGCGGCGCGCAGGTGGCGCCCGTCGGCGCGGACGACGTCCCGCAACTGCTCGGCCACGCCGCGCAGGGCCTGCGACAGCAGCACCCCCGAGTTGCCCCGAGCGCCGCCGAGCGCCCCCTTGGCCAGCGCCTCCAGGACCCCGCCGAGCGTGTCCGGGTCGGCGGCGTCCAGGGCCTCGACCGCCGCGCGCATGGTCTGCACCAGGTTCGTGCCGGTGTCGCCGTCGGCGACGGGGAACACGTTGATCCGGTCGATCGCATCGCGTTCGGCTACCAGCGCCGCCACGGCCAGGTCCGCCCACCGGCGGGCCGCCGCCGCGTCCAGCGTCCGCAACAAGGGGGCCTCCCGGGTCACCTAGGACGGGTCCGCCCGAGACTAGTCCGCGTCGACCAGCCGCTACGGCCCCCGGCACCCGGGGGTTCGCAGCTGGTGGGCTACACTGATCCGGTCCCGGGTGGCGATGACCCAGGGCGACCGGGTCCCCCGGGCTCAATGCCGCCGGAACGGCGGTGAACAGCAAGCGCAGTCACCCCTGGGTGGCAAGACCTCCACGCGAGTGGGCGTCGCTTGCGTGGCTCTCATCGCTGTAACCGTCAATGCAAAGTAAGGGGTGTCTGACGTGGCTGCCGTCTGCGACGTCTGCGGCAAGGGACCAGGCTTCGGCAACTCGGTCTCGCACTCCCACCGGAAGACCAGGCGCCGGTGGAACCCGAACATCCAGACCGTGCACGCCAAGTTCGGTCTTTCGCAGCGCAAGCGCATGAACGTGTGCACGTCCTGCCTGAAGTCCGGCAAGGTCGTGCGCGGCTGAGCGCGCACACGTGAACCCCGGGGTCGCACGGCCCCGGGGTTTTTCATGCCCGGAAACCTGCCCTTCGGTGCGTCGCGGCTCGAACGCGGGGGGCTGGCGGGCAGGCGCTCATGGTGCGTGGTTGCGCCACTGCGGTCCGACTTCCTCCCACTCGGCGGCCCATGCCGCGAGGCGTCTGCGCACGACGACCCAGCGGGCGAGGGCGAACAGCAGCAGCGTGCCGACCGCGGAACCGACGAGCACCCCGGCGCCCGCGATGCCCGCGGCCTGGGTGGCCTCACCCGGGGTCATCGGCGGGGCGACGAGCCGCCCCCGCTGGTCGAGCCACACCGGCACGGTGCCGTTGGGCGGCGTGCGCGACGGGACGTCGACGACCGCGAAGTGCTCGTCGGGCGGCTGGCCCCAGCGGACCGCGACCGACCGGGTGGCGGTCCCCTCACCGCTGACCTGCGCCACCACCGACGCCTGCACCTGGTGCCGGGTGGACTGCTCGACCTGGACCTGCCCCATCCGGTCCCGCAGCTCGGACTGCGCGGTGCCCACCGCGAACACCACGGTGACCACGCCGACGAGCACGATGATCAACAGCGCGACCGGCTCGAACCAGTCGGTCGGTCGCCGCATCGGATTCGCACCGGGCCACACCCTGCGGACGAGACACCGCAGGGGGGTGCAGTTCCGGCCGGCCCTCATCACGAGCCTTCTTCCGCCCCGAGTGCATGTTCCGGCAAGGCCCAATGTACGACCGGCCGCGGGCGAAATCCACAGGCCGCCGGACTACGGCAGCTTCCAGTCGATCGGCGCGGCACCGGCACGCTCCAGCAGCTCGTTGGCCCGGCTGAACGGCCGCGAGCCGAAGAACCCGCGGTCGGCCGACATCGGGCTGGGGTGCGGGGATTCGACGCACTGCACCCCGGGCATGAGCGGCCGCAGGTCGCGCGCGTCGCGCCCCCACAGGATCGCCACCATCGGCTCGTCGCGGGCGGCCAGCGCCCGGATCGCCTGGGCGGTGACCTCCTCCCAACCCTTGCCGCGGTGCGAGGCGGGTTTGCCGGGGCGGACCGTGAGGGCCCGGTTGAGCAGCAGCACGCCGCGCTCGGTCCAGGGGGTGAGGTCACCGCTGGACGGCGTCGGGTGGCCGAGGTCCTCGGTGTACTCGCGGAAGATGTTGACCAGGCTGCGCGGCGGCGCCACGTCGGGCGCCACGGAGAAGCTGAGGCCCACCGGGTGACCGGGCGTGGGATACGGGTCCTGGCCGACGATGAGCACCCGCACGTCGTGGAACGGCTGCTGGAACGCGCGCAGGACGTGGTCGGGCGCGGGCAGGTACCTGCGGCCGGCCGCGACCTCCTCGCGCAGGAACTCGCCCATCGAAGAGATCCGGTCGGCGACCGGTTCGAGGGCTTTCGCCCACCCGGCCTCCACGAGCTCGTGCAGGGGACGTGCGGCCATGGCCGAACACGATATCGAGCCCGCTGATCACCCGGCCGGCGCCCCCGCGATCACGTCACGGAACGGTCACGTAAGCGACGTCACACACGTTCGAAGTAACACCCGCCGAGCGCGCATCACGTCCCGTCACCGGGCGTCCAGCGGGTCGCCATTTGCGCCCGTCACCCGGCCAATTCGAGCGGTGAATCCGTTGCACCCGATGCGGACGCAGCGTCGCGCCCCCGGTGATCTTTTCCATAAAGCGATGACCAACGGAATGGACACAACCGCCGTTTTTGGTGGTCTGGTGCTGGGCGCTGGGCTAGGTTTGCGCGGGTATTCGCTCGTGACGACCACGCCCGTGAACTCCGGAGGTGGGCCGCAATCCCATGACTTCGCAGGAAAGAACCGGAACATCACTTGAGGAGCGGTCACTGCTGCGTCGGGCGATCGCCGCGGCGGCGGTCGGCAACTGCACCGAGTGGTACGACTTCGGCGTCTACGCCTACGTCGCCTCCTACGTCGGCGCGAAGTTCTTCCCCAGCGACGACCCCGCGGTGCAGACGCTGTCCGCGTTCGGGGTGTTCGCGATCTCGTTCCTGCTCCGGCCGCTCGGGAGCTTCTTCTTCGGGCCCCTCGGCGACCGCATCGGACGGCAGAAGGTCCTGGCCGTCACGATCCTGCTGATGGCGGGCTCGACCTTCGTCATCGGCCTGCTGCCCGAATACGGCAAGATCGGTGTCGCTGCCCCGGTGCTGTTCCTGCTCTGCCGCATGGTGCAGGGCTTCTCCACCGGCGGTGAATACGGCGGCGCGGCGACCTACATCGCGGAGTTCGCGCCGACCCGGCACCGCGGGTTCTACGGCAGCTTCCTGGAATTCGGCACGCTCGTCGGGTTCGCATTGGGCGCCTCGGTGCCGACCGTTCTCATCCTGACGCTGCCGGACCAGGCGATGACGGACTGGGGCTGGCGAATTCCGTTCCTGGTCGCCGGGCCGCTCGGCGCGATCGGGCTGTACCTGAGGCGGAAGTTGGAGGACACCCCGGCGTTCAAGAACCTGGAGGCGACGCACAACGTCGCGAAGTCGCCGCTGAAGACGTTGGTGCAGCAACAATGGCGCCAGCTGCTGATCCTGATGGGGATCGTGATCGTGATCAACATCGCGAACTACACGATCCTGACCTACATGGAGACCTATCTCCAGCAGACGCTGCACATCCCGAAGACGACCGCGCTGCTGCCGCTGATCGGCGTCATCGTGATCATGCTGGTGCTCATCACGCCGGTCGGGGCGCTGTCCGACCGCATCGGGCGCAAGCCGGTGTTCATCTCCGCGTGCGTCTGCCTGATCGTGCTGCCGATCCCGGCGTTCATGCTCATCGCCCAGGGCCACACGATCACCACGCTGCTGGGCCTGGCGCTGCTGGGCATCGGGCACGTGCAGCTGATCGGGCCGCTGGCGGCCACGCTGCCCGCGCTGTTCCCGACCAAGGTCCGCTACGCGGCGTTCTGCATCGGCTACAACATCTCGACCTCGCTGTTCGGCGGCACCGCGCCGCTGGTCAACGAGTCGGTGGTGCAGTCGACCGGGAACTCCTTCTTCCCCGCCTACTACGTGATGGGGGCCGCGGTGATCTCGCTGATCCCGGTGCTGCTGATGAAGGAGACCGCGCGACGGCCGCTGAGCGACGACATGCCGCCGACCACCAGCGCGTCGACGGCGTGAGCCGCGGGGCGCCCGGTGCGCCGGGCGCCCTCAGCGCCAGTGTTCCCAGCCCGACGGTCCCGCGTAGGCGTCGCCGTCGACGGTGACGCCTTCGCCCTCGACGACCGCGCCGATCGGGCGCCACCCCTCGGGCAGCGGACGCCCCTGCGGGAACGTCGCGACCAGCGCCTGGTCCTCGCCCCCGGTGAGCACCCAGTGCCGGGCGTCCGCGCCCAGCGCCGAGGCGACCTCGGTCAGCCGCTGCGGCACCTCGACGAGCTCGGTGCGCACGTCGACGGCCACCCCGGACGCGGCCGCGATGTGCCCGAGGTCGGCGAGCAGCCCGTCGGAGGTGTCCACCATGGACGTCGCCCCGGCCACCGCCGCCTGCGGTCCCGCCTCGTACGGCGGTTCCGGCACCCGGTGCGCGCCGACCACCGCGACCGGCGAGCGGAAACCGCGGCCGAGCACCGCCAATCCGGCGGCCGACCAGCCCAGCCGTCCGGCGACGGCGACCACGTCACCGGGCCGGGCGCCGGACCGGGTCACCGGCTCGCGGCCCTGCAGGTCGCCGAGCGCCGTGACCGAGATCGTCAGTGACGTCGCCGACACCATGTCGCCGCCGACCACGCTGATCCCCACCCGCTGTGCTTCTTCCCACATGCCGGCCGCGAGCTCGTCGACCACGGTCGTCGGCAGGTCCGGGGAGCACCCGAGACCCACGAGCAGCCCCGTCGGGACCGCGCCCATCGCGGCGATGTCGGAGAGGTTCACCGCGACCGCCTTGCGCCCCACCTGGTGCGGTGTGGACCAGTCGAAACGGAAGTGGACCTGCTCGACCAGCACGTCCGTGGTGGCCACCACGCGCCCGTCCGGCGCGGCCAGCACAGCGGCGTCGTCCCCCGGCCCGAGCAGGGTGCCCGGTGACTGCGCGCGCCCGGAAGTAACCCGGTTGATGAGACCGAACTCACCCACCTGGGAAATGGTCTGTGCGTCCTGTGACGAATCCGGACCCAACTGAGACCTTCCTTCCTGGAGCACGTGCTCGCGACGATGGGGTAGCTTGCTGCCAGTTTCCTACCCCGAGCGCGGGGCCGAGACGAAGGGGCACGCCGTGGTTCAGGCTTACATCCTCATCCAGACCGAGGTCGGCAAGGCCGCCGCCGTCGCCGCCGAGATCGCCGGGTCCCCGGGCATCATCAGCGCCGAGGACGTCACCGGTCCCTACGACGTGATCGTGCGCGCCGAGGCCGAGAACGTGGACCTGCTCGGCAAGATGGTCGTCGCCCGCATCCAGAACGTCGAGGGCATCACCCGCACCCTCACCTGTCCCGTGGTGCACCTGTGACCGAGCGGGCGGGGCCGCACCGCGCGGACTCCGCCCGACCAGGGCGGTGCGAAGACCGGCCGCCGCCCGTGTTGTAGTGGACGACGTGGTTCGGCAATCAGCGTCCGGGGTGCCCCGACCGGTGTTGATCGCGGCGATCACGCTCGGAGTTCTCCTGGCGGTCGCGGTCGCCGGGATCGGCGTGTACGCGAAGATCAGCGACAGCAGGCAGCGCGCCGCCGTCGAGGCCGCCGAGCAGGCCCGGCGCACCGGGCCGCTCCCGTTGGCCCCGGTCCCCGCGCCGAAGGCGGGCTCCCCGGAGTGCGCCGCGGTGCTCGCCGCGCTGCCGCGCGAGCTCACCGTCCACCACGACCGCGTGCCGCGCCGCCCGCTCGCCGAGCCGGTGCCGCCGGCGAGCGTCGCCTGGGGCGACGCCGGGCACGATCCGGCGACGGTGCGCTGCGGCATGGACGCCCCGGCCGAGCTGACGCCGACCTCCCAGCTGCTCGACGTCTCCGGGGTGAGCTGGCTGCGGATCGACCAGGGCGGCGACACCAGCTGGCTCGCCGTGGACCGCCCGGTCTACGTGGCGCTGACGGTGCCCGCCGACGCCGGTACCGGCCCCCTCCAGGACCTCTCCGACGTCCTCGGCCGAACCCTGCCGAAGAAACCGGTCTTCGGCTGAGCCGGCGCTCAGCGCAGGCCGGTACCGCGGGCGAGGGCGGTCTCGACGAGGGTGGTGAGCAGCGTCGGGTAGTCGATGCCGGTGTGCTCCCACATCCGCGGGTACAGCGAGATCGCGGTGAACCCGGGCATCGTGTTGACCTCGTTGAGGATCGGCTCGCCCTCGGGGGTGAGGAAGAAGTCGACCCGGGCCAGTCCCTGGCAGTCCAGGGCGCGGAAGGCGCGCACCGCCATGTCGCGCAACCGCTCGATCGCGTCGTCGCCGATCTTGGCCGGGATGTCGAACTCGGTGACGTCGTCGAGGTACTTGGACTCGTAGTCGTACCAGTCGCTCTCACCGGTCACGCGGAGTTCGGCGGGCAACGACGCCTCGATCCGCCCGTCCGGGAACTCCAGCACGCCGCACTCGACCTCGCGACCGGTGATCGCGGCCTCGACGATCACCTTGGGATCGGTGCGCCGCGCCTCGGCGATCGCCGCGTCCAGGTCGGCCCAGTCGGTGACCTTGGTGATGCCCACCGACGAACCGGCGCGCATCGGCTTGACGAACACCGGCAGCCCCAGCCGTTCCCGGGCCTGGTCGTCCAGTGTGGACCGATCGCGGCGCAAGATCTCGTACCGCCCGACCGAAAGCCCTTCGGCGGCAAGCAGTTTCTTGGTGTACTCCTTGTCCATCGACACCGCGCTGGCCAGCACCCCGGGCCCGACGTAGGGGACGTCGGCCATCTCCAGCAGCCCCTGGATGGTGCCGTCCTCGCCGAAGGCGCCGTGCAGCACCGGGAAGACCACGTCCACCGACGACAGGACCTCACCGCCGCGGCCGGGTTCGAGCAGCACCAGTTCGCGGCGGGTGGCGTCTCCGGGCAGCACGACGGCGTCGCCGCCGGTGACCTCCGGGACCTCGCGGTCGTGGATCGCCAGCTGCTCCGGATCACCGGTGCCCAGCACCCAGGCGCCCTCCCGGGTGATGCCGACCGGCACGATCTCGAAGCGTTCGGTGTCCAGGTGCGCGAGCACGCTCCCCGCGGAGAGGCACGAGATGCCGTGTTCGGTGCTGCGCCCGCCGAAGACGACCGCCACCCGGGTCTTGCGCTGTGTCATGCGCCGGACGATACCTGGCGCGTCGGGAGCCGCCGTTCACCTGCCACCGCACGATCGGGCCACGAGCGGCAGTGCTCGGACCAGGTCGTCGCGCGAACACGCGGCGTAGCCGAGGGCCAGCCCGAACCAGCGCTGCGGTCCGGCGTGGTGCCGCCGCAGTCCGTCCAGGACCAAGCCGTGCTCGCGTCCCGCGTCCACGACCCGCCGCTCGGTGTCGGCGTCCGGCAGCGGCAGCACCACGTGCGCGCCCGCCTGGTCGCCGAACACCTCGATGCCCGCGGCGCCCAGCCGTTCCACGACGAGGGCTCGGCGCTGGGACAGTTCCCGGCGCAGTCGGCGCAGGTGCCTGCCCAGGTCGCCGTGCCGGGCGAGTTCGACGAGGACCCGCTGCCCCGCCGGGGCCGGACTGGTGCCGGAACGCGCGCGGTGCTCCAGCACGGCGGCCGAGACCTCGCGGGGCGCGAGCATCCAGCCCACGCCGAGCGTCGGGGTGAGGATCTTGCTGGTCGTGCCCAGGTGCACCACGACGTCGGGGGCCAGCGACGCCAGCACCGGCAGCGGCGCGACGTCGTAGCGCAGCTCGCCGTCGTAGTCGTCCTCGACGATCAGCCAGCCCTCGGCGCGGGCCCGCTCGACCAGCGCGATCCGGCGTTCCGCGGGCAGCCGCCCGCCGATCGGGTACTGGTGCGCGGGAGAGCAGTAGACCGCCTGCACCCCGCGCGGCACGTCCTCGACGACGAGACCGGCGTGGTCGACCGGCGCCGGCACCACCCGCATCCCCGCCGTCCGCAGCGCCCCCACCGCGCGCTGGTAGCCCGGCTCCTCCACGGCGACCGAGGCACCGCGCGGCAGCACCGCGAACGCCAGCTCCGCCACCGCCGAGGTCGTGCCGCCGGTGGCGAGCACGTTGTCGACGCCGAGACCGCCGACGACCAGCCCGCGGTGGCGCAACAGGTGTTCCACGACGGCCTCGCGGTACTCGGCCAGCCCGGGCCGCGCCGGGGTGTCGTCCGGCGGGGCGTCGGCCGCCGCGCGCCACGCGCGGCGCCAGGCCGCCCGGTCGATGCCCTCCGCCCACGGCACACCGGGCGTGAGGACCACGGCGGACTCCTCGCTCGGCTGCTCGGCGCGCTCGGCGGCGGCCACCGGAGTCCGCGTGCCGGGCGGGCGGGTGGTCACGTAGGTGCCCGAACCGTGGCGGCCGACGATCCAGCCCTCGGCGTGCAGCTGCTCGTAGGCGGCGGCGGTCACGGTGCGGCTGACGGCCAGGTGGCGCGCGAGCACGCGGGTCGACGGCAAGCGGTCGCCGTCGCGCAGCTGGCCGACCGTGGCCGCGTGCCGCAGCGCGTCGGCGAGCTGCGCGGCGAGCGGACGAGCGTCCTCGCGGTCGAGTTCGACGGCGAGCTCCAGCAGCGGGGAGCTGGCCCCCGGTACCGCGTGTGGCATTTCGAAATTCTCCTCGATTGGCACTTCGATGATGCCACTTGTCGGACGATCCTGGTCCGGTGACCCTCTCTCCCACCGAACGGTCCACGATCCGCCGCGGTGCCGCCCGAGCGCGCACCGACCGGGCCGACCTGCACGCGATCCTCGACGCCGGTCTGGTCTGCCACCTGGGCGTGCAGATCGACGGCTCACCGCGCGTGCTGCCGACCGCCTACGGGCGCGACGGCGACACGCTGTACGCGCACGGCTCGACCGGTGCCCGGAGCCTCCGGGAAGCCGCCGAGGAGCCGGCGGTCTGCGTGGCGGTGACGCTGGTCGACGGGATCGTCTACGCCCGGTCGCTGTTCCACCACTCGGTCAACTACCGCTCGGCGGTGATCCACGCCCGGGCCCGCGCGGTCACCGATCCGGACGAGACCTGGCGGGCGCTCCAGGTGATCACCGACCACCTCGCGCCCGGCTCGTGGGAGCACGCGCGGCACCCGAACCGCAAGGAGCTGGCGGCGACCGCGGTGATCGCGGTGGACCTGGGCGAGGCGTCGGTGAAGGTCCGCGACGGCGGCGCCGTCGACGAACCCGAGGACGTCGAGGCCGCGACCGCCTGGGCGGGGGTGCTGCCGCTGCGGTGGTCGTGGGGCGAGCCCGAACCCGCGCCGGACCTGCCGCCCGGCGCCGAGGTCCCGCGGCACGTGCGCGGCCGGGGCGTGCGCTGACACCGCGACCCCGGTCCACCCGTCGCCGGCGAGCCGGCCGCTGGGTGCGCTCCTGACCCGACGAGGACCCCGCCCGAACGCCGACGTCGCGGGCCCGGGGTCTGCCGCGGCGTCCCGACGGGTCAGCCCGCCATCGACCGATCGGACACGATGTCGCGGGACAGCGGTGCGACCACGTCGAGAACCCCGCGCACCGCGTGCTCATGCGTCCTCCCGTGAGCTCGGCTGGGAACCACCGGAGAGGACACCGCGCGACCTTTTCGGCCGCGGCAGCGCGCGGTTACGGGCTCGCTACGCCTCGCGCACACCGCGCAGCCCGTCGACCGGGTCGTGCTCGTAGGTCGTCATGCGGGTTCTGCCGGGGCGGTAGACGTGGATGCTGACCGCCGGGTCGGGGCCGTCGTTGTGCACCTGGTGCACGTAGTTCGGGCCGAACACGCGGGACTGGCCCGCGACGACGGTGTGCAGCACCTCGGAGTTCCGGTGCTGGATGACGCGCTCCGTCAACGTCCCGGAGACCACGGTGAAGGCGCCGGTGGCGCCGCCGTGGTCGTGCAGATCGGTGTGCTGGCCGGGCAGCCAGCTCAGCAGCCACACCTCCTGCCCGTCGGTGCGGTCCAGCAGTTCGCTGAACCGCTGCTGCGGGTCGTAGCGCAGCAGGTGCGCCCACGAGGTGCGGTCGGCGGCGAGCTCGCGGGCGACGCGCACCGGATGGGCCAGGGACAGGTCGGCGGGCGCGGCCACGGTGTTCTCGGGAACGGCAAACACTTCGGGAAGTCCTTCGCGGATGTGCGGTCGTGCCGACGGGTCCGGCGCACGCCGACCCGTCAGCGATGACAGGGATCGATCAGCACGAAGGACACAGACAGAGCGCGCTGGCGACCCGGCGCAGGTCGATGTGACCCCGCCGGTCGGTCATGGCGCGCAACAACATGCCGCGAACTGAACCAGCAACGGCGCGGGTCCGTCAACCCGAACGGACCCGCGCACCGCGGATCTCACACCGTCGAGCACCGGAACCGGATCTCAGCCCAGCGCCTGGAGCACATCGGCCACGAGGTCCTCGGAGTCCTCACAACCCGCCGAGAACCGCACGAACCCCTCGGGCACCGGATCGCCCCACTGGGCGCGCCGGTCGACGGTGCTGTGCAGCCCGCCGAAACTCGTCGCCGCGACCACCAGGCGGCTGCGGCGCACGAACTCCTCGACCGCCGCGGCGTCGGCGAGTTCGAACCGGAACACCCCGCCCCAGCGGCGCATCTGGCGCCGCGCGAGGTCGTGCGCCGGGTCGTCCGGCGTACCGGGCCAGCGCAGCCCGCGCACCGCCGGGTGGTCGCGCAGCGCCGCCACCAGCGCGGCGGCGTTGTCCGCCTGGCGGCTCAGCCGCAGGTCCAGCGTCCCCAGGCTGCGGTGCACCAACCACGTCTCGAACGGTCCGGGGATGGCCCCGGACAGCGTGCGAGCGCGCACGAGCCGTTCGGCCAGGTCGGCGTCGCGGACCGAGACGTGCCCCATCAACAGGTCGCTGTGCCCGGACAACGCCTTGGTGTCGCTGGCGATCACGATGTCCGCGCCGAGTTCCAGCGGGCGCTGGCCCAACGGCGTGGCGGTGGTGTTGTCGACGGCCAGCAGCGCGCCCGCGGCGTGGGCGCGCTCGGCGAGCGCGGCGATGTCGCACACGTCGAGACCGGGGTTCGACGGGGTTTCCAGCAGCACCAGGCGAACTCCGTCGAACACGCCGTCGTCCCACGGGCCGGGCGTGGGGATCTCGCGGACGTCCAGCCGCAGTTCGGCGAGTTCGTCGTGCACGAGCTGGCGGGTCGCGTAGTAGCCGTCGGAGGGCAGCACGAGCGCGTCGCCGACGCGCAGCACCGCGCGCAGCAGCGTGCTGGTGGCGGCCATCCCGGACGGCAGCAGCACGCAGTGGCCGCCGTCCAGGTCGCCGATCGCCGATTCCAGCGCGCGCCAGGTGGGATTGCCCGCGCGGCCGTAGAAATCCCCGTCCGCCCCGAGGTGGTAGGGCGCGGCGAACACCGGGCCGGGCAGCAGCGGAGTGCCGCCGGCCGGTTCGGGATGTCCGCCGTGCACGCACCGGGTGCCGTCACCGAACAACGCGATTCCTCCCCGTCATTCCGGCTTGCGTTCCCTGCCCAGCAGCTCGGCCGCGGCCGGAGCCGGGGACAGCTCCTCGTGGCACACCCGGTGCACCACGTCCGTGATGGGCATCTCGACGCCGTGGCGGGCGGCGAGCTGGCGGATCGAGGAGCACGACTTGACGCCTTCGGCGACCTGGCCGTGCGCCGCCTCCTGCGCCTGCGCGAGGGTCTCGCCGCGTCCCAGCCGCTCCCCGAACGTCCGGTTCCGCGACAACGGCGACATGCAGGTCGCGACCATGTCCCCCAGCCCGGCCAGGCCGGCGAACGTCATCGGCTCGGCGCCCAGCGCCACGCCGAGCCGGGTGGTCTCGGCGAGCCCGCGGGTGATCAGCGAGGACGCCGTGTTGTGCCCGTAGCCGAGCCCCACGGCCATGCCGCACGCCAGCGCGATCACGTTCTTGCACGCACCGGCCACCTCGATGCCGACCATGTCTGTGTTGGTGTAGGGCCGGAAGTAGGACGTGGAGCAGGCGTGCTGCAACGCGACGGCGCGGTCGTGGTCGCGGCACGCGACGACCGTCGCGGTCGGCTGTTCGGCGGCGATCTCCTTGGCCAGGTTCGGACCGGACACCACCGCCACCCGGTCCATCGGCACGTCCGCGACTTCGCCGACGACCTCGCTCATCCGCTTGAGGGTGCTCAGTTCCACCCCCTTGGCCAGGCTCACCAGCGTCGCGTCCGGCGGCAGCACCGGTTGCCAGCCGGCCAGGTTCTCGCGCAGCGTCTGGCTGGGCACGGCGAGCACCACCGCGCTCGCGCCGTGCACCGCCTCGACCGGGTCGTCGGTCGCGCGCAGCCGCTCGGGCAGCGCGATGCCCGGCAGGTAGTCCGGGTTGCGGCCGGATTCGTTGATCACACCGGCGATTTCGGCGCGGCGCGCCCACAGGACCACTTCGTTGCCCGCGTCGGCGAGCACCTTCGCGAAGGTGGTGCCCCAGGATCCGGCGCCGAGCACCGCGATCCGCTCAGGCCGCGCCATCGGTCCCCCGGGAGCGCGCCGAGGAGTAGAACTCGGCGGGCGGCTGCTCGCCGCGGATCTCGCCGAGCAGCTCCCGCACCCGTCCCATGATCAGATGCGTGACGTCGCGCAGCGCCTGGGGGTCGTTCTCCCCGCCGCGGTGGGCCGAAACGTCCAGCGGCTCGCCGAACTTCACGGTCACCCGCTTGCGCGGGAAGGGCCGGAACCGCTTGTTGTAGTGGTCGTAGATCTCGCGGGTTCCCCAGCGGGCGGCGGGGATCACCGGCACGTCCTCGGCCAGCGCCAGCCGCGCGACGCCGACCTTCGGGATCATCGGCCAGCCCTGCGGATCCTTGGTGATGGTGCCGTCCGGGTAGATCACCAGGACCTTGCCGCGCTCCAGCGCCCGGTGCGCCTCGCGCAGGCTCTTCTTCGCGTCCGAGGTGCCGCGGTAGACCGGGATCTGGTCGACGCCGACGAGCACGTTGCGGAACACCGGGACGTTCCACAGCGTGTGCTTGGCCAGGAAGCGCGGGATCCGCCCCGCGCGGTGCACGGTCACCGCGTCGTAGACCGGGTCCAGGTGCGAGACGTGGTTGAACACCACCAGCGCGGGGCCCTCGGCGGGGATGTTCTCCAGTCCGATCACGCGGGCGCGGGCCAGCGCGCCGGACAGCGGGTAGAACACCGCGCGCGCCAGGCCGAGCCAGAACTTGCCCGAGCCCTGCGCCTTCTCGGCGGTCGCCTTCCGGGCGCGCCGGAGGCTCTTCGGTTCCGCCACGGCACCTCCTCATTCGGTCGCGAGCGCCAGTCAAGGTACCTGCCGCACGGCTCGCCGGAACGCCCGGACCGCCCGCGCTACGTTTCCCCGGTGACCGCAGGATCGCACCTCCTCGTCCCGATCAAACCGTTGCGGCTGGCCAAGTCCCGGCTGCTCGGCGCCGCCGACGCCGGTCGTGGTCGGCCGGACGCGCACGCCGCGCTCGTCGCGGCCGTGGCGTTGGACACAGTGCGCGCGGCGCGGCTGGCTCCCGGAGTGGCCGAGGTCGTGGTGGTGACCTCCGATCCGGCGCTGACCGACGCGTTCGCCGCCGAGGGCGTCGAGGTGCTCGCGGACGCACCGGCCGCGGGGCTGAACGCGGCGCTGCGGCACGGCGCCGAGCTGCTGGAGCACCGGCCCGGTGTGTCGCGCATCGGCGCGTTGCAGGCGGACCTGCCCGCGCTGCGCCCCGACGAGCTCGGCGCCGCGCTGCGCGCCGCCGGGGACGAGCGGGCGTTCTGCGCGGACCGGGCTGGCACCGGCACCACGCTGCTGCTGGCCGCTCCGGGAACGCCGCTGGATCCGCGGTTCGGCCCGGGCTCGGCCGCCGCGCACGCCGCCTCCGGCGGGAAAGCCCTCGACGGCCCCTGGGACTCGCTGCGCTGCGATGTGGACACCGCGGCCGACCTCGCCGCCGCGACGGCCCTCGGCGTCGGCGTGAACACCGCGCATCGACTGCGGGAACAGGACTGACCAGCGGTCTCGCCATGTCCGCCGAATGAGCGACAATGGACGCCGTGAGCACCGACAGCAGCGATCCGGCGTCCCGGCGCAACGGCGGCTCGGCGCGGAGCCGGACGACGGGGCGGCGCGCACCGCGCCCGACCCGCCGGGCGGGCACCAGGGCAACTCCGCAGCCGACCAACGGCGAGGGCGCCCGGGTGCCGTCCGCACCTCCCGCGGTCACCCGGGCGGCGGCCAGCACCGACCTGCCCGAGGACCGCTACCTCAACCGGGAGCTGTCCTGGCTGGACTTCAACGCGCGGGTGCTGGCGATCGCCGAGGACCGGTCCCAACCGGTGCTCGAACGCGCCCGGTTCCTGGCGATCTTCGCGTCCAACCTGGACGAGTTCTACATGGTGCGGGTCGCCGGGCTGAAGCGCCGCGAGGAGACCGGCCTGTCGGTGCGCAGCGCCGACGGGCTCACCCCGCACGAGCAGCTGACCCGCATCTCGGCCCGCAACCAGGACCTGGTGGAGAAGCTGAGCCGGGTCTTCCTCGACGAACTGCTGCCCGAACTGGAGGCGCACGGCGTCCGGATCCTGCGCTGGTCCGAACTCGCCGCCGCCGACCAGGGCAGGCTCACCCGCTACTTCGAGGACCACATCTTCCCGGTGCTCACTCCGCTGGCGGTCGACCCCGCGCACCCGTTCCCCTACATTTCGGGGCTGTCGCTGAACCTGGCGGTCACCGTGGCCGATCCGGACGCGGGCATCAAGCGCTTCGCCCGGGTGAAGGTGCCGGACAACGTGCCGCGGCTGATCCGCGTGGAATCGGACCGGGAGATCGAGCACGCCACGTTCCTGCCGCTGGAGGAGCTCATCGCCGCGCACCTGGGCAAGCTGTTCCCCGGCATGCAGGTCGCCGAGCACCACATCTTCCGCGTCACCCGCAATGCCGACCTGGAAGTCGAAGAGGACCGGGACGAGGACCTGCTGCAGGCGATGGAGCGCGAGTTGGCGCGGCGCCGCTTCGGTCCCCCGGTGCGGCTCGAAGTGACCGACACGATGAGCGAGACGATGCTGGAACTCCTGCTGCGGGAGCTGGAGGTCGACCAGCACGACGTCGTCGAGGTGAAGGGACTGCTGGACCTGTCCTGCCTGTTCCAGCTGGACCGGTTGCAGCGACCGGACCTGAAGAACCCGCCCTACGTGCCCGCCACCCACCCGGCGTTCGCCGAGGGGCAGACGCCGAAGAGCATCTTCTCCACGCTGCGCGAGGGAGACGTCCTCGTGCACCACCCGTACGACTCGTTCTCCACGTCCGTGCAGCGGTTCATCGAGCAGGCCGCCGCGGATCCGCACGTGCTGGCCATCAAGCAGACGCTGTACCGGACCTCCGGCGACTCCCCGATCGTCAACGCGCTCATCGACGCCGCCGAGGCGGGCAAGCAGGTGGTGGCGCTGGTGGAGCTGAAGGCCCGCTTCGACGAGCAGGCCAACATCCAGTGGGCGCGCACGCTGGAACGCGCGGGCGTGCACGTCGTCTACGGCCTCGTGGGCCTCAAGACGCACTGCAAGACCGCGCTCGTGGTGCGCCAGGAGGGATCGACGATCCGCCGCTACTGCCACCTGGGAACCGGCAACTACAACCCGAAGACGGCGCGCATCTACGAGGATCTGGGGCTGCTGACCGCGTCCCCGGAGATCGGCGCCGACCTCACCGACCTGTTCAACGTGCTCACCGGGTACGCCCGGCACGGCGAGTACCGGCGGATCCTGGTGTCGCCGCAGGGCATCCGCAACGGCATCGTCGAACGCGTGGAGGCCGAGACCGAACTGGCCCGCCGGGGCGAGCCGTGCGGCATCCGGATGAAGGTGAACTCGCTCGTCGACGAGCAGATCATCGACGCGCTCTACCGGGCCTCGCTGGCGGGTGTTCCGGTTCGGATCGTGGTGCGCGGCATCTGCGCGCTCAAGGCCGGTGTGGAGGGGCTCAGCGACAACATCGAGGTCCGTTCCATCCTCGGGCGCTTCCTGGAGCATTCCCGCGTGTTCCACTTCGCCGGCCTCGACGAGCACTGGATCGGCAGCGCCGACATGATGCACCGCAACCTGGACCGCCGCATCGAGACCCAGGTCCGCGTCACCGATCCGAAGCTCACCGCGCAGCTCGACGAGCTGCTGGACTCCGCGTTGCACCCGTCGACGCGCTGCTGGGTGCTCAACGCCAAGGGGGACTGGGAGGCGTCCCCGCGCAGCTCCGGGGAACAGGTCCGCGACCACCAGGTGGAGATGCTCCGGCAACACGGCGCGAAGGTGTCCTGATGGGTTCGATCGAGCACGAGTCCGACCAAATCGACCAGGAAAGCCCGACCGGCCCGGTGCGCGCCGCCGGAGCCGTGCTGTGGCGGCCCGGCACCGGCGGCGAACCCGAGGTGGCGCTGGTGCACCGCCCGCGCTACGACGACTGGTCGCTGCCGAAGGGCAAGCTCGACCCCGGGGAGCTGCCGCCGCACGCCGCGGCCCGCGAGGTGGCGGAGGAAACCGGGTTCTCGTGCGTGCTCTCCCGCTACCTGACCCGGGTGGGCTACGACGTGGCCCGCGTGGACGGCGCCCGAGTGCCGAAGGTGGTGGACTACTTCGCGGCGCGCGCCGAACGCGGGGCGTTCGCCCCGAACAGCGAAGTCGACGAATTGCGCTGGACGAGTGGCGACCGGGCGCGCGAACTGCTCACCCACCCGCACGACGTGGACGTGCTCGACGCGTTCGAACGGCTTCCGCTGGACGTGGCGACGCTCTTGCTGGTGCGGCACGCGAAAGCCGGGAAACGCGCGGACTGGTCCGGGGACGACGTGTTGCGCCCGTTGACCGAAGCGGGGCGCCGCCAGCGTGACGCATTGCGTTCCCTGTTGCCGTTGTTCGGTCCGCGACGGGTCTATTCCGCGCCACGACTGCGCTGCGAACAAACCGTGGAACCGCTCGCGGCGGATCTCGGAGTGGGCATCGGGATGGAGCCGCTGCTGTCCGAGGAGGGCTTCCAGGCCGATCCGCGCGCGGGTGCCGACCGTCTCCTGCGGATCGCGTCCGGGACCGGCACGGCCGTGGTGTGCAGTCAGGGCGGGGTCATCCCGGACCTGGTCCGGCTGCTGGCCGCCGACGGCGGGCTGCGGCTGGGCGAGGTCGCCAGTCGCAAGGGGAGCGTGTGGACGCTGACGTTCCGCCGCGACCGGAACTCCGGCAACGGCACCGGACCGCGCCCGCGGCTGGCGGCCGCCGACTACCTACCCGACCCGCTGGGCTGACCGCACCAGCCCGCTGGAACGCCCTCACACGGCCGCTGATCGCCTCTCCGGCCGCCCGGCGCGAACTGGTGCGTCCGGGCGGTTCCGGGGCGTCTGCGGGCTTCTGAGGCCCGAACACGCGGAAGCGGGCGGTACCTGCCCCGTCGTGGGGTTCAGACACCGCCCGCTTCGATCCGCTGGTACTCGCTCGGGTGGCGAGCACTCACTTCTTCGTGGTCTTGCGCGTCGTGGTCTTCTTGGTGGCCGGACGCGTCGACTTGCTGGACGAAGCCTTGGCCGTGGTCTTGGCCGCGGTCTTCGGCGCCGCCTTGGCCGTGCTGGCCCGCTTGGTGGTCGCCTTCGCCGTGGTCGCCTTGGCGGTGCTCGCCTTGGCAGCCGTGGAGCGGGTGCTGCGCGACTTGGTGGCCGCGGTCTTCGCGGTGCTGGCCTTGGCGGTGCTCGCCTTGGTCGCGCCGGCCTTGGCCGTGCTGCGGGTCGCGGTGCGCGCGGCGGCCGTCTTCGACCCGGCGGTCTTGGCCGTCGTGGTGGTCTTGGCGCGCGAGCCCGCGGTGCGGGTGGTGGCACCGCGCGTGGTGGCGGCCTTGGCCGTGGTGGCGCGCGGCAGTTTCCGCTGCCCGCCGACGACTTCCTTGAACTGGGTGCCGGCGCGGAAGGCGGGGACGTTGGTCTTCTTGACCTTCACGGCCTCACCGGTGCGCGGGTTGCGAGCGGTGCGCGCGGCACGGGCGCGCTTCTCGAAAACCCCGAAGCCGGTGATGTTGACCTTCTCGCCCTTGTTGACGTTGCGGACGATGATGTCCACGACGTTTTCCACCGCCTGGCTGGCGGTCTTCTTGTCGCCGAGGCGTTCTGCCAGAGCCTCGATGAGTTGGGCCTTGTTCACTTCAGTCCCTCCCAGGACACAACAACGGCCCCGTTGGGCCGACTCAATGTCAACGGTAAAGCCCCGGATGAGCAAATGCCATTCGCCACGCCCCATTTTTTCGTTGGGGCGTCTGCGCAATCCGGGCGGCCCACGGGTCCGCGAGTGCTGTGGAGCAACTGTTCAGTTGTCCCGCGTTGGCCGCGTTTTTCCTTTCATACCAGGAAAAACGCGGCCCGCGAGGTGGCCGCGATCAGCTCGTCGCGACCGGTGTGGTGGTCGGCTTGTGGCTCGGGCGGCTCTGCTCAAAAGTGTCGATCGTCTCGGCGTGCCGCAGGGTCAGACCGATGTCGTCGAGCCCCTCCAGCAGCCGCCAGCGGGTGTAGTCGTCAACGGCGAACGACACGGTGAGGTCCTTGGCGTGCACGGTCCGCTGCTCCAGATCGACCGTGACGGCGGTGCCGGGCTCGTTCTCCAGCAGCTTCCAGAGCAGTTCCACATCGGACTGCTCGCACTCGGCGGCCAGCAGGCCCTGCTTGCCGGCGTTGCCGCGGAAGATATCGGCGAAACGGGACGAGATGACCACCCGGAACCCGTAGTCCTTCAGCGCCCAGACGGCGTGCTCGCGGGAGGATCCGGTGCCGAAGTCGGGTCCGGCGACCAGCACGCTGCCCGCCCGGAACGGCTCCTGGTTGAGGACGAAGTCCTCGTCCGAGCGCCAGGCGGCGAACAGCGCGTCCTCGAAGCCGGTGCGGGAGACCCGCTTGAGGTAGACGGCCGGGATGATCTGGTCGGTGTCCACGTTGGACCGGCGCAGCGGGACGCCGACGCCGGTGTGCGTCTTGAACGGTTCCATGTCACAGCTCCAGGTGGGTGGGGTGGTCAGTCCAGGTCCTCGGGCGAGGAGAGCGTGCCGCGCACCGCGGTGGCGGCGGCCACCAGCGGCGAGACCAGGTGGGTGCGGCCGCCCTTGCCCTGCCGTCCCTCGAAGTTGCGGTTGGAGGTGGAGGCACTGCGCTCCCCCGGCTTGAGCTGGTCCGGGTTCATGCCCAGGCACATCGAACAACCGGCCGAACGCCATTCCGCGCCCGCGGCGGTGAAAACCTCGTGCAGCCCCTCGGCTTCGGCCTGCTTGCGGACCTTCATCGAGCCGGGCACGACCAGCATCCGGACGTCCGCGGCGACCTGGCGGCCCTTGAGGATCTCCGCGGCGGACCGCAGGTCCTCGATGCGGCCGTTGGTGCAGGAGCCGAGGAAAACGGTGTCCACGGCGATCTGGCGCAGCGGCGTGCCGGGCTCCAGGCCCATGTACGCCAACGCCTTCTCGGCGGCGTAGCGCTCGCCCTCGTCGGCGATCCGCTCCGGCTCGGGGACCCGCTCGCCCAGCGGCAGACCCTGCCCCGGGTTGGTGCCCCAGGTGACGAATGGGGTCAGTTCGTCGGCGTCGAGGGTGACCTCGGCGTCGAAAACCGCGTCGTCGTCGGTGCGCAGCGTCTTCCAGTACTCGACAGCGGCGTCCCACTCGGCGCCCTGCGGCGCGTGCGGACGCCCCTTCAGGTAGGCGAAAGTGGTGTCGTCGGGCGCGATCATGCCCGCGCGGGCACCCGCTTCGATCGACATGTTGCAGATCGTCATGCGGGCTTCCATGGACAGCTGTCGCACCGCCTCGCCGCGGTACTCCAGGACGTAGCCCTGCCCGCCGCCGGTGCCGATCTTGGCGATGACGGCCAGGATGATGTCCTTGCTCGTGACGCCGGGCCGCAGCGTTCCCTCGATGTTGACGGCCATCGTCTTGAACGGCCTGAGCGGCAGCGTCTGGGTCGCGAGCACGTGCTCGACCTCGGACGTGCCGATGCCGAAGGCCAGCGCGCCGAACGCGCCGTGCGTCGAGGTGTGGCTGTCACCGCAGACGACCGTGGTGCCGGGCTGGGTCAGGCCCAGCTGCGGGCCGACGACGTGCACGATGCCCTGCTCCGCGTCGCCCATCGGGTGCAGCCGGATGCCGAACTCCTCGCAGTTGCGCCGCAGCGTCTCGACCTGGGTGCGCGACACCGGGTCGGCGATCGGCAGGTCGAGGCCGGTGGTGGGCACGTTGTGGTCCTCGGTGGCCAACGTCAGGTCGGGACGGCGCACCTCGCGACCGGCCAGCCGCAGCCCCTCGAACGCCTGCGGACTGGTGACCTCGTGCACCAGGTGCAGGTCGATGTAGAGCAGGTCGGGCTCGTGCCCCTCGCCACGGCGCACGATGTGCGCGTCCCAAACCTTCTCCGCGAGCGTTTTTCCCATCACTGCTCCCAGTCGAGCCCGGTGTGACCCGCGCCGGGTCACTCCCACAGAGTGGACTTCCCAGATGTCGGGAAGTTAGTATCGGTACGTGGGACAGCATAGCGGTATCGGCGTATTGGACAAGGCAGTGGCCGTCCTGCAGGCGGTCGCGAGCGAACCGTGCGGCCTCGCGGAGCTGTGCAGCCGCACGGGGCTGCCGCGGGCGACCGCGCACCGGCTCGCGGTCGGCCTGGAGGTGCACCGCCTGCTGCGCAGGGGGTCGGACGGGCGCTGGCGGCCGGGTGCCGCGTTGGCGGAGCTGGCGGGCGGCGCGGTCGATCCGCTGCTGGAGGCGGCGGCCACGGTGCTGCCCAAACTGCGGGACGTCACGGGCGAGAGCGTCCAGCTCTACCGCCGGGACGGCATGCAGCGCCTGTGCATCTCCAGCGCCGAGCCGCCGAGCGGGCTGCGCGACACGGTACCGGTGGGCACGGCGCTGTCGATGACGGCGGGTTCGGGCGCGAAGGTGCTCACGGCGTGGGCGGATCCGGCGACGCAGCGCGCCGTGCTCGGGGAGGCGGTCTTCGGCGAACGCACGCTCATGGAGGTGCGCCGCCGGGGCTGGGCGCAGAGCGTGGCGGAGCGCGAGTCGGGCGTGGCCAGTGTTTCGGCGCCGGTGCGCGACCAGAACGGCAACGTGGTGGCGGCCATCTCGGTGTCCGGCCCGATCGACCGCATGGGCCGCAGGCCGGGCGCCCGCTGGGCGGCGGACCTCCTCGCCGCGGCGGACGCCCTCCAGAACCGCCTGTAGGAAAACCCCGCACGCGAACGAAAAGGGCCCGGTGCCGAAACACCGGGCCCTCGACGTAGTCCCGACGGGATTTGAACCCGCGCTACCGCCTTGAGAGGGCGGCGTCCTAGGCCGCTAGACGACGGGACCGCGCTACGCCGACAACAATACACACCCCCGAAACCCCCGAAACAAGGGGGTCCCCAGAAACCAGCCCAAGCACGAGCGAAAGCCCAGAACCCCCGAAAACCCCGAATTCAGAGACCCAGCCCACAAACAAGCGAGGCGCGAAGCGCCAAGCGAAAACAACCAAGAGGACGGAAACGGACCGGACCAGACCAGACCAGACCAACCCCAGCCCGACCCGAACCCGAACCCGAACCCGAAGGCTGGTCCAAGCCCAGACCAACAAGCAACGAAAAGCGAGGAGCCAACGAAAAGCAACCCCAGCACCGTGGGGGGCATGGGGGGTTCGACCCCCCAACATGATGACGAAGCAAAAACCGGTGCGCGCACCTCAGTGCACACACCGGTCCCATTTTGCGTAGCCCCGACGGGATTTGAACCCGCGCTACCGCCTTGAGAGGGCGGCGTCCTAGGCCGCTAGACGACGGGGCCTCGGAGAGATCACCGGAGCGGAACTCCAGTGGATCCTCTCGCTGGGGTACCAGGACTCGAACCTAGACTAACTGAACCAGAATCAGTCGTGCTGCCAATTACACCATACCCCACCGGGCCTGGCGTTCGGCCGTCCTTCCCGTTCTCCCCTGGGGAGGGAGCCCGGTTCCGGACCTCCGTCCGCCGTGCTGACAAGAATATTAGACCATCCGCGCCAGGGCCCGGAAACCGCCCCCCTGCTTGTGGGGTTTTCGCAGGTGGGTGCGGGTTCAGTGGACGGCGGCGGGCACGCCGACCGGGAGGTCGCAGGCGATGAGTTCGGTCAGCCCGTGGAGGTCGCCGATCACTGCGGTGGCGCCGTCGGGCGCGCGCCCGGTGCTTCGGCGGTCGAGCCAGACGCCGTGCATGCCGGCGCGGGCGGCGCCGCGGGCGTCGGTGTCGAGGCGGTCGCCGACGTGCACGACTTCGCCGGGTTCGACGCCGAGCGCGGCGGCCGCGGTGGCGAAGATGCGCGGGTGGGGTTTGGCGACGCCGACTTCTTCGGAGATGACGACGGCGTCGAAGGCGTCGGCCAGGCCGAGGGCGGCGATCTTCTCGCGCTGGTAGGGGCCGGCGGCATTGGTCACGGCGGCCAGCCGGAGCCCGGCGGCGCGCAGCCACTCCAGGCACGGCAGGACGTCGTCGAAGAGCCGCCACGCGCGGCGCATCGCGCACATGCGGCGGGATTCCCGGCGGGCGGCCTCGGCGTCGTCGAGTTGTTCGCCGAAGGCCGCGAAGAAGGCCCGGGTGCGTTCGACGCACATCGCGTCGAAGTCGAGTTCGCCGGCGACGAACCGCGCGTAGTACCGGTCGGTGGTGCGGCGCCACACCGGCCAGGCGCGGTCGTTGCCGACGAGTTCGCGCAAGCCCTGCCTGGACGCGCTCTCGGCGTCGAGGAGCGTGTCGTCGACGTCCAGGCAGACGGCCTTGATGCGGAAGTGCTGGGAGTCCTCAGGGGCGGATGTCACCCCGCGAGGCTAGGCGTTGACGGGGCGCGTCCGACTCGGCCAACGCGGTGATCCTCGCCGGACACGCTCCGTCGTGTTCACATCAGCCGAGTGCGTTTCGCAGGCGCCGCAAGGAGGTGTCGCGTCCGAGCAGTTCCATGGACTCGTACAGCGGCGGCGAGACGGTGCGCCCGGTGACGGCGACGCGCACCGGCGCGAACGCCTTGCGGGGCTTGATCCCCAGGCCGTCCACGACGGAATCCTTGAGCGCCTTCTCGATGTCCGCGGCCGTCCACTCGGGCAGCGCCGCCAGCGCGGTGACGGCGGCCTCCAGGACGGGCTTGGCGTCTTCGCCGAGGGCCTTCTGCGCGGAGGCTTCCTCCGGGGCGAAGTCGTTGCCCGCGAACAGGAATCCCATCATGCCGACCGCGTCGGAGAGCACGACGAGGCGTTCCTGCACCAGCGGTGCCGCCGCGCGCACGGTCGCCAGCTGCTCCTCGGTGGGCTCGGCGGGCAGCACGCCGCCCTGGACCAGGTAGGGCACGATGCGGGCGACGAAGTCGTCCGGAGCCAGGGCGCGCAGGTGCGCGGCGTTGATCGCCTCGGCCTTCTTCAGGTCGAACCGCGCGGGGTTGGCGCTGACCCGTCCGATGTCGAAGGACTCGACCATCTCGTCGAGGGTGAACACGTCGCGGTCGTCGGAGAGGGACCAGCCGAGCAGCGCGAGGTAGTTCAGCAGCCCCTCGGGCAGGAAACCGCGGTCGCGGTGGTGGAACAGGTTCGACTGCGGGTCGCGCTTGGACAGCTTGCGGTTGCCCTCGCCCATGACGAACGGCAGGTGCCCGAACGCCGGGACGAAGTCGGTGATGCCGACGCGGACCATGGCTTCGTAGAGGGCGATCTGGCGCGGGGTGGAGGACAGCAGGTCCTCGCCGCGCAGCACGTGCGTGATGCGCATGAGCGCGTCGTCGACCGGGTTGGTCAACGTGTAGAGCGGATCTCCGTTGCCGCGCACCAGCACCGGGTCGGGCACCGTCCCGGCCTTGAAGGTGATCTCGCCGCGGACGAGGTCGGTGAAGGTGATGTCGCGGTCGGGCATGCGCAGCCGCAGCACGGCGTTGCGGCCTTCGGCGCGGAAGGCGGCCTTGCGCTCCTCGGTGAGGTCGCGGTCGGCGTTGTCGTAGCCGAGCTTGGGGTCGCGGCCGGCGGCGCGGTGCCGCTGCTCGATCTCCTCGGGCGTGGAGAACGATTCGTAGAGCTCGCCCGCTTCGAGCAGCCGCCGCGCGACGTCGTCGTAGATGTCGCGGCGTTCGCTCTGCCGGTAGGGGCCGTGCTCGCCACCGACCTCGGGCCCCTCGTCCCAGTCGAGGCCCAACCAGCGCAGCGCGTCGAGGATGGCCTGGTAGGACTCCTCGGTGTCGCGCGCGGCGTCGGTGTCCTCGATGCGGAACACCAGGGCGCCCTGGTGGTGCCGGGCGAACGCCCAGTTGAACAGGGCGGTGCGGATCATGCCGACGTGCGGGGTGCCGGTCGGCGAGGGGCAGAACCGGGCGCGCACCGGCCCGGTGGCAGCTGCTGCGGCTTCTGGCGTGCTCATAACAGTTTCAGCGTAGCCACTGGTCCGGCACCGTTGACGAGCGAGTCCGGGAGGAGCATGCTGGACCTTATTCAACATTCGTTGAAATTGGAGGGACCGCGATGGAGCGAACCACCTGCTGCGTGGTCGGTGGGGGTCCGGCCGGGATGGTGCTCGGGCTGCTGCTCGCCCGGTCCGGCGTCGACGTCACCGTCCTGGAGAAGCACGGCGACTTCCTGCGCGACTTCCGCGGCGACACGGTGCACCCGACGACCCTGCAACTGCTCGACGACCTCGGCCTGGCCGAGCGGTTCGCCGCCCTCCCGCAGCGGCGCATCCAGCAGGTGCGGTTGCCCATCGGCCCCGGCGGGGAGCTGTTCACCTTCGGCGACTTCGGCCTGCTGCCGATCAAGTACAACTACATCGCCATGGTCCCGCAGTGGGACTTCCTCGACCTGCTCGCCGCCGAGGGCGCCCGCGAACCGCACTTCACGCTGCGGATGAACACCGAGGCCGTGGGGCTGGTCCGGGAACGCGGGCGGGTCAACGGCGTCCGCTACCGCACCGCCGACGGCACGGCCGGCGAACTGCGCGCCACCATCACCGTCGCCTGCGACGGCCGGAAGTCGTTCGTGCGCGCGCTGCCGGAACTCGGGCTGCGCGACTTCCCGACGCCGATGGACGTCCGGTGGTTCCGGGTGCCGCGCCGCGACGGCGACCCCGAGGGGGTGTTCGCGATGATCCACAATGGATCGTTCCGGCTCTTCCTCGACCGCGGCGACTACTTCCAGGCGGCGTGGATCATCCCCAAGGGCTCCGACGCGGCCGGGCGTTCCGGTCCGGTCGAGGAGTTCAACCGCTCGCTCGTGGCGAGCGCTCCGTGGCTGGACGACGGGCGCCCGCTGGTGGCCGACTGGGACGACGTGAAGCTCCTCCACGTCACCCAGGACCGGCTGCGCCGCTGGCACGTCCCGGGACTGCTGTGCATCGGCGACGCGGCGCACGCCATGTCCCCGGTCGGCGGCGTGGGCATCAACCTGGCGGTGCAGGACGCCGTGGCGGCCGCCCGCCACCTGGCGGGGCCGCTGCGCGAGGGGCGGCTGCGGCGCGAGCACGTCGCGGCGGTGCAGCGGCGCAGGATGCCGACGACGGTCCTGCTCCAGCGGCTGCAACGGATGATCCACGACAACGTCGTGGCCCCGGCGCTGCGCGGGGACATCGACTTCGGTGCCACGGCGCGCATCCCGCTGCCGCTGCGGGTGGCCGACAGCATCCCGTGGCTGCGCCGGATCCCGCCCTACTTCCTCGCCTACGGCGCGATGCGCGAACGCCCGCCCGCGCAAGCCCTCCGCTGACGCGCGACGGCCCGCTCCGGTCGGAGCGGGCCGTCGCGGTGCGCCAGGTTTCCTGCACCGGAAAGGCGCAGCTGCGGGCGCTCAGGCTTCCTGCACCGGGTTGGTGAGGGTGCCCAGTCCGTCGATGGAGACCGAGACCTTCTGGCCCGCCTTCATCGGGCCGACTCCCGCCGGGGTGCCGGTGAGGATCACGTCACCGGGCAGCAGCGTCATGATCCGCGAGATCCACGACACGAGCGCGCCGACGTCGTGCAGCAGCAGCGAGGTGCGGGAGTCCTGCTTGATCTCGCCGTCGAGTTCGGTGCGCACCGCCACGTCGGCCGGGTCCAGGGCGGTGTCGATCCACGGACCCAGCGGGCAGAACGTGTCGTAGCCCTTGGCGCGCGTCCACTGCCCGTCGGCCTGCTGCTGGTCGCGAGCGGTGACGTCGTTGGCGATGGTGTAGCCGAGCAGCACGTCGTTGCCGCGCGCCTCCGGGACGTCCTTGCACGGGCGGCCGACGACCGCGGCGAGTTCGCCCTCGAAGTCGACCCGTTCGGAGTTCGGCGGCAGCTTGATCGGCGCGTTCGGCCCGATCACGGCCGTGGACGGCTTCATGAAGATCACCGGGTTCTCCGGCGGTTCACCACCCATCTCGCGCGCGTGCTCGGCGTAGTTCTTGCCGACGCAGATCACCTTGGTGGGCAGGATCGGCGCGAGCAGCCGGACGTCGGCCATCGGCCACTTGCGCCCGGTGAACGTCGGCTCGCCGAAGGGGTGCTGGTCGATCTCGACCGCGAGCACCTTCTCCTGCGGCGCGGCCGGATCCGGTTCCAGAGCGACGAACGACACCCCGTCGGAGTGGGCGACACGTGCCAGGCGCAAGACGACCTCCGTACTCGAAAGTGGACCGTCCCAGCGTAACCGCCGGGCGGCGGCGTCATCCGCGGGCGCTCACGGCGTCGCTGCGCAGCGCTTTGAACGCCAGGGCGTCGCACAGCGCCAGCCAGCTGGCCTCGACGATGTTGCCGTCGACGCCGACGGTGGTCCACTCGTCGGCCCCGTCGCGGGTCTCCACCAGGACGCGGGTGACGGCGTCGGTGCCGGAGGCGTCGGTGAGGATGCGGACCTTGTAGTCGGCGAGTTCGACGTCCTGCAACCACGGCAGGCGCGGCACGAGCGCCTCGCGCAGCGCGGCGTCGAGCGCGTTGACCGGCCCGTTGCCCTCCGCGGTGGCGATGACGCGCTCGCCGCCCACGTGCACCTTGACGGTCGCCTCGGACACGACCAGCCCGTCCGAGCGGTGGTCCAGCACCACTCGGTAGGACTCCAGCTCGAACGGGGCGTCGACCGCCTCGCCGCCGCCGACGGCCGCCAGCTCCCGGCGCAGCAGCAGTTCCAGCGACGCGTCGGCGGCTTCGAAGGACCAGCCGCGCGCCTCCAGCTCCTTGACGCGCCGCACCGCGCCGGTCACCGCCTCGGGCTCCGAGGCGAGGTCCACGCCCAGTTCGGCCCCCTTGAGCTCCAGGCTGGCGCGCCCGGCCATCTCGGTGACGAGCACCCGCATGTCGTTGCCGACCACGGCCGGGTCGATGTGGTTGTACAGCTCGGGGTCCACTTTGATCGCGCTGGCGTGCAGCCCGGCCTTGTGCGCGAAGGTCGAGTGCCCGACGTAGGGCTGGTGGGTGTCCGGGGAGAGGTTGGCGATCTCGGCCAGCGCGTGCGACACGCGCGTCAGTTCGGCGAGCCCGCCTTCCGGCAGCACCGGCATGTCGAGCTTGGTCGCGAGGTTGCCGACGACCGCGAACAGGTCGGCGTTGCCCGCGCGTTCCCCGTAGCCGTTGGCGGTGCACTGCACGTGCGTCGCACCGGCCTGCACGGCGGCGACGCTGTTGGCCACCGCGCACGCGGTGTCGTCCTGGCAGTGGATGCCGATGCGGAAACCGGTGCGGGCCACGACCTCGCCGACGGTCTCGGCGAGCTCCAGCGGCAACTGGCCGCCGTTGGTGTCGCAGAGCACGGCGACGTCCGCGCCTGCTCCGACGGCGGCTTCCAGCACCCGCAGCGCGGTGTCCGGGTCGTGGGCGTAGCCGTCGAAGAAGTGCTCGGCGTCGAGGAACACCCGGCGCCCCTCGGAGACCAGCAGCCGCACCGTGTCGGCGACCATCGCGCAGTTCTCGGCGACGTCGGTGCGCAGCGCCCGCTCGATGTGCCGCAGGTCGGACTTGGCCACCAGCGTCACCACCGGCGCCTGGGAGTCCAGCAGCGCCCGCACCTGCGGGTCCTCCTCGACCCGGACTCCGGCGCGGCGGGTGGAGCCGAAGGCCACCAGCGCGGCGTGCCGGAGGTCGAGTTCCTCGGCGGCGCGGTGGAAGAACTCGGTGTCCTTGGGCAGCGCACCGGGCCAGCCGCCCTCGATGAAGCCGACGCCGAGCGAGTCGAGCAGCCGGGCGACCGCCAGCTTGTCGGTGACCGAGTAGGAAATCCCCTCGCGCTGGGCGCCGTCGCGCAGGGTCGTGTCGTAGACGTGGAACTCGTCGCCCAGGGGCGTTCCCGCCGGGGTGGTGCGCGTCACTGGTCTTCTCCCGTCGGCATCGGTGGATGTGCCTGTGGTCGTGCAGCGGTCGGCGGACGACCGGCCCCGGGCAACAAAAAAGACCCCCCGCGGATGCGAGAGGTCAGCGCGCCGGGACCGCGGAGTCTGCTACCCGACGCGCCTGCCGATAATGATCTCGCTGCGGAAGGCCACGCGCCCATGCTGCCACAACGCTTCCGGGTACCAGCAGTTGACCCCGGGCTCCCACCATGCGGACGGGTGAACGAGCGACGAGGGCGCCTCCCCGGGCCGGGGAGGCGCCCTCGTCGCCAGAACAGCCGCTACGCCTGCGGAGCCACCTCGCGGGAGGAGACCAGCGCCGCCAGGCGGTCGCCGATGGCGTGCGTGGCACCCGGCGCCGAGTGGTCGCGGGTGGCGAGGTCGAACGCCACCGACGCCTCGACGCGCCGCGCCGCCTCGGTCAGCCCGACGTGGTCGAGCAGCATGGACACCGACAGCACCGCGGCGGTCGGGTCCGCCACGCCCTGCCCGGCGATGTCCGGGGCGCTGCCGTGCACCGGCTCGAACATGCTCGGGTTGCGGCGGGTGGCGTCGATGTTGCCGCTGGCCGCCAGCCCGATGCCGCCGGTGATCGCACCGGCCAGGTCGGTGATGATGTCGCCGAACAGGTTGTCGGTGACGATCACGTCGAACCGGGCCGGGTCGGTGACCATGTGGATCGTGGTCGCGTCCACGTGCTGGTAGGCCACCGTGACGTCCGGGTACTGCAGCGAGACCTCCTCGACGACCCGCGACCACAGCGACCCGGCGTGCGTGAGCACGTTGGTCTTGTGCACCAGCGTCAGGTGCTTGCGCGGACGCGCCGCTGCGCGCGCGAACGCGTCGCGCACCACGCGCTCGACGCCGAACGCGGTGTTGATGCTGACCTCGGTGGCGATCTCGTGCGTGGTGTCCTTGCGCAGCAGGCCGCCGTTGCCCGCGTACGGGCCCTCGGTGCCCTCGCGCACCACCACCATGTCGATCTCACCGGGGTCCGCCACCGGGCTCTTGACGCCCGGGTACAGCCGCGCCGGGCGCAGGTTCACGTGGTGGTCGAGCTCGAAGCGCAGCCGCAGCAGCAGGCCGCGCTCCAGGATGCCGCTGGGCACCGACGGGTCGCCCACCGCGCCGAGCAGGATCGCGTCGTGCTGCCGGAGCTCGCCCAGCACGGACTCCGGCAGGAGCTCCCCGGTCGCGTGCCACCGGGCGGCCCCCAGGTCGTAACGAGTGATCTCGGTATCCGGGACGACCTCACCGAGGACCTTGAGGGCCTCGGCCACCACCTCCGGCCCGATCCCGTCACCGGGGATCACAGCGAGCCGCATCTACACACCTCCCGAGAATCACCCCGAACCGCGGGGCTCGAACTGTTGGCAGAAGGCTACCGGGCCGGTCACCTCAGCAGGCACGCCGGACCCACCAAGTGGTTGATCCTTCTCGCCAGGTGGACACCCGTTCGGGCTACCACGAGCCAGTCAATCGGAACACGAGAAAGGGTCCCGCCCGGAAACCGGACGGGACCCTCTCACCCGAAAGGATTACTCAAAGCTGACGGTGCGCACGATCCGCGCCCCCACCGCGGCGCCGATCGGCTCCAGCACCCCGGCCTCCACGGGACGGTCGACGCGCAGCAGCATGATCGCGTCCGAGCGCTCGGTGGTCTGGCTGACCGTGGCGGCCTCGATGTTCACCCCGACCTCGCCGAGCAGCGTGCCGACCTTGCCCATCACGCCCGGGCGGTCCGGGTACTCCAGCAGCAGCACGTTGCCCTCGGCGCGCAGGTCGAAGTGGCGGCCGTTGACCTCGACCAGCTTCTCCACCTGGTTCGGACCGGACAGCGCACCGGAGACCACCGCGCTGCGCCCGTCCGGCAGACCGGCGCGCACCGACACGACGCTGCGGTGGTTCGGGCTCTCCGAAGAGGTCCGCACGTCCACCTGCACGCCCAGCTCCTCAGCGAGCTGCGGCGCGTTGACGAAGGTCACCTGGCTCTCCACCGCGCCGGAGAACACCCCGCGCAGGGCGGCCAGCTGCAGCACCGAGACGTCCTCGTCGGCCAGCTCGCCGCGCGCCTCGATGGTCACCGAGCTCGGCGTGCCGCCGGCCAGCGCCGCGAGCAGCTGGCCCAGCTTCTGGGTCAGCGGCAGGTACGGCCGCACCTCCTCGCCGACCGCGCCGCCCTGCACGTTGACCGCGTCCGGCACGAAGTCGCCGCGCAGCGCCAGCAGCACCGACTTGGCGACGTCGGTGCCCGCCCGGTCCTGCGCCTCCGAGGTGGACGCGCCCAGGTGCGGGGTGACCACGACGTTGGGCAGCTCGAACAGCGGGCTGGAGGTCATCGGCTCGGTCTTGAACACGTCGATGCCCGCGCCGCCGATGTTGCCGTTGCGCAGCGCGTCGACCAGCGCGTCCTCGTCGATCAGCCCGCCGCGGGCGGCGTTGACGACGATGAGGCCGGGCTTGGCCTTCTTCAGCTCCTCGGCGCCGATGAGGCCGAGCGTCTCGGCGGTCTTGGGCAGGTGGATGGAGATCGCGTCCGAGCGCTGCAACAGCTCGTCCAGGCTGACGAGCTCGATGCCGAGCTGGCCCGCCCGCGCCGGCGACACGTAGGGGTCGTAGGCGATGAGCTTGGTGCCGAACGCGGCCACGCGCTGGGCGAACAGCTGCCCGATCTTGCCGAGACCGACGACACCGATCGTCTTGCCGTTCAGCTCGGTGCCGGTGAAGGAACTGCGCTTCCACTCGCCGCCGCGCAGGCTCGCGTCGGCCGCCGCGACGTTGCGGGCGACCGCGAGCAGCAGGGCCATCGCGTGCTCGGCGGCGGAGACGATGTTGGACGTCGGAGCGTTGACGACCATGACACCGCGCTCGGTGGCCGCGGGCACCTCGACGTTGTCCAGGCCCACCCCGGCGCGCGCCACGACCTTGAGCTTGCTGCTCGCGGCGAGCACCTCGGCGTCGACCTTGGTGGCGGAGCGGACCAGCAGCGCGTCGGCCTCGGACACGGCGTCGAGCAGCGCAGGCCGGTCGGTACCGTCGACGTGGCGGACCTCGACCTCGTCCCCGAGGGCGTCGATCACGGACGGTGCCAGCTTCTCGGCGATCAGGACGACGGGGCGGCTTGCGTTGGTCACGGGCGCTCCAGAGGGGAAGATCACGGTCTGTGCAGGGGCACGACGTTGTGTCCCGGACGAGGTCGCAGTGTAACGGCAGTTTGAGAAAGAGTTCACAAGGGTGTAGTCCGGATCACCGGCCGCCCGTACCCCGTCCACGCTCCGAGCTCCGGCGATTTCCGCAGGTCACGGCTCGTCGAACTCGCCGTCCTTGGCACCCGCGACGAAAGCGTCCCATTCCTCCGGGGTGAACACCAGGACCGGACCTTCGGGGTCCGCGCCGTTGCGCATGCCCACGTACCCGTCCACGAACGCGATCTCCACGCCCGGCTCGTCGGGGTCGTCGGTGCTGGTGATCCACTCCGCGTCGGTGAAGTCCAGCTCGTCCCGGATGTGGGCCTTGTCGTCCACGATCTCGTTCTCCGCGCTCACGGTGTGCACGGTAGCGCGCACCGCCCGCGGCGCGGAAACCGCGCCCACCCGGTGGACACCGCGGGCGCTGCGCGCGAACCCGCAGCACAACCGGGGTGCCGGACGCGCGAGAAGGCCCGGCGCTCCCTCGTGGGGTTCGCCGGGCCTTCCTCGACCGACCGCCGGGGTTCACCCGGTTGGCCGGGAGTCAGCGCGCAGAGGTCACTTGTTGGTCCAGGACATCAGCGAGCGCAGTTTCTTGCCGACCTCTTCGATCTGGTGGGCGTTGCCCTCGGCCTGCAGCTTGGTGAAGTTCGGACGGCCGGACTCGTCCTCGGCCACCCACTCCTTGGCGAAGCTGTCGTCCTGGATCTCCGCCAGGATCTTGCGCATCGACTCCTTGACGTGCGAGTCGATGACGCGCGGACCGCGGGTGAGGTCGCCGTACTCGGCGGTGTCGCTGCAGGAGTAGCGCTGGCCGGCGATGCCGCCCTCCCACATCAGGTCCACGATCAGCTTCAGCTCGTGCAGCACCTCGAAGTAGGCGATCTCCGGCTGGTAGCCGGCCTCGACCAGCACCTCGAAACCGGTCTGCACCAGCGCGCTGGTGCCGCCGCACAGCACCGCCTGCTCACCGAACAGGTCGGTCTCGGTCTCCTCCTTGAAGGTGGTCTTGATGACGCCCGCGCGGGCACCGCCGATGGCCGCCGCGTAGGACAGCGCCAGCGCCTGCGCGTTGCCGGAGGCGTCGTTCTCCACCGCGATCAGGCACGGCACGCCCTTGCCGTCGACGAACTGGCGGCGGACCAGGTGGCCCGGCCCCTTCGGGGCGACCATCGCGACGTCCACATCGGACGGCGGCTGGATCAGGCCGTAGCGGATGTTGAAGCCGTGGCCGAAGAACAGCGCGTCGCCGGACTTCAGGTTCGGCGCGATGTCGTCGGCGTAGATCTGCCGCTGCTTGGTGTCGGGCGCCAGGATCATGATCAGGTCGGCCTCGGCGGCCGCCTCGGCCGGGGTGACCACCCGCAGGCCCTCCTCCTCGGCCTTGGCGCGGGACTTGGAGCCCTCGGGCAGACCGATGCGCACGTCGACCCCGGAATCGCGCAGGCTCAGCGCGTGCGCGTGACCCTGGCTGCCGTAGCCGATGACCGCGACCTTGCGTCCCTGCACGATGCCCAGATCGGCGTCCGCGTCGTAGAAGATTTCAACTGCCATGGTGTTTCGGTGTTCCTTTCGGGACTCGTTGTCGGCGGTGTGGCGGGGCCCCGGCCGGGCCGGGGACGGGACGGGTCAGCGCACCGCCGTCGCGGTGATGGAACGCGGACCGCGTCCGATCGCGATCGTGCCGGACTGCACCATCTCGCGAACGCCGTAGGGTTCGAGCATCCGCAGCAGCGCGTCGAGCTTGTCGCGGGTGCCGGTGGCCTCGATGGTCAGCGCCTCCGGGGAGACGTCGACCACCTTGGCCCGGAACAGCTGCACGGTCTCCAGCACCTGGCTGCGCACCGAGGCGTCGGCGCGGACCTTGACCAGCAGCAGCTCGCGCTGCACCGAGGCGTCCGACTCCAGCTCCACGATCTTGATCACGTTGACCAGCTTGTTGAGCTGCTTGGTGACCTGTTCCAGCGGCTGGTCGCCGACGGCCACCACGATCGTCATCCGGGAGATGTCCGGATGTTCGGTCGGACCGACCGCGAGCGACTCGATGTTGAAGCTGCGCCGGGAGAACAGCCCGGAGACGCGGGCCAGCACGCCCGGCACGTTCTCCACCAGCACGCTGAGCGTGTGTCGGGTCATCGACGCGCTCACCCCTCGTCCTCGTCGAACAGCGGGCGGATGCCGCGCGCCGCCATGATCTCGTCGTTGCCCGTTCCGGCCGCCACCATCGGCCACACCTGGGCGTCCTTGCCCACCACGAAGTCGATCACGACGGGTCGGTCGTTGATCTCCATGGCCCGCTCGATGACGCTGTCGACGTCCTCTTTGGACTCGCACCGCAGGCCGGCGCAGCCGTACGCCTCGGCCAGCAGCTTGAAGTCCGGGATGCGGTGCTTGTGGGTGCCGAGGTCACTGTGTGAGTAGCGCTCGGCGTAGAAGAGGTTCTGCCACTGACGGACCATACCCAGGTTGCCGTTGTTGATGACGGCCACCTTGATGGGGATGTCCTCGATCGCGCAGGTGGCCAGTTCCTGGTTGGTCATCTGGAAGCAGCCGTCGCCGTCGATGGCCCACACCGTCTTGCCCGGCATCCCGGCCTTGGCGCCCATCGCGGCGGGCACCGCGTAGCCCATGGTGCCCAGGCCGCCGGAGTTCAACCAGGACCGCGGGTTCTCGTAGCCGATGAACTGCGCGGCCCACATCTGGTGCTGGCCCACGCCCGCCGCGTAGATGGCGTCCGGACCGACCAGCGAGCCGAGCCGTTCGATGACGTACTCGGGCGACAGGCTGCCGTCGGAAGGCCACTGGTAGCCCAGCGGGAACCGCCCGCGCCAGTCGTCCAGCTGCTCCCACCACGCCGTCAGGTCGATGCGCCCGCCGTCCTCGGTGGCCGCGGCCACGGCGTCGATGAGCTCGGACAGCACGTCCTTGCAGTCGCCGACGATCGGCACGTCGGCGTAGCGGTTCTTGGAGATCTCGGCCGGGTCGATGTCGGCGTGCACGACCTTCGCCTCGGGCGCGAAGGAGGACAGCTGGCCGGTGACCCGGTCGTCGAACCGGGTGCCCAGCGCGATCAGCAGGTCGGAGCGCTGCATCGCGGCGACCGCGGCGACCGTGCCGTGCATGCCCGGCATGCCCAGGTGCTGCGGGTGCGAGTCGGGGAACGCACCGCGCGCCATCAGCGTGGTGACCACCGGGATGCCGGTGCGCTCGGCGAGTTCGCGCAGCTCGGCGTGCGCCTCCGCCTTGATGACGCCACCACCGACGTAGAGCACCGGGCGCTGCGCCGCGGCGATCAGCCGGGCGGCCTCGCGGACCTGCTTGCCGTGCGGCTTGCTGGTCGGCCGGTAGCCGGGCAGCTTCATCTCCGGCGGCCAGGAGAACGACGCGCTCGCCTGCTGGACGTCCTTGGGGATGTCGACGAGCACCGGCCCCGGCCGTCCGCTGGCGGCGATGTAGAACGCCTCGGCGATGATCCGCGGGATGTCATCCGGATCGGTGACGAGGAAGTTGTGCTTGGTGATCGGCAGCGTGATGCCGCAGATGTCGGCTTCCTGGAAGGCGTCGGTGCCGATCAGCCCGGTGGCCTGCTGCCCGGTCACGGCCACCACCGGGACCGAGTCCATGTGCGCGTCGGCCAGGGCGGTGACCAGGTTCGTCGCGCCGGGACCGGACGTCGCCATGCACACGCCGACCTTGCCGGTGGCCTGCGCGTACCCGGTGGCGGCGTGCCCGGCGCCCTGCTCGTGGCGGACCAGGACGTGGCGGACCTTCGCGGAGTCCAGCAGGGGGTCGTAGGACGGGAGGATGGTCCCGCCCGGAATCCCGAACACGATCTCGCAGCCGACGGACTCCAGGGACCGCACGAGGGCCTGCGCCCCGGTCATCTTCACGGGCGCGCCGTGCGGCGGAGCGGGTTTGGGACGCCGTCCCGGCGGAGGTGCCGGGACCGGATTCTGCCTGGTGTTGGCGCTGGTCATCGGGTCTGCCTCGGGGTTGGGAGTGGGGCCGGACACGAAAAAACCCCCGCGGACCAAGACAGGTCCGGCGAGGGTTGGCGCGTCGACGCTGCGAACTTCCTCAGGCGTCGACGCGCCAGGGAAGTACGAGAATGTCGTGCAGTCGCAGCATGCCCAGGACGTTAGCCAACGGGCCCGGGAGTCGTCAAACCATGCGGGATGATCGTCCCGGATGGTGGACTGCGGCGGCTGGTGCGGCGGTGGGAGCCGCAGGTGAGACCATCGGAGGCGTGAGCGAGACCCCGCACGAACCCGAGCAGCCCGAAGCCGCGGACGCCGCCCGACCGGCGGCTGACGCCGAGCAGGCGGCCGAGACCCCGCGCCTGCCCGAGTCGCTGACCTTCCGCATCACGCCGGTAGCCCTGCTCGCGGTGCTCGCCGTCGTGGTGTGCGCCACCCCGGTGGCCGCCACGGCGGGTGGCCCGGCACTGCTGCTCTACCTCGTCCCGCTCGGACTCCTGGTGTGGATCCTGCGCACCCGGACCACCGTGAGCCCGGAGCGCGTGACGGTCCGGACGATGTTCGGCGGGACCCGCTTCACCTGGGACGACGTCCGGGCTCTCCGGCTCGACGAGAAGCGCTGGATCAGGGCCGTGCTCGCCTCCGGCAACGAGGTCGCGCTGTCCGCGGTGCGGGTCCGGGACCTGCCCCGGTTGTCCGCGATGAGCGGTGGGCGGCTGCCCGATCCGAACGCGCAGGAGTAATGTCGGGCGCACCGCACCTCTGGCGCGCCCACAAGGCGCCGCTCCCGCCATTCGGAGGTTCTCGGCCTTTTCCGGGCCGATCCCGCGTGCCCGGAATCCCGCGCGGGTGACCGAGAACACGCCCTTTTCGAGAACCGAGGTGGATATGCCCCCGCTGCGTTCCCGCACCACGACACACGGACGGAATGCCGCCGGCGCCCGCTCCCTGTGGCGTGCCACCGGCATGACCGACGACGACTTCGGCAAGCCCATCGTCGCGATCGCCAACTCCTACACCCAGTTCGTGCCCGGCCACGTGCACCTGCGCGACCTCGGCGACGTGGTCGCCGAGCAGATCCGCGAAGCGGGCGGGGTGCCGCGGGAGTTCCACACCATCGCGGTGGACGACGGCATCGCCATGGGCCACGGCGGGATGCTCTACTCGCTGCCCTCCCGGGAACTGATCGCCGACTCGGTGGAGTACATGGTCAACGCGCACCAGGCCGACGCGCTGGTGTGCATCTCCAACTGCGACAAGATCACACCCGGCATGCTCAACGCCGCGATGCGGCTGAACATCCCGACGGTGTTCGTCTCCGGCGGACCGATGGAGGCGGGCAAGGCCGTGGTGGTGGAGGGCGTGGCGCACGCGCCCACCGACCTGATCACCACCATCTCCGCCTCGGCCAACTCCCAGGTCGACGACGAGGGACTGTCCGAGGTGGAGCGTTCGGCGTGCCCGACCTGCGGGTCGTGCTCGGGCATGTTCACCGCGAACTCGATGAACTGCCTCACCGAGGCCCTCGGCCTGGCGCTGCCCGGCAACGGTTCGACGCTGGCCACGCACGCCGCCCGCCGGGCCCTGTTCGAGGAGGCCGGGCGCACCGTGGTGCGCATCGCCGAGCGGTACTACGGGCAGGACGACGAGACGGTGCTGCCGCGGTCCGTGGCGAACAAGAAGGCGTTCGAGAACGCGATGGCGCTGGACATGGCGATGGGCGGCTCCACCAACACGGTGCTGCACACGCTGGCCGCCGCCCGCGAGGGCGAGATCGACTTCACCCTGGAGGACATCGAGGAGATCTCCCGCCGGGTGCCGTGCCTGTCCAAGGTCGCGCCGAACTCCGACTACCACATGGAGGACGTGCACCGGGCCGGCGGCATCACCGCGATCCTCGGCGAGCTGGACCGCGCCGGGATGCTGCACCGCGACGTCGCCTCGGTGCACAGCCCGAGCCTCACCGAGTGGCTGTCCACTTGGGACATTCGCGGCGAATCGCCTTCCGAGCAGGCCCTCGACCTCTTCCACGCCGCGCCGGGCGGGGTCCGCACCACCAAGGCGTTCTCCACCACCAACCGGTGGTCCTCTTTGGACACCGACGCGACCTCGGGCTGCATCCGCGACGTGGCGCACGCCTACACCGCCGACGGCGGGCTCGCGGTGCTGCGCGGCAACCTCGCCGAGGACGGGGCGGTGGTCAAGACCGCGGGCGTCGAGGAGGAGCTGTGGCGGTTCCAGGGCCCCGCGCGGGTGCTGGAGAGCCAGGAGCAGGCCGTCTCGGCGATCCTGAACAAGGAGATCCAGCCGGGCGAGGTCCTGGTGATCCGCTACGAGGGCCCCGCGGGCGGTCCGGGGATGCAGGAGATGCTGCACCCCACGGCGTTCCTGAAGGGCTCCGGGCTGGGCAAGAAGTGCGCGCTGATCACCGACGGCCGGTTCTCCGGCGGCTCGTCCGGGCTGTCCATCGGGCACATCTCGCCGGAGGCCGCCAACGGCGGCGCCATCGGCCTGGTCCAGGACGGCGACCAGATCCTCATCGACGTCCGGGAGCGCAAGCTGGAACTGCTCGTCGACGACGACGTGCTGGCCGAGCGGCGCGCGAAGATGGAGGCGAGCGAGCACCCGTGGCAGCCGGTCGGCCGCGAACGCCCGGTCACCGCGGCGCTGCGCGCCTACGCCCGCCTGGCCACCTCGGCCTCCTACGGCGCGGTCCGCGACATCGCCAAGTGACCCCGACGTGCGGCAGGCGGGGGACCGAACCCGGTCCCCCGCCTGCTGCGTCCCGCGGGTGTTCGCCGGTCCCGCCGCGGGGGCGGGTGACCGGCTCGGCGGTCAGCCCCGGTGCAGTCCGAAGAAGACACCGGCCGCCGCGGCGGCGGCGATGACGAGGGCGATGAAGCCGAACGGCAGCGGACGCCGGAACCAGACGCGGCCGTAGTCCAGCGCGACCCGGCCTGGGCCGGTGAACATCAGGCCCACGCCGAGCACGCCGAGGGTCGCCTCCAGCTCGAAACCGCCCGTGGCGGCGAAGAACCCGCCACCGAGCTTCATCATCGCCGCGTTGGCCATCAGGCCGACGACGCCCGCCGCGGCGAGCGGGGTGAACAGGCCGAGCACGAGCAGCGCGCCCGCGGCCAGCTCGGTGCCGCCGGTGACCAGCGCGAGCGTGCTCGCCTGCTGGAAGCCCATCTTCTGCAGCACCTGGACGAACCCGTTGATCCCCGGCCCGCCGAACGCGCCGAACATCTTCTGCGCGCCGTGGGCGAGGAAGATCCCGCCGAGCGCGAGGCGCAGCACCAGCAGGCCGAGGTCGGTTCCGGCGTTCCAGCGGAACGGGCGGCGTTCGACCACACCGAGATCGGTGTAGTAGTCGTCCCGCTGGTCGACCAGCGACGTCGCCTCCGCGTCGCTGTAGCCGTCATCGTCGTCGTAGTAGTTGTACTTCTGCGCGCCGAGGCTCTGAGTCCCTCCGGACCCGGCCGCCGAAGCGGGCGCCGCGTGATCGCGATCGTCGGGGTAGCCGCCCGCGCCACCGGGGCGATCGTCGTGACTCCTCACGCGGCCAGAGGCTAGGGCATCTCACCCCACAGGGCGACCCTTTGACGGAAAACCCCCGCGTTACGTGACTTCTTCGATACCGGGTGCGGGCGTTGCGCGAAAATGGCGTGATGGTCGACGGCGTCGAAGAGCGGGAACCCGCTGCGCTGGTCGTGCTCCGCTGCCCGGAACTCGACGCGGCGCCCGAACTGCTGCCGCTCGACACGACCGCCCGGGTGCTGCGGTGGCCGCGCCGCGAGGTGGCGGGCTCGCTGCGCGAGCAAGCGGCCGAGGGGGCGCGCACGCTCGACGCGGCGGGCGTCGCGGAGTGCGTCGTCGTCTCCTGGTCCGCCGGAACCGCGGCGGCCTTGGAACTCGCCCGCCGGTATCCCCGGCGCGTGCGCGGGCTGTTGCTGCTCGCCGGTCCGCCGACCGCCGCCGTCGACGCGCTGCTCGACGCGATGCCCGCGGCCCTGCGGACCCTGCTCGCCGCGGGCGGTGGTGCCTCGCTCGCGCTGGCCGGACCGCTGCTGGAGTCGCTGACCGCGCGGCTGCCGGTGAACGGCGCGGTGAGCAGGGCGTTGCAGGTGGCCGGGCTGGTGGGCCCGGACGCGGACCTGTCGACCACGACCACCGGTCTGCGCGCGCTGCTGCACCGCGACTGGCGGTGGCACGTCGCCCTGACCCTGGCGCGGAACGCCTCCGAACGGCCGTCCGCGGCGGGCATCGGATGCCCGGTGACCGTGCTCGCCGGACGCCACGACGTGTTCGCCGACGTCGCGTCCGCCGCGGGCGCGGTGTCGGCGCTCCCGCAGGCCCGGGTGCGCGTCGTGGACGCCGCGCACCTCATCCCGTTCGAGGCGCCGGACGCGGTGCGGGAGGAACTCGCGCTGCTGCTGCACCGCGTGCAGGCCGTGGAGTGCGCGCGGCGGGGCGTCGACCCGCCGCGCCCGCCGGTGCGGCGCATCCGGCTCCCGCTCACCTGAGGTTCACCCCCGGCCGACTACCCTCGGGCGTCGTGGCAGCAACGTTCCGCCGACTCGCGTTCGGCGCCGCCGTGGCGGTCGGCGCGCTGCTGGCGGGCTGCGCGCAGTTCCCCGACGAGCACCAGCGCCCGTGGGCCGACCAGCCGTCGCTGGAACCGCAGGCCGGGCCACAGCCGTCGATCGAGGGCGAGACCCCGCCGCCGCAGACCGGTGCGCCGAAACCCCAGAAACCCGCCGCGCCCGTCGGCTGCGAGGACCCGGACCCGGCCGTGGTCGCGACCTGCCTGGACCCGGTGGGCGCGATCGCGGTGCTGCCGGACGGCCAGGGCGCGCTGGTCGGTGAACGCGCCACCGGCCGGATCCTACGCGTGCAGCGCGGCGCGCAACCGCAGGAGCTGGCCCGCGTCCCGGTCGATCCGAGCGGCGACGGCGGGCTGACCGGACTGGCGCTGTCGCCCAGCTACGGCGAGGACGAGCTGTTCTACGCCTACGTGACCGCGCCCGGCGGCAACGAGGTGGTCCGCATCGCGCCCGGGGACCGGCCCAAACCGGTGCTGACCGGCATCCCCCGGGGCGCCTCCGGCAACTCCGGTGCGCTGCTCGACGACGGCAAGGGCGCGCTGCTGGTCGCCACCGGCAACGCCGGGGATCCGGCCGATGCCGCGAACCCGGCGTCGCTGGCCGGCAAGGTGTTGCGCGTCGACGGCTTCGGCAACCCCGCACCCGGCAACCCGGACCCGACCTCGCGCGTGGTCGCGTCCGGCCTGGCGGAACCGGGCGGCCTGTGCGGAGCCCCCGGCGCGGGCACCTACTGGGTGACCGACCGGGGCGGTTCGCAGGACGCCCTCTACCAGGTGCAGCCCGGGCGACCGCTGGGTGCGCCGTCCTGGACGTGGCGGGAGAAACCGGGGGTGGCCGGGTGCGCCGCCGCCCAGTCCGCGGTGGTCGTGGCGCTGCGCGGCGTCCCCGCGCTGTTCACCCTGCACCCCGGTCCGGACGGCACCATCACCGGACAGCCGACGCGGGTCATGGAGAACACCTACGGCCGCTTCTCCGCCGCCGCGCTCGGCCCGGACGGGCTGCTCTGGCTGGGCACGTCGAACAAGGCGGGCGGCCGCCCGGTGTCCAGCGACGACCGCGCCCTGCGCATCGAACCCCCGACCGGCGGCGCCGCGGGCAAGGACTGAGACGTCCACGATGGACGCGAATCGGACCCGGACGTGAAACGGGCGGGGACCCGCCGGTCCCCGCCCGTTCTCGGCCGCCGGTTCAGACTCCGCAGGCCGCCAGCACCAGTTCCCGCACTCGCTTGGCGTCCGCCTGGCCCTTGGTGGCCCGCATGACCGCGCCGACGATGGCGCCCGCGGCCTGCACCTTGCCGCCGCGAATCTTCTCGGCCACGTCCGGCTGGGCGGCCAGCGCCTCGTCGATCGCCGCCTGCAACGCCGAGTCGTCCGAGACGACCTCCAGGCCGCGCGCGGCGACCACCTCGTCCGGCTCTCCCTCGCCGTCCAGCACGCCGTCGACGACCTGGCGGGCCAGCTTGTTGGTCAGCTTGCCCTCGGCGACGAGTTCGACCACCCGCGCCACCTGCTTCGGCGCGATGCCCAGGTCGGCGAGCTCGACGCCGCGCGTGTTGGCCTGCTGCGCCAGGTAGGCGACCCACCAGGAGCGGGCGTCGCCCGGCGCGGCACCGGCCTCGACGGTCTCGGCGACCAGTTCGAGCGCCCCGGCGTTGACCAGGTCGCGCAGCTCCTCGTCGGAGAGCTTCCACTCCTCCTGCGCCCGCTTGCGCCGCTCCCACGGCAGCTCGGGCAGCGTCGTGGACAGCTCGGCGACCCACTCGCGGGACGGCGCGATCGGCACCAGGTCCGGCTCCGGGAAGTACCGGTAGTCCTCTGAGGTCTCCTTGGGACGACCGGCCGAGGTGGAGCCGGTGGACTCGTCGAAGTGCCGGGTCTCCTGCCGGATGGCGCCCCCGGAGCTCAGCACCGCGGCCTGCCGCTGCATCTCGTAGCGCACCGCGCGCTCGACGCTGCGCAGCGAGTTGACGTTCTTGGTCTCCGTGCGGGTGCCGAACTCCTCGGTGCCCCTCGGCCGCAGCGACACGTTCGCGTCGCAGCGCAGCGACCCCTGGTCCATGCGCACGTCGGAGACGTCCAGCGCGCGCAGCAGGTCGCGCAGCGCGGTGACGTAGGCGCGGGCGACCTCGGGCGCGCGGGCCCCCGCACCGACGATCGGCTTGGTGACGATCTCGATCAGCGGCACGCCCGCCCGGTTGTAGTCCAGCAGCGAGTGCTCGGCGCCGTGGATGCGGCCGGTGGCACCGCCGACGTGCAGCGACTTGCCGGTGTCCTCCTCCATGTGGGCGCGTTCGATCTCCACGCGGAAGGTCTCACCGTCGTCGAGCACCACGTCCAGGTAACCGTCGTGCACGATCGGCTCGTCGTACTGCGAGGTCTGGAAGTTCTTCGGCATGTCCGGGTAGAAGTAGTTCTTCCGGGCGAACCGGCACCACTCGGCGACCTCGCAGTTGAGCGCCAGCCCGATCCGGATGGCCGACTCCACCGCCTTGCCGTTGACCACCGGCAGCGCCCCGGGCAGGCCGAGGCAGACCGGGCAGACCTGGGTGTTGGGTTCGGCGCCGAAGGCGTTCGCGCAGCCGCAGAACATCTTCGTGCGGGTGGACAGCTCGACGTGGACCTCCAGGCCGAGGACCGGGTCGAACCGCTCGACGACCTCGTCGTAGTCCATGATCTCGGCGATCGCGGTCACTTCGCGTCCTCCTCACCCCGGCGCAGCGTCCGCACCGCCAGCGCGGTGCCGGTGACCAGCCCGAGCGCGGTGATGATCGCGTCGGCCAGCGCGAGCCGGTCCTTGTTGGCCCGCGCCTCGCGGAAGCTCGCGCGCAGGCCGAAGGCCGCCGAGAGCGCGGAGGCGAGCTGGACAACGGCTTTCAGCTTCGGGTTCATCACGCGACCTCCAGCGTCGTACGGGACACCCGCACCTCGGCGGGCACGAGCGGGAACGCGGATCCGTCGCTCATACCGCCTCCAGCGTCGGGACTCGGTTGATCAGGGCGCCGCCCTGGGCGGCGTCGCGGGCGACCTCGTAGGCCGCGCCGACCCGGTAGAGCCGGTCGTCGGCCATGGCCGGGGCCATGATCTGCAGACCCACCGGCAGACCGTCCTCATCGGACAGTCCACACGGGATGCTCATGGCGCCGTTGCCCGCCAGGTTGGCCGGAATGGTGCACAGGTCGGCCAGGTACATCGCCATCGGGTCGTCGACCCGCTCGCCGATCCGGAACGCGGTGGTCGGCGTGGTCGGCGACACCAGCACGTCGACCTGCTCGAAGGCCGCGGTGAAATCGCGGGTGATCAGCGTGCGCACCTTCTGCGCCTGGCCGTAGTAGGCGTCGTAGTAACCGGACGACAGCGCGTAGGTGCCGATCATGATGCGCCGCTTGACCTCCGGGCCGAACCCGGCCTCGCGGGTCAGCGACATGACCTCCTCGGCGCTGCGGGTGCCGTCGTCGCCCACCCGCAGCCCGTAGCGCATCGCGTCGAACCGGGCCAGGTTCGACGAGCACTCGCTGGGCGCGATCAGGTAGTAGGCGGGCAGCGCGTAGTCGAAGTGCGGGCAGGACACCTCGACGACCTCCGCGCCCAGCTCGGCCAGCTGCCGCACCGCCGCGTCGAACGCCCGCTGCACGCCCGGCTGGTAGCCGTCACCGGAGAACTCGCGCACCACGCCGACCCGCACGCCAGCCAGGCCGCCCGCCGCGCCCTCGCGGGCGGCGGCGACCACCGGTGGCACCGGCTGGTCGATCGAGGTGGAGTCCATCGGGTCGTGCCCGGCGATGACCTCGTGCAGCAGCGCCGCGTCCAGCACCGTCCGCGCGCACGGACCCGGCTGGTCCAGCGACGAGGAGAACGCCACCAGCCCGTACCGGGACACCCCGCCGTAGGTCGGCTTGACGCCCACGGTGCCGGTCACCGCACCGGGCTGGCGGATCGAACCGCCGGTGTCCGTGCCGATGGCCAGCGGTGCCTCGAACGCGGCCAGCGCCGCGGAGGACCCGCCGCCGGACCCGCCCGGGATGCGGTCCAGGTCCCACGGGTTGCGCGTCGGGCCGTAGGCGGAGTTCTCCGTCGACGAGCCCATCGCGAACTCGTCCATGTTCGTCTTGCCCAGGATCACCACGCCCGCCTCGCGCAGCCTGCGCGTCACGGTGGCGTCGTACGGCGGCGTCCAGCCCTCCAGCATCTTGGAGCCGCAGGTGGTGGGCATGTCGGTGGTGGTCAGCACGTCCTTGAGCGCCAGCGGCACACCGGCCAGCGGCGACGCCGCCTGGCCGGAGGCGCGGTCGTCGTCGGCCTTGCGGGCGGCGGCGAGCGCCCCCTCGGCGTCGACGTGCAGGAACGCGTGCACGTCCTGGTCCACGGCGGCGATGCGGTCCAGGTGGGCCTGGGTCACCTCGACCGACGACACCTCACCCGCCCGCAGCTTCGCGGCGAGCTCGGACGCGGTCAGCCCGGTCAGGCCACCGCCTGATGCGGTCGAAGTCATCAAGCCTCCTCTGCGTCATGCGGGACACCCGCACCCGGTCGGCCCCGACGAGCCGGGGAACAAGCGTCGCTCATCGGGCCTCCTCAGTGTCGTGCGGGACACCCGCACCCGGTCGGCCTCGACGAGCCGGGGAACAAGCCTGGCTCATCATCAGGCCTCCTCGCTGAGAATCCGCGGCACGCGGAAGCGCCCCTCTTCCACGGCGGGCGCGCCGGAAAGCGCCTGGTCGGGCGTCAGCCCGCCGCGCACCTCGTCCGCGCGGAACACGTTGGTCACCGGTACCGCGTGCGACGTCGGCGGGATGTCGTCCGCGGCGACCTCCCCGACCCTGGCCACCGACTCCAGGATCACGTCGAGCTGGCCGGCGAAGGTGTCGAGCTCGGCCTCGGTGACGGCCAGCCTCGCCAGGCCGGCGAGATGCGCGACCTCGTCGCGGGAGATCTTGGACACTGCGCGGGCTCCCCTGGTCATGTCCGGTTCACGGGTACTCCCCGAGTCTATGGCTCCGGCGGCCCCGGGCCCGCAGGGGGCGGCGGCGGGTCGGCACGCACGGTCGCCACCGCGTCACCGGACGAAGCCGCAGGTCATTCCACTGCGTGGACGGCGGCGTCACCAAGTCCCCCGCTCGTCTGACACAATTCGCCTCGCCAGTTCCTCGCACGAGGAGGCGCCGGAGCGCGGCCTCGTGCCGGTCAGCGCGCGGACGGCGAGGTGCCGCGCACGAAGCTGGAGGCGTTGAGTCCGGTGTCATTCCTGATCCGGGTGCAGATACCGGACCGGCCGGGCGTGCTCGGGTCGGTGGCCACCGCGCTCGGTGAGATCGGTGCCGACATCCTCAGCGTCGACGTCGTCGAACGCGGAAGCGGCGTGGCCATCGACGACATGGTCGTGGAACTGCCCTCCGGTCGACTGCCCGACGTGCTCATCACCGCCGCCGAGTCGGTCGAGGGGGTCGAGGTCGACGCGGTGCGCCCGTACGCGGGCGTGCTCGACACCCACCGCGAGCTGGAACTCGTCGAGGAGATCGCCGCCGAGCCCGGCCACGGCCTGCAGATCTTCGCCGAGGGCGTTCCCCGGATCATCCGTTCCGGGTGGGCCATCGTGTTCGGGCACCGCTCCGGTGGCGCGGAGCAGCTGGCCGCCAGCACCTCCGCCCCGCAGGAGGGCTACCTGGAGCTGCCGTGGCTGCCGCTGCCGCGCGCCACGATCCTCGACGGCGACGAGCCGTGGGTGCCCGACACCTGGCAGGAGCTGGGCACCGAGCTGGCCGCCACGCCCATCGGCAAGCCGGACCGGGTGCTGCTGGCGGGCCGCCCCGGCGGTCCGATGTTCCGCGCCGCGGAACTGGCCCGGCTGGCGCACCTCGCGGGCATCGTCTCGGTCGTCCTCGACGGCTGAAGGTTCCGCTCCCGGCACCGCCGCCCAAAACGAGTTCGAAGACAGGCTCCGAGGCGCGCGGTCACTCCGCGGGGAGGGCTCGTTCCGCCGCGGCCTCGGGGCCCTGGTGGAGCAGCACGGTGAAGCCGTCCTCGTCGAGGACCGGGACGCCGAGCTGGACCGCCTTGTCGTACTTGGAACCCGGTGAGTCGCCGACCACGACGAACGCCGTCTTCTTGGACACCGATCCGGCGGCCCGGCCACCCCGGGCCATGATCAGCTCCTTGGCCTCGTCCCGCGAGTAGGTCGGCAGCGTGCCGGTGACCACGATGGACAGTCCGGCGAGGTGCCGCGGGATCGACTCGTCGCGCTCGTCGGCCATCCGCACGCCGGCCTCGCGCCACTTGCGCACGATCTCGCGGTGCCAGTCGACGGCGAACCACTCCCGCACCGCCGCGGCGATCGTCGGCCCGACGCCGTCGGTGGCGGCCAGCTCCTCCTCGGAGGCGGACTCGATGCGGTCCAGCGATCCGAACTCGCGGGCCAGCGCCTGCGCCGCGGTGGGACCGACGTGGCGGATCGACAACGCGACCAGCACCCGCCACAGCGGCTTCTGCTTGGCCGACTCCAGGTTCGCCAGCAGCTTCACGCCGTTGGCCGAGAGGTTGCCCTCCTTGGTGCGGAACAGCGGGGTTTTGAGCAGTTTGGCCTCGTCGAGGTCGAAGATGTCGCCCTCGTCTTCCACGACCCCGGCCGACAGCAGGGCGTTCGCGGCCTCGTAGCCGAGCACCTCGATGTCCAGCACCTTGCGGCTGGCCAGGTAGAACAGCCGCTCGCGGCGCTGCCCGGGACAGCCCTGGGCGTTCGGGCAGCGCAGGTCGACGTCGCCCTCCTTCTGCCGGTACAGCTGCGCGCCGCACTCCGGGCACTCGGCGGGCATCGCGAACTCGCGCTCCTGCCCGGTGCGCACGTCCACCACCGGCCCGAGCACCTCGGGGATGACGTCACCGGCCTTGCGGATGACCACCCGGTCGCCGATGAGCACGCCCTTGCGGCGCACCTCGTCGGCGTTGTGCAGGGTGGCCATGGACACCGTGGACCCGGCCACCTTGACCGGCTCCATGACGGCGAACGGCGTGACCCGCCCGGTGCGGCCCACGTTGACCTGCACGTCCAGCAGCGTGGTGGTGGCCTGCTCCGGCGGGTACTTGTAGGCGATCGCCCAGCGCGGTGCGCGGGAGGTGGCGCCGAGCCGCCGTTGCAGCGGCACTTCGTCGACCTTGACCACGATGCCGTCGATCTCGTGCTCGGCGCTGTCGCGGTGCTGCCCCCAGTAGCGGACGTGGTCCACCATCTCGTCCACTGTGGACAGAACGACGGTGTGCCGGGACACCGGCAGGCCCCACGCCTTGAGCGCCGCGTAGGACTCGGACTGCCGTTCCGGTTCGAAACCGTCGCGCTTGCCCAGGCCGTGGCAGATCAACCGGAGCGGGCGGCTGCGGCTGATCCGCGGGTCCTTCTGCCGCAGCGACCCGGCGGCGGCGTTGCGCGGGTTGGCGAACGGCGGTTTGCCCGCGTCCACCAGGGCGGCGTTCAGCTCGGCGAACTCGTCGACGCGGAAGAAGATCTCGCCGCGGACCTCGACCAGCCCGGGTACCGGGTACTCGTCGGTCCCGGTCAGTTCCTCGGGCACGTCGCCCATGGTGCGCACGTTGAGCGTCACGTCCTCGCCGGTGCGGCCGTCCCCGCGGGTCAACGCGCGCTCCAGCCTGCCGTCCCGGTACAGCAGGTTGACCGCCAGGCCGTCGATCTTCAGCTCGCACAGGTAGTGCACGTCCGAACCGACCTCGCGCTCCACCCGGTCCACCCAGGCGGTCAGCTCCTCGGTGCTGAACGCGTTGTCCAGGCTCAGCATCCGCTCCAGGTGCTGCACCGGGGTGAACTCGGTGGAGAACGTGCCGCCCACCACCTGCGTCGGCGAGTCCGGGGTGCGCAGCGCCGGGTGCTCGTCCTCGATGCGCTGGAGTTCGACGAACAGCTCGTCGAACTCGGCGTCGGCGATCGTCGGCGAGTCCAGCACGTAGTACCGGAACTGGTGGCCGCGGACCTCCTCGGCGAGGTCGGCGTAGCGCTCCCGCACGTCCGCGGGCACGTCCTCGACGCCCTCGGCCTGCGTTCCGGCCGCGGGGTCCGCGAGCAGCTCGGTGCCGTCCTCGGCGCGGGCGGCGTCGTCGATGCGTTCCGGGTCCTTGCTGGTCACGCCCCGAGACTAACCACCTGCACCGACACCGGCACGCAGCACCTCAACCCGCGGCGAGTTCGCGGACGAGGTCGCGCAGTTCGAGCAGGCCGATCGCGCCCTGCGGTTCCTGCTCGGCGGTCTCCACGCGGCCCAGCCGCTCGGCGGCCAGCCGCTCCCCGAGGGTCGCGTCCAGCGGCAGGAAGGTCATCGCCCGCCGGGCCTGCTCGTCGAGATCGCCGAAGCCCGGGTGGTAGACGGCCACGTCGACCAGGCCCTCGGCCTCGTCGACCTGCGCGGCGACCCGGACCTCGGCCATCGGGTACTGCCGACCGCGCAGGTTCACCGTGACCTCGGTCGGGTCGGGCACCGGGGGCACCGCGTCGTGGTACTCCCACACGCCGTCCGCCGCCGGAGCGGCGGCCATCCAGGCGTCGGTGTAGATCCGCAGGTCCGGGTCGGCCTGGGCGCTGATCACCAGCGCGTAGACGGCGCGCTCACCGCGCTCGATGGCGAAGGTCAGCCCGGGGTTCACCGCGGCGACCGCATCGGCCACCAGGTTCTCGACCCGGTGCGGCTCGCCGTCGCCGAGCGCGGAGCTGATCTCGGGGAGCAGTTCCCGCCAGCGCCGCCAGAACACCGCGGCGCGTTCGGCCGCGTCGACCGCGGGATCGACGTCTTCGGACTTGCGGCGCAGGAACCGGAACATGCGGTTCATTGTGCCGGGCCCCGGGGCCGTCCTGGGGCGGAACGCCGCGATCTCACCGGCCGCTGAGCGCGGCGCGCGCGACGTGGGCGAGATCGCCCTGCTCGACGCCGCGCACGTGCCGCGCCTCGGCGAGCGCGGCGAGCACCGCGGTCAGCGGGTCGGCGTGGGTGGCCTGGCGCAGCACCTGGACGGCGCGGAACTGGTCGCGCACCTTGCTGCACGGCCGGTGCATGAGGCTGCGCCACGACCACTCGCGCACCATCTCGCTGAGCTTGCCCTCGTCCACCCGGCGCCCCAACGTCATCGACGACAGCGTGCGCCGGATCACCGGGTGCTCCAGGCAGCCGACCAGGGACAGCACGTGCCGGGCCACCGCCACGGCCGCCCGCCGCCAGGACCGCCGGTCGCCGGCCCGCACCGCGGGCGCCAGCTCCGGCGGGTAGCCGACAACGTTGTCCAGCGGATCGGGCACGGCCACCAGGTCGTCGGGCCACTCGGCGACCGGGAAGGTCACGAACTCGCCCGCCAGCCAGCCCGGTGACGGCGGGATGCCGGTGATCCGGCCGGCCAGCGCCAGCATGAGCACCACCGGATCGCTGTCGCACCACGGCAGCCCGGCGCGGTCGTCCTCCAGCGCGTCGGGCTCGGCGCCCTCCCGGTATTCGGGCAGCACCGCCTCGAACGAGGTGCGCACCACGCCGTCCGCCGCGTAGCTGAACCTGGTGAGGCGGTCGATGTCCCAGAAGGCCGACACCACCGTGGTGTCCGCGCTGACCCGGCGCAGCACCTCGGGGCGCCTGCCCTGCCTGCCGCCGTCCTCCACGACCAGCAGGCGGTCGCCGAGCGGGCGCACCGCGATCATCGGGTACCGCTCCTGCCGCGCGAACGCCTCCTCGCAGAACTCGTCGATGTCGAGCAGCCGGGCCTGCTCGGTGACCGCGCCGAACGCGCGCGCCACCCGGTCGACGTCCACGTCCCGGACGAAGGTCAGGCACGCCGCTTCCTGGATCGTGCTCCGCCTGATCCACGCGGCGCTTTCCACCTCGACGCAGTCGCTGCCCACGGCTCCTCTTCCTACCAGCGCCGGGACTCCGGTACCGGCAGATCACCGAAAACTCTCAGGACGTCTTGCCGGGAACCGGCCAGCGCGGCAGTCGTTCGCCGCGGTAGAAGCTCGGGTACCGCCGGTGCAACCACACCAGCAGCGGCAGTCCGAGCAGCAGTCCGGCCACGCCGATCACCGCCACCGTGCCGATCCCGGCGACCGACGTCATGCCGTAGCCGGGGTCGGAATACTCCCGCAGCGCCAGGAAGAACGCCGCCAGCAGCACCACTCCCCCGAACCCCGGGACGAGCCCGCGCAGCAGGAACGCCCGCGCACCGCTGAACAGCGTGCGCCGGAAGAACCACGGGCAGGCCAGTCCGAGCAGTCCGTAGTAGAAGGCGATGAGCAGCCCCACCGCATCCACCGAGTCCCCGAGCACGCTGGTGCTGACCACCGAGAACATCAGGTACACGGCGATGGACGCCCCGCCCACCGTCCAGGTCGACACGCTCGGCGACCGGAACCGCGGGTGCACCCGGGCGAACACCTCGGGGATCGCGCCGTGCGAGGCCATCGACAGGCTGCTGCGGGCCGCGGGCAGGATCGTCGTCTGGGTCGTGGCCGCGGCGCTGGTGAGCACCGAGACGACCAGCAGCAGCGCACCGATCGTGCCCACCGCTCCGGTGCCGAAGATCTCCGGGCCGAGCCCGGCGAGCACGTCGTCGGCGTTGGCCTCGTTCGCCAGCCCGATGCCGGTGCTGCCGACCCCGGCGTAGGCGACCACCGCCACGGTCACGAACACGTAGTTCGTCACCAGCAGGACGGTGGAGATGAGGATGGCGCGGCCCGGCGTCTCCTGCGGGTCGTGGCTCTCCTCGTTGATCGAGGCGGAGCTCTCCCAGCCCCAGTAGACGAAAACGGCCAGCAGCAGCGCGGAAACGAAACCGCCCGCGGGCACGTCGGTGGGCAGCAGCCAGTCCCACTCCGGCCGGATCGCCTGCGGCCCCGCGGTTCCGGTCGCCACCTGCCACAGCGCGGCCACCGCGAATCCCAGCAGCACCACCAGTTCCACGACCAGCAGCACGAACTGCACCTTCGCCGACAGCTCGATGCCCCGGTAGCACAGGTAGGTCAGCGCCACGATCCACACGACGCCGACCGCGGTGACCGCCACCCGGTTCGAGGCCAACTCGTCGGCGCCGAACAGCAGCAGCGAGTAACGCCCGGCCACCTCCGCCTGGCTGGCCATCACCAGCACCTGCGCGGCCATCGCCGCCCATCCGCTCAGCCAGCCCAGCTTCGGGCCGAAAACGCGCGTGATCCAGGTGAAACTCGTCCCGCAGTCCGGTTCCACGCGGTTGAACTCCCGGTAGGCGACCGCGATGCAGGCCATCGGCACGAACGCCAGCAGCATCACGGCCGGGGCCTTCACCCCGACGCCCGCGAGCACGATGAAACCGAGCGTGGCGGCGAAGCTGTACGCGGGCGCGGTCGAGGCCATTCCGATGACCACCGACGACACCAACCCGACCGCACCGCTGCGCAACCCCTTGCCGGACACGTCGGGGGGCGCCGAGAGATCCTGCAATGTCACCACCTGGAAGCCACCGAACACCGGCCGACCATTGTCCAGTCGGCGCGTGCGCGGTCGCGCCCGGGTGCTGCGGTCAGGTGTCGAAGCCGAGGCCCAGGGCGTCCAGGGTGCGCAGCCACAGGTTGCGGTGGCCGCCGTTGCGGTCGGCGCGCCGCAGCGACCAGCGGGTGAGCTGGATTCCCGCCCAGCGCAGCGGTTCCGGCGGCAGCGGCATCGGACGGGTGCGGACGAAGTCCAGTGCGGTGGCCTCGCTGGTGCGCCCGTCCATCAGGTCCAGCGCGATCTGGGAGGCGAAGCGGGTGGCGGCCACGCCGAGCCCGGTGTAGCCCAGCGCGTACCCGATGCGGCCGCCCTTGGCGGTGCCGACGAACGGGCAGAAGCGGGTGCAGGTGTCGATGACCCCGCCCCAGCCGTGGCTGAACCGGACGCCCTCCAGCTGCGGGAACGTGGTGAAGAAGTGGTCGGCGAGCTTGGCGAAGGTCTCCGGCCGCACGTCCAGTTCGTCGCGGACCGCCCCGCCGTAGTGGTAGATGGCGTCGTAACCGCCCCAGATGATCCGGTTGTCGGCGGTGAGCCGGTAGTAGTGGAATTGGTTCCCGGCGTCGCTGATCCCTTGCCGGTTGTGCCAGCCGATCGACTCCAGCTGCCGGTCGGTGAGCGGTTCGGTCGCCAGCACGTGGTCGTACACCGGCATGACGTAGTTGCGCAGTCGGCGCAGCAGCGGCGGGAACCCGTTCGTCGCGAGCAGCACCCGCCCGGCCCGCACCGACCCGTAGGAGGTGCGCGCGAGGACACCGCGGCGCGCGTCGGTCAGCGAGTTCACCGGTGTCCGCTCGTAGATCCGGATGCCGTTGCGCAGGCACACCTCGCGCAAACCCCACGCGAGCCGCGCCGGGTCGACCAGCGCGACCGAGTCGCGCATCCACAGCGCGCCGAGGTAGGTGGGCGAGTTCACCTCGGCGCGCACCTGGTCGGCGTCGAGGAGCTGGGCGGTGTGGCCGAAGCGGTCGGCGACCAGCGCGGCCTGGCGCAGGTCCCGCAGTTGCCAGTCGTCGACGGCCACCTCCAGTTCCCCGGTGCGTTCGAAGTCGCAGTCGATGCCGTGGGTGCGGATGGTCTTCTCGATGCCGTCGAGGTTCTCCATGCCGATCCGCTCCAGCACGGCCAGTTCGTGCGGGAACCGCTGGTACCCGTTGCTGAGCCCGTGCGTGAGGCTGGACACGCAGAAGCCGCCGTTGCGCCCGGAGGCCGCCCACCCGCATTCGCGGGCCTCGACCAGCACCACGTCGGCGGCCGGGTCGCGTTCCTTGGCCTGCAGCGCCGCCCACAGGCCGGTGTAGCCGCCGCCGACGACGAGCAGGTCGGCGGTGGTCGCGCTGGTCAGGGTGGAGGCCGGTTCGGGGCGGCGGCTGCCGTCGAGCCAGAAGGCGCCCGGGGTCATGTCCGCCAGTGCGGCCAGGTGCCGACGGTCGCCCCGACCGGCCACCGGATGTCGTTGGTGCAGCGCGGAGCGAAGCAGGAAAACCATGATCAACTCCAGGTGCGGGTGCGCGCCGCCGACGCGTCGGGGCGCGCCGGACGCGGTCAGCGGGAACGGAACGTGGGGGAAGGCGGCGGGAGGCCCGGGCCTCAACCGCCGGAGTCGGTCGCGAAGCGGATCTCGCGGGCCACCGCCGCGCACCGCGCGACGGGCCGGACGGCCGGTTCGACAGCGGGGTGTCCGCCACCCCGCGGGCAAGGGCTCACCACGTGGGCTACCACCGCACGCATCGGAGCCACCTCCAAGGGCTTGTTCCTGCCCCGACTCTGACACCGCCCGCCGCTCCCCGACAAGTGGAACCGCACCCGACCACCCGGACGCCAGAAGTCGATCACACGTGCGCGGCTGCACGATCCGCCGCGGCCCTGCGGACGGCGCCGGGCGGGCACGCCCGGCGGCACCTCGCCGTCGCGTTCGTCCCCGCCCCGGCCACCACGCCCCGGCGGGCCATCGCACACCTTTCCGGACCTCCCCCGCCGAAGCCGATCGGTCCCCGCGGGAAGCCGGGTTCGGCGGCTACGCCTCGGCTTCGTCGGCGAAGAGGCGGGCGAGGTCGCGGGTCAGCGACAGGGCTCGGCGAGCCCACTCCGGCGATGCTGCGGCGAGTCCGCACGTCGGGGTGGGCACGGCACGTTCGGCCAGGGTGCGGCGGTGGAACCCCAGGCGGGAGGCCAGGTCGAAGGCGGGCTGCGCGAGTCGCCGCAGCTCGGCTCCGGCCGGGGGCTCGGTGCTCGGCACCAGACCGAGCAGCAACGTGGTGCCCTCCTCCCACGCCTCGCCCAGTTCGTCGGCGAACTGACCGGACACCTCGCCGAGTCCGGTGGCGTCCAGGGCGATCGCCGATGCCCCCGCCCGGCGCAGCAGCGCGACCGGCGGCCGAGGCGAGCAGCAGTGCACGACGACGGGCGACCCGGTCGCGGTGGCGAGCCGGTCGACGACCTCGCCGAGGACTCGTCGCGCTTCGGGTTCGAGCACGGCGGGCACGGTTCCGTAGCCGGAGGGGGTCGGCAGCTCGCCCGCCAGCACGGCGGGCAGCGTCGGTTCGTCGAGCTGCACGACCACGCGCGCACCGGTGCGTTCGGCGACCTGCGCGGCGTGCGCGACGAGCCCTTCGGTGAGGGATTCGGCGAAGTCCCGCAGCGCTCCGCCGTCGGTGAGCACGCGGTGCCCGCGGGGCAGTTCGATCCCGGCGGTCAGCGTCCACGGCCCGGCGGCCTGCACCTTGACCGCGCGGGGCGCGCCCGCCTCGCCGACCGCCTGCTCCAGGGCGTCGAGGTCCCAGCGCAGCAGGTCGTGGGCGCGCCGGTGGTCGTGCCCGGGTCGTGACGCCACGCGGTACCCCGACGGCACGACCTCGACGGCGAGGTCGACGAGCAGTCCGGCGGTCCGGCCCAGCACATCGGCGCCGACGCCGCGCGCCGGGAGTTCCGGGAACGGCGTCAGGTCAGGCAGTTCTCCGACGACGGTGCGCGCCGCCTCGACCGGATCGGTGCCCGGCATCGAACCGACGGCGGTCGCCACTCCGGGGGCCCACACTGCATCGCTCACGCGGCCATTATGGCCGGTCCCGTTCCGCGAGCTGTTCCCGCAGCACCCTCTTGAGCAGCTTGCCGGAACTGTTGCGCGGCAGATCGTCGACGAAGTGGATCCGCTTGGGGACCTTGAAGCCGGCCAGCCGCGCCCGCGCGTGCTCGACCAGCTCCGCTTCGTCCACATCGGACTTGCGGACGGCGACGGCGACGATGGTCTCGATCCACTTCGGATCGGGCACCGCGACCACCGCGACCTCGGCGACGGCGGGGTGGGTGTACAGCGCGTCCTCGACCTCCCGCGAGGCGACCAGCACCCCGCCGGTGTTGATCACGTCCTTGATCCGGTCGACGACGTGGACGTAGCCCTCGTCGTCGCGGCGCACCAGGTCGCCGGAGTGGAACCAGCCGCTGCGGAAGGCCGCCGCGGTCTCCTCCGGCTTGTCCCAGTACCCGGTGCACAGCTGCGGCGACCGGTAGACGATCTCGCCGAGCTGGCCGGGTTCCACCTCCTCGCCCCGCTCGTCGACGACCCTGGCCTCGACGAACAGCACCGGCCGCCCGGCGGAGTCCGGCCGCGCGTCGTGCTCCTCTGGTCGCAGCACGGTGGCCAGCGGGCCGATCTCCGACTGCCCGAAGCAGTTGTAGAACCCCAGCTCCGGCAGGGCCTCGCGCAGCCTGCGCAGCACCGGGCCGGGCATGATCGACGCCCCGTAGTACGCCTTGCGCAGCGACCCCAGGTCGCGGTCCGGGAAGTCGGCGTGGTTGGCCAACGCCACCCACAGGGTCGGCGCGGCGAAGAACGAGCCGATGCGCTCGGCCTCGATCCGCCGCAGCACGTCGCCAGGCTCCGGCACTTCGACGAGGTGGTTGGTGGAGCCGATCATCAGGTGCGGCACCAGGAACACGTGCAGCTGCGCCGAGTGGTACAGCGGCATCACGTGCAGCGGTTCGTCGTCATCGCGGAAGTCCAGCCCCACCGCGCAGGACACGTACTCGTGCAGCAGCGCCCGGTGCGTCATCATCGCGCCCTTGGGCTGAGAGGTCGTTCCCGAGGTGTAGAGCAGTTGCACGAGGTCGTCGTCGGCGGCCTCGACGTCCAGCTGCGGCACGGGACCGTCGGAACACCGCCGCAGCAACGAATCCGGCGCGTCGCGCAGCGGAATCACGCGCGACGGCGGCGAATCCACCTCGTCGATCCGGTCGGCGAGCCCCGGGTCGACGAGCGCGACCGAACTGCCGGACTGCGCCAGCAGGTACCCGAGTTCGGCCGAGGTCAGGTTGTAGTTGATCGGCACGTGCACCAGCCCGGCCCGCGCGCAGGCCAGGAATCCGATCAGGTAGGCATCGGAGTTGCGGCCGTACGCGGCGACGCGGTCCCCCTTGCCCACGCCCTCCGCCAGCAGCGCCCCGGCCGCCCGCGTGACGGCCGCGTCCAACTCGGCGTAGGTCCAGGCGCGCTCCCGACCGGCGGCGTCGACGAACCGCAACGCGACCCGCCCGGGCACCCGCGCCGCGCTGCGCCGCACCAGATCGTCGACGGCACTGCCCCGGACCCCGGCCATCCGGCACCACCTCCCCGCGAAGTGTGACGCCGCACACTAACGCCTCCCGCGGTCCGGTGACCACGACCGGCTCGGCCCGCCGACGCGCGCGGGTTTCGTCAGCAGGGCTGGAAGATGCTGTTGGCGGTGTTGCCGACGTCGAGCTTGAAGGCGCCGTCCTCGGCCTGCTGACCACGACATCCGGGCGGTCGGTACCACTGTGTCAGCGCGCACGGACCAGTACGGGTTGATCAGCTGCCTGGTCGGCCGATGACGTTGTCGGTGTTCTCGGGCATGCTCAGCGATCGGATCGTCAATCGTGTCGCTGATACGAGGGGGTTACGGCATGCCGCGCATGGCGACCTGGTTCACGCGTCTGTTCGCCCAGCACCGTTCCCACCGGCCACCGAAGAGGGCGATCGATCTCGGGCTGCCCACCAGAAAGAGGCTGCGGATCACCGACTCCTTCGCCACGGAGAAGCTCAACGCCGCCATCAACTCGTATGAACAGCTCCAGGCCGCCTACGGCTACCTGTGCAAGGTCCGCAAGAACGCTGTCGAAGCCGCGCTGTCCCGCGCCGATGCCAAAGCCGTCGGCTACATCGCCGAGCGGGAACGGCATTTGGCCGGTCAGCTGGTGACGGCCGCCGAGGATCTCAAGGCGCTCCTGCAGCGCCGCGGCTACAGCGACCCGCCCACCCGGTCCGCCTAACGGACACCTCATCAGCGTGGACACGGCAGAAATCGGATTCCAGCCCTGCTGACGGCCACCGCTGGTCGTCGCCAGCCGTCAGCAGGGCTGGAAGATGCTGTTGGCGGTGTTGCCGACGTCGAGCTTGAAGGCACCGTCCTCGGGGACGAGGAGCCAGACGACGTTCCAGCGCAGGCAGGGCGACGGGGCCGAGGACGGGGCCTTGTCGGGGTCCTGGGTGCTGGTGAAGGTCAGCATGACGCGGAGCGTGCCGTCCGGGTCGGGTTCGATGCGTTGCAGGACGACGTCGCCGTCGTGCGTGCTGGAGTAGGCCTGGCGCCAGGTCTTCTCCGGAAGTTCGCGCCACTTCGCGCGCACCACGGTCGTCTTCCACGTGTCGTACTGGCGGAAGTTGATCGCGTTGAAGTACGTCTCCAGCACCCACCGCACGGTGGGGAAGTCCGGGTGCGCCAGGACGTCCGGGCGGAACGTGATCAACGGTTCCGGACCGTCCGGGGCGGGTTGTTCGGTGCGCTCGGGAGCGGCGTCCGGGTACAGCCGGCGCAGCGCGAGACCGCCTGCTGCCGCGGCGGCGAGCACGACCACGGCGAGCAGGACGACAGCAAGAACCCGACGAATGCTCACGTTTCGAGGTTCGCACATGCGCCCCACAGCTCGCGCAGGGCGGCGTTGACGAGGTCGGGGCGCTGGCTGTGCGGCCAGTGCGATGCGCCGGGCACCCGGAGCAGCTTCGCGCCGATGCGGTCGGCCGTCACCGCGGCGCACTCCATGAGCGGCGCGCCGCCGTGCTCGCGGTACGCCTGCGGAGCGATCTTCCAGGTGCCGGTGACGACCAGCTTCGGCACGTCCAGCGCGGCCAGCGGCTCGACCGGGACCGGCGTCTCCCAGGCCGGGCGTTCCCCGAGGGCGGTCCGGGTGGCGCGGACCAGTTCCGGTGTCGGTTCCGGCGCCGCGAAACCCGCGGACTCGAAGTTCAGCCGCACAAGGTCCTCATCGGACAGTTCCGGCGGCACCGCGGCGACGGCCTCCCGGTTGCGCCGGACCGCCGCCGCGACCACCGGGGAGTCCAGGGCGATCTGGAAGCACGCCGGTTCGACCAGCGTCAGCGACCGGACCGACCGCGGCGCCCGGACGGCCGCCAGCATCGCCACGACCCCACCCGACGAGTGACCGACGAGATGGGCACCGCTGCCGAGCAGTTCGGCGATGTCGTCGGCGTCCCGCGCGGGGCCGCTGCGCTCGACGTCGGGGCTCGCGCCGTACCCGCGCCGGTCGGGCAGCACCAGCCGGTGGGCGTCGGCGAGCGCGCGCTGCGCGCCGAACCCGAATTCCTCGTGCGTGGCCCAGGAGCCGGAACCGTGCACGAACACCGCGCGGTCGCCGTCCCCCAGTTCCGTCACGTGCAGTGGCTGCATGATCACATGGTGCCAGCCCGGCTCCCGAGCGCGGCTACCGCCGCATGGAGGGCAGCCTCGCAGGGCTCCTCGACCGGCGCGTCGGCGAGCACGCAGTCGTGCAGACCGCCGATGGCGACCGTAGCGCGCGCCCCCGGAAGAGGGCCGCACACCAGGTTCGGCGAGAACTCAGCGCGCAGCCGAGATGATGCCGCTGCCCAGCACCAGGTCGCCCCGCTCGTCCGGCCGGTACAGCACGATCGCCTGTCCCGGGGCGACACCGCGCAACGGCTGGCGCAGCGCGACCCGGATGCCGTCCTCGTCGGCCTCCGCGACCGCGTCCGCGGTGCCGCCGTGCGCGCGGACCTGCACGACGCACTCGGCTGGTCCGCCCAGCGGCCGTTCGGACGGCCAGATCGGCCGCTTGGCGTCGATCTCGGTGACGCTGAGCCGATCTGCGGAGCCCACCTCGACGGTGCCCGACACCGGCTCCAGCGACAGCACGTAGCGCGGGCGCCCGTCCGGCGCGGGCGCGTCGATGCCGAGGCCCTTGCGCTGCCCGACCGTGAACCCGTGCACCCCGGTGTGCTCGCCGAGCACGGCCCCGGTCTCGGCGTCCACCAGCTTGCCGGGCCGCTGCCCGAGCCTGTTCTCCAGGAACTTGCGGGTGTCCCCGTCGGGGATGAAGCAGATGTCGTGGCTGTCCGGCTTCTTCGCCACCGCGAGACCGCGTTCGGCGGCCTCCTCGCGCACCTCGGACTTCAGCGAGTCGCCGAGCGGGAACATCGAATGCCGCAGCTGCTCGGCGGTCAGCGACGCCAGCACGTACGACTGGTCCTTGCCCTCGTCGCGGCTGCGGCGCAGCTCCGGTGCACCGTCCACGATGGACAGACGGGCGTAGTGCCCGGTGCACACCGCGTCGAAGCCCAGCGCCATCGCCTTTTCCAGCAACGCCTCGAACTTGATCTTCTCGTTGCAGGTCAGGCACGGGTTCGGGGTGCGTCCCGCGGCGTACTCGCCGACGAAGTTCTCGATGACCTCCTCGGTGAACCGCTCCGCGAAGTCCCACACGTAGAACGGGATGCCGAGCAGGTCCGCCGCGCGCCGCGCGTCCCGCGAGTCCTCGATGGTGCAGCAGCCGCGGGCTCCGGTGCGCAGCGTCCCGGGCTTGGCCGACAGCGCCAGGTGCACGCCGACCACGTCGTGACCGGCCTGCACGGCTCGCGCGGCCGCGACCGCGGAGTCGACCCCGCCGCTCATGGCCGCCAGTACTCGCACGGCTCACACCTCCGTCGTGGCGGTCCGCGACCCCACCGATCGGCGCAGCCCGGCCAGCCCGGCGCTGCGCGCTCGTTGCACCACCGGCCCGATGGCCTCGGTGAGTGCCTGGACATCGGCCGCGGTCGAGGTGTGCCCCAGCGAGAAGCGCAGGGACCCCCGCGCGGCCCTCGGTTCGGCGCCCATCGCCGTCAGCACGTGGCTGGGCTCGGCGACCCCGGCGGTGCAGGCCGACCCGGTCGAGCACTCGATTCCCTTGGCGTCCAGCAGCATCAGCAGGCTGTCGCCCTCGCAGCCGGGGAACGTGAAGTGCGCGTTGCCCGGCAGCCGCGACGGTCCACCGCCGACCAGCCCGTCGCCCGGATCGCCGTTGAGCGCCGCGTCCGGGACGGCCGCGCGCACCCCGGCGACGAGTTCGTCGCGCAGTTCCGCCAACTTCGGCGCGTGCGACGGGCGCGCGGTGACGGCCTCCCGCACCGCCGCGGCCAGTCCCAGCACACCGGGCGTGTCCAGGGTGCCCGACCGGACCTCGCGTTCCTGACCACCACCGTGCAGCACGGGCGTGCACGCGACGTCGCGGGACAGCAGCAGGACCCCGGCGCCGTACGGACCGCCGACCTTGTGCCCGGTCATGGTCAGCGCCGCGACCCCGGACGCGGCGAAGTCGACCGGCAGCGTCTCCACCGCCTGCACCGCGTCGGTGTGCAGCGGAACCCCGTAGCGGTCGGCGACCGCGGCCAGCTCGACGATCGGGTTGACGGTGCCGACCTCGTTGTTCGCCCACATGACCGTGGCCAGCGCCACGTCGTCGGGGCCGTCCGCCAGCGCGGCCTCCAGCACCTCCGGGCGCACCCGGCCGCACCCGTCGACGGCCAGCCAGGTCACCTCGGCGCCCTCGTGCTCGGCCAGCCACTCGACGGCGTCGAGCACGGCGTGGTGCTCCACCGCCGAGGCCAGGATGCGGCGCCGGGCCGGATCCGCCGCGCGGCGCGCCCAGAAGATCCCCTTGACCGCGAGGTTGTCGCTCTCGGTCCCGCCTGCGGTGAACAGCACCTCGGACGGCCGGGCGCCCAGCGCGTCGGCGATGTCCTCCCGCGACTCCTCGACCGCCCGACGCGCCCGACGACCCGAGGTGTGCAGCGACGAGGCGTTGCCCAACCGGGTCAACGCCTCGCTCATCACGGCGACCGCGCCGGGTCGCATGGGAGTCGTGGCAGCGTGGTCGAGGTATGTCATCGCTCTTCCAGGGTAATGCAGCCCGCGCCCGCCCCGACCTCGCGGTCGTCGGGGAAGACCCAGGTCAGCAGCTGCGGCGCGCGGAACGGGCGACCAGCCCGGCGGCCAGCACCGCGGCCACCACGAGCACCAGGTCCAGCGGCACCACACCGCGTGCCGGCAGCCCGGGGGCGGCCAGCGCCCCGACCAGGACGCCGCTGAGCCCGATCAGCGTGGCCTGGCCGAGCATGTCCGAGATCTGCACCGCGGCCGAGTTGAACCCGCGCTCGGACTCGGGCGACAGCGCCAGCACCCGCACCGATGTGCTCGCCACACCGAGCCCCATCCCGGATCCCGCGACCAGCCAGAACGCGAACACCAGCCAGTCCGGCACCCACCCGGCCAGCACCGCGGCCAGTCCGGCGATCCCGCTGCCGACCAGCAGGAATCCCGCCGCCACCAGGTGCTCCCGGCGCACCTGGTGCCGCCTGCTCTGCCACCACGAACCGGCCGTCCACCCCAGTGAACCGATGGTGAGCGGGACTCCGGCGGCCGTCGGCGAGAAGTGGTGCACGACGGACAGCGCGAGCGGCACGAACGCCTGCGCGCTGAAGAACACACCGGACAACAACCCGCGCGCCAGCGCCATCACCGGAATCCCGGGCCGCGCGGTCAACGTGCCGTTGGGCAGCAGCAGCCGCAGGCACGGCACGAGCACGGCGACGCCGCCCATGCCCACGACCAAAGCGGCCGGCGAGGGGTTCTGCGCACCCCAGTCGAGCGCCACGACACCGGCGGCGGCCCCGAACGCGGCGGCGGGCAACCCGCGCCGCCGCTGCGCCGTCGGCGCGTCCGAACGCGCACCGAACCGGCGCACGGTCGGCACGAGCAGCACCGTGCCCAGGCACACCAGCGGCGCGAGCCCGAGGAACACCCAGCGCCAGCTCGCGTGCTCGGTGAGGAACCCGGCCACCACCGGCCCGAGCAGCGAGGGGACGACCCAGGCCGAGGACAGCGCCGCGAACGCCGACGGCCGGTGCCGTTCGGGGTAGACCCGGGCGATCATGACGTACATCGAGACGATCACCACGCCACCGCCCAAGCCCTGCAGGACCCGGGCGCCCAGCAGGACCCCGATGCCGGGCGAGGCGCCCGCCGTCACCAGGCCGACCGCGAACAGCGGCAGCCCGAGCAGCAGCGGAGCCCCGGGGCCGCGCCGGTCCGCCTCCCGGCCGCCGAGCACGGTCCCGATCGCGCTGGCGGCCATGAACACCGTGAACGGCCACGAGTACCAGCGCTGCGCGTCGAAGTCGGCGACGATCGTGGGCAGCGCCGTGCCCAGTCCCATCGCCTCGAACGCGACGAGCGTGATGACGAGCACCATCCCGGCGGTGAAGGTGCGCCGTCGCGGATCCCAGAGCGCGCTTCCGGACTTCTCAACCACGGTCACCCGGGGAGGGTGCAACCTCTACCGCGGTGAAAGTCCAGTGGATTTTCCGATCGCACCCCGCGATCGACGCCGAAACCACCCGTTGAGCAGAGCCGCCGGGCACGCTGCGCGAGGTCGCGGCGGTCCGCGGCTCGCCCGTTCAGCGCAGGCAGCACCGTGGCCTCCAGCACCAGTCCGCGCACCCGCGCCACGGTCAGCACCGAACCGACCAGGGTGGCGTCGCCGACGAAGGCGGCGATCGCGGACGGCGCCCCGTCCCCGAGCCGGAACCGCAGCGCCACCGGCTGCACCGGCGCACCCGCGTCGACGGCGGCCTGGAACAGCGCGGGCCGGTAGGTGCCGGACGCCCGCCCGCACCAGGTCGTGCCCTCCGGGAAGAACCCGATCACGGCACCGGACCGCAGGCCGTCCGCGACCGCGCGCACCGCGCCCGGCAGGGTGCGCAACCGTTCGCGGTCGATGAAGACGGTGCCGATGCGCGCGGCGAGCGCGCCCACGAACGGCCACGACCGCACTTCGGCCTTGGCCAGCAACCGCATCCGGCGCAGCGCCTGCAACGCGACGACGTCGAGCCACGACACGTGGTTGCTGACGACGAGAACGCCGGCCTCAATCTGTCCCGCGGCGACGAACCGAATGCCCAGCACCCGCATCAGCCCCCGGAACCAACCGCTGATCAGGCGGTCCCGCCTCCCCCGCGACAGCAGCGGCAACGCCCCCGCGAGCACCGCCCCGAGCAGCACGAACCCGGCCGCCCCGGCCAGTCGCAGCGCCACCCGGGGCGCGGCGACCTCGGGCACGGTCCCGCGCCGCGGCAGGCAGCCGGGACCGCACGGCGACTTCGGCATCCACGCGTGGCTCACGCCGCCGACCCCAGGAAGAACCGCAGGTACCGCTGGTCGGCCCGCTCCAGGTTCAGCAGCACGAAGAAGTCCGCGACCCCGAAGTCCGGGTCGTGCGCGGGCGCCCCGCACACCTCGGCGCCCAACCGCAGGTACCCCCGCAGCAGCGGCGGAATCGCGCCCCGGCCGGTCCCGTCGGCGGTCGGCAGCCACGGCCGGTAGGGCCGGACGCGGTACCGGCGCGGCGCGTAGTGCTTGGCCGACACGGTCTCCCACACCTTCGCGGCCACCGCCCCGCCGTCGTCGAGCGGGACCGAGGCGCACCCGGCCAGCCACGTGTGGCCGTGCAGCAGCATGTACCGCGCGATCCCCGCCCACACCAGGCTGACCACGGCACCGTTGCGGTGTTCCGGGTGCACGCAGGAGCGCCCGGTCTCCACCAGCGCGGCCCGCAGCGGCGCCAGCGCGGAGAGGTCGAACTCGGTTTCCGAGTAGAGCATCCCGGCCTGCCGGGCGCTGTCGGGCGGCAGCATCCGGTAGGTGCCGACCACCGAACCGGTCCGGTCGTCCCGGACGATCAGGTGGTCGCAGAACTCGTCGAATCGGTCACTGTCCACACCGGACTCCCGTCCGGTGACGTGCGCGCCCATCTCCTCGGCGAAGACCCGGTACCGCAGGCGTTGTGCGGCACGCACCTCACCGGCGTCCCGGGCGACCAGCAGCGAGTAGCGGACATCGGTCGGCGACTTCGGTTGCGCGGTGCTGACCAGCAGCTGCGACTCGGACATAGCGCAGGTTTACCGCCCGGCGCCGAACGCCTACCAGGTCACGCGAGGGCATGAAACGGGAACTTCAGGTGAATCCCGGGTTCCTCCCCGCGGCGCTGGCCCGAAAGGCGGGCCGACCGCTGCCCCGTTCTCAGGACAGCGCGGCGGTGACCCGCTCGATGACCGCGGTCGGCGCGGGCTGGGCCGCCATCTCGGCGCTGACCTCCTCGGCCGCGGCGGCGAACGCCGGCTCGGTGAGCAGCCGTCCGGCGAGCTCGCGCACCGTGTCCACGTCCACAGTGGTCGGATCGTGGGAGAGCCCCACCCCGCGCTCGACCACCCGCTCCGCCGACATCGGGTTGTCCGCGAACGCGGGCAGCACCAGCTGCGGGACGCCGTAGTGCAGCGGCGCGGCGGTCGTCCCGGAACCACCGTGGTGCACGATCAGCGAGCACGTCGGCAGGAAGCCCGACAGCGGCAGGAAGCCGACCGAGTGCACGTTGTCCGGCAGCGCACCCAGTTCGCTCAGGTCCGCCTTGCCCGCGGCGAGCACGACCTCGACGTCCATCCCGCCGAGCGCTTCGATCACCACCGACAGGTTGCTGGTGCCGTTCATGATCGGCACCACGGTGCCGAGCGTGACGCACACCCGCGGCCGTTCCGGCCGGTGCAGCGCCCACTCCGGCAGCACGGCGCCGCCGTTGAACGGCACGAACCGCATCGGCCACCACGGCACGCCGTCGCGCGGATCGGTTTCGTCCGCGACCAGCCCGCGCATGCTGGGGGCACGCGGGTCGATCCGCGCCACCACGCGCGGCAGCTCGGCCGGAATGCCCAGCTTCTCCCGGATCAGCGTGGTGACCTCGTCGTCGACCAGGTTCCCCCGCTCCTCGCGCCAGTCCGCGTCGCGCATCGACCAGGAGATCCGGTTGCCGACCTCCAGCGCCGGAACGCCGAGGGCCTGCGCGGTCAGCCGCCCCGCCACGTGGTCGCTGGTGAACACCACGAGGTCGGGTCCGAACGCGCGCCCGGCCTCGATGGATCCCTCGGTCATGGTCACGGTGAACAGGCCGAACGGGTTGGCCGACCGCATCGCCAGCCGGTGCTCCTCGGTCAGCTCGGGCGCGTCCTCGTCCGGCTCCGACTTGCCGACGTGGCGCAGCAGCAGTTCCCAGATGTCGCGCTCCGGGTAGACGTCCACGACCGGCAGCCCGGCCCTGGCGCCGACGTCGGTCATCTCGCCGGTCGTGGCGACCAGCACCTCGTGGCCTGCCGCCCGCGCGGCCCAGATGAGCGGAACGATCGGCAGCATGAGCCCGTAGCCGGGCGCGGCAGTGAACAAGATTCGCACGACGTCGAGCTTGCCACCGCCGTCGGCCCCCGGGCATCCGAATTACCGGCGACGGGAAGTTAGATTGCCCGCATGGGAGCAACCGAACCGGACGGCGTGGACATCTTCACCGACGGCGCGTGCAGCGGGAATCCCGGTCCGGGCGGTTGGGGCGTGGTGCTGCGCTACGGCGACCACGAACGCGAACTGCACGGCGGCGAGGCGGCCACCACCAACAACAAGATGGAGCTCACCGCGGTCATCGAGGGCCTGGCCGCGCTGACCCGTCCGATGCCGCTGGTGCGGGTGCACACCGACAGCACGTACGTGCTCAAGGGCATCACGGAGTGGCTGCACGGCTGGAAGCGCAACGGCTGGCGGACGGCCTCGAAGCAACCGGTCAAGAACGCCGACCTCTGGCGCCGCCTGGACGCCGAGCGCGCCCGCCACGGCGAGGTCCGCTGGGAGTGGGTCAAGGGCCACAGCGGGCACCCGGAGAACGAACGGGCCGACAAACTCGCCTGCAAGGGCCGCGACGAGGCCCGTCGCTGACGGAGAACGAGGGCGGGCCGCACCGGCGACCCGCCCTCGACGTCAACGCGCACCTCAGCCCTTGCGCTTGGTGATCTCCTCGGTGAGCTGCGGGGCGACCTGGAACAGGTCGCCGACCACGCCGTAGTCGGCGATCTCGAAGATCGGGGCTTCGGGGTCCTTGTTGACCGCCACGATCGTCTTCGAGGTCTGCATCCCGGCCCGGTGCTGGATGGCACCGGAGATGCCCAGGGCGATGTAGAGCTGCGGCGAGACGGTCTTGCCGGTCTGCCCGACCTGGAACTGGTGCGGGTAGTAACCCGAGTCCACCGCCGCACGCGAGGCGCCCACCGCGGCGCCCAGCGAGTCGGCCAGCTTCTCCACGACCTCGAAGCTCTCGGCGGAACCGACACCCCGACCGCCGGAGACCACGACCGAGGCTTCGGTCAGCTCGGGGCGGTCGCCGGCCTCGGCGGGCTGCCGCCCGGTGATCTTCGCGGCCTTGGCCTCGTCCACCCCGGCGACCTCGACCTGCTCAGTCGCGGCCGCGCCGGCGGCCTGCTCGGCCTCGACCGCACCCGGCAGCACCGTGATCACCGGCGTGCCCCGGGTGACCTTCGCCTTCGCGTCGAAGGTGCCACCGAACAACGAGTGGCTGCCCACGCCCTCGGCGTCGAGGTCGACCACCTCGGACAGCAGACCCGAACCCAGCCGCACCGCCAGCCGACCGGCGATCTCCTTGCCGTCGATCGAGGCGGGCACCAGCACCGCCGCCGGGGACGCCGAGTCCACCAGCTGGGCCAGCACGTCCACCTGCGGCGTCACCAGGAACCGCCCGGCCTGCTCCGACTCGGCGGCGTAGACCTTCGCCGCACCGTAGGCGGCCAGCCCCTCGGCCAGCTTGCCGGCGGTACCCGGCTCACCGACCACCACCGCCGACGGCTCACCGATCCGGCGCGCCGCGGTCAACAACTCGTAGGTGACCTTCTTGACCTCGCCGTCCACGTGATCAACGAGGACCAGAACCTCAGCCATAAAACCCATGCCTCCTCGAAAACCCGCGAACGACCTCAGACCAACTTCTGCCCGGCCAGGAACTCCACGATCGCCACGCCGCCCTGGCCCTCATCGGTGACCTTCTCACCGGCGGACTTCGGCGGCGTCGGCGCCGAGGACACCACCTGCGAACCCGCACCGGACAGGCCCACCACGGCCGCGTCCACCCCGACCTCGGCCAGGCCCAGCGTGGTCACCGGCTTCTTCTTCGCCGCCATGATCCCCTTGAACGAGGGGTAGCGGGGCTCGTTGATCTTCTCGGTCACGCTCACCACCGCCGGAGCCGCCGCCTCCAGCGACACGATGCCCGCGTCGGTCTCCCGCTCCACGCGCACCGTCGACCCCTCGACCTCCACCTTGCGGGCATAGGTCAACTGCGGCCACCCCAACAACTCGGCCACCATCGCCGGCACCGCACCACTGCGACCATCCGTGGCCTCGTTGCCCGCGATCACCAGATCAACCGAGTCCACGGTGCCGATCGCCGCGGCCAACACCCGCGCCGTCCCCAGCGCGTCCGTCCCGTGCAACGCCTCGTCGCAGACGTGCACCGCCGCGTCCGCCCCCATCGACAGCGCCTTGCGAATCGCATCCGTCGCGCGATCCGGGCCCATGCACAGCACGGTCACCTCGCCGCCCTGGGCCTCCTTGATCTGCAGCGCCTCTTCGACCGCGCGCTCGTTGATCTCATCCAACACCGCATCCGCCGACTCGCGATCCAGCGTGTGGTCCGCTTCAGAAAGCTTCCGCTCGGAATACGTGTCGGGCACCTGCTTGACCAGGACGACGATGTTCATGGGCCCTCTTCGACCTCCTGCGGACTGATGACGCTGCGTCCAGCGGCTTTGCTTGCGGAGTCCCGGAGCTCGTGGTCCGGGAAGTTTGACCTTGCCATGTCACCATGCGAAAAGCACAGTGATACCAACCACCCAGGATGTTACTCACCGGTAGCGCAAGCGCAACCAGCTTCCTGCGGTGACCGTCCTCACCCTCCGCGCACACCGGAACCCCGGACCCAACACGGAGGACGGGGTCGATATGAATGCGATTTGCATATGAGTAGCCTGTGCGCATGCGTCAACGCGTCGCCATCGTGACCGACTCGACGGCCTCCGTGCCGCTCGAACTCGCTGGCCGACTCGGGATCTCGGTCGTCCAGCTGGAGCTCAAGGTCGGCGACGAGTACAACGACGAACGCCGCGTCCCGCACGACCAGCTGGCGCAGGCGATGCGCGGCGGCGCCCAGGTGGAGACCGGCGAACCTCCCGCACCCGCCTTCTTCTGGAATTACTCCGACGCGGTCGCGGCAGGCGCCGAGGCCATCATCTCCGTGCACATCTCCGAGGCGATGTCCCGCACGTGCGAATCCGCCCGGTCCGCGGCGGCCGAGATCGGCATCCCGGTCTACGTGGTCGACTCCCGCCTGGTCGGGCTCAGCCTCGGCTACCCGGTGATCGCCGCCGCGGAAGCGGCCGCGGCCGGCGCCACCCCGCAGGGCGTGATGGGCGTCCTGGAGCGCCGCCTGCGCAGCACGACGCAGCTGCTGTACGTCGACACCCTGGAGTACCTGCAGCGCAGCGGCCGGATCGGACGCGCCCAGGCGTGGCTCGGGCACGCGCTGTCGATCAAGCCGGTGCTGGCCATGAAGGACGGCGTGGTCGACCAGCTCGCCAAGGGGATCGGCACCGACCGGGCTCTCAAGAAGGTGGTCAGCACGGCGGTCGAGCGCGCCGGGGGCGGCCCGGTGGACGTCGGCGTCGAGCACTTCCAGGCATCCGAGCGCGCCGAGCGCGTCCTCGGCGAGCTGCGCTCGCAACTCCCCCAGGTCCGGCGGATCACGATGGAGGAGACCAGCGCGATCATCGGCGCCCACACCGGCCCGGGCGCCGTCGGCGTGACCGTGTCCCCCGCCCTCTGACGTCGCCGACCTCCCCGCCACCCTCGGAATCCCACGCTCCCCGGGGGGCGGACGGCGGAACACCCGGCCACGAGCGCCATGTTCGGCGGGCGGACGCCGCGACGCGATTCCCCCGCCGCTCCGGCGTTTTCGGGTGTCCCGAGATCCACTCCGGCGAGTGATGCAAACGGGTGTTCGAGCGTGGAAACTCGGTGTCGAGGCATCGTCAACGGTCCGACCCGCACTTCCGTCCACATCGGACCGTACCGTTCCGGCACCGGGAGGATTCCGCCATGCACGCGCACGTCCGCTCCGCCCTCCACCGCGCCGCCACGACGATCCGCGGCGGCATCCGGGGATCAGTCCGCGATCTTGTCGATCGCGCGGTGAATGCGCTTCAACGACACCGGATGCGCGGTGCCGAGCGTCTGCGCGAACAGGCTCACCCGCAGTTCCTCGATCATCCACCCGATCCGCCGCAGCTCCCCGCTCGGAGAACGTCCCTGCGGCACCCGGGCCAGCAGTTCCCGATAGCGCTGCGCGACCTCGTCCACCTGCGCCATCCACTCGCGGTCGCGCTGCGGGTGGTACTGCAGTTTGTCCAACCGCATCTCGACCGCGCGCAGGTAGCGCACCAGGTCCGGCAGCCGCTCCCACCCGGTGGCGGTGACGAAACCCGGGTAGAGCAGCCCGTCCAGCTGACCGCGGATGTCCCGGAGCGCGTCCGCCGGGGCGCCCTTCGGCCGGTCCGCCAGCATCGTCTCGACGCGCTGCGCCGCGGCGAGGACCTTCTCCACCGCGGACACCACCCCGGCGGTCACCGGTCCCAGCTGGGCCCGGACCTTGTCCCGCAGCGCGGCGAAGGCGTCCTGGTCCCACACCGGTCCGCCGTTGTCGGCCATCAGCTTGTCGACCGCGCAGGCGACGCAGTCGTCGAGGACGTCGGCGGGGTCACCGTGCGGGCTCCCGCCGAACACCAGCCGGGTCGTGCTGCTCATCCCGCGCTGGATGGACTTCGCCGGGGACGGGACGGCGAGCAGCAGCAGGCGCCGGGTGCCGTCCCACAGCGCGCGGCGCTGTTCCTCCTCGGTGTCGAACATCCGCACCCCGACGGTGCCGCCCTCGTCCACCAGCGCGGGGTACGCCTTCACCGAATGCCCGGCCCGCCGCTGCTCGAAGACCTGCGGCAGCCGCTCGAAGTCCCAGGAGCGCAGCCCGGTCCGCTCGACGTCGTCGGCCGCCGCCGAGATCTCCTCCCGGAGCTCGGGCCGCAGCCGCTGCTTGAGGTCCTCCAGGTCCTTGGACTCGGCGAGCTTCTTGCCCTTGCGACCGACGACGCGGAAGGTCATCTTCAGGTGATCGGGCACCCGGTCGAGGTCCCACTCGGCGCGGTGCACGGTCACGCCGGTCATCCGCCGCAGTTCCTCTTCCAGGGCGTCCAGCAGCGGCATCTCCTGCGACGTCATGCGGTGCAGCACGGCCCGGGCGTGGTCGGGCACCGGGACGAAGTTGCGCCGAACCGCCTTGGGCAGCGACTTCAGCAGCGCCGTCACCAGTTCCTCGCGCAGCCCCGGGATCTGCCAGTCGAACCCGTCCGGGGTGATCTGGTTGAGCACGGCGAGCGGGATGTGCGCCGTGACGCCGTCGGCATCGGCCCCCGGCTCGAACTGGTAGGTCAGCCGCAGCCGGTGCGCGCCCTGCTGCCAGAAGTCGGGGTAGTCGTGGTCGGTGACCTCCGCCGACTCCTGGTTGATCAGCATCGATTTCTCGAAGTTGAGCAGGTCGGGCTGCTCCCGCCGGACCTTCTTCCACCAGGAGTCGAAGTGCCGCCCGGAGACGACCTCGGCGCCGACCCGCTCGTCGTAGAACTCGAACAACGTCTCGTCGTCGACGAGGATGTCGCGCCGGCGGGCCCGCTCCTCCAGGTCCTCGACCTCGGCGAGCAGCGCCCGGTTCTCGTGGAAGAAGGCGTGCCGGGTGTCCCAGTCGCCTTCCACCAGCGCGTGCCGGATGAACAGCTCGCGGCTGAGTTCTGGGTCGATGCGCCCGTAGTTGACCTTGCGGGCGACGACCAGCGGCACCCCGTAGAGCGTGACCTTCTCGTAGGCGACGACCGCGGCGCGGTCCTTCTCCCAGTGCGGTTCGCTGTAGCTGCGCTTGACCAGGTGCTGGGCGAGGGACTCGATCCAGTCCGGCTCGACGCGCGCGACGACCCGGGCCCACAGCCGCGAGGTCTCCACCAGCTCGGCGGCCATGACCCAGCGCGGCGGCTTGCGGAACAGCGCGGACCCGGGGAACACCGCGAAGCGGGCGTTGCGGGCCCCGAGGTACTCGTTCGAGCCGCGCCCCTGCTGCGGTCCGGACTTCTTCTCGGTGTCCTTGAGCCCGATGTGCGACAGCAACCCGGCCAGCAGCGACTGGTGGATGCGCGCCGAGTCGGCGGGCTGGTCGTTGATCGACACACCCATCGACTTCACCATCTGCCGCAGCTGCCCGTAGAGGTCCTGCCACTCGCGCACGCGCAGGTAGTTCAGGAAGTCGCCCCGGCAGAGCTTGCGGAACTGGTTGGACGACAGCTCCTTCTGCTGGGAACGCAGGTACCGCCACAGGTTGAGGTAGGTGAGGAAGTCCGAGTCGGGTTCCTCGTCGACGAACCGCGCGTGCTTCTGGTCGGCCTGCTGCTGCTTGTCCGCCGGGCGCTCGCGCGGGTCCTGGATGGACAACGCGGCCGCGATCACCAGAATTTCGCGGACGCAGCCGTTGCGTTCGGCCTCCAGCACCATGCGCGCCAGCCGGGGGTCGATCGGCAACTGCGCGAGCTTGCGACCGATCGGGGTGAGCCGCCGGGTCAGTTCCTTCTTGGACCCGTCCAGCGCACCGAGCTCGTGCAGCAGCGTGACGCCGTCGGTGATCTGCCGGCGGTCCGGCGGTTCCAGGAACGGGAACGACTCCACGTCACCGAGGCCGAGCGAGGTCATCTGCAGGATGACCGAGGCGAGGTTGGTGCGCAGGATCTCCGGGTCGGTGAACTCCGGACGCGCCAGGAAGTCCTGCTCGGAGTACAGCCGGATGCAGATGCCCTCCGACACGCGCCCGCAGCGTCCCTTGCGCTGGTTGGCCGACGCCTGCGAGACGGGTTCGATCGGCAGTCGTTGCACCTTGGTGCGGAAGCTGTAGCGGGAGATCCGCGCGGTCCCGGGGTCGATCACGTACTTGATCCCCGGCACGGTCAACGACGTCTCGGCCACGTTGGTGGCCAGCACGATCCGCCGACCGCCGTGCGGCTGGAACACCCGGTGCTGCTCGGCGGTCGACAGCCGTGCGTACAGCGGCAGCACCTCGGTGTTGGGCCGGTTCTGCTGGTCGAGCGCGTCGGCGGTGTCGCGGATCTCCCGTTCACCGCTGAGGAAGACGAGGATGTCGCCGGGGCCCTCGGCGCACAGCTCGTCGACCGCCTCGCAGATGGCCTGCGTCTGGTCGCGCACCACGTCCTCGGTCTCGTCGGAGTCGTCCACCAGCGGCCGGTAGCGGACCTCGACGGGGTAGGTGCGCCCGGACACCTCGACCACCGGAGCGTCGCCGAAGTGCCGCGAGAAGCTGTCCGGGTCGATCGTCGCCGAGGTGATGATCACCTTGAGATCGGGGCGGCGGGGCAGCAGCTGCTTGAGGTACCCGAGGATGAAGTCGATGTTGAGGCTGCGCTCGTGCGCCTCGTCGATGATGAGCGTGTCGTACTTGCGCAGCAGCCGGTCCCGCTGGATCTCTGCGAGCAGGATGCCGTCGGTCATCAGTTTGACCAGGGTGTCGTCCCCGACTCGCTCGGTGAAGCGCACCTGGTACCCGACGGTCTCGCCGAGTTCGGTGCCGAGTTCCTCGGCGACGCGTTCAGCGACGGTGCGGGCAGCCAATCGCCGCGGCTGGGTGTGCCCGATGAGCCCGCGCACGCCCCGCCCGAGTTCGAGGCACATCTTGGGCAGCTGCGTGGTCTTCCCGGACCCGGTCTCGCCGGCGACGATCACGACCTGGTTGTCGCGGATCGCGGCCAGCAGGTCGTCCCGGCGCTGGCTGACCGGCAGCGCTTCGGGGTATTCGACCGCGGGCACGTTCGCGCGCCGCTGCTCGACCCTGCGCTCGGCCGCCTCGACGTCATCGGCGATCTCGGCGGTAACCGCCTGCAACGCCTGCTGGTCCCGGATCTTGCGAGCACCGTCGATGCGGCGCTGGAGCCTGCGCTGGTCGACCGACATCAACTCGGGCAGCCGTTCGCGCAGGTCGGCGAGAGGGGATTTCACAGCAGACGTACCCATACCGGCTCCAGCATAGAGAACGGCCCCCGATGTTCTCCTTGGGTTTTCACCGGTCTCACAGGTCCCGGCCGCAGCTGCGCTCGAACGCGTGACGGAGCGCACTCAGGTGCGTTCCGCGCGGCACAGGTACGCCATCGCGGTGTCGCCGACCCGGGTCAGCACGAGCGTGCCGTCGCGACCGCCCTTCGGCTTGAGCCGCCGTCGCAGGGCGTCCGGGTCGACGTCCAGCCCGCGCACCAGGATCTCCAGGCGTCCGACCTCGTGCCCGCGCAACAGCGCCCGCAACGCCTTCTCCTGGTAGCGCCCCTGTTCGAGGACCCGGAACGCGCGGACTCCGGCAGGCGGCTCGTCGCCGGTCAGGTAGGCGATGCGCGGGTCGAGCTGCGACAGCCCGTGCCGGGCGGCGTAGTGCCGCACCAGCCCGGCTCGCACCACGGCGCCGTCCGGGTCGACGATCCACTGCCGCACGTCCCCGACCGGGCACTCGTCCGGCTCGGCATCGGTCAGCGTCCACGCCTCACCAGCACCCGCCAGGACGGTCGCGCGCCTGCGCACCCCGCTGCCCGCGAGTTCGCCGAACCACAGGGCGGCCTCCCTGACCTGCCCGCCCAGGGACACCACCTCGACCTCGGCGTCGCCGGGAATCGCGTCGAAGTCCAGGCCCGGCGCGCACTTCACCGCCAGGTCCCGCCCGGAGTAGGTGTCGAGGAGTTCGTCCAGCGGCGGCACCAGGTCCGCCGGGCTCCACTTGCGCCGGCCGGCGTCATCCCGCCGCGCCGGGTCCGCCACGACCGCGGTGCCCCGGGTCACCGGACGCAGCGCGTCCGCCCGCGCCACCAGGGCGGGCACCCGGGACTCATCGAGGTTGTGCCGGGCCATCGCCAACCGGACGGGATCGAGATCGGAACCCACGCAGCGCGCCGCGACCCTGGCGAGGGCACGGAGGTCCGCGCCGATGGAGCACGTGACGTCGTGCACGTCACGTCCGGCGAATCGCCTCGCGCGGTGCGCGGCGACCACTCCGGCGGTGGCCTGTTGCAGGGCGTCGTCGGTGAACAGCCACTCCGCGCAGTCGTCCAGTTTGGACTGCGCCCGGCGCCGCAACACCGCCGTCTCCAGCGCAGCGGCGGCGAAGCGCTCACCGGCGAGCTCGCGTGCGGCGGCCACGTCGGCGAGCCGGGAGGCCGTGGTCAGCGTCCGCCCGGACAGTTCGGCGACCGCGTCGCGTCCGGACGGCGAACGCAGGAACGCCACGTCGTCGAGATCGAACCGGTACCCCACGTGCGTCCCCTACACCGCCGCGCGTACCGACGGCGCCGGGCCGCGCGCTTCAGCGCGCACGGCCCTCACCCGACCGCACGCCCCGGACGTGTCGAACACCGCTCATTCGCCGGTGAACTCGGCCTTCCCGGGGCCGTTCTCGATGAACGACCGCATCCCGATCTTCTGGTCCTCGGTGGCGAAGGTCCCGGCGAACAGGTGCGTCTCCAGCTTCAGACCGTTGTCCAGGTCGACGTCCAGGCCGCCGTCGATCGCGGCCTTGGCCGCGGCCAGCGCGCGAGCAGGCCCCTTGGCGAACTGGTCGACCCAGCGGCGCGCCGCCGCGTACACGTCGTCGTCGGGCACCACCTCGTCGACCATGCCCAGCGACAGCGCCTCGTCGGCGGCCACGAAACGACCCGAGTAGATGATGTCCTTGGCCTTGCTCGGTCCGATCAGCCGGGCCAGCCGCTGCGTACCGCCGGCACCCGGGATCACGCCGAGCAGGATTTCGGGCTGGCCGACCTTGACGCTCTCGCCCGCGATGCGGCGGTCGCAGCTCAGCGCCAGTTCGAACCCGCCGCCGAGGGCGTAGCCCGTCAGCGCTGCCACGGTGGGCTTGGGGATCGCGGCCACCGCGCTCATCGCCGCGGACAGCCCGTGCTGCTCCTTGGTGACCATGTCGGCGTAGGACATCTCGGCCATCTCCTTGATGTCCGCCCCCGCGGCGAAGACCTTCTCCCCGCCGTAGACGATCACAGCCCGGATGTCGGTGCGCTCGGTGGCCTCGACCGCGACGTCCCGCAGCTCGCGCTCGATCTGCCGGTTCAGCGCGTTCATCTTCGGCCGGTCCAGCCGGATGGTTCCGATCGCGCCGTCCACCTCAAGCCTGACGAACTCGCCCACGCAGCAACCTCCTCGTCGAACCGACTGCGCCGGAAGGCTATCGCGGCGCGTCCGGGAACGGCAGTGACGCGACGCTCACCGGCGCCGCGCGAAGTAGCGGTCTCCGCTGCGCTGGAGCTCCAGGTCCTGGTCGAACGTCTTGGACAGGTTGTCCTCGGTGAGCACGTCGTCCAGCAGCCCCTGCGCGACGATCGAGCCCTCCCGCAGCAGCAGGCCGTGCGTGTACCCGGGCGGGATCTCCTCGACGTGGTGGGTGACCAGCACCGACGCCGGAGCGTCGGGGTCCATCGCCAGCGAGGACAGCCGGGCCACCAGGTCCTCCCGGCCTCCGAGGTCGAGACCCGCGGCCGGCTCGTCGAGCAGGAGCAGTTCGGGGTCGGTCATCAGGGCGCGCGCGATCGTGACCCGCTTGCGCTCCCCCTCGGACAGCGTGCCGAAGGGCCGGTCGGCGAGGTGCGCGACGCCGAGGAGGTCGAGCAGTTCGGCGGCGCGGTCGGTGTCCAGGTCGTCGTACTCCTCGCGCCACCGGCCGACCACCGAGTAGCCCGCGCTGACCACGACGTCGCGGACCCGCTCGTCGCCCGGGACGCGTGCGGTGAAGGCCGCGGAGGTCAGACCGATGCGGGGGCGGAGGTCGAACACGTTGGTCTTGCCGAGCCGCTCGCCGAGCACGTCGACGGTGCCGTCGCTCGGGTACATCTCGGTTCCGGCGAGCTTGAGCAAGGTCGTCTTGCCCGCACCGTTGGGGCCCAGCACGACCCACCGCTCGTCGAGCTCGACATCCCAGTTCACGTCGGACAGCAGGGTGGCATCGCCCCGCCGAACACCGACGCCATCCATGTGGATGACCAGGTCCTCCACGTCAACCTCCCAGCCGTGACTGGCCGCAACGCCCGCGGCACCCACCCGGTTCGTCTGGCGTCCGGACCGCCGCGGGTGTCCGGCAGGTCCCCTCCGGTCCCCCATTGTTCCGCCCCGCCCACTCGCCCCTGCGGCGGGGAGGACCCGGCCGCCCCCGGTCGGCGTCCAGATGTCGGAACGGCTCCGGGAGTGCTGGCGGTTCCCGGGGCTCCGTGCCACGATCGTCGTCGTGTCCGATTCGTTGCTCACACGCGATCGCGTGATCGACCTGTTCCGGGTCGTCACCACCGCCTGTCGCTGACGCGGTCCCCGGTCCGACAACCGGGCTCCACCGCGCGGCACGACGAATCCTCTTCTCCCGGCCACTCCCCGCGACGATCCGCGGTGAGTTCGTGTCGCGCCATTCCGCATCGCCTGACACGAACCTGGAGACCCCCATGACCGCTGTGCACCAGCACGATTCCGGCGGAACCACCCAGCTGTCCGAGTACACCCCGACCGACTCCGTGCCGGAGATCGGTACCGCGGAAGTGCACCCCGGCCTGGACAACCGCCTGCTCCGCGACCTCGTCCACCCGGACCGTCCGCTGTGGACACCTCGCGAACTGCGCGACCTCACCGGCCAGGTCGCCTCGGAACTGACCGGACCGCTGCTCGACGTCGTGCGCATCGACGAGCAGCAGCGCTGGTGGGCGCGGCTCGCGCTCACCGCGGGAGTGGAGCTGTGGCTGCTGTCCTGGGCTCCCGGGCAGGGCACCGAACCGCACGACCACGGCGGCGCGTCCGGATCGTTCTCGGTCCTGTTCGGGGCGCTGCGCGAGGACTACCGGTATTCCTCCGGACCGGTGCGCACCGTCGACCACGAGGTCGGATCGAGCATCGGCTTCGGCAGCGGGCGGGCGCACCGCGTCTACAACGCCAGTTCGGTGAACTCGGCGAGCGTGCACGCCTATTCCCCACCGCTGCTGCCGGTGCACTACTACGCCGACTTGGCCGACGTTCCGCCGATCCGGCCCGAGCGGACGACTTCAACGTCGCGTGCCGGGAGGGAACAGTGACCGTGATTCCGCTGCCCCGCCGGGACGAGCCTTCGACCGGGCCGTACGGCGTGGACCACCTGCTGTCCGAGTCGCGCGCCAAGCTCGACCGGGTCACACCGCACCAGGCGTTGTCGCTGCAGAAGCAGGGCGGCCTGCTGATCGACATCAGACCGCAAGCCGACCGGCTCACCGAAGGGGAGATCCCCGGTGCGCTGACCGTCGAGCGGATCGTGCTGGAGTGGCGCCTGGACCCGTCCGGCCCGCACCGGCTGACCGGACTCCGCCCGGACCTTCCGGTCGTGCTGGTGTGCAACGAGGGCTACGCCTCCAGCCTGGCCGCGGCCCAGGCCCAAAGCCTCGGTCTGACCAGGGCCACCGACCTCGCAGGCGGCTTCCGAGCCTGGAAGGACGCGGGACTTCCGGTCCGCGTCGGCGGCTCGACACCGCTCTGAGCGAGCAGGGGAACCTTCCTGCCACGCGTGGCAGGAAGGTTCCCTTCGCCACTGCCGGCCTCCCTCCGGAAAGCGGAGGGCGGAAACCGCTTTCCCACCTCTGGGAGAAAAGTTCCCTTCCCCGCTCCACGGCCCCGCACGCGGGGTCGGACTCAACCGGGGGAAGGGAGGAAGGGAACTTTCCTGTCACTGCGACCCGGACAACGCGGCGGGGATGGCAGGAAAGTTCCCTTGCTCCACCGACCGGACCGGCCGGGGCTGACCCGGGCGAACCGGCCCTGCGGCGGCGCCGGGTCCTCTACGCTCTTGACCTTGTGCGAGCGAAAAGCCTGTTGCTGCGGCCGTGGGTCGCCAGCGCCGTGCTCGGTGCGATCGCGGTGTGCGCGGTGGAAGCGGTCGCGGGCACGGGTTTCGCCGGTTCGGTCGCCGGACTCGGCGGTGCGCTCGCGGGTGTGATCGCGCTGCCGATGGTGACGCAGCTCGGCCTGCTGATCGGGGCGCTGGTGTTCGGACTGCGCGTCAGGCACGTCGTGTTCGGGGCGCTGCGGCGCGTCGCGTCGTGGCGGGCGGGCCGTACCACCATCACGGTCCGGGCCCTGCCGGTGACGTTGCGGTCGGAGATCGGCCCGTGGCGCTCGCCGGTGATCCTGCGGTGCTGGTCGGCCGGGCTGGTTTCGGCGCTCGCCGGGACGGGTGCGGTCGCCGCGTCGTGGTCGCTGGTCGGCAGTGCGTTCGGACGGGGCCTGTCGATCGCGATGACCCCGTTCATGCTGTACAAACTCCTGCCGAAGCGGGCGCCGCTGGCGACGTCGACGGGCTGGTTGCTGTTCGGCCTGCCCCGCATGCCCGAACCCGAGCGCACCGAGTTCCGCGCGGCGCCGCTCGCGGCCCGCGCGCACGAGGCGCTGCGGGAAGGCGACATCGAGCGCGCGGAATCCTGTGTGGACGCTCTCGTCCGGGAGCACCCGGACCTGAACGCGACGACGTCGTGCCGGGTGACGCTGCTCGAAGCGCGCGGCGAGTACGCGCAGGCGGTGATGCTGCTGCTCCAGCACGTCTCGGCGCGAGACGCCCAGCCCCGCGAGATGTCGTACCTGCTGGCGGGCATGGCGGGCCTCGGATTCGCCGCGGTCGAGGCGGGGCAGCTGCCGGGCGACGAGGTGCTGCCGATCGCGAAACGCGCGTTGCGCGACGCGATCGACCTCGGCTACCCGGAGTTCGACCTCAGCGGCACTTCGGGGCTGCTCGCCCTGATCGAAGGCGACGTGGACGAGGCGGTCCGGCTCGCCGCGATCGGCGCCGAGCACAACAGCTCACCGCTGTCCCAGGCCGACGACTACGCGACCCTGGCCCGCGCGCACATGGCGCGCCACGACAACGCCGCTGCCCGCGAGGCGCTCGCCCGGGCGGAGCACCTGGCGCCGTGGTGGCCGCGCGTGCGGGAAACCCGCCAGCGGCTCCAGGTCTGCTGAACCGGGATCCGCCCCGGAGCCGCCGAGGTCGCGGATTCCCGGCTCAGCCCGCGAGGACAACCTTGCCGAGTTCGGCGTAACCGGACAGCAGCGGGTGCTTCGGCAGGACCCGCACGGTGTACCCGGCCGGACCCGCGTGCGGCAGCGTCACGCTCGCCTCGTAGCGGCCCTCCCCGGCCGGGCGCATCGACTCGGCCACGAAGTCGTGCAGCTCGTCGGAGTCGTCGACCCGACCGACGACCACCTCGACGTCCACATCGGACGGATCGAGCCCGGCCAGGTCGACGCTCGCGCGCACGGTCACCTGCCCGCCCAGCAGCGGCGTTCCGCCGGTCTCGACGGTCATCTCGGTGTCCCGGATCCGCACCCACGTCCAGGCGGCCTGCAACCGCGCCCGGTAGTCGGCGATCTCCTTGGCGCCGCGGTAGCCGTCGTTGGCCACCGCGCGCACCGACCTCGCCGCTGGGGCGTAGTGGTTGTCGACGTACTCGCGGACCATCCGGGACGACTGCACGCGCGGCCCGAGCGTCGCCAACGTGTGCCGGACCCTCGACATCCACTTGCCGGGCACCCCGTCGGTGTTGCGCTCGTAGAACAGCGGGGCCACGTGCTCGGAGATGAGCTCGTACAGCGCGGTGGCCTCCAGGTCGTCGCGCCGGTTGGGATCGGTGACGCCGTCGGCGTTGGGGATGGCCCACCCGTAGTGGCCGTCGAACAACTCGTCCCACCAACCGTCCCGGACCGACAGGTTCAACCCGCCGTTGAGCGCCGCCTTCATCCCCGACGTGCCGCACGCTTCCAGCGGCCGCACCGGGTTGCTCAGCCACACGTCGCAGCCGGACACCAGGTATCGGGCCAACGACATGTCGTAGTCCGGCAGGAAGACGATCCGGTGCCGCACGTCGGCCTGGTCGGCGAACTTGACGATCCGCTGGATCATCGCCTTGCCGCCCTCGTCGGCCGGGTGCGACTTGCCCGCCACCACGATCTGCACCGGTCGCTCCGGGTCCAGCAGCAGGTCCCGCAGCCGGTCGGTGTCGCGCAGCATCAGCGTCGCCCGCTTGTAGGTCGGAACGCGGCGGGCGAAGCCGATGGTGAGCACGTCCGGGTCGAACACCGAGTCGCACCAGCCGAGTTCGAGGTCCGAGGCGCCGCGCTGCAACCACGCCTCGCGCAACCGGCGGCGCACCTCGTCGATCAGCCGCTGCCGCAGCGAGCACCGCAGCTCCCACAGCAGCGAGTCGCTGACCGGTTCCATCCCGCGCAGCCCCGCCCCGCTGTCCATTTCGGACTCGCCGAGCAGTTTGCCGAGTTCGCGCGCCGACCAGGTGGGTCCGTGCACGCCGTTGGTGACCGAGCGGATCGGGATCTCCTCGACCCCGAACCCCGGCCACAGGTTCCGGAACATCTTCCGGATCACTTTGCCGTGCAGTTCGGACACACCGTTGGCGCGTTGGGCCAGCCGCAGGCCCATGTGCGCCATGTTGAACATGCCCGGGTTCTCCTCGGCTCCCAGCGCGAGCACCCGTTGCGTGGGCACCCCGGGCAGCAGGGCCTCCCGGGCGCCGTCGCCGAAGTAGTGGCTCACCAGGTCCACCGGGAACCGGTCGATGCCCGCGGGCACCGGTGTGTGCGTGGTGAACACCGTGCCCGCCCGCACCGCGGCCACCGCCTCCTCGAACTGCAGGCCCGGGTCCTCCAGCAGCTCGCGGATGCGCTCCAGGCCGAGGAACCCGGCATGGCCCTCGTTGGTGTGGAACACCTCGGGCTGCGGGTGGCCGGTGAGCGCGCAGTAGGCGCGCACGGCCCGCATCCCGCCGATCCCGGCGAGGATCTCCTGGCGGATGCGGTGCTCGGCGTCGCCGCCGTAGAGCCGGTCGGTGGTGCTGCGCAGGTCGTCGTCGTTGTCCGGCAGGTCGCTGTCGAGCAGCAGCAGCGGAACCCGGCCCACCTGCGCCTTCCAGATCCGGGCGCGCAGCGTGCGCCCGGCGGGCATCGCGACGTGCACCAGCACCGGCTCACCGGAGTGGTCGGTCAGCATCTCCAGCGGCAGGCCGCGCGGGTCCAGCACCGGGTAGTGCTCGACCTGCCAGCCCTCGGCGGACAGCGCCTGCCGGAAGTACCCGGACCGGTAGAGCAACCCGACGCCGATCATCGGCACGCCCAGGTCGGAGGCGGCCTTGAGGTGGTCCCCGGCCAGCACGCCCAGCCCGCCGGAGTAGTTCGGCAGCGCTTCGGTGAGCCCGAACTCCATCGAGAAGTAGGCGATCGAGGTCGGCAGCACGGCGCCTTCGTCGAGCCGCTGCTGGTACCAGCGCGGCACCGTCAGGTAGCGGCGCAGGTCGTCGTCGACCGCCCGGGTGCGGGCCAGGAAGTCCTCGTCGCGCGCGAGTTCGCTGAGCCGCCCGGCGGGCACCTCGGCCAGCAGGCGCAGCGGGTCGCCGCCGACCGCCGACCACACCGGGGGGTCGACCGCGGCGAACAGGTCCTGCGTCGGCGGGTGCCAGGTCCAGCGCAGGTTGGTCGCCAGGGTTCCCAGCGCCTGCAGCTGGTCCGGCAGGTGGGCGCGCACGGTGAAGCGGTGGACGGCTCTCACGGGAGCGGACCATATCTCGGCGCGGACGCGTCCGTGCGCCGATACCGTCACGGTCACACCCGGCCCCCGATGCGAAGCTGGGGACGTGCGTGCCCTGCGAATCGCGGCGTCGGTGGTCGTGCTCCTCGCCGCCGCCTGCTCGTCCCCGGCTCCGCCCGGCCCGCCTGCCGTGGCCGTGCACCCGGTCGACCCGTCGTTCGTGCACGGCACGGACCGCGGCGACACCGACCGGCTGGCGGCCACCGTCGTCACCGACGTGCAGGCGTACTGGTCCGCGCAGTTCCCGGCGGTGTTCGACAAGTCCTGGCACGACCTGGACGGCGGGTTCTTCTCCGTGGACACCAACGGCAAGGGCGCACCGCCGCCGTGCTCGGCCTCCCCGCAGGACGTGGAGGGCAACGCGTACTACTGCGCCACCGTCGACACCATCGCCTGGGACCGCGCGGCACTGCTGCCCGTGCTGCGGGAGCACTACGGGGACGCCTCGGTGGCGGTGGTGCTCGCGCACGAGATGGGACACGCGGTGCAGCAGCGTTCCGGTGTGGACATCGGCGGATCCGAACACCCGGTGCGGATCGAGGCGATGGCGGACTGCTACTCGGGCTCGTTCGTCCGCTGGGTCACCGACGGCCACGCCCCGCACCTGCACGTGGACGCCGCCCAGCTCGACGGGGCGCTGCGCGCGCTCATCGGTTTCCGCGACCCGGTCGGCACCGCGTCGACCAGCTCCGACGCGCACGGCACCGCCTTCGACCGGGTCTCGGCGTTCCAGGACGGCTTCCAGCGCGGTCCGCGCAGCTGCGCCGCCGTCACCGAGGAGGACCTGACCGCCCGCACCCCGCACGAGTCCGCCGAAGCACTTGAGGACATCCTCCGCGCGGACGCCCCGAACGCCTTCTTCGCCGACTACGTCACCCGCCGCGGCGGGCACTGGACGCCGCCCGCGGTCCGCGCTTCCGACGACCCGGCCGCCTCCTGCACCGCGAACGCGCACCCCGTCGCGTTCTGCGCGCGACCGCGGACGGTCGTCGCCGACCGCCCCGGGCTCGACGGCGTGCGCCACGACCTGGGCGACCACGCCGCTGCGACGTTGCTCGCCTCGCGCTTCGCGCTGGCCGCGCTCGACGAGCTCGGACGCCCCACCACGGCCGCCGACGCGGAGCGGCGGACCGCATGCCTGACCGGCGCCTACACCGGCTGGCTCGGCAGGGACGAAGCCCGGCTGTCGCCCGGCGACCTCGACGAGGCGGTGGACGTCGTGCTCGACTCCGACGACGTGTCCCGCGACGCGCGGGGTCGCAGCGACCTGACCGGATTCGACCGCATCACCGCGTTCCGCACCGGCGCTGTGGGCGGCCCGGACGCCTGCGGCTGATCTTCGAAGATCGCCCGAACGCCCCGACGGCCACCCGATAGGCTCATCCGGCGGAGGATCTTCGGTACCGCAGGATGGGGCAGCCAGTGGTGGTGGAATCGGCCGGTAGCCGGTCGCGCAGGCGGATCGCCGCGACCGTGATGTCGTTGCTCGCGTGCAGCACCGTCGTCACCGGGTGTTCCAGGACGGTGAGCGGCACTCCCACGACGTTCGGCAGCTACTCGACGACCGAGGTCGCCGGCCTGCCCGCCACCAACGGTCCGAGCGGGCGCAAACCCGGATCCGGCCGGTCGGACCTGCCGGTGGACGGCGGCGTCAACGGGGAGATGGACGAGCTCGCCCGCGACGCGGTCGCCGACATCGAGGACTACTGGAGCGCGCAGTTCCCGCAGTCCTTCGACGGCAAGCAGTTCGCCCCGGTGAAGCGGCTCATCTCCTACGACTCCGCGGGTCCGGGCACCCAGCTGTGCGGGGAGAACACCGCGGGTCTGACGAACGCCTTCTACTGCCCGTCCGAGGACGTCGTGGCGTGGGACCGCGGGCAGCTGCTCCCCCGGCTCAACGCGAGCTTCGGACCGATGTCGGTGGTCACCGTCCTCGCGCACGAGATGGGCCACGCGGTCCAGACCCGGGCCGCAACGGTCACCCGGGACGATCCGGTGATCGTGCAGGAGCAGCAGGCCGACTGCTTCGCTGGCGCGTACTTCCGGCACGTCGCCGAGGGGTCGTCGAAGTACTTCCAGATCTCCACCGGCCAGGGGCTGAACCAGGCCATGGGCGTGCTCAACTACATCCGGGACGCGCCCGGCGAAACCGACTTCACCGGTGCCGACGCGCACGGCAGCGCCTTCGACCGGGTCAGCGCGTTCCAGTTCGGCTTCAGCGACGGGCCGCGGCGCTGCGCGCAGATGACCCGCGACGAGGTCCGCGCGCGCACCACCCAGTTCCGCTTCTGGAAGCAGCAGCAGGAACAGGACCTGCCGGTCGACCGCAGGAGCCTGGACGCCGTGTCGGACAGCCTGCACGAGGTGTTCCGCGACACGGGCGCGGCGCCGCCGAAGATCGTCGCCGGGACGCAGGCGTGCGGCGCGCGGAAAGCCACCACGCCCGCCGCGTTCTGCCCGGAGACCAACACGATTTCGTTGGACATCCCCGAGTTGCAGCGGATCGCCACCCCGCCGCGCAAGGGTTCCGCGTCCGGCTACGGCGATTTCGCCGCCTACGCCCAGGTCGCCTCGCGGTACGCGCTGTCGGTGCAGCAGTCGGCGGGCCTGCGGCTGGACGACGCCCAGGCGGGCCTGCGCACCGCGTGCATGGTCGGCGCCTGGAGCGGCCTGCTGGTCGAGGACCCGATCGGACGGCGCAACCCGGTCGGCAAACTCCGCATCGCGCCCGGGGACGTCGACGAGGGCGTGGCCGCCCTGCTGGGCGACGACAGCCTGATCGCGGCCAACGTCAACGGCGACCAGGTCCCGGCGGGATTCGCCCGCGTGGAGGCGTTCCGCATCGGCTTCCAGCAGGGCCTCAACCCCTGCACCACCAAGTACGCCGACTGAGCCCGCGCCCGACGACAACCAGCGCACCGCGCCGCGCGTCGTGGAGGTCGTGGACGAACGCGCACTGCACTGGGAAGGCTGCCTCAACGCCCGCGACCTGGGCGGCCTGGCCACCGGCCGCGTCCGATGGGGCGCGGTCGCGCGCTCCGACGACCCCGCACACCTGACCGCGGCGGGACCCCGCGACGACACGCCGCGGATCAGGCAGTTGCTCGCCGAGCGCGGTGCGACGGAACGCGCGGTCATCCGCCGCACCGTGGGATCGCTCGACGTGGCCGATCACCTGCGCGCGGGCGGCCTCACCGGCGGCGAGGCCACTGCGCTGCGGCGCAGGTTGACGTGAAAGGTCAGAACAGCGCGCTGGCCAGCGCCCGGCGTGCCTTGAGCACCCGCTCGTCCCCCTCCGGGAACAGCTCGAACATCTCCAGCAGGTGCTTGCGCGCCTTGTCCCGCTCGTCACCCGAGGTCCGCTTGACGGTGCGCACCAGCCGGTCGAACGCCGCCTCGACCTCACCGGTGGCGACCTGCGCGTCGGAGGCCGCGATCTGCGCCTCCACGTCGTCCGGCGCGGCGTCGGCGCGCGCCACGGCGCCGGGGTCGGCCTGTTCGGCGCGGGCGACGAAGCGGACCTGCGCCAGCGCGGCCTTGGCCTGCTCGTTGTCCGGCTCGGCTGCCAGGATCTGCTGGTAGGCGGCCTCGGCGGCGGCGTAGTCGCCGCGCTCCAGCGCGTCCTCGGCCGCGGTGAACCGCGGGTCCTCCGGCTCCTCCTCGACCGGGGCGTCGGCGGCGCCCTCCTCCGCGGCGCGGATGCCGGGCAGCTTGTCGCGCAGCGCGTCGAGCAGCGAGTCGATCCACTGCCGCAGCTGCGGTTCCGGCTGCACACCGGCGAAGGCGTCGACGGGCTGGCCGCCCGCGATCGCGATGACCATCGGCACCGACTGCACCTGGAACAGCTGCGCGATCCGCGGGTTGGCGTCGACGTCGATCTTGGCGAGCACCCAGGAGCCGCCGCTCTCCTGCGCCAGCTTCTCCAGCACCGGCGACAGCTGCTTGCACGGCCCGCACCAGGTGGCCCACAGGTCGACCACGACCGGCACCTGCATGGACTTCTCGACCACTTCGGCCTGGAAGGTGGCCTCGGTGACGTCGACGATCGAGGCGCCCGCTTCTCCGGAGGCGCCGTTGCCGTTCGCGGTCGGCTGGTCGGCCGCCCGGGCGGCGGCCTCGGCCCTGCTCTTGAGTGCCGACAGGTCGACGGCGCCCGCCATCGCGGCGGACATGGCTGCGTTCTGGCGTGGATCCGGCCTCGTCACGTCTCCATCCTGACACGCCGCGCCACGCGCGCGGTGGCTGGGCGGCCGATGTCGCGGGACTTTTCCGGGGCCCGCACCACAACCCCCGAACACGACACGCCGAGCACACCCAAGATCAAAACTGACGAGTGAAGGTTGATCACTCGATCAGGTGGCGTTCGTGCTCAGCCCTCAGGTCCCGCCGCGGTGATCGCCGAAAGGGATGCAGAACCCGCGAGGGACGGCTGTCCCCTCGTGGGTCTGCGGGGCCTCCGTCTGTGGGGACCTCCTGCCCGAAGTTCAACGAGAGGTACAAAACAGTGCGTATTGCCACCCGTGTTGCCGGTGTTGTCGGCGCCGCCGCCGTCGGCGCGATGACCCTGGGCTCCACCGCCGCGTTCGCGGACAGCGCAGACAACGACGGCATCAACGCCATCGACGGCAACAACATCAGCGCCGTGCCGGTCCAGCTGTGCAACGACAACGTCGGCGCGCTCATCGGTGTGATCGTCCCGATCCTGTCGCCGCAGACCGGTGACTGCGTCAACGCGCCGGTGGTCGACCACCCGAGCGCCTGACGCCGCAGGGAGACGACGGGGGTGGTGCCTGGGCACCACCCCCGTTTCCGTGCTCAGCCCTCGCGCAGGTGCTCCTCGACGCTGCGCACCTTCTGGTGCAGCTGGTCGGTGTGGCCGGGGCGGATGTCGGCCTTGATCACCAGGCTGGTGCGCGGCGCCCGCGAGGACACCGCCTCGGTGGCCCGCTTGACCACGTCCATCACCTCGTCCCACTCGCCCTCGATGGTGGTGAACATGGCGGTCGTCTCGTGCGGCAGACCGGATTCCCGGACCACCTTGACCGCCGCCGCCACCGCCTCGCCGACGCTGTCGCTGTCCCCGGCACCGCTGGGTGCCACGCTGAACGCCACCAGCACGTCCGCAACCTCCTCGTGATCGGTCGTCCGGTTCCGATCATGCCGCTCGACCGGCCGCACCGCTCGAACATCGCGCCCACAGGGATCAACCGGTCGAGTGCGGCGCTGCTAGCGTCGAACGCTATGAGCACCCGTAGTCCGCTGCCCTTCGACCCCATCGCCCGAGCGGCCGAGATCTGGGCCGAGCGGGTCGGCCCGGCGACGACGATGGCCGCCGTCACCAGCGTGATGCGGGTGCAGCAGATCCTGCAGTCCGCCGTCGACAGCGCACTGCGTCCGCACAACCTGACCTTCGCCCGCTACGAGGCGCTGGTGCTGCTGACCTTCTCGCGGCGCGGCAGCCTCCCGATGCGGGTGATGGGCGACCGGCTCCAGCTGCACCCCACCAGCGTCACCAACATCGTCGACCGGCTCGAACAGGACGGGCTGGTCCGGCGCGTCCCGCACCCGACCGACCGGCGCACCACCCTCGTGGAGATCACCGACGAGGGGCGCGACCTGATGGAGAAGGCCACCGAGGCGGTCACCGCGATCGACTTCGGACTGGCGGGGATCACCGAACGGCAGACCCAGCAGCTCACCGAACTGCTCGGCAAGGTCCGGCACGCCGCGGGCGACTTCTAGGCAGGGCAGTCCCGGAAACGCTTCGCGCGGCGGCGCCGGGAGCGGTGAGCTGCGGGCGCGCTCACCGATGGAAGAAGCTGCCGGCGCTCGTGGAACGGGCTCTAGTTCAGCTCGCGCAGCACGTAGCGGACGCGGCCCCAGAACGTCGGTTCCACCGAGTCGCGCTCGGTGAACAGGTCGCGGCGGTGCGCCCAGCGCTCGAACCACACCGACGCCAGCGGCGGGACCGACGCGACCAGGGCGAGCACCAGGACGCCGAACCGCCAGCGCAACGGGCTGAAGATCACCAGGCAGGTCACCACGTACGCGGTGAACACCAGGCCGTGGATCCAGCCCATCACGGTGACGCCGAGCGGCTCACCCAAGCCGTACTTGAACGCCATCGCCACCAGCAGGCCGATCCACGACACCGCCTCGGCGACCGCGACGAGGCGGAACCAACCGGCGTAACTCCGAGGCACTTCGCACCCACTTTCCGTCGACGAGCACCTCCACCGGAGTGTGGCGCGTGCGCCCGGTCACACCGGACCCGGTCCGCCGAAACCGGGTTCTACCTGCGCGTTTCCGAGTCCACCCAGGACAGGTACGCGGTGCTGCCGCCGACGATCGGCGTCGCGATGACCTCCGGGACGTCGTAGGGGTGGTGCTGTTCGAGGTGCGCGACCAGCTCGTCCAACCGCGCCGCCGAGGTCTTGATCTGCAACTGCCACTCGGGGTCGTCCTGGGCGGCCCCCTCCCACACGTAGAAGCTGCGGATCGGCACCACCTGCACGCACGCCCCGAGCCGGGCCTCGACCACGCCTCGCGCCAGCTCGGCGGCCGACTCCTCGGAATCCGCGGTCGTCACGACCTGCACATGATCAGCCATGCGCCCAGGCTAGCCAGCCCGGCGCTGGGCCGGTCGAGTCCGGCGCGTTGACACGGGGTGTTCCGGTGGGTTCCAATTCCGCTCGCCATGACAACGTTGTCTGATCCGGGGAGTGTTCGACGCGCCACCATGAGTGATGTGGCGCGGTCGGCGGGCGTCAGCATCAAGACGGTCTCGCGGGTGGTCAACGACGAGAGCGGGGTGCACCCGGCGACGGCGGAACGGGTGCTCGCCGCGATCGACCGGCTCGGGTTCCGCCGCAACCTGTCGGCGCGGAACCTGCGGCGGGGCGTCGGCACCGGAACGCTCGGGCTCGTCCTGGAGGACTTGGCGAACCCGTTCTACTCGGTGCTGACCCGCGCGGTCGAGGAAGCCGCGCGGATGCAGGGCAAGCAGGTGCTCACCGGTTCGTCCGACGAGAGCTCGGAGCGCGAGCGGGAACTGGTGCTGGAGTTCTGCGCCCGGCGCGTCGACGGGCTCCTGGTCGTGCCGGCGGGCAGCCAGCACGGCTACATCGGGCACGAGATGCGGGCCGGGACGCCCGTGGTGTTCGTGGACCGCCCGCCGGGCGGCCTGGACGCGGACACCGTGCTGATCGACAACGCCGGTGGTGCCGCGCAGGCCGCGCGGCACCTGGCCGGGTTCGGGCACCGCGAGATCGCCTTCCTCGGGGACGCGCCGGACATCCACACCGCCGCCGAGCGGGTCCGCGGTTTCCGCGAGGGGTGCGAACGCGCGGGCGTGCGGTTCGACCCCGAGCTGGTCCGGATGGGCCCGCACACCGACGAGTCGGTGGCGGCGGCGCTGGCCGGTCCGCTCCGGCGCGCCACCGCGCTCGTGGCGGGCAACAACCGCATCACCGTGCACGTGCTGCGGGCGTTGAGCGGCAGGCCGGACCGGCCCGCCCTGGTGGGGTTCGACGACTTCGAGCTCGCCGACCTGCTCGATCCGCCGATCACCGTGGTCACCCACGACACCTGGGCGCTCGGCCGGTCAGCGGCCGAGGCGCTGTTCGCCCGGCTCGACGGCGACACCTCGCCGCCGCGCCGCGTCGTGGTCCCGACCCGACTGCTGGCCAGAGGTTCTGGAGAGGTAAGGATTTGAGTTCCGTCCACAGTGGTCCGGTGGAGCTGCCGGCCAACCAGCCGCGCCAGTTCTACCGCGGCGGATCGTCCATCGCGGCGCTGCGCGGCGCCACCGACGACCGGGAGTTCGGCCCGGAGGACTGGGTGGCGTCGACGACCGCCCGGTTCGGGCAGGCCGAGTCCGGCCTGTCCCGGCTGCCCGACGGGCGGTGGCTGCGCGACGCGGTCGCCGCCGCACCGCGCGAGTGGCTCGGCCCCGAGCACGTCGCGGAGTTCGGCGACAGCACGGCTCTGCTGGTCAAGCTGCTCGACGCCGGCCAGCGGCTGCCGGTGCACTGCCACCCGTCCGACGAGTTCGCCCGGCGGCACCTGGGGTCGCGGTTCGGCAAGACCGAGGCGTGGGTCGTGGTCGGGACGAGCGGTCCGAATCCGGTGGTGTACCTGGGTTTCCGCGACGACGTGGCACCCGAGGTGGTCGACGAGTGGGTGTCCACACAGGACTCCTCGGCGATGTTGGGGTCGCTCAACGAGATCCCGGTGCAGCCGGGCGACACCGTGCTCGTGCCCGCCGGCACCCCGCACGCGATCGGGGCCGGGGTGTTCATCGTCGAGTTGCAGCAGCCGACCGACTTCTCGATCACCCTGGAATGGGACGGTTTCCTGGCCGACGCCGAGAGCGCTTTCCTCGGCATGGACCACCGCACGGCGCTGGAGACCGTCAACCGGACCGGCTTCGGCGATGCGGTGCTGTCGTCGCTGATCCGGCGCACGGGCGGGCAGGACGCGCCGCGCGTTCCGCTGCTGTCCGAGCAGGCCGCGCCGTTCTTCGGCGCGGAGCGCCTGCACGGGGCCGCCGAGCTCGCCCCGTCGTTCGGGGTGCTGATCGTGCTGGACGGCGACGGGAAGCTGCGGTCCGACGGCGGTGACGTGCCGGTGCGCCGCGGCAGCACCGTCGTCATCCCGCACGCCGCCGGACCGGCCCGTCTCGACGGGGAGATCACGGCGGTGCACTGCACCCCGCCCGCCCCGTGGCGGCACTGACCACACAGGACTCCCGCGGCGGAGGGGCGGCGGTGCCCGGACGCGGCACCGCCGCCCTTTCGGGCCTTCGACGGGGCGTTCGGACGGTTACCGTGGGGGCATGGGCAAGTACGGTGAACTGTTCCCCGGACGCAGGTTGCGGCACGACGGCGATCAGGGCGGCACGGGCCGCGAGCACGACCCCGGCGGACCGTTGGACCTGGACAGCGGTGTGGTGTTCCTCGCACCGCCGAAGCAGGACGAGCCGGAAACCGACGACGACTCCGCGGAGCGGGACCGCGGCTGAGGCCGTGGCACTTCTTCTCGGTTCCGACCTCGTCACAGGGCTGTAGCGGATCTCCCCAATCACACGCGGCAATGATCGCGCTCGGTTAGTGTGCCACGGGCAGGTGACGCTGCCCGAACACGACCAGGCAGACGGTCACTACGGGTGTTCGACCGTGGTGGGGGAAGGGACGCCGTGCAGCAGCTGGGTGGGAACTCCGGTCTCGACCAGTCCGAAGCCGTGGAGGACGGCACCGCGCTGATCGGGAACCTCGACAGCGGCACCGCGCTCACCGAGGAGCAGCGGCGCGCGATGGCCGCCCGGATCGGCGAGGACTGGAACCGCATCAGCTCCCGCATAGCCGAGCTGTTCGCCACCGGGGTGACCAACGACGACCCGCGCGCCCAGCAGGCGATCCACGACCACTACCGCTGGCTCTGCAACTTCTGGACCCCGGACCGGGACTCCTACCTGCGGCTGGCCCAGCTCTACGTGAACCAGCCGAAGTTCCGCAAGCGCATCGAGCGCAAGAAGCCCAAGGGCATGGCCGCCTACATGCGCGACGCGATGACCACCTACGCCTGGGCCCACCTGCGCTGACACCCTGATCGGGCGTCCCGGCGGTGTGCGGCACCAGCGCGTGTTTCAAAAGCGGCGCCAGCCGCTTTCTCTTTCGGTGAGTGGTCTCGCAGCCCGCACCGCCGCGGGTTCTCAGCGGTCGTCTCGCGAGGACAGCCCCGACGTGGTGTAGGGGGCTACATGATGTCGGGGCTCCCGGAGCCGAGACGGCCGCTGAGGTTCCGCCACCGGCACCGCCACGCAAAGCCACTTCCGAAACACTCCCGCCTGTCGGGGGAATCGCTTTCAATGTGGGTATGCGGAGGTGGGTGCTGCACGTCGACATGGACGCGTTCTACGCGTCGGTGGAGCAGTTGACCCGCCCCACCGTGCGCGGCCGTCCGGTGCTCGTCGGCGGAGCGGGCCCGCGGGGGACCGTCGCCGGGGCGAGTTACGAGTCGCGCGAGTACGGGGTGCGGTCGGCGATGCCGATGGCCGAGGCCCGGCGGCGCTGCCCGGTGGCCGTGGTGCTGCCGCCCCGGTTCCGGGTGTACCAGGCCGTGAGCGGCCGCGTGCTGGGTGTGGTGCGGGATTCGTCCGAGGTCGTGGAGCAGGTGTCGATCGACGAGGCGTTCCTGGAACCCGACGAGCTCGCCGGTGCGGAGACGGCCGCGGTGGAGCGGTTCGCCACCCGGTTGCGCGAGCGGATCCGCGACGAGGTCGGGGTGAGCGCGTCGATCGGCGCGGGCTCCGGCAAACAGCTCGCCAAGATCGCCTCGGGGCTGGCCAAGCCGGACGGGATGCTGGTGGTGCCGCCGGACGAGGAGCTGGAGCTGTTGTCCGGGCTGCCGGTGCGCAAGCTGTGGGGCATCGGGCCGGTCACCGAGGGCAAGCTGCACCGGATCGGCGTGCACTCCATCGGCGAGCTGGCGGCGCTGCACCCGAACGACGTCACCTCGCTGCTCGGGCAGGCGCACGGCACCGAACTGCACCGCCTCGCGCACAACATCGACGACCGCCCGGTGGCCGAGCGGGCCGAGGCCAAGCAGGTCAGCGCGGAGACCACGTTCGACGTCGACATCACCGACGCGGCGAAGCTCCTCGCCGAGGTCGTCGGCGTCGCCGAGGGCGCGCACCGCAGGCTGGTGTCGTCCGGCCGCGCCGCGCGCACGGTGACCGTCAAGGTCCGCGACTCCGACTTCACCACGATCAGCCGCGCGGAGACGTTCTCCTCGGCCACCAGCGATCTGGCCTCGCTGACCGCCGCCGCGCGGCGGCTGGTCTCCGTCGCGATCCCGCCCGGCACGCCGGTGCGGCTGGTCGGCGTGTCCTACTCGGGGCTGGCGACCTCCGAGCAGGAGCCGTTGTTCGGCAACCCCGTCGACCCGCCCCGCGCCGAGGAGCCCGCCGAGCCCGCGGAACGCCCCGTCGAGCAGCAGCCGCCGCGGCACTGGCGGGCCGGGGACGACGTCGAACACCCCGAGTTCGGGCACGGCTGGGTGCAGGGGGCCGGGCACGGGCGGGTCACGGTGCGGTTCGAGACCGCCGCGACCGGGCGGGGGACGGCGCGCACGTTCACCCTGGACGATCCGCTGCTGACCCCGGCCGACCCGCTGGACAGCCTGGGGTGGTGATCACTGCTGCGGCGGCGGCAGCTGCCTGCGGTAGTGGCCGACCCACTTGCTCGGCGCGACGGACTGGACCGCGGACTCCAGGGTCTTCGGCAGCCGCCCGACCGGCGGCAGGTGGAACCGGTACCGCTCCCCCGGCAGGCCCGGCATGGACGGCTGTTCCTCCACGCGCCAGCGCTCCAGTTCCGGGTGGCGCGCCGCGAACCCCGGGTCGGCCGGGTAGATCTCCAGGGCGTGGCGCTGGTCCGGCGGGATCGGCCGCCGGTGCTGCACGGGCGGCAGAGTGCCGACACCGACCGCCGAGATCTCCGACCACGGCACGCCGAACACCTCGCCGCGGGTGCGCGCGTAGAAGCCGCCGCGGTCGAACAGGAAGCCCCGGCTGCTGAGCATCCCGCGCGCCGAGACCACGAACCACAGGAAGACCACGCCGCACAGCAGTTGCCAGAACCACGTCCCGACGCCGCCGCCCTGGTAGGCCAGGGTCGCGGCGAACAGCACGGTCAGGAACCCGCTGATGCCCCCGCCGACCAGGAGGACCTTGAACGCGACGGCGCTGACGTCGACGTCCCACGCGTCCGCGCTGAGCGTGGTGGGCCGGTGCCCGCCGCCCGGCTGGACCCGGGTGGTGGGCTCCCGGCGCACGGTCTGCTGCTCCGCGGCGTAAGGCGCGGTGCCGCGCCCCCGCGGCACGGTCGCGCGCTCCGTGTCAGCCCGCTGCCATCCCCCTGGAAGCCATTTCATGACGTCCAGGGTAAACCGGACATACGAAAACGATCATGGAGTTGAGCGCGATTCCCGGAGATCTCCGGGTTTTTCCCCGGGAACCCCCTGAATGGAAGCGGCGCCAGCCGCTTCAAGACAGGCTCTGAGGTTCAGGCGCCGGGGACCCGCACGATCAGGGCGTCTCCCTGACCCCCGCCGCCGCACAGCGCCGCCGCGCCGGTTCCGCCGCCGCGCCGGCGCAGCTCCAGCGCGAGGTGCAGCGCCAGGCGGGCGCCGGACATGCCGATCGGGTGGCCGAGCGCGATGGCGCCGCCGTTGACGTTGACCCGCTCCTCGTCGAGGCCGAGCGCGCGGGTGGACACGATGCCGACCGCGGCGAACGCCTCGTTGATCTCCACCAGGTCCAGCTGACCGGGGTCGACGCCCTCCTTGGCGCAGGCGGCCTTGATCGCGTTGGACGGCTGCTCGTGCAGGCTGGCGTCCGGCCCGGCGACGACGCCGTGCGCGCCGATCTCGGCCAGCCAGCCCAGTCCGAGCTCCTCGGCCTTGGCGCGGCTCATCACCACGACGGCGGCCGCGCCGTCGGAGATCTGCGAGGCCGATCCCGCGGTGATGGTGCCGTCGGCGGCGAAGGCCGGGCGCAGCTTGGCGAGCGTCTCGGCGGTGGTGTCGCCGCGCACGCCCTCGTCGGAGTCGACGACGACCGGATCCGCCTTGCGCCGCGGGACCTCGACCGGGGCGATCTCCTCGGCGAAGATCCCGTTGGCGGCCGCCGCGGCGGCGCGCTGGTGCGAGCGCGCGGCGAAGGCGTCCTGCTCCTGGCGGGTCAGGCCGTGCCGGGCGTTGTACTTCTCGGTGGAGGAACCCATCGCGACCTGGTCGAACGCGCAGAACAGGCCGTCGTGGGCCATGTGGTCGAGCATCTGCACGTCGCCGTACTTGAAGCCCTCGCGGGATCCGGTGAGCAGGTGCGGCGCCTGCGTCATCGACTCCTGCCCGCCCGCGACCACGATGTCGAACTCACCGGCGCGGACCAGCTGGTCGGCCAGCGCGATCGCGTCCAGTCCGGACAGGCACACCTTGTTGATCGTCAGCGCCGGGACGTCCATCGGGATCCCGGCGGCGACCGCCGCCTGCCGGGCCGGGATCTGCCCGGCGCCCGCGGTGAGCACCTGGCCCATGATCGTGTACTGCACCTGGTCGGGACGCACCCCGGCCCGTTCCAGCGCGGCCCGGATGGCGATCCCACCGAGCTGCGCGCCGGAGAAGTCCTTCAACGAGCCCAACAACCGGCCCATCGGGGTCCGCGCACCCGCCACGATCACAGAGCTGCCCACTGCTGCCTCCCGCCTCGCGTCGACGCCGCCCTCCCATCATGGGTCGGGCACGGCCCACCGGACCATACCCGGGCTGACACCCGGTGCCACGCGTGACGGGCGACACAGGATCAGCAGGCGCCCCGGTCGGCGGTGGTGTCGCAGAGCCCGGCTTCGGCCGACCAGGTCAGCTTGGTGCGCGCGTTGACGCCGAGCTCGCGGGACGCGGACACGTCCGCGCCCGACCCGCTGTCGTCCTTGAGCCAGTAGCGGACCTCGTAGGCGGTCCCGCCCTGGTCGTAGGTGAACACGTAGAACGGGGCGGGCACCGGCGCGGGCCCGTAGCCGGGGGCGGTCCAGCCGCGCTCGCCCTCGGCCCGGCGCGGGTCGACGTAGAGGCAGTCGTGGTCGACTCCCTCGTACGAGCAGGTGCGCGGCTGGGCGCCGCCGAACCTGGTCACGCCCGGGTCGACCACCACTCGCTCGGTCCGCAGCCGCTGGAAGATCGTCTCGCAGGCGCCCCGGTCGCAGGCGTGCCAGTCGGACCACGCGCGGGCGCGGGCGCGGTCCGGAGCGGTCTCGCGCGCCCGGCAGTACTTGCCGACGACGTAGGGGACCATCCGGTTCGCGGCGCCGACCGAGTCGATGGCGGTGGCCGCGGTCTCCCGGGCTCCGAGGCCGGCCGAGTCGAGCTGCCAGATCCCCACGCCGGGGTTGAAGAACAGCCCGCCGCCGCGGCGCTGCGGGTCGGCGAGCGCGGGTTGCGCGTCGTAGCGGGACAACGTCATGGGCGACGGCGCGCGGCCCGAACCCGCGGTCTCCGGCCACGTGGGGGCCAGCGCCAGCCCGGCGGCGTCGTCCGCGCTGATCGGGCAGGACGCGGTGGACGCGGCCGCTTCGGCTGCCTCGCGCACCGCGCGGTACGCCTCGGCGCCGAAGTGCAGCGGACCCTTCGGAACGACGGCGCGCTCCCGCGCCAGCCGGTCGGCCTCCGGGCTGCGGCCGTCCCCGCCGGAGTCGGTTCCGTCCCGTCCGGCGGCTGCCGCGGCGGGTCCGGTGAACCCGAGACCCGCCACGGCCAGCACGGTGATCAGTGCGCGGACCGTGCCACGTTGCTTCCCCACCATCGTGACGCCTCCCCCGGTGAATCGGCCACGCGCCGATCAGCAGCAGCGTTGACCCGATGCACCGGCGGGACAATTCGATCTTGCGCCTTCCGGGGGTCTGCGACACCGGGTTCGCGCGTTACCCTTCGCCCATGCGAGCGGAACTGAACGGCCTGGTCACCGCCATCGACCACGTGGGCATCGCGGTCCCCGACCTGGACGCGGCCATCGCCTTCCACCGCGACACCTTCGGCCTGGAGGTCGCGCACACCGAGGTCAACGAGGAGCAGGGCGTCCACGAGGCGATGTTGCGGGCGCCGGGGGACGTCACCGGTGCCGCGCAGATCCAGCTGCTCGCCCCGCTGCGGGCGGACTCGACGATCGCGAAGTTCCTGGACCGCAACGGTTCCGGCCTGCAACAGCTCGCCTACCGGGTCACCGACGTCCAGGCGGCCTCGGCCGCGCTGCGCAGCAAGGGGGTCCGGCTGCTCTACGACGAGCCGCGGCGCGGCACCGCGGGCAGCCGCATCAACTTCGTGCACCCCAAGGACGCCGGTGGCGTCCTGGTGGAACTCGTCGAACCGTCCACTGAGGACGGTCACTAGGCCCGGCTCAGGGCTGCAGGGCCCGGGCGATGAAGGCGATCTCGCGGTCGAGTTCGTCGTGCTCGCCGTGCCGGGCCACCGAGTGGCGGTGGTTGACCACCCGGGCGAGCAGCAGCGCGGCGGTGTCGACGTCCCGCCCGGGCGGGTCCGGCGGCAGCGCCGCCTCGATCACCGCCCGGATCTGCTCGACGATCACGCGGAACCGCCGCTGCAACGCCTGGCGGACCGCCACGTGCGTGTCCGCCTCCCGCCACAGCACGCGACTGAGCAGCGGGGACGCTTCCGTCCTGGTGTCCAGTTCGCGCACCAGCAGGCGCAGGCTCGCCGCCACGTCGCCGCGCACCACGACCCGCTCGGATTCGACGGGTTCCTCGGGCAACCGCTCGACGAGCGCTGCGAGCAGGTCCTGCTTGCGGCGGAAGTAGTAGTGGATGAGGCCCTTGGGCACCTCGGCGCGTTCGGCGATCCGGGACGTCGGAGTGGCGTCGAAGCCGTGCTCGGCGAACAGCTCGCCGGCGGCGGTCAGGATCCGCTCGCGGGCTCCCGGGTCCGGACCGGCGGGCTCCGGGCGACGCCGGACGCCGACTGCCCGTGCCATCACCCACCACCTCCCGGCGATCACGACCGCCGCCGAAAATACCGCGTCGCCGCGCGGATCCCGGCGAGCCGGGGCCGGCGGTCGGCTCAGTGCTGCCCGGCCGCGCTCCGCTGCGCGGAGTTGGCCTCGGGCAGCGCGGCCGCGCCGGCGAGCACCGCCAGCACGCCGATCACCCACGAGGTCCACGCCGCACCGGCCAGGCCGGCGTAACCGAGGGCCCACGGCGAGATGAACAGCAGCACGCCCAACAGCATGTGGGCGTACTCGCTGGTCATGGACGCGGGCATGGCGAGCGACCAGGCGCTGGCGATCACCAGCAGCGCGCCGAGCACGACCATCGCCGTGGTGGCGCCCGCGGTGGTGCCGGTCCACAGCGACGCGAGGACCAGGTAGACGCCCAGGACCACCGCGAACCAGTCCTGCCAGCGGATCCAGGGTTTGACGGCCGAACCGCCGGACCTGTCGGCCATGCGGATCACCTCCACGAAGCCCGTTCTCGCACCCGCCATCGTCAGCTTGGTTGGCCAGCCGGTCAAGACGCGCCCCGCGCGGACTCACGCGTCCGCCCGGGCACGGCCGACGACACCGGTCGATCCGCGCCACACCTCCCACACCTGCGTCGCCTTCCAGGTAGTTTGGAGGCATGGGCCTTGCCGACGACCGCGATCTGCTTCCCCTCGGTTCGGGGTTCGACCTCGCTCGCAAGAACGGGTACGACCGAGCCCAGGTCGACGAACACCTGGAGCGGCTCGACGCCGACATCCGCATCCTCACCGCGGACCGCGACGCCGCCGTCTCGCAGGCGAACGACCTGTCCAAGCAGTTGGAAGCCGCCCGCTCGGAGGTCGAGAGCCTGCGCGGCCAGGTCGAACGCCTCGCGAAGCCGCCGACGACGCTGGAGGGGCTCAGCGAACGGTTGCAGCGGATGCTACGGCTGGCCCAGGAGGAGGCCAACGAGATCCGGTCGCGCGCCGAGTCGGACGCCGCCGAGACCCGCAGGCGCTCCGAGGCCGAGGCCAACAACCTCCGCACCCGTTACGAGCGGCTCATCGCCGAGGTCGACAGCCGGCGCAGCGAGATGGAGACCGAGCACCGCTCGCTGATGGACAAGGCCAAGGCCGAGGCCGAACGCATCACCCGCGAGGCCGAGGAGAACCGCAAGCGCGCCGACGAGGAGTCCGAAGCCCGCCGGGCCCAGGTGGAGGAGGACTTCGAGATCGCCATGGCCGCGCGCCGCAGCGAGGCCATGCGCACCCTCGCCGAGCAGGAGGCCACCAGCAAGGCCGAAGCCGACCGGCGCGTCCGCGAGGCCACCGAGGAGGCCAACCGACGGCTGCGCGAGGGCACCAACGAGGCACACCGCCGGGTCCGGGAAGCCACCGACGAGGCGAACCGCCTGGTCAGCGACGCCACCGCCGAGGCCGAGCAGCTCACCCGCGAGTCCACCGAGGCGGCCGAGAAGCGCGAGCGGGAGAGCGTCGAGGCCGCCGAGCAGCGCGAACAGGCCAGCAAGCAGGAGGCCGAGCGCATCGTCCGGGAGGCCACCGAGAAGTCCGAGACGATGGTCCGGGAGGCCACCGAGGAGGCCACCCGCCTGCTCGACGAGGCCACCCGCGAGAGCACCCGCCTGGTCGTCGCCGCGCGCGAGGACGCCCGCAAGCGCCTCGGCTCCACGACCGAGGAGGTCCAGCGCCGCCTGAGCAAGGCCGACGCGCAGGTCCACTCGCTGACCGAGCTGCGGGACGCGGTCGCGGGCAAGCTCCGCGACGCCGCCGAGATGCTCGGCCAGACCACTCCCCTGCTGGACCGCCTGGAGCAGGAGGCGGCCGAGGAGGAGAAGCTGCGCGACGCGGCCGCCGAAGCCCGCGAGCAGGCCCGCAAGGACGCCGAAGAAGCGCTGGCGATGGACGGTCTCGCCGAGCAGCAGCCGCAGCGCCCCGGGGCCGACCGCGGCGGAACCGCGCCGCAGGCGGCGAAGCCCGCCAGCGGCGGCAACGGCGACGGGCCGACCGACAAGATCCGCAACGAGCAGCCTCCGGCGCAGAACCCGCACGACCAGCCGACCCGCCGCATCCAGCTCCCGGTGCCCGAGGACGGCCAGTCCGGGCAGCAGAAGCGCAACCACAGCGCGACCCGCATCGACATCGCCCAGCAGACCAAGAGCTGAACCGGCCCGCCCAGCGCCTCCCGCGCGGGCTGCGCCGAGCCGGGCGCCGCGGTCAGGACAGCCAGCGCAGCACCGCGTCGGCGAAGGCGTCCGGAGCTTCGACCGGGGCCAGGTGGCCGACCCGCGGCAGCGTCACGAAGTCTGCCGCCGGGAGGAGCCCGGCGAGTTCCCGGGCGTGGTCCGGCGTGGTCAGGGTGTCCTCCTCGCCGACGACCACCAGGGCCGGTCCGGTGAACGAGCGGAGGACCTCGCTGCTGTCCGGCCGAGCCGCCATCGCCCGCTGCGCCCACGCCACCCCGTCCGGCGGCTGGGAGTCGACCAGTTCGCGCACGCGCTCGACGACATCCGGGCGGCGCTCCCGCGTCGTGCTGCCGAGCACGGTCGGCACCGTGTTGTCGGCGAGCCAGCCCGCGGTGCCCTCGCGCTCGGCGCGGTCGGCGACCTCCAGGCGCCCGGCGCGCTGCTGTTCGTCGTCCGCGGCGGCCTTGGTGTCGGCGAACAGCAGACCCGCCACCCGCTCCGGCGCGGTCCGCAGGATCGCCATCGCGACGTAGCCGCCCATCGAACACCCGCCGAAGACCGCGCGCCGCACACCCACCCGGTCCAGCAGGGCGAGGACGTCGGTGGCCACGAGGTCCAGGCTCGGACTGGCGGCCGCGGCGGCGCGCTCCCGGGGCTCGGACAGGCTCCGCGCCGACGCCCCGTCCAGCGGGCTCTCCCCCAGGCCGCGCTGGTCCGGGGTGATCACCCGGGCGTGCTCCTCCAACCTGGCCCGCGCGCCGTTCCACATCCGCGCGTCCACCGGGAACGCGTGCAGCAGGACCAGGGGTTCTCCCACTCCGGATTCGATGTAGTGCACGGCCCCATCGTGCCGGAGCGGAACCCCGCACGCGGTGCGCCAGGCCGGGGGCTCAGGAATCGACGATGTTGACCTGGCGGGTCTCGGCCGGGCCGTCCCAGGTGCGCGGCAGCGGGGTCGGGACCTCGGGTGCGACCGCAGCCACGATCGCGTCCAGCGCCGCCTCGGCCTTGCCGACCCACAGGTGCTTGGTGTCGGCGAAACCGACGACCTCGGCCTGCGGGATCGCCGCGAAGCGGCGGCGGGCCTCGTCGGGGCGCAGGTAGTCGTCGTACTCGGGGATCAGCGCGTGGACCGGCTTGCCGGACTCCGCCCAAGCGCGCAGGTGCTCGTCGGTGCTCCAGCGCAGCGGCGGCGACAGCAGCACCGCGCCCTGCACGAGCGGGTCGAGTCCGTGCACCAGGGTGAGGTCGGTGCCGAACGACCAGCCCACCAGCCACACGTTCGGCAGGTCGTTGAACTCCGCGTACTCCAACGCGGCGGCCACGTCGAACCGCTCGGCGTTGCCCCCGTCGAAGCTGCCCTCGCTGCGCCCCGCCTCGCTCGCGGTGCCGCGCGTGTTGAACCGGAGCACCGCCAGGTCGGCCAGCGCGGGCAACCGCCAGGCCGCCTTGCGGAACAGGTGCGAATCCATCATGCCGCCGTGGGTGGGCAGCGGGTGCAGGCAGACCAGGGTGGCCCGGGGTGGCCGGGACTCCGGGAGCGCGAGCTCCCCGACGAGTTCGAGCTCGTCAGCGGTGTACAGGGTGATCGGCTCGCGGCGTGCCGGGAGCACGGTGTTGGCGCGGATCTCGGTGCTCATCGCTCCCGATCCTCCCACGCCACGGGTGGTGGACGGGGTGTGACCTGCTACGACCAACGTCGCGTCGGCCCGCGCCGGGTTCGCGCCCGCCAACAGCCGTTGTGCCAGTGGCGGCGGTCGGCCACCCCGCCCTGCTCGGCCCCCGGCCACGCCACGACGTGCGCGACACCGGGCCGGATCTCGTGGTCGCACCCCGGGCACCGGTAAACCTTCGTGGCCTGCTCCGCCGGGATCGTGCGCACCATCCAGTCGCCGTCGGGGGTCTGCTCGACGCGCGACCAGCCGAAGACGGCACCCGTGGTGCGGGTGCTGACATCCGTGGTGAACCGGTGGCGAGGGCGGTTGCGGCGAGGCACGCCCACCACGGTAACCGCCGGGTCGATCAAGCTCGGGGCAGGTGCGGCCAGGTGGCCGCGGCCACGTCGCGGGCGTGGTCGCACGCCTCCGGCCCGCTCCGGCCGGGCATCGCCACCACCAGCATCGCGACCTCCACCTGCCCCGATGCCGGATCGCCGAACGGCACGTGCCCGGTCTCGACGCTGCACAGCGGCAGCCTCGGATCACCCCCGACGATGCTGACCACCGAGCGGCGTCCGGCGATCTGCTGCTCGGACGCGCCCTGGTGCAGCACCTTCGGCGGGTCGCCCGCGGTGTGCTGGAACTGCACGCGCGGGGCGTCGGCCGCTTCCCGTCCCCACAGGCACTGGTGCCGCGCCGGACTGCCCTGCGGCTCCGCCTGCTCCAGTCCGGGGATCCGCCGCACCGCGGCGAGGTCCACCTCCGCGCAGGGGTCGGTCAGGGCCAGCGAGTTCGGCGGGAACGACCGGTGCCCGACGCGGTGCTCGTCGAGCACCTTGAGCGCCGCGTCCGCACCGGCCTGCGCGACCGAGCACAGCCCGGGGCCGGGTTCGCCGACCAGCAGGTCCGCGCTCACCTGCATCGCCACGGAATCGGTGAACAGGACCTGCCGGGCGCAGTGGCCGGGCAGCGGTGCGTCCTGCACGACCCGCACCGGGCCGTGCGGCACCACCGGATCCCCGTTCGCGGCCCGGCCCGGATCCACCCGCTCCAACTGCCCGACCGCGAGCTGCGCCAACTGGCCGCCGCCCAGCTGGACGTGCAACAGGCAGTAGTCCAGCGACACCGTCCCGGCGTTCTCGACCTCGCCGAAGTCCCGCAGCGCCATCGGGTCGGTCAGCGTGCACGGATCGACCGTCCGCGGATCGCCGAGCACCGCCTGGCTCGTCCCCGGATCACCTTCCGGCTGCGGCGGTCTGGTCGGCGTGCACCCGGTCGCGAACAACACCAGCGCGAGGATCACCAGAGCGGGGAGGCGACGGCGCGACGACACGCGATCAGCCTATCCCGGCGGGAGCGCGCGCAGCGGTCGCGACAGACCGCGATGAAGGGAACCTTCCGATCACCGGTGACAGGAAGGTTCCCTTCCTCGCACCTACTCGTCGAAGTTGCGTTTGGCCAGGTCGCGGATGCGCTCGATGGCTTGGTCGGCGTCGGGGCCCGTCGCGTGGAGCGTGATGCGGTCGCCCTTGCGGGCACCGAGGCCCATGACGCCGAGGACGCTGGCCGCGTCGGCGTGCTTGTCGCCGAGGGCGATCGTGACGTTGGTCTGCAGGCCGGTGAGGCTGCGGGCGAGCAGCGCGGCCGGGCGGGCGTGCAGACCGACCTCGTTGGCCAGTTCGAGTTCCTCGGTGACCTCTTCGGCGGGGGCCGGGCGGGGTTCGGCGACTTCGCCGCCTTCGCGCGCGGCCTCGGCGGCGCGGGCCACCGCGCGCAGGTCGTGGCCGCCCTGGGCGGCCACCGCGGCGGCGACCGCACCCTCGACGAGCGGACCGTCGCAGACGATGGCGGTGTCGGGGTCGCCGAGGGACTCGACGGCCAGTTCGGCGACCATCTGCGCGCTGCCGAGGTCGTAGAGCAGCACCGCGCCGTCGCCGGTGTCGGCGTCGGACAGGGCGGCGGAGACCTTCTCGTAGTCGGTTCCGACGGTGCCGTCGGCCATGCCGCCGGCTGCGATCACGTGGACCTCCGGTGCCATCTGCCGGGCCAGTTCGGCGGCGCCTTCGGCGAGTTTGGTGCTGTGCGAGACGATGACGAGTCCGACGCTCATTGACGTGACCTCGCGGTTTCGGCGATAGCGGACAGGATCAGGGCGGTCGACCGAGCGCCCGGGTCGATGTGGCCGGCGCTGCGCTCGCCGAGGTAGGACGCCCGGCCCTTGCGCGCGACCAGCGGTTCGGTGGCCTGGGCGCCCTGGTGCGCGGCGTCGGCGGCCACCGACAGCACCTTGGCGGGTCCCTCGCCCGCCTCGGCGGCGGACTTGGCCGCTTCCACGGCGGGTGCCAGGGCGTCGACCATGGTCTTGTCGCCGGTGGCCGCCCGGCCGCGGGCGATGACGCCCTCCATGCCGGCTCGCAGCGCCTTGGCGACGGTCGGTCCGTCCAGCTCGGTGACGTCGCTGACGGCGGCGGCCGCGCGCAGGAACGCCGTGCCGTACAGCGGGCCGGAAGCACCGCCGACCGTCGAGATGAGGACCGTGGCGGTCAGTTTGAGCACGGCACCGGGCGTCTCCGGAGCCGCGGTGTCCACTTTGGCCACCACGGCGCGGAAGCCGCGGTCCATGTTCTCGCCGTGGTCGGCGTCGCCGATCGCCCGGTCCAGCCGGATGAGCTCGTCGCGGTGTTCGGCGACGACGGCCGCCGCCGAGCGCAGCGCGACGATCACGTCATGTGCTGTGCAACCCATCGAGTTCTCTCCTCACCAGCGCAGCGCCGCGGTGCGCACGGGCGCGTCCCAGAGCTCGGTCAGCTCGTCGTCCAGCTTGAGCAGGGTCAGGCTGATGCCCTGCATCTCCAGGCTCGTGATGTACGGGCCGACCAGCCTGCGCCGCACCCGGATACCCCGTTCGGCCAGCATCCGCTCGGCGATGCCGTGCGCCAGGTACAGCTCCAGCAGCGGGGTGGCGCCCATGGAGTTGGTGAACAGCAGGACGTCGTCGCCGTCGGCGAACGGCAGGTCCTCGACCACCGGGTCGAGCAGGCGCCGCACGATCTCGTCGGCCGAGGTCAGCGGGACCCGAGCCCGACCGGGTTCGCCGTGGATGCCGATGCCGATCTCCATCTCGTCCTCGGCCAGGTCGAAGCTGGGTTCGCCCACGTGCGGCACGGTGGGCGCGGTGAGCGCCATGCCCATCGAGCGCACCCGGCCGACCACGCGGCGCGCGAGGCGTTCGCAGGCGTCCAGATCGTCACCGCGTTGCGCGGCCGCGCCCACCAGCTTCTCCACCAGCACCGTGCCGCCCACGCCGCGCCGTCCGGCGGTGTGCGTGGAGTCCTTGACCGCGACGTCGTCGTCGACGATGACGCTGCGCACGTCGGTGCCGTCGACAGCGGCGAGTTCCGCCGCGGTCTCGAAGTTGAGGACGTCGCCGGTGTAGTTCTTGACCACCAGCAGGGCGCCCGCGCCGCTGTCGGTCTCCTGGATCGCCGCCTGCACCGCGTCGGGCGTCGGTGACGTGAACACCGCGCCCGGCACCGCCGCGGCGAGCATCCCCGGCCCGACGAAACCACCGTGCAGCGGTTCGTGCCCCGAGCCGCCGCCGGAGATGACCGCGACTTCGTCGCGAACCGGAGCGTCCGCCCGGACCACGACCGCCGGGTCGGTGCGCACCCGGAGCAACTCCGGGTGCGCCGCGGCCATGCCGCGCAGCGACTCGGCGACCACGGTCGCCGGGTCGTTGATGATCTTCTTCACCGATCGCCTCCTTGCTGCCTCGCCAACGCCGTCCGCGATGCAATGTGCACGCGGTCCCGCCGCCCTCGCATCCCCACCGGGGCGGCGAGGTGACAGCAAGGGAACCTTTCGCTCATCCGACGCGCAAGACCGCCAGGTCACCGGCCTCGGATGAGGCGCATCAGGCGCACCAGGCGGCGCACGGTGCCCTTGGACCGGCCGAAGGACATCGGGTTCAGCGGCATCCGGTAGCGGGTCCGGGTGACCGACTGCGCGCGGGTGAACTCGCGCAGGCCGTCGGCGCCGTGGATGCGGCCGAAGCCGGAATCGCCGACCCCGCCGAACGGCAGCGCCGGCACCGCGGCGAAGGAGATCACCGAGTTGACCGCGACCATGCCGGTGCGCAGCCGCCGGGCCAGTTCCAGGCCCCGGGCCCGGGAGAACACGGTGGCGCCGAGCCCGTAGCGCGAGTCGTTGGCCAGTTCCACGCCCTCGTCGACGTCGCGGACCCGGCGGAGGACGATGACCGGCCCGAACGTCTCGTCGGTGACGGCCTCGGAGTCCTCGGGCACATCGGTGAGCACCACCGGTTCCACGAACGGCGGGCGCACCGAGTCCCGCCCGCCGACCAGCGCGCGGCCGCCCCGGTCCAGCGCGTCGTCGACGTGGCGGCGGATGACGTCCACCTGGGAGGGCATGGTGATCGGGCCGAGGTGGGCGTTGGGTTCGCCGCCGGGCCGCAGCTTGGCGGCGCGCTCGGCGATCATCTCCTCGAACCGGTCGGCGACCGAGTCGACGACGTAGACTCGTTCCACGCCGATGCAGGTCTGCCCGGCGTTGGACATCGCCCCCCACACCGCGGCGTCCGCGGCGGCGGCCAGGTCGGCGTCGGCGTCGACGATCAGCGCGTCCTTGCCGCCGCACTCGACCAGCACCGGCGTGAGGGTCTCGGCGCACGCGGCCATGACGCGCTTGCCGGTGGCGGTGGATCCGGTGAAGGCGATCTTGTCCACCCCGGACGCGCACAGCGCGGCACCGGTCTCGCCGAAACCGGTCACCACCTGGAACACCGGGTGTTCGGGGACCACCTCGGCGAAGCTGCGCGCCAGCCACTCCCCGACGCCCGGGGTCAGCTCGCTGGGCTTGAACACCACGGCGTTGCCCGCGGCCAGCGCGTGACCGATGGAGCCCATCGGGGTGAACGCCGGGTAGTTCCACGGACCGATGACGCCGACGACGCCGAGCGGCAGGTATTCGACGGTGGCGGTCTGGTGGGCCATGAGGACGCCGGAGGGGACCTTGCGACGCCGCAGCACCTTCTCCGCGTTGTCGGCCGCCCAGTGCAGGTGGTCGATCACCAGCACGAGTTCCAGCTTGGCGTCGTCGAGCGGTTTCCCGGTCTCCGAACAGATCCTTCCCGCCAGTTCGTCGAAGCGGCGGGCCAGCAGTTTGCGCCACGAGTCGAGCCGCTGCTTGCGCCCGGAGAACCCGAGTTCGGCCCACCACGACTGGCCTTTCCGGGCGGCGTGCACGGCTTCCCGCACCGCGGCGGCGTCGTGGACCGGGTGCCGGTCCACCACCTCGCCGGTGCGCGGATCGATCGACTCGAAGGTCGGGGGCTGCGATGCTGCCCCGGTGGACGTCTCGACGCCGCCACGGGCGGTCTGGGTCATGACCGGCCTCCCACCTTTTCATCGGTCGTTGTCATCGTGCAGCCTACGGAATCATCTGCCCGAGTGGAGCCGCTCCGGGCTCGTATTCGCCCGCGGTGCGCCCGTTTCCTCCCCGCGAGCGGACGAGTGACCGGTATCGCCGCGCACCCCGCACCGCTGCCTGCCGGCTCATGCGGTCGGAAGTTTGGGGCGGACGGTCCTGGCGAGGTTGACCGCGTTCGCGCACGGGTCGAGCGGGAGCTTGTTCGAGTTGGTCACCGAGACCCGCACGAGCTCGCTGTCGCCGACCGAGTTGGCGTTCCTGCGGTGTTCCCACTCGACCCGGCACGACGGCATGTCCGCGCTCGGCGTCACCGACGCCTGCGCGCCGCCGATGTCCGCGGGCGGCAGCGAACCCGGTTCCGGCGCTCCGGTGGTGAACTCGACGTGCAGCTCGACGCCGTTGTCCGGTTGCCAGTCGCAGGCGTAGATGCCGTCCGGCTCGCCCCGGGAGGACGCGCCCGCCGCGGCGTCCCGGGCGGCGGCCGGGTCGATCATGGCGCACGGGTCGAACGCGCCGAGGCTTCCCGAAGCCCGGCCGCCGATCGGCGGATTGGAGCGCAGCACGCGGACGACGTCCGACATGATCTCGACCGCCGGCGAGCACGGGTCGGCGGTCTCGGTGCTGAGCTGCACCACCATCCCCTTGGGCGTGCCGAAGGGCGGCCCGGCACCGCCGCGGTAGGCGCTGCGCACGAAGCACCCGCCCTCGCTGGGGGCGATGTCGGTGGGCAGCCCGCCGACGAGGTGCTTGCTGCCGTCGGAGAGGTCGCCCTCGAAGGACAGGGTGAGGTTGAAGTCCTTGCCGTTGCGGTCCTTCATGAAGTTCGAGCACGCCCCGAGCGCTCCCGTGGTGTCCCGCGCCGGCTTTCCGTACCGGTCGAGGCCGGCGGCGCGCAGCGTGGCGCACGGGTCGACGGCGCGCAGTGTGGCCGGGTCGAAGGCCGGGTCGAACAGCACCGGGTGGTCGAGGTCGTAGTGCCGCACCGGCACGGTGCGGCGCTGCGAGTCCGTCCGTCCCGAGGTCGAGCATCCGGCCACCGCCAGCACGGCGAGCAACGCGGCGATCAGGGTGACGTGTCGGGGCACGCGATCACACTAACGACCGCGTCGCAGGCGCGAGGCCGAACCGGTCACGACTCCGTTCCGGACTCCGGCACGACGATCGGGCGCAGCCGCACCCACAGGGCGAACAGCCCGGAGAACACGAGCATGCCGATGCCCGCCCACAGGTTGATGTTCACCCCGGCGGCCTTGGCCACCTCGGCGGCCGGTTGCAGCACGCCCACGACCGTCAGCACCGCGCCGTAGATGACGAACAGCAGGGCGATGATCGTCCGGATGTCGAAGGCGCCCGCGGTGCGGCGCGCCGGGCCACTGTCTGCCATGGGAAGGACGCCTCCTCGCCTCAGCCGAACACGATGTTCAACACGATGGTGATCACCAGCGCGATCCCGGCCAGCAGGCCCGGGCGCCGGTACCAGCCGGCGTCCTCGCCGGTGGTCGCCGCCTTCAACGACGACCGCGGGGTCAGCGAGTACACCAGGCCGACCAGTTCGGAGTCGGGTTTGGGCCGCGTCGCCAGGCTGACCAGCACGCTGACCACCACGTCGACCACGAACGCGGCACCGGCGCCGACGAAGCTCGCCCCCTGCCCGGGCAGGTGCAGCACCTCGGTCTTGGCCAGCGCGAACACCGTCACCGCCGATGCGGTGCCGAGCACCAGACCGGACCAGCCCGCGTGCGGGGTCATCCGCTTCCAGAACATGCCCAGGATGAACGTGGCGAACAGCGGCGCGTTGAAGAACGAGAACAGCTGCTGCAGGTAGTCCATCAGGTTCGAGTAGCCGGAGGCGATGAACGCGGTGCCGACCGCCAGCACGGTGGCGCCGATCGTCACCCCGCGCCCGAACCGCAGGTAGTACCGGTCGTCGCGGTCGCGCACCACGTACGACTGCCAGATGTCGTAGGTGAACACGGTGTTGAACGACGACAGGTTCGCGGCCATCCCGGCCATGAACGACGCGAGCAGACCGGCCAGCGCGATGCCGAGGATGCCGTTGGGCAGCAGGTCGCGCATGAGCAGCAGGATCGCGTCGTTGTAGTCGACGTTGCCCTGCCCGGTCTGCTTGTAGGCGGCCAGCTCCGGGACCGCGACGGCGGCGATCATGCCCGGGATGATCACGATGAACGGGATCAGCAGCTTGGGGAAGGCGCCGATGATCGGGGTGCGCTGCGCGGCGGACATGCTCTTGGAGGCCATCGCCCGCTGCACCTCGACGAAGTTCGTCGTCCAGTAGCCGAAGGCCAGCACGAAGCCGAGGCCGAACACCACGCCCAGCACGCTGAGCACCGGGTTCTGGAATCCGGTGAGTTCGGTGGCGGGCCACGCGGACAGCTGCTCGGCGCCGCCCTTGCTCGCGGTCACCTTCTCCACGAGACCGGACACGCCACCGACCTTGACCAGGCCGATGACCGTCAGCGGCAGCAGCGCGGCGACGATGACGAAGAACTGGAGGACCTCGTTGTAGATCGCCGCGGACAGCCCGCCGAGGGTGATGTAGCTGAGCACGATCAGCGCGGCGACGATGATCGACAGCCACAGCGGCCAGCCGAGCAGCGCGTTGACGATGCTGGCCAGCAGGTACAGGTTGATGCCCGCGATGAGGATCTGGGCCAGCGCGAAGCTGATGCCGTTGACCAGGTGGGCGGCGCGACCGAAGCGGCGGAACATGAACTCCGGGACGCTGCGCACCTTGGACCCGTAGTAGAAGGGCATCATCACGACGCCGAGGAACAGCATCGCCGGGACCGCGCCGACCCAGAAGTAGTGCATCGTCGGCATGCCGTACTCGGCGCCGTTGGCGGACATCCCGATGATCTCGATGGCGCCGAGGTTCGCGGCGATGAACGCCAGCCCGGTGACCCACGCGGGCAGCGCCCGGCCGGAGAGGAAGAAGTCCAGACTGGTGGAGACCGCCCGGCGTGCCAGCAGGCCGATGCCCAGCACGAAAGCGAAGTAGAGCGCCAGCAGCGCGTAGTCGACGGCATTGGCGTCGAGTAGCTGTTTCTGGGCTAGCACGTGCACGCTACCCCACCTCCAGACTCAACAATTTCAAACGATAATCACCACTGGAGCGGCGGCAGACGGACAGTACCGCACAACAAGTCCACACACGCTGAACCGATACCAATTCGTTGATTCCCGACACTAGATCGATCAGGGGCGCGCCGCCCGGCGACGACGTCCGCGGCCGGTCCGCCGGATGTCGGCGAACGGCCCGCGGACATCCGGGTGAGATGCGCGAAACCGGCTCCCCGCAAGCGAAAACGTGCCGGTAGCGTGATCGGGAGAGCGCGCACGGTGACTGGGGAGGGACTGTGAACGCCCGAATCGACCTGGCGATCAGCAGCGGTCTCACGGCCGGACCCGACGAGGAGACCGCCCGGCCCAATTCGGCAAGACCGAACGGGCTAGCGCACCAGGCCGTCGAATTCCTGGCGGCGATGCGCACCGCGCGACTCCGCGCGCACTGCCGGTTCTGCCCGCCGCAGGAGAACGGTTAGAACAACCGGTACTCGTCCGGTTCGATGCCGCGCAGCTTGTCGTAGTCGAGGACGACGCAGCGGATGCCGCGGTCCTCGGCCAGGGTGCGGGCCTGCGGCCGGATCTGCTGGGCGGCGAACACACCCGTCACCGGCGACAGCAGCGGGTCGCGGTTGAGCAGTTCCAGGTAGCGGGTCAGCTGCTCGACGCCGTCGATCTCGCCGCGGCGCTTGATCTCCACCGCGACGCTGGCGCCCTCGGCGTCCCGGCACAGCAGGTCGACCGGACCGATCGCGGTCGGGTACTCGCGCCGCACCAGCGACCACCCGTCGCCGAGGGTGGTGACGTGCTCGGCGAGCAGTTCCTGCAGGTGCGCCTCGACCCCGTCCTTGACCAGGCCGGGCTCGGCGCCGAGCTCGTGCTTGGAGTCGTGCAGGATCTCGTCGAGGGTGATGACGAGCTTCTCGCCCGCCTTGTTCTGGACCGTCCACACGCCGGGGTCCTCGATCAACCAGCACGGCGGACTCATCCAGTTCAGCGGCTTGTAGGCCCGGTCGTCGGAGTGCACCGACACCGATCCGTCGGCCTTGACCAGCAGCAGGCGCTGCGCCATGGGCAGGTGCGCGGTCAGGCGGCCGACGTAGTCCACCTGGCAGCGGGCAATGACGAGTCGCACCCGCCACAGGGTACGGACGTCGATCTCCCGGCCCGCTGGGGGTGGGGTTCCGGCAGGCGGGAACGCGTTAGGCCACTCGGGGGAGATACCGTTACCCACCGTGTCGTTCGCCCGAACCCTGTTCCGAGTCAAACCCGCCGAGCAGTTGAGCGCGGAGGGCTCGCACACCGAGCTGCGCCGCACTCTCGGCCTGGTGCCGCTGGTGGCGTTGTCGGTCGGCGCGACGCTGGGCACCGGGATCTTCGTGGTCCTCGCCGAGGCGGCCCCGGCCGCGGGCCCGGCCGTCGTGGTGTCGTTCGTGCTCGCCGGGGTCGCCGCGCTGTGCTCGGCGCTGTCCTACGCCGAGCTGGCGGGCAGCGTCCCGGTGTCGGGGTCGGCCTACTCGTACGCCTACGCGACGCTGGGCGAGCTGGTCGCGTGGATCTGCGGGTGGTGCCTGCTGCTGGAGTACGGGGTGTCGGTGGCCGCGGTCGCGGTCGGCTGGGGCGGCTACCTCAACGAGTTCCTGCAGGGCACGGTGGGCGCGCGGATCCCGGACGTGTTCGCCGCGCCGCCGGGCGAGGGCGGTCTGGTGAACATCCCGGCCGCGCTGATCGTGCTGCTGGCCACCGGTGTGCTGCTGCTGGGCGTGCGGGAGAGCGCGCGGGCGACCACCATCACCACGCTGCTGAAGATCGCGGTGCTGGTGTTCTTCGTGGCGGTGGCCTTCACCGGGTTCCACTCGGGCAACCTGACGCCGTTCGCGCCCAGCGGCCTGGCCGGCATCTCGGTGGGCGCCTCGGCGGTGTTCTTCTCGTTCATCGGGTTCGACGCCGCCTCCACCGCGGGTGAGGAGGCGCGCAACCCGGCACGGGACCTGCCGCGGGCGATCATCCTGTCGCTGGCGATCGTCACCGCCGTGTACGTGCTGGTGGCCTTCGCCGCCGTCGGCGCCGTCGGCGTCGACGTGCTGGGCCATTCCGACGCCTCCCTGGCGACCGCGTTGCGGCTGGTCACCGGGCAGACGTGGTCGTCGGTGGTGCTGGCGTTCGGCGCGGTCGTGGCCATCGCCTCGGTGGTGCTGACCGTGCTGTACGGGCAGACGCGGATCCTGGTGTCGATGTCCCGGGACGGCCTGATGCCGGGCGTGCTGTCGAAGGTCAACCGCCGCCGGGTGCCGGCCCGCAACACCCTGCTGGTGGGCGTGGTGGTCGCCGTGCTCGCCGCGGTCGTGCCGCTCAACCAGCTCGCCGAGGCCACCAGCATCGGCACCCTGGTGGCGTTCGGGCTGGTCAACATCGGGGTGATGGTGCTGCGGCGGACCCGACCGGAACTGCCGCGCAGCTTCCGCACCCCGCTCATGCCGATCGTGCCGATCGCGGGCCTGGGGCTGTGCGTCTACCTCATCGCCGGGCTGAACGCGGTCACCTGGGCGACGTTCGGGATCTGGACCGCGGTCGGGCTGGTCGTCTACTTCGGCTACGGACGGCGCCGGTCGCAGCTCAACCGCGGGTGACGCGCAGCCACACCGCGGCGTCGCCGGGCAGCGCACCGTCGAGCGGCACGCTGGACACCAGCACCTCGCCGTCCGGCAGCGCCACCGGTTGCGGACCGGTGTTGACCAGCACCAGCACGTCGCGGGCCCGCCGGAACGCGAGGACGTCACCGCGGTCGTGGCGCTCGTCCCAGGCGAACGCCTCGTCGGCGGCGAAACCGCGCCGCAGCCGCAGCGCGGTGCGGTACAGCTCCAGCACCGACGTCGGGTCGCCCTCCTGGGTGCGCACCGAGTAGCGGCCCCAGCCGGGCGGTTGCGGCAGCCAGCCGGTCCGGGTGCTGAACCCGCAGGACGGGCCGGTGGGCGTCCACGGCATCGGCACCCGGCACCCGTCGCGGCCCTTCTCCTTGCCGTGCGAACGCGTCCACTTCGGATCCCGCAGCACGCGGTGGTCCAGGTCGGGCACCTCCGGCAGCCCCAGCTCCTCCCCCTGGTACAGGTACGCCGAGCCCGGCAGGGCGAGTTCGAGCAGGACCGCGGCCCGCGCCCGCCGGGTGCCCAGCCGCAGGTCCGCGGGCGGGTCGGTGCCGTCGGACCGCAGCCACACCCGCGGGTCGACCTCGGCGGGCAGACCGAGCGAGGACACCGGGCGCACCACGTCGTGGTTGGACAGCACCCAGGTGGCCGCGGTGCCCACCGAGGCGGCCGACGAGATCGACTCGGTGATCACCCGCCGGTACTCCGCGGCGTGCCAGCGGACCCGCAGGAACTCGAAGTTGAACGCCTGCTGCAACTCGTCCGGCCGGATGTAGCGGACCCGCCGCTCGCCCGGCACCCACGCCTCGGCCACCCCGATCAGCGGCGGGTCGAACTCGTGGAACACCCGGTTCCACTCCCGGTAGACCTCGTGCACCTCCGGGCGGTCCAGGAACGGGTGGTCGGGGTTGGCGGCCAGGTCGTCCAGCCCGCTGCTGCCCTCGCCGCCGACCACCGGCCGCAACGGCTCGCGCAGGTCCTTGACCAGGGCCGCCGCCACGTCGACGCGGAAGCCGTCCACCCCGCGCCGGCCCCAGAACCGCAGGATGTCCAGGAATTCCGCGCGCACCTGCGGGTTGTCCCAGTTCAGGTCGGGCTGCTCGGGGGCGAACAGGTGCAGGTACCACTGCCCGTCGGGCACCCGCGTCCACGCCGGACCGCCGAACCGGGACTCCCACCCGCTGGGCGGCAGCTCACCGGCCGCTCCCCGGCCGTCGCGGAACACGTAGCGGTCCCGCTCCGGCGACCCGGGCCCGGCGGCCAGCGCCTGCTGGAACCACTTGTGCTGGTCGGAGGTGTGGTTGGGGACGACGTCGACGAGCACCCGCAGGCCGCGCCGGTGCGCGGCGGCCACCAGCCGGTCGAAGTCCTCCAGGGTGCCCAGCTCGGGGTCGACGTCCCGGTGGTCGGTCACGTCGTAGCCGCCGTCGGCGCCGGCCGACGGGTAGTACGGGGTGAGCCACACCGCGTCCACCCCCAGCCGGGCCAGGTGGTCCATCGCGGACGTCACGCCGGGCAGGTCGCCGACGCCGTCGCCGTCGCCGTCGGCGAAGCTGCGCGGGTAGACCTGGTAGACGACCGCGGTGCGCCACCAGTTCTCGCCCATCGGGCCCTCCCCTCGTCCGCCGCGTCCCGCTCCCATCACACCGGCGGGCGGCCACCGCCGCAACGGCGGTCGGGCAGGATGGCCGCATGCGGACCACGAGCAGTCGCGAGGTGTACGCGAATCCCTGGATGTCGGTGCGCGAGGACGCGATCCGCCGCCCGGACGGCTCCCCGGGCGTCTACGGCGTGGTCGACAAGCCGCACTACGCGCTGGTCATCCCGCTGGACGGGGACCGGCTCCAGCTGGTGGAGCAGTACCGCTACCCGCTGGGCCTGCGCCGGTGGGAGTTCCCGCAGGGCACCGCCCCCGACCGGGCCGAACTGCCCGCCGCCGAACTCGCCGCGCGCGAACTGCGCGAGGAGACCGGCCTGCGCGCGGCACGGCTCACCGAGCTCGGCACCCTCGACGTCGCCCCGGGCCTGTCCAGCCAGCGCGGCACGGCGTTCCTGGCGACCGGTCTCACCGCGGGCGAGAACGACCGCGAACCCGAGGAGCAGGACATGCGCACCGGCTGGTTCGGCCGCGAGGAGTTCGAGCGCATGGTCCGCGACGGCGACATCACCGACGCCCAGTCGCTGGCCGCCTACGCGCTGCTGCTGTTGCACGAACGCCGCGCCGCGGGCTGATTCACGTCTCCTCCAGCACCGAGCGCAGGAACGCGCGGGTGCGTTCGTGCTCCGGGTGCTCGAACAGCTCCTCCGGCGGTTTGTCCTCGACGACGCGGCCCCGGTCGAACATGAGGACCCGGTGCGAGACGTCGCGGGCGAACCGCATCGCGTGCGTCACGCACAGCATCGTGATGTCGCTGGTGCGGGCCAGGTCGCGCAGCACGTCGAGGACCTCGGCGGCCAGTTCCGGATCCAGCGCCGAAGTGACCTCGTCGAGCAGCAGCACGTCGGGCCGCATCGCCAGGGCCCGCGCGATCGCCACGCGCTGCTGCTGGCCGCCGGACAGCCGGGTCGGGTAGGCGTCGAGCTTGTCGCCGAGCCCGACCAGCTCCAGCAGTTCCCGCCCGCGCCGCTCGGCGTCCGGCCGGGGTTCGCCGAGCACGCACACCGGTGCCTCGGTCACGTTGCGCAGCACGCGCATGTTCGGGAACAGGTTGAACTGCTGGAACACCATGCCGATGCGGCGGCGGACCCGCCGCAGGTGCCGGTCGTCGGCGGCCACCAGCCGGTCGCCGCGACGCATGTGCGTCAGGCAGTCGCCGCCGACGTGGATGGTCCCGGAGTCCACCCGCTCCAGGCCCATCAGCAGCCGCAGGATCGTCGTCTTGCCGGAACCGCTCGGGCCGATCAGCGCGACCCGTTCGCCCGCGCGCACGGCGAAGTCGAGCTCGTCGAGCACCACGACGTCGCCGAAGCGCTTGCTCACCCGGTCGAACCGGATCATCTCATCGGACACGGCGTTCCAACCTCCGCACGAGCAGCGACGACGGGTAGCTCAACAGCAGGAAGAACAGCCCGGCCAGGGTCAGCGGTTCGACGTAGCGGTACGCCTCGGAACCGGCTTCCTGCGCCGCGCCGACCAGGTCGAGCACGCCGATGGCCAGCAGCAGCGGTGTCTCCTTGAACATCGAGATCACGTAGTTGCCCAGCGCGGGCAGCACCCGGGGCACGGCCTGCGGCAGGATCACGGCGGTCCACACCCGGTGGGCGGGCAGGCTCAGCGCCGCGGCGGCGTCCCACTGGCCGCGCGGCACGCCCTCGATGCCCGCCCGGTACACCTCGGCGGTGTAGGTGGCGTAGTGCACGCCGAGCCCGATCACCCCGGTGGTCAGCGACGAGAACCGCAACCCCACCCCGGGCAGGACGTTGAACAGGAAGTACAGCTGCACCAGCAGCGGCGTGCTCCGGACGATCTCGACGAACGCCCACGCGGCGCCGCTGACGGGGCGGAGCCGGGAGCGCCGCAGCAGCGCCAGCGCGAGGCCGAGCACGAACGCCACCAGCGACCCCAGCACGGTCGCCTCGAAGGTCACCAGCAGGCCGCGCAGCACGTCGGGCAGGATGCGGCCGGTGAACTGCCAGTCCCAGATCATCCGCCACCCCTGCCCAACGCCGCGTCCGCCGCGACCGGCTCCCGGCCGACGGCCGCCGCGGCCCGCCGCTCCAGGGCGCGCATACCACCCGCGATCAGCGCCGCGAGCACCAGGTACAGCGCGAGCATGGCCAGGTAGATCCACACCGTCTGCCCGGTGTAGGAGGGCGCCAGGACGACCTGGCCCTGGTAGGTGATCTCGTGCACGAAGATCAGCGACAGCAGCGCGCTGGCCTTCAGCAGCTGGATGAACAGGTTGGTGAACGGCGGGATCATCTCCACCAGGGCCTGCGGCAGGATGACCCGCCGCAGCCGCTGCAACCGGGTGAAGCTCAACGCGATCGCGCACTCGTGCTGCTCGCGCGGCACGGCCAGGACGGCACCGCGCACGATCTCCCCGCCGTAGGCGCCGTGGTTGAGCCCGAGCACGAGGATCCCGGCCCACAACGGCAGCAGTTCGAACCCGACCAGCAGCGGCAGCGCGAAGAAGATCCAGAACAGCTGGACGACCTCGGACGTCCCCCGCCACACCTCGACGTAGCTGCGGGCGAGCACCCGCACCCACCGCTGCGGCGCGAGCATGCCCAACCCGGCGGCGAACGACAGCACCACGCACAACACGACACCGCCCAGCGTCGCGGCAACGGTCGCCGGAACGCCCTGTGCCAGGACGGCGAGGAAGTGCGCGAACATCAGCTACCCGAGCACAGCTTCTCCGTGGTCACCTCAGGGGGCGGGAGGTTGTCCTTCGTGAACCCGAACGGCGCGACGATCCGCAGCCACTCCCCGCTGTCGTGCAGCTGCTTCAGCCCGCCGTTGAAGGCGTCCCGCAGCGCCGTGTCGCCGGGCCGGAACACGAACGCGCCCGCCTGCACCTCCGGCTTCCCGCCGATGACCGGGGTGAAGCCCGGGGTGACCTCGACCGGCGCCGCGGGGTTCTTGCGCACCAGGTCGTTGAGCGAGATGTTGGTCAGCGCCGCGCAGTAGACGCGGCCGTTGAGCACCGCCTGCAACAGCGCGTCCTGCGTGTCGAACACCTGCAGCTGCGCGGGCGGGACGCCGAGCCGCTGGGCGTAGTCCTTCTCCACCGCGCCGCTGAGCACCGCCACGGTGAGCTTCTTGGCGGTGACGTCCTCGAACCGCCGCACACCGGCCGGATTGCCCTTCGGCACCAGGAACGAGGTCGGCGCGATGTAGTCGGGGATCGAGAAGGCCGCGTTCCGGCAGCGCTGCGGGGTGATGAACATGCCCGCCGCCACCACGCTGAACTTGGCCGCGTTCAGCGCCGGGATCAACTGGTTGAAGTCGACCTGCGTGGCCCGGACCTCGCCGACCCCCAGTCCCCGGAACACCGCCCGCGCCACCTCCGGCGCTTCCCCGGTGACGTGACCGGAGGCGTCGGTGAACCCGTAGGGCGCCTCACCAGCGATCCCGGCCTGGACGTACCCGTTGCGCCGGGCGTCGGCCAGCGGGTCGCCGCCCCCGCCACCGGTGCGGGAGCAGGCGGGCAGTCCGGCGGCGACCAGCACCCCGGTCGCCCCGCTGGCTCGGAGGAAGTCCCTGCGCGTCCACCGCATGCCGGTCATGGCGATCCCCCCTCGGTGTGCCTGCCACCACATCGTCGGCAGGTTCGCGGGGGTTCGCACTTCAGCCGGTGACGCGGTCGATCTCCGCTCCCAGGGACTTGAGGTTCTCCACGAAGTTCGGGTAGCCGCGGTCGATGTGGAAGACGTCCCACACCTCGGTCGCCCCGTCCGCGCACAGCCCGGCGAGCACCAGGCCCACCCCGGCGCGGATGTCGGTGGCCCAGACCGGCGCGCTGGACAACCGGTCCTGCCCGCGGACCACGGCGTGGTGCCCGTCGGTGCGCGCGTCGGCACCCATGCGGACCAGTTCCTCGATGAACCGGAACCGGGACTCGAACAGGTTCTCGGTGATCATGGAGGTGCCCTCGGCGACGGCGGACAGCGCCAGCGCCATGGGTTGCAGGTCGGTGGGGAAACCCGGGAAGGGCAGGGTCACGAAGTCCACCGCCTGCGGGCGGCCGTCCATCCGCACCCGGAAGCTCTCCTCCCGGGTGGTCACCTCGGCCCCGGCGGTGCGCAGCTTCTCCAGCACCAGGTTCACGTGCCCGGGGTCCACCCCGCGCACGGTGATGTCACCGCGCGTCGCCGCGGCGGCGAACGCCCAGGTCGCGCCGACGATGCGGTCCCCGATGACGCGGTGCTCGACGGCCCGCAGCGACGGCACGCCGTGCACCGTGAGCGTCGAGGTGCCCGCGCCCTCGATCTTGGCGCCCATCTGCTGCAACATCACGCACAGGTCGACGATCTCGGGCTCGCGCGCGGCGTTGTCGATCACCGTGACGCCCTCGGCCAGCACCGCCGCCATCAGGATGTTCTCGGTGGCGCCGACGCTGGGGAAGTCCAGCCAGATCTGCGCGCCCCGCAGGTTCTCCGCCTCGGCGACCACCGCGCCGTGCTCGATGTGGCTGGTGGCGCCGAGCTGCCGCAGCCCGTTCTGGTGCATGTCCAGCGGCCGGGAACCGATCGCGTCGCCGCCGGGCAGCGTCACCACGGCGCGGCGGCAGCGGGCGACCAGCGGGCCGAGCACGCACACCGACGCGCGCAGCTTGCCCATCGACGGCGACACCGCCTCGTGGCTGATCTCCGCGGGCGTGGTGATGATCGCCCGGTCGCCCTCGATCGACACCTCGCAGCCGAGGCTGCGCAGCACGTCTCCCATCAGGGGAACGTCGAGGATCTCCGGGCAGTTGGTGATCGTCGTCGTGCCCTCCGCGAGCAGCGCCGCCGCCATCAACTTCAACACGCTGTTCTTCGCCCCGACCACGTCGACCTCGCCGACCAGTCGTGCGCCGCCGTGCACCCGGAAATGTTCACTCACGGGCATCGAGGTTACGGCCCCGGCCGGTTCCGCGCGGCCCCGGGCCGCCCGCGCCGGCGTCGTCCGCGACCGCTCCCCGGGCCCGCCGCCTAGGCTGGCCGCATGGCAGTGCATCTCACCAAGATCTACACGCGCGCCGGGGACGGCGGGGTGACCCGGCTCTCGGACAATTCGCAGGTCCACAAGACGGACCCGCGGCTGGTCGCCTACGCCGACGTGGACGAGACGAACTCGGTGCTGGGCGTGGCGCTGGCCACCGCGCGGCTGGACGACGACGTGGTCGAGGTGCTGCGCGCGGTGCAGAACGACCTGTTCGACGTGGGCGCCGACCTGTCCACCCCGGTCGCGGAGAACCCGAAGTACCCGCCGCTGCGCATCACCCAGAGCTACGTCGACCGGCTGGAGGGCTGGTGCGACGAGTTCAACGCGCGGCTGGGCAAGCTGGACTCGTTCATCCTGCCCGGCGGCACGCCCGGCGGCGCACTGCTGCACCAGGCCCGGTGCGTGGCCCGCCGCGCCGAGCGCAGCGCGTGGGCGCTGGTCGAAGCGGACGCCGAACACACCTCCGCGCTGCCCGCCAAGTACCTCAACCGCCTGTCGGACCTGCTGTTCATCCTCGCCCGGGTCGCCAACCCGGACGGCGACGTGCTCTGGCAGCCCGGCGGCAACGCCTGACGCAAGATTCGAACAGCGCTGTCGGATTTTCCACAACGAAGCCTTCTTCTCACGACACGGCGACGCGGATAACGTTGCGCGCCAACACGCGAGGTGCGGCAGCTCACAAGGCCGCGCCGCCGAACCGGCACGGCGCGCCACCTCGCGACGGACAAAGCAGTCCATTGTGGAGGAAATTCGTCGTGGAGGACTCGCACGCGTCCGCGCGCACCACCGGTCTCGGCGCACAACTGCTGCGCCGCAAACCGGTCGACGACATCGTCACCGACAGCGGCCGCGGTGAAGGCGGTGCGCTGCGGCGCACCCTCGGACTCCGCCAGCTGACCATGATCAGCGTCGGGGCCACGCTCGGCACCGGGATCTTCGTCGTGCTCGGCGAGGCGGTCCCGCTCGCCGGACCGGCGGTGGCGCTGGCGTTCGTGTTCGCCGGGATCACCGCACTGCTGTCGGCCCTGTCGTACGCCGAACTCGCGGGCATGATCCCGGTCGCCGGGTCGTCGTACTCCTACGCCTACGCCACGCTCGGCGAACTGGTCGCCTGGATCTGCGGTTGGTGCCTGATCCTGGAGTACGGGGTGTCGGTGGCCGCGGTCGCCGTCGGCTGGGGCCAGTACGTCAACGAACTGCTGCGGCTGACCCTCGGGGTGGCGCTGCCGGACGCGCTGAGCGCCCCGCCCGGGGACGGCGGCGTGGTGAACCTGCCCGCCGCGGTGGTCGTCGTGCTCGCCATGGTCGCGCTGCTCGGCGGGGCGAAGGAGAGCGCCCGGGTGAACAGCGCCATGGTGCTGATCAAAACGGTGACGCTGGTGCTGTTCTGCGCGCTGGCGTTCGCGGCCGTCCGCGACGGCAACTTCAGCCCGTTCCTGCCGCTGGGCCTCGGCGGCGTGAGCGCGGCGGGGGCGAAGGTGTTCTTCTCCTACATCGGTTTCGACGCCGCCTCGACCGCGGGCGCCGAGGCCCGCGCCCCGCAGCGGGACCTGCCGCGCGCGATCATGCTGTCCCTGGGCGTGGTCACGGTGCTGTACTGCCTGGTCTCGCTGGCCGCGGTCGGTGCGATGCACTGGACCCGGTTCGCGGGCACCGAGGCGGCGCTGAGCAAGGTCCTGGGTGGACACGCGGGATCGGTGCTGCTGTCGGTCGGCGCGGTCGTCGCCGTCGCGAGCGTCGTGCTGGCCGTCCTCTACGGACAGACGCGGGTGCTGTTCGCGATGTCCCGGGACGGCCTGGTTCCCAAGCTGTTCTCCCGCGTCAACCCGCGCACCGGCGTGCCGAGCGCCAACACCGTCATCGTCGCCGGGTTCATCGCGGTGCTCGCGGCCGTGGTGCCGCTCGGAGACCTCGCCGACGCCACGAGCATCGGCACCCTGTTCGCGTTCGCGCTGGTCAACGTCGCCGTGCTGGTGCTGCGCCGCACCCGCCCGGACCTGCCGCGCACGTTCCGGGCCCCGTTCGCGCCGGTCACGCCGATCCTCGGGGTCGCCTCGTGCGGGTGGATGATGGCCAGCCTGGCGGCGCCGACCTGGATCGCCTTCGGCGGCTGGATGCTGGTCGGACTCGTCGTCTACTTCGCCTACGGGCGGCGGCACTCCGCACTGGCCCATCGTTGCGCGACCCAGGTCACGGAGGACAACGATTCACCGGTAGTGAGCTGAGCAACGCAACGAACAGCTGATGAGGACGCAATATAACCTGGTTGTATTGCGTCCTCGCGCTTCCTAGTGTCGAGGTGTTGCGCCGAAGACGCCCAGGAAGCAAGGATGCGAACCACCCCGCTGACGGTCGCGCTGGACCAGGGTCCGCACGAACCGCACTCCCCCGACGCCGCCCTCCGGCGGCTCGACGCCCTCGCTCGCCGAGCCGCCTCGCGCGGCGCGCGGCTGCTGGTGTGCCCGGAGATGTCGCTCACCGGGTACAACATCGCCGAGCGGATCCCCGCGCTGGCCGAGCCCGCGGACGGACCGCTGGCCGCGGAAGTCGGCCGGATCGCCGCCGCGACGGGCGTGGCGATCCTGCACGGGTTCCCCGAACTGCGCGGCCCGCACGTGCACAACAGCGCGTCGCTGGTCTCGTCGACCGGCGAAACCCTCGCCACGTACCGGAAAACCCACCTGTACGGCGACCTGGACCGCGCCTGGTTCACCCCCGGCGGCACACCCGTCGTCCAGGCCACTGTGGACGGAGTCAGAATCGGCGTGCTGATCTGCTACGACGTCGAATTCCCCGAAATGGCCCGGGCGCACGCGCTCGCGGGCACCGAGTTGCTGCTGGTGCCCACCGCGCTCATGAGCCCGTACGACTTCGTCGCCGACACGCTGGTCCCCGCCCGCGCCTACGAGAACCAGCTGCACGTCGCCTACGTCAACCGCTGCGGCGACGAAGCCGATCTGCACTACTGCGGCCGGTCCTGCCTCATCGGCCCGGACGGGACCGAACTCCTCCGGGCAGGCGACGGCGAGGAACTGCTCGTCGGCGACGTCGACCCCGCCGCCGGGCACGCCGCCCGCCGGGACAACACCCAGCTCGCCGACCGCCGCCCCGAGCTCTACCCCGGACTCGCCCAAGCACTGCGCGCCTGAACGGCGTTCCGCCGCAGCGGTTCGCGCCGCCGCGTCCACTGAGGACGACCGAGCGGGCCCGCGCACCGGAAGCGAAAGCCGCTGCGCCGCCAGCGAAAGACCTCCGCCAGCCGGTTCCGCCGCGCGGAACGGTCGGCGGAAACCCCGATCCCAGCGAGGAGACCGTGACCTCAGCACTGCCCACCCGCACCGACCGCTCCGACGCCCCGATCACCATGTTCGGCCCGGACTTCCCGTTCGCCTACGACGAGTACCTGCGCCACCCCGCCGGGCTCGGTGCCGTCCCGGCGACCCGGCACGGCACCGAGGTCGCCGTCATCGGCGGTGGGCTGTCCGGCATCGTCACCGCCTACGAGCTGATGAAGGCGGGGCTGCGCCCGGTCGTGTACGAGGCCGACCAGCTCGGCGGACGGCTGCGCACCAACTCGCTGCCGGGCTGCCCGGACGAGGTGGTGGCCGAGATGGGCGCGATGCGGTTCCCGCCCGCGTCGACCGCGCTGTTCCACTACATCGACGAGGTCGGCCTGCGCACCACGCCGTTCCCGAACCCGCTGGCCGAGTGCACCCCGAGCACCGTCATCGACCTCAAGGGCCGCAGCCACTACGCGCGCACCGCCGACGACCTGCCGCCGGTGTTCGCCGAGGTGTCCCGGGCGTGGGACCAGGCCCTCGAACACGGCGCCCGGTTCGGCGAGCTGCAGCGCGCGATCCGCGACCGCGACACGGCGCGCATCAAGGAGATCTGGAACGACCTCGTCCCGCGCATGGACGACCAGACCTTCTACGGATTCCTGTGCGAGTCGCCGTCGTTCGCCTCGTTCCGGCACCGCGAGATCTTCGGCCAGGTCGGTTTCGGCACCGGCGGCTGGGACACCGACTTCCCCAACTCGATCCTGGAGATCCTGCGCGTGGTCGCCACCGGCGCCGACGACGACCACGTGAGCATCGTCGGCGGCTGCCAGCAGCTCCCGCAGCGGCTGTGGGAACGCGTGCCGGACAAGCTCGTGCACTGGCCCGGCGACACCAGCCTCAGTTCGCTGCACCCCGGCGGTCCGCTCCCGGGGGTCACCGCGCTGCGCCGCGACGGCGGCGGGTTCGCCGTCACCGACGCCACCGGTCGGACGCGGCACTACCCGGCCGCGGTGTTCACCGCGCAGAGCTGGATGCTGCTCAGCAAGATCGACTGCGCCGAGGACCTGCTGCCGACCGACCACTGGACCGCGATCGAACGCACCCACTACATGGAGTCGTCGAAGCTGTTCGTGCCGGTCGACCGGCCGTTCTGGCGCGACGTCGACCCGGTGACCGGCCGCGACCGGATGAGCATGACCCTCACCGACCGCATGACCCGCGGCACCTACCTGCTCGACCACGGCCCCGACCAGCCCGCCGCGATCTGCCTGTCCTACACGTGGTGCGACGACTCGCTGAAGTGGCTGCCGCTGCCGGCCGCCGAGCGCATGGAGGTCATGCTCAAGTCGCTCGGCGAGATCTACCCGGACGTCGACATCCGCTCGCACATCATCGGCGACCCGGTCACCGTCTCCTGGGAGGCCGAGCCGCACTTCCTCGGCGCCTTCAAGGCCAACCTCCCGGGCCACTACCGCTACCAGCGGCGCCTGTTCACCCACTTCAAGCAGGACCGCCTCGACCCCGCGCACACCGGGTTGTTCCTCGCCGGGGACGACATCTCCTGGACCGCGGGCTGGGCCGAGGGCGCGGTGCAGACCGCGCTGAACGCCGTCTGGGGCGTGCTCACCCACTTCGGCGGCGGCACCGACCCCACCAACCCGGGCCCGGGTGACGTGTTCGACGACATCGCCCCGATCGAACTGCCGGACTGAGGCGCCTACCCGAGCTCCTTGGCGAAGAACCGGGACAACGGGTCGTCCCGGTACGCGCCGAACGGGGCGATCGGGTGGTACCCGGCCGACAGGTACAGCCCGATCGCCTCCGGCTGCCGCAGCCCGGTCTCCAGCACCATCCGCGTCCGCCCCGCCGACGCGGCGGTGCGCTCCACCTCGGCGAGCATCCGCCGCGCCAACCCCCGGCCCCGGGCGTCGGGAACCACGTACACCCGCTTCATCTCGGCATCGCCGTCCTGCGGCCCACCCCGGCGCCACGCCCCGGACGCCACCGGCGTCCGCTCCAGGTAGCCGACGAGGAACACGCCGTTCGGCGCCTCGAAGTCACCGGCCTGAACGACCGCCGCGTCCTGCTCGCCGTAGCGCTCCACGTACTCCTGCTGCACCCCGGCGACCAACAGCCGAGCATCCGGATGCGCGTACTCCACCACCTCGATCCGCACGCCCCGAAGCCTAAGAGCCTGTCTTTGAACTCGTTTTGGGTGGCGGTGCCGGTGGCGGAACCTCAGCGGCGGTGCAAGTGGCGAGACCGCGCACCGAAAGAGAAAGCGGCTGGCGCCGCTTGCCACGTGGGTTCCGGGAGCAGGTTCAAAGACAGGCACTAAGCGGGCCGCCCGACACCGCACTCGCCCTGGAGCAAGGGAACTTTCCTGCCACATGTGGCAGGAAAGTTCCCTTCATCGCTGCCCGCCACCGGGCCGCGACCTACGTCGCGTCGCCGAGGACCTTCTCGAACCAGTGCCGGGCGTACTGGTTGTCGTTGTAGGCGGGGATCTCGACGTATCCCGACGACTCGTACAACGACCTCGCCTCGTGCAGCTCGGCCGCGGTGTCCAACCGGACCCGACGGCAACCCAGCTGCCGGGCGCGCTCCTCCAACTCCGCCAGCAACGCCCGCCCAGCTCCCCGGCCGCGCAGCTCCGGCGCGATCCACATGCGACGGATCTCGCCGATCCCACCGGACTCGGTGCGCAGCGCACCACAGCCCAGCACCCGCTCGTGCATCCGCACGACCAGGAAGATCCCGGCAGGAGGTGTGAAGTCGGCCTTCGCCGGGGGCGCCGCCCGGGCGGCGTCGAACCCGCTCGGGAACCGGCGGTCCAGCTCGGCGACGTAGGAGTCGAGCGCGGCGCGCGCCGCCGGGCCGTCGACGGGTTCGGGGTCGATGTTCCAGTGTTCCTCGCTCACCCGGTCAGTCTCACCCCGACAACCCGTTCACCTCCATTTATCTGTCCTTGCCAAGCGTAAAGTGGAGTTTCATGCTCGACCCGACCCGCCTGCTGGTGCTGTCCGCCCTCCGCGACCACGGCAGCGTGACCCGAACCGCCGAACACCTGGGCCGGACCCCGCCGGCGGTGTCCCAGCAGCTCGCCCGCCTGGAAGACGAGGCAGGCGCCCGGCTCGTCGAACGCCACGCGCACGGCGTCCACCTCACCCCGCTGGGCACCCAGCTGGCCGACCGCGCGGACCGCATCGCCGCGGCCCTGCACGACGCCGAAGAGGTCGCCGCCCGCTTCCGCGACGAACACCGCAACCGCCTGCGGCTCGGCGCCTTCCCGACCGCCGGGCTCGGCCTGCTGCCGGACGCGCTCGCCGCGCTGCGCCACCGCCATCCCGGCGCCGAACTGTCGGTCGTCGACCTCGGCCCGCACGAGGGCATCGCCCGCGTCGCCGCCCACGAACTCGACCTCGCGCTCGTCGGGGAGTACGCGGAACCGCTCGACACCCCGCGCGGCGTCCGGCTCGTCCACCTCGCCGAGGACCCGATCCACGCCGTGCTGCCCGCCGAACACCCGGCCGCCACCCGCAGCTCCGTCCGGCTCGTCGACTTCCACGGCGCCGCCTGGGTCGCCGCCCCCACCAGCCTGCCCAACCGGCGTCAACTGGAAGCCGCCGCGCACTCCCAGGGCTTCACCCCGAACGTCACCTTCGAGTTCGAGTCCTACGCGGTCGCCGAGGCGGTCGTGTCGGCCGGGGTGGCGGTCTCGTTCATCCCGCGGCTCGCCCTCACCAACCGCCCGGGCACCACCCACCGCCCCCTCACCCCGCCGCTGTCCCGCCACATCCACGCCGCGGTACCGACCGACACCCGGCACGCGCCGCTGACCGAGGTGTTCCTGGGGCTGCTGCGCACCCTCTGCGCGGAGTCGACGTGTTGATGAAGGGAACCTTCCTGTCACATGTGGCAGGAAGGTTCCCTTCATCAAACTCGGGCACGAAAAAAGGGGCCCGAACCGGACCCCGCGGAGAAGAATCAGATCAGGACGCCCACGGCACCGACCGCCCCGGCGGGGCGGATTCGAGCCAGGACAGGAAACCGGTCAGCGCGTCGGAACCCATCGCGAGTTCGAGTTCCGGGCCGCGGCCGGTCAGGTCGAGCACGGTGGCCCCGGACGGCATGGCGTAGCTCTCCGCCAGGGACGGCGTGCGGCGCTGGGCGATCTCCACGTCACGCCGGTTGATCACCCAGTTCGGCCCGGAGCGCAGGCTCAGCGCCCGGTACCAGGCGAATTCCTCACCCCGGTAGTGCGCCACACCCAGGTGCCAGCCCCGGCCGCGCGCGTCCTTGGCGACGCGCAGCGCCACGTCGATCCCACCGACCCGCAGATCGCGCAGCCGACGCCAGGCGAACACCACCACGACCAGGGCTGCCACGACGAGCGCCAGCCCAAGCAACGCTGCGAACCACACCACCGGGGAGCCCATGCGGCGACCCGGTTCAGGCCGTCTGCCCGGCCGCCCGCAGTCGACTGGTAGCCCGTGCTCGGGCCTCTTCGTCAGCGCTCTTGACGTCCTGGCGCGCCTGCGCCACGTCGATCTCCTCGGCCAGCTCGGCGGACTCCGCGAGCACGCTCACGCCCTCGTTGGTGACCGAGAGGAACCCGCCGTGCACCGCGGCCGTCACCGTCTCCTTGTCCGGCGTGGTGATCTTGACGACGCCACCCTCGATCAGCTCGCCGAGCAACGGCTCGTGCCCCGGCAGGACACCGATCTCGCCCTCGGTGGTCTGGGCCACCAGCGCGGTCGCTTCCCCGGACCACAGGCGGCGCTCGACAGCGACCAGTTGGACGGACATGTTGGCCACGCGCGTCTCCTTTGTCGGGTGTGTGCCCGCAGTCTAACCGGTGTGCGACCCCGGCCGGGCGGGTGGTTGCTGCTGGCAAAAGGGCCGGGGCCCACCCGGACCCCGACCCCGCTGCCGTCCGCTCACTGGGAGGTGAGCTTCTTGTACGCCTGCTCCAGGTCGTCGAGACCACCGATGGACAGGAACGCCTGCTCCGGGTAGTGGTCGAACTCGCCCTTGCAGAGCTTGTCGAACGCCTCGATGGTCTCCTTCAGCGGAACGAAGGAGCCCTCCTGGCCGGTGAACTGCTTGGCGACGAAGAAGTTCTGCGACAGGTAGCGCTCGATGCGCCGCGCCCGCGACACCGTCACCTTGTCCTCTTCGGACAGTTCGTCCATACCGAGGATGGCGATGATGTCCTGCAGCTCCTTGTACTTCTGCAGGATCCGCTTGACCTCCTGGGCCACCCGGTAGTGCTCCTCGCCGACGATCGCCGGGTCGAGGATGGTGGAGCTGGAGGCCAGCGGGTCCACCGCCGGGTAGATGCCCTTCTGCGAGATCGCGCGGGACAGCTCGGTGGTGGCGTCGAGGTGGGCGAACGTGGTCGCCGGAGCCGGGTCGGTGTAGTCGTCCGCGGGAACGTAGATCGCCTGCATCGAGGTGATCGACCGGCCCCGGGTCGAGGTGATCCGCTCCTGCAGCTCACCCATCTCGTCGGCCAGCGTCGGCTGGTAACCGACCGCCGAGGGCATGCGGCCCAGCAGCGTCGAGACCTCCTGGCCGGCCTGGGTGAACCGGAAGATGTTGTCGATGAACAGCAGCACGTCCTGGTTCTGGACGTCGCGGAAGTACTCCGCCATGGTCAGCGCGGACAGCGCGACCCGCATGCGGGTCCCCGGCGGCTCGTCCATCTGGCCGAACACCAGCGCGGTGTCGGCGAGCACGCCGGACTCGGCCATCTCCACCCACAGGTCGTTGCCCTCGCGGGTGCGCTCACCGACGCCGGCGAACACCGACGTACCACCGAAGTTCTTGGCGACGCGGCGGATCATCTCCTGGATGAGCACCGTCTTGCCGACACCGGCACCGCCGAACAGGCCGATCTTGCCGCCCTGCACGTACGGGGTGAGCAGGTCGATGACCTTGATGCCGGTCTCCAGCATCTCGGTCTTGCCCTCAAGCTGGTCGAACGCGGGCGCCTTGCGGTGGATCTCCCAGCGGTCGACGTCCGAGCCGTAACCCGGCTCGTCCAGGCAGTGGCCCAGCGCGTTCCACACGTGGCCCTTGACCATGTCGCCGACCGGGACGGAGATGCCCCGGCCGGTGTCGGCGACGGTCACGCCGCGGACCAGGCCCTGGGTCGGCTGCATCGAGATCGTCCGCACCACGGCGTCGCCCAGGTGCTGGGCGACCTCCAGGGTCAGCGTCTTGGCCATGCCCTCCGCGGTGATGTCCACGGTGAGGGCGTTGTGGAGGTCCGGCACCTGGTCCCGCGGGAACTCGACGTCCACGACCGGGCCGAGGACCCGAACTACGCGGCCGGTGCCCGTAGCAGTGCTAGTGGCAGTAGCAGTCATGTCACTCACTTCCTGCGGACGAGAGCGCCTCGACACCGCCGACGATCTCGCTGATTTCCTGGGTGATCTGGGCCTGGCGCGCCTGGTTGGCCTCGCGGCTGAGCGTGCGGATCAGCTCGTCCGCGTTGTCCGTGGCCGACTTCATCGCGGTGCGCCGCGCCGCGTGCTCGGAGGCCGCCGCGTCCAGCAGACCGGCGAACAGCCTGGTCTTGATGTACTTCGGCAGCAGCGCGGCGAACAGCCGGTCCGCGTCCGGCTCGAACTCGTAGGCGGACCGCAGCGTCTTCACCGGCTCCTCGGAGTACTCGACCTCCAGCGGGGCGACCCGCCGGACCGTCGGCCTCTGGGTGAGCATCGAGACGAACTCGGTGTGCACCAGGTGCAGTTCATCCACGCCCAGCTTACCGTCCGGTCCCCCGTCGTCGAGGTAGTCGTCGGCACCGGCCAGGAACGCCTTGACCAGCGTCTCTCCGACCTCGGCGGCGTTGGCGTAGTCGGGGCGGTCGCTGAACCCGGTCCAGCTGGCCTCGATCTTGCGCTTGCGGAACCGGTAGTACGTCTCGCCCTTGCGGCCGATGACGTACAGCACCGGGTCCTTGCCCTGCTCGCGCAGCAGGGCCTGCAGCTCCTCGGCCGCCTTGATCACGTTGGCGTTGTAGCCACCGCAGAAACCCCGGTCACTGGTCACGACCAGCACCCCGGCGCGCTTCGGGTTCGAGCGCTCGGTCAGCAGCGGGTGGTCCAACGTGCTCACGTCGGCCAGCGCGGTCAGGACCTTGGTGATCTCCTCGGCGTACGGCCGCGACGCCTCGACCCTGGCCTGCGCCTTCATGATGCGCGAGGTAGCGATCAGCTCCTGCGCCTTGGTGATCTTCCGGGTCGATTTGATCGACCGGATCCGGTTCCGGAGTTCCCGAAGTTGAGCCATGGCCTATCCGGTCACTTCTTCGGGGCGGGGCGGTTGACCTTGACGGTCTCCTGCCCCACCTCGTCGGCCGCCAGCGCCTCGGCGTCGGGCTCCTCCGGCGCCGCGGAGGTGCCTTCGCTGGTGGTGAACTGCTTCTTGTAGTCCTCCACCGCGTCCACGACCGCCTTCTCGCCGTCCTCGGACAGCTTGCCGGTCTCCACGATGTCCTTCAGGACCGTCTCGTGGGTGCGGCGCAGGTGCGCCAGGAACTCGGACTCGAACCGGCGGACGTCACCGACCGGAACGGAGTCCAGGTGGCCCTTGGTGCCGATGAAGAGGGAGACGACCTCCTCCTCGACCGGCAGCGGCTCACCCTGGCCCTGCTTGAGCACCTCCATCAGGCGCGCACCGCGGTCCAGCTGCGCCTTCGAGGCGGCGTCCAGGTCGGAGGCGAACGCGGAGAACGCCTCCAGCTCCCGGTACTGGGCCAGGTCCAGGCGCAGCGAACCGGTGACCGACTTCATCGCCTTGATCTGCGCGGAACCACCGACTCGGGACACCGAGATACCGACGTCGATGGCCGGGCGCTGACCGGCGTTGAACAGGTCGGACTGCAGGAAGCACTGGCCGTCGGTGATGGAGATGACGTTGGTCGGGATGTAGGCCGACACGTCGTTGGCCTTGGTCTCGATGATCGGCAGACCCGTCATCGACCCGGCGCCCATCTCGTCGGACAGCTTCGCGCAGCGCTCCAGCAGCCGCGAGTGCAGGTAGAACACGTCGCCCGGGTACGCCTCGCGCCCCGGCGGACGACGCAGCAGCAGGGAGATCGCGCGGTACGCCTCGGCCTGCTTGGTCAGGTCGTCGAAGATGATCAGGACGTGCTTGCCCTGGTACATCCAGTGCTGGCCGATCGCCGAACCAGCGTAGGGGGCCAGCCACTTCAGACCCGGCGAGTCGGAGGCCGGCGCGGCGACGATGGTGGTGTACTCCATCGCCCCGGCTTCCTCCAGGGACCGCTTCACACCCGCGATCGTGGAGCCCTTCTGGCCGACCGCGACGTAGATGCAGCGGACCTGCTTGTCGGGGTCGCCGGACTCCCAGTTGCTCTTCTGGTTGATGATCGTGTCGACCGCGACCGTGGTCTTGCCGGTCTTGCGGTCGCCGATGATCAGCTGCCGCTGGCCGCGCCCGATCGGGGTCATCGAGTCGATGGCCTTGATGCCGGTCTGCAGCGGCTCGTGCACGCCCTTGCGCTGCACGACCGTGGCGGCCTGCAGCTCCATGGCGCGGTTGTCCTCGGCGACGATGTCACCGAGGCCGTCGACGGGCTCACCCAGCGGGTTGACCACGCGGCCGAGGAAGCCGTCGCCGACCGGCACGGACAGCACCTTGCCGGTCCGGCGGACCTCCTGGCCCTCCTCGATCTTCTCGGATTCGCCCAGGATGACGGCACCGATCTCCTGGCTCTCCAGGTTCATCGCGACGCCGTAGATGCCGCCCGGGAACTCCAGCAGCTCCTCGGTCATGACCGAAGGCAGGCCCTCGACATGGGCGATGCCGTCACCGGTATCGGTGACGACCCCGACCTCCTCGCGGCTGACCTCCGGGGAGTAGCTGGAGACGTACTTCTCGATCGCACTGCGGATCTCGTCCGACGAGATCGTCAGCTCCGCCATGTCTCGTTCCTGCCCTCGGTTCGTTCTTGGAAGGGAGTTGGTATCGGCGCTCAGTCGGCGAGATCGCGCCGCAGGGAGTCCAGCCGACCCTTGATGCTGCCGTCGATGACCTCGTCACCGACCCGGATCAGCAGTCCGCCGCCCACCTCGGGATCGATCTCCAGGTGCAGGGCGATCGGCCGCGCGTAGATCCGCTGCAGGGTGCGCGCGAGCCGCTGCTGCTGCTCCTCGCCGAGCGGTGTGGCCGAGCGGACGTGCGCCACCGAGCGCTCCCGCCGCCTGGCCGACAGCTCGGCCAGCTCCTCCAGACCCTCGCTGACCCGCCTGCCGTGCGGCTGCGCGACGAGCTGGCGCACCAGGCTCAGGGTCACCGGCTCGACCTTGCCGGAGACGAGCTGGTCGACGACCGCGTACTTGCCTTCCACGTCCGCGGTCGGATCGGACAGCAGCCGCTCCAGGTCCACCTGCGACCCGATGATGCGGCCCAGCCGGAACAGCTCGTCCTCGACGGCGTCGAGCCGCCCGGCCCGTTCGGCCTGCACCAGCAGCGCGGTGCGGGCCATCCGTTCCAGGCCGCTGACCAGGTCCCGGGGGCTGGACCAGCGGGCCCGCACCGCCTCCACGACCACCGGCAGCGCCCGCGGACCGAGCCGGTCCGCCAGCAGCCCGCGGGCCAGGTCCTCCCTGGACCGCGGGTCGGTGGAGGCGTCGGCGAGCGCTCGGCGCAGCGTGGACTCGCGCCCCAGCAGGGCGGCCACGCCGAACAGCTCGTCGGCGAGCCCGGTGATCTCCGCGGCCTGGGCCCCGTCGGTGGCCTGCAGCAGCTGCAGCTCGGTGGCTGCCAGTGCGTCGCGGCTCGCGGCGTTCACGAGGGTGCTCAACTCTCAGCGCCTTTCACTCGATCAGGACCTGGCCGATTCCGACGCCGGGGCCGCCGTGGCTTCCAGTTCGTCGAGGAACCGGTCGACGGTGCCGCGACGACGGGCCTCGTCCTCCAGGGACTCGCCGACCACCCGGCTGGCCAGGTCGACCGCGTGCCGACCGAGGTCGGCGCGCAGCTCGGCGACGATCTGCGCCCGCTGGGCCGCCAGCTGGGACTGGCCCTGGCTGACGATCCGCTCGGACTCGGCCTGCGCCTGGGCGCGCATCTCCTCCAGGATCTGCTGCCCCTCGGCGCGGGCGTCGTCGCGGATGCGGGCGGCCTCGGCACGGGCCTCGGCCAGTTGCGCCTTGTACTGCTCCAGCGTCCGCTGGGCCTCGGCCTGAGCCGCCTCGGCCTTGGCGATGCCGCCCTCGATCCGCTCGCTGCGCTCCGCGTAGACCTTCTCGAAGCGCGGGACCGCGAACTTCCAGAGCACGAACAGCAGCAGCAGGAAGGCGATCAGACCGACGATGATCTCCGCCGGGTTCGGGACGATCGGGTTCTCCGATGCCGCCAACAGCATCTGCGTCTTCACCACAACGTCTCCCTACGCGTTGGGCCGATATCAGGCGGCGGACGCGATGAAGTAGACGACCAGACCGATCAGCGCCAGCACCTCGACCAGAACGAAGGAGATCCAGGCGATGCCCTGCAGCTGGCCCTGGGCCTCCGGCTGGCGCGCGGTGCCGTTGATGACCGCGGCCCAGATCAGGCCGACGCCGACACCCGGGCCGATGGCGCCCAGGCCGTAGCCGATCGCGGCAAGACCGGGGTTGATGTTGCCCGCGGCTTCGGCGGCCTGCGCAAGAACGATGTTGCTCACTTTCACTACCTTTCACTCGGTCCGCATTCTGCGCGGATCGGAGGTCTTGGTCTTTCTCTCAGTGCTCCTCGGCCAGCGCTGCACCGATGAAGTTGGCGGTCAGCAGCGCGAAGATGTAGGCCTGCAGCACCTGGATCAAGGCTTCGACGAACGTCAAGGCAATGGCGAAGGCGACCGAGACGACCGAGATCGGCTTGAACGCCGTGCTCGCCTCCATGAGCAGGTACTCCCCGCCCATCGTGAACACCAGCAGGATCAGGTGCCCCGCGAACATCGCGGCGAACACCCGGATCGCCAGTGCGACCGGCTGCGCGACGAACTTCTGGAAGAACTCGATCGGCGCGAGCAGGACGTAGATCGGCTTCGGCACGCCGGGCGGGAACATGACGTGCTTGAAGTACCCGAAGAAGCCGTGCCGCCGGAAGCCGACGGTGTGGATCACCACGTACGCCACGAGGAACAACGCGATCGGGAAGCCGATCCGCGACATCGTGGGGAACTGGATGAACGGGATCACGCCGAAGATGTTGTTCACCAGGATGAAGGTGAACATGGCGAAGATCAGCGGCACGAAGGGGCGGAACTCCTGGGCCCCGATCTGCTCGCGCGCGATCTTGTTCCGGCTGAACTCGTACAGGTACTCCGCCACGAACTGGCCCTTCCCCGGGACCAGCTTCATCTTGCGAGTCGCGATCACGAAGTACGCGGCAACGATGACGGCCGACAGCACGACGAGCACCATCGGCTTGGTGACTCCGCCGAAGATGGGCGGGAAAACAAAGCTATCGGCACCGGGCGGTTGGAACGTGCCGCCTTCAGCCAGCATCAGCGCGCCCAACTGGGCTCCTTCCGGTTCTCCCGGCCGACTTAACTCCACCGGGGGAATCGTCACGTTTTGCACTTAACGTACCCGATACGTGATCTGGCACGCGGAGGGGCCCTCCCCGCGGCCCGGGCCGGGAGTTCCGAAGATCCCGTTTGCCCAGCGCTCGTGCGGAGAAGGCGGAAGTTACGGCTGGACCATACCAGCGGGTAAACCTAACCCCCGAAGGCTGGTCCACTTGATTTCGGACACACCCGACAGAGTGACATCAACTGCCCGGGACCACGGTGGGGATACGGGTCTTCTTGAACGCCACCACCTCGGCGCCCGCCCAGACGAGCACGGTGGCGAGCATGGTGAACGCCAGCGACTCGCGGTGGATCGCCGCGATCCCGCCCAGCAGGGTCATCACCACGAGCAGCACCAGCATCTTGCCGACGTAGCCGCCCAACGCGGCGACCATGACGAACGCCGGGTTCATCCCCCCGGTGGTCCGCATCAGCCACAGCGTCACCAGCGACGACGCGAACGCCACCGCGCCGCCGATCAGCGCCCCGACCAGGCCGGTCATCCCGACCACCAGGGTCGCCACGACCACGCCGAGCACGACGGTCGCCGCGGCGGGCCACACCGCGGTGCGGAACATGGCGCGCGCCAGCCGGCGGACCGTTTCGGCGTGCGGGTTCACCGGTTCCTCGGCGGCCGCGCCGCCCTGGGGCTGCTCGGTTGCTTCGCTCATCACGTCTCTCGATCGGCTCGGGTCCGCATGCGCGGTATCAGCGAAATGATAGCCGCCACCAGCACCCCCAAGCCCACGACCCAGGCCACCACGACCGCGTTGAACAGGGTCAACGACACCGCGCCGAACGCGATGACCGCGGCCCACAGGTAGATGAGCAGCACCGCACGACGCTGCGAATGGCCGATCTCCAACAGCCGGTGGTGCAGGTGCATCTTGTCCGCGTGGAACGGGCTCTTGCCCGCCCGGGTGCGGCGCACCACAGCCATGATCAGGTCCAGCAGCGGGACGAACAGCACCGCCGCGACCACCAGCAGCGGCGACAGCAGCGCGATCGTGTCGGTCGGGTTCGGCCCGGTGTAGTCCATCTTGCCGGACGCGCTGGTGCTCGCGGACGCCAGCATCAGACCGATCAGCATCGATCCGGAGTCGCCCATGAAGATCCGCGCCGGCTGGAAGTTGTGCGGCAGGAAGCCCAGGCACGCCCCGGCGATGGTGGCCGCGATCAGCGCAGGCGGGTAGGCGGTCACGTCACCGTCGTGCCGGTCCAGCAACCCCAGGCAGAACAGGCAGGTGGCGCTGGCCGCGATGAGACCGATCCCGGAGGCCAGCCCGTCCAGCCCGTCGACGAAGTTCATCGCGTTGACCATCGCCACGATGAGCAGCACGGTCAGCAGCTGCCCCTGGTTGCTGCCCAGCACCATCAGCGTGCCGACCTTGCCGTCGGTGCCGCCCCACGGCACCCAGAACATGAACCACTGCACGCCGAACAGGACCATGATCCCGGCCGCGGTCACCTGCCCGGCGAGCTTGGTCAACGAGTCCATCTCGAACCGGTCGTCCAGCGCCCCGACCACCACGATGAGCCCGCCCGCGACGACCACCGCGCGCGCGTCGTTGGAGTAGTCGAACCCGCGCGACAACGCCGGCAGGTTCTTCGCCAGGAACATGGCGGCCAGCACCCCGCCGTACATCGCCACGCCGCCCATCCGCGGGATCGGCGCCACGTGCACGTCCCGGCGCCGCGGGTAGGCGACCGCGCCCACCCTGATCGCCACCAGCCGGATCAGACCGGTCAGCAGGAACGTCACCGCCGCGGCGGTGAACAGGACGAGCAGGTATTCCCGAGCGGGAAGACCCGCGGGGGCCCAGGAGGGTGTGTCGTCCATGCCGGTGGGTCACCCCCGCGGAACTTCGGCCCGCGGGAAATCGCTGTCCAGCCCCCAGAACGGCGTGTTCAAGCTCGGCGCTCCTCGTCGCTGTCCACGTTGCGAATCCGACCACTAACGCTATCGACACGCGTCCCCCGGGAGTGTCCCGGGGCTCCGTTGCCGCCCCACCGCCGACGGCGGGGCGGCAGCAAGGGAACTTCCCTGTCACATGTGGCAGAAAGGTTCCCTTCATCCACACAGGACCCGCCGACCCGGGCCGAGGACGGCGCGGGCCGGTGGAGCAAGGGAACTTTCCTGTCAGATCTGACAGGAAGGTTCCCTTGCCCCGCCCGGCCGACCGGCGGGGCGCACGGCCTCACGACGCGGGCTCGACCGGCACGCCGAGGACCTCGGAGAGCTCCTCGGCGGAGATCGCGCCGAGGCGCAGGACCCGCGGGGTGCCGCCGGTGAGGTCGACGATGGTCGAGGGCACCGGCTCGCCGGACGGGCCGCCGTCGAGGTAGACCGACACCGAGTCGCCGAGCTGGTCGCGCGCTTCGGCGGCGGTGGAGGCGGGCGGCTGCCCCGTGCGGTTGGCGCTGGAGACGGCCATCGGGCCGACCTCGCGGAGCAGGTCGAGGGCGACCGGGTGCAGTGGCATCCGCAGGTTGACGGTGCCCCGGGTGTTGCCGAGGTTCCAGGACAGCGATGGTGCCTGCGGCAGGATGATGGACAGCCCACCCGGCCAGAACGCCTCGATGAGCGCCCGCGCCTGCTGCGGCACGGACATCACCAGACCATCCACTGTGGACCAGGAACCGACGAGGACGGGCACCGGCATGTCCGGTCCTCGCCCCTTGGCGGCCAGCAGCGCGGCCACCGCGTTGGAGTCGAAGGCGTCGGCGCCGATCCCGTAGACGGTGTCGGTGGGCAGCACGACGAGCCCACCGGCACGAACCGTGTTGGCCGCGGCGGCGAGACCGGACTCTCGGCCGTCCGGGCGACTGCAGTCGAAGACGGTGCTCACAACCCGATCCTGACACGCCCGGCCGAAACCCGTTCAGGTGGTGCACTGGATCACCATCGGGGAGCATTCCGCTCGGTAACGTCCGCCCGCTCGGGCAAGATCGGACAAGTGTGCCGGAGAACACGGCACGTGACGAACCGACGAACAAGAGGAGTGACATGACCGCCCCGCCCGAGGGTGTCGAGGTCGAACACATCGAGTTCCCCGCCGGGAAGATCCGCTACCACCGGGCCGGGTCGTCCGGCCCCGCGATCGTCCTGCTGCACGGCGGTGGCCCGGACAACGCGATGCTGAGCTGGCGGCACGCCGTCGGGGTGCTCGCGGCCGACCACCGGGTGTTCGCCCCCGACCTGCCGGGCCAGGGCGGCAGCATGCCGTGGCGCGGCAAGGCCAACCAACGCACCTTCGAGGAGGTGCTGCGCTGGCTGCTCGACGCGTGGCGGGTGCCGGACGCGGCCCTGGTGGGGCTGTCGATGGGCGCGAGCATCGCCGCCGGATTCACGCTGCGGCACCCGCAGCGGGTGCGCGGGCTCGTGCTGGTCGACGCGCTCGGCGTGCAGCCGAGGCTGCCGCACCACCTGGCCACCTACTGCGCGCTGCGGCTGCGGTTCCCCGGCCCGCTGGCGGCGAAGCTGCTGGCCAACCGCGCGATCGCCCGGAAGGTGCTGAACCGGTGGTTCTTCGCCGGTGACCAACCGGTGCCGGACCTGAACTCGGTGGTCGAGGAGGTCATCGCCGAGGCCCGCGCCCGCGGCTCGGTGTTCGCCGACTGGCACGGCGACGCCGTCGACCGGCGGTCGATGCGCATCAACCACCTGCCGCACCTCGGTCAGATCCGCTGCCCGACCACGCTGATCCACGGCGAGAAGGACGCGATCGTGCCGGTGGCCTCCGCGCACGACGCGGCCGCAGCGATCCCCGGTGCCACGCTGCGCACCATCGCCGGAGCCGGGCACTGGCCGAACCGGGAGAAGCCGAACGAATTCAACGCGCTGCTGCGGGAATTCGTCAACTCCCAGCACTGACCGAAGTGGACGGGTCCGCTGTGGACCCGTCCGCGGGCTCCGTGCGCCGCGCGGTCGCGAAGCGGGGCCGCCCGGCCAGGTCGGTGTGGTCCCGCACGTCGCACAGCACCCGTCGCGCGGACAGCAGCGCGGGGACCGAGCCGCCGTGCGTGTCGTCGTGCTCGATGGCCACCCCGCCGCCGGGCCGCAGCAGCCGGGCCGCGCAGCCGATGACGTGGCGCACGACGTCCAGCCCGTCCCGCCCGCCGAACACCGCGTCGTGCGGGTCGTGCTCGCCGACCTCCGGAGGCACCGGCGTCCCCTCCGGCACGTACGGCGGATTGCACAACACCAGGTCGACCAGCCCCTCCAGCTCCATGAGCAGCATCGGGTCGGTGACGTCACCGGAGTACAGCCGGATCGGGTTGTCACCGGCCTCGGCCTGCCGGTCGGCGTTGCGCCGCGCCCACGTCAACGCGCCCGGGTCCTTCTCGACGGCGTGCACCTGCGCGTCCGGACGCGCGTTGGCCACGGCCAGCGCCAGCGCGCCCGAACCCGTGCACAGGTCGACGACCACGGGCCGCTCGACATCTTCGAGCGTCGCCAGGCCCCAGGCGAGCAGCAGTTCGGTCTCCGGGCGCGGCACGAAAACGCCGGGCCCCACCTCCAATGTCACGTCCCCCAGGGCCGCGTTGCCGGTGATGTGCTGCAACGGGATCCGCGCCGCGCGCTTGCGCACCAGCTCGTGCAGCGCCCGCACCACCGGCGGGTCCACCAGCGGCACCATCATCAGCTTGGTGCGCTCGACGCCGAGCAGGTGCGCGGCGAGCAGTTCGGCGTCGGTGCGCGGGCTCGCCACCCCGGCCGCGGACAGCATGCGTTCCGCTTCGAGAATGGCCAGCCGAAGGGGCTGTCGGATCACGTTCGCCAGCTTAGAGCGCCGATCAGGAAGTGGCGGCCAACCGCTCCTGGCGGTCGGCGGCGATGAGCGCGTCGAGCACCGCGTCGAGGTCGCCGTCGAGGACCTGGTCCAGGTTGTAGGCCTTGTAGTTGACGCGGTGGTCGGAGATGCGGTTCTCCGGGAAGTTGTAGGTGCGCACGCGTTCCGAGCGGTCCACGGTGCGGACCTGGCTGCGCCGGGTTTCGGCCGCCTCCCGCTCGGCCTCCTCCTCGGCCAGCGCCTGCAACCGGGCCTTGAGAACGAGGATGGCGCGCTGCTTGTTCTGCAGCTGCGACTTCTCGTTCTGGCAGGACACCACGATCCCGGTCGGCAGGTGGGTGACGCGCACCGCCGAGTCGGTGGTGTTCACGCTCTGCCCGCCCGGGCCGGAGGACCGGTAGACGTCGATGCGCAGGTCCTTCTCGTCGACGTCGACCTCGACCTCCTCGGGTTCGGGGTAGACCAGCACGCCCGCCGCGGAGGTGTGCACCCGGCCCTGCGACTCGGTCACCGGCACCCGCTGCACGCGGTGCACGCCCCCTTCGAACTTCAGCTTCGACCAGACCCCGTCCAGCCCGGTGTCGCCCACCTTGGTCTTGACCGACAGCGTCACGTCCTTGTAGCCGCCGAGGTCGGACTCGGTGGCGTCGAGCACCTCGGCCCGCCACCCCTGCCGCTCGGCGAACCGCAGGTACATCCGCAGCAGGTCGCCCGCGAACAGCGCGGACTCCTCGCCGCCCTCCCCGGACTTGACCTCCAGCACCACGTCGGAGCCGTCGTGCGGGTCGCGCGGCAGCAGCAGTTCGGTGAGCCGGTCGTCCAGTTCGTCGACCGCTTCGGCCAGCCGGTCGGCCTCCTCGGCGAACGCCGGGTCCTCCTCGGCGAGCTCCCGCGCGGTGACCAGGTCGGAACGGGTCTGGTCGAGTTCCCGCGCGCACCGCACGACCGGGGTCAGTTCGGCGTAGCGGCGGCCGAGCTTGCGCGCGTTGGCCTGGTCGGCGTGCACGTCCGGGTCGGCCAGCCGCCGTTCCAGCTCGGCGTACTCGTCGAGCAGCGCTTCGAGCTTCGATGTCTGCACTGGCGACCCTCTCCGGGAGCGGACGGCTGGGAACACGGCAACGGCGCCCGCCCCGCGAGGTCGCGGAACGGGCGCCGTCGGCGTCGCTACTTCTTGGCGCTCTTGGGACGACGGCCGTAGCGGGCCTCGAACCGGGCGACGCGACCGCCGGTGTCCAGGATCTTCTGCTTGCCCGTGTAGAACGGGTGGCAGTTCGAGCAGATCTCGACCGTGATGTGGCCGCTGGTCCGGGTGCTGCGGGTGGTGAAGGTGTTGCCGCAGCCGCAGACCACCTCGGTCTCGACGTACTCGGGGTGAATACCACTCTTCAAGGCCTTGTCCTCTCTTCTGGGCCGCCGGGTCCCGTGACCTCCTCATGCCTCGGAGCACGGGTGAACCGGAGCCGGAACCAACTTCGCATTCTGCCAGACGAAGGCTGCTGACCTGGAACGCAGGGGGTCCGCCCGGTATTCCCGGCGACCGCTCGTCGCGCCGGTCACACCGCCCGTCGCAGAGTCGTGACCGTCTGTCGCTGAACCCCGCGCGGGGTGATGCGCTCGTCACCTGATCGCTCGCATAGTGACGTCGTGCTGCTGTGTTCGGTGTTGGGCAGGCTCACGGTCCGGTCGTGGGTCTCGCTTCCCCTGCTCTTCGTCGGCAGCACGGTCGGCGTCGCCGCGGTGCTGGACCTGGTGGTCGGGCGGGCGCACGTGCTGCACCAGGACCTCACGGTGTCCGCGCCGCTGCTGTTCGGCTTCGCCGCCGCGCTGACCCTGCTCAGCGGTGACCAGGTGCGCTGGACGTTCCGCTGGCAGCGCCGCGGCCTGCGGTTCCCGTACCCGCTGCTGCTGGCGGCGTGCGCGCTGACCGCGGACGGGGTGCGCCTGCCGGTGCCGGCCGCCCTGGTCGTCGGCGTGGTCGCACTGGCACTGCTGACGTTGCTGCTGGTGCGCGGCCACCGCGATCCGGTCGAGTGCCCCTGACAGGCTGCGAGGGGGAACGACGAAGGCCCGCACCACTTCCGGTGCGGGCCTTCGCCACGGGGCGACGGCGACTCAGTCGTCGTCCTTGCCCGGGGTGTTCTTGGCCACCGTCATCAGGAACTCGATGTTGGTGCGCGTCTTGCGCAGCCGGTCCTGCAGGAGTTCCAGCGCCTGCTGCGCGTCGAGCGCGGCGAGCACCCGGCGCAGCTTGTGCGTGACGGCCAGCTCGTCCGGGGACAGCAGGATCTCGTCCTTGCGGGTGCTGGAGGAGTCCACGTCCACGGCCGGGAACAGCCGCTTGTCGGCGAGCTTGCGGTCGAGCTTGAGCTCGGCGTTGCCGGTGCCCTTGAACTCCTCGAAGATCACCGTGTCCATCGTGGACCCGGTCTCCACCAGGGCCGTCGCGAAGATGGTCAGCGAGCCGCCGTTCTCGATGTTGCGGGCGGCGCCGAGGAACCGCTTCGGCGGGTACAGCGCGGTGGAGTCCACACCACCGGACAGGATGCGCCCGGACGCCGGGGCCGCCAGGTTGTAGGCGCGTCCCAGACGGGTGATCGAGTCCAGCAGGACGACCACGTCGTGACCCATCTCGACGAGCCGCTTAGCCCGTTCGATGGACAGCTCGGCGACCGTGGTGTGGTCCGACGGCGGCCGGTCGAAGGTCGAGGCGATGACCTCGCCCTTGACCGAGCGCTGCATGTCGGTGACCTCTTCGGGCCGCTCGTCGGCGAGCACGACCATGAGGTGGCACTCGGGGTTGTTCGTGGTGATCGCGTTGGCGATCGCCTGGAGCACCATCGTCTTGCCCGCCTTCGGCGGCGAGACGATGAGCGCGCGCTGCCCCTTGCCGACGGGCATCACCAGGTCGATGATCCGGCCGGTCAGGTTCTGCGGCTCGGTCTCCAGCCGGAGCCGCTCGTTCGGGTACAGCGGCGTCAGCTTGTGGAACTCGGAGCGCCCGCGGGCCGCCTCCGGGTCCAGGCCGTTGATGGAGTCGACGCGCACCAGCGGGTTGAACTTCTGCCGCTGCTGCTCGCCCTCCCGCGGCTGGCGGATGACGCCCTTGATCGCGTCACCGCGGCGCAGTCCGTACTTGCGGACCAGCGACAGCGACACGTAGACGTCGTTCGGCCCCGCGAGGTAGCCGGAGGTGCGCACGAACGCGTAGTTCTCCAGCACGTCGAGGATGCCGGCCACCGGCAGGAGCACGTCGTCCTCGCGGACCTCGGGCTCGCCACCGTCGCCGCGTCCCCGGTTGCGGCGGCGGTCCCGGAACCGCCGGCCCCGGCCGCGGCGGCCGCCTTCCTCCTCGCCGTCGTCCTGGCGGTTGCTCTGCCCGCCGCCCTGCTGGCGGTTGTCCTGGGCGGGCTGCCGCTCGGTGCGCTGCTGCTCGGCCGGACGCTGCTGCTGCTCGTCCTGGCCGGAGCCCTGGTCACCACCGCCGGAACGACCGCCGGACCGCCGACGGCGGCTGCCGCCGCGCCGGTTGTCGTCCTCGCCCTGGGTCTCGGCCGCCTGCTGCCGCCGGGACCGACCCCGGGTGGGCGCGGTGCCGTTGGACCCGGAACCGCTGTCGGTCTCCTGCGACGTGGAGCCGGCCTCGTCGAGCGCGGGCTGGTGGGCCTTGCCCGCGCCGGCCTTGCCGTCCTCCGCGGGAGCCTGGGTCTTCTTGGTCGAACGGGACCGCGGCGCCGTGGTGCCGCCCTGCTTCTCCTTGATGGCGGCGATCAGGTCACCCTTGCGCAGGCCACCCGTCTCGATCCCCAGTTCCCCCGCGAGTTGGCGCAGCTCGGCAAGAACCATGCCGGAGAGTCCACCGCGGCGACGCGGGGTGCCGTTGCTGCTCTCCGACGTCCCGGCGTTCGACCGTCCGGATTCCTGCTGGCCAGCCGGAGAGGTGCCGTTGGCCGCCTCGCTGCTCAACAGTTCGGTGTTGCTCACGAATGTCCTTCCTGACCGGACCGCGCCTCCTACGCGGCCCAGCGGATTGCCCGCCCGCTCTGGAGTGCGGGCGGCCGGTGTGTGCTACCAGCCCTTGTGCCGGTCGGATTTCACACTCGCCCGCGGCATGACCGGCTTCGGCGATGGCTCGGGGAACCAGCAGCACCGGGCGGTGGGAGGTACCCGGCTCGCGTGATTGCCCTGATGCCATGTCGTGGTGTCGATCCACACTCGCCGATGCGCGCCCTGCTGCCGCCGTGGACCAGGAATCGTCGCCTCAGATGGAGCCTGAACTCCGGACCTCGGTCCGCCCACCATGGTCACCTTGGGGGCCACACCGTGGAACCTAGAGCCCCCACCCCGACTTCGGCAACGATGCGCAGGCCGATTCTCCCGAAGCGAACCGCATTGAGTTGACAACTCCTGCCTCGGTCACCGCCATCGGGTACCCGCCAACTTGATCTTCGCCCGTGCCGGGCGGAGCCAATTCACAGCGGGAGATGCGTTCCGGGAATCGATGTCCCGGACACGGCACCGGCGCCCTGCGCGCGGTGACTGATTGACCTTGAGGGTAGACGCCCTGCGATCCAGGTGCAACAACCCCCCGGGAGCGTGGCACGCTCTCGACGATCATGCCGTCGACGACCGCTGTGCACGGCCCCGACACCTCCCTTTGTACCACTCCTCGGCGGTGGGGCGGTGGTGGGGCCGCGCGTGCGGTCAGGCGTGGTCGACGGTGGTGCGCACGCCGGTGGTGTCCACCGGAAGGCGCAGTTCGGTGAACCCGTTCAGCGGGATTCCGGACGGCAGCTCGCCGCCGCGCGGCAGCGCCAGCACGGTCGGTCCCGCGCCGGACACGGCCGCGGGCACGCCGGCCGCCCGCAGCGCGCGGACCAGGGCGACGGTGCCGGGCCAGGCGGGTTCGCGGTAGTCCTGGTGCAGCCTGTCGTCGGTGGCGGCCATCAGCAGGTCCGGGTCGCGGGTCAGCGCGTGCACCGCCAGCGCCGCGCGACCGGCCGCGAACGCCGCGTCGGCGTGCGGAACCCGTTCGGGCAGCAGGCCGCGCGTGGTGTGCGTGGCCGACTCCTCTTGGGGGACAAGGACGATCGGTGCGATGTCGGGGTGCGGCCGCAGCGCGGCGGCGTGGAAACGACCCGCGTCGTTCCAGGCGATGACCAGTCCGCCGTGCAGGCTGGCCGCGACGTTGTCGGCGTGGCCTTCCCACTCGGCGGCGAGTTGCAGCGCGCGGTCGGCGTTCTCGCCGTCCCGCGGGTCGAGCCCGCCCAGGGCGTGGGCCGCGGCGACACCGGCGATGATGGCCGCCGCGGAGGACCCGAGTCCGCGCGAGTGCGGGATCGCGTTGCGGCAGTGCAACCGCAACGCGGGAACGGCGTAGCCGAGTTCGGACAGCGCCTTGGCGATCACCCGCACCACCAGGTGGTGCTCGTCGGCGGGGACCGCTCCCGCGCCCTGGCCCTCGACGGTGACGGCCGCCGAACCGGGCACGCCGTCGACGACCTCGACGTGCACCTCGTCGTGCAGGGCCAGGGCCATGCCGAGCGCGTCGAACCCGGAACCGAGGTTCGCCGTGGACGCCGGGACCGCGACCCGGACGGACGAGCGCGGTGGTGCCGTCACGTCAGCTCCAGGGCGGTGGCCACCGCGTTCGGGTCCACCGGCAGCGGCTCGACCTCAAGCATCCCGGACAGCGCGGTGTCCGGGTCCTTCAGGCCGTGGCCGGTCACCGTGCACACCACCCGGGACCCGGCGGGCAGCCGCCCGTCCGCGGCGGTGGCCAGCAGACCGGCGACGCTGGAGGCCGAGGCGGGTTCGACGAACACACCTTCGCGGGAGGCCAGCAGCCGGTAGGCGGCCAGGATCTCGTCGTCGCCGACCGCCGCGAACAGCCCGTCCGACTCGGCCTTGGCGGCCACCGCGCCCTGCCAGGAGGCGGGGCTGCCGACGCGGATGGCGGTGGCCACGGTCTCCGGGTCCGCCACCGGCTCGCCGTGCACCAGCGGGGCCGCACCGGCGGCCTGGAAGCCGAACATCCGCGGGGTGGCCGGGACGACGCCGTCGGCGGCGTACTCCTGGTAGCCCTTCCAGTAGGCGGTGATGTTGCCCGCGTTGCCGACCGGCAGGCAGTGCACGTCCGGCGCCCGGCCGAGCACGTCGCAGATCTCGAACGCCGCGGTCTTCTGACCTTCCAGCCGGACCTTGTTCACCGAGTTGACCAGCGTCACCGGGTGTTGGGCGGCGGTCTTGCGGGCCAGCTCCAGGCAGTCGTCGAAGTTGCCCTGCACCTGCAGGATCCGGGCGCCGTGCACCACGGCCTGGGCCAGCTTGCCCATCGCGATCTTGCCCTGCGGCACCAGCACCGCGGAGGTCAGCCCGGCGCGGGCGGCGTAGGCGGCGGCCGAGGCCGAGGTGTTGCCGGTGGACGCGCAGATCACCGCCTTGCTGCCGGCGGCCAGCGCGTGCGTGATGGCCACCGTCATGCCCCGGTCCTTGAACGACCCGGTGGGGTTGGCGCCCTCCACCTTGAGGTGGACCTCGCAGCCGGTCAGCTCGGACAGGTGGTGTGCGGGCACCAGGGGCGTGTTGCCCTCCTGCAGGGTGACGACGCGCGCCCCCTCCGGAACCGCGATGCGGTCCCGGTACGCCTCGATGAGGCCCGGCCATCCGGCACGCACCGGAGCACCCTGGATGTTCGACGTCACGACGGTTCACCTTCCACGCGCATCACGCTGACCACCTCGCGCACCACCGGGAGCTGCGCGATTTTGTCCACTGTGGACCTGAGTGCGGCGTCGGGCGCGGTGTGGGTGACCACGACCAGGCTGGCGTCGTCGCCGCGGCCCTGTTGACGCACCACCGAAATGCTCACATCGTGCTCGTTGAACGTGGCCGCGACCTGCGAGAGCACGCCCGCCTTGTCGGCCACGTCCAGGCTGATGTGGTAGCGGGTCGGAGTCCGGCCCATCGGCTGGACCGGCAGCTGGGCGTGCGCCGACTCGCGCGGCCCCTTGCCCGCCACCACCAGGTTACGGGCGACCGCGACGAGGTCGCCGAGCACCGCGCTCGCCGTCGGCGCGCCACCGGCGCCCTGCCCGTAGAACATCAGCTGCCCGGCCGCCTCGGCCTCCACGAACACCGCGTTGAACGCGTCGCCGACCCCGGCCAGCGGGTGGCTGCGCGGGATCATCGCCGGGTGCACGCGGGCCGAGACCGACTCCGTGCCGTCCTCGTCGACCACCCGCTCGCAGATCGCCAGCAGCTTGACCGTGCGCCCGAGGGCCTGCGCGGCGGCGATGTCGCCCGGCGTGACCTGGGAGATGCCCTCCCGGTGGACGTCGCTGGCGGTGACCCGGGTGTGGAACGCCAGGGACGCGAGGATCGCGGCCTTGGCGGCGGCGTCGAACCCGTCCACGTCGGCGGTCGGGTCCGCCTCGGCGTAGCCCAGCCGCCCGGCCTCGTCCAGCGTCTCGGCGTAGCCGGCGCCGGTCGAGTCCATCGCCGAGAGGATGAAGTTGGTGGTGCCGTTGACGATGCCCATGACCCGGTTGATCCGGTCCCCGGCCAGCGACTCGCGCAGCGGGCGCAGCAGCGGGATGGCCCCGGCCACGGCGGCCTCGAAGTAGATGTCGGCGCCCGAGGCGTCGGCCGCCGCGTACAGCTCCGAGCCGTGCTCGGCCAGCAGCGCCTTGTTCGCGGTCACCACCGACTTGCCCGCCCGCAGTGCGCGCAGCAGCAGCGAGCGAGCGGGTTCGATGCCGCCGATCAGCTCGACGACGACGTCCACGTCACCGTCGACGAGCGCGGCGGCGTCGGTGGTGATCAGGTGCTGGGGCACCGCGGGATGTTTGTGCGGGCGGCGCACCGCCACGCCGGTCACCTCCACCGGCGCGCCGGTTCGCGCCGCGAACTCCTCCGGCTGGTCCTGCAGCAGTCGCAGCACCTCGGTCCCGACGGTGCCGCAGCCCAGCAGCGCGACGCGGATCGGTGCACGGTCCTCGATCACTCACACCTCCAGCCGGAGCAGGTCGTCCTCGGTCTCCCTGCGCAGCAGCAACCGCGCCTGCCCGTCGCGCACCGCCACCACGGGCGGCTTGGGCAGGCGGTTGTAGTTGCTGGCCATCACGTAGCAGTAGGCGCCGGTGGCGGCCACCGCCAGCAGGTCGCCCGGAGCAATGTCCTCCGGGAGCCAGCAGTCTCGCACCACTACGTCACCGGATTCACAGTGCTTGCCCACGATGCGGGACAGCACCGGCTCGGCCTCGGGTGCGCGGGACACCAGGCGGCAGTCGTAGACGGCGTCGTAGAGGGCGGTGCGGATGTTGTCGCTCATGCCGCCGTCGACGCTGACGTAGCGGCGGCGCGCACCGCCGTCCAGCGCCACGTCCTTGATCGTGCCGACCTCGTAGACCGTGACCATACCCGGCCCGACGATGGCCCGGCCCGGCTCGACGGCGATGGCCGGTTCCGGGATGCCCGCGTCGGCGGCCTCCTTGCCGACGATGTCGCGCAACCGACCGGCCAGTTCGGCGGCTGGCAGCGGGTCCTCGTCCGGCGTGTAGGCGATGCCCAACCCGCCACCGAGATCCACAGTGGACAGCGAGGAGAGCGCGTCGGCGCCGTGTTCGGCGCGCAGCTCGGCCAGCAGCCGCACCACCCGGTGCGCGGCCAGTTCGAAACCGTCGACGTCGAAGATCTGCGAACCGATGTGGCTGTGCAGGCCGACCAGCTCCAGCGAGTCGGCCTTGACCACCCGGCGCACCGCCTCGGCGGCCTGGCCCGAGGCCAGCGAGAACCCGAACTTCTGGTCCTCGTGGGCGGTCGCGATGAACTCGTGGGTGTGCGCCTCCACACCCACGGTCACCCGCACCAGCACCCGCTGGCGGGTGCCGTGCTGACCGGCGATGTGGTCCAGGCGCGCGATCTCGTGGAACGAGTCCAGCACCACCGACCCCACCCCGGCGCGCACCGCGGCGGTCAGTTCGGCCGAGGACTTGTTGTTGCCGTGGAAGGTGATCCGCTCGGGCGGGAACCCGCCGCGCAGCGCCACGGCGAGTTCGCCGCCGCTGCACACGTCGAGGCTCAGGCCCTCCTCGGCGACCCAGCGGGCGACCTCGGTGCACAGGAACGCCTTGGAGGCGTAGTGCACGGCCGCCGGGTCGCCGAACGCGGACGCGTAGTCCCGGCAGCGGGACCGGAAGTCGTCCTCGTCGAGGACGAACAGCGGTGTGCCGTATTCCTGGGCGAGATCGCGGACGTCGAGACCGGCGAGCCGGACGGTGCCGTCGGCGCCGCGGGAGCTGTTGCGCGGCCACACCTGGGGGTGCAGCGCGCCGAGCTCCTCGGCGGTCGACGGGGCGGGGCCTGCGGTGTTGCCGGGCGGCACGACGTCGGCGTGCCGAGGACCGGCGGGATGGGCGCGCATTGCTACGGCTCCTTCGCACGGCCCGCGGGCGCGGGCCGCTCGTACTACATCTGTTCCGGTGCGCTGACGCCGAGCAGGGCCAGCCCGTTGGCGAGCACCCGGCGGGTCGCCTCGCACAGGTGCAGGCGGGCGATGGTCAGCGGACTCGCCTGGTCGTCGCCGGGTTGCAGCACCCGGCACGCGTCGTAGAACTTGTGGTACGCGCTGGCGACGTCCTCCAGGTAGCGGGCGACGCGGTGCGGTTCGCGCAGTTCCGCCGCCGTCCGCGTGACCCGCGGGAATTCCCCGAGGGTGCGGATCAGGTCGCCCTCGCGTTCGTGGGTGAGCAGCGACAGGTCCGCGTCGGTCACCGAACCCCGGTCGATGCCCAGCGACGCGGCGTTGCGCTGCAACGACGACAGCCGCGCGTGCGCGTACTGGACGTAGAAGACGGGATTCTCGTTGGTGCGTTTGCTGATCAGGTCCAGGTCGATGTCGACCGCGGTGTCCACTGAGGACCGGATCAGCGAGTAGCGGGCGGCGTCCACGCCGACCGCTTCGACCAGGTCCTCCATCGTGACCACGGTGCCCGCGCGCTTGCTCATGCGGACCGGTTTGCCGTCGCGCACCAGGTTCACCAGCTGTCCGATGAGGACCTCGACGACGTCCGGGTCGTCGCCGAACGCGGCGGCGGCGGCCTTCAGCCGCGCGATGTAGCCGTGGTGGTCCGCGCCGAGCATGTAGATGCACAGGTCGAAACCGCGGTTGCGCTTGTCGCGCAGGTAGGCCACGTCGCCGGCGATGTAGGCGGGGGCGCCGTCGCTCTTGAGCAGCACCCGGTCCTTGTCGTCGCCGAACTCGGTGGAGCGCAGCCACCACGCGCCGTCGGCGAAGTAGACGTGCCCGGACTTCTTGAGCTCTTCGACGGCCCGGGCGACCGCGCCCGAGGTGTGCAGCGAGTCCTCGTGGAAGAAGACGTCGAAGTCGGTGCCGAACTCGTGCAGGCTGCGCTTGATCTCGTCGAACATCAGGCCGACGCCGACCCGGCGGAACGTCTCGTGCCGCTCGTCGTCCGGCTTGTCCAGCACACCCGGCTCGGCCTGGACGACCTGGGCGGCGATGTCGGCGATGTAGTCACCGCCGTAGCCGTCCTCCGGCGCCGGCTCGCCCTGCGCCGCAGCGATCAGCGACCGCACGAACCGGTCGATCTGCGCGCCCGCGTCGTTGAAGTAGTACTCGCGGGTCACGTCCGCGCCCTGCACGGCCAGCACGCGGCCCAGCGCGTCGCCGACCGCGGCCCACCGGGTGCCGCCCAGGTGGATCGGGCCGGTGGGGTTGGCGGAGACGAACTCCAGGTTGACCTTCAGCCCCTGGTACAGGTCGCCGCGGCCGTAGGCGTCGGCGGCGCCCAGCACCTCGCGCACGATCTGGGCCTGCGCGTCGGCGGCCAGCCGCAGGTTCAGGAAGCCCGGTCCGGCGACGTCGGCGGAGGCGACGGCGTCCTGGCCGGTCAGCGCTTCGGCCAGCCACCCGGCGAGGTCCCGCGGCGCCACCCCGGCCTTCTTGGCGACCTGCATGGCGAGGTTGGTCGCGTAGTCCCCGTGCTCGGGGTTGCGGGGTCGCTCGACGGTCACCACCTCGGGCAGTACGGAAGTGTCCAGCCCGCGGGCGGACAGCACCTCGAAGGCGGTGTTGCGTACCAGTTCAGCGAGCGCGGCGGGAGTCACCTTATGGAGTCTAAGGAAGCGTCGTCGCTGTTCAGCGAACGGGTTGGCGCATCGCCCACCAACGGCGCTCCGCTTTGTACCGATCCGGGGATCTTCGTGGACACGTGGCGTGTCCGCCGGTATCCATTCTGTCGCCACCTGTTGATCGAGTGCGAGGTCCGACATGGCGAGCAGTGACGTCCGGAGGAGTTCCCCCGCGTGGGTCGTCGCGGCCACCGTCGCGCTGGTGCTCGCGGCGGTGTTCTTCGGCCACGTACTGGGCCGCAGCACCGGGCAGGCCGCTCCCTCGTTCCGGCCGACCCCGCAGAACCCCGACCCGTCGCGGGCCATCCCCGGCGTGCAGATCGTCCAGTACCGGGACCGGCCGCACGTCGCCCCGGACCAGCGGGTCGCCTACGACCACAGCCCGCCGTTCGGCGGACCGCACGACGGGGTGTGGGCCGACTGCACCGGCGTGGTCTACCCGCGGCCGGTGCGCAGCGAGAACATGGTCCACTCGCTGGAGCACGGGGCCGTGTGGATCGCCTACGCCCCCGGGCGGGTCGACGACGCCGGACTGCGGCGCCTCGCGGCCCGCGTCGACGGCAAGCCGTACACCATGATGTCGCCCTACCCCGGGCTCGACCGGCCGATCTCGTTGCAGTCCTGGGGCCACCAGCTCAAGGTCGACCGCGCCGACGACCCGCGCATCGACCAGTTCATCGCCGCGCTGCGGCTGAACTCCCACGGCGTCTACCCGGAAGTGGGGGCGACTTGCCAGGCGCACCCCGGGACCTTCGACATCTCCGCCCCACCACCGTTCGATCCCACCCCGCCCGGCCCGGACGCGGTGCCCATGAACGGCCGCGGCGCCGCGGGCGGCGGCCCGATGGGGCGGTGACCGTGCGCGTCCTCACCGCCACCGCGGGCACCCTGGCGCTGCTGCTGCTCGGCGCGGCGCTCGGCCTGCTCATCAAGGTCCCGACGCTGTCCGCCGATCCGCGTCCGACCGCCGTCGACACCGGCTTCGCGCAGGACATGACCACCCACCACCAGCAGGCGGTGACCATGGCCACCCTGGCGCGCGAACGCACCTCCGACGCCGCGGTGCGCCAGCTCGCCTTCGACATCGACACCAACCAGCGGGACCAGATCGGCCGCATGCAGGGCTGGCTCGACCTCTGGGGCCAACCCGCGCAACCCACCGGCCCGGCCATGCAGTGGATGACCGCGCAGCACCACCACGCCGCCTCGCTGACCGCCGACGCCCGGACCACCGGCCCCATGCCTGGCATGGCCACCGCGGACGAACTCTCCCGCCTCCGGGCGCTGCGCGGCCCGGAGTTCGACGTCTACTTCCTCCAGCTGATGCTGCGCCACCACGAGGGCGGCGCCCCCATGGCCGACTACGGCGCCCGGCACGCGGCCGTGCCCGCCGTCCGCGAGCTGGCCGCGAACATGCTGGGCGCGCAACGGGCGGAGGCCGAGTTCATGCGTCGGATGCTCGCGGCTCGCCACGCCGGGGTCCTGCCTTCCCGGTGAGGAAGGGAACCTTTCTGTCACGCAGGGCGCGAGGAAGGGAACTCCTCCGCCACGGATGACAGGAAGGTTCCCTTCATCGTCATGGCACCCGACCGTCCTCTCGCTGGTGCGAGGAAGGGAACTTTTCTGCCACATGTGACAGGAAAGTTCCCTTGCTCCCCTTCCTCACCAGGTGAGCGCCTGGCAGCGCCTGGCGCACTCCGCCGGTTCGACCTGGAGCGTGGCGTGGTCGATGCGGTAGCGCTCGGACAGCAGGCGCTGCGCGGCGACCAGGACACCACCGTGGTCGGCGTCCGCGCCGGTGGTCAGGTGGGCCGAGGCGACCTCCATACCGGAAGTGAGGGTCCACACGTGCAGGTCGTGGACCTCGGTGACCGACGGGAGCTTGGCCAGCTCGTCGCGCAGCTCGGTGACGTCGACGCGGTCGGGGGCCTGTTGGACGAGGATCCGCAGCGCCTGGCGGGCGAGCTTGAAGGTGCGCGGCAGGACGAACAGGCCCACCGCGACCGCCACGATCGGGTCGGCCAGGTACCAGCCGAAAGCCCAGGTCAGCAGCCCACCGAACAGGACCCCGACGGATCCGACGGTGTCGGCGAGCACTTCCAGGTAGGCGCCGCGAACGTTCAGGCTCTCGTCCGCGCCACTCCGGAGCAGGCCGAACACGGCGAGGTTCGCCACGAGCCCGGTCGCCGCGGTGAGGATCATCGGCAGCCCGGCGACCTCCGGGGGCTGGCGGAGCCGGTCGACGGCCTCGTAGACGATGTAGCCGGCGACGCCGAACAGCAACATCGCGTTAGCGAGCGCCGCCAGCACTTCCACGCGGTAGAGGCCGAAGGTCCGCTTGCCGCTGGTGGGCCGTTGAGCAGCGGTGATCGCCGCGAGCGCCATCCCCACCCCGAGCACGTCGGTGAGCATGTGCCCGGCATCGGACAGCAGCGCGAGCGACGAGCTGGTGAACCCGACGACCGCCTCCAGCACGAAGAAGGCGAACAGGATCACGAACGCCCCGACCATCCGCCGCCGGTACCTTCCGGACGCGCTCACCGCATCGGCTGCGGTGCCGTGCCCGTGGCCATGCCCCATCGGCACACCTCCTTCCGCCTCCACCAGATATATAGTCAGATGCGCATGGTTGCAAGTACCCGTGGCAGCGGGCCGCTGCGACCTGGAGCAAGGGAACTTTTCTGCCACATGTGGCAGAAAAGTTCCCTTGCTCTCCACTGCCCCGCCGGGATCGGGCCCCGGAGAGACGCGGAAGGCGCCCCCGGTTCGGAGGGCGCCGGGAGGGTGCGCTAAGCTAGTGATCGTCCGCAGGGAACAAGCCCTCGTAGCTCAGCGGATAGAGCACTGCCCTCCGGAGGCAGGTGTCGCAGGTTCGAGTCCTGCCGAGGGCGCACAGCAAGACCAGCCAGAACCGCCCCTGAGCAGGCAGAACGCCGCCAAGGGCGGTTCTGTCGTTCGGTCACCGTCTGCCACTGGCGGGCAGGGTCTGCCGTAGTTCACGTGCAATGCACGTACACGCCTCAGGCGTCGGATCGGTAGCCGAAGAAGTCCTCTACCCGCTGGCGCGAAACCACGTCCTGTCCGTGCAGGCATGCCGCGTAGATCTCCAGCAGCACGGCCACGGAGTGACCCGCCCAGCGGGCCACCGTCGCCGGATCGACCCCGGCTGCGAGCCAGGAGCTGACCGCGGCATGCCGCAGGGAGTACGGGCGCCGGCACAGCCGCGAGGCCACCACCTCCTTGGTGAAAGTCGCCGCGCGTGCGGCTCGCCACACCCGCATGTAGGTCATCTTCGGCACGTCCTCTCCTCGCTCGCCGGTGAAGACCAAGCCCGTGGGCTCGTACTCGGCCAGGTGCCTGTTCAGCAGATCGGTGAGTTCGGGAGAGCACGGGACCGGCCTCCCCTCGTCCGTCCCTCTGTTCTTGAGCCCTCGGACCTCGCGTGCTTTCCCGGTCCCGGTCCAGTGGCGTCCGGCGTGAGGGTGGGCGTCTTCGACGTAGATCTCCCCCCAACCCGCCTTCGGGAGGTTCAGGTTGGAGACGCGGAGCGCGACGGCCTCTTCTGGCCGCAGCCCGGCGAAATACATCACGCCGAAGAACGCCTCCAGGCGCGGGCCGCTCCGCTGGATCTGGCGGACTCCGGCCAACAGCGTGCGGGCCTGCACCGGGTTGGGAACGGTTCGGGGATCGATCGTGCGGGATCCCTTCGGCATCGATGCCCACTTCTCCTCGCGGAGCGGGTTGTCGTCCAGGGCTCCCCGCTTGGCGCCGTAGGACAGGACGCTCGACAAGACGGTGCGGGTCTTGCGCGCCACCGACGGTGCGTACTTCTCTCCGGACAGGCGCGTAGTGACCGCTTTCTCAAGGGCGTCCAGCACTCGCTGTTCCTGAGCCACGCTCACCGGCAGGCTGTGGCGTGAGCACCAGTCGAGAATCTCCTTGACCTCGACGGGAACTTCCTCCGAGCGCTTCTGCGGGTTGAACCCCCATCCACGAAGTGCGGACCGGATGGCGCGGTCATCGGGTCGCCCGCGACCCTGCGGCAGGAACACGGGGGTGACCCGAATCAGGGCCTCGGCCAACGTTTGTCGGGCCGTCGCCGCGGACTCGGGCCACTTCATGTCGACGTACTCGCATGCGAGGTCGAACCAGGGCATGTCGCGACGCCTACGTCCCATCGACGCCGGGAGGCCGGCAACCGTGTCGAAGGGCTCGCCACGGTTCTGGGCGGAGACGAGGTCGGAACGAAAGCCGTCCGCTTGGGCGCGCGACTTGAACGACTCGTAGAACTCGGCGGAGCCGACGCGCCACCGAACGCTGTAGCTGGTCACTCTGCCGTGCTTGTTCTTGCGCGGCTTGATGTTCCACACGCTCACGTCGAAGCTGGTCGGCATTCAGGCGGCCTCCTTGCAGGTGTCGAGCCACATGTCGAGGTCGTCGCGGCAGACGCGGAGTTCTCCGTTCGGCAGCTTTGTGCAACGCGGCGCGATTCCCTTGGCGCGCCACTTGTAGAAGGTGTCTCGGGAGATCCCGATCTCCTCGCAGAGATCGGGGATGGTGAGGTACTCGCGTCGGCGAGCCATGGCGTCCCCTTAGATGGAGTCGTGGCGGTCCGTAGTACAGAGCGGCTCCTGGGCGTAACTTGCGTAACTGGCGTAACTTCACTGGTCAGGCGGTTACGTATGGTTTCGGCGGTTACGCATGGATGCGTAACTGAACAGGCGGGGTTACGGATCTGGACGTAACCCGGGTTCTTTGCCGTAACCGCCTGACCTGGATGGTTACGCTGGTTACGCAAGTTACGCAGGAATACGGGTCTCCGGCGGCAGGTAGCGACGCCATGCGTCGCTGAGGCCGACCTGCTCAACCGGCTTGACGGTGGCGAAGGTGACATAGCCGCGGCGCGACTCGTTGGCTGCGTCCTTGAACACCATCGGTTTGACGCCGTAGCGTCCAAGCTCCTTGGCTAGTCGGCGGTTGTCGAGCGGTTTGCCGTTCAGATCGGCCCACGGTGCCTCGTCCAACTCGTGCAGGGCGGGGAGGATCTCGGAGGTGGGCATGCGGTCGCTTCCTCGCGCTGTGAACAGCTCCCGCAGGTCTGCCAGGAGTCGCACACCGATCGAGCCGTTGGTGTTGGTGGCGGCGACGAAGTGGGTGCAGGCAGCACGGGCGGTGTCGGGCCAGTGGCCCCCAGCGGCGTCGGCGATGGCCAGCAGCGGTTCCCAGATCTCGGCGGGCCGGTCGACGACACCGTCGGGCATCTGCGGACGCGCGGCGGCCAGCTGGTCGGCGACGCTGGTGATCCAGGCGGCCATCTCGTCACGCAACGGGCGAGCCTGGGCTTCGACGTCGCGTTCGCGGAAGGGTTCGACGTACTCGTCCGGTGCGCGCTTGCGCATGTGGATGGTGATCGCGCGAGTAGTGATGGTGGCCGGCATGCCCCCGGCGATCCCGGCCAGCGCGGCCGGGGCGTAGACCGGGAAGCGTTGCACGTCCATTTTCTTCGCGTCACCGACGCAGCGGGCGATGGTGGCTGAGCGCTTGTACCCGGCGTTGAGCATTCCGCGCAGATCCTCGTAGTTCCCGCCGGTTTTCGGGTTGAAGATCGTGTCGACCTCATCGAAGAGGATCGTGATCGGCCCGTCGGCGACCATGCGGAACAGCGCCGCCGTGGTCGCGGAGATGGTCATCTCCGGTGCCTTGACGAGGTACTGGGCCACTTCGAGCACGCGGGTCTTGCCGCTGCCGGGCTCGGCGGAGTCCAGGATCAGCCGCGGGGAGACGTAGAAGTACTCGGCGGCGTGGGTGTGGGCGTACCACAACGCCAGGGTCGGCGCGCAGTGCTCGTCCGGGAAAGCGTTGAACCGCCGGATGAACGCGGTCACGTCGTCGAGCACCTGGTGCCCATCGCGCCCGGTCGGTGCGGGGTGTCCCAGCCAGGTCAACGGTTCCTCTCTCGCGCTGCCGGTCGTGGGCGTCTCGGGGCTGCGCCCGCCGTCGACGGGCACGGAGCTGGCCTGGTCAACCAGCCACGCGCTCTGGCAATCCTCGGTGCAGAAGTCCAGCGAGGGGGAATCCCCGAGCGGCTGTCCACAGCGAGCGCACTCGCCCCGGTCGGACAGAACCTGATCGATCGCCGACACGGCACGGTCGAATTCAGCGCTCATGCAGCCCTCCTGTTGGTCGACGGCTGTTCCGGGGCGGGGCGTACGACCTGCTCGGGGGCGGGCTCGCGGTCCCAGGCGCGGAGTTCGTTCTCGGTGCGGTGCCAGAGGTCGACGAGGTCGTCGTCGAGGTCGACGAGGGTGTGCAGGTCGGTGAGGCTGGCGTGTGCGGCGGCGGTGAGCAGGCGTTGGGCGTGTTCGGCCACTGCCCACCGCAGCGCGGATTCCAGGACGTCGGCCTTCAGCCGCGCTCCGGCCTCGGGGTAGGGCGCGAACTGGTGGGTTTCGAAGATCCAGTGGGCGAACTGCTTGTGTCGGTCCTCGGTGTCGAGCAGGCCGCGGCGGCGGGCCTCGCCGAGCAGCACCCGCGGGTCCGGGTCGATCCCGGCGGCCACGACGGTGAGGATCAGCTCGACCACGACGCCGCGGATGCCGGGTCCGGCGTCGGTGGGCCGCATGCCGGCCAGCAGCTCTCGGGCGCGGTGGGCCGGGCAGGTCATCAGGCAGCCAAGGAATCCGCGTACGGGGTCGAGTTCGCCCTCCCGGGGTGGGAACAGGCTGTCGGGCAGGTGGTCGGGCATGGTGTCCTCCGGCAAAGGCGATTCGGGTGGTGGGGCTCAGGCGGCCTGCTCGTCGTGGCGTGGGGCGAGCGCGGGGCTGGTTCGTGGCAGCAGCGTGGCGAGCGCGGCGGTGGCTTGTTGGGGGACGACGCCGTTGCCGAGCAGTCGGAGTTGGTCGTTGCGGGTCAGGCCGGGCACGGCGGTGACGTGTCCGGCCGGCAGGCCCATCGGCCACTCGACGAAGGCGGGGGCGAGTTGTTCGCCGCCGCGTCGTCCGGGTCGGGTCGGTGCGGGTGCGCGCCGGCCGAGGAGCTGTTCCCAGCGGTGGATGGCGGCCCCGTAGGGGCCCCAATCGCGGTCACCGCCGAGGGCAGCGTCAGATCCCCCGCCGAGCCCCGCTGGTTCGGCCCGCCCTTCGCCCCGTCGGTGGCTCGGGGCGTGGGCAGCAGGGTCACCATGGTGCGCAGGTCCGGCGCCCCGGTGCCGTGGTGACCGGGGCCGTTGGCGTCCGAGGTCGTCGGCGTGGGCAGCAGCCGCCCGTCGGTGGGCGAGGAGGAAGACGCGGAACCTGGCATGGGGGGCGCCGATGTCGGCAGCAGCCAGGCCGCACCACGCCGCGTCATACCCGAGGTCGGCCAGCTCGCCGAGTACGGCTCCGAGTGCCCGCAGAACGCGGGTTGGCCGGTCTCCCACACACCACGGGCAGGGTTCCAGGTCGCCAGCGGCTGCTGGGGCGGACAGGAGTCCGCGGACATTCTCGATCACCACCAGTCCAGGTCGAAGGGCGTCGATGGCGCGGGCCATGTGCTCCCACAGCCCGGAGCGGGCACCGGCCAGGCCGACGCGGCGCCCGGCCAAACTGAGGTCCTGGCAGGGGAATCCGCCGGTGAGCACATCGACCGGCTCGGTGGTGGTCCAGTCGATGGCGGTGACGTCGCCGAGGTTCGGCACGTCGGGCTGGTGATACGCCAGCACCGCGCTCGCGGCGGGGTCGTTGTCGGCGTGCCAGACCACCGCCCCGCCGAGCGCGTCCTCGACGGCGAGGTCGAGGCCGCCGTACCCGGTGAACAGGCTGCCGATGCGCAGGCTCATGCGGCCTCCTGGTCCTGGTCGAAGAGCTGGGCGGGGATGACCATGTGCCGGTAGGTGTCATCCGGGGTGCCGTGGTCGGTGACCGGGCGCAGCAGCCAGGGCCGGTTCGGTTGGGGCGGCACGGTCAGGTGCGCCAGGTCGGTGCCGAGGCTTCCCAGGGCGGTGGCCAGGCGGTGGGTGAACATGCCGACGGTGACCGGCTCGCCCGTGTAGTCCACCGCAAGAATCTCCTCGCTGTGGCCGTGCTGGCCGCACACCGCCAGACGCAGCTCGTTGGCACGGCAGTCGATCCGGGCTTTCGGGGCGTCCTTGTGCAGCGACAGCCGCTTGAGCGCCCCCTCCAGTTCACCGCGGTGCACCACGAACTCCTGCCCGGACGCCGCGGAGAGGACGCCCTCGTAGTCGTGGCCCTTTAGGTCCACCGTGGACAGGGCGATACGGCGCGTGTCGTTCTGCAACGCCAGCACGCGACCCGAGACCCCGATCCCGATCCGGCCGGGCTCGGCGGCCAGGGTGCGCGCGGCGGTGTCGACCGCGACGGCCGACACCAGCACCCGCCCCGACTCCCCCGCCTGATCGCCGACAGGCTCGGCCGCCACACGGGCGGCGGCCAGGTTGGCCCGGTCGGTGGCATACAACCGCAGCGGCCCACCGTCGGCCCCGGGCAGCTCCAGTGCCACGCAGGCCAGAGCCGCCGCCCCGACCTCGCGGGAGGCCGCCACCGCCACCCGACCGACCGCGGCGGCCAGCTCGCCGGCGTCGCACCACCACGCGGGCCGGGGCGCGGTCGGCCGGGGCGGGTAGTCCTCGACCGGCATCAACGGCAGCCGGGCCCGGCTGGCCCCGCAGGCCAGGGTCAGCTCGGTGTCGGTCGTGGCCAGCTCGACCGCGTGGTGCGGCAGCAGCCGGGTGATCTCGGCCAACAGTCGTGCCGACACCACCGCCGTGCCCGACTCCTGCGTTCCGGCGGGCATCCGGAACCAGGTGGCCGTGTTGCTGTCGTAGCCCTCCACCAACAGCACACCCTCGGACGCGGCCAACAGCAGCCCGCCGTAGATCGGCTCGGCGGCGCGGGTGTGCAGGTTGCGCACCGCCCACCCGGCCGCCGCGGCCAACCAACCACGGTCCTCGATCCGCACGCGCATCACGCCACCTCCTTCCCGTCCAGCGAGGTCAGGGCCATTTGGGATCCGACCGGGGTGGCGTGGGTGACGCCGCGGGTGCCCGTGCAGCGGACCAGACCGGTGGTCACGTGCTCCCACACCCGCCGATCACGGCGGTGCGGGCGGACCGGCGAACCGCAACGACGGCACGCCACCGCCTCCGGAACCCGGTCGAAAAGCCGGGCAAGGCGGTCAGAACGGGTCTCGGTGGTGGGTCGGTCCTGAGTGGACATCGGTTCCTCCTTCAGCGGTGGTGGTCGCGACGTCGGGCTTGGTGGGTGCGGCGGTAGCGGTTCCAGGCGCGCCGCCCGGCCCGCAGTCGCAGGCCGCTGCCCTCGCAGGCAGGACAGATCCGCACCGCCCGCAGCAGGCGGACCCGGAACTGCCCGACACCCCGGCAGGTGCGGCAGGTGGTGTACGGCCAGGCCAGGCAGGTGGCCAGGTAGGCACCCGCGGCGAGAGCGGCGAGCAGGACGACATCGAACGTGGTCACGGAGCCCCCAGGGCTGATTCGGTTCGGTTTCGATGCGGGAAGGGGCCCGGCCGGTCGAGACACCGACCGGGCCCGCGGGGCGGTCAGTCGCTGCCGTCGACCGCGCCACAGAACGCGCAGCCATGGGGCGTGCCCTCGTTGGCACACTCCGGACAGATCCAGTCGCCGCGCTCGTCGAACTCGTCCATCAGAACCTCCAATCGATTACTGTGTGTGACTGGTTTGGGTCGGGAACGGTGCGGGAATGGGGCAGGGAATGCGGGCGTGGGGAGGGAAAACTCCCTGCGCGGTTCCCTGTGGCCATTCCCTCGGGTTGAGCTGGGGAAATGCGTCGGGAGGGAGTGAGGGAACGGCGGTGGGCGCCCCTCGATGACCAGCCTGGGGGCCGAGTGTGGGCCTAGGCGGTCTCGTTCCCGCCCTCGCGGGCAGCGAGGGCCTTGCGGACACGCTCCGCATACACCGTCAGCACACCCGCCTTGGTCACCTCTGCGCCCTCGGCGTCCAGCCGCTCCTTGAGCTTTTCGGCGTTGAGCTGCTCGTAGGGCTGGTAGCGCGGGGCGAGCTTGCGCAGCCGGGCCACGACGTCGGTGGCCTTGACCTTGTCCTCGTCGCCGAGGACTTCGGCGACGTCGGCCAGCAGGTCCCGCTGTTCGACCTCCGCGGTGCGGGTGCGGGGCGTGGTGGTGCGGATCTTCTGGGCGCGTTCGGCGATGGCCTCGGCGGTGGCGCCGTCGATGTAGTGGGTGCGGACGGTCTCGATGGTGTTGTCGGCGTCCTTGACCACCAGCACGCCCTTGTCCTTGCCCTGCCGCAGCTCGTGGGGCGCGGCGCCACCGGCGTCCACGGCGGCGTCGCCGAGGCCCATGCGGGACTGGGACTCGGTGGCCACCACCAGGGAGGCGCGGATGTGAGCGCCGTTGCGGGCCCGGATGGGCAGGTTCTCGTTGGTGGGGTCCTGGGTGCCCTGCCAGAACGTCACGTTCACCGCCCGGCCCTGATTCTGGATCTTGCGCACGGCGTTGAAGAATCGGCTGGTCGCCTTGGCACCGCCGTACGGGGCGCCCTGGGCGTCCTTGGCGGGGCACTCGTAGGCCACCTGGGCCTCGTCGACAACTAGGACGATCGGGTGGAACCCGCTGTTCGGGTCGCGGGAGAGCTCGGCGGTGACGCCGTTGGGATACTTGTCGGCGTTGGCCTCCAGCTCCGCGATCCGCTCGTTCATCACCTCCACACCCCACTCGACCATCTCGGTCGCGGCGGCCACGTGCTCGTCCGACGGCCCGGCCACGTAGGTGGTGACCAGGGGTTTGAGCATGTTGTAGTCACCGACGCCCTTGAGATCGGCCAGGTGGATCTCCACCGAGGGGTCCAGCAGCAGCCACAGCAGCAGCGCCCGCAGGGCAGCGGTCTTGCCCTGGTTGGACAACCCGGTGATCAGCAGGTGGCACTGCCAGAGCTTGAGCAGGAAGGCGTCCCCGCGCAGGGTCACACCCCACGGCGCGCGGCCGGAGAAGACGTCGGCGGCATCGAACTCGTCGTTGATCAGCGGCGACGGTCCGATCGGTTCGTCGAGCGCCCCAGGATCGGCAATCCAGAGCCGCACGGTGCGGGCGGCTTCAGCCGAGGTGATGAACACCTCGTGCTCGTGCCGTCCCAACCCTTCGGCGATCGCGCTCCGTTTGGCGCGGACCTGCTCGGTGGTCACCGTGGTGTCGCCGCTGGAGGGCAGGGTGATGTCCACCTCCACGCCGCATCCGGCGAGCTTGACCGGCGAGAGCATCGCGGCACGCTGGTGCTCGTCCATGCGCTCGATCGCCCGCCGCAGCGCCGGAATCCCCGACCGCTGCAACGCCGAGACCACGATGGTCGGGGTGATCTCGACCTCCTGACTACGGGTACCGGGCGCGACCAGGAACCCGGGCACGTCCTGACGGCGCCGCCGGGTGTTGTAGCCCTTGATCACCACCCCGGCCAGCAGCACGATCCCGGACCACGGGGCCCACGACGCCGCCCACAACGCCCACTCGAACCCGGCGGCCACCGCATCGAACAGGCCGGTCCACACCGAGGTGAAGGTCATCCCGCCCGGCTGAATCTGCGCTGCGATCGAGATGACCAGCGTGGTGGCCAACATCAACAACCCCACCCCGGCCAGGAACTTCGGCACCTGCAACAGCAGCTTGCCGAACACCTGGATGCGCTCCAGGAACAACTTGCGGTTCTCGGTGCGCTGCCGCAGCAGGTCGGCGGCCACCCCGTGCTCACCCGCGGCCTTAGCCTGGCGGATCTGCTCGTCGATGTCGCGGCCGGTCCACCGCGCGTAGGCACCGGCGAAGATGTCGAACGCCCCGCCACCCAGGCAGTACAGGTGACGGCCGGCGAACCGTGCCGCCCGAGCCCCGACCGGCAACGCGGCCTTGGCCTTGCCCGTGAGCGCGGGCGGAATCGCCGGGCGACGCTCGCCCCGCTCGACCAGCTCGGTCGACGGTGCAGCCTGGTCGGCGGTCGTCTCGGTGGTGTCGTCGTGGCCGATGCGTTCGGCGACCGCGCGCACGACCGTACCGTCGGTCTGCTCGGTGGCCTCACGGTGAGGGAACCGGATCACCTCACCCATGTGCTCGTCGTGCGGCATCATCAGTGCTCACCTCGGTGCTGGATGGCGGGAAAAGGGATGAGTCGGCCCCGCCCCACCGCCGGGCGTGCGGCGGGGCCGTGGGAATCAGCAGGGGCTAGGCGGCCGACGCGGTGGTCTCGCGCCACTCGGCGAGGAAGTCGCGGGCGTTCTCCCAGCGGGTGCCGATCCGCTTGGCGATCGCGTTGACCTTCTCGGTGGCGGGGTCGAGTTCTCCGGCCTCCACCAGTCGCCAGAACTCGTCGCGGGCGCGTTCCTTGGAGCCGTAGCGGGCGGGGGTGCGCGCCGGGCTCTCCGGCCGGTTCTCGGCCTCCCCGGAGAACCCAGCGCGCGGGTTCTCCCGATGCAGGTCAGAGACGGTGGAGAGCCCCCCGTTCTCGCTCGGGTTCTCCGCGGTGTCCGACGCCTCGGTCGACCACTCCCGCAGGGCCTGGCGGATGTCGGTGACCAGGCGGGGAACCAGGTAGGCCGAGAACGCCAGCCCGGACGGGACCACCAGCCACACCAGGTCGCCGGACCAATGGCCGGCCGGCAACCAGTGCGGCACCACGTTGAGCACGACCGCGACGAGGGTGAGGCCGACCTCCATGCCCAGATAGCGGTTCGTGCGGAACGCCGCCTTGGGGCCGCGGGAGAAGTCGGGCTTGGGCAGCGCACCGAGCATCTGCGCCAGCAGGATCACCACCAGGGGGAACGTGTACAGCGGTTCGACCGCCCAGTTGATCGCCGCGGTACCAGGGTTGATCCGAGTCAACTGGTCGAACACGTTGAGCGCTCCCGCGACCAGGGCGAACACGGCAGGCACGAGCCCCAGTCCGGGCAGGTGCTTCTCCGCCCAGGACAGGCGGACCAGCGTGGTCGTCGGATCGGTCGCCCGGTCCCTGCGCCGCTGGGCGGCGCGCACGTGGTTGTCATGCTCGCGCTGATCGTCGGCGACCTGGGCGTCGTGGCCGATCTGCTTGCGCTGCTGATCGAGGCCGTGCTGGTGCCGCAGGTCCTCCAGGTCGCGCAACTCGGCGCGGTGCCGCGCCCCCTGAGCGATCACCTCGGCGATCTCGTCATGACTGGGAGCCTCGGCCAGCTCGCCGATGTCGTAGCGGCGCATCTCCCGCGCCCGCCGTACCGCGGTCTGCACCGCCGCCGGGTCCGGTCGGTACGAACGCACCGCGTTGCCCTTGCGGTCACGCACCGTCGGCCACAGCGCGGCGTCGTCGACCTCGATGGTGAGGTAGGAGTCGACCACGTCGCCGCCGGGCTGTCGAGCACTCATCACGCACTCACCTCCACCAGGCGAGGCAGGTGCGGCGTGGGCACCGCGCGACCCGCGGCGTCGGCCAGGCGCACCGCCACGTAGGCCACGGCCACCAGCGGGAACACCACCAGCAGCACGGCCGTGCGCACCAGGCCGGACACCAGGGCCGCCACCAGCAGGCCCACTGCGGGCAGCCCCGCGGTGACCAGGCCGGTCACCGCGTACCGGGCGCCGAGGATCAGCAGGCCCACCGTGATCAGCAGGGCTTCGGCCAGGCGGGTCATCGCTGACCACCCCCGTCGCGGTGGGTCGTCATCGCGGTGTCGCAGCGTCGGCAGACCCGGACCAGCTCGGAGCAGCCGCTCGGCTGGTCAGCCGCCGCGCACTGGCACGGGTAGACGTGCCAGTCGTGGCCGGAATCCCCGCAGAGGCTGCGGGCGTAGCAGGCGTGGCACACCAGACCGCCCCCCGGCAACAACGACCATGCGCCATAGCCATCCGGCCCGTACTCGCTGGTGACCACCCAAAACGCGTCGGCCTCGTCGGCAAAGGCCAGGACCGTCGCGTCCTCGTCGCTGGCCGTAGTCCCGCAGTCATCGCAGATGGCGACGACGCGAGAGACGGTGCGGAGCATCGGAAACCTCCAGAACGCCGTGGGAATGCGGACACACGCGGCGGCGGGCGTCACCAGCCCTCACCCGCCTCACGCGGGCCCTTGTCGTCGTGGGTGGTGTCGCGGTCGCAGCAGCGTCGGCAGTAACGGGTCCGCTCCCGGCACGGGGCAGGCCGCTCCTCGTCGCGGTGAGCGCCGGTGATGTGGCACAGGCACCGGCTCCACTCGCCCCAGACATGCCCCTGCTCGGAGCAGCGGGCACGGGCCCGGCATTGATCGCACCGCACGTGCCCGTCGGACCAGAGATCCCACACCAGGCCGATCTCACCGGCGAGCGTGTCGCGGACGTCGGCGTCGAACTTGCGACGCACCTCGTCCACGCTGGCGAAGTGCCAGACCACGCCCTCGGTCGACTCGTACCGGTCACCACACACGTCGCAGGCGACCACCAGGCAGTGGTGTTCGACTAGCATCAGACTCCTCCTGATCACTTCGGTGATGAGTGGGAGACCCGGCCCGGCAGACCGGTTCTTAGCGGAAGGGCTGCCGGGCCGGGGCGCCGCTACTGGATCGCCGCGCCCACGCGGCCGTCGCGGGCGAGGTAGGCGGTGATGACCTGACCGGCCAGTCCGCGCATGCGGTTGGCCACAGCGCGGTCGGCGAAGTGCTCACCCAGCCCGGAGGCGAGTTCGCGGGCGGCGGCGTCCAGTCGAGCCGGGTCCAACGGGCTGGAACCGGTCTCGGCCCACTCCGCGACGCGCAGCGCCTCGTCGGTGGACAACTCCGGCAGCAGCTCCAACACACGGGTCAGGGTCGCGATCCGGTCGGTGTTCACGGCACTCATATGCACTCCTCGGTTCTCGTTGGTGGCAGGTCAGGCGATTTCGAGCGCGCCGAGGCGCCGCATAAGGTCGTAGGCGTCGGTGAGGATTTGGGCGTGGTCGAACGCCAGGTGGGGGCTGACCTGGTAGAGGGGCACCCACTGGGCAACGGCAGCGTCAGATCCGGCGGTGGGGATGGGCATACGCGGGAGCACCGCGGTGAACGCCTCGCTGACCATCGGGCCGCGGGGGTCGCGTCCGGGCGTGTCGTAGCGGCCGACGCGCCTCAGCGTGACCGCGCTCGCGCTCAGGCCGGTTTCCTCGGCCAGTTCGCGGATGGCGGCTTGCAGGGCGGTTTCGCCGGGGTCGACGAATCCGCCGGGCAGTGCCCAGAAGCCGGGAAACGCGTCCGAGTCGTCGGAGCGGCGGACCAGCAGCACGTGGACGATGCCTTCGGATACGGCGAACAGGATGATGTCGGCGGTGTCCGGTGTGCTGTCGGTGTCGCGGATGTCGTGGTTCATCGCGTGGGTCCTTCCAGGACGGTGGGTCGGGTCGTGGTGGTGCGAGCGGTTCACAGACGGGCGCCGTAGGACTCGATGGCCTGCTGGGCAATGCCGATGAGCCCGGTGGCCTCGGCGAGCTGGTCCAGCAGGCGTCCGACCGCGTTGAGGGCCTCGCTGGCCTCGGTGGCGTCCGCGCCGGAGAACACCCCGGCCAGCTGGCCGCGCACCGCGTCGCTGCGCTGCTCGACCTCGGCGGTCATGCCACGGAGCTCGTTCATCTCGCTGGACGCGGCGGCCAGGGTGTTCTTGATCTCCTCGATCCCCATAGATGTGCTCCTTCCCGAAACGGTGGTGGTGAGGGGTTCTGGGGCCGCGAGCAGGTCGCTGCCGGCCCGCGGGGAGGTGGTGCCGCCGATGCTTGGCGGCGCGAGGGCGGCGCGGCGACGGCGGCGACCGTCACGGATCGCGCACTTCACGGCGTCGCGGTCCAGCCGGCCTCGGCGTCGGAGTTCTTCTGAGACGTCCTCGATCTCGTGCCACTGATCGGCGATCAGGTTCGCGGCATCGGCGCGGCCCTGCGCGAACGTGTCATCGGTGACCGCGTCGGCGCAGTTGGCGATCATTTCCATGTCATAGGTCGACCCGAACGCGACGTCGAGCAGGTTTTCCGGTGTGTTCCAGCCGCGTTCCCGTAGCCATCTGGCCTCGACGACGGCGCCCGCGGTGCACACGGCCGCGTAATCGGCCACGCTCACCGAGGGGTCGTCGGTGAGGTCCCAGACGACCCGTCCGCCCAGCTCGGTCTCACTGCCCGCCACGGCCGCGGCGCTTTTGCCCACCACAGCCTGATCGACCCGCAAACCAACATGCTCACCGAGCACGGCGTGTGCCGCCTCATGCCAGGACGCCAACTCCTGCTTCGATGCCTGGTCCAGCCAGGTGTACGGGCTGACGACGAGTCCGTCGTGGTGCTGGTTGAGCAAGCGCTTGATCACCTCGCGGCACCCGCCGCACCGAACCTCGGCCAGATCGTTCTTGAGCAGGCCGAAGAACCGCGGTCTCCACCCGCCGCTGACGATCTGGTGCGCGCACGACTCGCACAACACATCCGACCAGCGCACGCGCCCCATCACGCACCTCCCATCACGACGGCGGCTTGTCGACGGCAGCGACTCATCTGCCCTCACTCCTGGCTGTTGGCCTGGTTGAGCAGGGCGAGTCGCTGTTCGGCGGTTTTGCCGCGGCCGATCCAGCGGCGCAGGCGTCGGGTGTGGCGGGGGTGTTCGGCCAGGGCGGGCACGGGCTTGCGGGTGGTGTGGCCGCAGACGACGCAGGTGGCGCGGCCGTCGGGGTGGATGTTCCAGGCCCAGGTGGCCGGGCGGCGTCCGGCGGCGTGGCACGGCGGGCAGGGCACTCGGGTTCCGCGCAGGTCACTGTGGACGGTGTCCATCGTCTTTCCTCCAGGCGATTTCGAGGGGACGGTTTAGAGGCGTCCGGCGTAGCCGGTCAGGCCGGTGCTGATCTGGGTGAGCTGTCCGGCCAGCTGGTCGAGCTGGTCGCTGATCTGGTGCTGCTGGCCGATCGCGGTGTGCACGTCGCTGTCGCTGCTCTGCCCGAGGTAGTGCTGGAGGAGCCCGGCCGCCTGCTCGATCTCGGTCTTGGCCTGGACGAGCTGGCTGGCCACCGTGTTGTTGCGCTGCTCGACCTCGGCGATCAAGCCTCGGATCTCTTCGATGCCCATGGATGCGGTTCCTTTCGTGGTGTTGGTGGGTGCGGGGGCGGGTTGGGGTGTGGGGTGCCGGGCTGGCCGCGCCGGCGCCGGGGCCGGGGCCGGGGTCGCGCGAGGTCGGTCGAGGGCTCGCAGGGCGCGGTGCACGTGGTCGGCGTCCATGTGGCCCGTGCGGGCCAGTTCGCCGCCGAGGTGCTGGATGCGCTGCCAGTGGGTCGAGATCAGATCGGTGGCCTTGTCCAGGGCTCCGGTGGGCAAGCCACCGAGCTGGTTGACCAGACCGACGATGTCTTCACTGGCGCCTTTGGACAGATCCACCAGGTCGGCGACGTCGAGTTGGTAGCCCTGGGCTTCCAACCAGCGGCGTTGCGCCAGGGCCCCGGCGTAGGTCATGGCGCCGTACTCGTCGTTGCTGACGACGTGCCGGTTGAAGTCCCACCACACCTCGCCATCGGCGTTGGGGTTTGAGGAAGAGCCCACTGCGGCATGGCTGAGGGGGTAGCCGAACTCCAGGCCGAGGACGGCGTGTCCGGCCTCGTGCGCGGCGACCATCTCCCGGCGCACCGACGGCGGCAGGTACGCGAAGGTGGACGCCACCTGGAGCTGACCGCCGTGACGATCTATCGCCTCGTCGAGCAACTGCTTGCACGCGAAGCAGTCCCAGTTGTCCTGCTGAGTCAGGTGCTTCCAGCGCAGCCCCCAGGAGAACGGCTCGGCCAACACCTGGTCGGTGCAGTCAGGGCACAGCAGATCGGCCCACCGAACATCCCCAGCCATCACACACCCCCGACCACAGCCGTGACCAGCGCGGCGACGAACAGCCAGGCCCAGTGCCAGGACTGGTCCAGCACATAGGCCCCGGTACCCAAGTGCGGGTTGTCGTCCTTCCCGGTCCGCGGCGCGCCGAGCCGGTAGAACCCGCCCAGGCCAAGTCGTTCAACCAAGCGCTTGAGCATGAATCGGCGGTCAGCCCAGTAGTGCGTCACCGCCGAAACCAGCTGGCCCGCAACGAACCCGACCAGCGTGATCGACAGCCCCAGCACCGCCCACACCAGACCGACCACACCGGCGGTGACCGCGGTGTAGGTGGCGACATGCTTGGCGCAGTTCCACCGGCCCGTCCAGGACCGCAGGTGCTTGTGGCCCGACTGGTGCGAGGTCTGCACCCAGTGATCCGCCACGTTGTGCGCCACCAACAACGACGGCAACACCACCCCGAACGTCACCGCCGAATCCAACTGCCCGACCATCACGCCGCCACCCCCTCGGCGGCCTCGTCGCCGCCCAGGCGACGCAGCTCCGGACGCAACACCGCGAGCACCGCCGCAGAGGTCTGCTCGACACCGTCACCACGCCGCCGGCAGTCCGACAGCCGAGTGGCGACCCGGTGCCGCACCAGCGGCAGCTCGTGCCCGGCGATGCGCTCCAACGCGTCCACCGCCCGGTGCGCCCCCGCGGTCACCGCCCCGATCGAGCCGGACACCACGTCCAACGCCTCGACCGCGGCCGCACGGGACACCCGCGGCCCCTGCCCGGCCGCCCGGCGCTCACGCAGGATCTCCTCGCGCTCCCACTCGGTCAGCCCACCCCACACGCCGTGCGGCTCGGCGGTCCGCAGCGCCCGCTCCCGGCACACCGCCCGGAGCCCGCAGCCGGCGCACACGGCCTTGGCCGCCTCGATCCGCTCGGCATCCTGCGGCGAGACCGGGAAGAACACCTCCGGGTCCGCCACGTCGGCACAAGCCGGGGACTCGGCGAGCTGGTCGCCCGGCACGTGCGTCATCAGCTGGTACAAGCTGTCAGCACGCGCGATGCGCTCCTGGCTGGTCATGCGATCTCCCCCTCCTCTTCAGCAACCACGCGGGTCTTCAGCAGCCGGGCCGCGTCCGCACGCCGAGCGCGCCGCGCCGCCCGCCGCAGCTCCAACTCATCCAGGCCCGGACCGCCCAGCACGCCCGCCGCGTAGGCATCCATCGCCTCTTGCAGCGCATTGGCCAGCAGCTCCCGGTCCGACAACTCCGACTCCGGCATGACCTCCGAAGGGAGCGGCTTCACGGTCTGGTCGTTCATCAGCTTCCTTTCTGACTTAAGTCACCGTTCTGACTTGAGACAGTAGGGTCCCCGGCTCCCGTGTGTCAACACGTGGCTTAAGCCAGCGGTAGACTCAGGGAGCGAGCGAAAGGGGTTACATGGGTCTCGATCGCACCGAAATCGCAGATCAGCTGCGCAAGGAAATCAGGTCGGGCACGCGCCCGGCTGGGAGCGAACTTCCCCCATATCGAGTACTCGCCAAGCAACTCGGAGCGGCCCCCAACACCGTCGGAGAAGCCATCCGGCTCCTCGCGACCGAGGGGCTGGTAACCATCAGGACGAAGAGGCCTGCCAAGGTCCGCGAGGTCGACGACGACACCGGACCGTCGCAGGAAGAACGCACCTCGGCCTTCCGGAACGAACTGAACGAGGCGCAAGCCGAACTCCGCGACATCCGGGCCCGGATCAACGCTCTGGACCGGAGGCTCAGCGGCCTGCTCACCGAACTCAACACCTGACCGCACCTCAGTCGAGGACGCCGCGGAGGAACGTCGTCAGACCGTCCACCGCCCCAGCGAGAGCAGTGGAGGCGTTCCGGGCGAACTCCGCGGCGTCCGTCGGGTGCTTCACCACCAGCGCAAGGACGGCCAGCAACACGAGGCCACCAAGAACCTTCGAGAGAAGACCGCTGCCGGCCTTCGGCATCGGGAACGGGAACTGGGACTTGCCCATGTTGACTACCCCTTTCGAGAGTCAGGACGGCTCCGACGACCTGCCGCATTGCGGGGATCGGAACCGTTTTCGCTGTCATGACTCAAGAATCGGGGCGATCTGCAAGGATGAATAGATGAGTCGGAGGTGAGTCGGGGGTGAGCGAGCCGACTCACCAGGCGGTGACCAGCCGAAACGTTGAGAGGGGGCGGTGATCCGGTGGATGAGTCGGAGGCGACGACGCTGAAGCGGGCGCGGCTGGCCGCAGGAATGAGCCAGAGCGAGGTACGCGCCAAGCTCCGCGAAGCCCGGAAGCGACACGGGAAGATGCCTCCGAAGGACGGCAGCCTCAAGCGGATGTACACCGAGTGGGAACAGGGGCGGGTTTCCCCTGTGGACTGGAAGGACGAGCTGTGCGAGGTCTTCCAGCTGCCGCCGGCGGCGCTCGGTTTCGTAGAGGTTGCCGCGCCACCATCGATCGAGTTGCCGTCGACGCTGGACGTCGTGCGCATCGATGCCGAGCTGGTGGAGATGCTGGACGGCCAGACGAACCACTATCGACTGATGGACCGCCGCGTCGGGTCGGCGATCATCCCTCAGACCGTCGCCCACGTCGAACACATGCAGGGCATCCTGCGGGCCGCCCTGCCCGGCAAGCACTTCGGTGAGGCTGCCGTGGCGCTCGCCGAAGCGGCTGCGCTAGCGGGTTGGCAGTCACTCGACGCCGGTGACGTCAAGCAGGCTTGGAACCTGCACGACGTCGCTCGGACCGCCGCGCGCCAAGGCGACGATCCAGCTGCGTTGGCACACGTCACGGCGCAGCAGGCGTACGCGCTGTTGGACGCGGGGAGGGCTTCCGAGGCGGTCGAGCTGGTGCAGTACGCGCACAATCCGGAGGCGGCGAAGAGGGTGCCGCCTCGGCTCCGAGCATGGCTCGCCGCGGCCGAAGCAGAGTTCCTCGCCGCTGCCGGGCAGGGAGACCGGGCACGTCACCTGCTCGACATGGCGGCCGACGTCCTCCCCGAAGGGGATGTCGATCCCGAACTGCCGTACCTGATGCTCAACCAGACGCACCTCGCACGTTGGCGCGGGCACTGTCTCGCCCGACTCGGCGCGGACGAAGCGGTCGACGACCTGACGGCCGCGCTCGACGGCGACCAGGCGTTGTCCTCGAAGCGCGCGGAATCGAGCCTGCGCGTGGACCTGGCGCTGGCGCTCCGGAAGCGTGGCGACGTCGCGGGATCGAAGGAACATGCACACCGGGCGCTGGAGCTGGCGGGCCGTACAGGGTCGGCCCGCCAGCGTGCGCGCATGACTCGACTCCTTGCCGACTAGGCATCGTCGCGGGGGAACGCCAGGTAGTGGAGCAGCCCGACGAGCGTGCCGGAGTTCTTGATCTGTCCCCCCTGGATGAGTTCGGGAACCTTAGCGAGGGGTACCCACTCGAACTTCCCCTCGTTGACCTCCGTCGCGTCTCCCACGCGCTCGGCTCCCCGACCGAGGAAGAGGTGGTTAGGGTTGCGAAGCATCCCGACAGCGGGCTCAAAGACGAGGATCGGCTCCAGTGACCGCGGGCGGTAGCCGGTCTCCTCGATGAGTTCCCGCAGCGCCGTCTCCCGTGGTTCCTCCCCAGCGTCGATGATCCCGCCGGGGAGTTCCCAGTTCCAGATGTCGGGCGCGAACCGGTGTCGCCACGCCATAAGCACGTTCTGACCGCTGTCGTCGATCAGAACGGTCATCGCCGGGGCGGGGAACCAGACCGTGTGGTGTTCGAACCGCTGGCCGGACGGCTGCGAGATGTCGGCAAGGCCGACGCGTACCCAGTCGCTCTCGTAGACGGTGCGCTCACCGTGAACGATCCACTTGGACGCCTCATCGGTCACGAGTAGTTGACCTTTCTGCTCGACTTCGCTGGCGACGCGGTCACGGCGTGCCCTCTGGCCCCAGTCTCCCACCCTCAAGAGCGCCACAGAGCCCCGACGAGTACGAGTCGGCCGATCGGCCGAGATCGCAGTACGGGTGGCTCGACGGCGTACACAGGACGCATAACGGGGCAAATTTCGCGCCCTGAGATCCTCTGAGACGCGAGAAGGAGCGCTAGTGCAGGTCTTCCCCGCCGCTTCTTGTAGAAGCGGAATGAGAGCGTGGTCATCCTCTGCTGTTCCTCTCCCTGCGTGCAATCCACGTGCGATGCGCCCGTGGAAAGACCTCGTATGTGCCTCTGATCTGCATAAACGCCGGGTTCCAGCACTGCCCTCCGGAGGCAGGTGTCGCAGGTTCGAGTCCTGCCGAGGGCGCTTCCGGTGAAGCCGCGTCTGACCAGTCAGGCGCGGCTTCTTCGCGTGATGGTGCGAGCCGCGCCGGGGGCTAGGTGCCGCTGCGGGTTCCGCTCGTCGAATACAGTTCCCGGCATGTCGATCCATGCGGGGACATGACGGGCGGACGACCGGCCTCGATGCTGTTGGTGGTCCTGGTGGTGGTCGGCGGGATCGGGGGCCTGGGAGCCGCGGTGGGGCTCGGGGCCGCGTCGGTGTTGGCGGCTCTCACCGGGTTGTTCTGCTTCATGGCCGCGGCCGGTGGTGCGTTGCGGCCCGATCTCCGGGTGCTCGCCGGGGTGGCGCCGGCGATGGTGGTCGGTGTCGCCGTGCCGCGCCTGGTCGCCGAAGCGTCCGAATGGGCGGGGATCGCGCTGGTCGCGCTGATCGTGTTCGTCGCAGCGCTGCTGCCCGCGCTGGGCAGGCGGTACGTCCAGGTGGGCCTCGGGTTGGGCATGGCGTCGCTGTTCGGCTACGGCTACCAGCTGACCGGGGTGGCGTCACCGGTGCAGATCGTCGGTGCACCCGTGCTGGCCGTGGTCGTGGTGGTGGCGTTGCGCGCGCTGATCGGCGCGCGTGACCCGAGCGGGCCGACGCGGGCGGTGCTGGCCGAGGCGTTGAGCGCGGAACCGCCGCCCGACCCGGCCGAATCGCTGCGCGCCTGGCACGGCGACCGGCCGGTGCGCTGGACCGCGCAGGTGCTCGCCGGTGCCATCGAGTTCCGCGCCGTTCTCGGCGTGCTGGCGGACCGCTGCCGGATGCTCCCGGCCGACCGGGCACAGGCCCTTGAGTCCACACTGGACTCCGCTCGGGAGGAGGCCGCGCGGCTCGCCGGAACGGTGCGCTCCCGGGTGCCGGACGATCCCGCCGAAGTGGCCCGGGAGGCCCTCTCCCCCGGGTTTCCCGGTGCGACGGCGGACTTGGTCGACCGGATGTGGAGCGCTCTGGATTCGGTCCGGTCGGCAGCGTTCAGGCGAGACACCACGCGAGTGCGGGTCTCCGCCGAGCCGTGGCGGGAAGTCCTGCGCGTGACGTCCGGGGGCACGCTGTCGTGGCGTTCCACGCAATTGCGGCACGCCGTGCGCTGTGCGGTCGGGGTGCTCGTCGCGCTCGTCGTGGCGTCGCTGCGCCCCGGAGATCCGCTCACGGTGCCGTTCCTGATGACCACGTTCGCGATCATGCAGCCGGAATGGCGCGACACGCTGGCCAAGGCCGTCCAGCGGGTGGTCGGTGTCCTCGCCGGAGCCGTGGTGCTGGCAGCGGTGATCCGGTTCCTGCCGACGTCCGCACTGGTGCCGGTCGCCGTGCTGGCGTTGCTGGTCGGATTCTGGTTCATGCGCTCGCGACCAGTCGTCTTCAACGGCTGCATCGTGCTGATGAGCGTCGGTCTCAACGCGACCACGCGGCAGCTGGATCCGGCGGACGTGCTCGTCGAATACCTGGTGTTGATCGGCCTCGCCGTGGTCATCGGGCTGCTGTTCGGCTTCGCCGCCGTGCCCGGTGTGCGCCGGCCCGGCTCGCGGGAACTCGTCGACCGCGCGTGCTCGTCGGTCCGCGCTCTGCTGCTGCACGTCGCCGACGTCATGCGCGGTCGGGAACGCGATCATCGGGAGATGGCGCGGCTCTTCCGGACGGCCGTGCGGGACCAGCAGGCGCTCGTCGCCGCCAAGCCCCGGAACGACGCGGCAGCCGAAGCGCTCGACACCGCGGCGGAAAGCCTGACCGGGCTCATGCGTCAGTCGGTCGCCCTGCTGCTCGCGCCCCGGAACGCCGGAACCGCCGCGGCCGTCGAGCGGACCGCGGAACTGCTGGTCACCCCGGAGGAGGGCGAACCCGCCGCGCTACCGGACGCGGACGACGAAACCCGGCTGGTGGTCGCCGCGGCCACGTCGGACGTCCTGCGGCTCAGACAGGTCGCCGACGTCGTGCGCGATGGTCAGCCGGTCCCGTAGAAGTCGTTGATGTGGTTGCGCACCAGGGCCGCGGCCCGCTCCGGATCGTGCCGTTCGACGGCCTCCAGGATCGCGCGGTGCTCGGCCCGCACCGGTCCGGAGGTCCGCTGCCAGTCGTCGACGCGTTCGCTGGCGTCGACCATCCGACGGTGGATCGCCGCGCGCAGCGAACTCATCAGGTAGCAGGCCAGGGCGTTCCCGGTGGACTCCGCGATGCGCACGTGGAACTCGGTGTCCAGCCGGTTGAAGTCGCGGGCGGACAGCTCCGGAGCGTCCATCCGGTCCAGGATCCGCCGCAGTTCGGCGTGGTCGGCTTCGGTCGCGTGCCTGGCCGCCTCGGCGACCGACCACTCCTCCAGCATCAGCCGGGTGCGGATCACGTCGCCGTCGCTGAAGTGGCCGAGCGCGAGCTGCATCTTCAGCAGAATCGCGAAACCGCCCTCGCCGGGTCTGCCGACGAACACCGTGCCGCCCTCCGGGCCGCGTCCCGGACGGACGTCGACGATGCCCATCGCTTCCAGCACGCGCAACGCCTCCCGCAGCGACGGGCGGCTGACCCCGAGCAGCTGCGCCAGCTCGCGCTCGCTGGGCAGCCGATCGCCCGGCGCCAGCAGACCGTCGAGCATGCGCTACTCGATCTGCGCCATGACCTGCTCGTAGGTGCGCACCCTGCGCACCGGCTCCCACGCGCTCGCGGAACTCACGCTTCTCCTCAAGTGGGCCTGTGTTCGTTCCACCCTACGGCCGCGCCGCGGTTTCCAGCTCCCCGCGCAACCGCACCGCGAGCACGGAGTCGTCGACCTCGACGTCCGCCCAGCCGACGACACCACCCCGCCGGACATCCGCCCGCAGACGACATCCCCCGGCGAGTCCGATCGGCAGGGCCGCGCGGTTCAGCGACAGTTCGACCGGGGCGAGTCGCCCGTGGACCGCGTAGCCGCCCTCGCCGTCGAGGACCTCCCCCGCAGGTCGCGTTTGGCCACCGCCACGACATCTCCGCGGAACGCCGTCGGGCAACCCGTCGGCTCGTTGCGCAGCGCCGCCGAGGCGATGCTGACGCCCAGTTCCAGGCCGATCAGGTGGTACGGGCGGTACAGCGAGGCGTAGCGCCCGGCGGAATCGGTGCGCACCCCGTACTCGGCGAAGCACTGCGCCGCGTAGTCGGTGGGCGCTTCGAACGTCACGTACACGCCCCAGCGGAGATCGCGGAGCACCTCGCTGCCGTCGCGGTGCAGGCTGGAGGCGACCTCCACCGTGCCGTTGCGGCTCAGCTCGCCACCCACCTGGGCGGGGCGGAACACCTCGGGCAGCTCGTCCACTCCGCACGGCGGGAACATCAGGCCCTGTCCTGCGGAGTCAGCCCGGTCGCGTTGGCCACCGCCGCCATCTCGATCGCCGACTTGGTGCCATCCAGGAACGAATTGAACATCCGCGGGTTGAAATCCCCGCGTGCCAACTGCTGTGCGGTCAATCCGTAGTGGTCCCAGACGGTGTCCGGAGTGGACTCGTGGTACGCGGGGAGGTACTTGGTGCCCTTCCCGGCCGCCACCACGCCGAAACCCGCGGTGCGCGCCCAGTCCACCAGCTCGCAGATCAGCGCGGGCTGGTCGCCGTAAGCCATCGAGTAGACGACGCCGGCGCGGCGGGCGCGCTCGGTCAGCAGCGGTCCCACCAGGCAGTCGGCCTCGACGTTGACCATCACGACGTGATGTCCCGCGTCGATCGCGCGCACCGCGTGCTCCGTCCCGGCCACCGGGTCGCCCGTGACCTCCAGGACGACTTCGACGTGCGGGGCGGCGACCAGCACCCCCGCGTCGTCGGTGACGTGCGTGCCGCCGGTGCGCCGCGCCTCGGCGAGGCTCGTCGCCGCGTAGCGCTCGGCGGGCCAGCCGGTGCGTCCGAGCGCCGCCCGCGCCGCTGCGGGTCCAGGTCCGCCACGCCGACGACGTGGATGCCGGAGGTGGTGAGCGCCTGGGTGAGGAACATCGACGCGAACTTGCCCGCGCCGACCACACCGACCCGGACGGGGCCGCGCTCGCGCGCCCGCGCCTGCAGGAGCGCGTGGAGGTTCATCCGGCACCCGTCCCTTCCGGCCGCGCGGTGCGGCCGCGGTTGGGGAGGATCTCCGATGGCCGGGTGGAGAGCAAGGGAACTTTTCTGCCACATGTGACAGAAAAGTTCCCTTGCTCCACTCCTCACGACGGCTTCGGGGAGTCGGTGCCGGGATGCGGCGTGGTCCAGCGGCCGCGTGTGAAGTCGGGGAAGTCGACTGGGGCGCTGCCGCGGGCGACGGAGCGGGCGCTGAGCGCGAACGGGGCGCTCCAGGTCGCCGAGTCGTAGACGTCGATGTCCGGCGGGAGCCCCAGGCGCATGGTCTGCGCGAGCCGGTAGAGCATCAGGTAGTCCATGCCGCCGTGGCCGCCCGGGCCCGGGCCGACGTCCTTCCACAGCCAGTGGTCGTGGTCGGCGTAGTCGTCCCAGTTCCCCCACTCGTCGGGCTTGTCGGTGGGTTCCAGGTAGATCCTCGGCGGGTAGTCCTCGAACACTCCTCTGGTCCCCTGCAGCTGGTTGAGCCTGCTGTAGGGACGAGCGTTGGACACGTCGTGCACGAGGTGGATGACCCGTCCGGCCTGCGTCTGGCAGGCTCATCGTGGCGTCGCCGTCGACGTAGTCCTCCTGCCACGTCGGATCACCGGGCGGCATGTGCTGCGCCCGGTACTCGGCGAGTCCCCGGGCAGGCGTGCTCATCGACGTGATGCGCACGAGCCGGTCACCGCGGTTGATGTCCAGATAGGACGCGACCGGCCCGAGCCCGTGCGTCGGGTAGAGGTCGCCGTTGACGCGGGTGTGCCAGGCTCGCCGCCACTGCCCGGCGTAGTAGGTTTTGGAGAACAACAGCTCCCGCAGGTCGTGCAGGTAGGCGCCGGAGCCGTGCAGCAGTTCGCCGAACATGCCGTCGTGCGCCATGCGCAGCACGCGCAACTCGTTCTGCCCGTAGCAGCAGTTCTCCAGCTGGATGCAGTGCCGCCGCGTCCGTTCGGAGGTGTCGACGAGCTGCCAGAGGTCCTCGATGCTCGTGCCGATGGGGCATTCGGAGCCGACGTGCTTCCCGGCTCGCATGGCGCTGAGCGCCATCGGGGTGTGCCATTCCCACGGCGTGGCGATGTAGACGAAGTCGAGGTCGTCGCGGGCGCAGAGCTTCTCGAAGTCGTGGTCGCCGCGCGAGTACCCGGCGGGCTCGGGCTGCCCCGCGTCGACCACGGTCTTGGCCGCGCGGGCGACCGCGCCGGCGTTGACGTCGCACAGCGCGACGACGCGCACCGAGTCGAGCGCGAGGAACAGCGGCAACATCGAGGACCCGCGGTTGCCGAGGCCGACCATCCCGACCCGCACCACGTCCCGGGGTTCGAAGGGCACACCCATCATCGGTTCTCCTCCGGCACCGGGAGAAGCCGAGGCGGACGGTGCGAGTCCGGCGAGACCGAGTCCGGCACCGGCGGCGGCGCCGGTCCGCAGCAGGCTCCGCCGGGACAAGGGGGCGCTACCCGGCTCGTCGACCATAAGCCCTCCTGGTTAAACCTGTGCATAACAGACCAATTTCACGCAGCATTGCACAGCAGTGATGGGGAGCACACCCGGCGCGCGGCGGGTTCCGCGGTGATCCGTTCGGCGCAGTGGAACCGGGGCGCTGTAGTAGCTTGCGGCTGTGAACCGGCACGAGAGGCTGAGCAGGCTGCTGGACATCGTGGGGCAGCGGCAGCGCGCCGACGTCGAGGAACTGGCCGCCGAACTCGACGTCTCGGCCGCCACCATCCGCCGCGACCTCGACCACCTCGCCGAACAGCAGTTGCTGGCCCGCACCCGGGGCGGGGCGGTGGCCACGAGCGTGGCCTACGACCTGCCGCTGCGGCACAAAGCGGCGCGGCACGCCCCGGAGAAGCAGCGGATCAGCGCGGCGGCCGCCCGGCTCGTCCAGCCCGGCATGGTCATCGGCCTCAACGGCGGCACCACGACCACCGAAGTGGCGCGCAGCCTCGCCACCCGCGCCGACCTGGCCGAGCACGGCGATCCCGGGCTCACAGTGGTGACCAACGCGCTCAACATCGCCAACGAACTGGTGGTCCGCCCGCACATCAAGATCGTGGTCACCGGCGGTGTGGCCCGCCAGCAGTCGTTCGAGCTCACCGGGCCGCTGGCCACCCACATCCTCCGGGAGATCACCCTCGACCTGCTCTTCCTCGGAGTGGACGCGATCGAGCCCGGGCTGGGCGCGTCCGCGCACCACGAGGGCGAGGCGAGCATCAACCGCCTGATGGCCTCGCGGGCGGGCCGGGTCGTCGTGGTCGCCGACGGATCGAAGCTGGGACGCCGCGCCTTCGCCCAGATCTGCGCCACCGAGACGATCGACACGCTGATCACCGATGCCGGCGCCGAGGTCGAGGTCGTCCGCGCCTTCGAGATCGCGGGAGTTCGCGTCCTGACCGCCTGACGCTCTGCGCGCACAAATGCTCGAACAGAGCATTGACCGTGCAATTTCGAGCACTTACTGTCTCGCCTGTTTCCCAGCACACCGCGTGGCGGAGGAGCGTGCGATGGCGCAGACGTTCGTGCAGGCCGAGATCACCAGCCAGCCCGCGTGCTGGCGCAGAGCCGCCGAACTCGCCGGATCGCTGCACGACGTGCTGCCCCGTGCCGGGGACCGGGTCGCGGTCGTGGGCTGCGGCACGTCGTGGTTCATGGCCCAGAGCTACGCGGCGCTGCGCGAAACCGCGGGACACGGCATCACCGATGCGTTCCCGGCGTCGGAGATGCCCACCTCCCGCTCCTACGACCAGGTAGTCGCGATCACCAGGTCCGGCACCACCACCGAGGTCCTGCGGCTGCTGGAGGTGCTGCGGGGCGCGACGCCGACGGTCGTGCTGACCGGGACGCCGGAAGCCGTGCGCGGGGCGGCCGACCACGTCGTCGACCTGTCCTTCAGCGACGAGCGTTCGGTCGTGCAGACGCGGTTCGCCACGACCACGTTGGCGCTGCTGCGAGCGCACCTCGGGGAATCGCTCGCCGAGGCCGCCGCCCAGGCCGAGGACGCGCTCGGCGAGGAACTCGCACCGGACCTGCTGGCGGCGGACCAGTTCACCTTCCTCGGCTCCGGGTGGACCGTCGGTCTCGCGCACGAGGCCGCGTTGAAGTTCCGCGAGGCGGCGGGGGCGTGGACCGAGTCCTATCCCGCGTGGGAGTACCGGCACGGGCCGGTGAGCATCGCCGAACCCGGCCGGGTCACGTGGATGTTCGGCGCTGCCCCGCCCGGGCTGGCCGCCGAGGTCGGACGCGCCGGAGCCGCGTTCGTCGAGCACTCCGGCGATCCCATGGCGGACCTGGTTCGCGCCCAGCTGCTCGCGGTCGGCCTCGCCCACCGACGCGGAGTCGACCCCGACCGGCCGCGGAACCTGACGCGCTCGGTCGTGCTAGAGCAGGCGTGACCGGCGGTGATCCTCGTGGTGACGCCGAACCTGGCGTGGGACGTGACGTATGCGGTGGACCGGCTGGTCCCGCACCGCACGCACCGCGTCCGGTCCGTGCGCGGACGCGCCGGCGGCAAAGGCGTCAACGTGGCCCGCGTGCTGGGGCGGCTCGGTCGTCGCGCCGTCGTCGCGGGGCTCGCGGGTGGCCGGACCGGGGAGCTGATCCGGCAGGACCTGCTCGATTCGGGAATCGACGCCGACATCGCCGCCGTCCGCGAGGAATCCCGGCGCACCGTTGCAGTGGTGTCCACTGCGGACGGTGAGGCGACGTTGTTCAACGAACCCGGCCCGGTGGTGGGCCCCGCCGAGTGGACGGGGTTCCGGGAGGCGGTCCTGGCGCGGATTCCCGAGGCGTCGGCCGTGGTGCTGACCGGCAGCCTGCCGCCGGGCGTTCCGGATGACAGCAAGGTTCCCTTCATCCACCGCGCGACGGCGTCCGGGGTCCCGTGCATCGTGGACACCTCGGGACCGGCGCTGCGGCACGCCGTCAAGTCCCGTCCGGCTCTGGTGAAGCCGAACGCGGAGGAGCTGCGCGAGCTCACCTCTCGGCCGGATCCGCTGCGGGCGGCCGTCGACCTCCGGGACGAGCACGGCGTCGACGTCGTCGTCTCCCTCGGTGCCGAGGGCCTGGTCGCCGCCATCGGGCGCGGGGTGTGGCGCGCGAGACCCGGTGAGCCGGTGCGCGGCAACCCGACCGGGGCGGGAGACGCCGTGGTGGCCGCGCTCGTGAGCGGTCACGTCGACGGGACTCCCTGGCCGCACCGCCTCGCCGAGGCGGTGGCGATCTCGGCCGCCGCCGTCGCGGCGCCGGTGGCCGGCGAGTTCGACGCCGACGAATACCGGCGGCAACGCGACACCGTTCGAGTCCACCCACCGGAGGTCCTCGACGGAACCTGACCGCAACAAGGAGGGCGTCATGTCCGCAGCCCCGCCCACGCCGGGCGCCATCTCCAGCACGGGCCGCCGGATCGCGATCACGGCCGCCACCATCGGCGTCATCTACGGCTACGACATCGGCAACATCTCCGGTGCCCTGCTGTTCATCAGCGACGAGATGCGGCTGACGCCCGCTCTGCAGGGCAGCGTGACGACCGTCCTCGTCGCGGGCAACATCGTCGGCGCGCTCGTCGCGGGGAAACTCGCCACGGCCGTCGGCCGCAGGACGACGATGCTGCTGGTGGCCGTCGGGTACGCGTTGTTCTCGGCCTGGTCCGGAGTGGTGTCCGACGTGCTGTGGCTGGACGTCGCGCGGTTCTTCCTCGGCCTCAGCATCGGTCTGTCGCTGGTCGTCGCGCCGATCTTCCTCGCGGAGTCGGCGCCTGCGGCGATCCGCGGGGCGCTGGTCGTCGGATACCAGGTGGCCACCGTGACCGGCATCCTGCTCGCCTACCTCGTCGACTGGGCGTTGGCCGGATCCGGCAACTGGCGCCTGATGCTCGCGCTGTCGGCGGTGCCGTCGGTGCTGGTGATCTTCCTGCTGGTGCGGCTGCCGGACACCGCGCGCTGGTACGTCCTGAAAGGACAGCGCGAGCAGGCGCGGCGCACGCTGCGGCTGGTCGACCCCCAGGCCGATGCCGACCGCGAGATCTCCGCGATCCAGGCCGACATCGCGGCCGAGCGCGGTGGGCGGTTCGGCGAGATGTTCCGGCGGCCGTACTCCACCGCGACCGCGTTCGTGCTCGTGCTCGGGTTCCTCGTGCAGATCACCGGGATCAACGCGATCACCTACTACAGTCCGATGATCTTCAAGGAGATGGGTTTCCGCGGCAACGCCACGGTGATCGGTCTCCCCGCACTCGTGCAGGCGGCGGCGTTGGTGGCGACCATCGGTTCGCTTTTCGTGGTGGACCGGGTGGGGCGGCGGCCGGTGCTGCTCGGCGGCATCAGCGCCATGATGCTCTCCGGTCTCGTCATGATCTCCGTGTTCGCCACCGGGTCGTTGGAAGGCGGCGGATCGCTGTGGGGGTTCGCCGCGATCCTCGTGTTCACCGCGGCGTTCAACTTCGGCTTCGGCTCGCTGGTGTGGGTGTACGCCTCGGAGAGCTTCCCGGCGCGGCTGCGCACCTTCGGTGCGTCACTGATGCTGACCGCCGACCTGGTCGCGAACCTCATCGTGGCCCAGTTCTTCCTCCCGCTGCTCGACGGGCTCGGCGGCGTCACCACGTTCGCGCTCTTCCTCGTCCTCGCGGCCGTCTCCTGGGTGTTCGTTCACCGCTATGCCCCGGAAACCAGCGGGCGGCCGTTGGAGAGCATCCGCACGTACTGGGAGAACGGGGCTCGGTGGCCCACCACGCCGCGGTGAGGGCTGGAGCAAGGGAACTTCTCTGTCACATGTGGCAGAAAAGTTCCCTTGCTCCACCCTTCCGCGCCGCCCGCCGGAATCACCGAATCGGCGTCTTAAGGTTCGTTTACCCCTCGTGTGAGAGCCGCTTAGCGAACTCGCGGACTCCTGACAACAACCTTTGTGAACTGCGAAAACACCTCCCGCAAAACCGATCGGCGCAGGACAGGACACATCGTCGCTGCAATGGACCAGGCAACTCCAATGGGTGAATATCTGGAGTGCCCCGCACGAGGAGCGCGAGTCCCGCACGACACCTTGCACCCGGGACCGCCCCAACCCCGAAAGAGGAGTCCGACGTGAACGTGCGCCGCAAGGCTGCATCCGCCACCGCTCTGGGTGCCCTCACCATCGCCGGTGCCGTGCTGGCGCCGCAGGCGGCCTTCGCCCACGGAGACATGGGATCCCCGGCAGGCCGCGCCTACACCTGCTACCTCGAAGGCGCCGAAACCCCGAAATCCGAAGGTTGCAAGGGAGTCGTCGCCGAGAACGGCGCCGCCTCGATCTACGACTGGATGAGCAACCGCATCGGCGACGCCAACGGTCGGCACAAGGAACTGATCCCGGACGGCAAGCTCTGCAGTGCCAACAACCCGACCAACTCGGGATTCGACCGACCGGCCACCGCCTGGCCGACCACCCAGCTGAACACCGGCGACCTGCCCCTGCACTTCAAGGCCACCGCGAAGCACCAGGGCTACTTCGACGTCTACATCACCAAGGACGGCTGGGACCCGTCCAAGCCGCTGGCGTGGAACGATCTCGAAACCCAACCGATCGCTCACGTCGAAAACCCGCAGGAGACCGGCGACGGTTACGAGCTGCCCGCCAGGATCCCGGCGGGGAAGTCCGGGCAGCACGTGCTCTACACGATCTGGCAGCGCACGGACAGCCCCGAGGCCTTCTACTCCTGCTCGGACGTGGTCTTCGGCCAGCAGGGCACGTCCCGGACCGCGCAGCTGCAAACCGGGAAGCCCGAGGCGGTCACGGTCACCTCCCACGACCACGACGCGCACCACGCCGACCAGCCCGCGGCCCCCGACTTCTGGGGCAAGGTCCTGAGCCTGTTCGGCTGACCGACCCAGTCCGGTGAGTAAGGGAACCTTTCTGCCACATGTGGCAGAAAGGTTCCCTTGCTCCACCCCTCATCGGGAGCCGATGCCGGTGAGGGAACGCACCTCCATCTCCGCGGCCCGCCCGGGATCCTCCTCGGCGTCGCCGAGGAACGTGCCGATGCAGCCGCACAGGAACGAGATCGGGATGGACACGAGTCCGGGGTTGCTGAGCGGGAACCAGGCGAAGTCGACGTGCGGCAGGATCGACTCCGGGGAACCGGACACCACGGGCGAGAAGATCACCAGCACCAGGCACGAACCCAACCCGCCGTAGATGCCCCACAACGTTCCGGTGGTGTTGAAGCGCTTCCAGAACAGCGAGAACAACAGCGTGGACAGGTTCGCCGAGGCCGCGAACGCGAAGGCCAGCGCCACCAGGAACGCGATGTTCTGGCCGTTGACGAGGATTCCGCCGACTATCGAGGCGGCGCCGACGACGAGCGCGGTCACCCGCGCGACGCGCACCTCCGAGTCGGGGTCGACTTCGCCGTGCTTGACGACGTTGGCGTACAGGTCGTGCGCGAACGACGCCGCGGCCGTCAAGGTGAGTCCGGCGACGACGGCGAGAATCGTGGCGAACGCGATCGCGGCGACGATCCCGAGCAGCACGGTGCCGCCGACCCGGTACGCCAGCAGCGGGGCGGCGGAGTTCTCCCCGCCCGGTGCCGACCGGATCACGTCGGTGCCGTTGACCGCCCCCGCCCCGTAGCCGATGACGAGCGTGCACAGGTAGAAGACGGCCATCGTGCACGTCGCCCACACCACCGACCGGCGCGCCTGGCGCGCGTTCGGCACGGTGTAGAACCGCATCAGCACGTGCGGCAACCCGGCCACTCCGAGCACCAGCGCCAGCGACAGCGAGACGAAATCCAGTTTGGTCAGCTCGTCCTTGCCGTACTGGGCACCGGGGGCGAAGATCCGCACCCCGAGCGGGTTCTTCTCGGCTGCGTGCTGCATCAGCGAGGTCATGCTGAACCCGAACTTCCCCATCAGGAACAGCGTCATGAGCACGGCGCACAGCATCAACATGCTGGCCTTGATGATCTGGACCCACGTGGTGCCCTTCATCCCGCCGACGAGCACGTACACGACCATGACCAAGCCGACGACGGCGATGACCAGGGCCTGGCCGCCGGCGCTGTGCACGTCCAGCAGCAGGGCCACGAGCCCGCCAGCACCGGCCATCTGAGCGATCATGTAGACGAACGAGATGACCAGCGTGGACACCGCGGCCGCGGCGCGCACCGGGCGCTGCCGCATCCGGAAGCTCAGGACGTCGCCCATGGTGAACCGCCCGGTGTTGCGCAGGAGTTCGGCGACCAGCAGCAGGTTCACCAGCCAGGCGACGAGGAATCCGATCGAGTACAGGAACCCGTCGTAGCCGTGGATGGCGATGGCGCCGGCGATGCCGAGGAACGACGCCGCGGACAGGAAGTCGCCGGACAGCGCGATCCCGTTCTGCGCGCCGGAGAACCGGCCGCCCGCGGCGAAGTAGTCGGTGGCGGTGCCGATGCTGCTGACGCGGTACACGATGACCAGCGTGATCAGCACGAACACACCGAAGATGCTGATGTTGAGCACGGGGTTCGTGGCCATCACTCGGATTCCTCCCCGGTCGCCTCGCGGTGCAGCTCGAACACGCGCGGGTCGATCTGCCGCGAGGCGAACCTCAGGTAAAGCGCGGTGATCAGGATCGTGGAGGCGAACTGGCCGACTCCCATGAGGAGTCCGACGTTGATCTCGCCGACCAGCCGGATGCCCATGAACTCCGGCAGGTAGGCGGCCGCGATGACGTACCCGAGGTACCAGATGAGGAACACGGCGCTCATCGGGAACACGAAGCGGCGCAACCTGGCGCGCAGGTCGAGGAATTCGGCGCTCTCGGCGATGGCGGAGTAGTCGGGTTCGCAAGCTCGCGGGCGAGGCGCGGCCTCGTCGATCCCGCCGAAGCGATCGACGTGGGCACCGGCGGGCGGGTGTGCGGATCGGGGGCGGGTTGCGTTGCGCATGCGTCCTTCCAGGGCGGGGAGGAGTTCCGATGCGGTCCTGGACCGGTTTCCGCGGTTCCGCGCCGCCACGGCGGCTGTCGGGGTGCGCATCCACGCATCGGCGACCACGCGTGGACAGTGACGGCGGCGCCAACCGGGCCGGAAGTTTAGCCACGCAGCGCCGCCGAACGGAGGGTCGCGACAACACAGCACACTTATTGATGAATTCTCCGGTCACGCAGTGTGGTCAACTGTCACGAATCAGGTCAGCGCGCGAAACGAACCCGAAAGTCGTGATCTTCCTTCCGATTTCCCGTTCTCACCTGGTGGCGGGGACGCCGAGGGCGGTCCACCCGGCACCGGGCGACCATTCCCGCTGATCAACAGCGCACTCGGGACAATTCTTCCCCCATCGGGGGATAAAGGGGTTCGCGTACCGCCGGAAATCGGACACCGCCGGTGCACGGGGCGTTTCCGGAACGGGGCGCCGCAGGCGATCGGCGGCGTCGAGAACTGGTGTCAACGCTGGTCAGAAAACCACGAACGAGTTAGTCCCGTGATCGAAACGCTGAGGTAGGGTTCTGCAACCGACGACCCCGAGCCGATCCGAACGGAAGGCGGCAGAACTCGGCATCGACGCGTTCGAATGCCCAGGCACCGGAGACCGTACCGGATCCGAGGACCTGGACGCACGCAGCGCCGCCGACAGGCGAAAAGCCCCCAGGAAACGCAACTCCGCCCACCGCACGAACGCGCTGTTGGTGACATGGATTCGACCGCGCGGGAAAGGACTGCGTCGTGAGCAGCGAACCCGACCACTCGCCCGCGACCGCGCTCCGGGCGTCCACGTGGTCTGCCACCCTTCGGCGAATCACCGAGCGGATCACGAACTGGCGCAACTGGAAACTGCCCGTCAAGCTCGGCGCCGTCGTGCTCGTCCCGGTGATCTTCGCACTCGCACTGGGAACGCTGCAGATCCAGGGCCAGGTCGCCAAGTCCGACGAGTACGCCGAACTGGACCGCCTCGTCGGCGCCATGAGCGCGGTGCGCTCGTCCGTCGCCGACCTGCAGCAGGAGCGAAGCCTGACCGCCGAATTCCTCGCCAGGGGCCCGGTTCCGGAACCCGAGCTCCGCGATCGGTTCGCCGCCGCGGACCGGAACCTGGACGCGACCCGCCGGCTGCTGGAGTCCGCGCCGAACACCGCCGCCGTGCGGTCCGCCCGCGAGGAGGCCGATCGGTGGCTCAGCGACCTCACGGCGCTGCGCACGCAGGTGTTGAACGGGCGGATGGACGCCGGGGCCGCCACCAACACCTACACCGACATCATCGGTGCGCTGCTGTCCCTGGATCGCACGCTGACCACCCAGATGTCGTCGGCGGAGCTGGTGTCCACCGCGACGACCGCGCACGAGCTCGCCAAGATCGGCGAGGAGATGCAGCTGCAGCAGGCGTTGCTGGTCACCGGGCTCACCCGTGGCACGTTCACCTCCGACGACCTGGCGCGGCTGGCGGCCAGCGAGTCGCGGCGCGCCTCCGCCGTGATGGAGTTCCGCGCCGCCGCCACCCCCGGGCAACGCGCCGAATACGACCGCCTCTACCTCAACCCGCAGGTCCCGGCTCGGGAGTCGGCCGTGCAGCTGGCCATGGACGCGCACAGCAGCGGTCGGGACAAGACCAGCCTGCCGCTCGCGCCGTCGACGTGGAAGGACCAGTCGCGTGCGGCGCTGAGCGCGGTCGGGTCCCTCCAGTCGCGGTTGGACCACCAGCTCCACAGGACCGCGTTCGCGTTGCAGGACAGCGCGAGCAACCTGGCGGGTACCGAGTCCGTGGTGCTGCTGTCCGCGCTGCTGGTCGCCGGAGCGGTCGTCGTGGTGGTGGCGCGGCAACTGCTCGGCTCCCTCGACGTGCTCCGGCGCACCGCCCTGGACACCGCGGAGAACCAGCTCCCCCGGGCGGTCGCCGACATCCGGGCCGGGCACCGGCCGCGGGACCCGGTCACCCGGGTCCCGGTGGACACCGCCGACGAGGTCGGGCAGGTCGCGCGAGCCTTCGACGCGGTGCACACGCAGGCCGTCGGTCTCGCCGCCGAACAGGCCGACCTGCGGCGCAGCTACCGCGACTCGTTCGTCAACGTGTCCCGGCGCAGCCAGGGCCTGCTGGAACGCCAGCTGCGGTTGTTCGAGCAGCTCGAACGTGACGAGGAGGACCCCGACCAGCTGGCCACGCTGTTCCAGCTCGACCACCTGGCGACCCGCATGCGGCGCAACAACGAGAACCTCATGGTCCTGTCCGGGACCGACCTCGCACGCCGGTTCACCCAGCCCGCCTCGGCCGCTGACCTCGTCCGAGCCGCGATCTCGGAGATCGAGCACTACCCGCGGGTCGTCGTCCAGCCGCTGCCCGACGCCCACGTCGTCGGCTACGCCGCCGGAGACGTGGTGCGTCTGCTGGCCGAACTGCTCGACAACGCGGCGAACTTCTCCGCTCCGCAGACGCAGGTCGTCGTGAGCGGGCACCGCCGGGGAGACGGAAGTCTCGTCCTCGACATCGTCGACCGCGGGATCGGCATGAACGACGACGAACTCGACGCGGTGAACCGGCAACTCGCCGAGGGAGGCGAGGTCGAACCGTCCACCTCCCGGCGCATGGGGCTCTTCGTCGTCGGACGGCTCGCCACCCGGCACGGTATCGACGTCGAATTCCGCCGCGGCCCCGAAGCCACCGGCGTCAACGCGGCCGTGTACTTCGGGCCCGAACTGCTGCTGGAACCGGCCGCGACCCCGACCGTGCAGACCAACGGCGCGCACCACCACGACACGCTCGTCGACGAGTTCGACTGGGCAGCGGCCGAGCAGGACGCGGCGGCGCAGCAGCCGGTCCGCAACGGCTTCCACCTGCTGCATCCGTCGCCGAACGGCCACGCCGCTGCTGCGGACGGCCCGGGGCCGGCCTCGCACGCGACGCCTCCCCGGCGCACCAACGGTTCCGCCCCGAGCCCGCCGCCTGATGGTCTCGCGCCGGCGTGGTTCCAGACGATGTCGCAGGGGTGTTCGGATCAGGGGGTCCAGTGGCCGGGCCGGCCGGCTGAGGGTGAGAGCAAGGGAACCTTTCTGTCACATGTGGAAGAAAGGTTCCCTTGCTCCCAGCCCGACGACAAGGACTGGACCTTCGCCAGCGACACCGACAAGCAGCGCGCCGAGGAGGTCGCTGCCGCGGAACCCAACGACTACACCACGGCCGGCCTGCCCGTGCGGATCCCGCGCGCGCATCTCGTGGCGGGAAGCATCAACACCGACGAAGAACCCAAACGGCCACGTGACCCGAACGTCGCACGCAGCCGGCTCTCAAGTTTCCAGGAAGGTCTGCGACGCGGTCGCCACCGTCGGCAAGCCGCACCCCAACCCCCGCAGGGAACGCCGACCAGTGAAGCGGACGGCGGTGCCTCGGACCTCGCTTCCACCGGGCTTCCTCGTCGAGTCCCCAGAACCGAGTCGGCACCCAGCTCGACCAGCGACTTCGTGACCGCCCCACCGCGCGACGCCGACCAGATGCGCGGGCGCCTGGCCAGCTTCCAACGCGGAGTCCGAGAGGGCAAGCACACCCTCCGCGAACCAGGCGCCCGGCACACGAACACCGGTGAGAACCCGAACCAGTGAGGAGGACAGGAAGCGGTATGAACGCCCACCAACCCCAGCCGAGCCAGTTCGGTTGGCTGGTCACCGACTTCACCGAACGCGTACCCGGCGTGGCGCACGCGGTCGTCGTCTCCGCCGACGGCCTGCTGTTGACGGCATCCGCGAAACTGCCGACCGACCGCGCGGACCAGTTGGCGGCCGTGGCCTCCGGCCTGCTCAGCCTCACCCAGGGAGCGGCGCGCTGCTTCGAGGCGGGCGCCGTGAACGAGACCGTCGTCGAAATGGAGCGCGGCCTCATGCTGCAGATGGCGATCAGCGACGGTTCCTGTCTGACCGTGCTCGCGGCGCCACACTGCGACATGGGCCTGATCGCCTACGAGATGGCTCTCCTGGTCGAGCGCGTCGGACAGATCCTGACCCCGGAGCTTCGTTCCCAGCTGCAGGGCTCCCACCAGGTGATGACCGGCCAATCGGTGTGAGGAAACCATGAGCACAGGTCCGGACTCGTCTGGGCGGCATCGCGCCGCACCCCTCGCGTCATCCGATGTGGACTCGCTGGCAGAGGTGTTCAACCGGTTCACGTTGGACAGCGCGCGCCGGCAGCGGCAATCGACCGAGGAACCAGACACCGCCACCACCGCCCAGCCACCGGAGCCACCGTGGCCGGCCGCGGAATCCCGCTCCGAGGCGTCATCATCCGGGACGGACCCGTCGGAGGAGCACGTGACGGCCACCTCGATCCGCCCCTACGCCTGGACGGGTGGGCGGACGCGGTCCAACCACCACCTGGAGCTGGAGACGTTGGTGTCCACGAGCGAGTCCTGCCAGCCAGGTCGGCTCCGGCGTCTTGAGCACCACTCCGTCGCCGAGCTGTGCAGCCACCCGAGGTCCGTCGCCGAAGTGGGGGCGTTGTTGGGAGTGCCGTTGGGAGTCACGAAGGTGCTCCTCGGTGATATGGCCGATCTCGGACTGGTCACCGTGCATCGGACCGCGACCGAGGCAGGCAGTGCATCACAGATGGTTCTGATGGAAAGAGTCCTGAGTGGACTTCGACGGCTCTGAACGCAGTCACTGCCCGGTTCCAGGGGAGCAGTGCGGACAGCGCAGGACCAGCTTCATGGCTCGACAACCGAGATGAGGCAGAGATGACACCAGACACGCATTCTCGACCTCAGCAACCGAGCACGTCCTCGTCCGTGACCTCGGCGAAGATCGTGGTTGCTGGGGGATTCGGCGTCGGCAAGACCACGTTCGTGGGCTCGGTTTCGGAAATCGTGCCGCTCACCACCGAGGCGGTCATGACCGAGGCCAGTCACGGCATCGACGACCTGCAGGCGACTCCGGACAAGCGCACGACGACCGTGGCGATGGATTTCGGGCGGCTGTCACTGGATTCGGACCTCATCCTCTACCTGTTCGGCACGCCGGGTCAGCAGCGGTTCTGGTTCATGTGGGACGACCTGGTCCGCGGTGCCATCGGGGCGGTTGTACTCGTCGACACCCGCCGCCTGGCGGACTGCTTCTCGGCGATCGATTTCTTCGAAGACCGCCGGCTGCCCTACATCGTGGGGCTCAACTGCTTCGATGGTGTGCTCCACCACCGCGTCGACGACATCCGCGAAGCGGCCGCCGTCCCGTCCGAAGTGCCCATCGTCAAGTGCGACGCCCGCGACCGCGAGTCCACGAAGCACGCCTTGATCACCCTCGTCGAGTACGCGATGCGCTGCTGGGTCCAACGCTCCGCGTAGCGGGACGCAGCATGGGAACTTTCGTGCCACATGTGGAAGAAAGGTTCCCTTGCTCAACATGATCCCGCTCGTTAACACCACCGGCTGAACGCGGGGAAGAAAAGCCTCCCGACACACGTTCCGGATCTGGACAAATCAACAGGGGCATGCCGAAGACCTGGCGGATAGTACTGGCCATGACTTCGACGACCTGTGCAGCGGAAGCAGCCCCTGGCGACGTGCGTCGAGTGCTCCACGTCAGGGAGTTGGAAAGGTTCGGCGTGTCCCAGTCGACTTCGTACCGACGAGCTCGTGCGGACGGACCCTGGTGTCGTCTCTTACCCGGCATCGTGCTCACAGCTCCAGGACCGCCCACCACGGACGACCTCATAGAAGCCGCTCTGCTACGCGCCGGCCCTGGGGCGATGGTGACCGGAATGCACGCTGCGCGTCTCCACGGTCTCAAAACCCCGCCGTCAGACGCGCCGGTCCACCTCCTGATTCCCCATCACCGCAAGCTCCAGAACCATCCCGGCGTGCGGTTCGAGCGAACGACGCGATTGCCCAAACCCGTCTACATCAACGGAATACCAACCGCACCGCTGGTCCGAGCGGTCATGGACGCGGCCCGGAGCTGGCAGCCCCGAGCAGTCGTCGAGGAGGTCATGATCGAAGCCATCCAGGCCGGTAAACGCTGCCACCCGCATCAGTTGAAGGCAGAAATGGAGCTCGGCAGCCGACGTGGCACGGGCCTACCCCGAGAGATCCTGCGCTCTCTCACCGCACACGTAAGGTCGGTACCAGAGCTACGAGCGTTCGAACTCGTCAAGCGCTCCGGCCTACCCGACCCAATGTGGAACGCCCGCATCTACGATGCCGAGGGCTCGTACGTGGGCTGCCCTGACGCGTGGTTCGACGACGTGGGCCTTGCGGTGGAGATCGACTCGTTCGACTTTCACTTCTCCCGGTCCGGCTATGCGAACACGGTGCGGAGAAACACCCGGTATGCCATGCAAGGCATTTCGGTAGTTCAGATCCTGCCGAGCCGCATCCGCACGGAACCCGATGCCGTCGTGGCCGACATCCGTCGTGCGTACCTAACGGCAGCGGACCGCCGTCGACCGAATGTCGTTGCTCGGCACGCGCAACTGGAGTAACGGAGATTGGTTCATTTCTGGTCGGTTGCCGCCCAGAAGACAGGAAGGCCACTTTCCTCTCAACCACCACACGTCAAGAGCACCCGCGATCCCCCAGCATCCGCGGGGGCTGGTGTTCGGGCAGCTCGCGAGGCAACATGCCTGGCACCAACTGCCGTCGAGGGAGGTGCCGTGGCGACCGCGGAACAATCCACCACACTCGTCACCGCAGGGAGGATCATCACAACCGCTGCCGATGACCCGTACCTGATCGCGGATGTCCCCTCGTTGGCGATCGTCGGGGAACGCATCGTCGCTGCCGGTGATCTGGCAGACCTCAGGCCACGCATGCCTGAGGCGGAGTTGGTCGACTTCGGCCGGCAGGCGACGATCGTGCCCGGCTTCAACGACGCTCACCAGCATCCCACGATGACTGCGGAGAACCAGCGTGGTGTTGATCTGTCAACGGCTGGTTCTCCCGGCGAGTTGATGTCTGCCCTGCGGGATCGAGCTCGTCGAACCCCGCCAGGCGAATGGATCATCGGGACCCGCTACGACCACGGGAGAGCCACCGGGGGAAAGCCGCTGACCCGGGCCGAGCTCGATGCGGTGTCCGAGGCCCATCCACTGCTGGTCATCAACATCGGTGCGCACTGGGGCGTCCTGAACTCCGCCGGTTTGGCCCAGGCCGGCTACTCGGACGACAGCATCGCACCACCGGGCGGCGAGCTGACACGCGACGCCGCGAACCGGCTGACCGGTGTGATTCACGAGCAGGCGTTGTTCGACGTCGCGTACCCGTCGTTGTCCCGAGGAGAGCCGACCATCCCTCCCCAAGACTCCGAGACACGGTTGCGCCAGCTCAAGCGAGTACTGCTGACACTCAACGCCGCCGGTATCACCAGCGTTGGCGACGCCATGGTCGGCCCCACCGAGCTCTCCCTCCTGCAGACCGCTTACGAACGGGGTGAACTCACTGCGCGGGTCAACGCTCTGGTGACCTTCCACCACATCGACACCTTCCACTCGACTGGTTTGCGCACTGGTTTCGGAGATCACTGGCTGCGCGTCGGTGCTGTCAAGGCATTCGCGGATGGAGCGGTGGCCGGGGGCACCTGCCTGGTGGAGGAGCCCTTCGAAGGCAGCGATGACCACGGGATCCAGACGTTGGGCAAAGACGAGCTCGCGGAGTTGGCGCTTCGGGTGCACGGAGCGGGCAGCCGGCTCGCGATCCACGCCAACGGCGACCGGGCGATCAAGCTCGTGCTCGATTCCCTTGAACACGCTCGCGCTGAGTTCCCGGACACGCACGTGGCGCATCGGATCGAGCATTGCAGCCTGATCGACGCGGACATTCTTCGGCGCATGCGCGCACTGGGCGCAATAGCCGTTCCGTTCGGCAGCTACGTGGCCTTCCACGGCGACAAGCTTGTCGACTACTACGGGCCGGACCGCCTGGAGCGCATGTTCGCGCACCGGAGCTTCCTGGACTGGGGCATTCCCGTCGCAGGATCGAGCGACTACCCGTGCGGTCCGTTCGAGCCGCTCATCGCCCTCGCCAGTTGCGCAACGCGCATCTCGACAGCGGGCAGAACAACCGGCCGTGTCCTCGGCGGTTCACAACGAATCAGCACGCAGGAGGCCCTCGCCATCTACACGGCCGGGTCTGCTTACGCGTCCGGTGAGGCAGCGATCAAGGGCAGCCTCCTCCCCGGGAAGCTCGCGGACTTCGTGGTGTTGTCGGAGGATCCGTTGTCGGTCGGGCCCGACCGACTGACTGAAGTCGAGATCCGCCAGACCTGGGTGGGTGGGCGACCGGTGTGGCGGAAAGGTGACTCGGTGTGACACCGGTTCCGGCGCTCCGCTTCTCGGAAGCACTCCTCAAGCCACGTTTTCGTGCCTCCGAACCCCGGCCGACCAGTAGGCGAGGATGTGAGAGCAAGGGAACCTTCCTGTCACATGTGCAAGGAAGGTTCCCTTGCTCTCCGCCATCTTGACGAGCTTCCGGAGGGAACGTGCTCAAAGGACGCAGGTCGCTGTGGTGGCTGCTAGGACCGGTGGTGCTGTACCTGGTGGCCTTGCCGTTGTACAACCGGGTTGAACCAACGGTCTTGGGGCTCCCCTTCTTCATGTTCTGGACGTTGATCGCCACTCTCCTGACGCCAGGATGCATCTGGCTGGCCGCCAGGAAGGACCCCCTGTGGCGAGACAGCCGGGAGGGCGAACCGGAAGGCGAGCACCGATGAACAGCGCGGCCATGACCTCAGTCGGCATCTTCGCCGTGTTCATGTTGGTCTCGGTCGCACTCGGGCTGCTGTCGCTCAGGGGACGCGACCGGACGAACCTCGCGGAATGGTCGGTCGGTGGGCGGAGCCTCGGCACTGTGCTCATCTTCGTCCTGATGGCGGGCGAGACGTACACCAGCTTCAGCTATCTCGGAGCCGCCGGGTGGGCCTACGACTACGGGATGCCGGTGTTCTACCTCCTGGCCTACCTCGCTATCGGATTCGCAGCGGGGTACGTCATCGGGCCGGTCCTCTGGGACTACGCGCACCGGAACAATCTCCACAACATCACCGACATCGCATCGCACCGCTTCCGAGCTCCGTGGCTCGGCGCCGTGCTCGCGGTTGTCACCACGGTGTTCCTCTTGCCTTACATCCAGCTTCAAATAACCGGCATGGGCGTCGTGGTCTCCACCATCAGCTATGGCTCGATCAGCCTGAGCACCGGCTACGTCATCGCCTTCGTGATCGCCGAAGCGTTCATCATCCTTTCCGGGCTTCGCGGCAGCGCATGGGTTTCCGTCCTGAAGGACGGTCTGGCGATCGTCACGTTGCTGGTGGTGTTCGTGTACGTACCCGTCCACTACTTCGGCGGTTTCGGCTCGATGTTGGATCGCATCGTCGCCGAACGTCCACAATGGCTGGTCCTGCCGGGGCAGGGCAAGAAATCGCTCGGCATGCTCTGGTTCGCCACCACCGGGCTGCTCAACGGCGTGGTTTACACGATCTTCCCGACGACCGTCGCCGGGTATCTCGGCGCCCGCAACCCCCAAGTCCTGCGCCGGAACGCGGTGATCATGCCGTTCTACCAGGTGCTCCTGTTCGTGCCGATCCTCCTCGGGCTTGCGGCGCTGTTCGTGGTCCCCGGGCTGGGGGACTCGAACTTGGCGATGTTCCGGCTCGTGGTCGACTCGATGCCGGCTTGGCTCGTCGGCCTCGTGGGGGTTGCCGGGGCATTGTCGTCCATCGTGCCGATGGCGGTGTTCATGCTCGTGATCGGCACGATGTGGGGAACATCGGTCCTGGGCGCCCACCCGCGGACCGCGTCACGCCGGAAGCAGCTGTCCCAGCTCGTCACGTTCCTGGTGGGTCTTCTGGCCCTGGTCTTCACGTTCGTCTCGCCGAGCACTCTCGTGCAGCTGTCAGTGCTCTCGTACCAAGGGCTCGCCCAGCTCCTGCCTGTGGTGTTGGCGAGCCTGGTGTGGCGGAAGATGTCAGCCGTCGGAGCGATCTCGGGTCTGGCGACCGGTATCGCGGTCGTCTCCGCACTGGTCGCCAGCGGACATGATCCGTGGCACGGAATCAACGCCGGCGTGGTCGGGCTCGCGGCGAACGTCGCGGTCAACATCGCGGTCAGCCTGATCCGGCCCGCTGACACCCCGGCGGAACGACTGGCGCGTGGCGAACTCGCAGAACCCGGCTCCTTGGCGAGGTCGCAGTGAGGAAGGGAACCTTTCTGTCACGTCCAGCGCCCCCGCGAGCGGCGGTGTGACAGAAAGGTTCCCTTCCTCGTTGGCAACGCCCTACCGCGCCGTGCTCGCTCCCTCCGTCGCGAGCGCATCGCCATCGACGAGCAGTTTTCCGGCCGCGTCGACCGGTCCTTCGGGTACCGGCCGTGCCGTCGGATACCACCGGCTGGCGATCTCCCAGGAGGCGTCGATCAGCGCACCTGCGTGATCGAAGGAGTAGGGCGACAGCCCGACGACCGATGGAGCGGGGAGCACGTAGAGCTCGCAGCGCGTTGCATTCAATTGCAGATCCAGCCGTGCGGCGGCAACCATCGCGGCCCCCAAAGCGGCGCCGTTCACACCACCGACCGACCTCGGCGGGGTTTTGGGAGGTGGCCATGTCGCGATCGCACCGATTCCTCTGCGACGCGGGTTGAACCGGAACGGTTCGGTGCCTCCGCAGGGAAGCACGAAAACACGTTCAGCACCCTGCTCCACCGCCTTGCTGATCGGCATGAACGCCGCAGGACCACCATCGACGAGCCAACGGCCGTCGACCTGGATGGGAGGGAACATCCCGGGGATCGAGCAGGACGCGACGAGCGGTGGCAGCGCGGGGCCGCTGTCGAAGTACACGGGTTCGCCGCTGTCGAGGTCTGTGGCCGTCACGGTGATCGGGATTCGAGCATCATCGAGACGTCGATACGGCAAGGTGTTGTGCAGCCACCGCGCGAGACCGTGGTTGCCCATGACGTGGTTGGCCAGTCCGAGCTTGCCCGCGAGGATCCGGGAAGGCTGGATCGGGAAGACGTCGGTGCGCCGCATCGACTTCCACAGATCGCGCAACTTCTCGGCGCCCCGCGCAGTCGGGTCGCCGGCCAGCCAGGCCGCGTTGAGCGACCCCGCGGACGTCCCGACAACCAGGTCCGGTTCCACACCGGCTTCGAACAACGCTGACACGAGCCCGGCCTGGATCGCGCCGAATGTGGATCCGCCTGGCATCACCCACGCCGTCCGCATCACCAACGTCCTCTCTGCTCACACCGTCATCACCGAGGCTAGCTTCGAACATCGCCTCGGCCCGTCAAGCGTCGCCCGGATCACCTCGACGGCGTTGCTTCTTGATGTCGCTGCGACGCTTCTTGGCTGCCAGGCGGCGTTGCTGGGAGGCCCTGCTCGGTTTGGTGCGACGTCGTTTCGGCGGCGGCGGCGCGACTGCTTCGGCGAGCAGCGCGGCGAGTCGTTCCCTGGCGGCCTGCCGGTTCGCGTACTGGGCTCGGTGCTCGGAGGCAGTGATGGTGATCATTCCGCCCGCGAGGCGGTGCCGAAGCCGGGCCAGGGCACGCTGGCGGAGGAACTCGGGTATGGAACTCGATCGGACGATGTCGAAGGACAGTTCGACCCGCGAGTCGGTGGTGTTGACGCCCTGGCCTCCCGGGCCGGACGAACGCGAGAAGCGCTCGGACAGTTCGGCGGCCGGGATGCTCCAGCTGCTGGTCACGCGCAGGTCGTCAGCCATGGCATCAGCATGCCGCACGGCCAGGTCGCGGTCGTCATGATTTCCACCGGGTACGGCTGTTCGCCTCGGGGCCCAGGTGAGAGAGCAAGGGAACTTTTCTGCCATATGTGACAGAAAGGTTCCCTTGCTCACTGCCTACCTCACGGAGCGGGCCGCCACCCGTCGACTCCCCCCGGAACCGGAGCATCGGGGTCGTACGGAGTCCGCGTGAAGATGAACGTGTTCAGATCGAGGTGGGTCGGGGTGCCGTCGGAACTGCGACCGATGCGCAGCACCTCACCCGCGTAGTAGCCGTCGAGTCCGATCCAGGTGCCGTCCGAGTTCGGCCTGAATCGTGAGGCACGTCCCCTCCCCTGCCACGGGAACAGGTCGAGCAACCCGTCGGGAAGGATCCGCAGAACGTAAGGGGTCGGGCCCCAGTACCACTGTCCGGTCAACGGCAGCAGGTCCATGTCCACGTCGTTTCGCGGCGTCCACGGCTCCGGGATCCGCGGTTCGCGCTCCCGGAGGATGTCCAGGAGATCCGTCGTGAACGCCGAGGACACTCCGGCGGTCGTGTTCGCCATGAAGATCACGCCGGTGTGGTCGGCAGGGTCGGCCCACACAGTGGCCAGGAAACCCGGCATGGAGCCGCTGTGCCCGGCCAGTCGTCGGCGTCGGTGCCGGACCAGCTGGATCCCGAGCCCGTAGCCCATTTTCCACTCGTCTCCGTCGTCCACTCCGCCCGGAACGCGCATCTCGGCGACCGTGTCCGGACGCAGCACGTCGCCGGTGTCCCCGCCGACGAACCTCACCCACCGGGCCATGTCGTCGAAGGTCGACCAGAGCTGACCGGCCGGAGCCATCGCCCGCGCGTCTTCCGCCGGCTCGGGCAGCACGACGTCGGCCCACGGGTGCACGGCGAAACCTTCGGCGTGCGGGGCTACCGGACTCACCGTGGTCCGCCGCATCCCGAGCGGTTCGAGTACCTCCCGCTGCAGCACCTGGTGCCACGGTGCGCCACGCAGCCGCGACACGAGTTCACCCAGCACGCCGAAGCCGGTATTGGAGTAGTGGAACGAATGGCGGGCACCGGGACGCACTGCGCGGCCGTCGATTTTGGACACGAAATCGTCCGCGGCCTCGCCCGGGGTGCGCTCCCACCAAGCCCCGTCGGGCTCGGCGCTCAAGCCACTGGAATGCGAAAGGATCTCGCCGATGTTGCGCTTGCCGATGCTCGTGCCCGGCACGTGATCGTCGAGCGGGTCCGCGAGATCGATGCGCCCCTCGTCTCGGAGCCGCATCACCAGCACGGCGACGAGGCTTTTGGTGATCGATCCGATCCGGTACTGGGTGTCCGTCGTGGCTGGCTGACCGGCGACCTGACCACGGCTGTCGACCCAGATCGTCTCGCCGTCCCGGACCAGGCCGGCGATCAGCGAGGGCACGCGGTTGTCGTGTTGTTCCACCGCCAAACGCCGCAACAAGGCGCGTTGGGTGGAGGGCAGCAGGCTCGTCGACATGTGCCCATCTTGCACGGGCGGCTTCCACCACGACGAACTCAGCGAACACTCAGCCGGCCTTGGCAAAATGCCGATGTGAGAGACCGAGTCGACGTTCGCGGCGTTGTGAGTTTCGTCGCCATCGCGTATGCCCCCGCCTGGCTGTTGACGCTACCGCTCTGGTTGACCGGCGAAGGGTTGTCGTGGACGTGGGCGCCGGTGGTGCTGGTGCTGATGATGTTCATGCCCGCGGTTGCCGCGCTGGTGGTCAACAAGTGGATCAGCCCGCAGCCCAAACCGTTGCGCAGCGTCGGGCTCACCAACCCCGGTGGGATCAAGAAGTGGTGGCGCTACGCCCTCCTCGCCTGGCTGGGACCACCGCTGGTCATGACGTTCGCGCTCTTCGTGGGATACCTGCTGGGCGTCTACCACGCGGATTGGTCGGGGTTTTCGGGCCTGGTCCAGCAAACCCAGTCAACGGTGGTGGGTTCGGCACCGAAAACCCCGCCGACGACGCTCGCCCTCACCCAGATCGCCCAGATCTTCCTCCTGGGATGGCTGAACGTGATCCCGGGGCTGGGCGAGGAGCTCGGCTGGCGCGGATACCTCGCACCGGCCCTGCTGCCGCTCGGACAGCCCGGCGCGTTCCTCACGACCGGGGTGCTGTGGGGGCTGTGGCACGCTCCCGTGCTCGTCCTCGGCTACAACTACCCGACCGTGCCCGCCGTCGTGGCCTTCATCATGATGATGTGCTTCTGCACCCTGGTCGGCGTGCTGCTCGCGTGGCTCAGGCTGGCGTCGAGGAGTGTGTGGCCCGCGGCGATCGCGCACGGCTTCCTCAACGCGGCGGCAGGGCTTTCCGTGGTGTTCAGCGCAGCCGGCCACCCGGTCGACAACACGTCGGTCGGCTTGCTGGGGTGGAGCGGGTGGATCGTGCTCGCGGTGTTGATCCTGGTCCTCGTCATGCTCGGGAAGCTCCCGGTCGAGTTACCGGTCGAAAAGCACGGGATTTCGCGCGGCGTGCGACGTCTCAGCCGGCGGTGACAGGAAAGTTCCCTTGCTCGCGGCCACCGGTCCTGCGGTGTCCGGGAGGTGAGCGCGAGCAAGGGAACTTTTCTCCGACAGAAAGGTTCCCCTGCACCACCCAGCAGTCGGGCGGGAAATGCGAAAGAAGGGAACCTTCCTGCCACGAGTGACAGGAAGGTTCCCTTGCTCTCTCCGCCCCGGCGCTACGGGCCGGGCGTCCCTGGCAACGGCAGGACCGGAAGCCCTTCGTGGATCTTGTTCATCGCGTCGTACCAGGTGCGCGCGGGGACCTTGCCGCCGTAGATGGTGCCGCCGTTCTTGCCGCACAGGACCGGCGGCGCGTCGCTTCCGCTGTCGCAGATGCCCTGCGGGCTGTTGCCGTCGGCGTAGGTGAGCACCGCGCCGGACACCTGCGGGGTGGCGGCGAGGAACGCTGCCGACTTGTGCTCCTGGGTCGTACCGGTCTTGCCGATGATCGGTCGCGTCCAGCCGGCGGCCTGCGCCGCGACCCGGGAGGTGCCGTCGGTGGCGTCCTTGCTGAGGCCCTGGGCGAGTTCGGCGGCGACCTGGGGTGGAATGGCCTGCTCGCAGGGCGCGTCGGCGAGCTTGACCGGGTTGCCGTGCCGGTCCTTGATCTCTTCGATCGGCGTCGGCGGGCAGTACACGCCGCCGCTCATGATCGTCGCGCCGACGTTGGACAGCTCCAGCACGCTCGTTGGCGTGTAGCCGAGCGTGAACGCCCCGCGGTTGCCCTTCTTGATCGACTCGGCCTGCGACGGCCCGTTCGACCCGTCGGACTTGAGGGTCTGGCCGCGGGAGTTGACGCCGTTCATGCCCACGCGCAGCCCCATGCGCGAGGCCATGTCGACGGCGTTGTTGAGTCCGACCTTCTCCTCCAACGCGATGAACGCGGTGTTCGGCGACGTGGCCAGCGCCATCTGCAGGGTGCGCGGGCCGGGTGCGACGCCTTGGGCATTGCTGACGGTGTAGGGCGCGTTCCCGTTCTTGTAGACGTGGGAGGTGTAGGTCGGTGGCACGTCGACCGTGTCGTAGACGCTCATGCCCTGTTGGATGGCCGCGGCCGCGGTGAAGATCTTGTAGATCGATCCCGCGCCGAACGGCTGCACCTTGCTGACGATGTCGTAAGCGGTCTGGCCCTTGCTGGCGTCGTTGCCGTAGTCGCGGTTGGCGACGAGCGCCCGCACCTTGTGCTTGTCCTGACCGGGTGCGACGACGGCCATGGCGTTGGCGATGCCGTCGGTCTGGGTCGGCACGGCCGCTTCGGCCGCGGCCTTGGCCGCGTCGGTCGACTTGCGGTCGAGCGTGGTGCGGATGGTGTAGCCGCCGGTCTTCAGCTTGTTGCTGTCGATGCCGAGGCGGTCGAGGTAGTCGACGAGGTAGGTGCAGAAGAAGCCGTCCGCCGTGCCGTCGCCGACTCCGACGCAGCCATTCGGGGGCCTGCCGAGAGGCGAGAGCACCCCGAGCGGCTCCTTCTTCGCCGCCTCGGCGTCTTCCTTGGTGATGCGGATGTTGTTGTGCGGGTCGGCCATCAGGTCGATGACGAGGTTGCGCCGTTTGAGGGCGTCCTCCGGGTTGCTGTTGGGGTTCAGCGAACCCGGCTGGTTGACGACCGCGGCCAGCAGCGCTGCCTGCGAGATGGACAGCTTGTCCGCCGTGGTGCCGAAGTAGGTCTGCGCGGCCGCTCCGACGCCGAAGGTCTGGTTCCCGAAGGGCACCACGTTCAGGTACCCGGTGAGGATTTCCTCCTTCGACATGGTGCGTTCGAGCTCGACGGCGATCTTGGCTTCGCGCAGCTTCCGCGCGACCGAGGTCTCCTTGGCCTTCTCGGCCTCCATCTCGTTCTTCGCCGCGACGTGCACGAGGTAGTTCTTCACGTACTGCTGGGTGATCGTGGACGCACCCTGGGCAGTTCCCCCGCTGCTGATGTTGGTGGCCAGGGCGCGCACCATGCCGTGCCAGTCGACTCCGCCGTGGTCCCAGAACCGCTTGTCCTCGACGGCCGTGATCGCGGCCTTCATGGTGTCGGAGATCTGCCCCGGAGGCGTCTCGACCCGGTAGTCCTTGAAGAAGTACGCGATGGGTGCGCCGTCCTTGTCCGTGACGGTGGACACCTGCGGCATGTCACGCCGCGCCAACGAGCCCGACATCCTGGACATGGCGTCGGTCGTCTGGTTGACCATGGCCCCGGCTCCGGTGGCCATCGGCAGCATCAGACATGCCACCAGAACCCCCGCCAGGACGCACAGCCCGAACATTCTCAACAGCACGCCGCTGCGCACGCCTGCCCCAATCATCAACCGCCAACGTGACCTGACCACCGGTCGCGGGCCGCGGTGCCCTCCCAGCAACCGCAACAGCGGTCGTTGCGACCCGCCGCAGAGCTTCCGGTCGGCGCGGGAGCGCCGACACCTGCTTCGCTTTCTGCTGTCAGTAGATTCGTTGATATCACACCGGGCGATCCGTCCCGCATTGAGCCGTTCGGCCGATCCTGGTTCCGATCGACCGGAAAGCGGTCTCGGCGCCGTCTCCGATCACTACACTCGATGATCACCGGCTCCGATCGATGCGGAGGGAAAATGACCGACCCGTTCCTGGACTCGCTGGCGACCGCGCTCGCTGGTCAGCTCGCCACCGCGTTGGGCACCGCGGGCAAGCAGGCGGTGTCGAAGGTCAGGGAGCTGGTGCGGCGCCGTTCACAGCGGGACCCGGAGACCGTGGCGGCGTTGGAGGCCGCGGAACAGCCGTCGGCCGGCCCGGAGCAGGTCACGGCGCTGGCCGAACGACTCGACCGCGCCTGCGCGGAGGATCCGGAATTCGCCGAGCAGCTGCGCGCCGAGGGTGCTTCGGTGCACCGAATGATTTCAGCCAGCGGAAACGCAGTGGTCAATGAGAACCACGGCAACGTCGACAAACTGATCCAGGCGCGCGAAATCCACGGCGGGATCACGTTCAACTAGCCGAGATCCTCGTCACCGACCCTGGTCGGTCTCGTTGAGTTCGGCCAGATAGCGGTTGTACGCCGCGAGCTCGGGATCCTCGTCGTCGCTCACCGGCGGCGCGGGAGGCGGAACGAGCGGGCGCTTGCGTGCCGACGTGCTCTCCGCGACCTCCTCCGGCTGCGGCTCTTCCGGCGGCTGCTCGCTGGCGGCGGACTGCGCTGGTGCGCGCTGCAGCTCCATGCGCATCAACCGGATCCAGAAGAAGATCACGAACGCGCCGAACAACGGCCACTGCAGCGCGTAACCGAGGTTCTGGAAGCTGCCTCCCGCCTCGTGCGCGCGATCCCACTGCCACACGGCCAAGAACCCGGTGGCGATCGCGGCCACGACGAACAGCACGTGCAGCAACAGCCATCGCGGGGTCAACAGGCTGCGCAACACGCCACCGATTCTAGCCGCGTCCAGCCACGCTCCCGGCCGCTGCGCCTCCCTCCCGGGATTCGGCGTGTGATCGAACACACGGTGGCCGGGTCGCGCCGGAGGCTCTGGCTGGAGCAAGGGAACTTTTCTGTCAGCGCCCGGCAGAAAGGTTCCCTTCATCATCAGCCCCTCCTGTCACCGAGCAAGGGAGATTTTCTCTCACCTGTGGCAGGAAGGTTCCCTTCATCGAGCCTGGCGTGACAGGAAGGTTCCCTTGCTCACTTCCGTCGTGAGCCGCCGGTTGCGGCGAGCGGTGTGCACAGCAGGACGAGCGTGGCGGCTGCGGCGAAGGTGGTGGAGTAGTCGGCAGTGGTGAGCAGCAGACCGAAGCCCGCGGAGCCGAGGCCGTTGCCCGCGTCGTAGGCGATGTTCCAGGCGGTGCTGGCCGGGCCGGAGGCGGTGCGTTCGAACATCACGACGAGGGTGACGTTCTGGACCGCGCCGAAGCCCGCGCCGAAGAGCAGGGCGCCCGTCACCGCGAGCGAGGCCGGGCCTGGGGTGGCGAGGGCGAGAAGGGCCGGACCGGCCGTGCCGAGCACGGCGCCGGGGACCAGCACGTGGCGCGGGCCGAGGCGGTCGGTCAGGTGGCCTGCCGACCAGCGGCCGAGAGTTGTGGCCAGACCGAACGCCATGAGGGCGAGGGGTGCTGCGGCTCCGTCGACCGCGAGCGGGAGGAACGCGATGAGGCCGCCCGCCGCGGTCGCCACCGAGAGCATCACCGCCCAGGGGGCGAACAGGGCCCGGGGGAAGGCGGGCGAGGTCGTCGTCGGGTCGTGGACGGGCCGGACCGGTGCGATGCCGAGGACCGCGGTGGTCGCGGCGAGCGGGATGATGCCGGCGAACCAGAACAGCGCCGGGAAGCCGATGGTCTGCGTCAGCCAGACACCGACGGGGAGCAGGACGACGTTGGGCAGGCCGACGGACAGGCCGTACAGGCCCGCGGCTCGGCCCCGCAGCCGGGGCGGGACGAGTTCGGCGACCATGGCGCCGCCGGCGACGGTGAGGAGCCCGAACCCGATGCCGCGCAGCCCCGATGTGCCGAGCAGCACGGCCATGTCCCGGGAGAAGGCGTACAGCGGGGTCGGGGCGCCGATCAGCGCGGTGCCGAGACCGAGCGCCAGGCGGTGGTCGATGCGCCGCAGCAGCCACGGCATGCCGAGCTGGGTGAGCACGGTGACCAGCATGAACACGCCGTTGGTCGCGCCCGCGGCGAGCTCGCCCGCGCCGCCGCGCACGGCCCACAGCGGGACCACGGGCAGCAGGAGGACGTAGCCGCCGAAACCTCCGAGGGTCGCCACCAGCAGGAGCAGGAACGAGCGGCTGCGTAACGCGGTCGTGTTCTCGATGCGGGGTTCGGCGCAGGTCTTCACGAGTTGTTCATATGCGTCCCGCCCGCGCGGTGTCCAACTCGTCCTGCGTCGTCTCAGTCGAGTTCGTCGAGCATCCGCTGGGCGGCGGCGAGTTCCTCGCGGAGCCGTTCCACGCGCTCCCGCTGCTGTTCGCGGGCAGCCTGGATCAGCGGCTCGACGGCCGCGGCCACGTCGTCGTGCAGGGCCTTCGCCGCCTGCGCGACGGCGGATGCGGCGACCTGCGTGGGGCGCACCACTCGTTTCTTGCCGGTGGTGACCTCGACGCTCCACTGCCCGTCCTGGTCGGCGGTCACGGTGACCGTCGCTCCGGTGGGCTGTCGGGGCCGGCGCCGGGTGGTACCGCTGGACGCCGTGGACTTCGCCGCCGGGGTGGTGGCCTTCGCCGAGCCCGCCGACGACTTGGCCGGAGCGGGCGGCGGAGCGGGTTTCCGCTCCGCCTGCCCCGCGGTGCTCTGCTTGGCCGGGGCCGCTGGTGCGGGCCGGGTGGGCGCGGCGGCCGGGGCGGACGGTTTGGCCTTCTCCGGCTTCTTGCGGGGTGGTTTGGTCAGCGTCACCTCGCCGGCGGAGAACGACAGCACGTCCTTCGAACCCGCCGGGCGGACCTGGATGAAGTCTCCCTCGGCGGGCTCCCCGAGCGCGATCACCTTGCCGGACCGGCCTTCGGGCACGCCCACGGCGGACGCGGTGAACCACACCGTCGGGGTGGTGCCTGCGGCCAGCTCCGCTCGAATGCCGTCCAGTTGTTCGGAAGACAGCGCGGCCTTGGACATGTGGCACACCCCTCGTGCGCGGGCGGGCCCCGGTCGTCCGGACGGTGGCGTCGGGATCACGGCGGCCGGGGCTGGTCTGCAGTGACACCCCGACTATATCGAACGCTCGTGCGAAGGTTCAACGCGCGACGATCTCGTAGTCCCGAGGATCCGCCTTTCGGGTGCGCAGCCAGTACTGCCAGGTGAAACCCGGCCACAGGGTGCGGTTGACGCCGTTCTGGTCGAGGTACCAGCTGCGGCAGCCGCCCGCCGACCACACCGCGTCGTCGAGGTTCCCCTGGATCTCGGCGTTGAAGGCGTCCTGGACGGACTGCCGGACGTCGAGGTAGCCGATGTCACCACGGCACAGCGGCCGCAGGCAGCTGAGCACGTAGTTGATCTGCGACTCGATCATGAACACCACCGAGTTGTGCCCCAGTCCCGTGTTGGGACCGAGCAGGAAGAACAGGTTCGGGAACCCGGAGACGGTGATGCCCAGGTACGCCTCCATCCCCTCGCGCCAGGCGTCGCGCAGCTTGCGCCCGTCCCGGCCGATGATGTCGAGGTGGTCGAAGGCGTCGGTGACGTGGAAACCGGTGCCGAAGATGATCGCGTCCACCGGGTGCTCCTGGCCGTCGCCGGTGACCACGGAGTTCTCCCGGACCTCGGCCACGCCGCTGGTCACCAGGTCCACGTTGGACCGGTTGAGCGCCGGGTAGTAGTCGCTGGACAGCAGGATCCGCTTGCAGCCGATGGCGTAGTCGGGGGTGACCGCCTCGCGCACCCGCGGCTCCTTGATCGTCTTGCGGATGTTGCGCTTGGCCAGCCATTCGGCCAACTTGCCCGCGCGGCGGTTGAACACCGCGGCGAAGCGCAGTTCGAGCACCCAGTAGATCGCCGCGCGGGCGAGCCGCTGCAGCAGCGGCACGCGGCGGAACCAGGCGCGCACCCGCCGCGGGATCGGCCGGTCCGGTTTCGGCTGGATCCACGGTGGAGTGCGCTGGAACAGGTGCAGCCGGCGGACCCGCTCGGCGACGCGCGGCACGAACTGGATGGCGCTGGCTCCGGTGCCGACCACGGCCACGCGCTTGTCATCGAGGTCGTAGTCGTGGTTCCACTCGGCGGAGTGGAAGACCTCGCCTTCGAACCGCTCCAGACCGGGCAGTTCGGGGTAGCTGGGGATGTGCAGGGCGCCCACGCCGGACACCAGCGCCTGGCCGACGTACTCGGTGCCGTCCGCGGTGGACACCCGCCAGGTTCGGGTCTGCTCGTCGAACTCGGCACCGGTGAACTCGACGCCGTAGTGGATGTGCTCGCGCACCCGGTACTTGTCGGCGCAGTGCTCCAGGTAGTCGGAGATCTCCTGCTGCTCGGCGAACATCCTGGACCAGGACGGGTTCTGCTCGAAGGAGAAGGAGTACATCAGCGAGGGCACGTCGCAGGCGCATCCCGGGTAGGTGTTGTCCCGCCAGGTGCCGCCGAGGCCGTCGGCCTTCTCCAGCACCACGAAGTCGTCGATGCCGGCCTCCTTGAGCCGGATCGCCATGCCCAGCCCGGAGAACCCGGTACCCACGATGATCACTTTGGTCTGGTGTTCCCGCTGGTCCTGCGCTTTCCGCCGCACCATTCGGACCTCCTCTGGCAGGCCGCCGCCACGCTACTCGACAGTAGGCTACTACGAGTAGGTTACTTGCGGTAGGGTGTCCTCGTGGAATCGCAGCAGGTTCTCGGGACGACCTCGGGGCGCAGGCGGCTGAGCCGGGCCGAGCGGGAGCGGCAGATCCTGGCGGTGGCCGAGGAGGTGTTCGCCGCCGAGGGCTACCAGGCGACCTCGATGGACGAGATCGCGCAGCGCGTGGGGTTGTCCAAGCCGATGCTCTACGAGTACTTCGGCTCGAAGGAAGGGCTGCTGCTGGCCTGCCTGGAGAAGGCGAAGCGGGAACTGCTGGAGGCCACCACCACGGCCGCGGCGGGCGCCGACAGCGCGGAACGACTGCTGCACGACTGCCTGCTGGCGTTCTTCCGGTTCGGCGACGAGCACGCGCAGGCGTGGGCGCTGCTGCGCAACGAGTCGGCGTTGCCGAGCGCCTCGGTCCACTCGGAGTTGGAGGCGATCCGCATCCAGCAGACGGAGTTCACCGCCGGGCTGCTGCGGGTGGCGCGGCCGGATCTGGGGCAGGTGCAGGCGGAGGCGTTCGCGGAGTCGATCATCGGCGCGTGCGAGCGGCTCGCGCTGTGGCGGGAACGGCGCCCGGAAGTCAGCCCCGAAGAGGCGACCGAACACCTCATGGCGCTGCTGAGCGCGAGCCTCCTCGGCAGCGCTTGATTCACTCCTTCGGGGATTCCCGGCTCTGATCGGGTCAAGATCGAGGTCACGCGGTCCGATAGGGAGCGCGTTGGTCGTCCCCCGTCGTCGCTACCAGGTCCCACGCCTTCCCGCCGGTCGGGCGGTGGGTGGACGGCCCGATCGTGCGCCAGCCCCGGTGGCCGGATGTCCGGCCGCCGGGGCGGTCGCCGTGCCAACACGCCAACCCCAAGGAGAACTGATCTTGCGCCCCTGGACCACGCGCACAGTGCAGATGGCCGTTGTGGCCGCGGGGTTCGCCGCAGTCGGAACCGGAACCGCGTCCGCCGCCCAGGCCCCCGACGTTCCGGATCTGTCGACCGTCCCGGACGACATCGGGTTCACGGCCCCGGCGGACGCCTGCCGGATCCAGGAGGGTCCGGGCTACGGCCCCACCAAGGCCCCCTGCGTGGACGCCCAGCTGCACGCGAGCTCCCCGAACGTGATCAAGAAGGTGGGCGCGGACATCGCGACCACCGCGCACGACGTGGCCGGTGACCTGCAGGACGGTCGCCCGCCGCTGTCCGCGGAGAAGGTGAACCGGGTGCTCGGGCACGTCGCGTCCGGAGCCAACGACGTCCAGCGCCTGACCAAGACCCGGCCGACCGTCGGCGTCAAGGCCACTCCCGAGCACGTCGGCCTGTTCCAGGAGAAGCACCCCGGTTCGGGCCGCCTGGTCGACGCCGAGGTGGGCCCGCGCGAACCCGGCCACGAGGGCGTGTCCGCGGTGGACACCGCGGTCGACGCGACGGTCATGCAGGGATTCCGCTCCACACCGCTGAACCCGGTGGGCGCGGTCACCCCGGCGCTCCAGGACACCCCGTTGCAGGACGAGCCGGTGACGTTGCCGGTGGAGCGGATCGCGCCGATCGCGGGCCAGGTGCCCGGGGTCCGCGAGCTCGGGCACGGCCCGGGGGCCGCCGTCCGGGACGCGGCCGGCACGCTCGGCCAGCAGCTGTCGCAGTCGGCCCAGCCGGTCACCAGGATGGCCGGGCAGCTGCCGCTGAACTGACCTCGTCGCGAAGGCGCCGGGCCCGCGCGGGCCCGGCGCCTTCGCGTGTCGGTCACGCCGCGGTGGCGGCGACGATGTCGGAGTCCGGCTCTCCCGCGTCGAACGGCTCACCCGCCTCGGCCCTGGCGACCAACGAGGCCGGCGGGTCGAAGCGGTCGCCGTAGCGTTCGGCGAGTTCCCGGGCCCTGGCGACGAAACCGCGCAGGCCGCCCGGGTAGCCGTTCATGTACTGCACCACGCCACCGGTCCACGGCGGGAATCCGATGCCGAGGATGGAGCCGACGTTGGCGTCCGGGACCGACGTCAGGACGCCTTCGTCGAAGCACTTGACCGTTTCCAGCGCCTCGGCGAACAGCATGCGTTCTTCGAGGTCGACGAGGTCCACTTCGGACGGATCGCGGTCGGTGGCGAAGTGCCCGGCGAGTTCCGGCCACAGCCCGACGCGCTTGCCGTCGGCGTAGTCGTAGAAGCCGGCGCCCGCGGAACGGCCCTTGCGGCCGAACTCCTCGACCATGCGGTCCAGCACGCCGTCGGCCGGGTGCGGCGTCCAGGTGCCGCCCGCCTCCTCGACCGCGCGCCTGGTCTCGTTCCGGATCTTGCGGGGCAGGGTCAGGGTGAGCTCGTCGAACAGTTGCAGCGCCGGGGCCGGGAAACCGGCCTGCGCCGACGCCTGTTCGATGGACGCCGGGTGCACGCCCTCGGCCAGCATCGCCACGGCCTCGTTGAGGAACGTGCCGATGACCCGGCTGGTGAAGAAGCCGCGGCTGTCGTTGACCACGATCGGCGTCTTGGCGATCTGCCGCACCACGTCGAAGGCCCGCGCCAGCGCGCGGTCGCTGGTGCGTTCCCCGCGGATGATCTCCACCAGCGGCATCTTGTCGACCGGGGAGAAGAAGTGCAGGCCGATGAAGTCCTCGCTGCGGCGCACCCCTTCGGCCAGCGAGGTGATCGGCAGCGTCGAGGTGTTCGAGCAGATCAGCGCGTCACCGTCGACGACGTCCTGCACCTCGGCGTAGACCTGGTGCTTGATCTTCGGGTCCTCGAAGACCGCCTCGATGACCAGGTCGCAGCCGGCCAGGGGTTCCACCGAGTCGGTCGGGGTGATGCGGGCCAGCAGCTCGTCGCGCTTGGCCTCGGTGGAGCGGCCCTTGGCGATCGCCTTGTCGAGCAGCGTCGCCGAGTACTGCTTGCCCTTCTCCGCCGCGTCCAGCGAGATGTCCTTGATGACGACCTGCATGCCCGCCTTGGCGCACACGTAGGCGATGCCCGCGCCCATCATGCCGCCGCCGAGGACCGCGACCTTGCTCGCCTTCCACTCTGGTTCGGCGCTGGGTCGGCTGCCGCCGGAGTTGACGTGCTGCAGGTCGAAGAAGAACGCCTTGGTCATGTTCTTCGACGTCTGCCCGCACACCAGCTCCAGGAAGTAGCGGCCCTCGATCCGCAGCGCGGTGTCGACGTCGACCTGCGCGCCCTCCACGGCCGCGCACAGGATGTTCTCCGGCGCGGGCAGCGGGGCGCCCTTGAGCTGCTTGCGCAGGTTCGCCGGGAAGGCGGGCAGGTTGGCGGCGAACTTGGGGTTCGACGGCGCGCCACCGGGGATCTTGTAGCCGGGGCGGTCCCACGGCTGGGCGGACTCGGGATTGGCCCGGATCCACTCCTTGGCGCGGGAGAGCAGCTGCTCCGGCGAGTCGACGAGCTCGTCGACGATGCCGACCTCGACGGCTTTCTCCGGACGCAGCCGCTGCCCCTGCAGCAGCACGTTCAGCAGCGCCTCGGCGATGCCGAGCAGTCGGACGGAGCGCACCACTCCCCCGGCACCGGGCGACAGGCCGAGCGTCGCCTCGGGGAGCCCGAAACGCGCGTCGGGGGTGTTCAGCGCGATGCGGCGGTGGCAGGCCAGGGCGATCTCCAGGCCGCCGCCGAGCGCGGTGCCGTTGAGGGCGGCCACGACCGGGACGCCGAGCGTTTCGAGCTTGCGCAGCAGTCGCTTGTTGGTTTCCACGGTCTCGGCGACCTGTTCGGCGTTGCCGGGTCGGGCGTGGACGAGCTCGCGCAGGTCGCCGCCGGCGAAGAAGGTCTTCTTGGCGGAGGTGACGACCACCCCCGTGACGTTGTCGCGTTCGGACTCCAGGCGCTGCAGGGTCTGCTCCATCGAGCGCAGGTAGCGCTCGTTCATGGTGTTGGCCTGCTGCTGCGGGTCGTCCAGGGTGAGCACGACGATGCCGTCGGCGTCGGACTCCCAGCGGATGGTGTTCTGCTCGCTCATGTGTGATGTGTCCTTCAGCCGATCCGTTCGACGACAGTCGCGATGCCCATGCCACCGCCGATGCACAGCGTGGCCAGGCCGTAGCGCTGGTTGCGGCGTTCCAGTTCGTCGATGAGGGTGCCGAGGATCATCGCCCCGGTCGCGCCCAGCGGGTGGCCCATGGCGATGGCGCCGCCGTTGACGTTGACCTTCTCGTGCGGCACCCCGAAGTCCTTCATGAACTTCAGCGGCACCGCGGCGAACGCCTCGTTGATCTCCACCAGATCGATCTCGTCGATGCCCAGTTCGGCCTTGGCCAGCGCCTTGCGCACCGCCGGTCCGGGGCCGGTGAGCATGATCGTCGGGTCGGCGCCGCTGAGCGCCGCCGCCACGATCCGGGCGCGCGGCCGCAGTCCGGTTCGCTCGCCGAGGGATTCGCTGCCGATGAGCGCGAGCGCGGCGCCGTCGACGATGCCGGACGAGTTGCCCGCGGTGTGGACGTGGTCGATGCGCTCGACCCAGTGGTACTTCTGCAGCGCCACGGCGTCGAAGCCGCCCATCTCGCCGATATCGGCGAAGGACGACTTGAGCCCGCCGAGGCCGTCCACCGTGGTGTCCGGGCGGACGTGCTCGTCGCGGTCCAGCACGGTGCGGCCGTTGCGGTCGGTGACCGGGACGACGGACTTGGCGAAGCGGCCGTCCGCCCACGCCTTGGCGGCGCGGTCCTGCGACTCGGCCGCGTAGGAGTCCACAGTGGTCCGGTCGAAGCCCTCGATGGTGGCGATGAGGTCGGCGCCGATGCCCTGCGGCACGAAGGAGGTCGCCAGGTTGGTCTCCGGGTCCATCGCCCACGCCCCGCCGTCGGAACCCATGGCCACGCGGGACATCGACTCGACGCCCCCGGCCAGCACCGCGTCCTCCCAGCCGGACCGCACCTTCTGCGCGGCGATGTTGACCGCCTCCAGGCCGGAAGCGCAGAAGCGGTTGAGCTGGACACCGCTGACCGTCTCGGGCAGGCCGGCGGCCAGCGCGGCGGTCTTGGCGATGTCGCCGCCCTGGTCCCCGATCGGCGACACCACGCCGAGCACGACGTCGTCGATCAGCGCCGGGTCCAGCCCCGGGTGGCGGCGCCGCAGCTCGTGGATCAGACCGGTGACCAGGCTGATCGGTTTGGTCCCGTGCAGCGACCCGGTCTTCTTGCCGCGCCCGCGCGGCGTGCGGATCGCCTCGTAGACGAACGCCTCGGACATGTGTGGCGTGCCTCCTCGTTGCGGCAGGTGCTCCACTCAGAGTGTTACACCGGGACTGTCACAGTCAATGCCCTGTCCCGGTGGGTGGAGGAAGGGAACTTTTCTGTCATCCACGGGGACGGGACGGGATGAGGAAGGGAACTTTCCTGTCACTGACAGGGGCCGCGGCGCGGAGAAGGGAACCTTCCTGTCATCGCACGACGAGCGGTGGAAGAAGGGAACCTTCCTTCCACATGTGACAGGAAGGTTCCCTTCCTCACACCACCATCCACCCGAGCACGGGCAGCGACTGCAGGTAGACCAGAACGCACATGAGGAATAGGAACGCCAGGCTCCAGGGCAGCACGCGGCGGAAGATGTCGCCCTCCCGGCCGGTCATCCCGACGGCGCCCGCGGCGATGGCGAGGTTCTGCGGGGAGATCATCTTGCCCAGCACTCCGCCGGAGCCGTTGGCGGCCGCGGCCAGCAGCGGGTCGATCCCGGCCCGGTGGGCCGCGGTGACCTGCAGCGCGCCGAACAGCGAGTTGGAGGACGTGTCGGAGCCGGTGACGGCGGTTCCGAGCCAGCCGAGCACCGGTGAAACCAGGGCGAACAGGCCCCCGATGGCGGCCATCCAGGTGCCGAGGGTGGCGGTCTGGCCGGAGGTGTTCATGACGTAGGCGATGGCCAGCACGGACATCACGGTCACGATCGGCCACTTCAGCTGCACGTACGTGCCGCCGTAGCGGGCGGCGGCGACGCGTGGCGGGACGCCGATGGCCGGGATGGTGAGCAGTCCGGCGATCAGCAGCAGGGTCCCGGCGTTGGTGAGCCAGTTGAAGTTGAACTCGACGAGGGACACCGGTTTGCCCGCCGGGTCGAGGACGTGGAGGCCGGGCCAGTGGAACTTGAGCGTGACCTTGTCGAGGACGCCGGCGACCGGGCCGAGTTGGGCGACCACGAAGACGACGATGATGATCAGGTAGGGCAGGTAGGCGCGGAACACCTCGCCGCGCTCGTCGGGTTCGGGCAGTGTCGATGTGCCGGGCGGGGTCCAGACCCGCAGCAGCACGACGGTCGCCCCCGCCGACGCGAGGGCGGCGATGATGTCGGTCAGCGGTACGGACACGAAGTTGGCCGCGGCGAACTGCACGGCGGCGAAGCTCAGTCCGCACACCAGCGTCGCGGGCAGGGTCTGCCGCACACCGCGGAATCCGTCGATGATCCCCACGAGCACCAGGGGCACGAACAGGGCGAGGCCGGGGGTTTGGCGCCCGGTCATGGCCCCGAGTTGTCCGAGGGGCAGGCCGCTGACGCTCGCGAGCGTCACGAGCGGGGCGGCCAGGGCGCCGAAGGCGACCGGCGCGGTGTTGGACACCAGCGACACCACGGCGGAGGTGACGGGGCTGAACCCCAGCGCCAGCAGCATCACCGTCGTGATGGCCACCGGTGTGCCGAACCCGGCCAGCGCCTCCAGCAGCGCACCGAAGCAGAACGCGATGATGACCGCCTGGATGCGGCGGTCCCCGCTGATGCGGGAGAACGATCGCTGCAGCACGTCGAAATGCCCGCTGGCGACGGTCATGTTGTGGATCCAGATGGCGTTGATGACGATCCACAGGATCGGGAAGAACCCGAACGCCGCGCCCAACGTGGCCGACAGCAGGGCCTGGTCCACGGGCATCGGGTAGACGAGGACGGCGACCAGCACCGAGACCACGAGCGCGATCAGCGACGCTTTCCAGGCCGTCATCCGGACGATGCCGAGCAGCGCGAACAGGACGAGCAGGGGCAGCGAGGCGGCCAGCGCGCTCCAGCCGAGCGAGCCGAGCAGCGGGTCGAGGATCTGTCGGTACACGGCCACTCCCTTGGGGACTCTCGCACCGAGGAGGGCAAAACATAACGCCTCGCGACGCATGACGACAGGGGCGCCGCGTCCGCGGCTCGTGCCCGGAGTGGCCGCACCGACCGGGTCCGCGGTGGGACGGGGCCACCGTCCCACCGCGGACCGTTCAGCCGCGCAGCAGCGGTGCCGCTCCGAGGCCGCGCAGCGAGGCGTCGAGGACCTGGACGGTGTGGGCCATGGCGAGGTGCTCGCCGCGGCGTTCGAGTGCGGTGCGGATCTGCATCGAGCACCCGGGGTTGGCCGTGACGAGGAGTTGGGCGCCGGTCTGGAGCACGTTGTCCGCCTTGCGGTCGCCGAGTTCCCGGGCGGCTTCGGGTTGCAGCAGGTTGTAGACGCCCGCCGAGCCGCAGCACAGCTCCGCCCGGTTGATCTCCCTGACCTCCAGTTCCGGGATACCGCGCAGCAGTTCCCTCGGCTGGGCTCGGATGCCCTGGCCGTGGGCCAGGTGGCACGCGTCGTGGTAGGCGACCCGGACGGGCACGGGGTGTCGTTCGGCGGCGGGGCCGAGTTCGACGAGCAGTTCGGCGATGTCGCGCACCCGCGCGGAGAACCGTTCGGCCTTCGCGGCGTATTCGGGGTCGTCGCGCAGCAGGCGCGGGTACTCCTTGAGCGTCGAACCGCAGCCCGCCGAGTTGATGACCACGTAGTCCACGTCGGACCGTTCGAAGGTGTCGAGCATGGCCCGCGCGAACCGCACGGCTTCGGCTTCGCGCCCGGAGTGCTCGCTGAGCGCTCCGCAGCACCCCTGGGCGGGCGGGATCACCACGTCGCAGCCCTCGGCGGCCAGGATGCGGGCGGTCGCGGCGTTGACGTCCGGGAAGAACGCGCTCTGCACGCACCCGGTGACCATGCCGACGACCGCGCGCCGCCTGCCGCGGGCGGGCAGCCGGTGACCGAGCTTGTCCGCGCGGCGGATCGGTGGTGCCAACGACTCCATGGCCTGGAGGTTCTGCGGGAGCTTGGCCAACAGCCCGGTGCGCTTGAGCAGGCGGGCCAGCCCGGAACGTTGGTAGAGGGCCAGCGGGCCGCGCAGCGCCTTCAGCCGCCGCGGGTAGGGGAAGAGGCTGAAGATGGCGCCGCGCAGCAGTTTCTCCCAGCGGCCGCGTTCGTGGTGGCGTTCCACCTGAGCCCGGGTTTCGGTGATGAGCGTGCCGTACTGGACACCGGACGGGCAGGCGGTCACGCAGGCCATGCAGCCCAGGCAGGCGTCGAAGTGGCCGACCATGGTGTCGGTCATGGGTTCGCCTTCGAGCCCCTCCTTCATCAGGTAGATGCGACCGCGCGGCGAGTCCATCTCCTCGCCCCACAGCTCGTAGGTGGGGCAGGTCGGCAGGCAGAATCCGCAGTGCACGCAGTCGTCGATGAGTTCGGACTGCGGCGGGTGGTGCGCGTCGAACGCGCCGGGGCGGGCCTCGGTCATCAGATTCCTCCCACGAAGCGGCCCGGGGCGAGCCGGCGTTGCGGATCGAACTGGTCCTTGGTGCGGCGCAGCAGGTTCAGCACCCCGGGCGCGACGGGCCCCCACGGGTCGACGACCTCGTGGACGGCGCGGGGTGCGCGTTCCACCACGACGTATTCGCAGCGGGCGCGCAGCGCGCCGACGAGTTCGGCGACGGCGTCGGGGTCGGCGTCACCGGGCAGTCCGGCGTGCAGGACGCCGAGACCGGCCGCACCGCGCAGTGCCAGCGGCAGGCCGGTGGACGCGGCGGCGGCGCGGGTGTCGTCGAGCAGTCGTCGCAGCGACGCCGGGGGGACGCCGAGGCGCAGGCCGATGCCGGTGGCCGGGTCGAACGGGTACTTCCCCCACCACTCCGGGGCGTGGTCGAGCACGGTCGCGCCGCCGACGGCGTCGGCGAGGCGCAGTGCGCGTTCGTGGGTGGTGGTCGGCCTGCCCTCCAGCTGCGCGCACACCGCGACCGGCCCCGCCGGTTCGGGCCGGTCGAGTTCGATGGCGGTGGGCATCGCCTGGGACCGGCGCACGACGTCGACCGCGGCGGCCGGGTCGTCGGCGACGACGCTGATCCAGCGGTGTTCGGCGGCCAGCGGGTGCAGGCGGAACACCACCTCGGTGATCACGCCGAGGGTCCCGAGGGATCCGGTGTAGAGCTTGCCGAGGTCGTATCCCGCGACGTTCTTGACGACCTTGCCGCCCGCGACGGTCACCGTGCCGTCGGCGCGGACCGCGGTGATGCCGATGAGCAGGTCGCGGATGCCGCCGAACAGGTGGCGGCAGGGACCGGACGTGCCGGTGGCGACGAGCCCGCCGAGCGTGGCGGACGGCACGGGCGGGTCGATGGCGAGTTGCTGGTCGGCTGCGCGGACCGCGCGCTGCACGTCGGCCAGCGGCGTGCCCGCTTTGGCGGTCACGACGAGGTCGCCCGCCGCGTGTTCGACGACCCCGGTGGCTGCCGAGACGTCCAGCAGCAGGTCGACGGCTTCGGGCGCCCCGCCCCAGTCGAGTCTGCTGCCCGACCCCCTGGGCACCACGCGCAGACCGTGCTCGTCGGCGACGCGCAGCGCCGCCGACGCCCGTTCCGTGCCGTCCACAGTGGCCACCCACTGTGGACGGACGCCGGAGACCGCGTCGGTCTCGTCCGCGTCGCGCACGTTGTCGGCTCCGAGTGCGGACACCAGTGCCGCACGCGCCTGGGTTGTGGTGACCATCAGAACTGATCCGCCAATCCCGCTTCGGTCAGGGGGTGCACGCCGCGCCTCGGGCCGGGCACTTCGCCGCACAGCCGGGGTGTCGGGAAGACCTTGCCCGGGTTGCACAGGCCGACCGGGTCGAAGGCGCAGCGCACCCGCTGCATGGTGTCCAGGTCGTCGTCGGTGAACATCCGGCCCATGTACTTGACCTTGTCCGCGCCGACGCCGTGTTCGCCGGTGATGGACCCGCCGTGCTCGATGCACAGGTCGAGGATCGCGCCGGAGACCTCCTCCGCGCGTTCGGCGGCGCCCGGTTCGGACCCGTCGAACAGCACCAGGGGGTGCAGGTTCCCGTCGCCGGCGTGGAAGACGTTGGCGACCCGGACTCCGCTCTCGGCGGACAGCTCGGCGATGCGCCGCAGCACTCCCGGCAGCGCCGTCCGCGGGATCACCCCGTCCTGCACGATGTAATCGGGGCTGATGCGGCCGACCGCGGCGAAAGCGGACTTGCGGCCCTTCCAGATCATCGCGCGCTCGTGGTCGTCGGCGGCCACCCGGATCTCGAAGGCACCGTGGTCCTCGCAGTGCCGTCGGACCTCGGTGAAGGTGTGCTCGACCTCGGCTGCCGGACCGTCCAGTTCGACGACCAGCACCGCTCCGGCGCCGGCCGGGTAGTCGCAGCGCACGGCCTGTTCGGCGGCCTCGATCGCGAGGGCGTCCATCATCTCGATCGCCGCCGGGGTCACGCCGTCGGCGATGATGGCGGACACCGCTGCACCCGCCTCGTCGGTGGAGGGGAACCCGGCGAGCAGCGTCTGCACCGCCTCGGGTGCGCGCAGCAGGCGAACGGTGATCTTGGTGACCACGCCGAGCGTCCCCTCGCTGCCGATGAACGCGCCGAGCAGGTCGTAGCCGGGTGCCTCGCGGGCGGGCCCGCCCAGTTCGACGACGTCGCCGTCGGGGGTGACGACCTCCAGCCCGAGGATGTGGTTGGTGGTGAACCCGTACTTGAGGCAGTGGGCGCCGCCGGAGTTCTCCGCGACGTTGCCGCCGACCGAGCACACCTGCTGGCTGGACGGGTCCGGGGCGAAGTAGTAGCCGTCCGGGGCGACGGCCCGGGTGACGTCGAGATTGATCACGCCCGGCTCCACCACTGCCCGCTCGTTGGCCAGGTCGATCTCCAGGATGCGGCGCATCCGCGCGGTCACCACGAGCACGCCCTCGGCGTGCGGCAGGGCACCACCGGACAACCCGGTCCCGGAACCGCGCGCGACGAACGGGACCTGCAGTTCGGCGCAGATCCGCACGATCTCGCGCACCTGGTCGGCGTTCTCCGGCAGCACCACCGCGGCGGGCACGACCCGGTAGCTGGCCAGTCCGTCGCATTCGTAGGTGCGCAGCTGCTGGGGGTCGGTGATCAGGGCGCCCGGCGGGAGCACCGCGCGGAACCGCCCGACGGCCTGGTCCACCGGGGTGGGGTGGTCCGGCTCGTCGGCGTCCGGGCTCGGGCGCCGAGGTTGGGTGTCGGTCGACCGCATGGTCAGCCTCCCGGGAGGTTTCCGTTTCACGGAAGGGCCTTTCCGGCCAACGGGAACCCTAGGACGTCGACAACATAGATACAAGAGGTCGACAAGGACTCCGCGTCATGTTCGATTGTGCCGCGCGCCACAACCCGCCTCGACCTGAACGGGAGCGGGGGTGCAGCAAGGGAACTTTCCTGTCACATGTGCAAGGAAGGTTCCCTTCATCCACTCCTCCCCGCCCCAGTGGCGGCTGCCGGTCGCGGGCGCCGCCTCGCGGCCGAGGCCCGAAGAGGAAGGGAACCTTTCTGTCATATGTGGCAGAAAGGTTCCCTTGCTGCGCTTCCCACCGCCCGCGAGGCCCCCTCACCCCCAACCCCGACACACCGGCGAATATCGGATGGCGCGAAAGGACGCGGCCCGCAGACCATGGCGCCATGACAACCTTCGGCCCGCTCCTCGACGTCCGCCCCTTGCTGCCCCGCGAACGGCGAGCACTGCTCGACCTGCTCGGGTCGCTCGACCCGCCCGATTGGAGGCGTGCCACCGCGTGTCCGGGGTGGACGGTGCACGACGTCGTGGCGCACGTCGTGAACGACTACGTGCGGCGCCTGGCGATCAGCCGCGATGGGCACGAGAGCCCGGAGTTCGACGATGGCGAGACGCTGCCGGAGTACATCGCGCGCATCAACGAGGAGTTCGTGCGCGCCGCACGCCAGTGCAGCCCTCGGGTGCTGGTCGACCTGCTGGCGCACCTCGGCCCGGAGCTCGACGCGCTGTGGGCGACCCGGGACCTGGACGCTCCCGCCGATCTGGACGTGTCGTGGGCGGCCACCGACCGGCCGAGCCCGGTCTGGCTGGACCTGGCGCGCGAGTACACCGAGTTCTGGGTCCACCAGCAGCAGGTCCGCGACGCGGTGTCCCGCCCCGGGGCCGACGAACCCGAGCTGTTCGGCCCGGTGATCGACGCTTTCCTGCGCGCGCTGCCGAGCGCGTTGCGGGTCGAGAACCGTCCGGAGGGCACGGTCGTGCGGTTCGACGTGCGGGGCGAGGCCGGCGGGAGCTGGCACGCGGTCCGGGAGGGCGGCCGGTGGCTGGTGGACCCCGGCGAGCCACCGGACGAGCCGGCCGCACGCGTGGCGATGGACCAGGACACCCTGTGGCGCCTCGCCACTCGCGGCATCTCCGTCGAGAACGCTCGGCGCCGCTCGGAGATGCACGGCGACCGAACCCTGACCGACGCCGCGACCACACTGCTGGCGATCGTGCGCTGACCGGTTGGACACCCCGCCGATTCAGGTGGACCGGCCCCGTCACGATTCGACTGAGCCGCACCCGGCAAGCGCACCCTCGTGGAAGGTCCACCACAACGGGAGGTGACCGCGACAGGCACTACGACATCCACTGTGGACAGTCCCGCTTCGGTGGGCCTCGGCGGGCACGGTTTTCAGCTCAACGGCGCCGGCGCGGCGGACGGCCCGAGCCGGGTGATGGCGCGCTGCACGTGGTCACCCGGGAAACGCCAGCGCACCGCGCCCGGGACGGCGAGACCGGCAACGCGGAAACCGCACAGCCCGGCCGTGGTGACCGGTGCCGAGAAAGCCGGACGTCCGTGCAGTCGGCGGGCCCACGCGGGCAGCGCCGAGTAGGCGAGATGGCCCACCGGCAGGTATCCCAGGTTCAGCGGCAACGCCCACCACGGCGCCAGCGGCCGGTGCAGGAAGTCGTAGACCACGTCGGAGTCCGGGGTGCGACGCAGCCTGGGCCGCATCCGGTGGAAGTAGTCGGCCATGTCGCGCCGCGACCCGGGCACGTCGGCGGGGTCCAGCCCGACGAGGGCCGCGGAGCGGCGCTGTTCGTCGAAGTAGCGGTCGAGTTGCGCGTCGGTGAGCGGGAACCCGGCGCGGCGCACGACCGCGGCGAAGGAGGCGACCTCGGCGCAGTGCACCCAGAGCAGCAGTTCGGGCTCGTCGAGCCGGATCTCCGCACCGGTTTCCGGGTCGGTGGCGGTGAGGGTGCGGTGCACCCGCCGCACTCGCGTCGCGGCCTGCTCGGCTTCCCGGCCGGTGCCGTAGGTGGTGGTGGCGACGAAGTCGCCGGTGCGCATGAGCCGTCCGAACGGGTCCTGCCGGAACCGCGAGTTCTGCACCACGGCGGCGACCGCCTGCGGGTGCAGCGCCTGCAGGTAGAGGCTGCAGACCCCGGCGACCCACATGCTCGGGTCGGCGTGCAGCTGCCACGTCACCGTCCGCGGCCCGAACAGCCCTTCGTCGCTGGTCACCGGTTCACCACCAGCACCGGGACCAGCTGCTCGGCGGAGGTCAACGAGCCGTGCTGGCCGCGCAGCGCCGATTCGCCGGGTTCGGCGGCGGAGCGGATCACGCCGGACTCGCGCATCACGGCGATCACGTCGCCGATCCGGCGACGCACCGGGTCGGTGACGACCGGGCCGAACCACCCTTCGTCGACGGCTCGTTCTCCGGTGAGCACCACGCCGCGTGCGCCGATGGTCTCCCGCCAGGCCGCGTGCACGTCGGCCACCGCCCCGGGCTCGGCGTAGACGTGGCGGGCGCGGACCTCCCCACCCACCAGCCGCACGCCGTCGCGCAGCGCGGGGTCGGTGTCGGCGTCGAACGCGTCGGACGGGTCGACCGCGACCATGCCGTGGTCGGCGACGACGGCGAGCACCGCCGAGGCGGGCAGGTGTTCGGCGAGCGTGGCGACCAGCCGGTCGATCTGGGCGAGTTGGAGCCGCCACGGCGGCGATCCCGGCCCGTGCACGTGGCCGAGCAGATCGAGGTGGCCGTGGTAGCCGTAGCCGAGGGTCGGTTCGGGGGCCCCGGCCGCGGCGAGCAGTTCCGCGGCGAGGTCGCCGAACGCGCGGACGCCGTGGAACGCGCCGCCGCGCAGCGCCGCCCTGGTCAGCCCGGTCCCCTGGAACTCGGCGGGGACCACGGTCCGCACGTCGACGCCGCTGGCCGCGGCCCGTTGCAGCACGGTGGTGTTCGGCTGCGCCTGCTCCGGCGGCCACGACTCCAGCAGGCTGCGGCGGTGCCCGCCCGCCGGGTGCGCTCCCCAGGACAACGGGTGCAGCAGGCCGCCGGAGGGGTCGGCGAAGCTGTACCCGACGACGCCGTGTTCCCCGGCGCAGCGACCGGTGCCCAGTGACGTGATGCTGGTGACCGTCGTCGTCGGGAATCCCGCCTTCAGCGGCGGTCTGGTCAGCAGCGACACCAGAAACGGCGCGTCCGCGGCGTGGTCGCGCAGCAGCTCCCAGCCGAGCCCGTCGATCAGCAGCGCGACGGCGTTGCGGCAGCCGGGGAAGCCGATGGTGTCGGCGAACCCGTCGATCCCCATGGCGCCCAGCAGCGAGGGCAGCACATCGGACAGCGCCCGCCCGTCGTGATCAGGAGCGACGATCCAGTCCATCCGCACCTCCTACGCGGGACCCGCCCGAGCAGCCGCACGGCGGCCCCGCTCCGGTCCGCGACGACGCCGGGTGCCGCCTGGTCCGTCAGAATCCCATCGAGCGGCCGATGATCTCCTTCATGATCTCGGTCGTGCCGCCGTAGATGGTCTGCACGCGCGAGTCCAGGAACGCCTTGGCGACCGGGTATTCGGTCATGTACCCGTAGCCGCCGTGCAGCTGCAGGCACCGGTCGACGACGCGCTTGTTCAGTTCGGTGAGCCACCACTTGGCCATCGCGGCGTGCTCGACATCCAGTTCACCGCGCACGTGGTCGCGGACGCAACGATCGGTGAACACCCGGCCGATCTCCACCTCCGTGGCCATCTCGGCGATTTCGAACCGGATGTGCTGGAACTTGCCGATGGGACGACCGAAGGCGGTGCGGTCCCGGCAGTACTGCTTGGTGGTCTCCAGCACCTTCTCCGCGCTGGCGGCCGCGGCCACGGCGATCGACAACCGCTCCTGCGGCAGGTTCTGCATCAGGTAGATGAAGCCCTGCCCCTCCTCACCGAGGAGGTTCGCGGTGGGCACCCGCACGTCGTTGAAGAACAGCTCCGCGGTGTCCTGCGACTTCTGGCCGATCTTGTCGAGGTTGCGACCGCGTTCGAACCCGGGCGTGCCGCGTTCCACCGCGATCAGGCTGATGCCCTTGTGCCCGGCTTCGGGATCGGTGCGCGCCACCACGATCACCAGGTCGGCGAGGATGCCGTTGCTGATGAACGTCTTCTGGCCGTTGATGACGTACTCGTCGCCGTCGCGGACGGCGGTGGTGCGGATGCCCTGCAGGTCGCTGCCCGCACCGGGTTCGGTCATCGCGATGGCGGTGACGATCTCGCCGGAGCAGAAGCCGGGCAGCCACCGCTGCTTCTGCTCCTCGGTGGCCAGCGCCATCAGGTAGGGCGCGACGATGTCGTTGTGCAGCGGGGAGCCGAAACCCGAGATCCCGGCGGCGACGAGTTCCTCGTCGAAGACGGCGTTGAACCGGAAGTCGTCCACCCCTCCCCCGCCGTAGCGCTCGTCGACGGCGAACCCGAGCAGTCCCTGCTCGCCCGCGGCCAGCCACGCGTCGCGGCTGACCGCACCGGCCTCCTCCCATTCCTCGACGTGCGGCACGAGCTCCTTGGCGATGAACGCGCGCACCGTTTCGCGGAACGCCTCGTGTTCGGAGTCGAACAGCTCCCTGCGCATGGGGTCACGCTTCCTTTCGCACGATCGCGCCGGTTTCGAGCAGGTCTTCGGGCAACTGCCAGTCGCGCACCACGTCGGCGGCGTGCGCCCCGGGATCGGCCACCGGGCCGGGCGGCGGGTTGGGCGTCCGGTCGAACCGGGGCGCGGCAGCGGGCTGGAGGACGCCGTCGCGGCGCACCAGGGTGCGCCGGGCGGCGACGTGCGGGTGCGTCTCGGCTTCGGTCATCGACAGCACCGGGGCCACGCAGGCGTCGCTGCCGTCGAACACGGCCGCCCACTCCGCGCGGGTGCGCGTGCGGAACACCTCGGCGAACCGGGCGCGCAGTTCGGGCCAGTTGGCCGGGTCGTCGCGGTCCGGGACCTCGCCGGTCAGCCCGAGCCGGTCCAGCAGTTCGGCGTAGAACCGGGGTTCGAGTGCGCCGACCGCGACGTGCTGCCCGTCGGCCGTCTCGTAGACGTCGTAGTAGGGCGCTCCGGTGTCCAGCAGATTGGTGCCCCGCTCGGTGCTCCAGCCGCCGGTGGCGAGGAACCCGAACAGCATGGCGCCCAGGTGCGCCGAACCGTCCACGATGGACGCGTCGACGACCTGGCCGCGTCCGCTGGTGCGCGCCTCCAGCAACGCCGCCAGCACCCCGACCGCCAGGTACAGGGCACCGCCGCCGAAGTCGCCCAGCAGGTTCGCCGGGACCTGCGGCGGACCGTCCCGGCGCCCGATGAGGTGCAGCATCCCGGTCAGCGCGATGTAGTCGATGTCGTGCCCGGCGGTGGACGCCAGCGGGCCGTCCTGCCCCCAGCCGGTCATCCGGCCGTAGACCAGGCGCGGGTTGACCTCGTGGCACTGCTCGGGCCCGACCCCCAGTCGTTCGGTGACCCCGGGGCGCAGGCCCTCCAGCAGCACGTCGGCCTGTTCGGCGAGGGCGAGCACGGTCGCCGGACCGCGTTCGTGCTTGAGGTCGACGGCGACGGACCGCTTGCCGCGGTTGAGCAGGTCGTGACCACCGGCGCCGGGGCGGTCGACGCGCACCACGTCGGCTCCGAGGTCGGCCAACAGCATCGCGCAGAACGGCGCAGGACCGATCCCGGCCAGCTCGACCACCCTGACTCCGGCCAGTGGCCCGCCTCCACTCGTCACCGCCACGCCCTTCCGTGTGTCGCGCACCACAAGAACCTCGACGCAATCAGTGTTACACCGTTGGTGTCACAGCGGTCAAGGAGTATCTTCGGCCCATGCTCCGAACCGCGGACGAAGAGCTGACCATCGACGAACTGGCGGCGCGCGCCGGGGTGACCGTGCGGACCGTGCGGTTCTACTCCTCGCGCGGGCTGCTGCCGCCGCCGAAGCTGCGCGGCCGGCTCGGCTTGTACGGGGGCGACCACCTCGCCCGGCTCGACCTGATCCGCGAGTTGCAGGCCCTCGGGTTCACGCTGTCGGCGATCGAGCGGCACCTGGAGCGCCTCCCCGTCGACGCGTCGCCGGACGAGCTCGCGCTGCAACGGGCGCTGATCGCGCCGTGGACCGACGACCAGAGCGAGGACCTCGACCGCCACGAGCTGGACCGCCGTGCCGGGCGGCACCTCGACGACGAGTTGATCGACCAGCTCGTCGCGCTCGGCATCGTGCACCGCATCCCCGGTTCCGAGCGGTTGCGGCTGCCCAGTCCGGCGATGCTCGGCGTCGGGCTGCAGATCCTGGACCTGCAGCTGCCGCTGGAGATGCTGCTGCGGGCCAAGGAGATCGTGGAGCGGCACACCGCCCAGATCGCAGCCGATCTGCGCGAGCTGTTCGCCGCGAACGTGCTGCGTCCGTATGTCGAACGTGGACGTCCGGAAGACGAACGCGAGCGGGTCCGCGCGGTGACCGACCAGCTGCGCCCGCTGACCATCCAGGTGCTGGTCAACGGCTTCCAACACGCGGTGAACAACGTGATCCGGGACCACGTGTCCTGATCGGCGCTTACGGGACGCGGTCTTTCCCGGCTACCGTCTCCCTCGATCACCGGACCGCTCGCCGTGGGAGTCGGCGTGTGTCGAGGGGGGTTCGATGGACGCGTGGGCCGCCGCCCTGGAATCGACGATCCCGCACCTGTTCGCCCGCAATGCGGCCGAGTTCGCCGAGCACCCGGCGCTGACCGACGGGCCGCGGCACTGGACTTGGCGGCAGGCGCGCGAGGACGCCCTCGTCCTCGCCGCCGGGCTCGCCGCGCTCGGCCTGCAGCGCGGTCAGACGATGTTGATCGCGATGTCCGACCGTGCCGAGCACTGGCTCGCCGACACCGCCGCGGCACACCTCGGCGCGGTCTCCAGCACCGTGCACCCGGCGCTGGGCCCCGAACAGGTCCGCCAGTTCGCCCAGCACTGCCGGGCGCGCGTCGTCGTCCTGGAAGGCACGGCCGAGGTCCACCGCTGGTACGCGGCGCTGCGCGCGGTGACGAGCATCGACCACGTCGTGGTGCTCGACGAGCTCGCGGTCCCGTCCGGTGATCGGCGCTTCCGCAGCTGGAAGGCGTTGCGCCACAACGGTGCACGGCTGCTGCGCGAGGATTCCGACGTCGTGGAGCGGCACTGGCGCGCGGTCCGCCCCGAGCACCCCGCTGCCATCGTCCACACCCACCGCGACGGCGGCGAGCCGCGCGGTGTGGTGCTGACGCACCGCAACGTCTGCTCCGCGGCCGCGGCGGTGCACCACATCGCGCGGGCCGAGTCCGGTTCGGCACGGCTGTGCTACCTGCCGCTCGCGCACATCGCGGAGCGGATGTCGACGCTCTACTCCGCGCTGCACGACGTCGCCCACGTGCACTTCTGCGGCGAGCGGCGGCAGCTGGCGGAGGCGCTCGTCCGGTGCCGCCCTGCGGTGTTCTTCGGCGACTCGCAGGTGTGGGAGGAACTGGCCTCCGGGATCCGCTGCTCGCGCCGGCCGACGGCGCGGACGCGGGAACGGCTGCGCGCCCGGGTCGGCCTCGACCGGACCACCTGGTCCGCCTGCGGGGCGCCCCCGGTTAAGCCGCGGGTGCGGGAGTTGTTCGCCTCGCTCGGCGTGGAGATCGCCGAGCTGTGGGGGATGCCCGAGACGACCGGGTGCGTCACCGCGCATCGAGCCGGTCGCCCGGGAGGCGAACCGCTGCCGGGCGCCGAGGTGCGCATCGCCGCCGACGGCGAGGTCCTGGTGCGCGGCCCGCTGGTGTGCGCGGGATACCTCCAGCCGGACGGTGTCGTCCGGTCGGCGGCCGACGCCGACGGATGGCTGCCCACCGGCGACCTCGGCTCGGTCGACGCGGAAGGACGCCTGACAGTCACGGGACGAAAACCCGCTTGATCACAGTACGCGCATAACCTTTTCCACTGTGCACGGTCGGGGGATATTCGCCCACCACCCTCCAGCGGCTTCGGTGACCATTCGTGACAGAAACCGGATGAGTGAACCTCGTTCAGGTAGTCTCCGGGCTTCGAGTGCCTCGAAACGCCCAGCAGCGGCGATAAAGGGTGCGGATCGTCTCCCTCTCGGAGAACACACAGGAGGATGGACAAGATGGCTGCAAAACCGCTGATCCGCCGCACTCTCGTGGCAGCGACGGCGCTGCTGGGCACCGCCCTGCTCCCGACGCTGGCCCACGCCACCCCCGCGGCGGCACCGGCCGGCAGCAAGATCAACCTCGAAGTGCGCGGGGAGGGGCGCGGCGACGACGCCCACTCGGCCTTGCTGACCTGCTTCCCGGCCGGTGGCTCCCACCCGAACGCCTCGGCTGCCTGCGACGAACTGCGCGCCGTCAACGGTGACTTCGGCTCACTGGGGGCGCATCAGGCCAACAAGGTGTGTCCGATGAACCTCGACCCGGTCGTGCTCACCGCGCGCGGCACGTGGCGGGGCAAGCCGGTGGACTTCACCAAGCGGTTCTCCAACCGCTGCGTCGCCGAAGCGCAGACCGGGACGGTCTTCGCCTTCTGAGCCACCACCCCACGGTGCCGGCCTCCGCGCGGAGGCCGGCACTTCTCGTATCCGGGGTGGGTCGACTCGGGTCTCCTCTGTGGACCACCGCGTGCGGGGTGGAGGAAGGGAACCTTTCTGTCACATGTGGAAGGAAGGTTCCCTTGTCACGGCGAACCGCGTGGCGGGCGATGACAGGAAAGTTCCCTTGCTCCGCTGCCGCCGCCGTGACAGGAAGGTTCCCTTCATCGCCGCCGGTGACAGGAAAGTTCCCTTCCTCCAGGGTGACCGGTCCACCGGGCGGCGCGGTGTGACGGGAAAGTTCCCTTGCTCCACCGCAGCGCCCGGCCGCGGCTCGTTCAGCATTCGATGACGTTGACGGCCAGGCCGCCGCGGGCGGTCTCCTTGTACTTGACCTTCATGTCCCGCCCGGTGTCCCGCATCGTCTTGATCACTTTGTCCAGCGACACGAAATGGGACCCGTTGCCCCGCAACGCCATCCGCGCCGCCGTGATCGCCTTCACCGACGCCACCGCGTTCCGCTCGATGCACGGGATCTGCACCAGCCCACCGATCGGATCACAGGTGAGCCCCAGGTTGTGCTCCATCGCGATCTCCGCCGCGTTCTCCACCTGCGCCGGGGAGCCGCCCAGCACCTCGGCCAACCCGGCCGCCGCCATCGAGCACGCCGATCCGACCTCGCCCTGGCAGCCCACCTCGGCGCCCGAAATCGACGCGTTCTCCTTGAACAACGCCCCGATCGCTCCGGCTGCCAACAAGAACCGCACCACGCCGTCGGCGTCCGCGCCGGGCACGAACCGCCAGTAGTAGTGCAACACCGCCGGCACGATCCCCGCGGCCCCGTTGGTCGGCGCGGTCACCACCCGGCCACCGGCCGCGTTCTCCTCGTTGACCGCCAACGCGAACAACGTCACCCACTCCAGCGGGTCGTCGGCTTCGGTCAGCGCATCGGCCAGGTCGGCCGCCCGCCGCCGCACGTGCAGACCTCCCGGCAACACCCCGGTGTTGCGGCACCCGTTGGCCACGCACTCGGCCATCACCCGCCAGATCTCCAGCAGGCCCTCGCGCACCGCCGCCTCGTCCCGCCAGGACACCTCGTTGGCCAACATCACCCCGGCCACCGACAGCCCGGACTCCTGGCACCGGGACAACAACTCCTCCCCGGTGCGGAACGGGTACCGCACCACCGTGGTGTCGGGCCGGACCCGATCCGCTCCGCTGGCCTGCTCGTCGACCACGAAACCGCCGCCCACCGAGTAGTACACCGCCGCGTCGAGCTCTTCCCCCGCGGCGTCGAAGGCGGCGAAGCGCATCCCGTTCGGGTGCACCGGCAACGACCGCCGCCGATGCATTACCAGGTCCCGGTCCACCCGGAACCCCACCGGGAACTCGCCCTCCAGCCACAGCCGGCCCGACCGGCCGATCTCGGCCACCACCGCCGGGTCCACCGTCTCCGGCGCATGGCCCTCCAAGCCGGCCAACACCGCCTTGGCCGAACCGTGCCCATGTCCGGTCGCCCCCAACGACCCGAACAACTCCGCCTTCACCCGCGTCACTCGCGGCAGCACACCCGCCGTCCGCAACCGGCGCACGAACAACCCCGCCGCCCGCATCGGACCCACCGTGTGCGAACTCGACGGACCAATCCCCACTGAGAACAAATCGAAGACACTGATCGCCATTGATCGGTCCTCCTGCGCCTTTCCGGCTATTCCGCGATCAGTTCGGCGTACTGCTGGGCGGTGAGCACGGCACCGGTTTCGGTGGCGCGCACCTCCAGCAGCCAGCCCGCGTCGTACGGCTCGGAGTTGATCAGAGCCGGGTCGTCGACGACCGCGTCGTTGACGGCCGTGACCTCACCGGTCACCGGGGCGAACAAGTCGCTGACGGACTTGGTGGACTCCAGCTCACCGCAGGGCTGACCGGCCTCGATGCCGTCGCCGACCGCGGGCAGCTGCACGTAGACGATGTCACCGAGGGCGTCGGCGGCGTGCTGGGTGACCCCGATGCGGACCACGTCGTCGCGCTCCTGGAGCCACTCGTGTTCCTCGGTGTAGCGCAGGTGGGCGGGCAGGGTCATCAGGGAGGCTCCATCCGTCGGGGGCACGTCGTGCCCGTGGTTCTGCCGGGCCTCCCCCTCTGTTGCGGAACCTGAGAGCTTCGCCGTCGTGTCGCGGCTTGCACCGTGGGTGCGGCGTCGGCGGTGACGCGCGCTTTCCAGAGTTGCCTCGCCCGAACGGTCATGGGTGCCTGAGAGTTTGCGGGGAGTCTTGCTCCTTCGGCGCCCTGTTAACCAGGGTCTCTCCCGCTCGGGGTCGATGGCCGATATGCGATTGTCGATGTGCGAGCAACGATAAACGGGCCTGCGCGGGTGTCCAAGCCCCTCCCCGCCGAAGCCGGTGTGGTGAGCGGCACGCAGGCGGGGTTCCCGGGAGGACGGTGATGTTGGACATCCGGGCGCTGGTGGAGCGCGTCGGGCCGGCGCTGCTGCGCGTCGTGGACCTGCCGGAGTCGACCGACTGCGTCGCGGACGTCGTCATCGCCGAACCTGGTGGGGCGCCCGCGGTCGCGGGTGGCGACCTGGTGCTCGGGGTGGCCGTCGGTGACCGCGGCGCCGCGGTCGAGCTGGTGGGCGGCTGCGGTGCGCAGGGGGCGGCGGCGGTGCTGCTCAAGCCTCCGATCTCCACCGACGACGCCGTGGTCGAGGCGGCCCGCCGGTCCGGTGTCGCGCTGGTGGAGGTGTTGCCCGGCACGGCGTGGGCGCAGCTGGTGTGGTTGATCCGCGCCGCGCTGGCCGGTACTGGCACGCAGGAACCCGATACCCGCAGTCCCGGACTCGGCGATCTGTTCCGACTGGCGGACGCGGTCGCCGATGTCGTCGATGCGCCGGTGACCATTGAGGACGCGCATTCCCAGGTGTTGGCCTATTCGGCGCGCCAGGACCTCACCGATCCGGCGCGGGTGTCCACCATCATGGGCCGCAAGCAGCCCGACGACGTGCTCGCCAAGTTCCGGGCCCGGGGGACGTTCCGGCAGCTCAGCAGGGGTGGCTCGGCGGTATTCGTGCCCGCCCAGCAGGACGGCACGCTGCCGCGCCTGGTGGTGCCGATCCGGATGGGCGGCGAACTGCTCGGCTCGATGTGGGCCGTGGTGCCGGGCGAGGTGTCCGAGGAGCGGTCCACCGCGTTCGCCGACACGGCGCCGCTGGTGGCGCTGCAGCTGCTGCGCTGGCGAGCGGTCGCCGACGCGGAGCGGCAGCGTTCGGCAGGTCAGGTGCGACTGCTGTTGGAGGGCGGCGAGGGGTGGCGGACGGCCGCCAACGAACTCGCCGTGCCGGACGAGCCGTACCGGGTCGCCGCGATCGAGGTGCCTTCGCCGGAGGGGACCGCCGAGGGGCACCGGCTGGCGATGTGGGAGTGGATCACCCGCGGCATCGGCCGCCGACCGCTGGTCACCGAGATCGGCACCGTGCTCTACGCGCTGGTGCCGGACCGGGCCGGTTCGGGCGGCTGGCCTTCCCTTCGGGAAGCGCTCGTCTCGCACGACGCGACCCCGCCACCGCTCGTCGCAGTGGGCACCGCGGTCGCCGTCGCCGACCTGCCGCGCTCCCGCGCCGAAGCCGACGAGCTGCTGAGCCTGCTGCGCACCGGCCACCTGAGCCGGCGGGTGGCCGTGCACGAGGACCACTGGCACCAGCTCGTGCTCAACCGCATGGCGGGAGCCGCCACCGACGCCGGGATCAGCTCGCTCGGCCCGCTACCGACCCTCCGCGAACACGACCGCACCCAGGGCACCGACTACCTCTCCACTCTGCACTCGTGGCTGCGCCACCCGGGCGACCCGCGCCAGGCCGCCCGCGAGCTCCGCGTGCACCCCAACACGTTCCGCTACCGCATGAAGCGCCTCACCCAACTCGTGAACGTGGACCTGGACGACCCCGACGTCCGCTCGGCGCTCCTCGTCCAACTCCTCGCCGCCCGCTGGGCCCAGCACGGTTGAGGAGCAAGGGAACCTTTCTGCCACGGGAGGCGATGAAGGGAACCTTCCTGTCATGCCGCGCCCGGAGGTGCCGCAGCGGTCCGCGAGCAAGGGACCTCCCGGCCCCGGAGACGATGAAGGGAACCTTCCTGTCACTGCGCACCGTCGTGGCGCCAGCCGGGCCCGATGAAGGGAACCTTCCTGTCACGGACCGCCGGGAGCGGCCGCGCGGACGCGATCGTCCGGCGACCGAAGCAGGAGCGTTGTGCTGCGGGCACAACCCAGCCGGGGCAATCTCATCCTGCGGGAATGATGCGGACGCTGGAGCGTCGGCGGATCGTAATGCGCAACACCGTCGAAAGGATTCCGCCGTGAAGATCGCCGTTCCGCGCGAGATCAAGAACAACGAGTACCGGGTCGCGATCACTCCCGCGGGCGTGCACGAGCTCACCACCCGCGGACACGAGGTCTTCGTCGAAGCGCAGGCGGGCGCCGGTTCCTCCATTCCGGACGAGGACTACCTCGCTGCGGGCGCCAAGGTGCTGCCGAGCGCGGAAGAGGTGTGGTCGGAAGGCCAGCTGGTGCTCAAGGTCAAGGAGCCGATCGCCGAGGAGTACCCGCGGCTGCGGCGCGGCCAGGTGCTGTTCACGTACCTGCACCTGGCCGCTTCCGCCGAGCTGACCGACGCGATGCTCCGTTCCGGTGTCACCGGCATCGCCTACGAGACGGTCCAGACCGAGAACGGCGCGCTGCCCTTGCTGGCGCCGATGAGCGAGGTCGCGGGTCGACTCGCGCCGCAGGTGGGCGCCTACTCCCTGATGCGCCCCAGCGGCGGCCGCGGCGTACTGCCGGGCGGCGTGCCCGGCGTGCACCCGGCCCGGGTCGTGGTGATCGGCGGCGGCGTCGCCGGGCTCAACGCCGCACGGGTCGCACTGGGCATGGGCGCCGACGTCGAACTCCTGGACACCAACGTCGACAAGCTCCGCGAGATCGACCGCGACTTCAGCGGACGCATCCGCACGGTCTCGTCGAACCGCTACTCGGTCGACCAGGCCGTGCGCTCCGCCGACCTGGTCATCGGCGCGGTGCTCATCCCGGGCGCCAAAGCCCCGCAACTGGTGTCCAACCACCTGGTGTCGGAGATGAAGCCCGGCAGCGTCCTCGTCGACATCGCCATCGACCAGGGCGGCTGCTTCGCCGACTCGCACCCAACCACGCACGACGACCCGACCTACCGGGTGCACAACTCGGTCTTCTACTGCGTGGCCAACATGCCCGGCGCCGTGCCCAACACCTCCACCCACGCCCTGACCAACGTCACCCTCCCGTACGCGGTGCGCATCGCCGACCAGGGATGGCAGCAGGCCTGCCGGGGCGACGCCGCGCTGGCGCTGGGACTCAACACGCACGACGGAAAGCTGGTGAACCACCCCGTCGCCGAGGCGCACGGCCTGACCAGCACCTCGCTGGAGACGGTCCTGTCCTGATCCGCTCGGCGGCCACGGGTTCGGTCGGCGAATCCGTGGCCGCACCGGCCGGAGAGCAAGGGAACTTTTCTGCCACTCCCCCGCGAATGGGCGCGAAAGCGAAACCAAAGATACAAAATTGGTTCACGTTTTTCTCCGCCGCATCTCCTCGTGTGACAGGAAAGTTCCCTTGCTCCGCGCTCGGCTTCCGGCAGCGCGCTGTCCAGCTGAAACACGACATGGGGATCGCACGACCGAGGCGGTATTCACCGGGACAGCGACGGGGCGGCGCTGAAACGCATCCGCCGAGAACACGAAGGGGCGGCCCGCTCAACCAGCCTGGGGGTCACCGGGAGCAGGCCGCCACGTTCAGTGTAGGCCACGCTCCCCCGTTTGCGGACGGCGTGCGGGACGCGTGCGGGAGGAATTTCGGACCGAATCGATAACCACCCGATGGGGTGAGCAATGGGCCTCTCGGGTGCAGATGCACCCCTGAAGTGCCGATGCCACCCGTCGGTGTCAGCACGGGGCGGGCCCGGCTGCGCCGCGACGGGAGGTGGCGACGTGACGGACACGGCACTGCGCGAAGCGGTCCTGGACCGGCTCGACGAAGTGGACCGGGCGGTCACGTCCGGCGAGCCGGAGACGCTCCTGCCCGCCGCCCGCGAGGACCTCTACCGGCTCACCGAAGCGCTGCGCGCGCTCCTCGACCAACATCGCCCCGGTGAGAACGGACGCTGTCCCTCCTGCCACGGCACTCGGAGCAGACCGTGGCCGTGCGCGGTGTGGCTGGCGGGGCACCGGCTGCTCGTGACCGACCGCGCGCCCCGGCATGCGGACCACTCGGAGCGCGCCACGGCGCCCCGCGCGGTGCGGGTCCTGCCGAACCCGATCGTCGCCTCGGGCGAGCGCGGTCCCGGCGACTGGGACACCGGGGAGTTCGCACGCGTCCACCCGACTTCCGGACGGCCGCACACCGCCGCGCGAGGTCGTCGGCTGGAGACCGACCCCGCCAGGATCCACCGCGCCGCGGTCGTGGAGCGCGGTCCCCGTTGGCCGTGACCCGGGCAACACCCGAGCGGCAGAGCTGAGAACCGGCTGGGAATTTCGTCCCGGCTTCCCAAGTCACCGGGGCCCGTCCGGCAGGATGGGCGGCGCACTAGCGAACGGTGACGATGGAGGAGCGTGTGCACGACGGCAGCGGCCGGATCATGGTGCAGGGACTCAGCAAGAGCTTCGGGCCGATCAACGCGGTCCAGAACCTGAGCTTCGCCGTGCGGCCGGGAGCGGTGACCGGGTTCCTCGGACCGAACGGCTCCGGTAAGACCACGACGCTGCGCATGATCCTCGGACTGGTCACGCCCAGCGCGGGCACGGCGACGATCAACGGGCAGCCGTTCCACCAGTTGGCGAACCCGGCCAGGGTCGTCGGCGCGGTGCTGGAGGCGCAGAGCTTCCACCCCGGGCGGACCGCCCGCAACCACCTGCGCTGCTACGCCGCGGCGATGAACCTGCCGGACGAACAGGCCGACCGGGTGCTGGAACTGGTCGGACTGACCAGCGCGGCGCAGCGGAAGGCGGGGACGTTCTCGCTGGGCATGCGGCAACGGTTGGCGCTGGCGACCGCACTGCTCGGAGACCCCCAGGTGCTGGTGCTGGACGAGCCGGCCAACGGTCTGGACCCGGAGGGCATCGCCTGGCTGCGCAACTTCCTCAAGGCGTTCGCGGCGAGCGGTCGGACCGTGCTCGTGTCCAGCCACCTGCTCCGGGAGATGGAGCACACCGTCGAACACGTCGTGATCATCAGCCACGGGCAGTGCGTCTACGACGGGCACCTCGACGAGCTGCGGGCGGCCCAGCGGTCGCGGGTGCTCGTGCAGGCGTCCGACCCGAACAAGCTCGTCCCGGCGCTGCAGGACGCGGAGCTGGGCATCGACTACCTCCCGGACGGGAGGCTGGCGGTGACCGGTGCCGACTCCCGGACCGTCGCCGACCTCGCGTTGGGCGCCGGGGTCGCCCTGTACGGGATGGAGGACGAGCAGGTCGACCTGGAGCAGCTGTTCTTCCAGCTCACCAGCGGCCAGTACGCCGCACCCGAGCAGCATCCCGCCACCGCGGCGCGACCACCGGACGCGTCCGGGCACGGCAGCGGAAACGGAGGTATCGCCTGATGGCCGGGCTGATCAGGGCCGAGTTCCGGAAGATCTTCACGGTGCACCTGTGGTGGGCGCTGCTCATCCCGGTGGTCGTGCTCAGCTTCGGCGCCGGATGGCTCGGCACCGCGGTCGGAACCATCAACGACCTGGAACAGACGCTGGGCAGGCCGCTTCCGCTGGGCCTGCTCACCCAGGCGCTGTCGACGAACTTCAGCACGATCTTCGCGGCGCTGTTCGGCACGCTGGCCGTCGCCGGTGAGCACCGGAACAGGAGCATCACCACCAGCTACCTGACCGGGAACCCGCGGGGCGCCGTGCTCGGCGCGAAGCTGATCGCCTACACGGGCATGGGCGTGCTGTACGGGCTGGTGAACGTGCTGTTCGCGAGCCTGGGCGCGCTGCTCGGCGCCGGGCTGGACGGCTTCGGCAACCCGTCCGACTGGTTCGCCGTGGGCGGCTCCGGGCTGCTGGCCATGGTGCTGTGGACGCTGCTGGGCGTCGGCTTCGGCGCGCTGGTCACCAACTCCGTGGTGGCGATCGTGGTCCTGCTCGTCTACAAGTTCGCCTTCGAGTTCATCGCGTCGATGTTCCTGACCGGTTCCCACGCCGCCGACGTCACCGCCTACCTGCCCGGTGCCGCCGGCAACGGCATCGTCAGCAATCTCGCCGTGCCGATCTTCGTCTCGGCCGTGGCCGGACCCGACGAGCCGTACACGCCGCAGGGCGTGTTCGAACTGCTGCACTTCTTCTTCGGCGGCACCTACGGCCACCCGTGGTGGTCGAGCCTGCTGACCTTCGCCGGCTACACGGCGGTCTTCGTCGTCGGTGGTTGGCTGCTCAGCCGCCGGCGCGACATCACGTGACGGCCGGCGACCGATGAAGGGAACCTTCCTGCCACCTGGGCGCGGAAGGTTCCCTTTTTCGTGTCCGACGTGGCAGGAAGGTTCCCTTGCTCACGCAAGGCGCTGCCCCGAGTGCGGTGGGATGACGGCCGCCTGAGGTGACAGGAAGGTTCCCTTCACGCCGTCGTTGACAGGAAAGTTCCCTTGCTCCCGTCCCGCCGGGGATGAAGGGAACCTTCCTGCCATCCGGGTTCGTGGGGTTGGCGGGGTCACAGCGCGCTGTGTGACGCTGTGTTGCCGTCGGGGCAGCGGCATAACCTGGCGAGGTGAGCGACTCCGGCAAACCTCGCCCCGCGTCCGGCGGGTGGATCCGTCGGTTGTTCGTCGCCTGTCGGCGGCATCCGGTCGCGCTGGTGATGGCGCTGGGGGCGTCGGGTGCCGCGGTGGGGTTGGAGGCCCTCGTTCCGCTGTTGACCCGGTCCGCGGTCGACGGCGCGGTCGCGCACCGCACCGACGGGCTGTGGTGGATCGTCGGCGCGCTCCTCGTGCTGGGCGTGTTCCGGTTCGGCGCCGCGTTCGTGCGCCGGTACAGCGCCGGGCGGCTGGCGCTGGACGTGCAGCACGACCTGCGGCGGGCGGTGTTCGCCTCGGTGCAGCGGTTGGACGGCGGCAAGCAGGACGCGTTGCGCACCGGGCAGGTCGTGTCGCGGTCGATCAGCGATCTGCAGCTGGTGAACGCGCTGCTGGCGATGTTCCCGCTCGCGGCGGGGACGCTGGTGCTGGCGGTGTTCGCGATCGCGGCGATGCTGTGGTTGTCGCCGTTGCTGACGGTGATCGCGCTCGTGGTGACGCCGCTGATCGCGGTGGTGTCGGCGCGCAGCCGCAAGCGGCTGTTCCCGGCGACCTGGTCGGCGCAGCAGCGCGCCGCCGACATCGCGCAGCACGTCGAGGAGACCGTCACCGGGGTCCGCGTGGTGAAGGGCTTCGGGCAGGAGACCCGTGAGGTCGCGCGGCTCGAAGAGCGGGCGCGGCGGTTGTTCGCCGAGAGGCTGCGGGCGGCGCGGATGACGTCGACGCCCGCGGCGAGCCTGGCGTCGCTGCCGTCGGCGGGCCAGGTGGCGGTGCTCGGTCTCGGCGGCTGGATGGTGCTGCAGGGGCAGGTGAGCCTGGGCACGTTCGTCGCCTTCGCGGGCTACGTGGCGATGTTGTCCGGACCTGCGCGGATGCTGTCGAGCGTGCTGATCCAGGCGCAGCTGACGCGCGCCGGGGTGGAGCGCATCCACGAGCTGATCGACTCCCAGCCGGAGGTGCGGGAGAAACCGGACGCGCGGACGCTGCCGGACGCTCCGCTGGAGGTCCGGTTGGACGACGTGGAGTTCGGCTACACCCGCGACCAGCCGGTGCTGCGGGGAGCGTCGCTGCGGGTCCGCCCGGGTGAGACCGTCGCGCTGGTCGGTCCGGCGGGTTCGGGCAAGTCGACGGTGTCGCTGCTGCTGCCCCGGTTCTACGACGTGCACGCCGGCCGGGTGGCGATCGGCCCGTCCGGTGACGGGTTGCACGACATCCGCGACCTGCGGCTCGATGCGCTGCGGACCGCGGTGGGGGTGGTGTTCGAGGAGGCGTTCCTGTTCTCCGACACCATCCGCGGCAACATCGCCTACGGCCGACCGGACGCTTCGGACGCGGACGTGGTGGCGGCGGCGAAGGCCGCCGAGGCTCACGAGTTCATCACGGAACTCTCCGACGGCTACGACACGCTCGTCGGCGAGCGCGGGTTGACGCTGTCCGGCGGTCAGCGCCAGCGGGTCGCGCTGGCGCGGGCGTTGCTGTCGAACCCCCGGGTGCTCGTGCTGGACGACGCGACGTCGGCGGTGGACCCGACGACCGAAGCCGCCATCCACGAGACGCTGCGGTCGGTGACGGCCCAGCGCACGACGTTGCTGATCGCGCACCGGCGGTCGACGCTGGCGCTGGCCGACCGCATCGCGGTCCTCGACGAGGGGCGCGTGGTCGACGTCGGCACCCGCGACGAGCTGGAGGAGCGCTGCGAGCTGTTCCGGTCGTTGCTGGCCGGGCCGGGCGAGACGATCGACACCCGCGCCCAGGAGCCGGAAGCGCACGGCACGGGCACCACTCCCGGCCTGTGGCCGCCGGCGGAGGACGAACCGCTGCCCACGCGCACGCCGACGGCGCCCAGCGGCCGGGGCATGGCCGCCGCGATGTCGATGCCGCCGACCCGGGAACTGCTCGACAGCATCGAGCGGCTCCCCGCCGCCACCGACCGGCCGCGGCTGAGCGGCGTGGACGCCACCGCCCCCGACCCCGACTTCCGCCTGGCGCGGCTGCTGCGCACCATCCGGTGGGGATTGCTGGTCACCGTGCTGCTCGTCGCGGGTGACGCGTTGACCTCGGTGTTGCTGCCGTCGCTGGTGCGCAAGGGCGTGGACGGCGGTGTCGGCGCCGGGAGCCCGGACACGCTGTGGGCCGTGACGGCGCTGGGCGCGGTGATCGTCCTCGGTGGCTGGCTGGTGGTCAAGCTGCAGACGGTCGTCACCGCCCGGACCGGCGAGACCCTGCTCTACACGTTGCGCCTGCGCAGCTTCGCGCACCTGCAGCGGCTCGGGCTCGACTACTACGAGCGGGAACTGGCCGGGCGCATCATGACGCGCATGACCACGGACGTCGACGCGCTGTCGTCGTTCCTGCAGACCGGCCTGGCGACGTTCGTGGTCAGCGTGTTGACGTTGGTGGGCATCGCGGCCGCGTTGCTGGTCACCGACCTGTCGCTGGCGCTGGTGGCGATGGCGGTGCTGCCGGTGCTGGTGGTGGCGACGGTGATCTTCCGCCGGGTGTCGTCGACCGCGTACGCGGAGGCGCGGGAGCGGGTCAGCACGGTCAACGCCGACATGCAGGAGAACGTGTCCGGGTTGCGCGTGTCGCAGGCGCACCGCCGGGAGCGGCACGCCGCGAAGGTCTTCGCGCAGCGCAGCGACGCCTACCGGCGGTCCCGGCTGCGCGCGCAGCGCTACATCGCCACCTACTTCCCGTTCGTGGCGCTGCTGTCGGAGATCGCGCAGGCCGCGGTGCTCGGCGTCGGGGCCTCCCGGGTCGCCACCGGTGACCTGACGCCGGGTGTGCTGGTGGCCTTCCTGCTCTACCTGAACCTGTTCTTCTCCCCGGTGCAGCAGCTGTCCGGGGTGTTCGACGGCTACCAGCAGGCCAAGGTGGGGCTGCGGCGGATCGGTGACCTGCTGCGCACGCCGACGTCGGTGCCGGAACCGGACTCGCCGCTGCCGGTTCCGGACCGGTTCCGGGGCGAGGTTCAGCTGCGGTCGGTGTCGTTCCGGTACCCGGGCACCGAGCGGTACGCGCTGCGGGACGTGTCGCTGCGGGTGCGCGCCGGGGAGACGGTGGCGCTGGTCGGCGCGACCGGGGCGGGCAAGTCGACGCTGATCAAGCTGATCGCCCGGTTCTACGACGTCACCGAGGGCGCGGTGCTGCTGGACGGCCTGGACGTGCGCGGGCTGCGGTTGGCCGACTTCCACCGCAGGTTGGCGGTGGTGCCGCAGGAGGGGCACCTGTTCACTGGCGACGTCGCGGCGAACATCGCCTACGCCCGGCCCGACGCGACTCCCGCGGAGATCGAGGGGGCGGCGCGCGCGGTGGGTGCGCTGCCCGGGATCGCGATGTTGGCGCGGGGCTTCCGCCAGCAGGTCGGGGAGCGGGGACGCGGCCTGTCGGCCGGTCAGCGGCAGCTGGTCGCGTTGGCGCGCGCCGAGCTCGTCGATCCGGACGTCCTGCTGCTGGACGAGGCGACGGCGGCGCTGGACCCGGCGACGGAGGCGATGGTGGTGGCGGCCGGGGACCGCCTCGCGGCGCGGCGGACGACGTTCGTGGTCGCGCACCGGCTGGCGACCGCGGCCCGCGCGGACCGCATCGTGGTGGTCGACGGCGGGCGGATCGCGGAGCAGGGCACGCACGACGAGCTGGTGGCCGCCGGTGGCCGCTATGCGCGGCTGTGGCGGGCGGCCGACACGAGCGCGGTGGCCGACGAGTCTCACATCGCCTGAGCCGGAACCGATGTTGATCACAAGCCCCGGTACACAGCGTGACGATGAAACGGCATACTAGGCATGGGCGACAACCCGTATGGAGTAGTACCAAGCAGCCACGTCGAGTGAGGCATGCTACGTGCGGTCAACGGTCGTTCGCGTGACCCGGGCCGGGTGGATGCCCCGTCACAGCGGGTTTCCTGATCGATTTTGTGTCCGAGCACGCCGCCCTGACGGCCGTACTGTGTGTCAACCTCGCGAATTGGACCGCTAGCCTGGTACGTGAGTGTGTCTGTAAATCACGAGCAGATGGATCGAGGCGAACGCCAGCCGTGTCCAGCAGCAGCCCTGCGTCACAGTTCGGCCCCAATGAGTGGTTGATCGAGGAGATGTACGAACAGTTCCTCCAAGATCCCTCTTCCGTAGACTCGGCGTGGCACGATTTCTTCGCCGACTACAAGCCGGGCCAGGCAGCCACCCAGAACACCGCTGCCGCCGCCGCGGCAACGGCCCCGACGACCACGGCCACCGCGACCCCCCGAGCCGCCGAGACCAACGGCCAGGTCCCGTCCGCGACCGCTGCCCCCGCCGCCAAGCCCGAATCCAAGCCCGCCCAGCCGAAGCCGTCGCCGCAGCAGGCCGCGAAGGCCGCGCCGGTGAAGGAGCCCGCCGCCGGCGAGGACGTCAAGACGCTGCGCGGTGCGGCCGCGGCGATCGCCAAGAACATGGACCAGTCGCTGACCGTGCCGACCGCGACGAGCGTGCGGGCGGTGCCGGCCAAGCTGCTGTTCGACAACCGCATCGTCATCAACAACCACCTGAAGCGGAACAAGGGCGGGAAGGTCTCCTTCACCCACCTCATCGGCTACGCGCTGGTGCGGGCCCTGCGGGACTTCCCGAACATGAACCGCCACTACGGCGAGGACGCCAAGGGCAAGCCCGCCGTCGTCACGCCCGAGCACGTCAACCTCGGGCTGGCCATCGACCTGCCGGGCAAGGACGGGTCGCGCAACCTCGTGGTCGCTTCGATCAAGGGCTGCGAGGACATGACGTTCTACCAGTTCTGGCAGGCCTACGAGGACATCATCCGCAAGGCCCGCAACAACGCGCTGACCGCCGACGACTTCTCCGGCACCACCATCTCCCTGACCAACCCCGGCCCGTCGGGCACCAACCACTCGGTGCCGCGGCTGACCAAGGGGCAGAGCGCGATCGTCGGCGTCGGGGCCATGGACTACCCGGCCGAGTTCCAGGGCGCCAGCGAGAAGACGCTGGTCGACATGGGCATCAGCAAGATCGTGACGCTGACGTCCACCTACGACCACCGGGTCATCCAGGGCGCCGAGTCCGGTGACTTCCTGCGCAAGATGCACCAGCTGCTGCTGGGCGAGGACGGGTTCTTCGACGACATCTTCGCGTCGCTGCGCATCCCGTACGAGCCGGTCCGCTGGACGCAGGACATCCCGGAGGGCGCGGTCGACAAGACCGCCCGGGTGCTGGAGCTGATCGACGCCTACCGCACCCGCGGCCACCTGATGGCCGACATCGACCCGCTGAACTACCGGCAGCGGCGGCACGAGGACCTCGACGTGCTGTCGCACAGCCTGACGCTGTGGGACCTGGACCGGGAGTTCGCCGTCGGCGGCTTCGCCGGCAAGGTGCACATGAAGCTGCGGGACGTGCTCGGCGTGCTCCGCGACTCGTACTGCCGCACGGTCGGCGTCGAGTACATGCACATCCTGGAGCCGGACGAGCGCGAGTGGCTGCAGCAGCGCGTCGAGAAGCCGCACACCAAGCCCGAGCCGTCCGAGCAGAAGTACATCCTGTCCAAGCTCAACGCGGCCGAGGCGTTCGAGACGTTCCTGCAGACCAAGTACGTCGGGCAGAAGCGGTTCTCGCTGGAGGGCGCCGAGACCGTGGTGCCGCTGCTGGACGCGGTGCTGGACACCGCCGCCGCCAGCGAGCTCGACGAGGTCGTCATCGGCATGCCGCACCGCGGCCGGCTCAACGTGCTGGCCAACATCGTCGGCAAGCCGATCTCGCAGATCTTCCGGGAGTTCGAGGGCAACCTCGACCCGGGCCAGGCGCACGGCTCCGGTGACGTCAAGTACCACCTGGGCGCCGAGGGCAAGTACTTCCGGATGTTCGGCGACGGCGAGACGAAGGTCTCGCTGACCTCCAACCCGTCGCACCTGGAGGCCGTGGACCCGGTCCTGGAGGGCCTCGTCCGCGCCAAGCAGGACCTGCTGGACAAGGGCCAGGAAGGCTTCACCGTCCTGCCGGTGCTGCTGCACGGCGATGCCGCGTTCGCCGGTCAGGGCGTGGTCGCCGAGACGCTGAACCTGTCGCTGCTGCGCGGCTACCGCACCGGCGGCACGGTCCACGTGATCGTCAACAACCAGGTCGGCTACACGACCGTCCCGGAGCACTCCCGGTCCAGCAAGTACTGCACCGACGTGGCGAAGATGATCGGCGCGCCGGTGTTCCACGTCAACGGCGACGACCCGGAGGCGTGCGTCTGGGTCGCCAAGCTGGCCGTCGAGTACCGGCAGGCGTTCGGCAAGGACGTCGTGATCGACATGGTCTGCTACCGCCGCCGCGGTCACAACGAGGGCGACGACCCGTCGATGACGCAGCCGAAGATGTACGACGCCATCGACAAGATGCGCAGCGTCCGCAAGGTCTACACCGAGTCGCTGATCGGCCGCGGTGACATCACCGTCGACGAGGCCGAGAAGGCGCTCAAGGACTACGCCAGCCAGTTGGAGCACGTGTTCAACGAGGTCCGCGAGCTGGAGAAGCACCCGCCGGAGCCGAGCCCGTCGGTGGAGTCCGAGCAGCAGCTGCCCCGGGGCCTGTCCACGGCGGTGCCCCGCGAGGTCGTCGAGCGCATCGCCGAGTCGCAGATCGCGCTGCCGGAGGGCTTCACCCCGCACCCGCGCGTCAAGCCGGTGCTGGAGCGCCGCGCCAAGATGGGCCGCGAGGGCGGCATCGACTGGGCCTTCGGCGAGCTGCTCGCGTTCGGTTCGCTGGTCATGGAGGGCCGCACGGTGCGGCTCACCGGCCAGGACAGCCGGCGCGGCACGTTCGGCCAGCGGCACTCGGTGCTCATCGACCGCAAGAACAACAACGAGCACACGCCGCTGCAGAACCTGTCCGAGGACCAGGCGAAGTTCCTGGTGTACGACTCGGCGCTGTCCGAGTACGCGGCGCTGGGCTTCGAGTACGGCTACTCGGTCGGCAACCCCGACGCCCTGGTGCTGTGGGAGGCGCAGTTCGGCGACTTCTTCAACGGCGCCCAGTCGGTGATCGACGAGTTCATCTCGTCCGGTGAGGCCAAGTGGGGCCAGCGTTCCGACGTGGTCATGCTGCTGCCGCACGGCCACGAGGGCCAGGGCCCGGACCACAGCTCGGCGCGCATCGAGCGGTGGCTGCAGCTGTGCGCCGAGGGCTCGATGACCGTGTCGATGCCGTCCACCCCGGCGAACTACTTCCACCTGCTGCGGCGGCACGCCCTGGACGGCATCCACCGCCCGCTGGTGGTGTTCACGCCGAAGTCGATGCTGCGGCTGAAGGCGGCCACCAGCCCGGTCGAGGACTTCACCCAGGGCAAGTTCACCTCGGTGATCGACGACCCGGCGCAGCCGGACCCGGCGTCGGTGCGCAAGCTGCTGCTGTGCTCCGGCAAGCTCTACTACGAGCTGGCCGCCAAGCGGGACAAGGAGGGTCTGACCGACACCGCGATCGCCCGCCTGGAGCAGCTGTACCCGCTGCCGCACCGCAAGCTGGGCGCGCTCCTGGAGCGCTACCCCAACGCCACCGACGTCCGGTGGGTGCAGGAGGAGCCGGCCAACCAGGGCGCCTGGCCGTTCCTGGGGCTGGCGCTGCCGGAGCTGTTCCCGCAGCTGCAGGGCAGGCTCCAGCGGGTGTCGCGGCGGCCGATGGCCGCTCCGGCCACCGGTCTGGCCAAGGTTCACGAGGTCGAGCAGGCCGAGGTCGTCAGCAACGCCTTCGCCTGATCTCCGGGCCTTTCCCGGGCCGCCGGTCCCCGCGGGGACCGGCGGCCCGTTTTTTCGCGCCACGGCGGCGCGTTCTCCGGCGGGACGGTGCTCGCCGGGTCGACGGCGTTTCGTACTCTGGCGTGTTGCACGTTCGACGTTGATGTTCTGGCAGGAGGGACGCGGTGTACTTCACCGATCGCGGCATCGAGGAGCTGGAAGACCGGCGTGGCGACGACCAGGTCACGCTGGCGTGGGTGGCCGACCGGATGCGCGCGTTCGTCGATCTCAACCCGGAGTTCGAGGACGCCACCGAGCGGCTGGCCACGTTCCTGGCCCGCGACGACGCCGACGACGAGTGACGCGCGGCGGCGGCCCGGCCGCCGCCGCGCAGCCCCGATGTCCCCCGTCTTCGTCAACATCAGCCCCCACGAGGTGATGCAACGCGCGGGTGCTGAACGGCTGTGATCGCCTCTGTGACGGCAATGATCCCGTCACAACGGAGGAAGAACCCATGCGTCGTCTGCTCGTCGGAACCGTGCTCGCCGGCCTCGCCCTGACCGGGGCCGCCGGATCCGCGTTCGCCGCCGAAGACCCGGACCAGCAGATCCCGCAGGCCACGTCCGACGGCCCGCAGGGCATGGTGGACCAGCAGCAGTCCTCGGACGACGATTCCCAGGGTTCCCCTTGGCAGGGCTGGCCGGGCATGTGGGACCAGGAGCCGTCCATGCAGCAGCCGTCCATGCAGATGCCCGGCCAGGACGAGTCCCCGGTGCACACCCTTCCGGCGGACGCCTTCGGCGGCATCGGCCAGTAACGACGAACCTTCCCTCCCCCCAGGACGCGCCCCGCCCGAAACCCCCTCCGGGCGGGGCGTTCCCTTGTGCAGCGGCGCTAACCAGCGAGTGCAGAAAACCGAGATGGACCCGGGCGCGAGCAGGGGGCGAGACTCCGTGGCGGCCGTGACGGCGGCCGCGTGGAACGGAGGGAACGTGCGCGCTCTGGTGAAGACCTCGCCCGCGCCGGGCCTGGAGCTGACCGAGCTCCCCGACCCGGCGCCGGGCCCCACCGACGTGGTGGTGCGGGTGCAGCGGACCGGGATCTGCGGGACCGACCTGCACATCGCGTCGTGGGACGACTGGGCCGCGAAGACGGTGCCGACACCGCTGGTGGTGGGGCACGAGTTCGCCGGCGAGGTGGTGGCCACCGGCTCCGCCGTCACCCGCGCCCGCGTCGGCGACTTCGTCAGCGGCGAGGGCCACCTGGTGTGCGGCGAGTGCCGCAACTGCCTGGCCGGGCGCCGCCACCTGTGCGCGCGCACCAGGGGGCTCGGCGTGCACCACAACGGCGCGTTCGCCGAGTACGCGGTGCTGCCGGAGCAGAACGTGTGGGTGCACCGGGGTGCGGTCGACCCGGACGTCGCCGCGATCTTCGACCCGTTCGGCAACGCGGTGCACACGGCGCTGACCTTCCCGGTCGTCGGCGAGGACGTGCTGATCACCGGTGCGGGCCCGATCGGGCTCATGGCCGCGAGCGTCGCCCGGCACGCCGGGGCCCGGCACATGGTGATCACCGATGTCAGCGAGCACCGGTTGGAGCTGGCCCGGCGGGTGGGCGTGGACCTGGCGGTCGACGTCGCCAACGAGGAGATCGGCGACGCCCAGCAGCGGCTCGGCATGACCGAGGGCTTCGACGTCGCGATGGAGATCTCCGGTCAACCGTCGGCGATGCGCGACATCGTCGCGAACATGGCGCACGGCGGGCGGATCGCGATGCTGGGGCTGCCCACCGCGGACTTCGCGGTCGACTGGAGCGCGGTCGTGCTGAAGATGCTCACCGTCAAGGGCGTCTACGGCCGGGAGATGTTCGAGACCTGGTATTCGATGTCGGTGCTGCTGGAGTCGGGGCTGGACCTCTCCCCCGTCATCACGCACCGGTTCCCGTACACGCGGCACGCCGAGGCGTTCGAGACGGCTCGGTCGGGTCGCTGCGGCAAGGTCGTCCTGGACTGGACGGCGGAAGGGACGCTGTAGATGTACACGATCGCCGGTGACCTGCGGGCCGAGCTGGACGAGATCTCCTCGGCCGGGCTGTACAAGCACGAGCGAGTGCTCGTTTCGCCCCAGCGCGGCCGCGTCGGCGTCGCCGACTCCGAGGTGCTGAACTTCTGCGCCAACAACTACCTGGGCCTGGCGGACCACCCGGCGCTGGTGGCCGCGGCCCGGGAGGCGTTGGACCAGTGGGGGTTCGGGATGGCGTCGGTGCGGTTCATCTGCGGCACGCAGGCCCCGCACAAGCGGCTCGAAGCCGAGCTGTCGGATTTCCTCGGCACTGACGACACGATCCTGTACAGCTCGTGCTTCGACGCCAACGGCGGTTTGTTCGAGACGCTGCTCGACGACCGGGACGCGGTGATCTCCGACGAGCTCAACCACGCGAGCATCATCGACGGCATCCGGCTGTGCAAGGCCCGGCGGGCCCGCTACCGCAACCGCGACATGGCCGACCTGGAGCGGCAGCTCAAGGAGCACTCCGCCGCCCGGCGCAGGCTGATCGTCACCGACGGCGTGTTCTCGATGGACGGCTACCTGGCGCCGTTGGACGAGATCTGCGCCCTGGCCGACCGGTACGACGCGCTGGTGATGGTCGACGACTCGCACGCCGTCGGCTTCGCCGGTGCGACCGGGGCGGGTACCCCGGAGCTGTTCGGGGTGACCGACCGCGTCGACGTGCTCACCGGCACGCTGGGCAAGGCGCTCGGCGGGGCCAGTGGCGGTTACGTGGCGGCGCGCGCCGAGATCGTCGAACTGCTGCGGCAGCGGTCCCGGCCGTACCTGTTCTCCAATTCGCTGGCGCCGTCGATCGTGGCCGCCTCGCTGGCCGCGCTGGACCTGGTGCGGGAGCGGCCCGAGCTGCGGCAGCGGCTGCGGGACAACAGCGAGCTGTTCCGGCGCCGGATGACCGAGGAGGGCTTCGACCTGCTGCCCGGTGACCACCCGATCATCCCGGTGATGATCGGCGACGCGGCCGAGGCGGCGCGGATGGCCGATCTGCTGCTGGACGAGGGCGTGTACGTGATCGGGTTCTCCTACCCGGTGGTGCCGAAGGGCAAGGCGCGCATCCGCACGCAGATGTCCGCGGCGCACGACGCCGAGGACGTCGAGCGGGCCGTCGCCGCGTTCGTTTCCGCACGTGAGCGGATGGGTACCATCGCCAGGTGATTGACCCCCGGCGCCTGCAGGTCCTGCGCGCGCTCGCCGACCACGGCACGGTGCGCGCCACGGCGGAGGCGCTGTACCTCACACCGTCCGCGGTGTCGCAGCAGCTCACCGCGTTGGAGAGCGAGGTGGGCCAGTCGTTGCTGGCCCGCCAGGGCCGCCGGGTGCGGTTGACCGCCGCCGGGGAGTTGCTGGTGGAGCACGCCAAGGCGGTGCTCGCCGAGCTGGAGCGAGCCGAGGCGAGCCTGGCGGCGTGCGCCACCGGCGCGGTCGGCAAGGTCGAGGTGGCGTCGTTCGCATCGGCGATCACGCAGGTGGTCGCGCCGTCGATCGTGGCGTTGCGGCGGCGCGCGCCACGGGTGCGGGTGGTGGTGCGCGACGCCGAGGCGCACAACAGCCTGATGATGTTGTTGGCGGGCGAGACCGACATCGCGATCTCCATGGAGTACAGCTCGACGCTGCCGACCGACGAGAGCAGGCTGTCGCGGTTCCCGCTGTACTCGGAGCCGTTCGACGTGGTGCTGCCGCCCGCGCACCCATTCGCGGAACGGGCGGCGGTCGCGGTGGCGGACCTGCGCGACGAGGAGTGGATCGCGCCGCTGCCGGGCAACCCGTGTCGGGCGGTGGCCCAGGTGTTCTGCGAGAACGCGGGTTTCGTGCCGCGGATCACGCACACCTCGGACGACTTCCACGCGGTGGTCGCCCTGGTCGCGGCCGGGACCGGGGTCGCGCTGGTGCCGCGCACCGCCGTCGGCGACGACCACGGGGCGCTGGTCCGCCCGGTGGCGGGGCCGCCGCCGACCCGGCGCGTCTTCGCTGCCGTCCAATGTGGACGCCAGGAGCACCCGCTGGTCCGGGTGGTCCTGGACGCGCTCCTGGCGGAGAGCGCGGAGTGCGGGATTCCCGGGAACTGATCCCACTCCCCCTTTCGAGCACCTGTTCGACCGGAACGAGTGATGCGAAGAGGTGTTCGACGCGGGGATAGTCGGCGTCATGAACCGAGAATCACTGCTCACCCCTGGTCAGGCGGGCGGCTTCCCGCTCGGCGGACGGATTCGGCGTCAGTCCGCGGGAACCGGCGAGTTTGGCGGCGATGTGTTCGCCGATCGTGGTCGGCGCGTACAGCGGCGCGGCACCTTCCGGCACGCAGCCGGGCAGCGGGCTGATCACGGCGTCGTAGTCGCCGTCGTGGAAGTACGCCGCGGACCGGCGGCGGACCAGCCTGCCCTGCTCGTCGGTCGGCGGCAGCACCCGGTGCATCGTCGACATCCACTGGTCATTGGTCCACCGGGCGAGCGCGTCACCGAGGTTGACCAGCAGCGCGCCGCGCATCGGCAGGACGTCGCGCCACCGGCCGTCGCCGTCGAGGATCTGCAGCCCCGGAACGGGATCCGCCCACAGCGCGGTCACGATGCCGAAATCCGTGTGCGCCCCCATGCCCATCTGGTCACGGTCCACAGTGGTCTCGGCGTCCGGGAGCATGTAGTGGTTCATCCGCAGCAGGTCGACGGAGTGCCCTGTGAAGCGCCGGAAGTGCCCTTCCGGCAGGCCGAGCGCGTGGGCGAAGACGTCGGTCAGCTGGCGGGTGAGCGCGCCCGCGTACCCGCGCCAGGTGTCGACGGCCGCGCGGAAGTCCGGCAGGTCGGGCCAGATGTTGTCCGGGTAGTGCGCCGCGGGCAGCCGTTCGTCCGGGTAGTCGGCGGCTTCGGCTCCGACGTTGAACGCCTCGAAGAGATCTTCGGGGGTGCCGACGCCGAGGCTGAGGCTGACCTTCTCGGCGCGCGGCGGGCTGTAGCCGCGGTTGATCTCCGGCGACGGTGCGCGCAGCGCGAGCTTGTCGGCCATCGGCAGCGCGAAGAACGCGTCGATCGCATCCGCCAGCCCGGTGGCCGCCGCCTCGGGGATTCCGTGCCCGATGACCTGCATGAAGCCGACGGTGCGGGCCGCCTCGTCGATGGCGGCGGCCACCGCCGCCCGGTCCACCCGCCCACCACGGGTCCAGCCGGCGATGTCGATCACCGGGACTTCGAGGGTTCCTCCGCTGTGGTCGTTCGCCATGGTCGTGCCCCTCCCCTGGATCTGGTCGGGACCGTGCCGGGTTCGGTCGGCGACGCACTTGAACAAAACGTTGAAGAGTTTTCCAGTCCTGGCGCGCCGGTGACCACACTGCAAACGGGTTGTGTCAGCGGGCCGGATGTCCCAGGAGGGCGGCGAGTTGGGTGCGGGAGGTGATGTCGAGTTTGGGGAAGATCTTGTACAGGTGGTAGCCGACCGTGCGGGGGCTCAGCGACAGCCGTTCCGCGATCTGGCGGTTGCTCAGTCCCTCGGCGGCCAGCAGCGCGATCTGGTGTTCCTGCGGGGTGAGGTCGTCCTGCGGGCGCGGGTTGTGGGTTTCGCCGGTGGCGCGCAGCTCAGCGTGCGCGCGCATGCGCCACGTCTCGGCACCGAGGCGCTGGAAGTGTTCCTCGGCCATGCGGAGGTGTTCGCGGGCTTCCTGGTGGCGTTTGCGCCGTCGCAGCCACGCGCCGAACTGGAGCTCGGCTCGTGCGCTGGACATCAGCCGGCCCGTCTCCGCGCTGAGGTCGAGCGCTTGCCGGTGCCGCTGCTCGGCGTCGTCGCCGTCGAGCAGCGCGCGGCAGCGAGCGAGGTCGAGGTGCGCCCAGCGGGCAGCCCCGGCATCGACCCAGCGGGCGAAATCGGCGACCAGCACTTCCGCTTCCGCACGCCGATTCGCCTGCACCGCCGCCTCCACCAAGTCCACTGTGGACAGTCGGCGGAGCACGGTGTGGTGCAGGCTGTCGTCGTTCTGGTGCAGGGCGCGCAACCGGTCGAACGCCTCGGCCGGGCGCCCGCTGGACAACGCGGCCAGGCCGCGCACCCACTGCATGGTGGGCGGCTGCCGACCGGCTGAGCGTCTGCCCGCATGCCGGGCTGCGGCGTCGACGCACCCCGAGCACGCCTGCTCGTTTCCTCGGGCGGCGGCGATCCACGCCGAGGTGAGCAGCAGTTCGGAGTGCAGGGCGTGGTGCCCGAGCTCGTCGGCGAGCCGCGCTCCTTGCTCGGCGTTGGCGACCGCGTGGTCCCAGTGCCCCAACGCGAGTTGCGCGGTGGCCAGTTTGAGCAGCAGCAACGCTCGCGTGCTCGGTGCGGCCTGCACGGCCTCGCCGCGCAGCAGCGTCGCGAACAGCTGCGCGTAGCGGTCCTCCTCGCCGATGAACACCGGCAGCAGCGGCGGCGGCCAGGCCTTGGGGTGCAGCGCGTCCGAGGGCTTCGCCCACCACGCCAGGGACCGGAGCGCCTCGCGCTGGTCCGGATTCGGATCGCTGCGGCCCGCGGCGATCCGTTGCAGCGCGCCGACCACGCCGGGCACCGGTTCCAGCCTGGGCTCCACGGTCCCGCGCAGCCGGGCCACGGTGTCCTGCAACGATCCGGTGGTGGCGTTCTCCCACCCGGCGGTGAGGACGGTGACCAGCAGCCGGAGCGCGTGCTCGGCGCTGCCCGGTTCCAGGTCGGTATCGGTCGGCAGAAGTCGCCATCCGCTGGTCCACGACTCGCGGAAGCCGTGGATCACCGCTCGGATGATCGAGGCGCTGGTGCGGGCGTCCGGGCTGCGCTGCGGCGCGGCTTGTTCCAACAGGTCCAGGGCGTGGTCGCTGTACCCGGCGAGCCAGGCCAGTTCGGCGGCCATGATCCGGTAGCGCTCGCGTTCGGCGCGGTCGGCGGTCAGGACGGCGGCCTGGACGGCTGCTTCGCGTGCCTCCAGCAGTTGCCCGGCGTGGGCCATCGGCACCGTTGCCGCGGCGAGCGCGGCGGCGGCCCGGTCCGGGTCGGTGAGCGCTCCGGCGAGGTAGCGGGCGTGTTCGACGGGCCAGTCGGTCTCGTCGGCGGCCTCGGCGAGTGCGGCGCAGACGCGTGCCGTGGCGGCCCGGGTGGCGGACTGCCGGACGGCGGCGCGCACCAGCGGCGACGACCACCTCGGCACGTCGGCGGCGTGCACCACGCCGGCCTGTTCGGCGGGGGCGAGGTCGTCGAGGCGCAGTCCGACCGACCGAGCGGCGCGCAGGCACACCGCGAAGGAGTCCGGTCCGAGGGCGAGCACGAGCAGCCAGGTGCGGGTTCGGTCGGGCAGCCGCGCCCACGGGCGGCTGAACACCTCCAGCGAGCGACGGCCCAGCAGCACCTGGCGCGGCAGCGGGTCCCGGCCGGCGAGCTGGTCGGGGGTGAGCGTGTCGGCGAACTCCTGGATGGCCAGCGGGTTCCCGTCGCAGCGGCGGGACATCTCGGCCAGCACGTGATCCGGCGCGTCCACATCGGACAGCAGGTCGCGGGCGGACCGGGCGTCGACGGGCGGCAGCTCGATGCGCGGCAGCCGAGCGAGTTCGTCGTGCAGTGGTCGTTCGGCGGCCGCCGCGAGGACCACGCCCAGCCGTCGCCCGCGCACCCGCCGGGCGACGTGGGCGAGCACGCGGGCCGACTCCTGGTCGGCCCAGTGCGCGTCGTCGACCAGCAGCAACGCCGGTTGTCGCGTGTCGAGGAACTGCCAGAAGCCGCGGCGGACCTCGTCCGGGTCGTCGCTGTCGGGGACGCCGGGCAGTTGCCGCAGCAGCGCGAACGGCTGGGAGGTTTCGTCCGGGCTGCCCGACAGCCGCAGCACCTGCATGTCACCTGCGGCGTCGGCGAGGTGCTGGAGCGCGGTGGTCTTGCCCATCGCGCGGGAGCCGACCAGCGCGCAGGCGACTCCGGTCCCGGTGCGGACCTGGTCGGCCAGGCGCGCGTGCCCGCTGCGGCGAATCTCCGTCGACATCTCCCTCACGGCTGATGTTAACGCGACCAGTCAGTTGACGGATGCGACCGAGGCCGCTGCGGGCGCATCGTCGCGGACGAGCCCCGAACGGGGCCCGACCTGCGAAAAGCTCACAACGGAGGTCACATGACCGCGACCCATCCCACGACGCGGCACCTGGTCGGCCGCAGCGAGGACGTCCCCGAGGGCGGCCGCCACGTGGTCGACGTCGCTGGCACCACGATCGGCGTGTTCCGGTTCAAGGGTCGGCTCTACGCCTACGAGAACGTCTGCCCGCACCAGGGCGGACCGGTGTGCCAGGGGCGTCTGGTGCCGCGCGTGGCGGAAGTGCTCGACGAGGACAAGTGCAGCCGCGGCCAGCGGTTCGATTCCGACGACCTGCACATCGTCTGCCCGTGGCACGGGTTCGAGTACAGCGTCGCCACCGGCGCGCACCCCGGTCACCGGCACATCCGGCTGCGCGACTTCCCGGTCGACGAGGAGGAGGGCAACGTCTATGTCACTGCCTGAACTGTCCCGGCAGCTCAGCGACGAGGTGGACCGGCTGGTCGGCGAGGGGCGGGCCGCCGAGGTCGGCGCCGAGGACCTGCGGCGGCTGGTCAGCTCGGTAGTGCGGCTGTACGCCGCCGCCAACGAGGGCGCCGACGAGGAGGTCGAGCCGCTGGACGACGACATCGCCACCACCGACGCCGTCGTGCTGGCGACCGCGCTGCTGAAGGCCCAGGACCTCAACCCCTTCGACCTGGCGCTGTGGTTCTCCCGCAGCCGGGTCGCCGGCTGATTCCGGCTCTCCCACCTCGAAGAAAGGATCGACACCGTGGTTGACTCCGCTCAGCGGCGGGAAACCCAGGAGATCACCATCCACACCGACTCCCGGGAGATCCTGGCCAACGCCCGCCGGGACATCGAACGCTACGGCCTGGACGACTACTTCATCGTCGACGTCGACTCGCACCACGTCGAACTCGACTCGTGGCCGCAGATCATCGAGCGCATCGAGGACCCGGTGCTGCGCGACAGCGGCCTCCAGATGATCAAGAACTGGCCGAACGCCAAGAACGTCGCGCTGAGCAACCACCCGCCGGGACTGACCATGCAGGACGTCAGCGGTCGCGTCCTGCACCAGGCCACGCTCGCCGAGCCGGTGCCGGACAGCGACCTGCACCGGGATGTGACGCTGGTGCGCCGCGCGATGGACTCGATGGGCATCGACGTCCAGGTGGTGTTCCCGCAGCCGATGCTGGAGATCGGCCTGCACCCCAACCCGAACGTGGCCACCGAGCTGATGATGGCCTACAACCGGTGGTTCACCGAGACGATCCTGCCGCGCGACGAGCGGATCAAGACGATGCTCGGCCTGCCCTTCGAGAACCCGGACGCGTCGCTGCGCACCATCCGCGAGTACTCCGACCACCCGGGTGTGATCGGGTTCCTGGTGACCAGCCAGCGGTTCACCGGCGTGCACCGCAACGAGTACATGAAGGTGTACGCGGCGCTGGAGGAGCGCGGGATGCCGATCGGCTTCCACGCCGGTCCGAACCAGGCGGACTCGATGACCTCCACGATGAACAAGTTCCTGTCCGCGCACGCGATCTCGTTCGTGACGTGCAACATGACGCACCTGACGAACTGGGTGATCAACGGCATCCCGGAGCGCTTCCCGAACCTGCGGACGATCTGGATCGAGAGCGGTCTGGCGTGGATCCCGTTCATGATGCAGCGCCTGGACCACGAGTACCTGATGCGCCAGTCGGACGCCCCGCTGCTGACCAAGCTGCCCAGCGACTACATGCGCGAGATGTACTACACCTCGCAGCCGATCGAGATCACCGACATGGGGCTGCTGGAGTCCACGTTCAAGGCGATGGACGCCGAGCACACCCTGATGTACTCGTCGGACTGGCCGCACTGGGACTTCGACGTGCCGGGCCGGATCATGAGCATCCCGTTCCTGTCCGAACAGGGCAAGCGGAACATCCTCGGCGAAACCGCCCGCAAGGTGTTCAACCTCTGAACCCATCCGGCCAGTGGAAACCGCGTGGCCGGGCTCACCGCCCGCCCGGAGGTAGGAGTGGGCGTCGAGCACCGGCCCCGGCTGAAAGTGAGATGCGATGCCACCTGTTGAACGGCAACTGCTGATCGGTGGTCAGGCCCGGCCCGGGGAGACCGGCCGGACCGAGCAGGACATCAACCCGTACACCGGCGAGGTGTTCGCGACGGTCGCGGCGGCGTCCCCGGCGGACGCGACCGCGGCGGTGGACGCGGCCGCCGCCGCGTTCCCCGAGTGGTCGAGGACCGACGTGGGGACCCGCCGCTCGATCTTCCTGCGCGCCGCCGACCTCGTCGAGGAACGCACCGAGGAGGCGGTGGCGCTGATGGCCGCCGAGGTCGGCGGCACCCGGCCGTGGGCGATGTTCAACGCCGCGCTCGCGGCGAACGTGCTGCGCGACGCCGCCGGGGTCATCACCGCGCCGCGCGGCGAGGTGCTGTCCGGTTCCAGCCCGGGGGAATGGGGTTTCGCGCTGCGGCAGCCCGCGGGTGTGGTGGCCGCGTTCGCACCCTGGAACGCGCCGCTGATCCTGGGCGCGCGGTCGTTCGCGGTGGCGCTCGCGGTCGGCAACACCGCCGTGGTCAAGCCGAGCGAGGACGCCCCGGTGGCGTCCGGGCTGTTCCTGGCCGACGTGCTGCGCGAGGCCGGGCTGCCGGACGGCGTGCTCAACGTGGTCACCAACGCCCGCGAGGACGCCGCCGAGGTGGGCGGCGCGCTGATCGCCGACCGGCGGGTGCGCCGGGTCAACTTCACCGGCTCCACCGGGGTCGGCCGCACGATCGGTGTGGAGGCCGCCAAGCACCTCAAGCCCGCCGTGCTGGAACTGGGCGGGAAGAACTCGATCCTGGTGCTCGACGACGCCGACCTGGACTACGCGGTCAACGCGGTGACCTTCGGCGCGTTCATGAACGCCGGGCAGATCTGCATGTCGGCGGACCGGGTGCTGGTGCCGCGCGCGTTGCAGCGGGAGTTCACCGAGCGGTTCGCCGCGAAGGTCGCCGAGCTGCCGGTCGGCGACCCGGGCAAGCCGGACACCGTGATCGGCCCCGTGATCGGCGAGCGGTCCGCGCAGCGGATCGCCGCACTGGTCGACGACGCGCTCGCCCAGGGGGCTGTGGCGCACTGCGGCGGCACCGCGCCGGAGGGGGCGGTGTACCGGCCGACGGTGCTGTCCGGCGTCACCCCGGACCAGCGGATCTACTCGGAGGAGATCTTCGGTCCGGTCACCACGGTGCTCGGCTACGACAGCGAGGACGAGGCGATCGAGATCATGAACGACACCCCGTACGGGCTGACCGCCGGGGTGATCACCGAGGACACCGGTCGCGGCTGGTCGGTGGCCCAGCGCGTGCAGACCGGCATCTTCCACATCAACGACCAGTCGGTCGGCGACGAGCCGCAGGCGCCGTTCGGCGGTGTGAAGGACTCCGGCTACGGCCGGTTCGGCGGCGCCCACGGCGTGGACGCCTTCACCGAGACCCGCTGGATCACCTTCCGCGAACGCGGAAACCGGGCCCAGTACCCGTTCTGACCGCCTGTCCGGAACAGCCGGGGGTGGAGGGGCACCCGTTCCCCCACCCCCGGGAGCCCATCAGCGGATGCGGGTGCCTCGGCGCCACACGGCGTGGGTGAGCGGGACTCCCGGCCGGTAGGCGAGCCAGGTGGTGCTCGGGGCGTCCAGGACGTGCACGTCGGCTCGCGCGCCGGGCCGCAGCACGCCGACCGCCCCGTCGCCGGTCTCGCGCCGCAGCGCGCGGGCGCCGCCCCAGGTGGCCGCGCGCACCGCCTCGGCCACCGTCATCCGCATCTGCAGCACGGCGGTGGTCACGCAGAACGCCATCGACGAGGTGTAGGACGAGCCCGGGTTGCAGTTCGACGCGAGCGCGACGGTGGCGCCCGCGTCGAGCAGGGCCCGGGCGTCGGGCAGCGGCTGGCGGGTGGACAGGTCGCACGCGGGCAGCAGCGTCGCGACCGTGCCCGAACCGGCCAGGGCGTCCACATCGGACTCGGTCAGGTAGGTGCAGTGGTCGACGCTGGCGGCGCCCACCTCGACCGCGAGCCGCACGCCCGGTCCGGGACCGAGCTGGTTGCCGTGCACCCGCAGCCCCAGGCCGCGCGCTTTCGCCGCTTCCAGGATCCGCCGGGACTGGTCGGCGTCGAACGCCCCCTGCTCGCAGAACACGTCGCACCAGCCGACGTGCGGCGCCACCGCGTCCAGCATCTCCCCGCACACGAGGTCCACATAGGACTCCGCGGTGGTGCCGGGCGGGACCAGGTGGGCGCCCAGGAAGGTGACCTCGTCGGCGGCGTGGGCGAGCCGGGCCGCGCGGAGTTCCTCGGCGACCGTCAGCCCGTAGCCGGTCTTGGTCTCCAGGCACGTGGTGCCCTGGGCGGCGGCTTCGTCGATGTGCCGGCGCAGGTTCGCCGCGAGTTCGTCGTCGCTGGCCGACCGGGTGGCCTCCACGGTGACCGCGATGCCGCCCGCCTCGTACGGCTGCCCGGCCATGCGGGCGGCGAACTCGGCGGTGCGGTCCCCGGCGAACACCAGGTGCGTGTGGCTGTCGACCCAGCCGGGCAGCACCGCGCGCCCGGCCACGTCGACGTGGTGATCGGCCTCCGGTGCGCTCCCGCTCGGCCCGACCCAGGCGATCCGGTCGTCCTCGACGACCAGCGCCGCGTCGGCGAGGGTGCCCAGCTCGTCGTCGTTGGTCGTCAGCTCACCGATGCCGGTGATCGCAGTGCTCGTCATCGCTGTCCTCGTCGTCGTGTTCAGATCAACGCCGTGATGGCCTCGCGCAGCTGCCGCGCGACATCGGGCACCGCGCGGTGGACCCCGTCCCGCACCACGGGGTCACCGCCGACGACCACGTGGTGGACGTCGTCGGCGCGCGCCACCGCCGGGGCCTCGCCCGGCGCGACACCCGCGAGCCGCACGCCGTCCAGGCGCACGGTCACGAAGTCCGCGCGGGCGCCTTCCCCGAGCCACCCGGCGTCGGGGACGCCGAGCGCGCGGTGGCTGTTGCGGGTGGCGATGTCCACCAGTTCGGGCGTGGTGAACGTGCCCCGCGTCTCGGTGTCCAGGCGCTGGTAGGACTCGACGGCCTGCAACTCGGTGAACGGGTCGATGGTCGAGTGCCCGTCGGAGCCCAGCGAGAGCGGGCTGCCCGCGATGTCCAGGGAAGCGGCCGGGCCGATGCCGTCGGCCAGGTCGGCCTCGGTGGTCGGGCACAGGCACACCCCGGTCCCGCTGCCGCCGAGCAGGGCGACGTCACCCGCGGCCAGGTGCGTGGCGTGCACGGCGGTGAGGTCCGCTCCGAGCGCGCCGGTGGAGTCCAGCAGCTGCGTCGGGGTGCACCCGTGCGCGGCGAGGCACGCCTCGTTCTCCGCGCGCTGCTCGGAGAGGTGGACGTGCAGCGGGGCGTCGATCTTGCGGGACCATTCGGCGACTTCCGGGATCTGCTCGGCCGGAACCGCGCGCACCGAGTGCAGCGCGGCCCCGAGCCGGACGAGGTCACCGTCGGCTTCGAACCGGCCGGCGCGGTCGGCCCAGGCGGCGGCGTCGCCGTCGGTGAACCGCAGCTGCACCCCGTCGAGGGGTCGGTCGAACCCCCCGGTGAGGTAGCAGGTGTCCAGCAGGGTCAGGCGGATCCCGGCGTCCCGCGCGGCCTGCGCCAGCGCCGCGCTCATCGCGTTCGGGTCCCGGTACCGCGCGCCCGCCGGGCCGTGGTGCAGGTAGTGGAACTCGCCGACGCAGGTGATCCCGGCCAGCGCCATCTCGGCGTAGACGCCGAGCGCGAGCTGGTAGTAGCGGTCCGGGTCGAGCGCCTCGGCGACGCGGTACATCCGTTCCCGCCACGTCCAGAAGGTGCCGCGCGTTCCGGCGGTTCCGCCGCGCAGCGCCCGGTGGAAGGCGTGCGAGTGCGCGTTCGCCAGGCCCGGCAGCGTCAGTCCGGGCAGTCGTTCGGCGCCCGGCTGGGAACCGGTGCGGACCGCGGTGATCCGCCCGTCGTCGACGTCGAGCAGCACGTCCGGGGCCGGACCGCCGGGCAGCCAGGCCCATTCGCACCAGTAGGTCGTCATGCGTCGCTCCCCGCGAGGTGTTCGAGGACTCGGGCCAGGGCGTGCGCACCGGCGTCGCAGTCGTCGGGTTCGGCGTACTCCTCCGGAGCGTGGCTGATGCCGGTGGGGTTGCGCACGAACAGCATCGCCGTGGGCACTTCGGCGGCGAGGATGCCCGCGTCGTGCCCCGCTCCTGTCGGCAGCACCGGAACGTCGCCGAGCAGACCGGTCAGCTCGTCGCGCAGTGCCGCGTCGAAGTGCACGGTGTCGCCGTAGGACTCCTCGGACACCTCCGCCCGGCAGCCCTCGGCCGCGGCGAATTCCTCGGCCATGCCGGACAGGTCGTGCACCATGGGCCGGGTCGCGCCGGAGGACCGCACGTCCAACCACACGTCCACTGTGGACGGGATGACGTTGGTGCCGCCCGGGTTCGGCACCAGCCGGCCGACGGTCGCCCGCCCGTCGCACCGCTGCGCGACGTCCCGCGCGGCGAGCACCAGCCGGGACGCCGGGATCATCGGGTCGCTGCGGTCGGAGATCAACGTCGCGCCCGCGTGGTTGCCCTGACCGCTGAACCGCACCCGCCAGCGCCCGTGCTCCAGGATCGACGACGCGACCGCCACCGGGCCGCCGAGGTCGATCAGGCCCCTGCCCTGCTCCACGTGCAGCTCCACGAACCGGCCGATGCGGCGCAGCGCGGCGTCGTCCCGCCCGGCCCGCTCCGGGGCGGCGCCGAACGCGCGCATCGCCTCGCCGAACTCCACCCCGTCCGGGTCGCGCAGCCCGCGCGCCCGGTCGGCGTCGATGGTGCCGGTGAGCAGCCGCGAACCCAGGCACGGCACGCCGAAGCGTCCGCCCTCCTCCTCGGCGAACACCACCACCGCGAACGGCCTGCTCGGTCGAAAACCCTTGGCGCGCAACAGATCCACCGCACTCAGCGCGCTGACCACGCCGAGCGGGCCGTCGAACGCGCCGCCGCCGGGCACCGAGTCGAGGTGGCTGCCGGTCACCACCGCGCCGTCGCCGGGCTCGCCCCACCACGCCCAGATGTTGGTGTTGCGGTCCGTCTCCACCTGCAGGCCCCTGGCCTGCGCCTGCTCGACGAACCACTCCCGCAGCTGCCGCTCGGCGTCGTCGAAGACGTGCCGGGAGAAACCGCCGCGCCGGCGGTCCGCTCCGACCCCGTCGATCGCGCCCAGCAACTCGCCCACCCTGGCCAACGAAAACCTCCTCGCACTCGACTGCCCCACACCCCGCGCGGTGTCGCGCGGAACCGCGCTTCCCAGCCCCCGGCCGGGTGAGCTTCCCACCCGGCCGGGGTCTTGGGTAGCCGTGCCGTCAGCCGACCAGCGGGGTGCGGACGCCGCGCTGCTCGGCGACCTCGTGGGCGCGGTCGTAGCCCGCGTCGACGTGGCGGATGACGCCCATGGCCGGGTCGTTGGTCAGCACGCGGGACACCTTGAGCGCCCCGAGTTCGGTGCCGTCGGCGACCGTGACCTGACCGGCGTGCAGGGACCGGCCCATGCCGACGCCGCCGCCGTGGTGCAGCGACACCCACGTCGCCCCGGACGCGGTGTTGACCAGGGCGTTGAGCAGCGGCCAGTCGGCGACCGCGTCGGAGGTGTCGGCCATCGCCTCGGTCTCCCGGTACGGCGAGGCCACTGAGCCGCAGTCCAGGTGGTCGCGGCCGATCGCCACCGGCGCGGACAGCTCACCGGAGGCGACCATCTCGTTGAACCGCAGCCCGGCCCGCTCCCGCTCGCCGTAGCCGAGCCAGCAGATCCGCGCCGGAAGCCCCTGGTAGGACACCTTCTCCCCGGCCATCCGGATCCACCGGGCCAGGTGCTCGTCCTCGCCGAACAGGTCCAGCACGGCCCGGTCGGTGGCGGCGATGTCGGCCGGGTCGCCGGACAGCGCGGCCCACCGGAACGGGCCCTTGCCCTCGCAGAACAGCGGACGGATGTAGGCCGGGACGAAGCCGGGGTAGTCGAACGCGCGCTCGTACCCGGCGAGCTTCGCCTCGCCGCGCAGCGAGTTGCCGTAGTCGAACACCTCGGCCCCGGCGTCGAGGAACCCGACCATGGCTTCGACGTGCCGTGCCATGGACTCGCGGGCCCGCTCGGTGAACTCCTCGGGCTTGTTGCGCGCGTAGTCGTGCCAGTCCGCCAGCTCCACGCCCACCGGCAGGTAGGACAGCGGGTCGTGCGCGGAGGTCTGGTCGGTGACGATGTCCACCGGCACGCCGCGGCGCAGCAGTTCCGGCAGCACCTCGGCGGCGTTGCCGATGACCGCGACGGAGTGGGCGCGGCGCTCGTTGCGGGCGGCGACGGCCTTGTCGACCGCGTCGTCCAGGTTGTCGGCGACCTCGTCGAGGTAGCCGTGCCGGACGCGCCGGTGCGCGCGCTCCGGGTCGCACTCGACGACCAGGGCGGCGCCCTCGTTCATCGTCACGGCCAGCGGCTGGGCGCCGCCCATGCCGCCGAGCCCGGCGGTGAGGGTGAGCGTGCCGGCGAGGGTGCCGCCGAACCGCTTGGCCGCGACGGCGCCGAAGGTCTCGTAGGTGCCCTGCAGGATGCCCTGGGTGCCGATGTAGATCCACGACCCCGCGGTCATCTGGCCGTACATCATCAGGCCGAGCGCGTCGAGGCGGCGGTACTCCTCCCAGTTCGCCCAGTCGCCGACCAGGTTGGAGTTGGCGATGAGGACCCGGGGCGCCCACTCGTGGGTGCGCAGCACGGCGACGGGTTTGCCGGACTGCACCAGCAGCGTCTCGTCCTCGGAGAGGTCGGTGAGCTGCCGGTTGATCGCGTCGTAGCAGGCCCAGTCGCGGGCGGCCTTGCCGGTGCCGCCGTAGACGACGAGGTCGTCGGGGCGTTCGGCGACCTCCGGGTCGAGGTTGTTGCGCAGCATCCGCAGCGGGGCCTCGGTGCTCCAGCTGCGTGCCGTGAGGGTCGTGCCGCGCGGGGCGCGCACGGGACGTGCTCCAGCACTCATCGGGTCTCTCCCTGTCGGACGGATTCCAGGTGGGCGGCGACGGCTTCGCGCACCGCGCCGGAGCGGACCAGTTCCTCGGCAGCGGCGATCTCGGGCGCCACGTGCCGGTCGGGGCCGGGCCCGGGGACGCGGGTGCGCAGCAGGTCGCGGACGGCGGCGGTGGCCGGGGCGGGCTGCAGCGGGGCGCGCAGGTCGAGCGCCCGGGCGGCGGTGAGCAGCTCCACGGCGAGCACGGTGACCAGCCCGTCGATGCCCCGGCGCAGCTTGCGGGCGGCGGACCAGCCCATCGAGACGTGGTCCTCCTGCATCGCGCTGGTCGGGATCGAGTCGACCGACGCCGGGGAGGCCAGCCGCTTGAGCTCGCTGACGACGCCGGCCTGGGTGTAGTGGGCGATCATGTGCCCGGAGTCCACGCCGGGGTCGTCGGCGAGGAAGGCGGGCAGCCCGTGCGAGCGGGCGACGTCGAGCATCCGGTCGGTGCGCCGTTCGGCGATGCTCGCCACGTCGGCGAGCGGGATGGCCAGGAAGTCCAGCGCGTAGGCCACGGGGGCGCCGTGGAAGTTGCCGTTGGACTCGACGCGCCCGTCGTGGAGCACCACCGGGTTGTCGATGGCGGCGGCGAGTTCGCGGTCGGCCACCAGCCCGGCGTGCGCCACCGTGTCCCGCGCCCCGCCGTGCACCTGCGGCGAGCAGCGCAGCGAGTAGGCGTCCTGCACCCGCGGGCAGTCGGGTCCGCGGTGGCTGGCCACGATCTCCGAGTCCGCCAGCAGCGCGGCCATCCGCGCCGCGGAGGTCGCCTGCCCCGGGTGCGGGCGCAGCCGCTGGAGGTCGTCGGCGAAGACCCGGTCGGTGCCCAGCAGCGCCTCGACGCTCATCGCGGCGGTCACGTCGGCGACGTCGAGCAGGTCGGACAGGTCGCGCATCGCCAGCACCAGCATGCCGAGCATGCCGTCGGTGCCGTTGGTCAGCGCCAGGCCCTCCTTCTCGGCGAGCACGACGGGTTCGATCCCGGCCTCGGCGAGGGCTTCGGCGGCGGGGCGGCGCTGCCCGGCGGGGTCGAAGACCTCGCCCTCGCCGGTGAGCGCGAGCGCGACGGCCGCCAGCGGGGCGAGGTCGCCGGAGCAGCCCAGCGACCCGTACTCGTGCACCACCGGCACGATGCCCGAGTTGAGCAGCGCGGCCAGGGCGTGCGCGGTCTCCGGGCGGACACCGGTGCGCCCGGTCGCGACGGTGTGCAGCCGCAGCAGCATCAGCGCGCGCACCACCTCGGGTTCGACGGGGGCGCCGGCGCCCGCCGCGTGCGAGCGGACGAACGACCGCTGCAGCGCGGTGCGCCGGTCGGCGGGGATGTGCCGGATCGCCAGGGCGCCGAACCCGGTGGACACCCCGTAGGTGGGGCTCTGTTCGGCCGCGAGGGCGTCGATGTGCTTGCGGGTGGCGGCGATGCCCTGTTCGGCGAGCGAGGTGAGCTCCACCCGAGCCCCACCCCGTGCGACCTCGACCACCTGACCGCAGGTCAGCGGCTCGGGGCCGATCTTGTGCGCGTTGTCCTGCATGTCTCCATGACAGCCCGGCGGACCCGGCGGCAGAAGCCCGGTTAGGCTGACGTTGTCTGAGATCCCAGACAAGGGGAGGTGGCGGCATGGGCGGCAGCAGCGACGTCCCCGCGTTGCGGCGGGGGCTGGCGGTCCTCGGGGTGCTCGCCGGGCGTGCCGGACCGGTGTCGGCCGGGGTGATCGCCCGCGAGCTCGGACTGCCCCGCTCGACGACGTACCACCTGCTGTCCGAGCTGGTCGCGGCCGGTTTCGTCACGCACCTGCCGGAGGAGCGCCGCTACGGGCTCGGGGTGGCCGCGTTCGAGCTGGGCTCGGCGTACCTGCGGCACGACCCGCTGGAGCGGCTGGCCGGTCCGCTGCTGCGCAGGCTCGTCGACGACGTCGGGCACAACGCGCACCTGGGCGTGCTGCACGGCGGCGAGTCGCTGTACCTGGTCAAGGAACGCCCGTCGCAGCCGCAGACCCTGGTCACCGACGTCGGCGTGCGGCTGCCCGCGCAGCTGACCGCCTCCGGCCGGGCGATGCTGGCGCACCTGCCCGCCGCGCACGTCCGCGCGGTGCTGCCGTCCAGCGAGAAGTTCCTCCGGCGCACCGACCGCGGACCGCGCAACCTGCCGGAGCTGCGCCGCCTGCTCGGCGAGGAACGCCGGCGCGGCTGGGCGGTCGAGGACGGCCTGGTGACGGCCGGGTTCGCCTCGGTGGCGTGCGCGGTCTTCGACCACGGGTCGCGGCCGATCGCGGCCATCAGCGTCACCTTCCGCCACGTCTGCGACCAGCCGTGCGACCGGACGTGGCCGGACCTGGCCGACCAGGTCCGGCGCACGGCGGCCGAACTCACCGCCCGCATCGACGGCCGACCGTGACGCGCGGTCCGGCGGGTCAGCGACCGAGCGAGGCGACGAACTCCTTGGCGAGGTCGGCCGGGTTGGCCTTGTCGGCCTCCAGCCGCCGGTCGAGTTCGGTGAGCCGGTCGGTGGTCAGCGCCCGCGACACCCGGTTGAGCACGGCCACCTGCTGCGGGCTGAGCTGGCCGTCGTGCACCAGCGGGACGACGTTCTGCGCGGGGAACATGTGCTTGGGGTCGGCGAGCTTGACCAGGTGGTGGGCGGGGATGTCCGAGGACGTGGTGAACAGGTTCGCCACCTGGACCTGGCCGCCGGTGAGCGCGTCGACGGTCACGGTCCCCGCCTCGATGCTGCGGATCTCGGCGAACCGGCACCCGTAGTCCTGCGCGATCTTGGCCTCCCACCGGGTCTTCCACTCCGCGGGGGCGCCGAGCACGAACTGGCCGCAGCGCGGCCCGAGGTCGGCCATGGACCGCACGCCGCTCGCCGCGGTCTCGGCGGTGACGGTGAGCACGTCGGAGTCCTCGGCGGGTGCGGGGTCCAGCAGCTTCAGCCCGCGCGGGAGCACCTGTCCCAGCCGGTCGTAGACCTGCCCGCTCTCGGTGGCGGTCGACGACGGGTCGAGGTGCTGGAGCAGGTTCCCGGTGTAGTCCGGGATCACCGCGAGTTCCCCGTCCTGCACCGCCTTGACGTAGAACTCGCGGGCGCCGATGCGCGGCCGGGTCTGGACGTCGGCGCCGGTGGTGCGCAACGCCTCGGCGTAGATCTGCATCAGCAGTTCGCTCTCGGCGAAGTCGGCCGAGCCGACGACCAGGGTGCCGTGCTGGTTCCCGTTGGCCTGCAACGGGTCCTGCGAGCCGCAGCCGGACACCAGCAGCAGGACGAGCGCCGCAGCGCAGCCGAGCAACCGCCTCATCGTTTTCCTCCTCGTCGGCCGGCCAGCACCAGTCCGCGCGGCACGAGCATCCGCGTCGCCGCGGCCAGCACCAGGTCGAGCAGCACGGCCAGCACCGCGATGGCGATCGCGGCCGAGGCCATCTGCGCGTAGTCGCTGATCTTCAACCCGTCCAGCAGGATCCGCCCGAGGCCGCCCAACCCGACGTAGGCGGCGACCGCGGCGGTGGCCACGACCTGCAACATCGCGCTGCGGATCCCGCCGAGCACCAGCGGCAGCGCGGTGGGCAGTTCGACCTGCCACAACCGCTGCCGCGAGGTCATGCCCATGCTTCGCGCCGCGTCCACCGCGTCCGGCGGGGCGTTGCGGACGCCGGAGTAGGCGCCGGACAGGATCGCCGGGACCGCGAGCACCACCAGCCCGGCCAGGGCGGGCGCCTCACCGAGTCCCAGCCCGAGCACCAGCAGCGTCACCAGGCCGAGCGTGGGCAGCGCCCGCATCGCGTTGCCCGCGCCGACCACGAACACCGCCCCGCGCCCGGTGTGTCCGATGTAGACACCGAGCGGGACGGCGAGCAGCGCGGCCACCCCGACCGCGACGACGCAGTAGTACAGGTGCAGCAGCGTCTGCGCGGCGATCCCGTCCGGGCCGACCCAATGCGCCGGATCGGTCAGCCACCCGACCACCTTCCCGATCAGCACGAGCCCACTCCCCTCACCGCGCCGCCCGCGTCCACGGGGTCAGCACCCGCCACAGCGCCACCAGGGCCAGGTCCACCACCAGGGCCAGCAGCAGCGTCAGCGCGATGCCGACGACGATCTGGGCCACGTAGTCGCGCTGGAACCCGTCGGTGAACAACCGGCCCAGACCGCCGATGCCGACCAGCGCTCCGACGCTGACCAGGCTGATGTTGCTGACCGAGGCGACCCGCACGGCCCCCGCCAGCACCGGCACCGCCAGCGGCAGTTCCACGGCCGCGAACCGGTGGCCCGGCCGGTAGCCCATCGCGGTGGCCGCGGCGACGACGTGCCCCGGCACCGACTCCAGCGCGTCGACCACGGGACGCACCAGCAGCGCGGCGGTGTAGAGCGTCAACGCGATCACCACGTTCACCGGCGACAGCAGCGGGGTGCCCAGCAGACCGGGGATGAGCACGAACAGCGCCAGCGACGGGATCGTGTACAGCGCGTTCGCCGCGCCCTGGACCGCGGCCCGCAGCCACCGCACCCGCTGCGCGAGCCGCCCCAGCGGCAGCGCCAGGACGAACCCGAACACCAGCGGCAGCAGCGCCAGGTACGCGTGTTCGGCGAGCTGGCCGAGCACGAGTTCCCGGTTGCTCGGACTGGCGAAGTAGCCGACGAGGTCGTTGATCACGACTGCCCCTCGCGGACCGGGCGCCGGTGGTCCTCGATGACGTCGAGCACGTGCTCGGCGGTCACCACGCCGACGTACCGGCCGTCGGCGTCGACGACGACGCCGAGCCCCGACGGCGCGGACAGCGCCGCGTCCAGCGCGCCGCGCAGCGGTGCGTTCTCGGTGTACAGCGATCCGCCCGCGACGAGCGAGTCCTCGTCGAGCGCGCCGTCGACCACCGCGCCGGGCGCCACCCAGCCGCGCGGTCGGTCCGCGCCGTCCAGCGCGAGCACCCACTCCTCCGCGCGCCCCACTTCCTGTCCGATGTGGACGGTCGGCGCGGGCTGCGGGCGGATGCCGTCGGCGGTGACGAACGACAGCCGCCGGTAGCCGCGGTCCCGGCCGACGAACGAGGTGACGAAGTCGTCGGCGGGTCCGGCCAGCAGGTCGTCGGGCGCGGCGTATTGGGCGAGGTGACCGCCCTGCCGCAGCACCGCGACCTTCTCGCCGAGCCGCACCGCCTCGTCGATGTCGTGGGTGACGAACAGGACCGTCTTGCCCAGCTCGTCCTGCAACCGCAGCAACTCGTCCTGCAGGCCCTCCCGCACCACCGGGTCGACGGCGCTGAACGGCTCGTCCATGAGCAGCACCGGCGGATCGGCCGCCAACGCGCGCGCCACGCCGACGCGCTGCTGCTGACCGCCGGACAGCTGCGCCGGGTACCGGCCGCCCAACTCCTGCGGCAACCCCACCAGTTCCAGCAGTTCGGCGGCCCGCGTCCGGGCCGCGCGCCGCGGCGTGCCGGACAGCACCGGCACCGTCGCCACGTTGTCCAGCACCGTGCGGTGCGGGAACAGCCCGGCCTGCTGGATCACGTAGCCGATGCCGCGCCGCAGCCGGGCCGGGTCGCTGCGCCGCACGTCCGCACCACCGACCAGCACCGTCCCGGAGGTCGGTTCGATCATCCGGTTGACCATGCGCATCAGCGTCGTCTTGCCGCAGCCCGACGGGCCGACCAGCACGGTGATGCTGCCCTCGCGGACCGACAGGCTCAGGTCGTGCACGGCCACGGTGCCGTTGTCGTACTCCTTGCGGACGGACCGGAACTCGATCACCCGAGCCCCCCTCACGCATCGCTGCCCCGGCGTCGACGCACCGGGCCTCCCCCGAACCCGGCCGACCCTAACTCGATCGGCCGACAGCTGCGATCGACCGCAACCGACGCGTGACCTCCCGGGTGCCGGACGACCAGCGCTCTCCCAGCCGCTGGGAAGATCACCGGGGCAGCCCCGCACGCACGCCGTAAGCTGAAGGATCCGATGAACGCGCACTCCCACTCCGCCGAGCTGATCGAAACCGTGCACGCACGGCTCACCGACGCGGGTGTCCTCGCCCGCCGGCTCCGCGAGGTCCTCGCGCTGCTGGCCGAGGGGCCGCACCCGCTCGACGAACTCATCCGGCGCACGGCGGTGCCCCGGCGCACGGTCGAGGACCTGCTCGCCGCCGCGGGCCCGGACGTCACCGCCGACCGGGAAGGCCACCGGCTCGCCCCGCATTCCCGGGACCGCTACCGGGAGCGCTTCGGGCTCGACGAGCTGACCGCGCCCGCGCGGCGGCTGGAGCACCTGGAGCTGCTGCGCGGGTTCGTCGCCGGCGGTCCCGAACCGCGCACCGCGCTGGACCACGTGACGGCGACCCCGGAAACCGTCCTGCACCGCGCCGAGTGGCTGCGGGACAACTACGACATGCCCGGCGCCCGCCTGCTGTGCCTCGGCGACCACGACCTGACGTCGCTGGCCGTCGGCCTGCTGTGCCCGGAGGCGTCGATCACCGTCGTCGACGTCGACGACCGGATCCTGCGGCACATCGACACCGTCGCCGCCGAACACGGCCTGCCGGTGCGCACCCTGCACGCCGACCTGCGGTTCGGGGTGCCGCCCGTGCTGGAGTCGTGGGCCGACGTGGTGTTCACCGACCCGCCGTACACCCCGGAGGGCATCGGGCTGTTCGCCACCCGCGCCGCCGAATGCCTCGCCGGCGCCAACAGCCGGGTGCTCATCGCCTACGGGTTCAGCGCCCGCACCCCCGCGCTCGGCCACAAGGTGCAGCAGGAGCTGCTGCGGCTGGGCATGGTGTTCGAGGCGATCCTGCCGGACTTCCACCGGTACGAGGGAGCGCAGGCGATCGGCAGCGCCAGCGACCTGTACGTCTGCCAGCCCACCGCGCACACCCGCAAGCTGGCGCTGCGGCAGGCGCCGGGCATCTACACCCACGGCCCGCAGTCGGTGGAAGCCCTGGCGGAGTCCGCGCCGCCGGAGTTCCTGCGCGCGATCGGCGACCACCTCGACGTCCCGGTCCCGGCGCTGCACGACCCCGGCTGGTCGCGTCCGGTCCGCGCCGCCCAGGACGTGCCGGTGTACGACCTGCGCGCCGACCCGGGCAGCTGGCTGCTCCGGATGCTGCTGGCGTGCAACGCCTCCCGCGCGGCGTTCCTCGTCGACAACAACCACCCCGACACCACCAGCGAGAACGCCCAGCGCGCCCTGGCGGACCTGCTCGCCGCCAAGTACGCCCTGCGGCTGCACCGCAGCACCCCGGACGCCGAGCACGCGCTCGTCGTCGCCGACGCGGTGCACGCCGCGTCCACGGCCCGCCACCTGCTGGAGCGCGCGCACGGCAAGGTCGGCAACGTCTGGCGCGAGGCGCTCATCGCCGAGTCCGGCGACCGGCTGACCAAGCGCCAGGCGCGGGCCCGCGTCGACGAGCTCGCCCCGCACCCGGACGACCTCGACCTCCGCCTGATCGACCTCCCCCGGCACCGCATCGCGGACCTGCTGCGCGCGGCCGGCTGACGGCGGCCGTCTTCGACCACGCACCGGAGGAGGCGCGCGCACGCCGCTGCTCCGGTGGAGTTCGCAGACGGGCTCCTACACCCCGGGAACGGCGATCGGGCCGCGGGCCAGCAGCGCCCGGAAGTCCCGGGCCGGGATGGCCCGGGAGAACAGCCAGCCCTGGTAGGCGTCCACCCCGACACCGGACAGCACGTGGAACTGGGTGGCGGTCTCCACGCCCTCGGCGACGCACTGGCGGCCCATCGCCCGCGCCATGTCCACCACCGCCCGGGCGACCGCGAAGTCCGAGGCGTCCCCGCCGACGCCGGACACGAACCGCCGGTCGACCTTGATGATCTGGGCGGGCAGGTCCTTCAGCCGCGCCAGCGAGGAATAACCGGTGCCGAAGTCGTCGACGGCGAACCGCACCCCGCGTCCCACCAGGTCGGCCATCTCGTGCCGCTGCCGGGACGGCAGGTCGACCAGCGCGGTCTCCACGAGTTCCAGGATCACCCGGTCCCAGGAGATCCCGCTGTCCGCGACGATGTCGGCGACCGCGTCGACGAAGTCGGGCACCCCCGGCACCAGCCCGGCCAGGTTCACCGCGACCCCCACCGGTTGCCCGCCGCTCACCGGCCACCGCACCGCCTCCCGCAGCGCGGTGCGCAGCACCCAGCGGTCCAGCTCGCGCAGCAGGTCGCCCTGCTCGGCGACCGGCAGGAACGCGTCCGGCCCGAGCAGTCCGCGCTCCGGGTGCGGCCAGCGCACCAGCGCCTCGGCGGTCAGGACCGTCCCGTCCGCGCCCACCACCGGCTGGTAGTACAGCCGGAGCCCGTCGTTGTTCAACGCCTCCCGCAGCTGGCCCTCCAACTGCAACTGGCGGTCCGCGGAGGCCATCAGCGCCGGGCTGGCCAGCGACACCTTGCCGTTGCCGCGGCGTTTGGCCTCGAACATCGCCGCGTCGGCGAAGCGCAGCAGGTCCTCCCCGCCCACGCTGCTGCCGTTGGGCACCGCGGCACCGATCGACGCGGACACCCGGATCAGCTGCCCGTGCACCGGGACGGCGGTGCGCAGCAGCGCCGACACCCGGGTGGCCAGCGAGTCCAGCCCGCCCACCGCGTCGATGTCCGAGCAGATGATCAGGAACTCGTCGCCGGACAACCGGGCGGGCGTGCACCCCTCCGGCAACCCGCCCTCCAGGCGCCGGGCCAACGCGACGAGCAGCTCGTCCCCGGCGTCGTGGCCGAGCGAGTCGTTGACGCGCTTGAAGTTGTCGATGTCGCAGAACAGCACGGCGATCCGGTCCGAGTCGGCCCGCCCGAGCATCCGGCCGAGCAGGTCCTTGACCGCGGCCCGGTTGGGCAGCCCGGTCAGGTCGTCGTGGGTGGCCTGGTAGCGCAGCGCCTCGGCGGCCCGCCGCCGCTCGGTGATGTCCTGGAACACCACCAACCAGAACCGCGTCCCGTCGTCCTGCACCGACGGCGCCACGTGCAGTTCGCAGTAGACCGGCTCGCCGTCCGAGCGCAGCAGCACCCGCTGCGGCACCCGGCCGCGCACCGACACCCGCTCCCCGGGCAGCGGCAGCCCCACGTCCGGCTCGTCGGAGTGCGTGATGTCCCGGACCTCCATGCCGCGCAGCTGCGACAACCGGTAGCCGAGCAGGTCGCACAACGCGTCGTTGGCGTCGACCAGCCGCTCGTGCGGGTCGAACAGCCCGATCCCGACCGGGGTGATGCTGACCAGGTCGGTGAACCGCTGGGTCGTCCGCTCCATCCGGGTCCGCGCGGCCCGCTGCTCGGTGACGTCCTGCACGGTGCCCTGCAACCGCACGATCCGCCCGGACCGGTCGTGCTCGGCGCGCCCGGTGCACAGGTAGACCCGGGTGCCCGTGAGGTCGCGGAGTTCGGCCTCCAGCAGCTCTTCCGGGGCTGTGGCGAGCAGTTTGTCGTAGAACTCTTGCGCCTTGGCCCGGTCTTCCGGGTAGGTCGCCGCGACCAGGGATCCGACGTCGGCGGCGTACTCGGCGTCGGAGCGGCCCAGGAACTCGGCCAGCACGGGGCTGCGGTAGAACTCGCCGGTCTCCGGGTAGTAGGCCCAGCTGCCCACGTGCGCGATCCGCTGCGCCTCGATGAGCAGGCGGCGTTCGTCCTCGGAGCCGCGGCTGGCCGCCGAGAGCGGTTCGGTGGCGGCGACCTCGGAGAGGTCGGCCAGCACGGTGATCCGCAGCCGCTCGTCGTCCGGACAGGACCAGCTCAGCGGCCGCACCGGCACCGGTCCGCCGGGGGTGCGCAGCACCCACGCCGAACCGCGCCGCACCACCAGCTCGGACAGCCGCCGCCCGACCAGCGCAGCGGCGGAGTCGGCGCCGGCCAACCGCACGGCCTGCTCGGTGGCCCGCACGACGCGACCGTCCGAGGCGGTCAGCAGGGCAGGGGCGTCCGGCAGCGGGACCGGTGACCGGGCACGGCCGTCACGGGGCGCCACGTCGAGCACCCGGGACACCCGTCCGGTCCTGTCGCTCCGCTCGGTCAACAGCACCCCTCCTGCGTAGCGGCCGCGTCGCACTGGCACACCAGCTTCGATCCCCCAGCACGCCGCGAGTGACCGGCAACACAGCGAGCTTGCGCGGGTGACCTTACCCGGCTCGTACCGGTGACGACGGCGCGGTTCGGTCGCCAGGTGTGCGTCCTGTCGAGGTGACGACCGCTACACACCATCATGACGCGGTTCGCGGGAGAACCGTTGCCGGGTGCACGCAAAAGGCCGGGGACCCCGTCCCGGTGAGGGGTCCCCGGCCTCGTCGAGCGGTGCCGACCGCGCCTCAGGCCACGCCGTCCTCCTTGGCCGCCTCGGCGACCGCGGCCGTGACCTCGGGGGCCACCCGCGGGTCCAGCGGGCTGGGGACGATGTAGTCGGCGGCGAGGTCGTCGGCGGCGACCGCGGCGATCGCCTCGGCGGCCGCGACCTTCATCCGGTCGGTGATCTTGCGCGCGCCGGCGTCCAGGGCGCCCTTGAAGATGCCCGGGAACGCCAGCACGTTGTTGATCTGGTTGGGGAAGTCGCTGCGTCCGGTGGCGACCACGGCCGCGTGCCGACCGGCGACGTCCGGGTGGATCTCGGGGTCGGGGTTGGACAGCGCGAACACGACGGAGTCGGCGGCCATCGTGGCCACCAGCTCCTCGGGGATCTGCCCCGCGGACACGCCGACGAGCACGTCGGCCCCGCGCAGCGCGTCCGCGATGCCGCCGGAGACGTCGCGTGGGTTGGTGAACCCGAGCAGTTCCCGCTTGATCGGGGTGAGCCCGTCGCGGCCGGAGTGGATGACGCCGCGCGAGTCGAGCACGACGATCTCCCCGACCCCGGCGGTGTGCAGGATCTTCGCGCACGCCACCCCGGCGGCACCGGCACCGGAGATCACCACGCGCAGACCGGACAGCTCGCGGCCGATGACCTTGCAGGCGTTGCGCAGCGCGGCGAGCACCACGACGGCGGTCCCGTGCTGGTCGTCGTGCATCACCGGGCAGTCCAGGGCCTCGATGAGCCGCCGCTCCAGCTCGAAGCAGCGCGGCGCGGCGATGTCCTCCAGGTTCACCGCGCCGAACGACGGCCGCAGCCGGACCAGCGTCTCCACGATCTCGTCGACGTCGGTGGTGTCCAGCACCAGCGGGATCGAGTTCAGCCCGGCGAAGGACTTGAACAGCGCCGACTTGCCCTCCATCACCGGCAACGAGGCGCGCGGGCCGATGTCGCCCAGCCCGAGCACCGCGGTGCCGTCGCTGACCACGGCGACCAGCTGCTGGGTCCAGGTGTAGCGGTCGGCCAGCGTCACGTCGCTGGCGATGGCCCGGCTGACCTGCGCGACTCCGGGCGTGTAGGCGATCGACAGGTCCCGCGGAGTGGCCAGCTGCGACGTCACGCCGACGGCGAGCTTGCCGCCCTCGTGCGCCGCGAAGATCTCCTCGTTGGTCAAGTCGGCACCGTTCGCGGTGCTGTCGTTCACGGTGGTCACGGCGTCCCTCCTGTAGCCATGCCTGCGGCCCGGGGCACGTCCCCGGGCCGGGCGGTCGGGCGGCACTGCGCCGCCCGTGCGACGCCGCCGGGCCCCGGGCGGTACCGATGGGCGGCGGCATCTTCGAATGACCGAGGCTCGCCGCCTTGGTGCGGGCGGCGGGCTCGGCGGACGCTGCGGTCAGGACAGTGTGCCAGGTACCCCGATCACTGTCTGCGACAGGGATCACATCCCACCAGGAGCTTCAACATTTTGTCAGCTGCGCTCTGTAGTACGCGCGTTATGTGAAGCGCATCGGTGCTGTTCCCGCCCCCGAGGGCCGGTGCAGCCCGGTCCCATAGGCTCTCGCCCGTGCAGGTACGTCGACTTGAGATCACCGGGGCGTTCGAGTTCACCCCGAAGTCGTTCCCGGACCACCGCGGGCTGTTCGTCGCCCCGTTCCAGGGCGAGGTGTTCGCCGAGGCGACCGGGCACCCGCTGCAGGTCGCCCAGACCAACCACAGCGTCTCGGCCCGCAACGTCATCCGGGGTGTGCACTTCGCCGACGTCCCGCCCGGCCAGGCCAAGTACGTCTACTGCCCGCGCGGCGCGCTGCTCGACGTCGTCGTCGACCTGCGGACCGGCTCGCCCACCTTCGGCCGGTGGGAGGCCGTCCGCCTGGACTCCACCGAGTTCCGCGCCGTCTACATCGCCGAAGGGCTCGGACACGCGTTCGCCGCGCTCACCGACGACACGGTGATGTCCTACCTGTGCTCGACGCCGTACAACCCGGCCGCCGAACACGGCATCGACCCCCTGGACCCGGAGCTGGCCCTGCCCTGGGACGAACTCGACGGCGAACCGGTCCTGTCCGAAAAGGACCGCGACGCCCCCTCCCTCGCCGAGGCCCGCGCCCAGGGCCTGCTGCCCGACCACGAGAGCTGCCTGGCCCACTACGAACGCCTCCGCCGGACTCCGTGATCGCTCCGCTCGGTTCAGCGCACCCGTCCGGGACGCGGCCAGAACCGCCAGCGGACCACGCCGAGCACCTCGGCGGGCCCGAGTTCGCGCGAGTCGGTCGAGCCGCGCGCGTTGTCGCCCTCGACGTGCCAGCCCGCGCCGTCGCGGCGCACCGCGCGCTTCACCGAGAGCTGCCCGGGCCGGTGCGCCCAGCGGACCAGGACGACGTCGCCGGGCCGCGGGCGGCCGCGCGCCCGCACCAGCACCACGTCGCGGTCCCGCAGAGTGGGAACCATCGACGGTCCGCGCACCAGGACGCGTCGCCACGGCCAGCGTCCGAGGGAGTGCACAGCCACCTCCGTGAATGTTTCGCGATCCGCGTGGTCCACCTCAACTAGGCCGCCGCGGATCTTCGGGAGTAGGGTCGGCGCTGTCGGAGCACTCACTGTCAGGGAGGAATCATGCGGCTACTGTCGCGAATCCTCAGCCCCCGCCTGGAGGCGACCGCGCACTGCGACCTTCCGTGCGGCGTGTACGACCCGGCGCAGGCGCGGATCGAGGCTGAGTCGGTCAAGGCGATCCAGGAGAAGTACCAGTCCAACGAGGACCCGGAGTTCCGCACCCGCGCGATCATCATCGCCGAGCAGCGCTCCGAGCTCGTCAAGCACCACCTGTGGGTGCTGTGGACCGACTACTTCAAGCCGCCGCACTTCGAGAAGTACCCGCAGCTGCACGAGCTTTTCAACAAGGCCACCAAGGCCGCGGGTGCGACCGGCACGAAGGGTTCCATGGACCCCAAGTCCGGCCAGCAGCTGCTGGAGTACATCGCCGAGATCGACAAGATCTTCTGGGAGACCAAGCAGGGCTGAGGCCACGCACCGATCAGGACGCCGACCAGCGAACCCGTTTCGCCGGTCGGCGTCCTTTTTCGCTGCGCGCCATCGCCGCGGCCGCATCCCCGCAGCGGTCCACTTCGGTCTGGTCCGGCGGGGTGGCCGTGGAACGAAACGGCTTCGTCGAAGGTGAATTGCGGCCCCCGCCGAGTCCCGCGAACTTCTGACCGCGCGGTTTCGAACCCGACGGCGCGGTGACCTCGACGGCGCGCGGTTACGCTCGGATCCGTGACACCCGACGAGCACCGGGTCTACGTGCTGCGGCACGCGACCACGGAGTGGTCCAGCAGCGGTCGGCACACCAGCCGGACCGACATCCCGCTCACCGCCGAAGGCGAGCTGCGCGCCCGCCAGGCCGGGCAGACCCTGACCGCGCTGCGCCCCGCCGGTCCGGTGCTCGTGCTGGCGAGCCCGCGGCGCCGCGCCCGGCGCACCGCCGAGCTCGCGGGGCTGCCCGACGTCGCCGTCGAACCGCTGCTCGCCGAGTGGGACTACGGCGAGTACGAGGGCATGACGACCGAGCAGATCCGCGACAGCGTCCCGGACTGGACGGTGTGGACGCACCCGTGCCCGGGCGGCGAGTCGGCGTCGGAGGTCGCGGCACGGGCGGACAAGCTCCTGGACCGGGTGCGCGAGGCCGCTTCGGACGTGGTGCTCGTCGGGCACGGCCACTTCAGCCGCGCCCTGATCGCCCGCTGGCTGGGGCTACCCGTGACAGCCGGGGTGCATTTCGCGCTGGACCCGGCGGGAATCGCGGTGCTCGGCCACGAACGCGGCGCACCGCAGGTGGTGCGGTCCAACATGCCGCCGTGGCAGCAGGGCTGAAAATCGCTTGCCACCGGGCCGTTCGGCCGACTATGCACTGTGCCGTTCCCGAACGCCGTGGAGGTCGTCGATGATCCGCCGGGTGACCGAGGCCGATGTGCCCGCCGTGGTCGAGCTCGTGCACGCCCTGGCCCGCTACGAGAAGGCACCGGAGCAGTGCCACCTCACCGAGCGGCAGCTGCGCGAGGCGCTGTTCGGCGAGTCGCCCGCGCTGTTCGGCCACGTGGCCGAAGTGGACGGCGAGGTCGTCGGCTTCAGCCTGTGGTTCCTGAACTTCTCCACGTGGGAGGGTGTGCACGGCATCTACCTGGAGGACCTGTTCGTCCGCCCGGAGCACCGCGGTTCGGGTCTGGGCAAGGCGCTGTTGCAGGAGCTGGCCGGCGAGTGCGCGCGGCGCGGTTACGCGCGCCTGGAGTGGTCGGTGCTGGACTGGAACGAGCCGTCGATCAACTTCTACAAGGCGGCGGGCGCGGTGCCGATGGACGGGTGGACCACCTTCCGGCTCACCGGATCCGCCCTGCGCGACTTCGCGGGCTGATCAGCGCGGGTCGGAATCGGCGTCCGGGGCGGTACCCGCCTCCAGCGACCACTGCCTGCCCCGCTTGTTGAACATGAAGTACAGCACCGCGATCGACGGCACGGCGATGACGAGTCCGATCAGCGGGCGCCCGGACGGGCCGATCGCCCACCACGCGGTCCCCAGCAGCAGGAGCTGCAGCAGCAGCGCGGGCGTGCGGGCCCAGTGCTTCCCCTTCCACAGGCCGATGCCCGCCGCGAGCACGCCGGCGACCAGCAGCGCGTAGTACCCGGCTTCGCCGAAGGTCTGCGTGCGGTCGAGGGTCCCCACCCCGCCGTGGTCGGTCGTGGTGCCGCGGACGACGAGCGCCACCACGAAGATCAGGCCCGCGACGGCTTGCAAGGTGGTCAGGACCCCTGCGATGCGCACGGTGCGCGGGGCGGCTTCGGTGGACACGGCGCGATCGCCCTTCCGGAACGGTTCGTGGTGACTCTGCGTGTGCACCGTTGATGGTAATACCGCCCGAACGCCGCATGGCTGAGACGGCGCCCACGGTCCATGATCAGCCCCATGGCTGGTGCGGCGGTCGTGGTTCTCGGGGTTCCCACGCCTTCCGCCGTGCGTCCGGTCACCGTCGGCGGTCCGGTTCCGGGTGCGTTCCGGGGTTGCGCACCCGCGAGGCACCGACGGCAGGCGGCAGTCCTCGGCGAGGCGCACCCGTCACCGGTGTCTCAGCCCGCCGTCCCCGCCGTGCCGGACGGCACCCGCCCGATCACCACGGTGTCCACCGCGGAAGGAGGCCGTGCGGACAACTGAAGCGCCGTTGACGGCACGACGTGAGCGTTCGCATAGGCTGCGGGCGTGCGCGCCGTTCTCGTCGTCAACCCGCAGGCGACGTCCACCACCGCGGCCGGCCGTGACGTGCTGGCGCACGCGTTGGCCAGCGAGCTGAAGCTGGACGTCGTGCAGACCCGCTACTGGGGTCACGCCGCCGATGCCGCGCGGAGCGCCGTGCTCGACGGCGCCGACCTGCTCATCGCGCACGGCGGCGACGGCACGGTGAACGAAGTGGTCAACGGCATGTTCACGGCCACCGCACCGGGCGACCGGGAGATGCCGACGCTGGCCGTGGTGCCGGGCGGTTCGGCGAACGTCTTCGCGCGCGCCCTGGGCATGCCGCGCGATCCCGTGGAGGCCACCCACCGGCTGCTGCGCGCGGTGTCCGAAGGCCGTCGGCGGTGGGTCGGACTGGGCCGGGCCGACGACCGCTGGTTCACCTTCAACGCGGGCGTGGGCTGGGACGCCGACGTCGTCGCCGAGGTCGAGCGGCAGCGCTCCGACGGCCGCGAGGTCACCCCCGCTCTCTACGCGCGCACCGCGCTGGCCTGCTATTTCCGCATGGCCCGGCGGCAGCCGCTGATCAGCCTGCAGGTCGGTGACGAACCCCCGGTGGACGGCCTGCACAGCGCGTTCGTGGCCAACACCGACCCGTGGACCTACCTGGGCTCCCGCCCGGTGCGGATGAACCCGGACACCGACTTCGACACCGGCCTGGGCGTCTTCGCGCTCCGCAGCATGAATCTTTACTCTGTGTTACGACATGTAGCGGAGATGCTGCGCGGTAGAGCGAAACCACACGGAAGAAACTCGATTAGGCGTGCGGACGAGGGGTATCTCCGCGTAACCTGTCAGGAGCCGTTGCGCCTGCAGGTCGACGGTGACTGCCTGGGCGAGCGCTCGGACGTCGAGTTCATCTCAGTCCCGAACGCCGTCCGCGTCGCCGTATAACCTTCTCGTAACGGATGAGTGTAGTCGTCGGCACGCGGCCCCCGTCCGCGGCCTGCGACGCAGCGAAACCCCTGGTCAAGCTCTGTCGATCTTTTAGGTGAGTTCCCTCACCGTCGGAGATCGAACTCTTGACATTGCGGCAGTTCGTGAAAGCATTCACAAGCACACGGACTCCGTGAAAGCATTCACAAACACCCCGAACGAACTACCGGCGCGCGTGGGCGCGCCTAGCGAGGAGCAAGGAACGATGGACTGGCGCCACCGTGCGGTTTGCCGTGACGAGGACCCGGAACTGTTCTTCCCCGTCGGGAACAGCGGGCCCGCGCTGCTGCAGATCGCCGAGGCGAAAGCCGTTTGCCGCCGTTGTCCGGTCGCGTCCGAGTGCCTGGCGTGGGCACTGGAGACCGGCCAGGACGCGGGCGTCTGGGGCGGCATGAGCGAGGACGAGCGGCGTGCGCTCAAGCGGCGCAACTCCCGCACCCGGGCCCGTACCAGCGCCTGAGCCGCACATCTCGCTGAAGACGCAGTGGGTCGGTCACCCCGGTGGCGTTGACCGACCCGGCGTTTTCCGCCCCGGCGAAGCAAACGCGTTCGCCCCCGAGAAAACCGACCAACCCCCAACCTGAACCAGGCCGGTCGACGGCGTCGATGTCGATCCCCGCCGGACCCCCGCCCGCTCCTGCGGTGCGGCTCGGCGGACCGACTGGACCGGCCACCGCGCACCACCCCCGCAACGGGTGCGCCACATGGGATCGACGCCCCGCGCGGGCTCCGGCTCAGCGGCGGTACTTCAGCGGCACCCGCAACACCGCCTCGGTACCGCTCTCCCGGCCGCGACCGCGCAAGCTCAACGACCCTCGGAGCTCGGATTCCACGAGGGTCCGCACGATCTGCAGGCCGAGGCGTTCGGCGCGTTCGAGGGAGAAGCCCTTCGGCAGGCCGCGACCGTCATCGGAGATGACGACGTCCAGCCAACGCGCCGAACGCTCCGCCTGCACGACGACCTCTCCGCCCTGGCCTTCCGGGAATGCGTGCTCGAAGGCGTTCTGCACCAGTTCGGTGAGCACCATCACCAGCGGTGTGGCCAACTCCGCCGACACCACCCCGAACCGGCCCTCGCGGCGGACCTTCACCCCGGTCTCGGCGACCGCCACGTCGCTCATCATCGGAATGACCCGGTCCACGACGTCGTCGAGGTCGACCCGTTCGTCGACCGACATCGACAGCGTCTCGTGCACCAGCGCGATCGAGGTGACCCGCCGGACCGATTCGTCGAGCGCCTGCCGGGCCTCGTTGTTGCCGGTTCGCCGCGCCTGCAGCCGCAGCAGTGCCGCGACGGTCTGCAGGTTGTTCTTCACCCGGTGGTGGATCTCGCGGATCGTCGCGTCCTTCGACAGCAGCGCGCGGTCCCGTCGCTTGACCTCGGTGACGTCGCGCACCAGCACCAGCGCGCCGGCCGCCTGCCCGCGGGGTTCCAGCGGCAGCGCCCGGAACAGCACCGTCGCGCCCCGGGCCTCGGCCTCGATGCGCATGCTCGGTTGCCCGCTCAGGGCGCGCCGGATGCGCTGGGCGACCTCGTCGGCGTCGAAGGGGTCGGTGAGCAGCGATCGGGTCAGCGGCGCCAGCTGGGCGCCGACCAGGTCGGCCGCGTGCCCCATGCGGTGGTAGGCCGACAGCGCGTTCGGGCTCGCGAAGACGACCGTGCCCGAGCTGTCCAGCCGAATCAGACCGTCCCCGACGCGGGGGCTGGTGTGCACGTCCGGCGCCGGTTCGGCGGTCGGGAAGGTGCCGTCGGCGACCATCTGGCACAGGTCGGCGGCGCTGCCCAGGTAGGAGATCTCCAGCGGGCTCGGCACCCGCGGCACCGCCAGGTTGGTGTCCCGGCTGAGCACCGCGACGACCTCGTCGCCCAGCCGGACTGGGATGGTCTCGCGGCGGACCGGCACTCCGAGGTGCCAGCGCGGGTCCTCTTCGCGGCAGATCCGGCCCTCCAGGGCGGCTCGCCGCAGTTGCGGGTGCTCGTCCTGGGTGACCTCGGTGCTCACCACGTCCTCCGGGTGCGCGGTGGGCGCGGTGGTCGGGCGGGCCTGCGCGACGCACAGGAAGCGGTTCTCCGGTGCGTCCTGCGGGCCGGTCGGCACCCACAGCAGGAAGTCGGCGAACGACAGGTCGGACAACAGCTGCCACTCGGCGACCACGAGCTGCAGGTGGTCGGCGGCGGCGCCGGACAACCCGGTGTGCTCGGCGAGCAGATCACTCAGCGTGGACAAGGTCCACCTCTCGGCTCATTCGACGACCGCGATCAGGTCGCCTTCCCTGGCCACGTCACCAGCCCTGACGGCCACCGTGCTGACCCGGCCGGTCAGCTCGGTGAGCACGGGGATCTCCACCTTCATGGACTCCAGCACCACCGGGGAGTCCCCGTCGGAGACCGAGTCGCCGGCTGCGACGGACACCGGCATCACGTTGGCGACCATCTCGGCGCGGACCTCCTCGGCCATCGCTTCCCTTCCCTTCGCGGCCCAGCGGGCCCCAGACAAGGAAACCACGAGCCGTACCACCCCACGGCAGCAGGTCACGGCCATGTCAGACTGGACGGTGGAAATGCCCAGCCCGCCCGGGCGATCGCCGCCGCGATGCCCGCGGTCGACGGGCTGGTCGAGCAAAGCCACCCGACCCAGCGAGGGAGTAGGCCATGGGGAAGCGGGCCCGCAAGAAGAAGGACCGGCGCAAGAACAAGGCCAACCACGGCAAGCGCCCCGGCGCGTGAGCCGGGGGCGGCGATCGGCCGCCTGCTGTGCGAAGAGGGCCCCGGACCGCTCGGTCCGGGGCCCTCTTCGCGTGCGCGGCTTCAGTCCGCTGCCGTCCGGCGGGTGCGCACCTCCACCGAGGTCCCCTCGGGACCGCGTTCCACGGTGACCTCGGCGTTGCGCAGCACCGCCTCGCGGATCGACGTCCGAAGCCGCTCCTTCAGCTCCGCGGGGGCGTGCTCACCGCTGCACTTGCGGTGCAGCAGCGCCTTGATGTGCTCCTCGATGCCGTAGTGCTCCAGGCAGCTCCCGCATTCGTCGAGGTGGCGCCGCAACGTCGCTCGCCGTTCGGGGTCGCACTCGTTGTCCAGGAACAGCCACACCTCGGCGAGCACGTCCTCGCAGGAGGCTTCGTGCGGTTCGCCGCAGCTCATGAAGTGCTCACCTCCCGCTGGTTCTCTCGCAAGAAGCCACGATCACGGGCCACGTCGGTGAGCATCTCACGCAGCTGCCTGCGACCCCGGTGCAGCCGCGACATCACGGTGCCGATCGGCGTTCCCATGATCTCGGCGATCTCCTTGTAGGCGAAGCCTTCCACGTCCGCGAGGTAGACGACCATGCGGAATTCCTCGGCCAACTGCTGCAGCGCGTTCTTGACGTCGGTGTCCGGCAGCCGGTCGAGCGCCTCCACCTCGGCCGAGCGCAGCCCGGTGGAGGTGTGGTTCTCCGCTTGGGCGAGCTGCCAGTCGGCGATCTCGTCGGTGGGCTGCTGCTGGGGCTGGCGCTGCCGCTTGCGGTACCCGTTGATGTAGGTGTTGGTGAGGATCCGGTACAGCCACGCCTTGAGGTTCGTGCCCTGCTTGAACGTCCGGAACGCGGAGAACGCCCGCAGGTAGGTCTCCTGCACGAGGTCCTCGGCGTCCTGCGCGTTGCGGGTCATCCGCAGCGCGGCGCCGTAGAGCTGGTCCAGCAACGGCATCGCGTCCCGCTCGAAGCGCAGCGCCCGCTGTTCGTCGGTCTCCTCGGGCTGCTGGTCGTCGGTTGACTGGTCGATGTCGCTGGGCTGCCCGGTGATGTCCGGGCGCCCGTTCGTGTCCGGCTCGGGGGTGCTAGGCACCAGGCTCCTTTCCCGCCGCCCCGGCGAGGCGACAGTCGGCGACGAACCCATGCCGTCCAGCGCATGGCTCGGGTCCGAGGATACCCGCGCGCACCGCCTGTCACCCGTTGGTGAAAGCCGCGCCCCCGGGCGTTCCAGTACGCAAGTGTTCGTCGAATCCCTCAGCACGCCCGGTGCAACGCCGTCCTCCGCACGCGGTATTCCCTTTCCTAGAGTGACGGCCATGGCAGGCAAGGGAACTCCCGCGACCGCGCTGCTGAGCAAACGCGGCATCCCGCACCGGATCCACTCCTACGACCACGACCCGCGCTCGGAGTCCTACGGCCTCGAAGCCGCCGAGGCGCTCGGCCAGCCGCCGGAACGCGTGTTCAAGACCCTCGTCGCCGACGTCGACGGCAAGCTCGCCGTCGGTGTCGTGCCGGTCACCGGCCAGCTCGACCTGAAGTCGCTCGCGGCCGCGTGCGGTGGGAAGAAGGCCAGGATGGCCGACCTCACCGAGGCAGAACGCGCCACCGGGTACGTGGCCGGGGGCATCTCGCCGGTCGGGCAGAAGAAGCGCCTGCCGGTCGTCATCGACTCCTCGGCCACCGGATTCGACACGATCTACTGCAGCGCCGGGCGGCGCGGCCTGGAGATCGAGCTCGCGCCCGACGACCTCGTCCGGTTGCTGGGCGCGCGGGTCGCCGCCATCTCGGCGTGACGGTGATGAAGGGAACCTTCCTCCCACATGTGACAGGGAGGTTCCCTTCATCGCTCCCCGTCGGCCGTGATGAAGGGAACCCCTCTCGCACCACGTGACAGGAAGGTTCCCTTCATCGCCTCCGTCGCCGGGCTGTGGTGCGGTCCGGGCAGAATGCGACCGATCGGTGCACCGGAGTTCGAAGGGACTGTGTGATGGGTGACATGGAGCGGGCCGCGCAGGCGCTGCGCACCGGGGCGACGTTGCCGCCGGAGGCGTCGCCGGTGCTCGCCGACCTGTTGGAGTCGCACCACACCGTCGCCGTGGGCAAGCACCCGCCGAAGGGCTGGTTGATGGTCGACATGGCCGCCATCGACATGGCGCGCGCGATCACCGGTGAGCGCACCGATCCGCAGCGGGACCGGGGCAACGCCATCGAGGCGCTGCGCGGCGGCGCGCCGGTGCCGGCGGAGGCGTCGGCGCGGCTGGCGGAGCTGCTCGACGAGCACCGGCGGCTCGAACCGAGTTCGGAGACGCCGCAGGAGTGGCTGGCCGTGCGGGACACCGCGGGACGGGTGGCGCAGGCGGTGATCGACGGCATGCACTAGGCGCGGAGCCGGTGCGGCTCAGTCGAGGAGCCGAAGGATCCGGCCGAGCCATTCCTGCGCGGCGCGGAAGACCGCGTCCACACCGGCCTTCAGGGAGTGGTCGCCGGGCACCAGGACCACCTCGCGGTTGTGCGAGGGCTCGGGTTGGCCGAAGGCGTCGCGCTCCCCTTGGACCACGAGGACCGGTGCCTCGACGCCGTCGAGCTCGGCGAGCCGCGACTTCTCCGGCTTGCCCGGCGGGTGCAGCGGGAACGCCAGGCACAGCACGGCCGCCGCAGCTCCCGCGTCCGCGGTGCGGCAGGCGACGCGGGCACCCGAGGAGCGTCCGCCGAAGATCAGCGGTAGTTCGGGGAACCAGCGTTCACCGAGGTCGTCGACGACGGACAGCCAGGCGGCGTCGAGCTGGTTGGCGGGCGCGGGCGCCCGGCGCCCGGCCACCCGGTAGGGCTGTTCGACCAGGGCGACGTGCACTCCGGCTTGGGTCGCAGCGCGCGTCACCGCCACCAGGTCGGGCGCTGCGATGCCGCCGCCCGCGCCGTGCCCGAGCAGCAGGGCCGCGCGGCCTTCTTCGGCGCAGTGCAGCTCGGCCCGAGCGGGGCCGTGCGGGGTGTCGACCTCGACCCTGGTCATGACTCGAACAGCGCGACTTGCTCGGCCGGTTCGGGTGCCGGTTCCACCCGGTCCAACAGTTCCGGACGGTTGTTGCGCATGCTGTTCACCTCGGAGGAGACGGGGCGGATCTCCAGCTCGGCCAGCGCCCGGTCGCTCGGCTTGAGCAGCTCGGTGATCTCGGTGCGCTGCGGGTCCAGCCAGTCGGCCCAGCGGTCCTCGGACAGCACCAGCGGCATGCGGTGGTGGATGTCGGCGAACTCACCGACGGCGTCGGTGGTGACCACGGCGCAGCTGACCAGCGGCGGGTCGGTCGGGTTCGGCGGCCACCAGGCGGTGAACACCGCCGCCATCGCCAGGCTGGCGCCGTCGCCGCGGGTGCACAGGTAGGGCTGGCGACGCCGGTCGCCCGGCTGCCACTCGTACCAGCCGGTCGCGGGCACCAGGCAGCGGCGGCGGGCCGCCGACTCGGCGTAGACCGGCTTGCTGGTGATCGTCTCCGCCCGCGCGTTGATCATCGGTGGTCCGCTGCCCACCTCCTTGGCCCAGGGCGGCACGAAACCCCAGCGCACCGGCCGCACGCTGCGCTCGGCGCCGCGCTGCACGACGATCGGCACCGTCTTGGTCGGCGTCACGTTGAAGTCGGGTTCCACCGAGCCGTCCGTGCGGTCGACGGCGTCGAACTCCTCGGCCAGCGCCGCCGGGTCCTGCCGGACCGCGTAGCGACCACACATCAGCACTCACCCCGGCTCGCCTGCGTCACGGTCCAAACCTACCGCCCGCGGTCCGGTGTCGGGTGACACGCGTTCGACCAGCTCGGCGCCGTTGTTGCGGACGTTGTTGACCTTGCTCGACACCGGGCGGATCTCCAGCGCGTCGACGATGTCCGGTGCGGGGGGACCGAGCAGGTCGGTGACATCGCGGCGGTCGGGGTCGAGCCAGTCGGGCCAGGCCGCGCGGTCGATGAGCATCGGCATCCGGTCGTGGACGTCGGTGAGCGGGCCGACGGCGTCGGTGGTCAGCACCGAGCAGGTCACCAACGGTGCGGCCTCGGCGGTGCGCGGGTCGCGCCAGGTGGCGTAGATCCCGGCCAGGGCGAGGCTGGAGCCGTCCGGCGAGGTCATGAAGAACGGCTGCTTGCGGTCGCCTTCGCGCTTCCACTCGTACCAGCCGTCGGCGGGCAGCAGGCAGCGGTGGTACCGCACCGCGTTGCGGAACGCGGGCTTGGTGGTCACCGTCTCGGCCTTGGCGTTGATCATCCGGTTGCCGACGGACGGGTCCTTGGCCCAGTGCGGGACCAGACCCCACCGCATGACGCGGATGCTGCGCTCGGTGCGCTCCCGGTCGGGCTCGCCTGCCTCGTCGCGGGGGTGCCGTTGCACGACGACCAGCACGTTCTTGGTCGGAGCGACGTTGAAGTCGGCTCCCGGCGCGGCTCCTCCGGTGGCGTCGAGGGCGGCGAACTCCGCGGCGAGCTTGCCGGGGTCCTTGGTGGAGGCGTACCTGCCGCACATGCCTCGGTCACCTCCTGCTTCGGGGTGTGCACGACATCGTCGCAGGCCGGGGGACCGCGAGCGACCCCGTGGCCGGTTCGCACCGCGCGAGTGCGGGATCATTGCGGTATGACCCAGCTCTGGCCCGCTCCCACCGCGTCCGGCCCGGTGCGCGCGACCGTCACCGTGCCCGGCTCGAAGTCGATCACCAACCGGGCGCTGGTGCTCGCCGCGCTCGCCGACGGACCGTCCACGCTGCGCGCGCCGCTGCGCAGCCGCGACACCGAACTGATGGCCGCCTCGCTGCGCGCCCTGGGCGTGTCGGTGCAGGTCGACCCGACCGGGGACTGGCTGGTGACCCCGGCTCCGCTGCGCGGTCCGGCGGAGATCGACTGCGGACTGGCCGGAACCGTGATGCGGTTCGTCCCGCCGCTGGCGGCACTGGCCGACGGGCGGGTCGACTTCGACGGCGACCCCCGGGCCCGGGAGAGGCCGCTCGACGCGGTGCTGGACGCGCTGCGAGCGCTGGGCGCGGACATCGACGGGACCGCGCTGCCGTTCCGGATCCGGGGCGCGGGCAAGCTGGCGGGCGGCCGGGTGACCATCGACGCCTCGGCGTCGTCGCAGTTCGTCTCGGGACTGCTGCTCTCGGCAGCGCGGTTCGAGCAGGGCGTGACGGTCGTGCACGAGGGCGAGCCGGTGCCGTCCCTGCCGCACATCGAGATGACCGTGGCGATGCTGCGGGACGCGGGGGTCGTCGTCGAGGACGACGAACCGGACACGTGGCGGGTGGAACCGGGTCCGATCCGGGCGCTGGACCTGGAGATCGAACCGGACCTGTCCAACGCGACACCGTTCCTGGCAGCCGCGGCCGTCACCGGCGGTGAAGTCACGATCCCCGGTTGGCCGGCGCGGACGACCCAGGCAGGGGACGCGATCAGGGACATCCTCACCGAGATGGGCGCCGAGGTGCGCCGGGAACCCACCGGTCTGACGGTCACCGGTCCGGGGGTGCTTCGGGCGGTGGACATCGACCTGCACGACGTCGGGGAGCTGACGCCGACCGTCACCGCGCTGGCCGCGTTCGCCGACGGCCCGTCCCGGCTGCGCGGCGTCGCGCACCTGCGCGGGCACGAGACCGACCGGCTCGCCGCCCTGCAACGCGAGCTCAACGGTCTCGGCGGGGCGGTCGAGCAGACCGACGACGGGCTGATCATCCGGCCCCGGCCGTTGACCGGTGGCGAGTGGCACTCCTACGCCGACCACCGGATGGCGACCGCGGGCGCCATCCTGGGACTGCGGGTGCCGGAGGTGGCGGTGGAGGACATCGCCACCACGTCGAAGACGATCCCCGACTTCCCCGGGATGTGGGCGGCGATGCTGGAGCAGGCGTGATCGGCCGGGTGGTGGCCTGATGGCCCGGCGCGGCTGGCGGGAACTGGACGAGTCCGACGTGCGGGTGCGCCCCGGCCGCCGCGGCAGCCGGCCGCGCAGCAAGCGGCGGCCCAAGCACGAGGACGCGGTGGCGGCGATGGTGGTCGCCGTCGACCGCGGCCGCTGGACCTGCGCGATCGACGACGACCCGGAGCGGCTGGTCGTCGCGATGCGGGCGCGGGAGCTGGGGCGCACACCCGTGGTGGTCGGCGACCGCGTCGGCCTGGTCGGCGACACCTCCGGCCAGCCCGACACGCTGGCGCGCATCGTCCGCGTCACCGACCGCACCAGCGTGCTGCGGCGCACCGCCGACGACACCGACCCCTACGAGCGGGTGGTGGTCGCCAACGCCGAACAGCTGGTCATCGTGACCGCGCTGGCCGATCCGCCGCCGCGCCCCGGCTTCATCGACCGCTGCCTGGTCGCCGCGTACGCAGGCGGGCTCAACCCGGTGCTGTGCCTGACCAAGTCCGATCTCGCCGACCCCGGCGAGTGGATCGACGTGTACTCCTCGCTGGACATGCCGATCACCGTCACCCGCCTGGACACCGAGCCGGACGAGTTGCGCGACCTGCTCTCCGGGCGCGTGTCGGCGCTGGTCGGGCACTCCGGCGTCGGCAAGTCCACGCTGGTCAACCGGCTCGTGCCGGCGGCGACCCGGGCGACCGGCGAGGTCAGCGGGGTGGGCAAAGGACGCCACACGTCGACGTCCGCAGTCGCCCTGCCCCTGCCGGAGGGGGGTTGGGTGGTCGACACCCCGGGCATCAGGTCGTTCGGGCTCGCGCACGTCACCGCCGACGACGTGATCGCCGCGTTCGAGGGCTTCGCCGAGGCGGCCGAGGAGTGCCCGCCGAACTGCGGACACCTCGGCGGCGCCGACGACCCGGACTGCCACCTCGACACCTACGCCGCCGACGGCGGCAGCACCGACCAGCTCTGTTCGCTGCGCCGCCTGCTGCGGTCCCGCGCAGGGCTGGACGAGTGATCCGCGGTCGCGCCCTCCTGTGACGTCGGGAGATCGTTGCTAGCGTGGGCGCCGAGCCCGCCCGGCAGACAGATGCCACCGACGGCGAGGAGCCCCCCGATGCCACCAGCCCGCCTGTGGACCGCCGCGGCCGGTCTGGCGCTGACCGCCGCGCTCGGCGCCTGCGGCACCGCACCGCCACCTCCACCGGCCGCCGGAGCGGCCGCAGCGGTACCGGACCGGCGCCCGGACGCCACCGCCCTGCTGACCGGTCTGGTCCGCAAGCTCAACGAGCAGGGCAGCGTGCACAGCACCGTCCGCGGGCAACTGGGCATCGTCGGGGAGCTGACCGGCGAGAGCACCGTGCAGTACCGCGGTCCGCAGGTGGACCTGTCGCTGACCGGGAACACCCGTAGCGGGAGCCAGCCACCGCAGCACGTCGATCTGTCCATCGTGGACGGTGTGGGGTACCTGCGGACTCCGCTGATCCGCCCCGAACCGGACAAGCCGTGGCTGCGGATCTCCTCGGACGGCCAGGACTTCGCCGCCAAGCTGCTCAGCCCCGCCCTCGACCAGCTGCACGAGGCCGTCGACCCGCACGCCACCTTCGCCGGTGTCGAGTCCGCGACCCGCATCGCCGACCGCGCCCCCGACACCGTCGACGGGCGTCCCGCCACCCGGTACGAGCTGCGGATCATCACTGCCCAGGCCGCCAGGACCGCACCCGATCCGCAGCAGCGCCAGCGGTTCCGCAAGGCCGCCGAGTCCGGCGAGCCCGAACTCGGCTACCAGCTGTGGCTCGACGACCACGGGCTGCCGGTGAAGTTCACCGCGGCCCAGCGGGTGGCGCAGGCCGGCGACGTGTCGCTGACCTCCACCTACCGCGACTGGGGCACTCGCGCCGACATCAGCACACCGCCCGCCGACGAGATCGGCGTGTTCCACGACCTCCCGGCCCAGGCGCAGCCCCCGCCGCGCTGACCACATTTCCGGCAAAGACGCCACACCGGTGCTGACGCGCTGCTAGGTTCCGCGGCACTGACGAATCCGCAGTGAACGGAAAAAGCGTGCGTCGCACGGCAATCGCACTGTCCGCTGCCGCACTCGCCGCAGCGCTGGGGGCCTGTTCGCAAGGCGGATCCAATCGCGGCTTCACATGAGTTCCAGCAGGAAGGGCACCTCCTGCGGCGCGTACCAGGCCAGTTCGTGGTCCTCGGCCTCCCCGAGGGTGAACTCCGCATCCGGATCGCCGAGGTCCGCCTCGTCGATCACCTCGGCCGCCGCGCGCACCGCGTCCTCGGCCTCGGCCGCGTCCACGTGCACCGCGGCCAGGTTCTTCCACTCCAGCGGTCCGGAAATCTTCACCACCGCGTGGTCCAGGTCCGGGCGCAGCGTCACGTCCGCCACGTCCGCCGAGACCACCACTCGGCGCAGCTCCGCCTTCTCGTCCCCGCTCAGGTCGCCCGCGATGAGGCGCAGCGACGCCCGCGCCGCCTCGCGCATCGCCGCGTACTCCAGTTCTTCCGTGTCTCCGCTGACGTACGCCTCGCGCAGCGCGGGGGTCAGCGCGAACCCGGTACCGCCCAGCGGCTGCAGCTGCCTGTCCTCCACGAGCTGCCGCAGCATCCGCACCGTGGCGGGCACGTAAACCCTCATGTGTCGACCGTCCCGATCATCTCGTCCACTGCTTCCCCGATCATCGCCGCCAACACGTCCACATCGGGCATCGCGTCCCGGTCCGCGTTGAGACCGAAGTAGACGCCACCGTCGTAGGAGGTCACCCCGATCGACAACGCCTGGTTCTTGGCCAGCGGAACCACCGGGAACATCTCCACCATCCTCGCGCCCGCCGCGTACAGCGGCACCTGCGGCCCGGGAACGTTGGTCACCAGCACGTTGAACAGCCGGTCGGAGAACGTGTTGGCCACTCGCGCGCCGAGGGCGTGCAGCGTCGGCGGCGCGAACCCGGACAGCTTCACCAGCGCGTCCGCGGCCACCGGCTGACCGGACTCGGAATGCGCCCGCATGGCATGGCTGACCTGGTGCAGCCGGACCGTCGGGTTTGCCTCCCCGACCGGCAGGTCCACCAGGAACGCCGACACGCGGTTGCCGACCGAACCGACCGGCAGGCTCGCCGTGTCCCGGTACGCCTCCCCCGCCTCGGAGTCCCCGGGCCGCACCGACACCGGCACCATCGCGCGCAGCGTCGTGGACGGCGACACCACCTCGCCCCGGGACAGCAGCCAGTTGCGCAGTGCACCGGTGAGCACCGCGAGCACCACGTCGTTGACGGTGGTGCCGTGCTCGCGCCGGACCGCGCGGAGGTCGTCGAGCCTGGCACTGGCCGTCGCGAAGCGGCGCTGGTTGGACGTCGGCGCGTTCAGCGGTCCGCTCGGCGCCGGCACCAGGGCGGTGCGCAGCGCCGACGCGACCCCACCGAGGGCGCGGGTCATCTTGTGCAGCGTGGCGGTGGCGTCGGCCATCGCCGCCCGCGCGTTCTCCACGATCTCGCCGGGGCGCTGCACCGCGTCGGCCGCCGCCTCCAACAGGAGTCCCGACGCGCTCGGTTCCGGGCGGGGCATCCACAGGTCGTCCTGGTCAGGACCCGCGGATCGGGCCTCCACGTCCAGGATGACCTGGCCGATGTCGATCGCCGCGATGCCGTCGACCATCGCCTGGTGGGTCTTGGTGATCACCGCGACCCGGTTCTTCGACAGGCCCTCGACGAGGTAGACCTCCCACAGCGGTCGGGTGTGGTCGAGTTTGCGCGACATCAGCCGCGCGGCGAGCTCGTGCAGCTGCGCGTCCGAACCCGGCTTCGGCAGCGCGGACCGCCGGACGTGGTAGGTGATGTCGAAGTCCTGGTCGTCGACCCACACCGGGCGGGCCAACCGACCGGGCACCTGCCGCACCCGCTGCCGGTATCGCGGCACGAGCGCCAACCGCCGGTCGATCAACGCCAACACCTTGTCGTAGTCGAACCCGCTCCGCGGCCGCCGGAACACCGCGACCCCGCCGACGTGCATCGGCGTCGTGTGGTCCTCCAGGTACAGGAAGGAGGCGTCGATGGCGGAAAGACGATCGGGCATGTCGCGATCCTGGCACATGACGGGCCTTCCTCGATGCCTCGCGCGCAGCGCATGTGACACTGGAAAGCGTGACCGCCGAAGTCTCCCCCAAAGATCGGTTCGTGACCGTCTACGGCCGCAAACCCGTGCTCGAAGCGCTGGCCGATTTCGACCTCCGGGTCGACAAGGTCGTCATCGCCGAGGGGCTCGGCGGAGCGGTGATCGAGGAGATCAAGGAAGCGGCAGCCGACCGCGCCGTGCGCGTGCAGCGCGCGAGCGCCCACCGGGTCAAGGTGTTGGCCGGCAACGGCCGCCACGACCAGGGCGTCGTCGCCGACGTGGTGGCGCGCAAGATGCGGCCGCTGGACGATGCGTTGGCGGACCCGGCGCACGCACCGCGCAACATCCTGCTCCTGGACGGTCTCACGACCCCCGCGAACGTCGGGATGGTCCTGCGCACCGCCACGGCCGCCGGCATCGACGGCATCGTCGTCCCGCACCGGGGCGTCGCCGGAATCGACCCGCTGGTCATCAAGGCATCAGCAGGTGTCGCCTTCCACGCCCCGGTCCTGCGCACCCGAACTGCAGGGGACGCAGCGGAAATGCTGACCGAAGCCGGATATCCGCTGTACGCCCTGGACGCCGCGGCCCCGGAGAGCATCTTCGACGCCGATTTCGGCTCCCGCGCGGTGTTCGTGCTCGGCAGCGAAACGGCCGGGCTTTCCGAGGACGTGCGGCTGCGCATCGCGCAGTCCCTGTCGATCCCGATGCGGGGCGGGGTGGAGTCGTTGAACGTGGCCAGCGCCGCCTCGGTGCTCTGCTACGAACTCCTCCGCCGCACACTCACCTGACCAACAAAAAAAGGGGGTGGGCACTCCGGCCCACCCCCGCAACTCCACCACGAGCAAGGAAAACAGCATAAAAAAGTGGGTGGGGTGGGTGTGACCGTATGGTCACACCCACCCCACCCATTCTCTGTTTAGTGTTGGCGGTGTCTTACTCTCCCACACCCTACCGAGTGCAGTACCATCAGCGCTGGGGAACTTAGCTACCGGGTTCGGAATGGGACCGGGCGTACCCTCCCCGCTCAAACCACCAACAACCCACACCCCCACCCACACACCGGGTGGGGAAAACCATGGTGACTATTCAACTATCAACAACAACCCCTGGGTTGTTGTCCCAGAATCGTATAGTGGGCACGTAGCGTCTTCGTGGACAAGTCCTCGGCCTATCAGCACCAGTCAGCTCCACACATTACTGCGCTTCCACATCTGGCCTGTCAACCCAGTCATCTACTGGGAGCCTTAACCCACAAAAAAGGGGTGGGAGACCTCATCTCGGAACAGGCTTCCCGCTTAGATGCTTTCAGCGGTTATCCCTCCCGAACATAGCCAACCAGCCACGCACCTGGCGGTACGACTGGCACACCAGAGGTTCGTCCGTCCCGGTCCTCTCGTACTAGGGACAGCCTTCCACAAGTCTCCTACGCGCGCGGCGGATAGGGACCGAACTGTCTCACGACGTTCTAAACCCAGCTCGCGTGCCGCTTTAATGGGCGAACAGCCCAACCCTTGGGACCAACTCCAGCCCCAGGATGCGACGAGCCGACATCGAGGTGCCAAACCATGCCGTCGATATGGACTCTTGGGCAAGATCAGCCTGTTATCCCCGGGGTACCTTTTATCCGTTGAGCGACACCGCTTCCACCAGCCAGTGCCGGATCACTAGTCCCTGCTTTCGCACCTGCTCGACCCGTCAGTCTCACAGTCAAGCTCCCTTATACACTTACACTCACCACCTGATTGCCAACCAGGCTGAGGGAACCTTTGGGCGCCTCCGTTACCCTTTAGGAGGCAACCGCCCCAGTTAAACTACCCACCAGGCACTGTCCCCAATCCGGATCACGGACCCAGGTTAGATGCCCAGAACGACCAGAGTGGTATTTCACCAACGACTCCACGACCACTAGCGTGACCGCTTCCCAGTCTCCCACCTATCCTACACAAGCCGAACCAAACACCAATACCAAGCTATAGTAAAGGTCCCGGGGTCTTTCCGTCCTGCCGCGCGAAACGAGCATCTTTACTCGTACTGCAATTTCACCGGGCCTGTGGTCGAGACAGCGGAGAAGTCGTTACGCCATTCGTGCAGGTCGGAACTTACCCGACAAGGAATTTCGCTACCTTAGGATGGTTATAGTTACCACCGCCGTTTACTGGCGCTTAAATTCTCCGCTACACCCCAAAAAAGGGGTTCACGGGTCCTCTTAACGTTCCAGCACCGGGCAGGCGTCAGTCCGTATACCTCGCCTTACAGCTTCGCACGGACCTGTGTTTTTAGTAAACAGTCGCTTCTCCCTGGCCTCTGCGACCACCACCAGCTCCCACCGCACGGGCGTTCACCAGCAGTGGCCCCCTTCTCCCAAGTTACGGGGGCAATTTGCCGAATTCCTTAACCACAGTTCACCCGACCGCCTCGGTATTCTCTACCTGACCACCTGTGTCGGTTTCGGGTACGGGCCGTGCACACACTCGCTAGAGGCTTTTCTCGGCAGCATGGGATCACTCACTTCACCACCACGGCTACGCATCACCCCTCACCCACAACGGCATGCGGATTTCCCTACACACCGGGCTACAGGCTTACACCAGTACAACCACTCACTGGCAGAGCTACCCTCCTGCGTCACCCCATCACTTGACTACTACCCCATCAGGTCCCATGCACCCACCAGAACAGTCCGAAAACCACTCCAGCAAGCGGATGGTTAGTCTCAAAGGATTCACCATGGACGCATGCACACGGGTACGGGAATATCAACCCGTTCTCCATCGACTACGCCTGTCGGCCTCGCCTTAGGCCCCGACTCACCCTGGGCGGACGAACCTTCCCCAGGAACCCTTGGTCATCCGGCGGCAGAGATTCTCACTCTGCACTCGCTACTCATGCCTGCATTCTCACTCCCACACACTCCACACCACGGTCACCCGGATGCTTCACCGCATGCAGGACGCTCCCCTACCCAACAAACCACACGGGCTCATTGACATGGCTTCGGCGGTACGCTTCAGCCCCGCTACATTGTCGGCGCAGGACCACTTGACCAGTGAGCTATTACGCACTCTTTCAAGGATGGCTGCTTCTAAGCCAACCTCCTGGTTGTCTCAGCAATCCCACATCCTTTCCCACTAAGCGCACACTTAGGGGCCTTAGCCGATGTTCTGGGCTGTTTCCCTCTCGACGACGAAGCTTCTCCCCCGCCGTCTCACTGCCACGCTCAACTCAGATGTATTCGAAGTTTGGCTGATCTCAGTAACCCGCGAAGGCCCATCAACCAACCAGCGCCCTACCCCACCCAAGCACCACGCGACGCTGCACCTAAATGCATTTCGGGGAGAACCAGCTATCACGGAGTTTGATTGGCCTTTCACCCCTACCCACAACTCATCCCCCAGGTTTTCAACCCTGGTGGGTTCGGGCCTCCACACGGTCTTACCCGCGCTTCACCCTGGCCATGGGTAGATCACCCCGCTTCGGGTCTGCACCACGCGACTCAACGCCCTCTTCAGACTCGCTTTCGCTCCGACTACCCCACACCGGGTTAACCTCGCCACGCAGCAGCAACTCGCAGGCTCATTCTTCAAAAGGCACGCCATCACCCAAAGGCTCTGACGGATTGCAGGCACACGGTTTCAGGAACTCTTTCACTCCCCTCCCGGGGTACTTTTCACCATTCCCTCACGGTACTATCCACTATCGGTCACCAGGAAGTATTTAGGCTTAGCGAGTGGTCCCGCCAGATTCACAACGCCCTCCACGGAAACGCTGCTACTCGGGACAACCACCACACCCAGCATGCAGGCTTTCACCTACGGGACTCTCACCCACTCCGGCCAGGCATCCCAACCTGTTCGACTAACCCACACACCCAAGCTGAGAGAGTGACAGCTCTCCCCAGTGGCATCCCACAACCCCGCACACGCAACCCCTGCCAGGTATCACACGCGCACGGTTTAGCCTCCTCCGCTTTCGCTCGCCACTACTCACGGAATCACCAGTGTTTTCTCTTCCTACGGGTACTAAGATGTTTCACTTCCCCGCGTTCCCCCCAACACCCTATACATTCAGATGCTGGTAACCCGACATCACTCGGGCTGGGTTACCCCATTCGGACACCCTCGGATCACAGCTCGGTTGACAACTCCCCGAGGATTATCGCAGCCTCCCACGTCCTTCATCGGCCCCTGGTGCCCAGGCATCCACCATGTGCCCTACATAACTTGGCCACAAAGATGCTCGCACCCACTATACAATTCTCAAACAACAACCCAAGACAACACACCCACACCACGCAGGCCTGTTCCCTCAGACACCCAACAGCGGACCATTTCACCCACCCCACCCAGGAGGCAGACAGACCAGTGTGTTCCACAAACCATCAAGCAACCCACAACACACGAACACACGCCGTGTCAGCTGCGGACACTCCAACCACCCCACCCACAACCACACAGGCCACAGGCACGATGGCGGGCAACGTTGCTCCTTAGAAAGGAGGTGATCCAGCCGCACCTTCCGGTACGGCTACCTTGTTACGACTTCGTCCCAATCGCCAGTCCCACCTTCGACCACTCCCCCCGGAAACCGGTTGGGCCATGGGCTTCGGGTGTTACCGACTTTCATGACGTGACGGGCGGTGTGTACAAGGCCCGGGAACGTATTCACCGCAGCACTGCTGATCTGCGATTACTAGCGACTCCGACTTCACGGGGTCGAGTTGCAGACCCCGATCCGAACTGAGACCGGCTTTAAGGGATTCGCTCCACCTCACGGTATCGCCACCCTCTGTACCAGCCATTGTAGCATGTGTGAAGCCCTGGACATAAGGGGCATGATGACTTGACGTCATCCCCACCTTCCTCCGAGTTGACCCCGGCAGTCCCCCACGAGTCCCCGACCGAATCGCTGGCAACATGGGGCAAGGGTTGCGCTCGTTGCGGGACTTAACCCAACATCTCACGACACGAGCTGACGACAGCCATGCACCACCTGTACACCAACCACAAGGGAAACTATGTCTCCATAGCAATCTGGTGCATGTCAAACCCAGGTAAGGTTCTTCGCGTTGCATCGAATTAATCCACATGCTCCGCCGCTTGTGCGGGCCCCCGTCAATTCCTTTGAGTTTTAGCCTTGCGGCCGTACTCCCCAGGCGGGGCGCTTAATGCGTTAGCTACGGCACGGACACCGTGGAACCAGTCCCCACACCTAGCGCCCAACGTTTACGGCGTGGACTACCAGGGTATCTAATCCTGTTCGCTCCCCACGCTTTCGCTCCTCAGCGTCAGTATCGGCCCAGAGACCCGCCTTCGCCACCGGTGTTCCTCCTGATATCTGCGCATTTCACCGCTACACCAGGAATCCAGTCTCCCCTACCGAACTCAAGTCTGCCCGTATCGACCGCAAGCCCACAGTTAAGCTGCAGGTTTTCACGGCCGACGCGACAAACCGCCTACGAGCTCTTTACGCCCAATAAATCCGGACAACGCTCGCACCCTACGTATTACCGCGGCTGCTGGCACGTAGTTAGCCGGTGCTTCTTCTACACCTACCGTCACCCGAAGGCTTCGTCGATGTCGAAAGAGGTTTACAACCCGAAGGCCGTCATCCCCCACGCGGCGTTGCTGCGTCAGGCTTTCGCCCATTGCGCAAGATTCCCCACTGCTGCCTCCCGTAGGAGTCTGGGCCGTGTCTCAGTCCCAGTGTGGCCGGTCACCCTCTCAGGCCGGCTACCCGTCGTCGCCTTGGTAGGCCATCACCCCACCAACAAGCTGATAGGCCGCGGGCTCAACCTACACCGCCGGAACTTTCCACACACAGACCATGCGGCCATGCGTCCTATCCGGTATTAGACCCCGTTTCCAAGGCTTATCCCAGAGTGCAGGGCAGATTACCCACGTGTTACTCACCCGTTCGCCACTCATCCACCCACCGAAGCGGGCTTCAGCGTTCGACTTGCATGTGTTAAGCACGCCGCCAGCGTTCGTCCTGAGCCAGGATCAAACTCTCCAACAATGCATCGGAAACAATCCCAGCAAAAACACCCTCAACCCCACACACGAGGGAGAGTGCTCCTACTCAAAGAAACCCCACCACACACCACAATACACAACACCACAGTGCATGGCCAAGGGCACTAATCAAACACTAGCCATCAAAACAATCCGCTGTTGAGTTCTCAAAGAACACACCCACACCACAACCAACCCACCAACAGGCCAGCCCTGGGGAGCAATTCTCACCGCTTCGTTCTCGGTATCTCCAACCTTAGACCATCCCGATTTCGACTGTCAAACCGGGGGGTCCGCAAACCCGAACCACACACCAGCCCCACACCGAAACCAACGGCCCTCAGTTATCAACACCCAAAACAACCGCATTATCAAACTACCAGAACCAGCGAAACCCGAACCAACCCGGGGCCCACAACCCCACACGGCCAGCCACCAACAATTTCACCGATTCCAAAACCGGAGCGCCCACTCTACCACCCACAGGCAGGAGCTTGGTTCGCCACCCCGCATCAACCGCCCGACCCGATTCCCCGGCCCGTGCCGCGCTGACAAGAAATAATCTACACGCCCCGGAAAACCCTCACGAAACCACCCCCCACCAAAAGACAAAACACCAGGTCAGAGCGGTAATTCGAGGTCGAAGAGGACTTCGAGCTCGTACCGCGTCGCCGCGACGTCGCGGTGGTGGATGCCGACCATGCCGGTGGCGACCGCGCCGTCGACGTTCGTGCGGAGGTCGTCGACGAACACGCAGCGGCTCGGGTCGACCCCCAGCCGGTCGGCGGCGAGGCGGTAGATGGCCGGGTCCGGTTTGGCGATGCCCAAGTCGCCGGAGAGCAGGACCGCGTCGAACGCGTCGGACGCCGCCTCGGCGACGGAGTCGGCGTTGGAGACCAGGGCCGTTCGGATTCCACGGGCGCGCAGCCACCGGGCGGCTGCCAGGACCGGCGGCTCGGCGCCGTCCCCGTTTCCCGGGTCGTCGAGCACTCCCCCGTGGTCCAGCACCAGGGCTTCGAGGTCCATGCGGTGCACGGTAGCTCACACGATCAGGGGTTTCCGGGCGCGAAGTGTCCGCAGCGCGGCGTTCCGCTCCTCTTGTACAGCGGGAGACCCAGTCAGGAGGTGCCGATGACAACAGCCACCCCCCTCACGGGCGCGGAAGCGCCCACGCCCGCGGAACGGAGCGCCACCGCGCTGGCCGCACGCGTCGGTGAGCAGCTGCTGGACGTGCTGGCCGGGCGCAGACCGCTGAGCCAGGTCCGCGACCGGGTGTCCGGGCCGGTCGCCTTCCGGCTCGCGGGAACCCGGCTCCACGCAGCACGGAGCCCGGGCTACCGGCTGCGCTCCGTCCACGCCTGCCTCACCGCCGAGTCGACGGTGGAAGCCTGCCTGGTCGTCGGATCGCCCTGCCGGGCCCGGGCTCTGGTGCTGCGGTTGGAACGGGACGGCACGAGGTGGGTGTGCACCCTGCTGTCCCTGGTGTGATCAGCGCTTCTTGTGCTTCTTCGCCTCCGCGCGGGCGGCCGCCCGCCGCTCGCGACGGGTGGTGCTGCCCGCCGCGTCGCCGCCTGCGGCCTCGCGGGTGGTCTGCACCTCGCCCGTCTCGGTCGGACCGGAGTAGCTCAGTCCCTGCGGCCGGGCCCCGTCCAGCCCCTTGCCGCGCAGCGCGGACGGGACGTCACCGTCGCCGCCCGCCGGGGTGCCCGAGAGCTGGCTCAGCGCCGGTCCGGCGGAGGCCGGCTTGGCGCGCTTCGCCCGCGGCTGGGGCTGTTGCGGCGTCTGCGGCACGTCCGGCGTCCCGTTGCCGGGCTGGCTGACCGACACCGGCACCGACGGCTCCTCGGCAGCGGGTTCCGGTTCGGCCGCCTCGACCTGGACGTTGAACAGGAAGCCGACGGACTCCTCCTTGAGGGCGTCGAGCATCGCCTGGAACATGTCGAAGCCCTCCCGCCGGTACTCGACCAGCGGGTCGCGCTGCGCCATGGCGCGCAGGCCGATGCCCTCCTTGAGGTAGTCCATCTCGTAGAGGTGCTCGCGCCACTTGCGGTCCAGGACGCTGAGGACCACCCGGCGCTCCAGCTCGCGCATGGCACCCGCGCCGACCTTGGCGTCGACCTCGGCCTCGCGGCGGTCGTAGGCGGCCCGGGCGTCCTCCAGGACGACCTCCAGCAGGCGTTCCTTGGACAGGTCCTCCTCGTCCTCGACCAGCTGCTCCCAGTCCAGCGACACGGGGTAGAGGGTCTTCAGCGCGGTCCAGAGCTTCTCGAAGTCCCAGTCCTCGGCGTAGCCCTCCGAGGTCTCCGCGTTGACGTACGCCGTGACGACGTCGGTGAGCATGTGCATGACCTGCTCGCGCAGGTCCTCGCCCTCCAGCACGCGGCGCCGCTCGGTGTAGATCACCGAACGCTGCTGGTTCATGACCTCGTCGTACTTGAGGACGTTCTTGCGGATCTCCATGTTCTGCTGCTCGACCTGGGTCTGAGCGCTGCGGATGGCCCGGGTGACCATCTTGTGCTCGATCGGCACGTCGTCGGGCACCTTGAGCCGGGTCATCACGGTCTCGACCATGGTCGCGTTGAACCGCCGCATCAGCTCGTCGCCCAGCGACAGGTAGAACCGGGACTCGCCGGGGTCGCCCTGACGTCCGGAACGACCGCGCAGCTGGTTGTCGATGCGGCGGGACTCGTGGCGCTCGGTGCCGAGCACGTAGAGCCCGCCGACCTCGCGGACCTCGTCGGCTTCGGCCTCGGCCTGCACCTTGATCTTCTCGACCACCGCGGGCCACTCGGCCTCGTACTGCTCGCGGTTCTCCACCGGGTCCAGGCCGCGCCTGCGCAGCTCCGCGTCGGCGAGGTGGTCGACGTTGCCGCCGAGCACGATGTCGGTACCGCGGCCGGCCATGTTGGTGGCGACGGTGACCGCACCCTTGCGGCCGGCCTCGGCGATGATCGCGGCCTCGCGCTGGTGGTTCTTGGCGTTGAGGACGCTGTGCGGGACGCCCTTCTTGGTGAGCAGCTTCGCCAGGTACTCGGAGCGCTCGACGCTGGTGGTGCCGACCAGGACCGGCTGGCCCTTGCGGTAGCGCTCCTCGATGTCCTCGGCGACCGCCTCGAACTTGGCGGGCTCGGACTTGTAGACCAGGTCCGGCTGGTCCACGCGGGCCATCGGCTCGTTGGTCGGGATCGGCACCACGCCGAGCTTGTAGGTGCCCTGGAACTCCGCGGCCTCCGTCTCGGCGGTACCGGTCATGCCGGAGAGCTTGTCGTAGAGCCGGAAGTAGTTCTGCAGCGTGATCGTGGCCAGCGTCTGGTTCTCGGCCTTGATCTCGACGCCTTCCTTGGCCTCGATGGCCTGGTGCATGCCCTCGTTGTAGCGGCGGCCCGCCAGGATGCGACCGGTGAACTCGTCGACGATGAGCACTTCGCCGTCGCGGACGATGTAGTCCTTGTCGCGCTTGTAGAGCTCCTTGGCCTTCAGCGCGTTGTTGAGGAAGCCGACCAGCGGGGTGTTGGCCGCCTCGTAGAGGTTGTCGATGCCGAGCTGGTCCTCGATGATCGCGACGCCCTCTTCGGTGACACCGACGGTCCGCTTGCGCTCGTCGACCTCGTAGTGCGCGTCGCGCTTGAGCATCGGTGCGAGCCGCGCGAACTCCTGGTACCAGCGGGACGACTGGTCGGCCGGGCCGGAGATGATCAGCGGGGTGCGGGCCTCGTCGATCAGGATGGAGTCGACCTCGTCGACGACGGCGAAGAAGTGGCCGCGCTGCACGCAGTCGGCCAGGCTCCAGGCCATGTTGTCGCGCAGGTAGTCGAAGCCGAACTCGTTGTTCGTGCCGTAGGTGATGTCGGCGGCGTAGGAGGCGCGCCGCTGCTCCGGCGTCATGTCGGCGAGGATCGCGCCGACCTCCAGGCCGAGGAAGCGGTGCACGCGGCCCATCCACTCGGCGTCGCGCTTGGCCAGGTAGTCGTTGACCGTGACGACGTGCACGCCCTTGCCGGCGATCGCGTTGAGGTAGGCGGGCAGCACGCAGGTGAGGGTCTTGCCCTCACCGGTCTTCATCTCGGCGATCTGGCCGAGGTGCAGCGCGGCGCCGCCCATGAGCTGGACGTCGAAGTGGCGCTGGCCGAGGGTGCGCCGGGCGCCCTCGCGGGCGACCGCGAACGCTTCGGGCAGGAGCTCGTCCAACGACTCGCCGTCGGCGTGGCGGCGCTTGAACTCGTCGGTCTTGCCCCGCAGCTCGGCGTCGGACAGCCCGACGACGTCGTCTTCGAGCTCGTTGATGTGGGCTGCGATCGCGCGCAGCCGCTTGAGCATCTTGCCCTCGCCGGCGCGGAGCAGTCGGGACAGGACCATCCGGTCGACCTCACTAGCTGATCGTGACGCGTCCGTCACGGACGCTTTCTGGCCATCGTATTAGAGCTGGCAGCGCGCCCCCGCCGTCCGGGTGGGGCGGCGCCGCGGGACCCGCACGCAGCTGTCCCCCGCGAACCACGGTACGCGGGGGACAGCCGTCGGGGTCGGTATTGGCGCAGACTCGCCCTGGTCAGTGCGTGTCGGCGAGTCTGATCACGCCGTAGTCGAACCCCTTGCGCCGGTAGACGACGCTGGGCTTGCCGCTGTCGGCGTCGGAGAAGAGGTAGAAGTCGTGTCCGACCAGCTCCATCTCGTAGAGGGCCTGGTCGACCGTCATCGGTTGGGCCGAGTGCTCCTTCTCCCGGACGACGCGGCCCGGTTCGTAGCCGTCGTCGGTGGCCCAGCGCTGTTCGGGCACCTCTGCGGTGTATTCGGAGGTCGGCGCTTCGAGCAGGGCGGTTCTCCCCTCGGCGGCGCTGGCGGTCGCCACCGGCCGGTGGGCCATGGCGGCCGTTGCCTCGGCCACGGAAATCGGGTTGCGCTGGCCGTAGTGGACCTTCTTGCGGTCGTGCATGCGGCGGAGGCGGTTCTCCAGCTTGGCCGCGGCAGCGTCCAGGGCGGCGTAGAAGTCGCCGGCGCTGGCCTCGGCCCGCACCGGGGCGCCCTTGCACTTGAGGGTGATCTCGACCCGCTGGCAGTTCTTCGCCTGACGCGGGTTGCGTTCGTGGAACAACTCCACGTCCGCACGGATGGCCTTCCGGTTGTACCGCTCAAGCCGGGTCAGTTTGGCGTTGACGTGCTCCCGGTAGTGATCGGGCACCTCGACGTTGCGACCCTTGACGACGATGTCCATTCACGACCTCCGTTCCTTGCGTGCTCCGTAGGTGCACGGCGGCGCCGGATCAGAGGTCTCAGCTCACTCCGGCGCCTGGGACATGGGGATTCCGCTCCTTCCCGCCGCCTGGGGTTGGCTGAATGAGTGGCACGTTAGCTCTCTTTACCGATTTGTGACACCCCCCGAGTCGGGCGAAGTCAAGCAGCCACTGAGAGTGATTGGCGCACCCGATCGAAGCAGGCTCCACGCACGTGCGCCCTGTGATCGCGCACCGCCCTCCGGGCGGCTGCTCACCCGGTCGGGGGCCTGTCGTCGTCGCGCTCCGACAGGTCCCGGAAGGAGAGCTCCGCGCCTGCTCATGCCCGGGGAACGAGTGGCGGAGCCACTGAGTTCCCGCGTCCGTTCAGGTGGTTCCCGCGGTACCCGTTCGTCCTAACCCGCCGTCGCGGTCAGGCTCAGCACCGCCGCTACGCCGATTCCCACATCGGCCAGCACCCGCGCGCACACCGCCGCCGTCGCGCCGGAGGTGATCACGTCGTCGAGCAGCAGGACGGGCGGATCCGTCGGCGGCAGGTCCGCGGGCCGAGCCCGGACCCGACCGCTGAGGTTTCCCATCCGCTCCGCGGGGGCCAGCTCCGCCGAGTCGACCGCGCCGGACTCGGTCACCAGGCAGTCCGCCACCCGCGCCGACCAGCCCGCCCCCGCCAGCCGACCGGCCGCGCGGTGCGCGACCCGGGTCATGTGGGCACCGCCCCGGCGCCGCGCGGCGATCCGGCGCGAGGGCGCGGGCACCAGGCAGCAGGCGCGCTCCATCCCGATCTCCCCGGCGAGGGCGACCACGGCGGTGGCGAGGTGGTGGCCGAACGGTTCCGCGAGATGTCGTTGCCCGGCCTCCTTGTACGCGAGCACCGCGCGCCGGGCGGCTCCCCGGTAACGGCCGAGCGCGTACATCGGCGGCCCGCCGGCCGACAGCGGTCGGTGCACCCGGCGCAGCCCGCCGAGCTCACGCGCGCAGCCGGAGCACCACTGCGTCCCGGGCGCGCCGCACCCCGCGCACTGCAACGGGAAGAGCAGGTCGACGAGTCCGGAAACGGCTTCGTTGAGCCAGGAAATCCGCATCTGGGGATGATGCGCCGTCGACGAGGCCCGACATGCGCACGCGCGTCGGATGCGCCGGATCAGCCCGGGTAGAAGGGAATCGACCCGCCACCGATCGGGACCTGCAGCAGGGACCACACGTCATCGGGGTCCTTGGACTCCCACAGCCCGCTGCGGTCCGCGACGATCACCCGCCCGCCCGGGGCGACCGTGACCGCCTTCACCGGCTGCCCCAGGTTCGCCGAGGTGTAGCGGGTCCACTGGAAACCGTCGACCGAGACGTCGAAGACGGGCGCGGAGTTGCTGTCGGTGATGGCGACCAGCGAGTCGTTCTTGCGCCACTCCACGCCGGTGATCCGCACGTCCTGCGGCGGCTGCAGCTCCATCGGGCGTTCCAGCGCGACCTTGCCGTCGTGGTCGGACACCCCGGCGACCACGATCCGGCCGTCGATCACCCCGGCCGCCCGGGTGCCGTCGTGCGACAGGCGGAGGTCCTGGATCGGTCGGCCTCCCGTGAACTGCGACGCGTCGACCCTGCCGGTCACCCAGTTCCCGCCGATGTCCAGCGCGCGCACCACGTCGTGGCCGTCGACGACGGTCCACACCTCCGACTTGCCCCGCCAGGTCGGTTTGCTCATGTAGCTGCCCATCACCGGCAGCTCCGGCAGGTGCTCGCCGTAGTGGCCGACCCGCAGCTGCACCCCGCCCGGCCGCCGGGTGACCGCGGCCAGCTGGGCGCCGTCCGGGGACTCCCCCGCCTGCACCACGTCGTACTCGCCGGACCCGGCGGGGCCGGGCACCGGCTGCGCCTTCGGGTCCAGGAACACCAGGCGTTCGTCGACGACGGCGAGACCGGGCAGGTCCGGGCGCGGCACCCCCTGGGTCTCGTAGGCGGCGACGTCGGTCGGCCGCAGGTCCCGTTCGTCCTGCAGCATCGGCATGCCTTCGACCTTCAACCGGACGCGCGCGCTGCTGACGCTCTGCAGCGAGAACACCACCTGCGCCGCGATGAGCTGCCGCGTTTCGCGGGACACGTCACCGAGATCGCTGAGGTTGACCTCCAACGCGCCGTCCGCGGCCTCGCTGGTGTTGGTCTTGGGGTGGACCCCCTCCGGGATCGCCGTGCCCATCGCCGACCGGAAGTTCTCCGACGGGCCCATGGTCAGCAGGTCCATGACGCGGCGGGGCAGGGTGCTGGCCGGCTGCGACACCACGTACCGCAGGTCCGGCACGACCCCGTGCGAGTCGTGGTCCAGGAAGTAGATCGGCACCGGCCGGTAGCTGCCGGTGAACGACGCGCGGCTGGCCACCAGCTCCGGCGGCGGGCCCGCGATGCGCCACTGGCCGTCCGGCCGCCGCTCCACCCGGACCTGCACCTGGTACTCGCCGGTCTCGGGCGCGAACGACTGGTCGGCGCGCAGCCTGCCGATCTTGTCCGCCTGCAGGCTCACCACCTGCACGCCGGGCGACGACGTGGGCTGGGGCACCGGGATGGTGTCCACGTTGTCCACGATCAGCAGTCCGGCGGGCGGGCTCCAGTCGCGTTGCGCGCCCGAGGTCAGGTGCAGTCGGGCGGCCTCGTGGTTGCTCTCCGGTGCGGCGGCCGAGTCGACGAAGCTGCGGACCAGCGCCAACGGGTCCAGACCGCTCGGCGGCGGGTTGATCGGCGCCGTCGAGTTGCCCTCGTCGACCCACTTCACGGCCTTGGGGTCCGAGCTCTCCGGGATCGACGCGCAGGCCGACACCCCGAGCAGGACCAGCACCAACAACGCAAGCGACCGGGTGTGCCGCAGGATCATTCGTCGTCCTCCCGGCTCTCGGACAGCCGCGCGGGGCCTTCGTCGCGGATTCCGGATTCGGTGACGTCGGCATCGCGGGGCGGGTCGACGCGGGCCGCCAGCAACGCTCCGGGGGCCGCGATGCGGCGGGGGTCGGGCAGCGGCAGCGGGTTGGTGTCGAACGGCTCGCCCGGGCGGCGCGGCAGGGTGAGCCGGAAGCACGACCCCTCGCCGGGTTCGCCCCAGGCGTCCAGCACACCGCCGTGCAGGCGGGCGTCCTCCGAGCTGATCGACAGCCCCAGGCCGGTGCCGCCGGTGCGGCGGTTGCGGGACGGGTCGGCGCGCCAGAAGCGGGTGAACACCAGCTCGGCCTCGCCCGGCCGCAACCCGACCCCGTAGTCCCGCACGGTCACCGCCACGGCCTGCGCGTTCGCGCCGAAGCGGATCTCCACCGGCCCGCCCTCGGCGTGGTCGATGGCGTTGGCCACCAGGTTGCGCACGATGCGTTCGACCCGGCGGGCGTCGGCGAGGATCGTGGTGTCCGCGGACTCGTGGTCCTCGGGTTCCGGCATGTCCATGCGCAACTCGACGCCGCTGGTGTCGGCGATGGCGCGCAGCGACTCGGCCGCCCGGCGCACGATCTCGGGCAGGTCCAGGGGTTCGGCGGCGAGTTCGGCGACGCCGGCGTCCAGCCGGGAGATCTCCAGCAGGTCGGCCAGCAGCGACTCGAACCGGTCCAGCTCGTCCACCAGCAGCTCCGTCGAGCGGGACAGGCCGGGTGGGAACTCCTCGCGGGAGGCGTGCAGCACGTCGGCGGCCATCCGCACGGTGGTCAGCGGGGTGCGCAGTTCGTGCGAGACGTCCGAAGTGAACCTGCGCTGCAACTGGCCGAACTCCTCCAGCTGCTTGATCTGGTGCTTGAGGCTGTCGGCCATCTCGTTGAACGACTCGGCCAGCCGCGCCACGTCGTCCTCGCCGATCACGCGCATGCGCTTGTCGAGGTCGCCCTCGGCGAGCTGCACGGCGACCTGCGCGGCCTGCCGCACCGGGCGCACCACCTGACGGGTCACCAGGTTCGTGATCGCCCCCAGCAGCACCAGGAGGACGGCCCCGCCGACCAGCAGCGTGCTCTGCACCACGGCGAGCGTGTTCTGCTCGGCGGTCAGCGGGAACAGCAGGTAGACCTGCAGCGGTCGGGTGGCGGTGCCCACCGGCGTGCCGACCGCGAGCATGGTCACCACCTCGTGTCCACGTGGGACGGTGGTGATCTGGGTGGCCAGCTGGCCGCGCTCGACGTAGCGGCGCAGGTCCTGCGGCACGTCCTCGATCGGTCCCGCGGACGGTTGCAGGCGCCGGTCTCCGGGGGCGTGTCCGTCGACCAGCACCGGGTCGAAGGCCCCTGCCACGGTTTCGGTGGTGGACTGGCCGGAAGCCGAGGTGGTCAGCCGGTTCAGCGCGACTTCCAGCTGCTCGGACACCCCGTCGGAGTTGGGGTCGACCGCGGTCAGCTCCCGCTCCAGGATCGGCAGGCTGTACTCGGCCTGCGCGATGGCGGCGTTCTCCTTCGCGGCCAGCAGCTGCGAGGTGATCTGCGTCTGCAACACCATGCCCAGCACGAACACCACGGCCAGCGACAGCGCGAGAGTGCTGACGACGACGCGCAGCTGCATCGAGCGCCGCCACATCGTCTCGAACCGGTGCCAGCGGTCGCGGATCTCCTCGCGGACACGCGCGAGCGAACGCCGCACCACGCTGCCTCGTCGTGTCCACATGTTCACGGCGATCGTTCCCCGGGCTGCTGTGCGGTCACCGACCGAGCGCTCGACCGGCCCGCCGAACGAACGGCGCCTGTCCGCGAACAGGCGCCACCACGTCCTGGTGGTATCACGGCGGGCCGGCCTTGTAACCGACACCGCGAACCGTCAACACCACCTCGGGCCGCTCCGGGTCGCGCTCGACCTTCGAGCGCAGCCGCTGGACGTGCACGTTGACCAGGCGGGTGTCCGCCGCGTGCCGGTAGCCCCACACCTGCTCCAGCAGGACCTCGCGGGTGAACACCTGGCGGGGCTTGCGGGCCAGCGCCACCAAGAGGTCGAACTCCAGCGGGGTCAACGCGATGGGCTGGCCGTCGCGGGTCACCTCGTGGCCGGGCACGTCGATGGTGATGTCGCCGATGGTGAGCACCTCCGCCGGTTCGGCGTCGGTGCGGCGCAAGCGGGCACGCAGTCGCGCGACGAGTTCCTTGGGTTTGAAGGGCTTGACCACGTAGTCGTCCGCACCGGACTCCAGTCCGAGCACGACGTCGACGGTGTCGCTCTTGGCGGTCAGCATCACGATCGGCACGACGGACTCGGTGCGGATGGCCTTGCAGACGTCGATGCCGTTCATGCCGGGCAGCATCAGGTCGAGCAGGACCAGATCCGGCTTGAGTTCCCGCAGGGCAGGCAGCGCCTTCGTGCCATCGCTGACGACGGCGGTCTCGAACCCCTCGCCGCGGAGCACGATGGTCAGCATTTCGGCCAGGGCCGGATCGTCGTCCACCACGAGCACGCGTGCCTTCATGCCCAACATGGTTGCACTACTCATCCGGATGCCGAACACGCACCCGGAGATCATCGTCGCAGGTCGCTCCCCCGACTCCGACGCGAACCACTGGGTACCGCCGAACGGAGTAGTCGAATTGTGGTCGACGCTGCGCCAGCACCACCAGCTGCGCGCGGTGGCCAGCCCGGCGTGCGAGCAGAATCCGAGTTGGCGGCGGAAGGAGAAACGGGCCATGGCCGAGCAGCACGACTACGCGGTGACCGTGACGTGGACCGGCAACACCGGCAGCGGAACCGCCGACTACACCTCGTACAGCCGTGATCACACCGTGGAAGTGCCGGGCAAACCCGTGTTGCACGGGTCGGCGGACCCGGCATTCCGCGGAGACGCGCACCGGATGAATCCCGAAGACCTCCTGGTCGCTTCCCTGTCGCAGTGCCACATGCTGTGGTACCTCGGCCTGTGCGCGGCGAGCGGAGTCGTGGTCACCGAATACCGCGACGTGGCGCGCGGCGCGATGACCGAGGAACGCGACGGTGCTGGGCGTTTCACCGAAGTGGTGCTACGACCGGAGATCACCGTGGCCGACGAGTCGATGCGGTCCAGGGCGATCTCGCTGCACCGGCAGGCCCACCGCAAGTGCTTCATCGCGAACTCGGTCAACTTTCCGGTTCGGCACGAACCGGCCGTCCGCGTCGCCGGTTGAGGTCTGCGCGAACGCTCAGCGGCCCGGGGCCATGACGTGCTCGTCGACGAGGTCGGCGAAGTCGACCCGGTCGGCGCCGTCCACCACGACCCACGGAGACCACCAGTTCTCCGCGGCGAGCTGCGCGTACACCTCACCGCAGCGCTGTTGCAGCGCCGAGTCGGATTCGAAGTTGTCCCGGCCGCGGTCCACTTCGGTCCGTTCCCGGTGCTCGGCGCGCCGCGCCGCGACGTCGACCGGAACGCGCAGCAGGATCTGCAGATCCGGCCGAGGCAGGGCGAAACGCTCGATCTCCAGCTCGCGCACCCAGGCGACGAAGTCGCCGTGGGCGTCCTGGTGCAGGCGCGCGGCACCGTAGGCGGCGTTCGACGCGACGTAGCGGTCCAGCAGGACGATGTCGTACGACCGCAGGTCGGCGCGCAACGGCTCGGCGGCCGCGCGGCGGTCGAGCGCATTCAGCACGGCCACGCCGTGGACCGACTCGCCGAGGTCACCGTGCCGACCGCGCAACGCCTCGCCGACGAGCTCGGCGTGGATGTCGTCGGCGTAGCGCGGGAAGGCGGTCCTGGCCACGGAGTGTCCGCGAGCTGCCAGTTCGGCCGTGAGCCCGTCGGCGAGCGTCCGCTTCCCGGCCCCGTCCAGTCCCTCGATCACGATGAGTCGCCCCACGTCGACGACGGTAGCCGAGCCCCCGCCACACCTCGGGGCCGACTCCCGGCTGCCGCCTGGCGCTCCGTGCACGGGTACGAACTGTGCGGAATCGAAGACACGGGCCACCTCGCCCGATCACAATCGGACCGAGAGCCCTCGCCAATGCGCCGATCTCCGGTGGAGAATCACCACCGGCCACGAAGATCAACCCGCAGGAGGAGCAGTGCAGGCACCCGGGCGCGACACCCGCGTGGTCGAGCTGCGGGTGCACGGCATCCTCGGCACCACCGGCAACGCACTCACCGATTCCGTGGCATCCGTGGACGTCGCCGGTGACGGCGTCGGACGGATCGTGCGCCCAGCAGACCGACTGCGCAGACCCGTCGAAGGCCCCAACCTGCCAGCCGGTGACGGCTCGGTGCCCCGCGTCGTCGAGGGCTACGTGTGGGGCGGCATGACGTCCGGCGGGCTGGCGAAGGCGTCGTGGGCGCTGCTGTTCCCGTTCGCCCTGGCCAACGTCGCGCACTGGATGCTGCCGCCCGTCCGCCCCGGAGACCGCGTCGGCGGCCTGATCTCGGGGGTGTTGCGGGCGGTGATGCGGTTGTCGGCGCTGCTGCTGACGATGCTGTTCGTCGCCCAGCTCACCGTGATCGGTCTCGACCTGGTGGCCGCGCAGTGCCTGAGCCCGGGTGCGCAATGCCTGACCTTCGTCCCGGACGCGGTGCGCCATCTCGACGTGGTGCGTTCGGCGATCACCCTCCTCCCCGTTGGTCTCGCGGTGCTGCTGATGTACCGGATCTCCGGTGTGTCGTGGCGCGTGTCGGCAGGTGCCCGCGAGGCCGCGCAGGAGTCCGGCCGGGCCCCGATGCTTCCGGGCGCCAATGTGGTCGCCGACCCGGACACCCCGGCACTCCGGGCGATGCACATCACCGCAGCACTGTCCACTGTGGCCCTTCTGGTGCTGGGTGGACCGCTTACCCCCTCCCTCGATCCGCGGTGGCTGGCCGCCGCCGCGCTGCTCGTCATCGCACTCGTCGGCACTGTTGCCATCGACGATCCCGCCAACCTCTACTCCACCGAGGAGGGTCGACGCGGACGAGTCGCCCTCGGTCGTCCCCAGCGCCGCACGCTGATGACCGTCGCCGCGCTCGTGTTCACCTCCGTCGCCCTGATGCCCGGTTCGCTCGACCACCCGCTGGACGGCTCCGGGAGCACGATCGACCTGATCACGGTCGGCCTGATCACCTGCTGCCTCGTGGTGGCCGTGCTGCTGGTCCCCGCCGCGCTGCTCGCCAGGTCGGCGTGGGCTTCACTGCCCTCGCGGCTGCGCCCGTGGGCAGGCGGGTGGATGAGCGCACCGATGCTGATGATCGCGTGCATGCTCGGGAACGGCTTCGGCGCCGGATTCGCGCTGACCGTCCGCAAGGCGCTCGGTGATCCGGCTCTGCAGCTCCCCGCCGGGTACGACGACGTCACGGTCTTCTGGGGGATCGCGACCGTGCTGCTGCTCGTCGGCGGCGCCGGGATGGCCGTCTGGACGCTGGTCACGCGGCTGCGCGCTCCCAAGGGCGACGACATGATCCCCGCCGAGGTCTCCTTGCTGCACGCCGGTCGACAGACCGACCAGCGGGCCGCGGCCAACGCGTGGAAGTGGGCGGATCTGCAACGCCGCTACTCGCACCACGTCCTCCTCCTCATCGCCGGGGTGCTGGCGTTCAGCACCGTGCTGACGCTCGTCTCCCGCCTGGTCGGCATGCCCGCCGACGCGCTCTGGCCCGACTGGCTCGTCGCGCTCGGCGTCGGCGCCCTGGCAACCCTGGCGGGCGGGCTGCTCCGCGTCGTGTACATCGCGGCCCGGCAGCGGACCGCTGCCCGCTACCTCGGCGTGCTGTCCGATCTGTCGCTGTTCTGGCCGCGCGAGGCGCATCCGGTCGTGCCGCCGTGCTACGCGCTGAAGGTCATCCCCGAACTCGCGGCCCGGGCCAAGGACCACCTCAGCGACCCGAACACCCGCGTCGTGCTCGTCGGGCACAGCCAGGGCAGCCTGCTGGCCGCGGTGGCCACCGCACGCCTGCTGGAGACGCTGCCCGAGGAAGACCGCGAACGCGTCGGGCTGGTGACCGCGGGCTCCCAACTCCAGTGGGCCTACCCGCGCGCCTTCCCCGCCGTGGTCCCGCACCGGTCGCTGCGGGACCTCGCCGGCTCGCTCGGCGGCCGCTGGCGGTCGCTGTGCCGGGGCACCGACCCGCTGGGCGGCGCGGTCACCACCTGGAACCGCCAGGTCTACGACGGCATGCTCATCGGCGTCGGGCTGCGCCCGGACGGTTCCGAAGGGCCGCTGCCCGCGGCGACCCGTGGCCCGACCGGCGCGTTGGTGCTCGGCGGCGACCACTGGCTCCCGGACCCGCAGCGCGGACCGTTTTCCTCCCGGCGTTGGGCGCCCGGCGTGATGGCGCACACCGACTACACCGGCGACCCGGAGTGGGACCGCGCGGTGGCGATGGCAGCCGGCCTGGAGACCCCGGTGCGCTGCGCAGCGCTCCCGCTCCAGTCCAAGACCCCGACTCCGACGAGCGCACCGGTCCAGCAGCCCAGGCAGAAGTCCCCGGACGGCCCGCGCCTGCACGCTCAGGGCGGCGACGGCGGATCCCTCTCGGACTCGGTCGAGGAACTCGCCCAGCAGACCGAGGACCGGACCGAGGCACCCGCGGACGACGAGCCCACCCAGCGGACACCGGACGCGGCCGAGTCCACCGAGTCCTCACCAGGAGCCGCGCCGCAGGACACCGACACGCGCACCGGTCCCGCCGTACCGCCGGAGATCACCGAACCCCGTGGCCGCACGGCGCCGTGGGAACGCGGTATGGCGCTGCGCCTTTCGGAGAACTGACCGGAGCCCGGCCCTCGGCGGGCTCCGCGGATCGATGCTGCGGATGTGTGCTGAGTCATGCCACCGATGATCCCCGCGCCACCAGCGCAGATCATCACTCGACCAGGCGAACTCGTGTTCGAATCAGCGCCCGGAGAAAAGGCGGCGCCGCCCGATCACCGGACGACGCCGCCTGGAACCGCTCCTCGGATCACTCCGACGACGAAGTCGATCCCCTCTCCTCGACGGGGGGAACGTCGGCGAGCTCACCGCGGCCGAGACGCGAGTGCGAACGCCCGTACAGGAAGTAGATCACCATCCCGGCGAGCATCCAGACCACGAAACGCACCCAGGTCAGCGCGGTGAGGTTCAGCATCAGCCAGACGCACGCGAGGATCGCCAGGATCGGCACCACCGGGACCAGCGGCGCCCGGAAACCGCGCGGCAGGTCGGGACGGCTCCGCCGGAGGATGATCACGCCGCCGGAGACGAGGACGAAGGCGAACAGCGTGCCGACGTTGACCATCTCCTCCAGCTTGTCCGCCGGGAAGAAGCCTGCCGCCACCACGACGACGGCACCGACCAGCACGGTCGCGCGCACCGGGGTGCCGCGGTTCGGGTCGGTCTTGGCCAGCGAGCGGCTCACCAGGCCGTCGCGGGACATGGCGAACAGGATCCGGATCTGGCCCAGCAGCATGACCATGACCACGGTGATCAGACCGACCAGCGCGCCCACGGAGATGATCGTCGCCGCCCAGTTCGCACCGTTGAGCTCGAACGCGGTGGCCAGCGTGGCGCGGGTGCCGTTCTTGGTGGTCAGGTCGCTGTACTTCGCCATGCCGGTGACCACCAGGGCGACCGCGACGTAGAGCACCGTGACGATCGCCAGCGAGCCGAAGATGCCCCGCGGGGTGTCCTTCTGCGGGTTCCGCGTCTCCTCGGCCGTGGTGGCGACCACGTCGAAGCCGATGAAGGCGAAGAACACCAGCGACGCGCCGGCCAGCAGGCCGAAGATGCCGTAGGTGCTGGTCTGCCCGCCGAGGATGAGGGACAGCAGGGACTGCTCAAGGCCCGAGCCGGCGCTGTCGGACGCGGCCTTGGCCGGCGGGATGAAGGGGCTGTAGTTGGCCGGGTGGATGTAGGCGATGCCCGCCACGATCACCAGCAGGACCACGGCCACCTTGATGGTGGTGATGACCAGGCTGACCCGGGCGGACAGCTTGGTGCCCAGCGCGAGCAGGGTGGTCAGCACCACGATGAGCAGCACGGCGCCCCAGTCGAACTGCACCGGGCCCAGGTTCAGCTCCGTGCTCACGTCCAGCCCGATCAGGCCGAACACCTGTTGCAGGTAGGTCGACCAGCCCTTGCCGACCGCCGCGGCGGCCACCGCGAACTCCAGCACCAGGTCCCAGCCGATGATCCAGGCGATGAACTCGCCGAACGTGGCGTAGGAGTAGGTGTAGGCGCTGCCCGCGACCGGAACGGTGGAGGCGAACTCGGCGTAGCACAGCGCGGCGAAGCCGCACGCGATCGCGGCGAGCACGAACGCCACCGACACCGAGGGGCCGGACAGGTCACCGGCCGTCCTGGCGGCCAGCGTGAAGATGCCGGCGCCGATGACCACGGAGACACCGAAGACGATGAGGTCCTTGGCGCCGAGGTTTTTGCGAAGTTTGGTGTCCGGCTCGTCGGTCTCCAATATCGATTGCTCGACCGACTTCGTCCGCCACAGCCCAGTGCCTGGCACTGTCGCCCTCCCTCATTCACTCAAACGGTGGGTCGCACCTTAACCCGGCAGTGTTGCAAGCGGCACGCTCGGTTCTGGGACGGCGAAGCAATTCGTTAACGCGTTGTGACTCGGCACTCACCCGCGTGATCAGCGGGTCACGGCGCGGGTGCGCTCCAGGTCGGGCTCCAGGTAGATCAGCCGCGCGGCCGGCACCTGCGCCCGCACCCGGGCCTCGGCCGCGTCGATCTCGGCAGCCACGTCCGCGACCGACAGCGAGGGGGACAGGCCGATCTTGGCGGCGACCAGCAGTTCGTCCGGTCCGAGGTACTGCGTCCGGATGTGGATCACCGTCTCGACCCGGCCCCCGCACAGCTCACCAATGATCTCGTCGAGCACCTCCCGGGTCGCGCCCTCGCCGATGAGCAGGCTCTTGGTCTCGACGATCAGCACGATCGCGATCGCACCGAGCAGGGCACCGATGCACACCGTGCCGACGCCGTCCCACACCGGGTCGCCGGTGAGCAGTGTGAGCCCCACACCGCCGAGCGCGAGCACGAGGCCCACCAGAGCGCCGGTGTCCTCCAGCAGCACGACCGGCAGTTCCGGCGCCTTGGCCTGGCGCACGTAGCGCCACCAGCTCAACTCACCCTTGAGCTGCGCCGACTCCTTGATCGCGGTGCGGAAGCTGTAGCCCTCCAGCGCGATCGCGACGACGAGGATGGCCACCGCGGCGACGACGTTGTGCAGCGGCTCCGGATGCTGGATCTTGTGGATCCCCTCGTACAGGGCGAACACCGATCCCAGGCTGAACAGCAGCAACGCCACCACGAACGAGTAGAAGAACCGGTCCCGCCCGTACCCGAACGGGTGCTCGGCGGTGGGCTTGCGCCGCGACGTCTTCCGCCCGAGCAGCAACAACCCCTGGTTGGAGGTGTCGGCGAGGGAGTGCACGGACTCCGCGAGCATGGACGACGAACCGGTGAACAGGAACCCGACGAACTTCGCCAGCGCGATACCCGCGTTCGCGGCCAGCGCCGCGATGATGGCCTTGGCCCCGCCTGCTGCTGACACTGTGTCTCCCCGAATCGGCACTGGGCGGCCGGCGGCACGCCGACCGCGTGATTTCGGGAGGCAATCTACCCGGAGTCCGGTGTGCGGGTGCTTGCTCGGGCGAGGTCGGTCAGAGCGCGCCGGACGCGGCGTGGAACACCTGGGCGCTGCCGCTGTCGTCCAGTTCGTGGGAACGGATCTCCACCGCCGGGTCGCCCGCGGCCAGCCACACCGACTGCCCGCGGGGCAGCACCAGCTCTGCGGGCAGCGAGCCGTTGCCGGCGGTGCTGGTCAGCCGCACGCTGCCCTTGGTGCACAGGAGTATCTGCGGCCCCCCGGAGTCCAGCCGGACGGCTCCCCGCTCGGCCGGATTCCAGTCCATTCTGGACAGCACGAACTCCTCGGCCGGGGCGTGGTAGACGGTGCGGTTGGCGTCGAGCGACTCCCCCTTGAGCACCCGCATGTCGCCGCACCCGAAGTCCAGCACCCGCAGCAGTTCCGGCACGTCGACGTGCTTGGGCGTCAGGCCGCAGCGGAGGATGTTGTCGGAGTTCGCCAGGATTTCCACCGCCGTACCGTTCAGGTACGCGTGCAGGTTCCCGGCGGGCAGGAAGATCGCCTCCCCCGGCTGCAGCACGAGGCGGTTGAGCAGCAGGCTGGCCAACACCCCGGCGTCGTTGGGGTACGCCTCGCCCAGTTCCAGCACGGTCCGGCACTCCAGCGCGAACTCGCCGCGGCAACGGACGTGCGCCACGCACGCTTCGAGCAGCTCCGGCATCACGTCGCGCAGGTAGTGCTCCGGCAACGTGATCCACGTCGTGAACAGCGCGCGCAGCCCGCTGGCATCGGGTTGCGCGGCGAGCAGATCCCGATGCGCGCGCAGGCTCGGCACGTCGAGGACGTCGAGCAATCGCACGGTGCGCTGCGCGTCGCGGAAACCGGCGAGCGCGTGGAATTCGGTGAGCGCGCAGACGAGTTCGGGCTTCGCGGTCGGGTCCGGGTAGTTGCGGTTCGGCGCGTTGCGCGCGATGCCGGCCTCTTCCTCCCTGGCGAAGCCCTCGGCCGCCTGCTCGGCTGACGGGTGCGCCTGCAGGCTCAACGGCTCGTCCGCGGCCAGGACCTTGAGCAGGAACGGCAGCCGACCACCCCACCTGCGCACGCAGGCCGAGCCGAGGTGGTGTTCCGGGTCGGCTTCCAGCAGCGCGAGCAGGGACAGCTCCGTGCCGTCCGGCCGGACCACCCGGGAGGGGTCACCGGGGTGCGCACCCATCCACAGCTCGGCCTCGGGGTGGGGCGTCGGGACCGGGCGGCCGAGCAGGTCCGCGATCGCGGTGCGCGAGCCCCACGCGTAGGGGCGCACCGCGTTTCGCAGTAGCTCCACTGTCTTTCTCGCTTCCTCGTCTCGCCTGCTCGTCCACCCGCGCACGGGGATTCCAGCACAGCACACCGCGACGCCTCGACGGGTCGCATCGCCGGACGTCCCGGAGGTTCCCCTCAGTGCATGGCCAGGGCGGGCCAGCCCGGCCCGTTGAGGGTTCCGGCCGCCAGGCCCAGGTAGACCGCGGCCAGGTCGAAGCGGGCGGCCAGCACCGCCGAGCGCAGCACTGCGTCGTCGCGCACCGACTCGCCGGGCGTGATGAGGTCGGCTCCCGGCAGGTCGCGCGTCGCGGCGCGCTCGTGCGCTTCGCTCGCGGCGTCGTAGCGGGCGCTGACCAGGAAGACCCGGAGCAGCGCCCCGACGGCCTCGTCGGGATCGGCGAACAGATCGGCTTCGGAACCGAGCGCGGCCGCCGCGCGGTGCAGCGCGCGGCGCGTCACTGCCTGCTGGTACGCGCTGACGTCGCAGGGCACGCCGGCGTGGCAGCCCAGTGCGTAGGCGCCGTGCTCGGCCACCGCCGTGGCGACCGGGTCGAGGCCCCACAGCAGCGGGGACCGGTCGGCCAGTCGCAGCGCGAGCGTCTTCGCCGGGTTGACCAGCGGTTCGTGGTTCGGGTGGGCCCGCTCGGCCTCGTGGTCGAGTTCGTCGGCCAGCGCCTCGGTGTCCGCGCGCACCAGTCCCAGCGCATTCACCACGTTCAGCCCGGCGGCGAAGACGTGGGCGAACGACAGCTCCGGCGGCACGGGGATCCGCGGTGGCAGCAGCCTCGCGCGACCCGCGCCCGCGGCGGCGACCGGACCGTCGTCCGCCATCGGCAGCACCACGGTCGCGCCGCGGCGGCACGCCACCGAGACGGACTCGGCGAGCGCTTGGTCACCGCCGTCGTCGCTGTGCGCGAACACCACGTCCAGCGCACCGACCCAGGCCGGCGCCGCGTCGCTGATCACCACCGGGACCGGGCAGCGGGGTCCGGCCAGCGCCGCCAGCAGTCGGCAGACCCCGAGCGCGATCCCTGGCCTGGCGATCAGCACCAGCGCCCGGGGGCGGCCTTCGGCGAGGTCGTCCAGCCCGACCTCGGTCGCGGTTTCGGTCGCCGCGCGCACCTGGGCACCGGCGAGTGCGGCGTGGCGCAGCAGACCCCGGTTGTCCACGTCGGCAAGCCGAGCCGGGTCGTCGAACAGGCTGTCGTCCAGCACCAGCGTCACCCCTTCCCGGATCCACCGGGGACGGGCCCGCCCACCGCCTCCTCCAGCAGCAGCACCGGAATGCCGTCCCGGATCGGGAAGCCGCGGCCGCAGGAGGTGCAGGTCAGGTAGTCGGCCTGCGGATCATCTGCCGATCCGGGGCGCAGCGCGGCGTGCTGCGGGCACGGGCAGGCCAGGATCTCCAGCAACTGCGGTTCCAGGTCAACGGCCACATCGTCCTCCCAAGGTCGCCCCGGGCCGGGGCTCGCGTTCCGGCCGTCCGGTCGACGTCGATGGTCAGCCGCGGACGACCGCGAGCACCTCGTCGCGCAGTGCGGTCATGGCGGCTGTGTCCCTCGCTTCCACGTTGAGCCGGAGCAGCGGCTCGGTGTTGGACGGGCGCAAATTGAACCAGGAACCGTCCGACAACTCCACGGTAAGCCCGTCGAGTTCGTCGATACGAGCGCCATTGCGGTCACGGAACGCGTCCGCGACGGCCCGCATCCGGGCCTGCTGGTCGTCGACGGTGGAGTTGATCTCGCCGGAGGCGGCGTACCGGGTGTACTCGGCCATCAGCTCGGACAGCGGCCGGTCCTGCCCACCCAGCGCGGCCAGCGCGTGCAGCGCGGCGAGCATCCCGGAGTCGGCGCGCCAGAAGTCGCGGAAGTAGTAGTGCGCGGAGTGCTCGCCGCCGAAGATGGCGCCGGTCTCGGCCATGGTCTGCTTGATGAACGAGTGGCCGACGCGGGTGCGGACCGGGTTGCCGCCGTGCTCGGCGATGATCTCGGGAACGGCCCGGGACGTGATCAGGTTGTGGATGATCGTGGCGCCGGGTTCCTTGGCCAGCTCGCGGACCGCGACGAGCGCGGTGATCGCGCTGGGCGCCACCGGGTCGGCGTTCTCGTCGACGACGAAGCAGCGGTCGGCGTCGCCGTCGAAGGCCAGCCCGGCGTCGGCGCCGACCTCGCGGACCTTGGCCTGCAGGTCGACCAGGTTGGCCGGGTCCAGCGGGTTGGCCTCGTGGTTCGGGAAGGTGCCGTCCAGCTCGAAGTACATCGGGACGACTTCGACGGGCAGCCCCTCGAACACGGTGGGCACGGTGTGCCCGCCCATCCCGTTGCCCGCGTCGACGACGATCTTCAGCGGCCGGATCCCGCGCAGGTCCACCAGCCCGCGGAGGAACTCGGCGTAGTCGGCGACCATGTTCCGCTCGGTGACCGACCCCTTGGCGCCGAGGAATTCGGGCACGCCGTGGGTGACCAGCTCCTGGATCTCCGACAGGCCGCTGTCCTGGCCGACCGGCGCGGCGCCGGAGCGGCAGAGCTTGATGCCGTTGTAGCGGGCGGGGTTGTGGCTGGCGGTGAACATCGCCCCGGGCAGGTCGAGGTGCCCGGACGCGAAGTACAGCATGTCGGTGCTGGCCAGGCCGATGTTGACCACGTCGATGCCCTGGCCGGTCACGCCCTCGGCGAACGCCGCCGCCAGGCCGGGCGAGGACTCCCGCATGTCGTGCCCGACGACGATCGCCGGGCCGCCGACCAGCCGGGTGAACGCGGCACCGAATTCGCGCACGACCTCCGCGTCGAGCTCGTCACCCACCACTCCCCGGATGTCGTACGCCTTGACGATCCCGGTCAGGTCCCGCACGCTGCCACACTCCCCACTATCGGCCAGCCACGACGTGATCCGAGCCTACCGGCGATCGGGACCGGAATGGCGACTGCTGGACGCTCGCGAGCTGTTCGTCACGGTGCTCACTCGTCCACGGGGTCGGGCAGCGCACGCAGGTGGCCCCGCCGGATGCCGCCGGTTGGGACGTCCGGCGGATCGACGGGCCGGTCGGCCCGACCCGCCTCGCGGACGGCCTCGGCGAGCGCGGTCAGGTCGTCGTCCGACGGCTCCGGCACCGCGAACTCGCCCTCGTGCCGCACGACCTCCCAGCCCTTCGGCGCGGTCAGCCGCAGCGCGTGCGCCTCGCACAGGTCGTAGCTGTGCGGTTCCGCGTACGTGGCCAGCGGACCGACCACCGCGGTGGAGTCCGCATAGGCATAAGTGAGCGTGGCGACTGCCGGGTTGGTACACCCGGTCCGCGAGCAACGCCTCACGCTCCGCACGACAGGCACGATAGCGCCCTCGGTCCGCGGCGTGCCGCAGGCACGCGGAATCGCCGAGCTCGGACACGGCGAACACCGGGCGGCGGCTTGCCACGACCAGGGGGCCGAAGGCGTACCCTCACCCCGTGGTGACCGCACGTGGATCTCGGCGCCGAAGCCGCTCGCGGCGGGATCGGCGCGGCCGTGGCCTGCGAGGACCGCTGTACCCCTCGTCGGTGCCGGTGGCCCGCAGCCGTTCGCAGCGGTTCGACGCGCTGGTGCTGGAGGCCCTGGAGCCGATCGAGCAGCGCTGGCACGCGGAGCTGACCGAGCTCGACGTCGCGGTGGACGAGGTCCCCGAGATCAACACCACCTCTCCGGAGAAGGTGGTGTGGGACGACGACGTGGTCGTCGACGCCAACGTGCCGCTGGCCCGGCTGGTGCCGGCCGGGGTCGACCGGCGCGGGCTGCCGACCCGCGCCCGCATCGTGCTCTACCGCCGCCCCCTGGAGGCGCGCGCCCGCGACGGCACGGACATGGCCGACCTGCTCCACGACGTCCTGGTCGAACAGGTCGCCACCTACCTGGGGTTGGACCCCGACGTCATCGAGGGCCAGTGACCGCCCGCGTCACCCCGCGCGGGTCCGCTTGCGCCGCCTGCGCAGTTCGGGGAGGGCGGCCACGGCGGTGAACAGGATCGCCGCGGCCTGGAGGATCAGCAGCGCGGTGCGGGGGACCTCGGTGTAGTCGACCTCGACCTCGGCCGCGCGGGCGGGCAACGGCACCGCCACCTGGTGGCCCCAGGCGGTGGCCAGCGGGAACTCCCGGCCGTCGACGACGGCCCGCCAGCCGGGTTCGTTCTCCGCGCCGAGCAGCAGGGTGCGGCCGAGCCCGCCTTCGGACACCCGGAACGCGACGTGCGGCGGGCGGCCCTCGACCGGCAGCGGCCGCGCCTCCGGTGCGGGCGCGGCCTCGGTGCGGGCGTGCCGCGCGAGGTCCGGGCCCAGCAGCTTGACCGGGCTGCTGGGCAGTTCGAGGTGCAGCAGCGGCGTGCCGTCGGCGAGTCCGCCCCGGTCGGTGACGAGGCCGCCGGCCAGGTCGCGGATGCGCGCGGCGTCGGGGGTCGCGACGAACTCCGCTCCCCTGGCCGCCGCCGAGGCGATCGCGGAACGGACGCGCCCGGCGTCACCGGACCGCAGGTCGGCCCGCACGCCGTTCAGCCAGTCGACCGCGGTGGGCACCGGCACGAGGTCGTCGTCGCCGAAGCGCGGGTGCCCGGGTTCGAGGAGCCGGGCGGGTGCCGTCCCGGTCGGGAGCACGAGCACCGTTCCCGGCAGCGCGGCACCGCCCCCGGCGCGCAGCGGCCCGACCGCCCCGGCCCACGCGGCCCCGGAAGCCAGCAGCACCAGACCGGTGACCAGCACCGGAACGAGCGCGCGGACCGGAACTCGCGGTGCGCCCGCCGACAGGACGACCCAGACGCACCCGGCCGCCGCGAGCACGAGCGGCGCACCGGCCCAGCCCGGGGTCGGCGCGCCCCCGCCGATCGGGGTGGTCGACGCCGAACCGACGACCGCGGCCAGCGCCCACCCGACGGCCGCGACCACGACACCCGGCACCATCCGCCGCGACGGCGCCAGCACCAGCGCGGTGACGGCGGCGAGCACCACCACCGCTCCGGACCAACCGGCCGGTGTCCCGTCCGGGCTGAGCGCCAGCAGCCACGGACCCGCCGGGGGTTCGGCGACCTGGGCACCCGGTCCGCGCAGCAGGATCGCCGGATCCCGGAACAGGACGGTCGGCCACGGCAGCAGGCAGGCCACGGACAGCAGGACCACGGCCGCCACCCCGGCGGCGCGCCTGCGTTCCGCCGCGCCCGGTGTCGCGACGTAGCCGATCAGCGCCAGCACGAGCACCGCCAGGTGCAGCAGGGGGCTGAACGCTCCGAGCACGGCCGCGCCGAGCGAGGTGAGGCACGCGCTTCCCAACCACTGCCCGGTTTTCGGCTCGGTGAGGCCGAGCACTGACGCGATGCCGGCGAGCACCGGCGGCACCAGGACGTGCGCGACGACCACGTCGAGCCGCCCCTGCGCCGCGGACGACGCGGCGACCGGGAGCAACCCGTAGGCCACCGCGCCCACCGCGCGCCACCGCCGGGCGACCGGGAGTCGCCGCGTCGCCGCGTAGGCCGTCAACCCCGCCAGCGGCATGTCGAACAGCAGCAGGGCGGCGACGACCACCGAAGGCCCGCCGAGAACACTGCCCAGCAGGGCGAGCACGAGCAGTGCCGGTGACGCGGGAGCTCCGGTGCCCCCGTCGACCGGGTGCCAGGCGGACAGGTAGTCCCGCCAGGTCGTCGCCAGATCGCCCACCGGCAGCAGCCGACCGCCGTGCAGCACCCCGCCGAACCGCGGCTCCGCCGCGAGCGCTCCGTTGGTCACCAGGGCCACCACGACCAGGGCCACGGCCACCGCGGCGGGGGCGATCAGCGCCCTCGCACCGGGCCGGCGCGGTGGCGCGGACGCGGGGTCCGCGGCACCGCGGGGAACCGGTGACGGTTTCGCGGCCGTGCGGTCGGCGACCTCTTCGGACTCCTCGCAGCGCGGGGGAACCTCGCGCTCCGCGGCCGAATCCTCTTCCCGTGCACCGTGTTCCACGCCCCGCACGGTAGTGCAAGGGTGGGGTGCGGAAGAACGCTCAGCCGACGATCAGACCGCGCGGCGCTTGAGCTTGCGACGCTCCCTTTCGGACAGCCCGCCCCAAATGCCGAAGCGTTCGTCGTGCTCCAGCGCGTATTCCAAGCACTCGGCACGAACCTCGCATCCCGCGCAGATGCGTTTCGCCTCGCGGGTCGAGCCGCCCTTCTCCGGGAAGAACGCCTCCGGATCGGTCTGCGCGCACAGCGCGCGTTCCTGCCATTCCTGTTCTTCCTCGTCGAGCTCGAACAGACCGGCCAGGACGTCGAGTTCGGCGAGCTGAGCGTCCCCCCGCTCCATCAACCGGCCCTCTGTCGTCTCCCACATTCGGCCTTCCCCCGATTTCTCCCAATTCCCGCGGGCCCTCCCCAGGGCCACGAACAGGACGCACTCCTCGTCGCGGATTTCGGCGTCCCCGCTCATCACGCGGGGACCCGCTGGTCCGACGGCGGTCGCCGCCTCGCCGACCACTCGCTCCGCCCGCCCTCTCACCGACCGGCGGAGCCCCGGTCGACCGATTTCCCGGTCGGGTCTCCCGACACCCGACCGGCCGCCGCGCGTCCGCCCACGCGGCGGACAGTCCTTTCAGCGGAGAATGACACTGCTGTGATTACACCCGTGTAGCTCCTTGCGGTCAAGCGGGAACCTTCCGTAGGGGGATGAACCCAGGACCCCTGCCCAGCGTCACCGGATGAGCACTTTCGGCGCACGGGCGGATACTCCGGAAGGCGCATCAGTCCCTTTCATGATCAATGGATACCACCGGATGGTCACCTCCGCCGCCCGAGAACGGGGACACTGGTGAGGTGATGAGTTCTTCGGTGCGAATTAGCCCCCTGTTCCTCGGGCTGGTCGGCGCGACCGCGCTCGGCGGTGTGCTGGCCTGCACGAGCAGCCATGCCGCGCAGATCGGCGGCGTGGTGCTGATCGTGCTGGGCGGCTGGGCGACATCGTTGTGCCTGCACGAGTTCGGCCACGCGATCACCGCGTACCGGGGCGGGGACCGGGCGGTGCGCGCGAAGGGCTACCTGTCGCTGGATCCCCGGCACTACACGGATCCGGTGCTGAGCATCGTGCTACCGCTGATCTTCGTCGCCATCGGCGGGATCCCGCTGCCCGGCGGAGCGGTGTGGATCAACCACCACGCGCTGCGCGACCGGCGGGTCGAGTCGATGGTGTCGCTGGCCGGGCCGGGCACCAACCTCGTGCTCGGGTTGCTGCTGACCGGCGCGGTGGCGACCGCGCCGATGCCGGTGGCCCTGGCGGCCGGGCTGTCCTACCTCGCCTTCCTCCAGGTCATCGCGTTCGTGCTGAACATCCTGCCGATCCCCGGGCTGGACGGGTACGGCGCGCTCGAACCGTGGCTGTCGGGTCCGGCGCGGGAGTTCGGCGAGAAGGCGCGGCCGTGGGCGCCGCTGGTGCTGTTCCTGCTGCTGCTCGGCGTTCCGGTGGTGGGGACCGTCTTCTTCCGGCTGGCGTTCCTGGTCTACGGGCTCGTGGGCGGCGACCCGATGTTGGCGATGACCGGGTCGGCGTTGTTCAGGTTCTGGGAGTGACGCAGGTTCTCGGTCCCGACGGCGGCACGCCGTGCGAGGATCGGGGCTGTGAAGGTCGTAGTTCTGGTCGGCGGAGTCGGCGGCGCGCGGTTCCTGCTCGGCGTCAAGGCCGCTCTCGGGCTGCCCGCGGTCGGCGAGCCGGAGCAGCCCGCGGGGCACGAGATCAGCGCGGTGGTCAACGTCGGTGACGACGTGTGGATGCACGGCCTGCGGGTCTGCCCCGACCTCGACACCTGCATGTACACGCTCGGCGACGGCATCGACTCGGCGAAGGGCTGGGGTCGCGTCGACGAGACCTGGTCGGTCCGGGAGGAACTGGCCGCCTACGGAGCGGAGCCGACGTGGTTCGGGCTCGGCGACCGGGACATCGCCACGCACCTGGTGCGCTCCCGGATGCTGCGCGCGGGCTACTCGCTGTCCGAGGTCACCGAGGCGTTGTGCGACCGGTGGAAGCCCGGTGTGCGGCTGCTGCCGGTGACCGACGACCGCGTCGAGACGCACGTCGCCATCGAGGACCCGGACGAGCAGCGGCCGCGCGCGGTGCACTTCCAGGAGTGGTGGGTGCGGCACCGCGCCGAGCCCGCGGCGCGGGCGATCGTGCCGGTCGGTGCCGAGGAGGCCACGCCCGCGCCCGCCGCGCTGGACGCGGTCGCCCGGGCCGACGTGGTGCTGCTCGCCCCGTCGAACCCGGTGGTCAGCATCGGAACGCTGTTGGCGGTGCCGGGTTTCCGCGCCGCGCTCCGGGAGACGTCGGCACCGGTGGTGGGGGTGTCGCCGATCATCGGCGGCAAGCCGTTGCGCGGCATGGCCGACGCCTGCCTGGCGGCGATCGGGGTCGACACGACCGCCGAGGCGGTCGGTCGGCACTACGGCTCCCGTTCGCGCGACGCCGAGGGGATCCTGGACGGCTGGCTGGTGCACACCGGCGACGACGCGGACGTCCCCGGCGTGGACGTGCGCGCCGTCCCGCTGCTGATGTCCGATGTGGACGCCACCGCGGCGATGGTGCGGGCGGCGTTCGACCTGGCCGGGCTCGGAGAGGTGACGCGATGAGGGACCACGCCGCCACCGCAGGACTGCGGCTGGTCGCCGTCACCGGCCTGCCGGAGTTCGGGCCCGGTGACGACCTGGCCGCGGCCGTGGCCGCCGCCGCGCCGTGGCTCAGCGACGGCGACGTCGTGGTGATCACCAGCAAGGTGGTCTCCAAGGTCGAGGGCCGGATGCTGTCGACGCCGACCGACCCGGAGGAGCGGGACCGGCTGCGCCGCGAAGCGGTGCTCGCCGAGGCCACCGACGTGCTGGCGCGCCGCGACCGGTTCCTGATCACCCGCAACCGGCTGGGCGTGGTCCAGGCGGCGTCCGGTGTGGACGCCTCCAACGTGGCCCGGGACCAGATCGCGCTGCTGCCCGAGGACCCGGACGCCTCGGCGCGGCGGCTGCGCGACGGGCTCGCGGAGCGGCTGGGCGTGCGGGTCGCCGTCGTGGTGACCGACACCATGGGCCGCACCTGGCGGGTCGGGCAGACCGACGTGGCGATCGGGTCGGCGGGCCTGGGCGTGCTGCACCGCTACGCGGGCAGCACCGACTCGCAGGGCAACGAGCTCGCGGTCACCGAGGTCGCGGTGGCCGACGAGGTCGCCGCCGCGGCCGACCTGGTCAAGGGCAAGCTCGGCGGCGTGCCGGTGGCGGTGCTGCGCGGTCTGACCACCGAGGACGACGGCTCGACGGCGCGGGACCTGGTGCGCCCGGTGGAGGAGGACCTGTTCCGGCTGGGCACCGCCGAGGCGTTGGCGCAGGGCCGCCGGGAGGCGGTGCTGATGCGCCGCTCGGTGCGCTCCTTCGGCGCCGAGCCGGTGGACCCGGAGGCGGTGCGCCGCGCGGTCGGCGCCGCGCTGACGGCACCCGCGCCGCACCACACCCGCCCGGTCCGGTTCGTGTGGCTGCGCGACCGTCCACTGCGGACGAAGCTGCTGGACGCGATGCGCACGGCGTGGCTGGACGACCTGCGCGCCGACGGCCGTTCCGAGCAGGCGGCGCAGCGGCGCGCGGACCGCGGGAAGCTGCTCTACTCGGCGCCCGAGATCGTGCTGCCGTTCCTGCTGCGCGACGGCGCGCACGACTACCCCGACGAGCGCCGCGCGGGTGCGGAGCGCGACATGTTCACCGTCGCGGGCGGCGCGGCGGTGCAGGGGTTGTTGGTGGCGCTGGCGGCCGAGGACCTCGGGTCGTGCTGGGTGTCGTCGACGCTGTTCTGCCCGGACGTGGTCCGCGCGGCGCTGGACCTGCCCGCCGAGTGGGAACCGCTGGGCGCGGTCGCCGTCGGACATCCCGCCGAGCCCGTCGACGGCCCCCGACCGCCCCGCGAGCTCGACGACGGACTGGTGGAACTGTGAGCGGACCGCATTCCGACGTGGTGCGCCTGCTCGGCGAGTGGCGCCCCGACGACCCCCAGCAGGAGGCGCTGCGGCACGCGTTCCTGGCGCTGGTGGACGCCCGCGAGGACGCGTGCCTGCGCGCGTGCGAACCCGGGCACGTGACCGCTTCGGCGCTGGTGGTCGACCCGAGCGGCGAGCGGGTGCTGTTGACGTTGCACCCGCGCGTCGGGCTGTGGTTGCAGCTCGGCGGTCACTGCGAACCGCAGGACACCTCGCTGGCCGGGGCGGCGCTGCGGGAGGCCGTCGAGGAGTCCGGTGTGGACGGTCTGCGGGTGGAGCCGGAGCCGGTGCACTTGGACGTCCACCCGATCACCTGCTCGCTGGGGCGCCCGACGCGCCACTTCGACGTGCGCTTCCTGGTCCGCGCCCCGGAAGGCGCCGAGCCGCGGCGCAGCGACGAGTCCCTGGACCTGCGCTGGTGGCCGGTGGACGCGCTCCCCGCGGAGACCGACGTGCACGCCCTGGTCACCGCGGCCCGGCGGCGGCTGTAGCCGCCACTGGAGCACCGTCGGCCGCGCGGCCGGCGGTGATCTCGTCGCCTGCCGCCGGTCCGCGCAGGACGTGCAGCACTTCGACCGGGAGTTGCGTTCCGCCGTCACATCCGCCGGTAGTCGCGGGCCGGCATGCGCGGGCCGTAGCGGGGGCGGTGCACGCCCGCGGCGCTGAGGTAGCGGACCGCGCGGTGGCGCTGTCCGGCGTAGGGGGCGAGCGCGTCGAGCATGCCGTCGTCGTCGAGGGGGTGGCCGGTCAGGGCCAGGCCGACGATCGTGGACAGGTGGAAGTCGCCGACGCTGACCGCGTCCGGGTCGCCCCAGGCCCGTTGCGCGACCTCCGCCGCCGTCCACGGGCCGATGCCCGGCACGTGCCGCAGCAGGTCGCGGCCCGCTTCACCGCGCAGCCGGACCGCGCGTTCCAGCCGTCCGGCCACCGAGGCGGCCGCGAGCAGCGTGCGGCGGCGGGCGCCGTCGACGCCGATGCGGTGCCACTCCCAGTCCCGGATCCGGCGCAGCTGCACCGGGTCCGGCGGTACGCGGAGGTCGTCGGCCGGGCCGGGGGCCGGGGTGCCGAAGCGGCGGCAGAGCTCGCGCCAGGACCGCCACGCCTCCCGGTTGGTGACCTTCTGCTCCAGCACCGCGGCGACCAGCACGTCCCACACCCGTCCGGAGGACGACAGCGGCACGCCGTGCGACAGCCGTCGGCCCCGCTCGACGACGTCGTGCACCGCCGCGAAGCCCGCGTCGTCGTCCGAGGCGCCCAGCAGGTCGGGCACGCCGTCCAGCACCGCGCGGGCACCCGGGCCCCACGCGGTCGCGACCACGCCCGAGCCGTCCCGGCCCAGGCGCAGCGTCGCCGGACCGGCGGCGGTCGTCGTCGCGCGCCACACGGCGTCCGGGTCGACGCGCATCGTCGGATCGCCGAGGCCCCGCCGCAGCGGGGCGAGCACGCGGCGCAGGTCCAGCGGGAACGGCGGGCGCCAGGTCCGGGTCAGGGCATCGTCATCCATCACGCGTCGGCCGAGAACCGGACGCCGACGGCGGGGATCTCCACGCCCGGCCACACCCGGATCCCGTCCAGCAGTTCACACCTCTCCCCGATGGTCGCACCGTCGCCGATGATCGCTCCGCGCACCACCGAACCCGGCCCGACCTGGGCGTTCGCGCCGATCACCGACCGCTCCACCACGGCGCCCGCGCCGATCCGGGCGCCGTCGAACAGCACCGAACCGGTCACCCGCGCACCGGGCCCGACGGTGCAACCGCGGCCGATGGTGCTGCCGCCGCGCACGTCCGCGTCACCGGCGACTTCGGCGCCGGGCAGGAGCAGCGCCTCGCCCGGCTCGGCGGGCAGGGCGGCCGACGGCACCACGCCGAGCACCAGGTCCGCCGAGCCGCGGACGAACGCCTCGGGAGTGCCCATGTCCAGCCAGTACGAGGCGTCGACGTGGCCCTGCAGGCGCGCGCCCGCGTCGAGCAGTCCCGGGAAGGTCTCGCGCTCGACGGACACCGGGCGGCCCGCCGGGATGGCGTCGATCACCGGGCGGCGGAACACGTAGCAGCCCGCGTTGATCTGGTCCACCGGCGGGTTGTCGGTTTTCTCCAGGAACGCGGTGACCCTGCCCGCCGCATCGGTGGGCACGCAGCCGAAGCGGCGCGGGTCGTCGACCTTGACCAGGTGCAGTGTGACGTCCGCCGCGTTGTCGCGGTGGGTGGCGACCAGTCCGCGCAGGTCGACGCCGGAGATGATGTCGCCGTTGAACACCAGCACGTCGTCGGCGCGCAGCCGGTCCGCGACGTTGCGGACCGCGCCCGCGGTGTCCAGCGGTTCCTCCTCGACCACGTACTCCAGGTCCAGGCCGAACCGGGACCCGTCGCCGAAGTGCTCGGCGAACACCTCGGCCTTGTAGGACGTGCCGAGCACCACGTGCCGGATGCCCGCCTGCCTGATCCGGGACAGCAGGTGGCTCAGGAACGGCACGCCCGCGGTCGGCAGCATCGGCTTGGGGGCGGACAGCGTCAGCGGGCGCAGGCGCATCCCCCGCCCCCCGACCAGCACGACCGCTTCGGCGCCGGTCAGGGGCGCGTCGACTGCCGGGGCCTGCGCATCGGCGGACATGTGCGTTGTTCCTCCCTCTCACCGCTTCGGCGCAGCGGACGGCTCAGGCGTCGCCGGTTCCCCGCGACGAAAACCCATTGGGGGGAATACTCTGGCAGGGGCCGCGTCATAATGGGCATCGGGCCCGCCCGTTCGGGTGGCGTCCGGCGCCCGAGAGCGGACCACCGACCCCGGCGAAGGACTGAGAGGGCACCCCTATGGACCCGCGCCACCGAGCCGACGAAGCACTTGCTCGTGCGCGGGCACGAGGCGCGTTCGTCGTCACACCCGACAACGCCACCTCGCCGATGGACGCCGCCACCACCGTCCGCATCCCCCGCGAGGTCGTGCAGGAGGCCGACGGTGAGTCGACCGACACCATGCGGGCCATCGCACCGCCGCCGCAGCAGACCGCGCCCCAGCAGTCCGCGCCGCAGCAGCGGCCGCAGCCCCAGCGGCAGCCGGAGCAGGGTCACGGCTGGCCCACCGAGGACTACGGCCAGTTGCCGCCGAACCCCTACCAGACGCAGCGCGGCCCCAACGAGTTCGGCCCGCTCGGTTCGCAGGCGGCCAACCAGCAGTACCCGCAGTACTGATCCCGCCGGGAGCGGGACACCGGTCAGGTGCGGGAGCCGCGGATCTCGATCTTGGCGCGGGCGGTCAGGGCGAGCTTGAGGGCCAGGCGGACCGGGGCCCAGGCCGGGCCGCGGTGCCGGTCGGCGAGGTAGCGGTAGGCGCTGGTGTGGTGCTCGGCGAGCATCCGGGCCGAGGACTTCGAGGTCGAGTGGCCGCCGATGTGCATGATCTCCGCGGACGGCACGTAGACGTTCAACCAGCCCGCGCGGCCCAGCCGGTCGCCGAGGTCGACGTCCTCGAAGTACATGAAGTAGCGCGGGTCGAAGCCGTGCACCGAGTCGAACGCCTCGCGGCGCAGCAGCTGGCAGGAGCCGGACAGCCAGCCCGCGGTGCGCTCGGTGACCGCCGCTTCGGACTGCCGGTAGGCGCGGGTCCACGGGTTGCCCGGCCAGACCTTGCCGAACACGGCGTGACCCGCGCCACGCCCCAGGGACGGCAGCAGCCGCGCCGAGGGGTACACCTCGCCGCTGGGCTCGCGGATCAGCGGGCCGAGGGCGCCGGCGCGCGGCCAGCGGTCGGCGGCGGCGAGCAGCTCGTCGAGGGCGCCTGCGCGCCATTCCAGATCGGCGTTGGCGATGACCACCCAGCCGTACTCGTCGCCCAGCTCGGCGACGCCGCGGTTCACACCGCCGCCGTAGCCGAGGTTGCCCCCGGTGGGCACGAAGTCGACGTTCGCGCGTTCGGCGGCCACGCGTTCCGGCACGCCGTCGGTGGAGCCGTTGTCGGCGAGCACCACCCGGACCGGCCGTTCGGTGGCCTTGTCCAGGGTGTCGAGGAACCGCTCCAGGGTCTCGCCGGGCGAGTAGGTCACGATGACGACGGCGAGCTCGTCGCCGTAGGTGCGGGCGTCGGTCACGCCGCCCCATTCTGCCGAACGCGGTGCGTCACGAGCGCCGGTGGGCGTGGTGGGCGCGGGCGTAGGCGGTGCGGTGCTGGGCGGCGCAGGCCGCCCAGCTGAACTCCTTGGCCCGGCGTTCGGCGGCCACGGCCAGGTCGGCCCGCCGCGCGGGGTCGTCGAGCAGCTCGGTCAGGCCCTCCGCGATGTCCACGGCGTCGATGCCGCAGTAGGCGACCGCGTCGCCGCCGACCTCGGGGAGGCTGAGTCTGCGGGTGGTCAGCACGGCGGCGCCGCAGGCCATCGCCTCCAGCACCGGCAGCCCGAAGCCCTCGCCGAGGCTGGGGTAGGCGACCACGTCGGCGCCGCCGAGGAACCCGGGCAACCGGCGGAACGGCAGGTACCCGGCGCGGATGACCCGGATCCGGTGCGGCACGGCGGCCAGCGCGCGCTCCACCCGGGTGTCCCAGCCGGGTTGCCCCGCCAGCACCAGGGCGGGGGCCGTCGAGCGCCGGCGGACGGCGAGCGCGAAGCCCTCGATCAGCGCGGGCACGTTCTTGCGCGGTTCCAGCGCGCCCAGGAACGCCACGTAGGGCTGGTCGTACAGGCCAAGCCGGTCGCGCACCGCGTCGACGTCCTCGGGGGTCGGCGGGTGGAACCGTCCGGGGTCGACGCCGTGGTACATCACCTGCATCCGCGAGCGGTCGGCGCCGATGGTGCGGGCCAGCTCGGCGGCCGTCGCCCGGCTCGGCACCACGCACAGCGTCGCGCGGCGCAGCGCGGCGCGGGTCCAGGCGCGGAAGAAGCGGGCCTTGACCGGCGAGTGCAGCGCGGGGTCGGTGAAGAACGTCGCGTCGTGCAGGGTGACCACCGAGGCGGCCGGGTTGGCCAGCGGGGTCGTGTAGTGCGGCGAGTGCAGGACGTCCACGCCGAGGCGGCGCACCAGCACCGGCAGGGTGGTCTGCTCCCAGGTCAGCCGCGAGGTGCGGGTGGCGACGGTCTCGGCGGCCGGGACGATCTCGGTGCGCGGGGCGAGGGTGGCGTACAGCTCGGCGTCGCGGGGCTGGCAGGCGACCGCGAGCGGGGTGCCGTCGGCGTCGAGGGCGGCCAGCAGCGAGTCGACGTACCGGCCGACTCCGCCCCGGTCCGCGGGTACCGCGGTGGCGTCGATGAGGATGCGCGGCTCACCTCTGTGCACGCGGGCAGACTACGGGCAGCGCCACCCGATCGGTGGCGAGTCCGGGAAAAACCGTTGGCGCCGGAGGGTGATCATGCGATCATCCCGCGGCGATGTCGAGGTGGATCCGCCACACCGCGCGGGCCGCCTCCTCCCAGGTGAAGTCCGCGGCCCGGCGCAGCCCCGCGGCGGACAGGGCCGCCCGGCGGTCGGCGTTCCGGACCACCTCGGCGAGCGCGGCGGCCAGCGCCGCGGGGTCGGCGCGCGGCACGACGACCCCGGCGCCGCCGGCGACCTCCACCAGCGCGGGCGCGTCCGAGTGCACCACCGGGACCCCGAGCGCCATCGCCTCGACCAGCGGCAGCCCGAACCCCTCGGCGAGGCTGGGCGCGGCCAGCGCGGTCGCGCCGCGCAGCAGCACCGCGAGTTCGGCGTCGTCCACCGGGCCGAGCAGCCGGACGTCGGCGCCGGGGTGGTCGAGCCGGACCGCTCCCCAGCCGGGACGGCCAACGACGAGCAGCGGGATGTCGGGCGCGACCGGTTCCGCCATGGCGCGGACCAGGTGCTCGTAGCCCTTGCGCGGTTCGACGGTGCCGATGGCGAGCACGTACTCCCGGGGGAGCGCGAGCCGGCGGGCCACCGCCGGGTCGGGTTCGGCGAGCAGCGCCGGCGGGACGCCTTCGCCGACGACGTGGACCCCGGCCGCGGGGCGGATGCGGTCGCGGAGGTCCTCGGCGACGGTCCGGGTGGGCACCACCAGGGCGTCGGCGGCGCGCGCGGCTCGCCGCACCGCGCGGCGGTGCCAGGCCGCGCCGCGCGGGGTCAGCGTCCCGGGGTGGGTCCACGGGACCGTGTCGTGGACGGTGACCACCAGGCCCCGGCCGCGGCGGGCGGGCGGGGCGAGCGGCGTCATGGCGTGCACCGAGTCGCCGCCGGGCCACAGCGGGATGCCGCGTTCCCAGGCGGCGACCAGGGCGCGGCGCGGCAGCGGCAGCACGCGCGGGCCCCGGACTCCGGGCACGCGGGCGGCGTCCGGGTCGCCGGAGCGGCTGACGACGCCGGTCAGCTCCCAGCCGTCGGGTGCGGTGGCGGCCATCGCGCGCAGCAGCTCGGCGGTGTAGCGGCCGGTGCCGCCGGGGACCGGGGCGAGCAGTTGCTCGGCGATGGCGACCAGCTCGGGCACCCGGTCAGCCTGCCACGGTCGGGACGCCGACTACTGTCGGGTTCCGTGGATCCCGTGCGCAGCACCGTCGTGGTGGTGACCTGGCGGGGCCGGGCGCACCTGGGCTCCTGCCTCGACGCGCTAGCCGCCCAGGACCGTCCACATCGGACGATCGTGGTGGACAACGCCTCCCGCGACGGCACGTCCGACCTGCTCGCCGACCGCCCCGTCGACGTTCTGCGGCTGCCCCGCAACCTCGGCTACGCCGGAGGTGTCGCGGCGGCGCTGGCGCGGGTGCGGACGCCGTACGTGGCGTGGCTCAACGACGACGCCGCCCCGGAGCCGGGCTGGTTGGCCGCCCTGGAGGAGGCGTTGGACGGCGACGAGCGGGTCGCCGCGGCGTCGTCGGTGCTGCGCGGTCCGGACGGCGCGGTCCAGTCGACCGGCGTGCGGCTGACCGCCGACGGTCACGGCGCCGACGCGACCGGTGGTCCGGTGTTCGGGTTCTGCGGCGGGGCGGCGCTGCTGCGCACCGACGCGCTGCGCGCCGTCGGCGGCGTCCCGGCGCGGTTCTTCTGCTACTACGAGGACACCGACGTCTCCTGGCGGCTGCGGCTCGCCGGGTACCGCGTGGTCCGCGCGCCCCGGGCCCGCGCCCGCCACCTGCACGGCGCCAGCACCCGGCCGGGCTCGGTGCCGTTCCACCGCTGGAACGAGCGGAACCGGTTGGTCATGCTGCTGCGCTGCGCTCCGGCGCGGATCGCGCTGCGCGAGCTCGCCCGCTTCGCGGTGATCACGTTCGCGCTGCCGCTGCGCCGCCGCGTCCCGGACGCGGCGAACTTCCGCGTCGCCGTGCGGCTCCGCGTGCTCGCCGAGGTCGCCGCGGCGCTGCCCGCGGCACTGCGCGCCCGCCGCCGGATCTCCCGGATCGCCGCGGTGCCGCGCGAGGCGGTGTGGCGCGGGTGGGCGGGTTCGCGACCCCACGACCACCCGGCCGGGCGATAGGGCAATCTTGGGTGCGTGGCTGAAACGTCCGACAGCGTCCTGCCCCTGGTGTCGGTGATCCTGGTCAACCACCGGGGCGCCGACGACACGATCGAATGCCTGCGCGCGGTGCGCGAGGACCTCGACTACCCGGCCGACCGGCTGGAGGTGGTCTGCGTCGACAACGCCTCCGGGGACGGCGGTGCCGAGCGGATCCGGGCGGCCGAGCCTGCGGTCCGGGTGGTCGAGTCGGGCGACAACCTCGGTTTCGCCGGGGGCTGCAACCTCGCCGCGCGGCACGCGAACGGTCAGGTGCTGGCGTTCCTGAACAACGACGCCCGGCCGCACCGGGAGTGGGTGCGCGCGGCGGTCGCCGCGCTGCGGGCGGAGCCGACGGTCGGTGCGGTGGCCAGCAAGGTGCTGGATTGGGAGGGCCGCCACGTCGACTTCGTCGACGGCGGGCTGACCTGGTTCGGCATGGGGTACAAGCGGCACGCCGGCGAAGTGGACGACGGTTCGCACGACGCCGCGCGGGACGTGCTGTTCGGCACCGGTTCGGCGTTGTTCGTGCGCGCCGAGCTGTTCGCCGCGCTCGGCGGTTTCGACGAGCGCTACTTCATGTTCTACGAGGACGTCGACCTGGGCTGGCGGCTGAACCTGCGCGGCTGGCGGGTCCGCTACGAGCCGCGGTCGCTGGCCTACCACCGCCACCACGCGTCGATGGCGGGGATCTCCGAGGCGCGCGAGCACTACCTGCTGGAGCGCAACGCGCTGGCGACGCTGTACAAGAACGTCTCGGACGAGACGCTGGCGAAGGCGCTGCCCGCCGCGCTGGCGCTGGCGGTGCGGCGGGCGACCGCGCGCGGCGAGGTCGACCCGACGCAGCTGGAGATCACCCGCCGCCCGGAGGGCGGCGAGGACGGCGCCGCGGTCCCGCTCGACCGGTCCGCGCTGGCCGGGATGCTGGCCATCGACCAGTTCGTGGAACTGCTGCCGTCGCTGAAGAAGTCCCGCGAACAGGAGCAGCGGGACCGGGTGCGCACCGACGCGGACCTGGTTCCGCTGATGCGCAAGGCGATGGAGCCGGCGTACCCGCTGCCGCGCTACCTGGCCGCGCACGACGCGCTGGTGGAGGCGTTCGAGCTGGACGGGGTGTTCGGCCGTCCGCGCAAGATCGCGGTGATCACCGGCGACGCGGTGACCGAGCGCATGGCCGGTCCGGCGATCCGCGCCTGGCACATGGCCGACGTGCTCGCCGCCGAGCACGAGGTCCGGCTGGTCAGCGTCAACGACCGGGTCAGCCCGCCGGAGTCGCGGTTCCCGGTGGTGGCGGCCCGGCGGCGCGAGCTGGCCGCGCACGTGGACTGGGCCGACGTGGTCGTGCTGCAGGGGCACGTGCTGGAGATGGTGCCGTCGCTGAAGGACCTCGACTCGACCAAGGTCGTGGTCTGCGACGTCTACGACCCGATGCACCTGGAACTGCTGGAGCAGGGCCGCGACACCGACGACGAGCGCCGGGCGAAGGACCTGCAGGGCGTCACCAAGGTGCTCAACTCCCAGCTGCGGCGCGGCGACTTCTTCCTGTGCGCGTCCGAGCGGCAGCGGCACTTCTGGCTGGGCCACCTGGCCTCGCTGGGCCGGTTGACGCCCGGGCTCTACGACAGCGACCCGACCGTGCGGTCGCTGCTGTCGGTGGTGCCGTTCGGCCTGCCGTCGGTGGCGCCGCGCCGCACCGGACCGGCGATCAAGGGCGTGCGACCGGGGATCACCGCCGACGACAAGGTGGTCCTGTGGGCCGGGGGCGTCTACAGCTGGTTCGACCCGCTGACGTTGCTGCACGCCGTGCACCGGCTGTCCCGGCGGCGCGACGACGTGCGGTTGTTCTTCCTCGGCATGAAGCACCCGAACCCGGACGTGCCGGAGATGGGCATGGCGGAGCGGACCCGCTCGCTGTCCCGGCGGCTCGGGCTCACCGACGAGGTCGTGTTCTTCAACGAGACCTGGGTTCCCTACGGCGAGCGGCAGAACTTCCTGCTGGACGCCGACTGCGGGGTGACCTCGCACTTCGAGCACGTGGAGACCACGTTCGCGTTCCGCACCCGGGTGCTGGACTACCTGTGGTCCGGGCTGCCGGTGGTGACCACCGACGGCGACTCGTTCGCCGACCTGGTGCGCCGGGAGGGCATCGGCGTGGTGGTCCCCGCCGAGGACCCGGACGCGCTGGCGGGGGCCCTGGAGCGGGTGCTCTACGACGAGGACTTCGCGGCCGAGTGCCGCCGCCGGATGGTGCCGGTGCGGGAGCGGTTCACCTGGGAATCCGTGTTGGCACCGCTGACCGAGTTCTGCCGCGACCCGCGCCCGGCCGCGGACCGGCTCGCCGCGTCCGGACCGCTGGTGCGCACCCCCGCGCCGGGCCGGGGCGAGGCGGTGCGGCGGGATCTGGCCCTGCTGCGCGACTACCTGGACGCGGGCGGGCCGCTGGAGGTCGCCAAGCGGGCCACCGGACGGCTCCGGCGGCTGGCCGCCGAGCGCCTGCACCGCGGCCGCTGACGTGCGGGTGCTGGCCGACGGCACGCCGCTGCTGGGCCGTCGCACCGGGATCGGGCGCTACACCGCGTCGCTCGCGGACGCGCTGGCGTCCCTGGTGGACGTCCGGCTGGTCGGGTTCACCGCGCGGGGCTGGCGCGGCCTGCGGTCCGCGGTCCCGGCGGGGACCCGGGCCGTGGGGCCGCCGCTGCCCGCGCGACTGCTGCGGGCCTGCTGGGCGCGCGGGTCGTTCCCGCCCGTCGAACTGCTCGCGGGACGGGCCGACGTGGTGCACGGCACGAACTTCGTGCTGCCGCCGCCGCTGCGGGCGCGTGGCGTGGTCACCGTGCACGACCTGGCCTTCCTGGACGATCCCCGGCTCGCCGACCCCGATCTGCCCGCGCTGGCGCGCCGGTCGGCGCAGCGGGCCGCCGTCGTGTGCACGCCCACCGCCGCGGTGGCCGACGCGGTGAGCGCCCGGTGGGACGTGCCGCGCGACGGGGTGGTCGTGACGCCGCTGGGCGTCGACCGCGCGTGGTTCGACGCCGCACCGCCGGACCCGGCCTTGCGCGTCCACTTCGGACTACCGCCGGAGTACCTGTTGTTCGTCGGCGCGGACGGCCCCCGCAAGGGGCTGGACACGCTGCTGCGGGCGCTGGCGCCGGACCTGCCGCCGCTGGTGATCGCGGGGCCCGGTGCATCGCGGCCCGCCGACGTCGCGCGCACCGGCTACCTGCCCGACCCGGTGCTGCGCCGCGTCGTCGCCGGGGCGAGCGCGCTGGTGCTGCCGTCGCGGGACGAGGGGTTCGGACTGCCAGCGCTGGAAGCGCTGGCCTGCGGGATCCCGGTGGTGTGCTCGGACATCCCGGCGCTGCGCGAAGTCACCGCCGGGCACGCGGCGCTGTTCCCCCGCGACGACGTCGACGCGCTCCGGGACGCGCTGCGCGAGGCGCTGTCCCGACCGCGCGACGGCGCCGACGCGCGCCGCGCCCACGCCGCCCGGTTCACCTGGCGCGCGTGCGCCGAGGCGACGCTGGAGGCCTACCGGCGGGCGGTGGGCTGAACCCGGTTACGAGGACGTCCGTACCAACGGAACGCCACGCAAAGCACTCCCGAAACACTCCCTAGGAGGAACGCAGCTTCGGGCCGTCGACGGCGAAGGCCGCGGCGAGCGCGTCGCGCCACGGGCGCAGCGCAGTGAGGCCGGACGCCTGCCACGCGCGACCGGACAGCACGGAGTACGCCGGGCGGGGTGTCGGGGAGGGGAACTCCGCACTGGTGCAGGGGCGGACGCGGTCGGGGTCTTCACCGAGCTCGGCGAAGACCGCGCGGGCGAACTCGCACCAGCTGGCCGCCCCGGAGTTGGTGCAGTGCAGCACCCGCCGCTCGGGCCCGCGGCGCCGGGCCGCCAGACCGGCGAGCTCCAGCAGGCCGCCGGCCAGGTCGGCGGCCCAGGTCGGCGAGCCGATCTGGTCGTCCACCACGGACACGACGTCGCGCTCGGCGGACAGCCGGGCCATGGTTCGGACGAAGTTCCGGCCGTGCGCGCCGTAGACCCACGCCGTGCGCACGACCCACGCGCGCGCACCGGAGTCGAGCACCGCGCGTTCGCCGTCGAGCTTGGTGCGCCCGTAGACGGTGCTGGGACCGGTCTCGTCGTCGGGTTCGTACGGCCGGTCGGCGTCGCCTGGGAAGACGTAGTCGGTGGACACGTGCAGCAGTGGGACCCCGGCGTCGCGGCACGCCTCGGCCAGCGCCGCCGCGCCGTCGGCGTTGAGGCGGCGGGCGCTGTCGGCGTCGGTCTCCGCCGCGTCCACGGCGGTGTAGGCGGCGGCGTTGATCACCACCGGCCGCAGCTCGGCGTCCCGCGCGCTCCCGGCGAAGGAGTCGACGGCGTCGGCCAGCGCCTCGGCGTCGGTGATGTCCAGTTCCGCCGAGCCGGGCGCGTGCACCATGCCGCCGGGACGCGCGGACACCAGGCGCGACAGCTCGGAGCCGAGTTGACCGCGCCCGCCCGGGACGAGCACCGCGACGGTCATCGCGCCACCGCCGCGCGCTTCTTCAGCGGTTCCCACCAGGCCCGGTTCTCCCGGTACCAGCGGATGGTGTCGCGCAGCCCCTCGGTGAAGTCCACCGCGGGGGCGTAGCCGAGTTCGCGGACGATCTTGGTGTGGTCCACCGAGTAGCGGCGGTCGTGCCCCTTGCGGTCGGCGACCGGCCGCACCATCGAGTGATCGGCGCCCATCTCGGCGAGCAGGCGCTCGGTCAACTCGCGGTTGGTCAGTTCGGTGCCGCCGCCGATGTTGTAGACCTCGCCGGGCCGACCGGACTCGGCGACGAGCTGGATGCCCCGGCAGTGGTCGTCGACGTGCAGCCAGTCCCGCACGTTCATGCCGTCGCCGTACAGCGGGACCGGCTCGCCGTCCAGCAGGTTCGTGATGAACAGCGGCAGCACCTTCTCCGGGAACTGGTGGGGGCCGTAGTTGTTGGAGCACCGGGTGACGCACACCGGCAGCCCGTGCGTGCGGTGGTAGGCCCGCGCCAGCAGGTCCGAACCCGCTTTTGCCGCCGAGTACGGCGAATTCGGCTCCAGCGCGTGATCTTCGGGCCACGAGCCGGACTCGATGGAGCCGTACACCTCGTCGGTGGAGACGTGCACGAACTTGCCCACCCCGGCGCCGACGGCGGACTGCAGCAGGGCGTTGGTGCCGACGACGTTGGTCACCACGAACGCGTCGGCGCCCTCGATCGACCGGTCCACGTGCGTCTCGGCGGCGAAGTGCACCACGACGTCGACGCCCCGCATCAACCGGTCCACCAAGGGCCGGTCGCAGATGTCGCCGCGGACGAACTCCAGCCGCCGGTCGCCCGCGACCGGGGCGAGGTTGTCCTCGTTGCCCGCGTAGGTGAGCTTGTCCAGCACGACGACCTCGGCGTCGGCGAACGCCGGGTAGGCACCGCCGATCAGCTGGCGCACGTAGTGCGAGCCGATGAAACCGGCACCGCCGGTGACCAGAATCCGCATCCTGCCCCTCCCTGCCGTGCAGCCCCGGTGCGCGGGCCGCGCCCGCAGTCTGACACGCTCCAGGGGATCAACGAGAAGAGTCCCGCATTACGGTGAGTGACGACCTCGCTTCACCCATATGAGGGATATCACCCGTGTCACGAGGACATACCTCACGGCGTATTGATCACCGCTAGCCTGCAACCGAACACGAGCAAAATCACCCCGCCAAGGTGTAACGCTCGCCGCGCAGGCCAAGGAGGAATCGGCGTGGAGGACCGGCCGCGGTGGCCAGCAGGCCCGCAGGGCCAGCCCGGCAGACCCGTCCCGCCCCGCGGGCCCGGCAGACCGCCGGCGCCCACCGCCGCGGGCGGCCAGGGTGCGCGACGAACGGGACGTCCGAACGGACCGAACCGCAGACCGGAGCAGAACGAGGGCAGAAGACGCACCGCCGCCCGCTCGGAACCGAAACCCGCCGCCCCCCCGGAACCGGAGTCCGCCGCCCCTCCCCCGGCGGACACCTGGGACCGCGGGGCCAGGAGCACGCGGGCCCGGAAGTCGTCCCGCAACATCGGGCGGACGTTCGTCGCACTGCTGTCGGTCGCGGTGCTGAGCACCACCGGCTACGGCTGGGCCACGCTGCGCGGCTTCCACGGCAGCACCACGGCTTCCGACGTGCTGGGCAACACCTCCTCCGAGGACGGCGCCGTCGACATCCTGCTGGTCGGCAGCGACAGCCGCACCGACGCGCAGGGCAACCCGCTGCCGCAGGAGGTGCTCGACGAACTCGGCGCCGGTGAGGCGGACGGTTCCCGCACCGACACGATGATGCTGGTGCGCATCCCGGACGGCGCGCAGCGCGCGTCGATCCTCACCTTCCCCCGGGACCTGCAGGTCACCGCTCCCGACGGCTCCACCGAGAAGCTCACCGACCTGACCACGCTGGTCGGCAACGCGACCAAGGCCAAGCTCCAGAAGCAGGGGGTGACCGACCCCAAGGAGCTGGACAAGCAGTCGAAGGCGGCCGGGCAGAAGGCGCTGGTGCAGAAGATCAACGAGATCGCCGGTGCGCACATCGACCACTTCGCCGAGGTGAACCTGCTCGGTTTCTCCGAGGTGACCAAGGCCATCGACGGCGTCGAGGTCTGCCTGAACCACCCGGTGCACGACCCGATGTCCGGGGCGAACTTCCCGGCGGGGCGCCAGACCCTGCAGGGCGGCCAGGCGCTGGCGTTCGTCCGGCAGCGGCACGGCCTGATCAACGAGCTCAACCGAGGCGACCGGCAGAAGGCGTTCATGGCCTCGCTGGCGCACAAGGTGCTCTCCAGCGGCACGCTCGCCAACCCGGCCAAGCTGAACTCGCTGATCGGCGCGATCCAGCGCTCGATCGTGCTGGACCCCGGGCTGGCCGACGACATCCTCGGCTTCGCCCAGCGGATGCAGGGCGCCGCGGGCGGCGACATCGAGTTCCAGACCATCCCGGTGCACTGGAAGGGCCCGTCCGGCAACGAGGTGCCGACCTACGTGCAGTCGGAGACCCAGCAGTTCTCCGCCGACCTGCTGCTGCCGCCCGCCGAGCGGGCGAAGAAGCAGCAGGAGGAGTCGCGGCAGAAGCAGTTGCGCGCCAAGACCTCGGTCAGCGTCTTCAACGCCTCCGGCGTCAGCGGGCTGGCCGGGAACGTGCTGGAGCAGCTGTCCGGTTCCGGGTTCACCGCCGGCGGCAGCTCCAACGCGCAGGACATGCCCAACTCGCTGGTCTACTACGCGCCGGGCGACGAGGAGGTCGCCAAGCAGGCGGCCCAACTGCTCGGCGGCCTGCCGACCAAGCCCAGCCAGAACCTCAAGGCCGGGCAGCTGGAGGTCTACCTGGGCAAGGACTACCAGGGCCCGGGGGCGCACAAGTTCGGCGGTCCGGACACCGTCCGGCTCGACGCGCTGCCGATCGGCCCGCAGGTGGCTCCGCTGCCCACGCAGCAGACCGACAACGACCGCGGCGTCAACATCAACGCCGGCGACGTCCCCTGCGTGGACTGAGCGCCGGTCCCGTCCCGCGCTGCCGCCGGAAGTCCGCACTGCGGGCTTCCGGCGGCCGTTAACCTGAACAACCGTCGGGGTAACAGGCCGCGGGAGGCACGCACGTGGACGAATCGGAACAGCAGCACTCGGTCCCGGACGACGCGGACTCCGACCAGCCGACCGCCGCCGAGCGGCCCACCGGCTCCGGTCGGCGGGGAGCGCGGATCGCCCGGCGCAGCGTGCTCGCCGTCGTGTCCACCGTCGTGCTCGGCGTCACCGCGGTCGGCTGGGTCGTGCTGGACCACCTCAACCAGGCGAGCACCGCCAAGGTCCTCGCGGACGTGCCGCAGACCCCACCGGTCGACGACGGCGCGACCGACGTGCTGCTGGTCGGCAGCGACAGCCGCACCGACGCCCAGGGCAACCCGCTGCCGCTGAGCGTGCTCAAGCAGCTGCGCACCGAGAGCACCACCGGGCTCAACACCGATTCCCTCGTGGTCATCCGGATTCCGCGCAACGGTGCGCCGTCGACCGCGGTGTCCATCCCGCGCGACACCTACGCGGCCGTGCCGGGCGGCCGGTCGGAGAAGATCAACGCCGTCTACGGCCTGACCAAGCGCTCGGCCAAGGACCGGCTCACCGGGCAGGGCGTGCCGGAGACCGACGCCGAGCGCGAGTCCACGCTGGCCGGTCAACGGGCGCTGGTGCAGACCGTGCAGGCGCTCACCGGCATGCACATCGACCACTACGCCGAGGTCAACCTGCTCGGCTTCTACGAGATCACCAACGCCGTCGGCGGGGTCGACGTGTGCCTGCGGCAGGCCACCAGCGACAAGGACTCCGGGGCGGACTTCGCGGCCGGGCGGCAGACGATCTCCGGCGGTGACGCGCTGGCGTTCGTCCGGCAGCGGCACGGCCTGCCGCGCGGCGACCTGGACCGCATCGTGCGCCAGCAGGTGTTCATGGCGTCGCTGGCCAACAAGGTGCTGTCCACCGGCACCCTCACCGACACCGCGCGGATGAACCACCTCGTGCACGCCGCGCAGCAGGCCGTCGTGCTCGACGACGGGTGGGACGTGATGGCCTTCGTGGAGCAGATGCAGCAGCTCGCGACCGGTCACGTCACGTTCATGACGATGCCGGTCGCCGCGGCCCCGTCCCGCGACGACCGCGGTCAGAGCATCCTCGCGGTCGACCCGGAGGCGGTGCACCGGTTCTTCGCCGGGCTCAACGCCCCGTCCAGCGCACCCGCTCCGCGGATGGGGCCGGAACCCGCGCTGCGGCTGGACGGAGCCGCGCACTCCGACGAGCCGCCCATCACCTCGGACGGCGGCGTGCCCTGCGTGAACTGACGCGGCGGACGGCCGCGAGCGGCGTCCTCTAGGCTGCCGGGCATGAGCGTCACCCGGGCACTCCTCGGTCCGCTGCTGAGCAGCGGCGCACCGAAGCCGTTGATCACCTACTACGACGACGCCACCGGCGCGCGGGTCGAACTGTCCCGGGCGACCACCGCGAACTGGGCGGCCAAGACGGCGAACTGGCTGGTCGACGAGCTGGACGTGGAACCCGGGGCGCCGGTGGCGGTCGCGTTGCCGCCGCACTGGCAGACGGTCGGGGTGCTGCTGGGCGCGTGGTGGTGCGGTGCCCACGTCACCGCCGACCCGCGCGGCGCCGAGGTGGCATTCGTCCCGGCGTCCGATGTGGACAGTGCTGCCGGTGCGCGCACCACCGCGGCGGTGGGCCTCGACGCGCTCGGGGCTCCGGTGCGCGGACTCCCCGACTCCGCGGTGGACTACGTCTCCGACATCCGCGCGCACGGCGACGACTTCGACCCGCTGCTGCCGGTGGCGGGCGGCGATCCCGCACTGCTGGACCTGTCGGTGGACGAACTCGTGGCGCGGGCCCGGCAGCGGGCCGCGGACCTCGATCTGGCGGAGTCCGACCGCGTTCTGTCCACTCTGGACTGGTCGCTGCCGGACGGGGTGGTCGACGGACTGCTCGCGGTGCTGGCCGCGCGGGCGTCGCTGGTGCAGTGCGCCAACCCCGATCCGCAGCGGTGGGACCGGCGCCAGTCCGACGAGCGGATCACCCGCCAGCTGGGCGCCGGTCCGGCCTGATCACGCCTCGGCGGGGACCGCCTCGCTCGTCCGGCCGCGCCGGAACAGCGCGTCCAGCGAGTAGCGGGAGCCGCTGAACCCGAGCGCCAGGCTGGTCGCGGAGAGCACCAGCACGTACTCGAAACCGCCCTGCGAGACGTAGAAGCCGGCCCCGGAGTGCGCGGAGACCAGCGCGCCGATCATCACCGCGGCCAGCAGGACGCCCACCACCGGCAGCAGCACGCCGAGGATCAGGCCGATGCCGCCGACGATCTCGACGAGCGCGGTGAACCAGGCGGCCGCGGTCGGGAGCGGGATGCCCATCTTGCCGAAGCTCGCGGCGGTCGAGTCGATGCCCCAGAGGGCGAACTTCTGGTAGGCGTGCGCGAGGAACGTCACGCCCACGACCAGTCTTGCGATCAGGAACGCCACGTCGCGGATGCGGTGCTGCATGGTCGGCCTCTCCGGGTCTGTCGGTGCACTGCGACCAAATATAGATGAAGCTTCAAATAAATGTCCGCATTGAGGAGATGGTCACACGACACGAGGGCGCCGTGGCCGCACAACTCGACAAATCGCCACAAATCCGGGAAAACCGGTACCACCCCTGCCGAAGCCTTCCTACTGGCGGGTAACATCGCCTGGTGCTCGATCACGACAGCCTGTTCACCCGGGACGGCGACCGGTTCGCACCGACCGAGGCCGCCGGCAACCCGTGGGGCGAGTTCACCGGCGGCGGCCCCGTCGCCGGGCTGGTCGCCCACGCCGTCGAGGCCGCCGTCGACGACCCCGACCTGTTCGTCGCGCGGTTGGCCGTCGACCTCGTGCGACCGGTGCCGCGCTCCCCGATCGACGTCTCCGTCGAGCCGCTGCGCACCGGGAAACGCCTGCACGTGCTCGACGTCACGCTCCGCGCCGGCGGGCGCACGGTGACCCGCGCCAGCGCGCAACTGCTCCGGAAGTCCGAAGTGGACGGACCGGAGGGCGGCGATCCGCCGGGCTTCGCCGGCCCCGGCGGGATCGCCGACGGCCACCTGCTGCCGCCCGAACTCGGCCTGCGGCCGGGCGTGCACGACGTCGTCGAAGTCCGCTGGCTGGCCGACCAGAGCTCGGCCGGACCCAGCCGGGCGTGGATGCGGATGCCGCTGCCGCTGCTGCCCGGCGAGCCGCTGAGCCCGCTGAGCCACGTGGCGGTCCTGGTCGACTGCATCAGCGCGGCCAGCCCCGTCGGGCCGATCTTCGGCCCGTGGATCAACACCGACATCACGCTCTACCTGCACCGCGCGCTGCGCGGCGAGTGGCTGGGCGTGGAGATCCACCGCGACGTCCAGCCGTCCGGCATCGGCGTCGCCCGCGCCGCCCTCTACGACGAGCAGGGCTCCATCGGCACCGCGCACGAAGCGGTCATGGTCAACCAGCTGGGTTGACACCTGCGCGGCGGTGCCGGTGGCGGCACCGCCACGCAGGACGAGTTCGAAGACAGCCTCTCAGGACTCCGCGGCCTTCTGCTGGAGCGCGGAGTGCTTGTCCAGCACGAGGGTTTCGAGGTCGGCCTGGAAGCGGGCCATGTCGGCGCGCAGCCGCTCGCCGAGTTCGCCCGAGTCCGCCGCGAGCATCCGCACCGCCAGCAGCCCGGCGTTGCGCGCACCGCCGACCGAGACCGTGGCGACCGGGACCCCGGCGGGCATCTGGACGATCGACAGCAGCGAGTCCATGCCGTCCAGGTGCTTCAACGGCACCGGAACGCCGATCACCGGGAGCACCGTGGCCGAGGCGACCATGCCCGGCAGGTGGGCCGCGCCGCCCGCACCGGCGATGATCACCCGGACGCCGCGCTCGGCGGCCTGGCGCGCGTAGTCCAACATCCGCTGCGGGGTGCGGTGCGCCGAGTAGACGCCGACCTCGTACGGGACGTCGAACTCGGTGAGCGCGTCCCCGGCGGCCCGCATCACCGGCCAGTCCGAGTCGCTGCCCATGATCACGCCGACCAGCGGGTTCTGCTCTGCCACGGTCAACTCCTCGCGCCCTCAGTGGATCGGGTGGCCGTCGAGCCACTCGGCGTGCGACAGCCAGTGCGCGGCCAGCCGCGCCTGCTCGCGGGCCTCGGCCATGTCGTCGCCGAGCAGCGTCACGTGACCGAGCTTGCGGCCCGGCCGCTCGCCCTTGCCGTACAGGTGGATCTTCGCGTGCGGGAAGCGGGCGAACAGGTGGTGCACCCGTTCGTCGACGCGCATCGCCGGTTCGGTCGGCGCGCCCAGGACGTTCGCCATGACCACGGCCGGTGCGGTCGGTTCGGTGCTGCCCAGCGGGTAGTCGAGCACCGCGCGCAGGTGCTGCTCGAACTGCGAGGTCCGCGCGCCCTCGATGGTCCAGTGGCCGGAGTTGTGCGGGCGCATCGCCAGCTCGTTGACGACGAGCCCGTCGGCGGTGTCGAACAGCTCGACCGCGAGCACCCCGGTGACGCCCAGCGAATCGGCGATGTGCAGCGCGAGGTCCTGGGCCTGCTGCGCCACGTCCGCCGAGACGTCCGGGGCCGGGGCGAGGGTCTGCACGCAGATCCCGTCCTGCTGCACCGTCTCGACCAGCGGCCACGCCGCGCCCTGCCCGAACGGCGAGCGGGCGACCAGCGCGGCCAGCTCGCGGCGCAGCGGCACGCGCTGCTCGGCCAGCAGCGGGGCGCCGCCTTCCAGCAGCTCGGCGACGGTGCGCTCGGCCTCCTCCGGGGTGTCGAGGACCCACACGCCGCGACCGTCGTAGCCGCCGCGCGCCGTCTTCAGCACGCACGGCCAGCCGTGCTCGCCGCCGAACCGCAGCACGTCCGCGACGCTGGTGATCTCCGCGAACGGCGGCACCGGCAGCCCGATCTCGGCCAGCTTCCGGCGCATCACCAGCTTGTCCTGGGCGTGCAGCAGCGCGTCCGGACCGGGCTGCACGGAGACCCCGGCGGCGGCCAGCGCCCGCAGGTGGTCACCGGGCACGTGCTCGTGGTCGAAGGTGACCACGTCGCAGCCCTGCGCGAAGTTCTTCAACGCTTCGAGATCGGTGTGGTGACCGATCTCCACGTTCGCCGCCACGAGCGCGGCGGAGTCCTGCTCCGAGGTGGCCAGCACCTTCAGCGACTGCCCGAGGGGGATCGCCGCCTGGTGCGTCATGCGCGCCAGCTGGCCACCACCGATCATGCCGACAACGGGGGTTCCGGTCCGGTGGTCCACGCCGCACAGCGTAGAGCGACGTCCATCACGCCCCGCCCACCGGTACCCGTCGGCGCGAGCCAGGTCACTGGAGGTTCGCCAGCAGCACGCAGGCCCCGTCGTGGTCGGCGGGCAACCGCCGTTCGTGCACGTCCACCGCGCCGCTGACGGGCAGCGACGGGTCGTCGGCGAGCCGACCGAGGATGAGCCGCTGGGCGCGGCGGCACCGGTCGGTCAGCCCTGGCCCGCGGCGGGCGAGCACCGCGGCCGTCGTGGGGCGCACCAGCGACGTCGTCTCCCCCGCGGCGAACACCGAGCGCAGCACGTCGGCGGCCAGCACCATCGCCAGCATCCGCGGGTAGCCGTAGCCGTCGTCCGGGATCCGCAGCGACACCAGGACCAGCGCGTGCTCCGCGTCGGGGTCGCGGCCCACCGCCCCGGCCTCCCGGTAGAGCTCGTGCAACCGGGTCCGCAGGTACCCGGCCGTGGTCAGCCCGGTCAGCGGGTCCTCCACCTCGCGGTCGACGGCCTGCCGGGACAGGACCTCGGCCCAGCCGAGCGCGGTCGTGCGCAGCATCGACGCCGGTACCGCGTCGGGGTCGGCCGACACCAGGCCGTCGTGCTCTCCGGTGGACACCGCGTGCAGCGCGGCCAGGTCCTGCAACGTCCCGGCCAACCCGACCCCCGCTTCGGCCCGCGCCGCGCCCAGTTCGGCCAGGTGCGACCCGACGTCGGCGCCCGCCGTGACCGCCGAGCACACCGCGTCGACGGCCGGGGAGTCCCAGTCGCTCGGGAACGGCCATCCGGCGGCCAGGCTCGCGGTCCGCCACCGGGAGCGCAGCGCCCGCCCCCTCCCACCGGTCGTCACGTCGCACCGCAGCGGCCAGTCCCTCATGCCAACACCCTCCATTCGTGCTGCCTGCCGGAGGGACGCGGTGATCGGCCGCGCATGACGGCGCGCCCGATGGCGTTGTCCAGTTGATATCGATCACAATAATCTTCGTGTTTCGCGCGTCATGATCGCTGTGATCGCGCGTCCCGACAACGCCAAGATCTACAGCGCCCCTGCGGGGAGGAAGGTGCGGCGTGGCGACAGTCCCGGCGGAGATGCAGGGTCCCGGCGACGCGGAACTGATCGAAGCCGTGCGCAACGGCTCGTCCGAGGCGTACGCCCAGCTCTACGAGCGGCACGTCAGCGCCGCCTACAACATGGCCCGGCAGGTCGCCAAGAGCCCGGCCGAGGCCGACGACCTGGTGTCCGAAGCCTTCGCGAAGGTGCTGGACACGCTGCGCGCCGGGCGCGGGCCGGACACCGCGTTCCGCGCCTACCTGCTCACGGCGCTGCGGCACACCGCCTACGACCGCACCCGGCGGGAACGCAAGGTGCAGCTCGCCGACGACGTCGCCGAGGTGTCCGGCGCCGACGTCAGCGTCCCGTTCACCGACACCGCGCTCGCCGGGCTGGAGCGGTCGCTGGCCGCGCAGGCGTTCGCCCGGCTGCCCGAGCGCTGGCAGACCGTGCTGTGGCACATCGAGATCGAGGGACAGTCGCCCGCCGAGGTCGCGCCGGTGCTCGGCCTGACGCCCAACGGCGTGTCGGCGCTGGCGTACCGCGCCCGCGAGGGCCTGCGGCAGGCGTACCTCCAGGTGCACGTCGGGCAGCTCGCCGAAGCCGGTCCTGGGGTGGAGTCGTGCCGCGCCACCGCGGACCGGCTGGGCGCGTGGACCCGCGGCGGGCTGTCCAAGCGGGAGACCGCGCAGGTGGAGGCCCACCTGGACGGCTGCGACCGGTGCCGGGGCCTGGCGGCCGAACTCGCCGACGTCAACGGCGGGCTGCGCGTCGTCGTCGCCCCGCTGGTGCTCGGCGCCGCCGCCACCGGCTACCTCGCCCACGGCGGTGGCGCGACCGCCGCCGGAGCCGCGGCGGCCGCGGGCGGGGCGGGCAGCGCCGCCGGTGCGGCCAGCGCCGCACCGCGGCAGACGGTGTTCGCGGCGGCTTCCGCGGCGGCGCTGGTCGCGGCGGTCGCGCTCGGTCTCACGGCCGGTGTCGAGCGGGCCCGCCCGATGGCGGCGCCCCCGCCCGCGCCGGCCCCGGCTCCGGTGCCGCAGGCCCCGGCGGTGAAACCGCCCACACCCCGACCGCAGGTGCCGAAACCGCCGATCGCGCGCCCGCCCGCGCCGCGACCGGCGCCACCTCCGCCGCCGCCCCCGCCGACCGCCGTCCTGGACGCCGCCGGTCCGGGTCAGCCGGTCCGGTTGACCGCCGGGGGTGACCCGGTGGACGTGCCGATCACGGTCTCCAACCACGGTTCCGGGGAGTCCGCACCGGTGACCGCGACGTTGACGTTGCCGCCGGGCGTGTCGGCGGAGATCCCCGGCGCCACCACCCCCGGTCCGGCGGCCACGACGCCGCAGAGCCTGTCGGCCACGTCCCGCGTCGAGGCGGCTCCCCCGCTGGGCATGCAGTGCGAGGGCGGCACCGGGCAGATCCGGTGCACCACCGGACGCGGACTCGCCCCGGGCGAGTCGACCGCGTTCGGCTTCCGCGTGCAGGCCGCTCCCGACTCGCAGGGCGGCACGATCACCGCCGACATCACCGCGGGCGCGTCGATCCGGTTGACGCTGCCCACGGTCCCGGTCGTGGTCCGGCCGCCGGCCCCGGTGGACGGCGTCGAGGTCACCGCCACCGGCTGGGACCTCGCGCCGTGGCTGAACAGCCGGGTCGAGATCGACGTCCGCAACACCGGCACCAGCAGGGGCCGCGCCGAAGCGGTCGCGCAGCTGCCGGACGGCGTGTCGGCGGTCGGGTTGCCGTTCGGCTGCGTCCAGGAGCCGGGCCGCGTCCGCTGCGCGGCCGACCTCGGTCCGGGCGCCTCCTACCGCGGCGACCTGTGGCTGACCGGCACGCCGGAGCTGCCCTGGCCGGTCCGCCGCGATGCGCTGTCCGGGCAGCTCGTCCGGGAGATCACCGTGCCGGTGAGCGCGCAGCTGGGCACCGCCGCCGACAGCGACGCGGTGTCGTTGCTGCTGTGGTTCCCGACCCTGCCGCCGTGGCCGCCGGAACCGGCGCCGCCGACCACCACGACGACCACGTGGACCTCGCCGCACTGCCCGCCGTGGTGGTGGCCGGCGTGGGCGCTGCACCCGGGGCGCCCGCCGCACTCCTGCTGGTTGCCCACCGAACCACCGGAGACCTCGGACCCGTCGACCACACCGCCGTGGACCACGCGGCCGACTCCCCCGTGGACCACGCGGCCGACGGTGCCCCCGACGACGTCGACCCCGCCGACCACGAGCACCCCGCCGTCGTCGACCACCGCCCCGCCGTCGTCGACCGCCCCGCCGTCGTCGACGGGCTCGCCGAGCCCGTCGGAGTCGTCGACCGGCTCGTCGACGCCCGCGCCGTCAACGGGGTCCTCGACGTCGACCTCTGCTCCGCCGGCACGTCCGTCCACCACGACGTCGGGGTGAACCGGGCCGTCCGGGAGGGTGGCTGAACCGGCGCACAGGTCATCCCTTTGGAGCAACTACGTAGACTCGTGGGCGTGTCCGTTGTCGATTCGGTACTCGCTCGCGTACCGCAGCCGTACCGGAAACTGGCGATCCGCCACCGGGAGCTGCTCAAGTTCGGCGTCGTGGGCGCGATCACCTTCCTGATCGACACCGGGGTCTTCTACGGGTTGAAGCTGACGGTGCTCGCTCCGAAGCCGGTGACCGCGAAGGTCATCGCGGTGCTGGCGGCGACGGCGGTCTCGTACGTGCTCAACCGGGAGTGGTCGTTCCGCACCCGCGGCGGTCGGCAACGGCACCACGAGGCGACGCTGTACTTCGTGATCAGCGCGATCGGCGTGGCGTTCTACTCGGCCCCGCTGTGGATCTCCCGCTACGTGTTCCTCCTGCACACCCCGTACACCAGCCGCTTCGTGGAGGAGATCGCCGACTTCACCTCGGGGCAGATCATCGGCCTGCTCGTCGGCATGGCCTTCCGCTGGTGGGCGTTCCGGAAATGGGTCTTCCCCGAACCCGACACCTCGCAGCACACCCCCACCCGCGACCACGCCCTCACCCGCTGAGAGCCTGTCCTCGAACTCTTTCTGGGTGGCGGTGCCGGTGGCGGTGCAGGTTGCTTGCGTACTCACCGAAAGAGAAAGCGGCTGGCGCCGCTTGCCACACCCCTTCCGGGAGCAGGTTCAAAGACAGGCTCTCATCAACGGGGCGTGGACTCGATCCGCCAGGGCACGCCGAGGACGTCGTCGGCGCGGGCCATCGGGAGGAAGACCTCGAACATCGCCGGGCGCGCCTTGCTCAGCTCCAGCCGGCCGCCGTCGGCTTCGACCAGGGCGCGGGCCAGGGCCAGGCCGACGCCGGTCGAGCCGCGGCCGGAGAAACCGCGCTCGAACACGTAGGGGACCAGCTGGTCCGGGACGCCGGGCCCGGCGTCGCTGACCTCGATGACGACGGTGGCGCTGCCCTGCCGCGCGGCCAGCGTCACCGCGCCCTTGCCGTGCCGCAGGGCGTTGTCCAGCAGCACCCCGATCGCCTCCCGCAGCCGCGCCGGGGTGGCCCGCGCGAGCAGGCCCTCGGTGACCTTGAGCCGCAGCGCCCGCCCCTCGGCCCGCAGCGGGTCGCGCCACTCCCCCGCGACGTCGGTCAGCAGGGCCGACACGTCGAGCGGTTCGGCGTCGCGGGCCCGCGCCTCGGTGGCGGCGGCGAGCAGGTCGTCGAGCACCCCGGAGAGCCGTTCGGCCTGTTCGAGCGCGGCGGTGGCCTCCTCGGACACCTCGGGGTCGTCGGCCGCGGCCAGCGCTTCCAGGCGCAGGTGCAGCGCGGTGAGCCGACTGCGCAGCTGGTGCGACACGTCACCGACGAGTTCGCGCTCCCGCTGCACGAGGTGCGACAGCGCGGCCCCGGACGCGTCGAGCGCGTCGGCGACCCGGTCGAGCTCGGGGACCTCGTGGCGCTGCGGATCGGGCCGGAAATCGCCCGCGCCGAGCCGCGCCGCCCGCGCGGCCACGTGCTTGAGCGGGTCGGCGAGCCGACGCGCGGTCACGATCGCCACGATCGTGCCCGTCCCGGCCGACAGCACGACCAACATCAGCACCAGCCCGGCCACCTGGAACTGCTGGGCCCGCACCGGATCGCTGGGAGCGGCGATCGTCACCGTCCCGCTCTGCACCATCGGCACGCTCTCGACCAGCGGTTTCTCCCCCGGATCGGGCCCGTAGGTGTAGTCGTGCGACTGGGTGCGCACGATGAGCCGCGCCCCGGCGGGCACGGCCAGCCGGGCGGCGTTGAGGTCGACCGACCGGTGCGTGGCGATCTGCTCGTCGAGCAGCGTCGCGATCTGCTGCGCCCGGGTGGACAGGTCGGCCAGCGTCAGGTCCTGGACGAGTTTGAGCGCGCTGAACCCCAGCGGCAGTCCCAGCACGACCGCGGTGACCGCGACCGCCAGCAACGTCGCCTGCAGGATCCGGCGGCGCATCGCTCAGTCCGCGTTGAAGCGGAACCCGACACCGCGCACCGTCGCGATGCGGGTCTCGTCGAGACGGCCGTTGCTGTCGCCGAGCTTGCGCCGCAGCCAGGAGATGTGCATGTCCAGCGTCTTGCTCCCCTTGCGGTCCGACTCGGGCCAGACCTCTTCGAGGATCTCCTCCCGGGTCACGACCTGACCGGCGTGCTGCATGAGCACCCGCAGCAGCTCGAATTCCTTGTTCGCCAGTTGCACCTCGTGCTCGTCCACCAGCACGCGCCGCGCGGTGAGGTCCAGGCGCACCCCGGACGCCTCCAGCGTCTCGGGAGCACCCCGGCGCAGCAGCGCGCGGATGCGGGCCATGAGTTCGGCGAGCCGGAACGGCTTGGCCACGTAGTCGTCGGCCCCGGCGTCGAGGCCGACGACGAAGTCGACCTCGTCGGTGCGGGCGGTGAGCATCAGCACCGGCAACCCGCGCCCCTGCGCGCGCAACCGACGGCACACTTCCAGACCGTCCATGTCCGGCAGTCCGAGATCAAGCACCAGGAGATCAACACCGCCCGCGGCCGCCGCCCGCAGCGTCGCCGGGCCGTCTTCGATGACCTGCACCGAATAGCCCTCCCGCTGCAGTGCTCGGGACAACGGCACCGCGATGGCCGGGTCGTCTTCTGCCAGCAGCACCACGCTCACGTCTCCAGCCTAGAGGGCCCCGACGATCACGTCCGTGGTCGTGGGCGAATCGCCGGGTGCACGGCGTGGCGACTAGGGTTTGCGGGCGTGAGCGACCTGGAACTCGCCCTGCACCTGGCCGACGTGGCGGACCGGATCACCACGGCCCGCTTCCGCGCCCTCGACCTGAGCGTGGACCGCAAACCCGACCGCACCCCGGTGACCGACGCCGACATCGAGGTCGAGGACGCGGTGCGCCGGGTGCTCTCCGACCGCCGCCCGGACGACGTCGTCGCCGGTGAGGAGCGCGGCGGCAGCATCGGCGAGGGCCGCACCTGGGTGCTCGACCCGATCGACGGCACGAAGAACTTCCTGCGCGGCGTCCCCGCCTGGGCGACCCTGATCGCGCTGGTCGACGGCGGACGTCCGGTGGTCGGGGCGATCAGCGCCCCGGCGCTCGGCAAGCGCTGGTGGGCCTCGGCCGGTGGCGGCGCGTGGTGCGGCACGGCCGACCGGGGGCCGGAGCGGATCTCGGTGTCCGGGGTCCGCGACGTGGCCGACGCCTACGTGTCGACCACGCACCTGGGCACCTGGTCCGAACACCACTCGCGGGACGCGTACCTGCGGCTCGTCGACGCCTGCTGGGAGAACCGCGCGTTCGGTGACTTCTGGCACCACTGCCTGGTCGCCGAGGGCGTCATCGACCTGGCGGCGGAACCGGTCGTCAACCCGTGGGACGTGGCGGCGGTGCAGATCCTGGTCGAGGAGGCGGGCGGCACGTTCACCGACCTGTCCGGTGCCCCGCGCTTCGACGGCGGCAACGCCCTGTCGTCCAACGGGCACCTGCACGCCGAGGCCCTGGAACTGCTGAAAGCCTGACCGCTCGCGGCGAGCGCCGGGCAGCGGACACCGGCTGGGCTGTACCGGGGTGCGCGGGCGCACGCGCGGGCCCGCGCACCCCGGTTCGGCGACCGGAGGAGGATTCCGGCGGGAACCGGTCGCCGACGGACCGGCGCGCGGGGGTCGGGGGCACGCGACGCGCCGATCCGGGTCGAAGGAACTCAGAAATCCCAGTCGCGAGCGCGGAAACCGCGATCGGCGACGATGTCGCCGCACTCCCGGCACCGCTCGGTCACCAGGACGGACCGGGGCAGCCGACCGTGCGGCGTCGCGAACGGAACCCGCACGCACACCCCGCAGACAGCCGGAATCCACTCCCCGGCGGGCTGCGCACCGGGACGCACCGCGGTGGCGTGGCGCCGGGTCAACCCGACCCCGACGATCCAGTAGACCTCCTGCGTCCCATCCCGGTACGGATTCGCGAGCATGATCGTCCTACCTTCGTAGTAATTGCAGGTCAGTGAGTTCTGCGCGGAAGATTAGTTCGCTAATCTTGTCCCATCGAATCTGAAACATTGCTGGTCAGGGGAAACCTGCTTTCGACGGCGTCTCGCCGATGAGACACGGTGACGCATGAAACGGAAGGTCAGCCCATGAGCGAGAACGGCCGCGTGTCCCAGATCGGACTCGGAGTGCAACTGCGGAAACTCCGAGAAAAGGCAGGAATGACCACACGATCGGTGGCCAACGCGCTGGGCATCTCGCCGTCCTCGGTCAACCGGACGGAACTAGGCCAGCGGCTCCCCGGACGAGACGAAGTGGCTGCGTTGTGCGCGCTTTACGGCGTGACTGGCGAACACAAGGTCCTGTTGGTCGAGAGAGCAGGCAAGAGCAGCAAGAGCGCCTGGCTCGAACTGGCTTCGCGGGTTTCCGACCAACAAGCGACCATGATGATCTTGGAGCAGGAAGCGTTCTCGATCGTTGGTGTGGAGAACGCGGTGGTTCCTGGGCTGGTGCAGACCGCAGAATACGCTCGATTGCTCATGTCGATGTCCGATGTTCCGGGCCATGACGTGGAAAGCAGAGTCGGGGCGCGATTGGGTAGGCAGGCTGTGCTGTCACGCCCTGACGGCCCTGCTGTCTCGTTCTTCGTCGACGAAGCAGTGTTGCACCGCACGTTGGGAGAGCCACGCATGCTGCGGGACCAGCTGGAAACTCTGCTCGTCGTTCAGCGCCGCGACAACGTCTCACTGCGCGTGATCCCGCTCGGTGCCGGTCCGCACCCGGCACTCGACGGTTCGTTCTCCCTCTACGAACTACCGGACGGAAGCGTGCACGTCTTCGCCGAGGCGCGATACTTCGCCGTGGCACTCACGGAACCAGCCGATGTCGAGCCGTTTGTGAAAGCCTGCACAGATCTGGACAACTGCGCATTGGACAAGCAAGACTCAACGTGCTTGATCAAGGACGCGTTGGGAAGGCTCCACGATGACTGAGCGGACATGGCGCAAGAGCAGTCGCAGCGGCTCGGTGCACAACTGCGTCGAAGTGGCCATGTCGCCCGCCGCGACCGCCGTCCGGGACTCCAAAGACCCCGACGGCGGCATGCTGCACGTCTCGTCCGCGATGTGGCGGAGCTTCCTGGACGCGGTCAGGAGCGGGCGTTTTCGCGGCTGAGGGCTCGGGTGTAGCGGGCTCCGGCGGCCAGCAGGATCAGGCCCGCGCAGAGGAAGGCGACGACGCGGGCGAGGCCGTCTAGGGTCGCCAGGTCGAACAGCAGCAGCTTGGCCAGCGCGACCGGGAGCAGGACCATGCCCGCGATCCGCAGGTGGGCGACGCGGACTCCGCGCAGCAGCAGGACGATCGCGGCCACCACCCAGCACAGGGTGATGAGGATGTGCCCGGTGAGGAAACCGGTGCGGTCGTCGCGGACCAGCAGGCACGCCGCCATCGTGGCGCTGGCGGTGCCGTAGAGCACGACCAGGCCGGACAGCGACCACAGCGGCGCCGAGCCCGGCAGCTCCCGCAACTTGCCGACCCGCACGGCGGTGACCGGGATGCCGATCGCGACCAGGGCGATCAGCGCACCGACCAGGACTCCGGGCATTCGCTGGCCGGACACGTGTGTCAGGAGAGCTGAGACAGGGGTGTCGGTGCGCAGCGCCGCGCTCGTGCCGAGCACGGCGTAGCACACCGCACCGAGCAGCGGTCCTGGAGTGCGGAGCAGGTGGGCGCCGACCGTCAGCAGCAGCGCTTCGACGAGCAGCGCCGCCGCCCACGCCGAGGCGTCGACGGCGGTCATCGTGGCTTGCAGGGCGGCGACCGCGGCGACGGCGCCGGACGCGGCGGTGAACCGCTTCGCCAGCAGGTCGCGGACCGGCCGGACGAACCAGCCGACCGCCCAGATCGCGGCGAGCACGACCGCCACCCCGGCGGCGAGCGCCCCGGCCGCCGAGCGCTCCAGCAGCGGAGCCGCCAGCAGTGCGGGAGCCGGGGCCGACACCACCAGCCCAGCCGCCGTGCCCGCGCGTTCCGGCAGCAGGAACGCCGTGACCAGCGCGATCGCCACTCCCACCGCCGAGGCGAGGACCACTGCGGCCACCACGCCCGTGCCGGGCAGCACCATCGCCCACAGGTCGGCCGCCAGCGCGGCCAGCACCGTCGGCACGGCCGCCGCCACCGCGAGCACCCGCCAGCCGCGGCGCAGCTGGACCGGCGCGGCGGCGACCTGGAGCAGGACCAGGAAACCCACCAGCAGCGACGTCGGCGCGCCGGTGATCAGCGGTGCGCACAGGGCACATCCGAGCACCACGCCGACCGCCAGCGGCTGGGCCCGCCAGCGGTCCGCCAGCAGCAGACCGGCGACCGCGACGACCAGGCCGGCCCCGAGCCCGCCGGACACCGGCAGGTAGCCGTACAGCGAGGTGGCCGCCACGGCGTCCAGGTACAGCGCGGCGAAACCCGTTGCGGCCAGCGCGAATCCGGCGGAGCGCGGGGTGCGGGCGTGCAACCACCACCCGCTCGCGATCAGCACGACCCCGAGCACGGCCCCGCCGCCGACCCGCAACCCGGGACCGAGCCAGCCCTGCTGCGCGGCCAGGACCAGCAGGAACACCACGCCGAGCAGCGTGACCCCGGCACCGCCCCACGCCAGCACGCGGCTCGGCTCCCAGCGCGCGCCGAACTTCCGCCGCTGCGGTGCGGGCTGCGCCGGGTGCGGCTCCGCCTCCACCGGTCGCGGAGGTTCGGGCGCCTGCCCCGGCTCCGCGAGGTGCGGGCTCGGGGTCTCCTGCTGGAGCAGGACCGCCAGGTGGGTCAGACGTTGGCCGATGGCGTGCAGCTCACCCGCGACCGCCTGGAGTGCTTCGCCGGACTGCGGTTGCATGGCGCCCGAGTCTGTCCACGCACCACCGCCCCTGTCATGCGTAGCCCTACTCAGAACCTGCCGCGGAACTCGTTCTGCGCGGCGTCACCCCCGAATTCCAGCACCGCGCAAGCCCCTTCGGTCCGAAACCGGATCACGGCTTCTGGGCCGGCGTGCCGCGCGGCGGGGTGTGCGTGACGTCGACCGGTCCCACCACGCCGCGCAACGCCTGGGTCCAGGTGAGGCGGCCGAACAGGTAGAAGCACGCCACCTGCTCGCTGGTGAAGCGGGCCCAGTCGTAGCGGTTGCCCTGCTCCCGCCAGAACACCTCCCAGACCGGGGCACCGTCGACCTCGCCGCGCACCAGGCACCACGCGTCGTCGGCCTCCGCGCCGACCGACACCAGCTCGGACGGCACGCCCATGGCTTCCAACCAGCCGACCACGGATTCGGTGTTCACTGCGCGTCCTCCTGCTCGGCTTCGGCGACGTCCTCGCGCGGGATGCGCAACGTCCGGGCTTCCGCGTTCTCCCTGGTCCGGGTCAGCTCCACCACGTACCCGAGGGACACCAGGTCCAGCAACGGGTACGTGGTCCGGTAGCGGACGCCGCCGCCCGGCTGGCCGAACCACGGCGCGGTGGCCGCCTGCCACACCGGCAGCGGGCGCATCACCCGGTACCGCCGGTACGCGCGCTCGGCGTACTCCGGCGGTTGCGACCGGCGCGAGAACGGCGTCGCGGCGGAGAAGGCGAGCCGTCCACTGCCGTCGCCGAGGCAGTCCAGCACCGTGTCCGGTTGGAGCACCACGGGTTCTCCGGCCTCCACGCCGCCTTCCGGGAACTCCTCGGCGGGCGGCCACACGTAGCCCTCGCCGTCCCCGGTGGCGTAGGTGCGCTCCCACTCCAGTTCGCTGAGCTCGCCCAGCGGGTCGTGGTGCGCGGTCAGCTCGTCGGGCAGGGGCTGCGGCTCGTCCGGTTCCGGACCGCGCGCGTACACCGCCGCCGATCGCACCCGCTCCAGGGCGTCGGTGTCGTCGACGAGGTCCGCCCGCGGGTGGTCCTGCGGCGGGAAGTTCCGGCAGGAGTCCGGTTCGTCCCCGCGCGCGGGCAGCTGGCGGCTCGCCTCGGACGCCGCGACCGGCAGGTATCCGATCGGGAACTGGTGCAGCACGAACGCGACCGCGTCCGAACCCCGGCCGCCCTGCCGCAACGGCCGCCGCTCGCCCTGCGGCTGCGGCGAACCGCCCGGCGGCGTCGTCGGTTCCGCGAGCGGGCGCAGCGGCGACCGCCGCATCGACCGCTGGGACAGCGGGAACGCCTGCTGCGACGGTTGCCGGACGGGGTGCTGCGGTCCCTGCGGCGCCCGCCGCGTCGCGCCGCCGAAAGCGCCCGGCGGCGCGCCGGTCGGCGGGCGCGCGGCGCTGCCCTGGGGCGGCGCGGACGGCTGGCCACCGGGCGGCGGCCCGACGTGCCCGCCCGCCGCCGGAGGTGGCGCGAAGCCCGGCTGCGCGGGCGGCGCAGCGCCGGGTGGCGGCGGTGCGGGTGCCGCGCCGGACGGTGCGGCGGGTGGTGCGGCCCACGCCGCGTGCACGGAGTGCGGCGCGGTGGTGGACGCCGGATCCTCGCCGGGGGCGGCCCAGCCCGGCCGGGAGGCCGGGGTGCCGTCCGCGCGGACGGCGGGGATCGGTCCGGTGCCCGCGTCGGCGACCTGCCGACCAGCGGCGGGTTCGTCGATCCGGACCGGACCGGTGTGTTCGGTGTCCGCCCGCCAGGTGGGGGCGTCCGGGTTCGCGGGAGCGGACGCCGGCTCCGGTGCCGCGCGGGCGATGTCACCGCCGGTCTCCCGCACCGCGTCGAGACCGCCGGAGACCGCGTCCGCACCGGCCCGCTGGACATCCGCAGTGGACCCTCCCGCGACGCCGGTGGCGCCGCCCAGCGCGCCGCTCGCCAGCCCCGTCGCGCCGCCGAGCAGGCCGTGGCGCCCGGACTGCCCCGCGGCGGCGCCGTCGACGCCCACGTCCGCGGCGAGCGAGTGGTGCAGCCGGGCGACGTTGGCCGCCGTGCCCCGGACCGCCGAGTCCACGGACGCCAGCGCCTGCGGATGCCCCGCGGCGGCGGCCTGCTCGGCGGCGTCGGTGTTCTTGGCCAGCGCCACGAGTTCCCGCACGATCCGCACCTTCGTCGCGCCGACCTGGTCGGCGGCGTGCTCCAGCCGGTCGGCCGCGGCGCGGCACTGCCGGGCCGTCGACGGCAGCGGGCCGTCCTCGCCGACGAGCCCGTTCCACTCCCGGCGCGCCGCCTGCGCGGCCTCGCCCTGCACGGCGCGCAGCGCGTCCTGCGCGGTGCCGTCGGCGTCCCCGGCGAGCGAGTCGAGCGACGCCGCCGCCTCCCGCCACGCCGCCGCCGACTGCCGCATGCGGTCCTCGTCCGCCTCCGGCCAGCGGGCGCCGGCCTTCGCCGCCACGTCGCGGAGTTCCGCGGGAAGTTCGATGCCCATGCCCCTCACCCCTGTCCCGCGCTCCGGCCGATCTCGCCGGCTCCCTCGGCGTCGGCCTGCTGGTGGGTCCGCGCCGTCGCGGCGAACTTCGCGCCGATTCCCCGCAGCCGCCCCGGAATCTCGCCGAGTTCGTCCATCGCCCGGCGCGCGGCCGGGCAGTGCGCGCGGGCGAAGCCCTCGCCGACCTCGTCGTGGCCCCAGCAGTCACCGGCGGATTCCACGGCGGCGCGCAGCGCGTCGGCGATCCGCTGGGCCTTCGCCGCGTGCTCGTCGAACTCGCCCGCCTTCGCGGCCAGCCGACCGATGTCCGCGTGGAAACCGCTCATGGTCACGTCCGTTCCGCCGGGCCCTGCTGCAACCAGCTCGCGTCGGAGAAGTCCTCCTCGGCGCTGTCGTTGACATTGTCGTCCACGCCGCGCGAACCGTTGCGGCGCACCGCTTCCGACTCGCTGTCGGTGTGTCCGCCCAGCAGCAGCGCCGGATCCGCGTCCTCGGGGAGCACCTCGGCGAGCACGTCCGCCGCCCGGCGGGCCGCGGACCGCGCGGCGTCCGAGGTCAGCCGGACGATGAGCGCGGCGAGCTGGTCCGGGCGGTGCCGCTGGTACGCGTCGTCGGCGAGCACCAGGTCCCGCAGCGCGCCCTGCGGTCCGACGGTGACCCGCACGCCCTCGGCGGAGGCGGTCTCGGTGATGGCCGACAGTTCCTCCCGGGTCGCCGCGAGGCGTTCGCGGCTGCGGCGGTAGTCCGCCAGCAGTTCTTCGACCTCGGCTCGGTGATCGCTGGGCACGGCCGCTCTCCTGTAGCTCGCGGACTGGTCGGTGGGGCGGGCGCGGACCGGGTGGCCACGACTTCGACGCCGCCGGGGCAGGGATGGTTCCACGCGCGCGGGGTTTTCGGTCTCGGGGAACATCGGTACAGCGGTTATCGGTGAGCACGATCACAGTCGTCCAGCACAGTGTTCCACTTCACCGCTGGGGTTCGGTGAAACGCGTCGAGACGGGCACGTACGGCGCGGTGGAGGACCTCGCGCGCAACCGCGTGGACCTCAACAAGGTGATCATCCAGTGGCCGGACATGCTGAAGGTCGCCGGTTCCCTGGTCACCAACCAGGTCCGCGCCTACGACCTGCTGCGACCTGGACGAGGACGACGACGTGACTGGACAGGACTCATCAAGGCCGTCGTGTGGCGGTACGAGCGCACTTCGGCTGTCCGCCTCAGCTACTGGGCCCCGGTCAGGGCACTGAGTGCCCTCTCGGCCGCTCCTATCGGCCCGGTGCGCCCTGGGCGACCGGCTCGGGATCGGCGTCGAGTGCATCGAGCACTGCCTCGCCGTTTGCTCTCGCCCACTCGGTCAGCGTGTGGATCGGATCGATCAGCGTCGCCCCGAGCGGGGTGAGCTCGTATTCGACGCGGGGCGGCACCTCGGCGTAGGCGTGGCGGCGGACGAGTCCGTGCGCCTCAAGTCGTCGGAGCGTCTGGGTGAGCATCTTGCGGGAGATGTCGCCGATCAGCTTGAGCAGCTCGCCATGACGCACCGGGCCCTTGCTGAGGCCGGCGAGCACGACCACCGTCCACTTGTCGGCGATCAGCTCGACCGCCAGACGCGCCGGACAGTCGGCGAGAAAGGAATCACCGGGACCGAAACCGCTCATGGCGCCAAAGGTACCTGCTGGTTCCTCAAGGTACCTGCTGGTTCCTATCGGAAATCTAGCCTGGAATCTCTCCCCCTTCCCAAGCTAGGAGAGTCATGCGAGTCATCACCCAGCAGACGCTCGGCGGTCCCGAGGTGCTCACCATCGTGGACGCGCCCGAGCCCCAGCCCCTCCCGACCGAGGTGCTCGTCCGCGTCAAGGCGATCGGGCTGAACCCGCTGGAGGCGCGCCTGCGCGCCGGCGAGTTCCCGCTGATCGGCCGGCCACCGTTCATCCTCGGCTGGGACATCAGCGGCGTGGTCGAGGAGTCACCGCAGACGTGGCGGTTCAGGCCCGGCGACGAGGTGTTCGGGATGCCGCTGTTCCCGCGACCGGCGAACGCGTACGCCGAATTTGTATCAGCGCCGGCGCTGCACCTGGCACGCAAGCCGGCCTCGCTCTCCCACGTTGAAGCCTCCGCGCTTCCGATCGTCGGGCTGACGGCGTGGCAGGGGCTCGTCGACCTCGCCGGCGTCACCGAGGGCGATCGCGTCCTGGTCCACGGCGGTGGCGGCGGGGTCGGCCACGTCGCGATCCAGATCGCGAAAGCCCTTGGCGCGCACGTGATCACGACCGCCAGCGGGAGCAAGCGGGAGTTCGTCGAAGGGTTCGGCCCCGATGAAGTGATCGACTACACGGCGGTCGACTTCACCGACGCGGTCCGCGACATCGACGTCGTGCTCGACACGATCGGCGGCGACACCGCAGAGCGGTCCCTCGGAGTGCTCCGCCCTGGCGGTCACCTGGTGACGGCAACCGCCGAGGACGCCCCGGAGCTCATCGCCAAGTACGAGGCGGCGGGCATGCGCTTCAGCGGTATCGCAGTCGACCCCGACCCGGTCGCCCTGCGCGGCCTCATCGACCTCGTCGAACGGAGAAAGCTCCGGGTCCACGTGCAGGAGACGTTCCCCTTCGAGCACGTCGTCGACGCGCATCGGCTGCTCGACAGCGGTCACCTCCAGGGCAAGCTCGTCCTCACCCTCTGATCCCGTCGAGCAGCCTCGCGTGAGCGCGGCTGCAGCGGCATTGGTGACAGAGGTGATCTCGTCTTCGTCGTCGGGTGGCAGAGCGGCGATGAAGCCCACGTCTCGGAGCGCTGACCATGATCGTTCTCACCGATAACCGCTGTACCGATGTTCCCCGAGGCCGGTTTTCTCCAGACCGCCGCCCCCTCCGGTGCCGGGGTGCGCGCGGCCGGTGCGAGGATGGGCCGATGGCCGCGATCGCGTACGAGGACTTCGAACCGGGCAGGACCTTCGACCTCGGCAAGGTCGAGATCGACCGCGCCGAGATGCTGGAGTTCGCGCGCCGCTTCGACCCGCAGCCGTTCCACCTCGACGAGGAGGCGGGCCGGAAGTCGGTGCTCGGCGGGCTGTGCGCCTCGGGCTGGTACACCGCGTCGCTGTGGATGCGCGCCTACGTCGACCACGTGCTGGCCGATTCGACGTCGCAGGGCTCGCCCGGCGGCAACGAGCTGAGCTGGAGCGCCCCGGTGTTCCCGGGCGACGTGCTGCACTTCCAGCTGGAGGTCACCGGACGCCGCCGCTCGCGGAGCAAACCGGGCCTGGGACTGGTGGAGCTCACCGGCACCGCCGACCGCGGCGCGGACAGGGTGCTGCGCTTCAGCTTCGTCGGCCTCTTCGGCACCCGCGACCACTAGGGAGTGTTTTATAAGCGGCGTCAGCCGCTTTCTGTTTCGGTGAGCGGTCTCGCCACTTGCACCGCCGCGGGTTCTCAGCGGTCGTCTCGCGAGGACAGCCCCGACGCCGTGTATTGGACATACATCAGGAGGGGCTCCCGGAGCCGAGACGGCCGCTGAGGTTCCGCCACCGGCACCGCCACGCAAAGCACTTCCGAAACACTCCCTCGCCGGGGAGTGCCCCGAAGTCCACTGCGAGTTCGAAGACAGGCGCTCAGAGCCCGGCGGCCACGGCGGCGTGCACGGCCCGCGCGAGGGCCGCGCCGATGCGGGAGCGCGGGCCGCCGTAGGGTTCGGCGTCGCCGTCGGGCGGGCAGAGCACGACCGCTGCGTCGGTGACGGTTCCCGTCCCGTCCAGCCCCGCCTCGACCAGCGCCTGCGCCTTGGCCTCGGCCACCGTGGCGATCGCGTTGACCAGCGCGCCCTCGCTGAGCCGGACCGGTGACCAGCACACCGCGTTGATCGTGCCCGGGCGCCACGCGGCGCACTCCTCGGGCGCGGCGGCCCAGATGGCCTCGTCGACGCCCGTGGTGACGCTCACCCGCACGCCGCTGTCGACGGAGGTGACCTCGTGGCGCACGTCGACCGCGGTCAGCAACCCGACACCGTCGCCGGGCAGGCCCAGCTCGGCGGCCATCTCGGCGACGTGCCCGGCCGGGTCGGGGTGGTCGTAGCCCCGGGGCACGGTGGCGTTGAGCACCCACGAGCGCAGGCCGATGCCGCCGCCGTGCGGCGCCGAGGAGATCGCCAGCCGGGGTCCGCCGCAGCGCCACACCAGCACCGGGTGTCCGCCGACCGACCGCAGCAGCGGCGCGGTCACGACGCCGCGAGCGCCCGGACCACCCGGGACGGGCTCGGACGTCCCAGCCGCTCGGCCATCCAGCGGCTGGTCTCGACGAGTGCGCCCAGGTCCACGCCGTGCTCGATGCCCAGCCCGTCGAGCATCCAGACCAGGTCCTCGGTGGCGAGGTTGCCGGTCGCCGACTTCGCGTACGGGCAGCCGCCCAGGCCACCCGCCGACGAATCCACAGTGGACACACCGGCGCGCAGGGCGGCGTGGGTGTTCGCCAGGGCCTGGCCGTAGGTGTCGTGGAAGTGCACGGCCAGCCGGTCCACCCCGATCCCGGAGGTGGCGAACGCGCGCAGCAGCGCCTCGACGTGACCCGGCGTCGCCACGCCGATCGTGTCGCCCAGCGACAGCTGGTCGCAGCCCATCTCCAGCAGCCGCCTGCCCACCGAGACGACCTGGTCGACGGCCACCGGCCCCTCCCAGGGGTCGCCGAAGCACATCGACACGTAACCGCGCACCCGCAGCCCCTCGGCGACGGCCCGCCGCACCACCGGGTCGAACATGACGAACTGCTCGTCGAGTCCCCGGTTGAGGTTGCGCCGGGTGAACGTCTCGGTCGCGGAGGCGAAGATCGCGACGTCGCTCACCCCGGCCTGCAGCGCGCGGTCCAGCCCGCGCGAGTTGGGCACGAGCACCGGGTAGCGCACGCCGGGGGTGCGCTGGAGCCCGTCGAGGAGTTCGGCGGCGTCGGCCAGCTGCGGGACCCATTCGGGGCGGACGAAGCTGGTCGTCTCCACCACCGCGAGACCGGCGTCGGCGAGGCGGTGCAGGAACTCCAGCTTCACGTCGAGCGGCACGATCTCCTGCTCGTTCTGCAGCCCGTCGCGCGGACCGACCTCCCAGATCGTCACGGCGGCCGGGAGCTGGAACGGCTCCGGCGGCACCACCTGCATCGGCAGCCCGAGTTCGCGCGGCCCCATCAGCGCTCCTCCCAATCCCAGTCGTCCCGAGGATCGTCGTTGACCTCGCGGTAGAGCAAGGTGTGCACCTGCTCGACGTTCGGGATGTCGTCGAACTCCAACGGCTCGTCGGAGGCCGATTCGACGATCAGCGTGCCGCAGCCGACCAGGCGGTCCAGCAGGCCGTGCCGGAAGCGCACCGAGTTGATCCGGGACATCGGGATGTCGATGCCGGACCGCGTGAACACGCCCTCGCGGACCATCAGCCGGTGCGTGGTGACCACGAAGTGCGTGGTCCGCCAGCGCACCAGCGGGGCCAGCGTGAACCAGATGATCAGCACCGCGCCGACCACGGCCAGTCCGACCCAGGCGATCATCCGCCAGCCGGTGGCCGCGGCCAGTGCCGCGAGGTAGGAACCCCCACCGACCACGACGAACAAGATCAGCACCGGTAGCACCAGCATCTTCCAGTGCGGATGCTTGTGGACGATCACGTGCTCGTCCTCGCCGAGCAGCCCTTCCGGGTAGGCCACCGGACATTCCTCCTCAGCCCGTCGCAGCGTCGCCGATCACGGTACCGGTGGTCCGGCCGGGCGCAGGTGCACCACGTCACCCGCGGACACCGACGTCGTGGTGCCGTCCGCGCCGCGGACCACCAGCCGGCCCTGCTCGTCGACGTCGACCGCGGTGCCGAGCAGCTGCTCGTCCGCGCCGAGTTCGACGCGGACCTGCCGGCCGAGGGTGCCGCACAGCCGCCGGTAGCGGTCGAGCAGGCCGGACCCGACGACGTCACCGCCGTCGCGCCGCCACAGCTCGTCGAGCTCGGCGAACGCCAGCAGCAGCGCGGCGGTGAACTCCTCGCGGTCCACCTCGGCGCCCTCGGCGGCCAGCGACGTCGCGGGCAGCCCGTCCGGGCGGGCGGGCAGGTCCTCGCGCCGCTGGTGCACGTTGACGCCCATGCCGAGGACGATCGCGGTCCCGCTCGGGTCGGTGATCGCCTCGGCGAGGATCCCGGCGCCCTTGCGCCACTCGTCGGGCTCGCCGAGCAGCAGGTCGTTCGGCCACTTCAGGGCGGCGGTGATGCCGGTGGTCCGGGTCACGGTCTCGGCGAGCGCCACTCCGGCGATCAGCGGCAGCCAGGCGATCTGCGCGGGCGGGACGTTCGGCCGCAGCAGGATGCTCATGTGCAGCCCGGCCCCGCGCGGTGACGACCACTGCCGTTGCAGCCGCCCGCGGCCGGCGAACTGCTCCTCGGCGATCAGCACGGTGCGGTCCACCGCGCCCCGCCCGGCGGCGGACACCAGGTCCGAATTGGTGGAGCCCGTCGCGGTCACCACGTCCAACGCCGCGTAGGGCCCGTTCGGCACGACCCGAGCCCGCAACCGCTCGGCGTCCAACAGCACAGGAGTCGTCACCACCCCAGCCTAGGAGCCCGGCGCAGCGCCTCGACCTGGGGCGGAGGGCGGGTGCCGGTTTCGCGGGAGAACTCCCGGGACCGCGCGGTCGCGGGCGGCTCTACCATCGCGGGCGTGCGTTTCGTGCTCGCTTCCGCTTCCCCCGCCCGGCTGTCGGTGCTGCGTTCCGCCGGGATCGATCCGCTGGTGCGGGTCTCGGGCGTCGACGAGGACGCCGTGACCGCCGCGCTGGTCGACCCGGCCCCGGCGGAGGTGGTGACCGCGCTGGCCGAGGCCAAGGCGGACGCCGTCGTCGGCGACGTCGCGGCCGTCGAACCGGACGCGGTGATCGTGGGGTGCGACTCGATGCTGCTGACCGGCACCGGCGAGATCGTCGGCAAGCCCGGCACCGCCGAGGCCGCCGCGAAGCGCTGGCGGCAGAACGCGGGCGGCACCGGTGAACTGCTGACCGGCCACGCGGTGGTCCGGCTGCGCGACGGCGAGGTCGTCGACCGCACCAGCGCGCACCTGGGCACCACGGTCCGCTTCGGCGAGCCGACCGACACCGAGATCGACGCCTACGTCGCCACCGGCGAGCCGCTGCACGTCGCGGGCGGTTTCACGCTGGAGGGTTTCGGCGGCTGGTTCGTGGAGGGCGTCGACGGCGACCCGTCCAGCGTGCTCGGCATCAGCCTGCCGCTGACCCGCAAGCTGCTCGCCGACGTCGGCGTCGGCATCGTCACGCTGTGGCGCACGCCGAATGCGGGCTGAAATCAGGCATTCCTCCTCTCGCGTGAACACAAACACAATTCGGTTACCCCTGGATGGGTTGCTCGTGCCTCGCGGTTACAACTGTCCGCGATGGGAACTCCACGGCGCTGCTACCTGACCTCGCGCCTGCACGTCGATCTGCGGCGGCAGGCCAGCGCCGTCTGTCCGTAGTCCGGAACTCCGCCGCCGGTGCAGCCCCGCACCGGCCAGTCCGCGACTTCGGGAGATCCCTGTGTCCACGTCCGAACAACGTCGGCGAGCGCCGCGCTTCAACCCCAAGCTGTTCGCCGTCGCCGTCGTCGCCTCGCTGGTGCTCGGCGCCCTGCTCGGCTGGCTCGCCAAGGCCACCGACGCGCAGTGGCTGATCACCGCGCTCGACACCGTCGGCTCGACGTTCACCAAGCTGCTCACGTTCACCGTGCTGCCGTTGATCTTCACGGCGATCGTGGTCGGCATCAACAGCCTCCGCTCGGTCGGCGGCGGCCGCGCGGCCGCCCGGCTCGGCGGCAAGACCGCGCTGTGGTTCGCGATCACCTCGCTGATCGCCGTGGTCATCGGCCTGGCCGTCGGCAGCCTGCTGCAGCCCGGGCACGGACTGGTCATCGAACCGGACCCGGACAAGCTCGCCGCGATCGGCAAGAAGACCCACGGCTCCTGGCTCGACCTGCTCAAGGGCCTCGTGCCGGAGAACCTGGTGAGCTCGTTCGCCGACGGCGAGACGCTCCAGGTGGTGTTCGTCGCGCTGCTGATCGGTGCGGCCAGCTACAGCCTCGGGGACAAGGCGGCGCCGTTCGTCGAGTTCAACCGGTCGGTGTTCGAGGTCATCCAGCGGGTGCTCGGCTGGATCATCCGGCTGGCCCCGATCGGCACGCTCGGCCTGGTCGGCAACGCGGTCGCCACCTACGGCAACGAGTTCTTCGTGCCGCTGCTGAAGCTGATCGGCGGCACGTACCTGGCGTGCGCGCTGGTGCTGTTCGCGGTGTACCCGCTGCTGCTGCGGTTCGCGGCGAAGGTGAGCCCGGTGCGGTTCTTCGCGAAGGCGTGGACGGTGCTGCAGTTCGCGTTCGTCTCCCGCTCCTCCAGCGCCAGCCTGCCGATGAGCCGGCAGACCGCCGAGAACCTGGGGGTCCAGCCCTCGTACGCCAGCTTCGCCGTGCCGTTGGCGAGCACCACCAAGATGGACGGTTGCGCGGCGATCTACCCGGCGATCGGGTCGATCTTCATCGCCAACCTGTTCAACATCCACCTCGGGCCCGCCCAGTACCTGACGATCGTCGCGGTCGCGGTGTTCGGTTCGATCGCCACCGCCGGGGTCACCGGCTGGTTCACCATGCTGACGCTGACCGTCGGTGCCCTGGGCTTCCCGCCCGCGGCCGTGGCCACCGGCATCGCCATCGCCTACGCCGTGGACCCGATCATGGACATGATGCGCACCGCCACCAACGTGGCGGGCCAGATCGTCGTCCCGGTGGTGGTCGCCCGCAGCGAGGGCATCCTCGACGACGAGGTGCTCGCCGAGCGCAGCGCCCCGCCGCTGCTCGCCGAAGAACGCGAACTCGCCAACGCCTGACCTGCGCGGACCCAGCGGCCCACCCCGGTGCGGGGTGGGCCGCGCCGCGTTCGGCGGAGGGATACTCGACCGGAGAACCGCCACCCGGGAGGTGCCGCGTGCCCGAGCCGACGCCGCTGCGCAAGGTCCTGGTCGCCAACCGCGGGGAGATCGCGGTGCGGGTGGTCCGGGCGTGCCGGGACGAGGGCGTTTCCAGCGTCGCCGTCTACGCCGAGCCCGACGCGGATGCGCCGTTCGTGCGGCTGGCGGACGAGGCGTTCGCGCTGGGCGGGGTCACGGCGGGTGAGTCGTACCTGGACATCGGCAAGGTCGTGGACGCGGCGCGGCGGTCGGGGGCGGATGCGGTGCATCCGGGGTACGGGTTCTTGTCGGAGAACGCGGAGTTCGCGCAGGCGGTGATCGATGCGGGCCTGGTGTGGGTGGGTCCGTCGCCGCAGGCGATCCGGGATCTGGGGGACAAGGTCACGGCTCGGCACATCGCGATGCGGGCGGGGGCGCCGTTGGTGCCGGGCACGCAGGACCCCGTGTCGGGTGCGGACGAGGTGGTGGCCTTCGCCGAGCGGCACGGGTTGCCGGTGGCGATCAAGGCGGCGTTCGGTGGGGGTGGCCGGGGGTTGAAGGTGGCCCGCACGGTGGAGGAGATCCCGGAGTTGTTCTCCTCGGCGGTGCGGGAGGCCGAGGGCGCCTTCGGTCGGGGCGAGTGCTTCGTGGAGCGGTACCTGGATCGGCCGCGGCACGTGGAGGCGCAGGTGGTGGCCGATCGGCACGGCGCGGTCGTGGTGGTGGGCACCCGGGATTGTTCGTTGCAGCGGCGGCACCAGAAGCTCGTGGAGGAGGCCCCGGCGCCGTTTCTGGGCGAGGAGCAGCGGCGCACGATTCACGAGGCGGCGCGGGCGATTTGCGCGCAGGCCGGGTATCACGGGGCGGGGACGGTGGAGTTCCTGGTGGGCCAGGACGGCACGATCTCGTTCCTGGAGGTCAACACGCGGTTGCAGGTCGAGCACCCGGTGTCGGAGGAGACCGCGGGGATCGACCTGGTGCGCGAGCAGTTCCGCATCGCCGCCGGGGAACGGCTGGCGATCAGCGAGGACCCGCGGCCGCGGGGGCACGCGATCGAGTTCCGGATCAACGGCGAGGACGCCGGGCGGGGTTTTCTGCCCGCACCGGGCACGGTGACCCGGTGGCAGGCCCCGGCCGGGCCCGGGGTGCGGGTCGACTCGGGCGTGGAGACCGGCAGCGTCATCGGGGGCCAGTTCGACTCGATGCTGGCCAAGCTGATCGTCACCGGGGCGGATCGGCGGCAGGCGCTGGAGCGGTCCCGGCGGGCGCTGGACGAGCTGGTGGTGGAGGGCCTGCCCACCGTGGTGCCGTTCCACCGGGCGGTCGTGCGGGATCCGGCGTTCACCGGTGAGGACGGGTTCACCGTGCACACCCGGTGGATCGAGACCGAGTTCGACAACACCATCGAACCCCACACCGGCGGAACCGAACCCGCACCGGCCCCGGACCGGCAGACCATCACCGTCGAAGTCGGCGGCCGGCGACTGGAAGTCTCCCTCCCCGCCCGGTTCACCGCCGCCACCGGGAACAACCCGGGACGCGCCGAACCCCGCAGGCGAACGAGCGGCCGGACCCCGACCACCTCGGGCGACGCGGTCACCGCGCCGATGCAGGGCACCATCGTCAAGATCGCCGTCACCGACGGCCAACGGGTCGCGACCGGAGACCTCATCGCCGTCCTGGAAGCGATGAAGATGGAGAACCCCGTCACCGCGCACAAGGACGGCACCGTCACCGGTCTCACCGCCCAACCCGGCGACCCCGTCGCGCAGGGCGCACCCCTCTGCGAACTCCGGGAATGAGCGCATCCGCCGAGGCCGCGGCGAACGTACGATGGCGGTGTGGACAAGGGCCGTCGCGGCAAGGACCTCCGGATCGGGGATCCGGAGCGGGAACGCGCGATGACGCTGCTCGGGGAGCACTTCACGGCCGGGCGGCTGGAGGTCCACGAGTACGACGAGCGCTGCCGGCTGGCCGCCGCCGCCCGCTTCGCCTCCGAAGTCGACGCGCTGTTCGAGGACCTGCCCGCGCCGCACCCCGAGGACCCGGCGGTGCCCACCCCGGCCCGCACCCCGCGCCCCTCCGCCGACGCCCAGCGCATCGGCGGCCGCGTCGTGCTGCTGGTGTGCGCGGCCGCGATGGTGGTGCTGCTCGTCGTGATCGCCAAGCAGTTCGCGCTGCCGCTGCTGGTACCGCTGCTGGCGGTGTTCTGGTTCTCCTCGCGCCGGTGAGTCGCCGCCCCGGGCCGGGAGATCACCCGGTTACGGTGAAGGCCATGCACAGTTCGCGGATCACCGGTGGGCGGAGGCTGGGTGCGGTGCTGGCCGCCGCGACGCTCGTCCTCACCGGCTGTGGCCTGTGGCAGTCGCAGCGGAAGGCCGACACGGCAGCTCCGGCGCCGCCGCCACTGCCGCCGACGACCAGCGCTCCCCCGCCGTTGCCGCCGCGCCCGTACGCGATCCCGCTCGACCACCTCGACCCCTGCGAGCTGCTGACCTCCGACCAGCGCGACCAGCTCGGATTCGACCGCGATCCGATCCCGAACTCCGAGGCCGGGTTCGGCGACGCCGCCACGTGCAGCTACCGCAACACCACCGCCAAGGTGGGCGCCCGCCTGGCGCTGATCACCACCGAGGGCATGGGGGTGTGGACCGACGACACCGCGCAGGTGGAGGCGACTCCGGTCGTGGTCGACGGCTTCCCCGCCCTGGTGATCAAGACCCCGGGACTGGACCTGTCCTGCAACGTCGCCGTCGACGTGGCGGACGGCCAGCACCTGGACATCCTCTACCGGGACGACGGGGGCCAGCCGCCACCACCGGTGGACCTGCTGTGCGCCGGGGCGCAGCACGTCGCCGAGGACACCGTGGCGACGCTGCGCAACCCCGCGACCGCGGAGACGTCCAGTCCGAAGACGTCGACCACGTCGCCACGAACGTCCGAGCCGCACCGGTGATCCCGGACACGCACCGACACCGGGTGGACCGCTCCGGCGCGGTACTCACCGCGATTGGAGCACTCCCCAGCGTGACGATTGGTGACTACAGTGATCGGCGGACGTTTCGGAGCTCGCCGAGGTGACCGGCCGCCCGGTCGAGCGCTCAAGCGCCTGGAGCCCGCTTCCGCAGCGGGCTCCCACCTGTGGGAGGGGAAACAAGTGCCGCTCAGTTCTTCGCCGGGCGACGGGCCCGGACCGCTGCCGGGACCGTCCGGAGGTTCCGTGCAGGTCGAGCCGACCGCGATCCCGCGGCTGGTCGACGCGCTGCAAACGTCGCTGGACTCGGTCGGGCTGCAGATCGAGCACGCGATCACCGAGCTCCGCATCCGCCCGTGGGCGGGCGACCCGGTGAGCTCGGGAGCGGCCGAGGAGTTCAACCAGCGCTCGCTCGGCGGCCACGACGACGCGCTGACCGCGCTGTGCGGCTACCGCGACCAGTTGCAGGCCGCCGCCGAGTCGCTGCAGCGCGCCAACCGCCAGTACCAGCGGATCGACGGCGACAGCGCGTCGACCATCGGCGGGGACTGCTGAGCACCATGGGCGAGCACCGCTGGCAGGGTTACAGCCACCACGAGCTGTTCGCGCAGATCCACGAGGGCCCGGGGCCGGACGGATCGACCGAGAGCGTCCGCCGCTGGTCCGAGCTGACCCGGGCGCTCGGCGAGATCGACAACGGGCTGGCCGCGGCGGTCCGGAGCGCGATGGCGGCCTGGCAGGGCGACGCGGCCGACAGCGCGCGCGACGGGCTCCGCCCGCTCGGCGACTGGGCGACGCAGGCGCAGGAAGCCGCGGCCGTGATGCGGGAGCGCGCCGAGCAGCAGGCCCAGTTCATCGCCAAGGCGCGCAGCGACATGCCGCCACCGGTGCGCGTGACCACCGAGGACCCGGGGACGGCGGCGACGCTGCTGACCCACCTGTTCGGCGGGCAGACCGACTACGAGCTCCAGGAGGCCGAGCAGAACGCGGCCGAACAGCGGGCTTTCGACGTCATGCGCACCTACGAGGCGTCGACGCGCAGCAACACGACGTCGCTGGCGTCGTTCAGCCCGCCACCCCAGGTCGTCGTGGACGCCCCGGTCACCGGGCACGGCGGCGCGGCGACGCAGCGGCCCGTGACGATCAGCTGGGGCGCCGCCCCCGCACCGGTGCCGCCGGTCGCCGCCCCGGGCGGCGGCGGTGCGCAGGGCGCGGCGGCGCGTGGCGAATCGCGCGGGAGTCGTGGCGACTCGCGCGGGAGCCGCGGCGGGGCGGCGGCGCGCCGCGACGGCGGACGCCTGGCCGCGTCGTCCCGGCGGCCGCTCCGGGACCGGGACGCCGAGTCGGTGAACCGGCAGGTCACCGAGGAGATCGGCGGTTCCGGCGGGTTCTTCGACGAGCCGCAGACGCTGGCGAGGCCGGTGATCGGCGGCGAGCCCGGCGCATGACCGCTGCCGACCAGGACCGGCGGCTGCGGCTGTCGGCGCTCGAATTCGACGTGCTCACCGAACACCTGGGCCTGGAGCGGATGCCGCTGGTGCTCAAGGTCCCGTCACCGGGACGCACCCGCGCGGAACGCGCCGAACTGGTCGACGCGGTGTGGCGGTCCCTCGCGGACCGCGATCTGGGCGGTCCGACCCGGCTGGACCCGGAGCTGGAGGGGATGCTGCGGCTGCTGGTCCGACCGGACCGCGAGGTCGACGCCCGGCTCTGGCTGGACCGCAGCGTCCGCGTCCTGGCCGCGGCCGGTCCGGTCGACGACGCCGTGCTGGTGGTCAAGGACGAGGACGAGCTCACCTTCCGCCCCGCGGCCGCGTCCGGCCTCGCCCGCGAGGCCGTGTCGGTGCTGCCCGCGCTGCCCGCCGGATCGGGCGGGTCGGTGTCGGTGCCCAGCGCGGACCTCGACGCGGCGGCCGAGGAAGCGGGCGACGACCTCGAACGGCTGCCGACGGCGCTGGTGCGCCGGGGCGTCCGCGCCGACGACGCCGAGACGCTGGCGCGCATGGTCAACGGCGTGGGCTCGCGCGGCCAGTTCGGCGTGGCGGCGCGGGACCGCTGGGGCCGCAGGACCCGCGCGGGCCACGTGGTCGGCTGCTTCGACACCCCGCACGGCCGCTACGCCCAGCTGCGCCGCGAGTCGCCGTCCGGCCAGCCGTGGAGCACGATCGCCCCGGCGGACGCCCGCCGCCTCACCGCCCACGTCGAGGAACTCCTCGCCGAGGTCACCGACGGCCTCCCGGGCCCGACCCCCTTCACCTAGCGCGTGTTTTACAAGCGGCGTCAGCCGCTTCCTCTTTCGGTGAGCGGTCTCGCAGCCCGCACCGCCGCGGGTTCTTCGGTGGTCACAGTGGCGCGTCAGCGCCTCCTTGGGGGTGGTGGTCGGGAGACGGGCGGGCGTCTCGCGAGGACAGCCCCGACGCTGTGTATTGGGCATACATGAGTCGGGGCTCCCGGAGCCGGTGTGGCTGTGGCGCGCAGCGCCTCCGTGGGGGGCGGTGGTCGGGTGACGGGCGGGCCGCTGAGGTTCCGCTCCCGGCACCGCCACGCAAAGCATTTCCGGGACACTCCCCAGCCCACCCCGCGGTGCCGCGCGCAAGCACGCGCGACACCGCGGTTTTCGCCGGTCAGCTGATCGGTTCGGTGAGCTTCTCGCGGGCCTCCGGGGCGGCGGAGCGCTTGGCGTCGGCCGCCTGGTCGTCGGGCTGCAACTGCGAGTCGCGTTCGGCGTCGACGCGCTGGGTGTAGACCTCGATCTCGCGGGCCACCCGGGCGTCGTCCCAGCCGAGCACCTCGGCCATCAGCCGGGCCACCGGTTCCGCGCAGTCGATGCCGCGGTGCGCGTACTCGATGGAGATGCGGGTGCGACGGGTGAGGACGTCCTCCAGGTGGAGCGCGCCCTCGTGGCTGCACGCGTAGGCGACCTCGGCCTGCAGGTAGTTGGGCGCGGCCGGGATCGGCTTGAGCAGTTCCGGCCGCTCGTCGCCGAGGGCGAGCACGTCGTGGATCTCCGAGCCGTACCGGTCGAGCAGGTGCCGGATGCGGTACGGGTGCAGACCGTGCTCGGCGGCGAGCTGGTCGGCCTGGTTGACCAGCGCGTGGTAGCCGTCCGCGCCGAGCAGCGGCACCCGGTCGGTGATGGACGGCGCCATCCGGCCGGCCACGTCGCCGGAGATCGCGTCCACCGCGTCGGCGGCCATCACGCGGTACGTCGTGTACTTGCCGCCCGCGATGGCGACCAGGCCCGGGGCGACCCGGGCGACCGCGTGCTCGCGGGACAGCTTGGAGGTCTCCTCGCTCTCCCCCGCCAGCAGCGGGCGCAGACCCGCGTAGACGCCCTCGATGTCGTCGTGCTTGAGCGGGGTGGCCAGCACGGTGTTGACGTGTTCGAGGATGTAGTCGATGTCGGCCTTGGTCGCGGCCGGGTGCGCCAGGTCGAGGTTCCAGTCGGTGTCGGTGGTCCCGACGATCCAGTGGTTGCCCCACGGGATGACGAACAGCACCGACTTCTCGGTGCGCAGGATCATCCCGCTCTCGGCGACGATGCGGTCCCGCGGGACGACGATGTGCACGCCCTTGCTGGCGCGCACCCGGAAGCGGCCGCGGCCGCCGGAGAGCCGCTGCAGCTCGTCGGTCCACACGCCGGTCGCGTTGATCACGGCCTGGGCGCGGACCTCGGTCTCCTCACCGGTCTCGACGTCGCGCACCCGCACGCCGGCGATCCGGTCGGCCTCCCGCAGGAACCCGGTGACCTGGCTGGAGTTCATCACGACCGCGCCGTAGCGGGCGGCGGTGCGGGCCACGGTCATGGTGTGCCGGGCGTCGTCGGCCTGGGCGTCGTAGTAGCGGATGCCGCCGATCAGCGCGTTTCGCTTGAGCGCCGGGACCATCCGCAGCGCGCCCGCGCGCGAGAGGTGCTTCTGCCCGGGGACCGAGCGGGCCCCGCCCATCGTGTCGTAGAGGAACAGACCGGCTGCGGTGTACGGGCGTTCCCAGAACCGGTGGGTCAGCGGGTACAGGAAGCTGACCGGCTTCACCAGGTGCGGTGCGAGGCGGGTCAGCATCAGTTCGCGTTCCCGCAGTGCCTCGCGCACCAACGAGAACTCCAGCTGTTCGAGGTAGCGCAGGCCGCCGTGGAACAGCTTGCTCGACCGGCTGGACGTGCCGGAGGCCAGGTCCCGGGCTTCCACCAGGGCGACCCGCAGGCCACGGGTGGCGGCGTCGAGCGCGGTGCCCGCGCCGGTGACCCCACCGCCGATGACCACGACGTCGAACTCCTCGGAACCGAGGCGCCGCCAGTTGTCCGCCCGTTCCGCGGGCCCCAGCCTGCCCGTCGTGCGGGCCACTTCGCTTTCGGTCTTCTGCCTGGACACCAGGGGTCCTCCTCGCTCGAATCACATGCCACCGCACGACGCGGAACCGGACTCGGCGCCTATCGCCCCGCGGTGGTCATCATGCCCGACGGGCACCACCCGTGCCCGCCGCGTCACTGCCCTCAGCACCGGCCCGCTCCACGCGGGCGCCCCGTTCCCGGAGCACCTCGACGTCCGCGTCCGGGGTCCGGGAATCGACGATCACGACGTCAAAGTCCTCGGCCGGCGCCACCGCGTGCAGCGCGCGCCTGCGGAACTTCGTGTGGTCGACGTAGAGCACCCGGCGCCGCGCCGAGGCCAGCATGGCCTTCTTGATCTGCACCATCTCCTGCTGCGGGTAGAAGCAGATCCCGTCGGTGACCGCGGAGACCGACATGATCGCCAGGTCGACGCGCAGGTTGCGCAACGCGTCCAGCGCCATGCCGCCGACGAACGCGTCCGCCCACGGCAGGTAGTCGCCGCCGATGCTGATCAGGTGGATCCCCTGCGCCGCAGCGAGTTCGCCGAACACGCCGCGGTGGTTGGTGACCACCGTCAGCGGCGCCCGTTCCGGCAGCAGCCGGGCCAGGTAGACGCCCGTGGTGGAGTCGTCGAGCACCAGCGCCTGACCTGGTTCGACCAGATCGGCGGCGGCCCGGGCGACCTCCTCCTTCTCCGCCTGGTTCTGCTGCATCCGGTACTCCGAAGCCGCCTCGTACAGCAGCGACGAGGCCGCCGAGACGTAGCCGCGGTTGCGGTGCACCAGCCCTTGCGACTCCAGGTCGGCCAGGTCCCGGTACACGGTCATGGCGCTGGCGCCCACCGTCGCGACGAGGTCGTCGATGCGGAGGGTGCCCTCCTCCATGACCAGCTCGGTGATCCTGCGCCGTCGGTCCTGCTGCTTGCTCGACGGGCGTCGACCGGAAGTCCCGGACATTCGACCTTCCCCTCACACCATGTTCGTCCACCGGCAGGCTCCCATCCTCCCCATTGGCGGCGTGGTGTTCGGGGCGTGCCCGAGGCGCTCCGTCGTCACCGCGTAATCCGATAAAAACATCATAGAACCGGTCTTGCAATGTTGGTTTTCACAGGGTTAATGTGACCCAGCCTGCGGCGCGGGGCCCAGGCGTATGAGCTCCAACGGGGGAGGTCATGGCAGACGTCCGCATCGCCTGCGACCCCACCCGCGCCCGCTCTACGACCGTCCCCGATCTCGCAGGTCAACGCGCTAGGCGGGACGGACCAACCGGTTGCCCACGAGTGGCGGCACTCGTGGACACGTGTTGCCATGCGGCAGTACCGTCCCGACTCGCTCCACGTCGGACAGACACTGGACCCGCCCGAGTCGACGGCGGTACCTAGAGGGGACCGGGCAGTATGAGCCTTGGCGAGATCTTCCTGTGGGAATTAATGGGAACGGCGGCGCTCACCTTGCTGGGCTGCGGGGTCGTGGCGAACGTGGCCCTGCGCAACACCCTCGGCCACAACGGGGGTTGGCTGCTGGTCAACTTCGGCTGGGGCTTCGCGGTCTTCGTGGGCGCCAGCATCGCCGCTCCCACCAAGGCGCACCTCAACCCCGCCGTGACGCTGGGACTCGCGATGGACGGCCAGGTGCCGTGGTCGCAGGTGCCGACCTACATCGCCGCGCAGCTGGTCGGCGGCGCGCTGGGCGCCGGTCTGTGCTGGGCCACCTACAAGCTGCAGTTCGACACCCACGACGATCCCGCGAACACGCTGGGCGTCTTCGCCACCGCTCCCACCGTGCGCAACGCGCCGTGGAACCTGGTCACCGAGATCATCGGCACCTTCGTGCTGGTGCTGTGGATCATCCTCAGCCCGCAGGCGCGCCCCGGCGAACACGTCGGTGTCCCCGAGTTCGGCAACTCGGCGCTCGGCTACGCGGCCGTCGCGTTCGTGGTGATCAGCATCGGCAGCTCGCTCGGCGGTCCGACCGGATACGCCATCAACCCGGCCCGCGACCTCGGTCCGCGCGTCGCCTACGCGCTGCTGCCGATCCGCGGCAAGGGCTCGGCCGACTGGGGATACGCGTGGATCCCGATCGTCGGCCCGGTCATCGGCGGCGTGCTGGCCGGTGCTCTGGCGCAGATCCTGCCGGTCACCTGATCCGAACGTCCACACAGGAAGGTAGAGCGAAATGGCCTCCTACGTCGCCGCAATCGACCAGGGAACGACGTCGACCCGGTGCATGATCTTCGACCACTCCGGTCAGGTCGTGGCGGTCGACCAGATGGAGCACCGGCAGATCTTCCCTCGGGCGGGCTGGGTCGAGCACGAACCGGCGGAGATCTGGAGCAACACCCGGCAGGTGTGCGCCGGAGCGCTGGCCAAGGCGGACCTGGTCGCCTCGGAGATCGCCGCGTGCGGGATCACCAACCAGCGCGAAACCACCGTGGTGTGGGAGAAGGACACCGGCAAACCGGTCTACAACGCGATCGTCTGGCAGGACACCCGCACCGACGAGATCGTCAACCGGCTCGCCGCCGAGGGCGGGCAGAACCTCTTCCACCAGCAGACCGGGCTGACGCTGTCGCCGTACTTCTCCGCGACGAAGCTGCGCTGGATACTGGACAATGTGGACGGTGTCCGGGAGCGCGCCGAGAAGGGCGAGCTGCTGTTCGGCAACATGGACACCTGGGTGCTGTGGAACAGCACCGGCGGCCCGGACGGCGGCCTGCACGTCACCGACCCGACCAACGCCTCCCGCACGTTGCTGATGGATCTGCGCTCGTTGCAGTGGGATCCGGACATCTGCCGGGAAATCGGCATCCCGATGGCGATGCTGCCGGAGATCCGGTCGTCCTCGGAGGTCTACGGCCGGTTCCGGGAACGCGGGGTGTTCGGCGGAATTCCGATCGCGGGCATCCTCGGCGACCAGCAGGCGGCCACCTTCGGCCAGGCGTGCCTGTCGCCCGGCGAGGCCAAGAACACCTACGGCACCGGCAACTTCCTGCTGCTCAACACCGGAACCGAGCCGGTGCTGAGCAACAACGGCCTGCTCACCACGGTCGGCTACAAGATCGGCACGAACGAGACGGTCTACTGCCTGGAGGGGTCGATCGCGGTCACCGGTTCGCTCGTGCAGTGGCTGCGCGACAACCTCGGCCTGATCGCGACGGCCCCGGAGATCGAGCAGGTGGCGCGTTCCGTCGACGACAACGGCGGCGCCTACTTCGTCCCCGCGTTCTCCGGACTGTTCGCCCCGCACTGGCGCTCCGACGCGCGCGGCGCGATCGTCGGCCTGACCCGCTACGTCAACCGCGGGCACCTGGCGCGCGCGGTGCTGGAGGCCACCGCATTCCAGACCCGCGAGATCGTCGAGGCGATGAACGCCGACTCCGGCGTGCCGCTGAAGTCCCTCAAGGTCGACGGCGGCATGGTCGGCAACGAACTGCTGATGCAGTTCCAGGCCGACATCCTCGGCGTGCCGGTGATCCGCCCGGTGGTCGCCGAGACCACCGCTCTCGGCGCCGCCTACGCCGCCGGTCTCGCGGTCGGCTTCTGGGAAGGCGAAGCCGACATCCGCACCAACTGGGCCAAGGACAAGCAGTGGGACCCGGCCATGCCCGCCGACCTCCGCGAACGGCAGTACCAGCAGTGGCAGAAGGCGGTGACCAAGACCTTCGGGTGGGTGGAATGACCCACCGGTAGTCCACTTCGGACGCCGCGCCGCGCGGGCGGGCGCCGGCTGGGACGTCGGTCGGCGGTGCGGGCGACCTCCGGGGGCGCCCGCACCGGACCGGGTTGCCCGAACGGTTACCGGAAAGATGCTTGCTTCCGCCGGGTTCGCGCTCATACTGATCACGTGATCGACGAGTTGCAGCGCGAGTACGCGGAGGTGCGCGATCTCATCAGCGCCCTCCAGCAGCGGCTGGTTCGTCTCCCGGTGAGCCCGGAGTGGAGCAGCTCCTTGCAACGGCTGGTGCGAGAACTGGCCGATCAAGTCGAGCACGCCACGGAGACCCGACGGCCGGTCGAGGAACCGCACCGTTTCCGGACCAGGCCACCTCGGCTGCGCTAGCGCAGTTCGTCCACAGTGGAGGATTGTGGCCGGTCTGCTCAGCGGAAGTCGGCCGCGTGGTCGCGCGCCCACTCGGCGAAGGTGCGCGCGGGACGGCCGGTGACCTGCTCGACCGTGGGCAGGACCGCCTCGGCCGCGCGGGACCGGAAGTGCAGCAGCGAGTCGGCGACCGCGGCCGGGACGCCGTGCGCGATCCACTGCTCGCGGGCCGTTTCCGGGGAGATCTCCTCGAAGCGGACGTCCCGGCCGATCACGGCACCGATCGCGCGCACCTGGTCCGCGATCGTGATCACCTCGGGTCCGCTGAGCGTGTACACCTGCCCCGCGTGACCCGGCTCCAGCAGTGCGGTCGCGGCGACCGCGGCGATGTCGTCCTCGTGGATCGGCGCCTGGCCGGTCGAGCCGTGCGGTTCGCGGACCACGCCGTCGGCGCGGATGCTCGGCGCCCAGGCCAGGGCGTTCGCCGCGAACGCGCCGGGCCGCACGTGCGTCCACCGCAGACCGGCCTCCTCCACCGCCCGCTCGACCGCGCGGTGCCGCTCGCCGATCGGGTTCGGCTCGGCGAAACCGGTCGCGGCCGACGACAGCACGGCCACGTGCCGCACCCCGGCCGCCTTCGCCCGCGCGGCGAACTCGCGGGCCGTCTCGGGCACCGGGAACAGGAAGGCGGCGTCGACGCCCGCCAACGCGCCGTCCAGCGCGGCGGGGTCGGTGAGGTCACCGCGCACCACCTCGACCCCGGCTGGCAGGCCCGCCGTCTCCGGGCGCCTGGTCAGCGCCCGCACCCGTCGCCCGGCCGCGAGCAGCCGGTCGACCACGCGGCGTCCCACGTTCCCGGTGGCCCCCGTCACCAACACCGTCATGACCCGTCCCTTCGTCGGATGGACCAGGCGACCGTATTCCTTGGAGCGCACTGGAAGTCAAGGTCCGGACTGGGGGACCAGGTCGGCCCGCAGCAGTCCGGCGGCCACGAGATCCGCCCAGAACGCGGCCGGAACCGGCTCGACGAACAGGGCGGCGTTGCCGCGCACCTCCTCGGCGGACCGGGCGCCGACCACGACCGAGGCCACCGCCGGGTGCGAGGCGGCGAAGGCCATCGCCGCCTGCGGCACGCGGACGTCGTGCCGCCTGGCCACCTCGGCGATCCGCCGGACGCGGTCGCGCAGCTCCCGCGACGCGGGCGCGTAGTCGTACCTGGCGTCCGGCCCCGGCTCGTCGGTGGCGAGCAGACCGCCGTTGAACACCCCCGCCGCGAGCACGGACACGCCCCGCCGCAAGCACGCCGGCAGCATCGTGTCCACTGCGGACTGATCGAGCAGCGTCCACCGACCGGCCAGCATCACCACGTCGACGTCGGTCTCCACGACGAAGCGCTCCAGCAGCCGCCACTGGTTCATGCCCACGCCGATCGCGCCGACGACGCCCTGCGCGCGCAGCTCGTGCAGCGCGGGGTACGCCTCGCGGACCACCTGTTCCCAGTGGTCGTCCGGGTCGTGCAGGAGCACCACGTCGACCCGGTCGGTGCCCAGACGGTCCAAACTGGACTCCAGCGAACGGCGGATGCCGTCGGCGCTGAAGTCCCACCGCCGCTCGTGGTCGGCGGGCACGTCGAAACCGGCGTCGTCGCGCAGCGCCGCCCGGTGCGGGCTGGGGACCAGCAGCCTGCCGACCTTCGTGGACAGCGCGAACTCCGCGCGCGGCCGTCCCGCGAGCGCCGCGCCCAGCCGGCGTTCCGCCAGGCCCAGGCCGTAGTGCGGCGCGGTGTCGAAGTACCGGACACCGGCCTGCCACGCAGCGTCGACGGCGCCGCGCGCGGTGTCCTCGTCGACCGCCCGGTACAGGTTGCCGATGACCGCACCGCCGAACCCGAGCCCGGTGACGCGCACCCGGGAGCGGCCCAGCCGCCGCACGGGTCAACCCTTCCGCAGCCGCAGGCCGTGCATGCCGCCGTCCACGGCCAGCGACGTCCCGGTGGTGGCACCGGCCGACGGGCCCGCCAGGTAGGCGATCGCGGCGGCGACCTCGGCCGCGGACACCAGGCGTCCGGTGGGCTGCCGGGCCCGCAGCGCGCGCAGCTCGGCCTCCGGGTCCTCGGCGGCGGACAGCAACCGGCGTACCCACGGGGTGTCCGCGGTCCCCGGGTTGACGCAGTTGACGCGGATGCCCTCGGCGAGGTGGTCGGCGGCCATCGCCCGCGTCAACGACAGCACGGCCCCCTTGCTGGCGCTGTACAGCGCCCGGTCGGGCAATCCGGCGGTCGCCGCGATCGAGCAGGTGTTGACGATCGCCGCCGACGACGACCGGCGCAGGTGCGGCAGGCAGGCGCGCGTGGTGCGCACGATGCCCAGCACGTTGACGTCGAAGACCCGGTTCCACTCGGCGTAGGAGTTCGCCTCGACGGTGCCCTGCGCGCCGATCCCGGCGTTGTTGACCAGCACGTCCACGCCGCCCAACCGCCGGGCCGCCTCGTCGACTGCCCCGGTGACCGCGGCCGGGTCGGTGACGTCGCACTCCAGGCCGAGCACCCCGGCGGGCGCCCCCGACGGGTCCAGGTCGAGGCACGCCACCGCCGCGCCCCGGGACGCCAGTTCCTCCGCCGCGGCGCGCCCGATCCCCGATCCGCCGCCGGTGACGACCGCCGCCAGCCCCGCGAACTCGCTCATGCGCCGCGCTCCCTCGCGATGTCCGTCCACACCGGACCGTCCGGGTAGCGGTACTCGGCCACCGACTCCGGACGCATCCGCGCGGAGAACCCCGGCTCCCGCGGCACCTGGTAGTGCCCGTCGCGCACCACCGCCGGGTCGAGGAAGTGCTCGTGCAGGTGGTCGACGTACTCGATGACCCGGTCCTCCATCGAGCCGGACACCGCCACGAAGTCGAACATCGACAGGTGCCGCACCAGCTCGCACAACCCGACGCCGCCCGCGTGCGGGCAGACCGGAACGCCGAACTTGGCCGCCAGCAGCAGGATCGCGATGTTCTCGTTCACCCCGCCCACGCGCGCGGCGTCGATCTGCAGGTACGACAGCGCGTCCGCCTGGAGCAGCTGCTTGAACACGACGCGGTTGGCGACGTGCTCACCGGTGGCGACCCGCACCGGCGAGATCGCGCGGGCGATGGCGGCGTGCCCCAGCACATCGTCCGGGCTGGTCGGCTCCTCCACCCACCACGGGTCGAACGGGGCGAGTTCGCGGATCCAGTCGATCGCGGTGCCGACGTCCCAGCGCTGGTTGGCGTCGACCGCGATGCGCACGTCCGGTCCGACGACCTCCCGCGCGATGCGCATCCGCCGCACGTCGTCCGCGACGTCCCCGCCGACCTTGAGCTTGATCTGCCGGAAACCCCGCTCGACGGCCTCGCGGCACAGCCGCCGCAGCTTCGCGTCGTCGTAGCCGAGCCAGCCGGGACTGGTGGTGTAGGCCGGGTAGCCGGACCGGCGCAGCTGCGCCTCCCGCTGCGCGCGCCCGGGTTCGGCGCGGCGCAGGATGTCCAGCGCCTCCTCCCGGGTCAGCGCGTCGCTGAGGTACCGGAAGTCGACCAGATCGACGATCTCGGTGGGCGGCAGGTCGGCGAGCAGCTTCCACAACGGCTTGCCGTCGCGCCTGGCCCGCATGTCCCACAGCGCGTTGACCACCGCCGCCACCGCCATGTGCACGACGCCCTTCTCCGGGCCGAGCCAGCGCAGCTGCGAATCGTGCACCAACTCGGCCCACACGCCGCCGAGGTCGTCCAGCGTCGCGTCGAGGGGCCGACCGGCCAGGAACGGCTCCAGGGCGCGGATCGCCGCGGTCTGCACCTCGTTGCCGCGGCCGATGGTGAAGGCGAAGCCGTGCCCCGCCAGGCCGGTGTCGGTGTCGACCACGACGTAGGAGGCCGAGTAGTCGGGGTCGGGGTTCATCGCATCCGACCCGTCGAGTTCGCGGGAGGTGGGGAAGCGGACATCGCAGGTGCTCAGCCCGGTGATCGTGCCCGTCACGCCTGCCCCACCTCCGGGTGCGGTGAGTCCGTCCGGCCCCACGACGTCCCCTGCCCGCAGCGGCACATCGCCGCCGCGCGAAGGTCACCACCCACGAGCGGTGTGTCGTCGATCACTCGACCCTATCCGTCGGATGACCGCCCCACAAGGGACCGGAATCCGGGCTCCGCCGACCGGCATCGGCGCGAAGGGAGCAGACCTGTGCGCTCTCGACGACCGGACGCCACCCGTCGCGCGAACCTCCCGGTGCCCCGAGGGGGCGCTCCGTCGAGTGTCCACTGTGGACGCCGAGGTGGTCCGCTCCGGACACGGCGACCCGGGCACGTCCGGCGGCGGAGCCGAACTCCGCGCCGCGGCAGCGGAACTCGTCAGCTGACCGGCGACGCCAGCGCCTCCAACGCCTCCTCCACCATGCGCTTGGTGTGCCGCAGTTCGTGGCCGTCCAGCCGATCCCGCAACTCGCGCAGCTCCCGTTCGGTGTCCCGCCGCGGGCGTCCCAACCGGTCCAGGCTCTTGAGCAGCCCCAGCCGGGCCAGCGCCGAGCCGCGCGGTTCCTCGATGGCCTGGAACTTCTCCCAGGCGTCCCGGTAGGTCCGCGCCGCCTCGCCGTACCAGGACGCGCGGAACAGCACGTTGCCGCGCATCTTCCGGTTGTACGCCAGGGCGCTGGCCAGATCCATGCGGCGGCAGATCTGCTCGCCGCGCGCGAGCAGCGCGAGCGCCTCGTCGTGCTCACCGCGCAGCGACAGCACATCCGCCTGCCCGCGCAGCGCCCAGGCGAGGCCGCGCTCGTCCCCGCCGTCCTCGGCGATCCGGGCGGCCTCGTCGAAACCGCTCCAGGCCGCGTCCAGGTCCCCGGCGTTGCGGTCCAGCTGCGCGAGTCCCTCCAGCGCCCACACGATGTGGCGGCAGGCGCCCTGCTCACGCGCCTCGTCGAGCAGCTGGACGTGCAGGACGCGCGCCTCCTGGTGGTCACCGCGGATGCGCAGCGTCTCGGCGACCCCGGCCAGCGAATAGCCGAACGCCACCCGATCGCCGCCCCGGTCCGCGAGGTCGCGCGCGGCGCTGAGCCAGCGCACCGCCAGGTTCAGCCGACCGCGCTGCCGCGCGAGCGTTCCCCCGCTCCACAGCGCCCACGCCATCGCGGCCTCGTCGGGCACGTCACGGGCGGCGCGGTAGCTGCCCCGCCACGCCGACTCGGCCTCGTCGAGCCGACCGAGCCGACGGCAGGCTTCGGCCATCGCGAGCCGCGACTGGGCCAGCGTGCGCCTGGCGTCGCGTTCCCGCTCCTTCGCCGTCTCCAAGACGCTGCGGTAGTCCGTGTTGACCGACATCTCGCTGAGCACCCCTTGGTACTCCGGAGCGAACGCCTTGCCGTACATCTCCACCTTCGCCTTCAGCGCGCCGGCCGGTGTCCTCCGCCGATCCCCGAGGAAGCGGAGGACACCGGCACTTCGAACCCCCGATGACAGGCACGCTACGGGCGCGAGGTGGTCGGCGACCTCGGCCGAAATGGCCGACGGGGTCGACCGATCGGCCAGGAGATCGGCCCGCCTCCTCGACCGTTCGACCGAGGATCAGTGCCCGGGGCGCTGCTCCGGCGGCAGCTGGCAGGCGGGCGTGGCGCCGGGTATCCGCGAGCGGTTGGCGGCCACCCAGCGGTAGACGAGGTCGGCGGCGGTGCGCACCACGGGTGCCGACAGCAGCCAACCGAGCGGACGCCACGGCAGGCGGCACCGCTTGAGCAGTTCGGCCACCGCCGCGGCTCCGCCGAACACCCGTCCGGACGGGGCCACCCACAGCACCTCGTGCCGCGCGCGGTCCTCGGTGGTGCGGTACGCCGCCAGGTCGGCTTCCTGCCAGGCGAGGACTCGCATGCGCACGGGCAGCCGTTCGGCCCACCGCGCGCTGCGGGTGCAGAAGCCGCAGTCGCCGTCGTAGATCAGCACCGGCAGGTCTGCCATGGCCCCTCCCAGCTCACCGTCGGCCGCGAACGGTGGTGTCCTGGTCAGTCCAGGTCGTCGTGGCGCATCAGCTGGCGGCCGGCCTCGGTCAGCGAACCGGACAGCGACGGGTACACCGAGAAGGTGTTCGCCAGGTTGTCCACGGTGACCTGGTTCTGGACCGCGAGCGCGATCGGCAGGATCAGTTCGCTGGCATTGGGCGCGACCACCACGCCGCCCACGACCACCCCGGTCTGCGGACGGCAGAACACCTTGAGGAAGCCGCGGCGCAGCCCCTCCATCTTCGCGCGCGCGTTGGTCGCCAGCGGCATCATCACCGTCCGCGCGGGCACCTCACCGGAGTCGATGGCCTGCTGGCTGATCCCGACCGTGGCGATCTCCGGATGCGTGAACACGTTCGCCGCGACGGTCTTGAGCTTGATCGGCGTGACGCCCTCACCGAGCGCGTGCCACATCGCGATGCGCCCCTGCATCCCCGCCACCGACGCCAGCAGCAGCACGCCGGTGCAGTCACCGGCCGCGTAGATGCCGTGCACGCCCGTGCGCGAGACCCGGTCGACCGGGATGTAACCCCGCCGGTCGGGTTCGATGCCGACCCGCTCCAGGCCGATGTCCTCGGTGTTCGGCACCGAGCCGACGGTCATCAGCGCGTGGCTGGCCTCGACGCGGCGGCCGTCGGCGAGGTGGATCAGCACCCCGGAGTCGGTGCGCTCCACCTTCTCCGCGCGGGCGTGCTTGACGACCTCGGTGCCGCGCTCGGCGAACACCTCCTCCAGCACCGCGGCCGCGTCGGCGTCCTCGTGCGGCAGCACGCGGTCCCGGCTGGAGATCATGGTGACCTTCACACCCATCTCGGTGTAGGCGGAGGCGAACTCGACGCCGGTGACGCCGGAACCGATCACGGCCAGGTGCTCGGGCAGGTCCGGCAGGTCGTAGAGCTGCCGCCAGGTCAGGATCCGCTCGCCGTCGGGTTCGGCGCCCTTGAGGATGCGCGGGGTGGCACCCGTGGCGATCAGCACGACGTCGGCCACCAGTTCCTCGGAGCCGCCGTCGGCGAGCTCGACGCCGACGCGGTGCTCGGCCATGCCCTTGGTGGGGTTGGTGAAGCGGGCCCGCCCGGCCAGGATCTGCACGCCTTCCCGGCGCACCCGGGAGCGGATGTCGGCGGACTGCGCCAGCGCCAGGCCCTTGACCCGGCCGTGCACCACGGCCACGTCGACGTCGGAGTCCTCGGTCTTGGTTCGGATGCCCAGTTCCCGGGCGTCCCGGAACGCCGACCTGGCGCCCGCGGAGGCGATGAAGGTCTTCGACGGCACGCAGTCGTACAGGACGCAGGACCCGCCGAGGCCCTCCGGCTCGACCAGCGTGACGTCCGCGCCGTTCTGCGCCGCCACCAGCGCCGCTTCGTAGCCCGCCGGGCCGCCTCCCATGATCACGATGCGGGTCACTTCGCCGCTCCTCCCGGATCCGCCTGCCTTGTGGGCGCCGGAACCACCGTACGCTGCGCGGAGTTCGGCCAATTCGGGTGGTGCGCGCCATGGCGGCACCCGCGTTCCGCCGCACTCTCGTTGCCGGTCCCCGCCCGGGTTGTCCGGTACCCACTCTCGCGACGCCGTCCGGTCCGCTCAAGGGCCTGTCGATCGCTACCCTGTGGGGCGTGCCTCTGTACGCCGCGTACGGGTCCAACATGGATCCGGCCCAGATGATGAAGCGCGCCCCGCACTCCCCGTTGGCGGGCACGGGCTGGCTGCAGGACTGGCGGTTGACCTTCGGCGGGGAGGACTACGGGTGGGAAGGCGCCCTGGCCACCATCGTCGAGCATCCCGGTGAGCAGGTGTTCTGCGTCCTCTACGACGTCGGCCCGCTGGACGAGCGGCAGCTCGACAGCTGGGAGGGCGCCGAGCTCGGGATGTACCGCAAGCTCCGGATGCGGGTGCAGACGCTGGACGGTCCGGTGCTCGCCTGGTTCTACGTGCTCGACGCCTACGAGGGCGGACTGCCCTCCGCCCGGTACCTCGGCGTGATGGCCGATGCCGCCGAGGCGGCCGGGGCGCCCGAGGACTACGTGGAGAAGCTCCGCACCCGCCCGTGCCACAACGTCGGACCCTGACCGGCATGTGACGACCGGCCCGGAAATCACGCGGAACGTGTGATAATCACTCCCCGAAGCACAAGCGAGGGGGTGTTCGTGGCCGAGGGCAACGGCGCGCCGGCGAGCCAGCAGGAACGGCGCGACCAGATCCGCCAGGAGGTGCTGGCCAGCGGCTTCGTCCGCATCGAGCAGCTGGCCGCGGAGCACGGCGTCAGCGGCATGACCATCCACCGCGACCTCGACGTGCTGGAGCGGCAGGGGTGGCTGCGCAAGGTCCGCGGCGGGGCGATGTCCACCCCGACCGCGCTGCTGGAGACCTCGGTGCGGGCCCGCATCGCGGACGCGGCGGACGAGAAGGCGCGCATCGCCGAGCACGCCGTCCGGCACGCAGCCGCCGGGCAGGTGGTGGCGCTCGATGACAGCACGAGCGCGCTGGCCGTCGCGGAACGGCTCGCACCACTGGGCCCGTTGACCGTGGTGAGCAACTTCCTGTCCGTGATCAACCTGCTCAGCGGCGAGCCCGGCCTGCACCTGATCGGCCTCGGCGGCGACTACCAGCCCTCCTACGACGCGTTCCTCGGCCTGCACACCGCGGACATGGCACGGCGGATGCGCTCGGACGTGCTGTTCATGTCGACGACGGCGGTCGTCGGCGGCCATTGCCTGCACCGCTCGCAGGAGACGATCCAGGTCAAGCGCGCGCTGATGGAGACGACCGCGAAGCGGGTGCTGCTGCTCGACCACTCCAAGTTCGAGCGCCGCGCCGTGCACGAGCTGGCCCCGCTGACCGACTTCGACGTGGTGATCGTCGACCCGGGCACCCCGCAGGAGGTCCGCGACGAGCTGCGCGCCGCCGGCGTGGCCCTGGAGGTCGCCGAGGGCTGAGCGCCGCGGGCCGTCCTGACGAGGCGCGCCGGGCCGCGAGGGGCCGGTGCCGGGGGGAACGGCCCACCCGCTCCCCCGGGCCGAGCACCGGTTCGAAGGCAGGCGGTCAGACCCAGCCGCGCGACCGCAGTTCGTCGAGGAACCCGCGGTAGCCCTCGTCCAACCGCGCCACCTCCGCCGCCGTCGGCTCGATCCGCTCACCTTCCGGGACCATCGCCGCCGCGGCGCTGCTCAGGTCCGGATAGGTGGAACCGCTGGCGGCGAGCAGTGCCGCGCCCAGCGCGGTCCCCGCGCCCAGCACCCGGATGACCTCGGTGTTCAGCACCGAAGCGCGGATGGAGCACCACGCGGCGCTGCGCGCCCCGCCACCGGCCGTGCGCACCGGTCCGGAGGCCGGCGCACCGAGATCGGCCAGCCGCTCCAGCGCCAGCCGCTCGCAGTATGCGACGCCTTCCAGTCGGGACCGGTACTCGTCCACGTCGTCCTCCGGGACTCCCAGCAGGAACCGGGCCGCATCCGGGGCGAGGAACGGGAAGCGCTCGCCCTCACCGCGCAGCGGGTACTGCACGACGGTGGACGGGCCCCGCTCCAGGGCCGCCGCGTCCAGCCCCGACAGCTCAGCGGGGTCCACATCGGACAGTGCGGATCCGCCGATGTTGGCCGCGCCGCCGGGCAACCAGACGCCGTCCGGGTGCAGGTGGCTGTAGACGGCTCCGGCCGGGTCGTGCACCAGCTCCTTCGAGACGCCCTTGAGCACCAGCGTGGTGCCGATGACGGTCACGAACTGCCCGACGTCGACCGCACCGCACGCCAACTGCCCGGCGCAGCCATCCGTCATACCGGCGCGCACCGCGCAGCCGACCGGGAGTCCGGTCTGCTCAGCGGCCGCTCCGCTCACCACGCCGAGCACGGACGTGGGGCGGACGACCGCCGGCAACAGCCGCTCCGGCACGGCGAGCGCGTCGAAGACCTCGGGCGCCCACTCCCCGGCCACCGCGTCGTACCCGCTCTTGAGCGCGTGGCTGGAGTCGGCGGCGACCGGGTGCCCGGTCAGCTTCCACGCGACGAGGTCCGGGGTGTGGCAGACCTGGACCGCGTCGTCCGGGAGGTGCCGGGCCAACCATCCGATCCGAGCCAGCCCGGACCCCGCCGAGGGCGTGATGCCGGTGCGCTGCCAGCGGTCGGCCCCGACCCGAGCCGCCGTGCGCGCCTCGTCCTCGGCGCGCCGGTCGTCGTACATCAGGGCCGGTCCGACGGGTTCGGCGGCGCCGTCGACCAGCACGACCGTGCCCGAGGTGGCCGAGATCGCCAGCGCGGTGATCTCGGCGGCACGCGACCCGAGCGCCGCGGTGCACTCGGCGAGGCAGTCGCGGACCGCGGGCCACCACGTCCCGGCGTCCTGCTCGGACCGCCCGCCACCGGGCCGTTCCGGCTGCGGGAGCGGTCTGGACGCCGCCGCGACCACCGCTCCCGCCGGGTCGTGCACCTGCACCCGGACGTTCGCGGTCGCGATGTCGACACCCGCGACGAGCTCGCTCATGACACCTCCCAGTTGCGCCGGGCCGTCGGGCGCCCGGATCTCGACCTCACCGCCTGCCCTGCAGCCGGTCCAACGCCTCCGGCAGCTCGGCCAGCGAGCGCACCGCGACGTCCGGCTCGGCGAGCTGCTCCGGGGTCGGGGCGGGCGGGGCCTCACCGCGCACCACCCACACCGTGCGCAGCCCGACCCGGTGGGCGCCCCGCACGTCGGTGTCGAGCCGGTTGCCGACGTGGACGGCGTGCTTCGGCTCGACTCCGGCTTCGCGCAACGCGTGCTCGAAGATCCGCGGATCGGGCTTCTCGGCCCCCACGACCTCGGAGACGGCCCAGACGTCGATGTGGTCGGCGACGCCGTCGCGGCGCAGCGCGTCCACCACGACTCCCCGCTGGTTCGCCACGATCGCCAGCGTGTAGCGGCCGGACAGCTCCCGCAGCGTCGGCAGCACGTCGGAGTACAGCGCCGACGGCGGGTAGACCCAGTACCGCTCGGCGCGTTCGGACAACCGCTGCCGGTCCTCCGGGGTGAGGAAGCGCTCGGCGATGGCGGTGCGCAGCGAGCCGCCCTGGGCCTGCCTGCGTTCGTCGTAGACCTGCTGGAACTCGTCCTCGTCGACGGACCTGCCCTCCTCGGCGGCGAGTTCGCGCGTGGCGCGCAGCAGCGCGTCGCGGTAGGTCGCGTCGTCGTAGATGGGGCCGCCGACGTCGAGCAGCACGAGGTCGATCCGCTCGGCTGCGGAGCCAGGTTGAGCCGACACGTCGCGTCCTTTCGGCAGTGGTCCCGGGCCGGGACCGGTATGTCACATCCTACCTCCAAAATAACACCAATCTTGAAATTTCTAACAGCAAATGCTGTGATAACCGCTGGGTGGTCCGGCAGCGGGGTCGGCCACGCAGGTGTGACCAGGAAGGATCGGTCGTGATCACGATCGGCATCGACGCCGGGACGTCCGTGGTGAAGAGCGTCGCCTACGCCTCGGACGGCACCGAACTGGCCGTGGTGCGCCGCCCCACCAAGGTCGAGCACCCGCGCCCCGGATGGGCCGAGCAGGACATGGACGAGGTCTGGCAGGCCGTGGCGGGCACGATCAACGAGCTCGTCGCCGAAGTCGGCTCCGACGTCGGAGCCTTGTCCGTCACGGCGCAGGGCGACGGCTGCTGGTTGGTGGACTCCGACGGGCGGCCGACCGGACCCGCCATGCTGTGGAACGACGCCCGGTCCGCCCCGATCGCGGCGCGCTGGGCCGAGTCCGGCCTGCTCGACGAGCTGTTCCGGATCAACGGATCGGTGGGCTTCGCCGGCCTCCCGCACGCCCAGCTGACCTGGCTGGCCGAGCACGCCCCCGCCCGAGTCGAAGCCGCCTCGGCGGTGCTGTCCTGCGGCGGCTGGCTCTACCGGTGCCTGACCGGCCGCACCGCGTGGGACGTCTCGGAGGCGTCCAATCCCTTCCTCGACGCGCGCACCGGCGAGTACTCCGAACAGGTCCTCGACGACCTCGGGCTGGGCTGGGCGCGCAGGCTGCTCCCGGAGGTCGTCGACGGTGCGGGACGCGTGGCACCGCTGCGGGAGTGCGCCGCGCGGCTGCTGGGGCTCGAACCCGGGACGCCGGTGGTGCTCGCCGCGTACGACGTGGTGTCCACCGCGATCGGCGCCGGTGTCACCGACCCCGGGCAGGCGTGCACCATCCTCGGCACGACCATCTGCACCGAGGTGATCAGCGACGACCCGCGGCTGGAACGCGCGCCGGTCGGGATGTCGCTGCGCACCCCCGCTCGCGGGCGGTGGATGCTGGCCAGCGCGACGCTCGCGGGCACCGAGGTCGTCGAGTGGGCGTGCCGGATGCTCGGGCTGCCCAATCCGGAGAACCTCACCGAACTCGCCGAACACGCCGACCCCGGCAGCAAGGGCCTGCTGATGCTGCCCTACCTGTCCCCGGGCGGTGAGCGGGCGCCGTTCTACGACCCGACCGCGCGCGGCAGCCTGCACGGGCTGAGCCTCGAACACGGGCCGGCCGAGATCGCGCGCGCCTGCCTGGAAGGGCTGGCCATGGTCATCCGCGACTGCCTGCGCGCCAGCGCGGCGGATCCCACCGAACTGCGGCTCACCGGCGGCGGCGCGGCGAACCCGCTGTGGCGCCGGGTGATCGCGGACGTCACCGGACTGCCGGTGGTGCGCACCACCGACGCCCAGGCCGGAGCGCGCGGCGCGGCGGTCACCGCGCACGCCGTCCTCGAAGGGCGCGGCATCGCCGAAGTCGCCGCCGACCTGGTCGGCACCTCCGAGCCCGTCCGGCCGACCGAGGCGAACCGGGCGACCTACGAGGACGCGTACGCCCGGTTCGTCGAAGCGAGGACGTCGGCCCAGGCCGCGCACTGGTTCCGCCCCGCGCACTGAGTGCCCTTCTTTGAACCGGTCCGTAAGGACGACGGCAAGGAGAGCTAGCCGCCCTTCTCTCTTTCGGTGAGTGATCTTGCAACCCGCACCGCCGCGGGTTCTCAGCGGTCGTCTCGCGAGGACAGCCCCGACGCCGTGTATTGGGCATACATCAGGAGGGGCTTCCGCAGTCGAGACGGCCGCTGAGGTTCCGCTCCCGGCACCGCCACGCACAACGAGTTCGAAGACAGGCTCTGAGTGGGGCGTCGTCACCGCGCACCTCCCACCGGCTCGGCCTCCTCGGCCGACGACGGTGACCAGGCGAGTTCGAGCAGGGCTGCCGCGCGACGGGTGCCGCGCCGGTCCCGCCGCCGCGCCAGCCGTTCCGCGACCAGCCACCGGAAGTGCTCCGCGTTGCCCGCGAGCTCGTCGAGCGTCTGCTCCAGGCAGGCCAACGCCATCCGCTGCGGCCCGGTGCAGAGCAGTTCGGCGGTGGCGAAGTCCAGCGCGTGGACCCGCAGACCGTCGAGTTCGACCACGTCGGACTCGCGGATCCACGCCTGGTGGAACACCAGGTCCGCGGTGGACCGGCGTTCCCGGTCGTACGGGATGGTCACGTGGACGGCGTCGTCGCGAGCGGCCGTGCAGCCGTGCATCGCGACAGCGGTCACTCCGGACAGCACCGCGTGGGGACCGGCGCGCAGCAGGGCGGCGGCCGCGCGGGTGCGCCGGTCCTCGGCGAACTGAGCGGGCACCACCACCCCGGACCACAGCTCGGTCCAGGTGCCGTCGTCCAGCGCCGCGTCCAGTTCGGTGCGTCCGAGCAGCCGTTCGGCGTCGACGCGGGTCAGCGCCGCGTGCGAGGTGGGCGACCGGTCCGGCGGCACGCGGCTACCGGCCGCCGGTCGGTCCGTTTCGGGAAGAGCGATGTTCGTGGTCACGCCCTTGAAGAGCAGCGAACCCCGCGCTCAGATCCAGCCCGCTCCCGGATACACCTCGATCAGGTGGTTCAGTGCTGCAACGCGCTGAGCGCGGTGTTCACCATCGCCCGGATCCCGACCAGCAGCGCCCGCTCGTCCAGCGAGAACGTCGGCTGGTGCAGGTCCTTGATCCGGCCGCTGCCCGGGTGCACGCCGAGCCGCGCGAAGGAACCGGGCACGTGTTCGAGGTACCAGCCGAAGTCCTCACCCCCGGACGATTGCGGAGTGCTGCTGAGCGCCTGCTCCCCGACCCCGGCGGCGATGCCGGAGCGCAGCACCTCGGTGCTCTCGGCATCGTTGACCACCGGCGGCACACCGCGGTGGTGCTTGAGGTCGAACCCGACGCCCAGCGGCGACAGCAGGCTGTGCACCAGCTCGTGGACCAGCGGTTCCAGCTTCGCCCAGGTGTCCCGGTCACCGGTCCGCAGCGTCCCGGTCAACGCGCCGTCCTGCGGGATCGCGTTGGGCGCCTCCCCCGCGTGCACCGACCCCCAGGTGAGCACGGTTCCGGTGCGCGGGTCGACGCGCCGGGACAGCAACGTCGGCAAGCCGGTGATCACCGCGCCCAGCGCGTGCACCAGGTCCGCCGTCAGGTGGGGGCGGGAGGTGTGGCCGCCGGGCGAGGTCAGGCGGAGTTCCAGCAGGTCGCTGGCGGAGGTGATGGCACCGACCCGGGTGCCGATCCGCCCCACCGGCAGCCGGGGGTCGCAGTGCAGCCCGAAGATCCGGTCCACGCCGTCGAGCGCGCCCGCGGACAGCACGTCCAGCGCGCCGCCGGGCATCACCTCCTCCGCCGGCTGGAAGATCATCCGCACCCGGCCCGGCAGGTCGGGCGCTCCGGCCAGCGCGAGCGCCGCGCCGAGCGCGATCGTGGTGTGCGCGTCGTGGCCGCAGGCGTGCGCGACTCCGTCCACAGTGGAGGAATACGGCAGGCCGGTCGCCTCGGTCAGGGGCAGCGCGTCGATGTCCGCGCGCAGCGCGACGGTGCGTTGCCCCGGTTTCGGGTCCGGCCCGATGTCGCACACCAGACCGGTACCGACCGGCAGGACCCGCGGCTGCAGCCCGACGCTGGTCAGCCGCTCGGCGAGGAACCGGGTGGTCTCGTGCTCGGCGCGGGAGAGCTCGGGGTGGGCGTGGATGTGCCTGCGCCAGGCGACCACGCGGCCGGCGTTGACACCGATCCAGGCGTCCAGCCAGGAGGGTCCCCGCCCCGCACCGAGGTCTTCCACCGCGGATTCCACACTGGACCCCACGCTGGACATGGTGGAACCGATGTCCTCGCTCGGCCTGTCCACGCCCGGGGCCACGAGAGTCCCCTGCACCGAACCCCGGAACTGCCCTTCCGGCTCCCGAGAATCCACTACCGTCACGCCAACCCTCCTGTCCTGCGGGGAATCCGCACCCGCTACCGCCGCGGCACGAGCGAGAAGGCACGTTGCTCATGCCCACCTGTCCTCAGGCGACGCCTGGGCGAGCGCGCCTGCACGGCCCGGCGCGGCGGGTCGACACCGCGCCGCCGGATGTGAAAGGAACCGCTCCGGCTAACCGCTCCCGGCCGGACCGCACCGGCCGCGCGAGCCCCCGTTCCGCAGGGCCCGACATCGACGGCCGCGGGATAACGGCTGCTCGCCGCCCGGGCCTGCCGTCGTCGATGGCGACTTCCGGTCGAGCGGTTCGCGCTCGACCTCGATCGCGCGGCGGTGCACCTCCGACGTGCACCCGTGGGCGCCGGTGTGTCCGGTCGCGCCGCTGGAGTGCTGCGTGGCACGCGCCGCGGTGAACGCGGGAACGCTGTTCGGCTCCGCGCCACCCGCAGTAACGATAGCGTGCACCATCCGTGGCGCTGCTGGGTGTCGGACGTGACGCTCCGGGACCGCCGGTCCGGGTCGGATGACCACCTGCTCCGGCTCGTGGCGCAGCGCCGGTGCGCGACCGCGGGCGCGCACTGCCGCGATGCGGCTGTCGGCACGGTGCTGGAACGGAGCGGTACTCATGTGCTCCCCATCCTGCACCACGAGAGCGGCCGGTGCCTGCGCGATCGCCACGCAGAGCGACCACCGGTCGTTGGACTGCGACGAACGGGTGTCGCGGTTTCGGCCCGGCAGAAGAATGTTGCGCGCGCCGAAACGTCCGGTGAAGAAAATCGGGATCGACGTGGAAGGGTGTGGGCCGGCACCGGTCGGGGGGCTTCCCGGTGCCGGCCCACGTCTGTGCGTGCACGCGCCCCAGCCGGGGCCGCCCAAGCACGCGCTTAGTTGTGAAAATCCCACAGGTTCGGCGCCAGGTCTAGTCCATCGCGAAAATTCGCCTATCAAGAATTCGCAATAAACCGACCGTTCGGCATGCCCGCTGCGGCTACTTCTTCCACTTGACGAAGAAGACCGGCTTCTTGCGCGCTCGCCGGGACCCCAGAACCGCGGCGATCAGCACGATCCCGGTGACACCGATCGCGACCCGCTGCCGCGGCGTCAGCTGCTGCTCGGAGCCGGGATCCTGGGCGGGCGGCTGCGCGACCACCGTGGTCGCGGGAGCCGGCGCGGACGCCGCGGCAGGCGGCGCGAACACCAGGAACATGCCGATCAGGAGGCCGGAGAGCACACGGCCGGTCCGTCCCATGGCGGTCCACACCCCTTCGCGCCGCGTCGATCACGCATTCACCCGTACAGGTTCATTTGATCATATTCGCGGTTCGAAGTGACCAGCCGTGTTCGAGTTACCCCGGATCGTCGCAGTCCCGGGGTCAGCGGACCCGCCCTTCGCGCTCGATGCGGTCGCCGAGTTCGTCGACGACCAGGGTGTCGCGGCGGATGCCGTCCGTCCGGTAGGCCGCGCGGCCGACGAGCTGCGCCAGCACCGGGGCGGTCAGCATCTGGAACAGGCCGACCAGGACCAGCCCGGACGCGTAGCCGAAGTCGAACTGGACCGCGGTGCCGATGAGGATCAGCACCAGGCCGAGCGTCTGCGGTTTGGTGGCCGCCTGCAGACGCGCCGCCACGTCCGGGAAGCGCAGCAGACCCACCACGCCCAGCAGGCAGGACAGGGCACCGCCGATCAGGCACACCGCCGAGAACACGTCCAGCCAGCTCATCGGTACGGCTCCTTCTTCTCCACCAGGCGGGCCGCGCCGATCGACCCGATGAACGCCAGCAGCGAGAACCCGGCCAGCAGCGCGATGTTCGACCCGTCCTTCTGCCAGCCCATGCCGACGCACGTCGCCGCCACGATCAGCGTGACGAACACGTCGACCGCCACGATGCGGTCCAGGGTGGTCCGGCCGCGCAGCAAGCGGACCAGCACGAGCAGCCCGGCCACCGACAGCAGCCCGAACGTCACCGCGAAAACCCAGGTCATGCCGCACTCCCCCGATCGACCAGGGCCACCGCCCGGGGCGACCCGACCGCCCGCACCACCCGCTTCTCCAGCGCCAGCACGTCCCGGCGCACCGACTCGGCGTCGGACTCCCGCATGCCGAGCGCGTAGACGTAGCAGATGCGGTTGACGCGGTCGATCTGCATCACGAACTTGCCGGGCGCCAGCGACACCCCGTTCGCCACCATCGCGGTCAGGTGGTCGGAGTCGGTCAGCAGCGTCACCGCGACGATGCCCGCCGGTGTCCCGGGACCGTGGCGCAGCGCCTGCCAGGACACCCGCAACGTGGAGACCACCAGGTCCCAGGCGAGGTAGCCGATCAGCTCCAGCAGCCGCAGCGGGCGCAGCCGCATGCCGGTCGTGATCGGCGGCATCGGGAAGACCGCGGCCACCAGCGCCGCCACCACCACGCCGAACACCAGCGTGCCGAGGTCGAAGGTGCCCCACAGCAGCAGCCACACCACCGTCAGCCAGGCCACCAGCGGCAGGCGCCGGGCGAACCGTCCGGTCATCGCGCACCTCCCAGCACCGCGGTGCGGTACGCCTCGCCGTGCATCAGGTCGGCGGCCGCCCGGCCGCTGATGTTCGCCAGCGGACCGGCCACCAGCGCGATCACCACGCTCGCCGCGACCAGCACGCCGGTCGCCGCCACCATCGGCCGGTTCGACGTGGCGGTGCCGACGACGAGTTCGTCGCTGGGGTCGGGATCGGCCTCGGGCGCCCTGACCTGGCCCCAGAAGGCGCGGGTCCACACCCGGGCCATCGCGTAGAGGGTCAGCAGGCTGGTGAGCACGGCACCGCCGGTCACCGCGTAGGCCGCCCAGGTGCCGACGCCGACACCGGCCTGCAACAGGGCGAGCTTGGCGACGAAACCGGAGAACGGCGGCACGCCCGCGAGGCTGAGCGCGGGCAGCGCGAACAGCACCGCGATCAGCGGCGCCGCCTTGACCAGTCCGCCCATCCGGGTCAGCGCCACCGTGCCGGTGTGCCGCGTGATCAACCCGCTGACCAGGAACAACGTGGCCTGCACGGTGATGTGGTGGACGACGTAGAGGATCACGCCGGTCAGCCCGGCGATGTCGTAGACGCCGAGCCCGAACAGCATGTAGCCGATGTGGCTGACCAGCAGGAACGACAGCAGCCGGTTCAGGTCGTTCTGGGCCAGCGCGCCCAGTGCGCCGACCAGCATCGTGACCAGGGCGATCACCAGCATCAGCGTCCAGCTCTGCTGGTGGGTGAACACCAGCGTCTGGGTGCGGATCAGCGCGTAGACGCCGACCTTGGTGAGCAGTCCGGCGAACACCGCGGTGACGGGCGCGGGTGCCGTCGGATAGCTGTCCGGCAGCCAGAAGTGCAGCGGCACCATCGCGGCCTTGATCCCGAACACGATCACCACGAGCAGGCTCAGCGCCACCCGCAGGCCGTCCGGGAGCAGCCCGACCTTCTGGCCGAGGTCGGCGAGGTTGACCGTGCCGGTGGACGCGTACACCAGCGCGATCACGGTGATGAACAGCAGCGACGACGCGAGGCTGACGATCGTGTAGGTCATGCCCGCGCGGACCCGGCGCGTCGTGGTGCGCCGCGTGATCAGCACGTACGACGACGAGAGCATGATCTCGAAGGCGACGAACAGGTTGAACAGGTCGCCGGTGAGGTAGGCCAGCGAGACGCCCGCGCACAGCATCAGGTACATCGGGTGGAACGTGGTGCTGGAGCGCTCCCGGCCGTAGTCGGTGATGCGCTGCCCGATCGAGTAGATCAGCACCGCGAACGTCACCACCGACGAGACCACCAGCAGCAGCGCGGACAACCGGTCGGCGACCAGGGTGATCCCGGCGGGCGCCGGCCAGCCGCCCATCTGCAGCACCAGCGGGCCGTCGCGGTCGGCGACGCGCAGCAGCACGACCGCGTCGGCGATGATCGCGCCGAGCACGACGACGCCGATCAACCGCTGCACGTCGGCGAAGCGGCCGAGCGCCAGCGACAGCCCCGCGGCGGCCAGCGGGAGCAGCACGGGCAGGGCCACCAGGACGTTCACTCCGTGGCCTCCTTCTCCAGCTGCTCCTCGGCGGCGTCCTCCTCGGACTCGGCGAGCTGCCGTTCCAGCCGCTGGATCCGCCGGTCCTCGACGTCGTCGCGGACCTCGTCGTGGCCCAGCAGCGACCACGACCGGTAGGCCAGGGCGAGCAGGAAGGTGGTGAGCGCGAAGGTGATCACGATCGCGGTCAGCGCCATGGCCTGCGGCAGCGGGTCGGCCATCTGCTCCGGCGACGCGGAGCCGAGCATCGGCGCGCGTCCGGGCGGCCCACCGGCCAGTTGCAGCAGCAGGTTCGAGGCGTGCCCGAGGACGACGATGCCGATCAGCACGCGCATCAACGACCGCTGCATGAGCAGGTAGAAGCCGACGGAATACAGCACCGCCAGCACCACGGCCATCGTCAGGTTCACCGTCACGGCTGGCCCCTCTCCGCCGCGGCCGCGTCGGCTTCGATCCCGGAGCCGAGGGTGCGCAGCAGGTCGAGGACCACGCCGACGATCAGCACGTAGACGCCGGTGTCGAGCACGACGCTGGTGACGAATTTCAGCTGCCCCAGCAGCGGCACGTCGAACTTGTAGATGGCGCTTTCCAGCAGCTGCCCGCCGAACAGCAGCGGGAGGAACGCGGTGAGCGTGGCGACGGTCAGGCCGATCCCGATCAGCACCGGCGGGCGCATCGACACGATCGCGCTGTCGTCCATTCGCCCGCCGGCGAGGTAGCGCAGCACGAACGCCTGCCCGGCGACCAGACCGCCGCTGAAGCCGCCGCCCGCGCGGTCGTGCCCGGCGAACAGCAGGTAGATCGACAGCACCAGGACGGTCGGGAACACGATCCGCGCCGTGAGTTCCAGCAGGACGGTGCGTTCCCGGCCGTCGCGGCAGAAGCCGGACAGCATCCACCGCTCGGTCGGCGCGTCCCAGTTCGTCCAGGGCGTTTTGCTGGTGGTCATTCCCGCACCTCCTCCTGCGTTCCACTGAGGACGGTCGTTCGGGTCTCGGCCCGGCGGCTGCTGCGTTTTCGGCGTTCGTGCCGGGCGGCGAGGACCAGGCTGGCCACGCCGGTGGCGGCGACCGCGAGCACCGAGATCTCGCCGACGGTGTCGAAGGCGCGGAAGTCGACGATGATCGCGTTGACGATGTTGGTGGCCCCGGTGCCCTGCGGCGCATCGACGACGTACCGGGCGGTGGCCTGCGGCGGGGCCTGCCGGGCGGAGCTGAAGACCACCGCCGCGGCGGCGATGAACATCCCGGCGGCAGCGGCGATGACCATCTTCGGCCAACGCAGCGCCCGGGCGCCGTCGCCCTGGGCGAACCGGACCGGCAGGCGGCGCAGCACGAGCACGAACGCCACCAGGGTCAGCGTCTCGACGAGGAACTGCGCCAGCGCCAGGTCCGGCCCACCGTCCACGATGAACAGTCCACCGATGCCGTAGCCGACGACGCCGACCATGAGCACCGCGGTCAGCCGCCGCCGGGACCGCGCCACCGCGATCGCGGCGACCACGACGGCCACCGCCAGCGGGAGCTGGAGCAGCTCGTCGTAGGCCCGCAGGTTCTCCGGCGCGCTCGCCCGCAGCGCCAGCGCCGTGCCGGGGACCGCCAGCACCGTCAGCAGGATGATGCCGAGGTAGGTGGGCAGCGAACCGACCTGGAGCCGACCGGTGACGCCGACCGCGACGCGTTCCAGCAGGGCCATGATCCGCTCGTAGCCGCGTTGCGCGTCGAGCGGGTGGGGCAGTTCCTCCCGGAATCCGGTGACGTGCGTCCTGGCCAGGTGCAGCACCACACCGCCGGCCACTGCGAAGGCCGACAGCAGCAGCGGGACCGTCCAGCCGTGCCAGAGGTCCAGGTGGTAGTCGTGCGTGCCGAAGACCGCCGCGTAGGCGGTCGCGAGCTCGTCGGCGACCGGGTAGCCGATGCCCAGCACCACGCCGGCGAGCGAGGGCAGCGCCGCGGCGGCGAACCCGAGCAACGCGGGCCGGCTCGCTTCCGTCGGTGCGACACCGGGTTTCGTCGCGAACACGCCCCACAGCACGCGCAGGCTGTAGGCGACGGTCAGCATCGACCCGCCGACCAGCACGACGTCGATCAGCAGGTCGGTGCGGTCGCCTTCGAGGAAGGCGCTGAACGCGGCCTCCTTGCCGAGGAACCCGAGCATCGGCGGCAGCCCCGCCATCGACGCCACGCCCAGCAAGGCGATCCCGGCCAACCACGGCATCCGCCTGCCCAGACCGGACAGCTCGCGCAGGTCGCGGGTGCCCGCCTCGTGGTCGACGATCCCGACGACCAGGAACAGCGTCGCCTTGAACAGGCCGTGCGCGAGCAGCATCGCCGCCCCGGCCACCGCGGCGGTGTAGGTCCCGGTGCCGAGCAGCACCATCAGGAAGCCGAGCTGGCTGACGGTCCCGTAGGCGAGCAGCTTCTTCAGGTCGTACTCGTGCAGTGCGCGCCAACCACCGAGGAGCATCGTGACCAGTCCGAAGACGACGGCGGGCACCCACCACACGGCGACGCCGAGGAACACCGGCGCCAACCGGGCCACCAGGAACACCCCGGCCTTGACCATCGACGCGGCGTGCAGGTACGCCGAGATCGGCGTGGGCGCGACCATCGCGGCCGGAAGCCAGTTGTGGAACGGGATCTGCGCGGACTTGGTGAACGCGCCGACGAGGATCAGCACCGCGGCCACCGCGACCGGGGCGCCGCCGGGCGGGTTGGCCATCAGCTCCGAGATCCGGTAGGTGCCCGCGGACTCGCCGAGGACGACGAAACCGAGCAGCATCACCAGCCCGCCGAGCGTGGTGATCATCAGCGCCTGCAACGCCGAGCGCCGCGATCCGCGGCTGACCCCGGCCTGACCGACCAGCAGGAACGAGCAGATCGTGGTCAGTTCCCAGAAGACGTAGAGGGTGATCAGGTCGTCGGCCAGGACGAGGCCGAGCATCGCCCCGGCGAACGCCAGCAGCAGCGGTGCGCTGCGCCGCGCTGCACCGCTGCCCGCGGCGAAGTAGTAGTCGGAGTAGAGCAGCACGAGGGCGCCGATGCCCGCGACGAGGATCGTCATCAGCAGCGCGAGCGCGTCGAGGCGGAAGCTGAACTCCAGGCCGATCAGCGGCGCCCACGCGACGGTTTCGGTGCTCACCTGGCCGTCGAGCACCGCTGGCGCCTGGGACAACACCCAGCCGAGCGCTGCGGCGGGCGGCACCGCGGCGATCAGGAACGCGGCGCGGGTGCTGCGACGGGTGATGGCCGGCAGGCCCAGGGCGACCAGCAGGTGCGCGATGACGAAAGCGAGCAAGGGCACCTCCTCGACTGGTCGGTCGGCGGTGTCCTGCCGAACACCTGTCGACTGCACCGGCAGGGGGGAGATCACACCCGGGGGCAGTCACCAGACCTGCCGACACCCGACCACCGGGGATTGTTCGCCACCACCACCGTGGGCGCACCGCGAGCGGATGTCGGTTGAGGAAGGCTCGGGCCAGGACGTTCAGCGAGGTCCGATTGATGCCAACTTATCCGAAAGCCACTTCTCATGCCCAATCGCGCACAGGCGACGACCACGGGCTCCGGCGAGCGTTTTCCGTTGCGACGACAGCGACCTCCCGTCCCGGACAGCCGGACCGCACCACCTGCACCAGTGGGAAACTTCACTTTTCGGTAACGTCGTTTCGGCAGCTCAGCGTCGGCCTCACCGGTTCCGCACCGCAGGGCCGATCAACGGTGGACAATGTTCGGGTGTCCACGGAGAGCAATGACACCGTCGCCGGCGCCGGACGGTTGATCGCCGACCGGTACCGCCTGGAGAACAAGCTCGGCAGCGGCGCCATGGGCACCGTGTGGGCCGGGATGGACGAACTGCTCCGCCGGCCGGTCGCGGTCAAGGAGGTGCGGCTGCCCCCCGGCATGCCGGACGAGGAAGCCGCGGAGATCCGCGAACGCGCCCTGCGCGAAGCCCGCGCCATCGCGGTGCTCAGCCACCCCAACGTCGTCACGCTCTACGACGTGGCGCGCGAGGAGGGCGAGCCGTTCGTCGTCATGGAACTGGTGCCCTCGCAGGCCCTCGCGGCGATCCTGGCCGAGCACGGGGCGCTGGACGACCGGCAGCTCGCGGTCGTCGCCGACGGGGTCGCCGCCGCGCTGGACGCCGCGCACCAGGCCGGGATCGTGCACCGCGACGTCAAACCCGGCAACGTGCTCATCGCCGACGACGGGCGGATCAAGCTCAGCGACTTCGGGATCTCCCGCAACCGCGCCGAGCACACCATCACCAGCACCGGCATCCTGCTCGGCACGCCGTCGTTCATCGCGCCGGAGATCGCCGCGGGCGAACCGGTCACGGCCAAGGCGGATCTGTGGGGGCTGGGCGCGACGCTGTTCGCCGCCTCCGAGGGCCGACCGCCCTACGACGTCGGCGACGACCCGGTCGCGACGGTGACCGAAGTGGTCCACGGCCCCGTCCCGGTGTGCCGGCGGACCGGACCGATCGCCGACGTCATCGCGGGGCTGATGGTCAAGGACCCGGCGCAGCGGATGTCGCTGACCGAGGTGCGCCGCCGCATCCAGCACATGCTGCCGGAACCGGGTAGCCGACCGTTCTCGATGCTGCTCGACCCCGAGGCGCCGACGCTGCGGGTGCGGCGGCCGGAACCGCAGAACCCGACCCGCCAGGACCAGCCGGAGCCGGCGGCCGCCCCGCTGGCCGCCGATCCCGGTGCGCCCCCGTTCGAACTGCGCGACCCCCCGCCCGCCCCGCCGCAGCGCCGTCGCCGGTCCCCGCTGGCCGTGGTGGCGCTGGCGCTCGGCGCGCTGCTGGTGTTCTCCGCCGCGCTCGCGGGCGGCTTCGCGGCGACCCGGGTGGCCGCGGGCCGGTCGCCGCTGCCCCCGGAGCGGACCGGAACGGCCTCGGCGGCACCGACGACGCGACTGGACACGCGCACGGACGCGGCCAACCACACCGGCGACTCGGGTTCCGGCCGGTTCTCCATCCCGGTCCCGGCGGGGTGGACGGTCTACCACAGCGAGCGATCGGACCTGACCAACAGCAAGACGGTGTCCTTCGTGTCGCCGGACGGGCACCGCGAGCTCGCGGTGGAACGCTTCGGCGGCTACTTCGGGGACGGCTACTCGGTGGCGGACTACGTGCGCGCGCTGCCGAAGCTGGCCGCCGGGTCCAAGGGCGCCTTCACGCTGCGGGGCCAGTCGCAGCAGGGGCAGGACCAGCAGGTGTCCTACTCGACCGTGGAGTCGGCGCTGGTCGGTTCCGGGGCGTCGCTGAGCCGGACGACGACCGCCCGGCTGGTGCGCCACGACAACGACCTGTGGGTGGTCCGGGTGACGGTTCCGACCCAGGACGCGGCGCGGAGCGCGAAACTGCTGAACACCGTGTTCCCGGGGTTCGCACCCGCGTCCTGAGATCGCCGACATCGTCCGTCGGCACGGACTAAGCTGCGCGGCCGTGACGCCTACGACGACAGCAGACGCGACGGCCGCCGCGACGAGGATCGCCGAAACCACCGGGGTTGACCGGCACGACCTGGCCGTGGTGCTGGGTTCCGGTTGGCAGCCCGCCGCCGAGGAGATCGGCGCGCCGGTCACCGAGGTGCACATGGCCGAACTGCCCGGGTTCGTGCCGCCGGGCGCGATCGGGCACAGCGGGCGGATCTGGTCGGTCGAGGTCGGCGCCAAGCGCGTCCTGGTGCTGCTCGGCCGCACCCACCTCTACGAGGGCAAGGGCATCGACCCGGTGGCCCACGGGGTGCGGACGGCCGTCGCGGCGGGGTGCGGCGCGGTGGTGCTCACCAACGCGGCGGGCGGACTGCGCGAGGGCATGGCCGTCGGCCAGCCGGTGCTGATCAGCGACCACCTCAACCTGACCGCGCGGTCGCCGCTGGTGGGCGCGGACTTCGTGGACCTCACCGACCTGTACTCGCCGCGACTGCGCGAACTGGCGCGCGGCGTCGACCCGTCGCTGGCGGAGGGCGTGTACGCGGGTCTGCCCGGCCCGCACTTCGAGACGCCCGCGGAGATCCGCATGCTGCGCACCCTCGGCGCCGATCTGGTGGGCATGTCCACGGTGCTGGAGGCGATCGCGGCGCGGGCCGCGGGCGCGGAGGTCCTCGGCGTGTCGCTGGTGACGAACCTGGCGGCCGGGCTGACCGGCGAACCGCTGAGCCACGAGGAGGTCCTGGAGGCCGGTCGCGCGTCGGCGAGCCGGATGGGCAAGCTGCTGCGGTCCCTCGCGGAGGCGGCATGAGCGACGATTCCGCGCCGGTCGGCGGGACGAGCCACGTCGAGGCGGCGCTGCGCTGGATCGACGCGGACGTCGACCCGCGCGCCCGCGCGGAGCTGCGGGAGCTGGTGGACACCTCGGCGGACGAGCTGGCCGACCGGATGTCCGGGATGCCGCGCTTCGGCACCGCGGGGCTGCGGGCCCCGGTGCGGGCGGGGGCGAACGGCATGAACCGGGCGGTGGTGATCCGCACGACCGCCGGGGTCGCGACCTGGCTGCGGGAGCGCGGTTTCGGCGGCGGGACGGTGGTCGTCGGCCGCGACGCCCGGCACGGTTCCGAGGACTTCGCCCACGACACCGCCGGAGTGCTGGCGGCCGCCGGGTTCGACGTCCGGCTGCTGCCCGCTGCGCTCCCGACCCCGGTGCTCGCGCACGCCACGCGCGCGCTGGACGCGGTGGCGGGCATCCAGATCACCGCCTCGCACAACCCGCCGCGGGACAACGGGTACAAGCTGTACCTGCGCGGCGGAATCCACCTGGTGTCGCCGACCGATTCCGAGATCGAGGAGGCGATCGCCCGGGCTCCCGGCGCGAACGAGGTCCCCCGCGCCGCGGACTGGACGGTCCTGGAGTCCGCTGTGGACGAATACCTGGACCGCGTGGCGTCGTTGCCGCGCGGCCGGTCCCGCACGCTGCGGATCGCCGCCACGGCGCTGCACGGCGTGGGCGCCGAGCCGCTGGTGGAGGCGCTGCGGCGGGCCGGGTTCACCGACGTCCACCTGGTGGCGTCCCAGGCCCGACCGGATCCGGACTTCCCGACGGTGGGGTTCCCCAACCCCGAGGAGCCGGGAGCCACGGACGCGCTCCTGGAGCTGGCCGAGGCGGTCGACGCCGACCTGGCCGTGGCGCTGGACCCGGACGCCGACCGCTGCGCGCTGGGCGCTCGCGACGGCGGGCGGTGGCGGATGCTCAGCGGCGACGAGACGGGCGTCCTGCTCGCCCGGCACATTTTGTCCACTTTGGACAGAGAAGCGGTGCCCGATCCGCTGGTCGCCACCACGGTCGTCTCCTCGACGATGCTGCGCTCGCTGGCCGCCGACCACGGCGTCCGCTACGACGAGACGCCGACCGGGTTCAAGTGGCTGGTCCGCGCCGGGGACGGCGCCGGGACCGGCCTGGTGTACGCCTACGAGGAAGCCCTCGGGCACTGCGTCGACCCGGACCGGGTGCGCGACAAGGACGGCATCGCCACGGCCGTCCTGGCCGCGGACCTCGCCGCCACCGCGAAGTCGCGGGGACGCGCCCTCCCGGACCTGGTGGACGAGCTGTCCACCGCCTACGGCGTCCACCAGACCGGCCAGGTCTCGGTCCGCGTCACGGACCTCGACGTCATCGACCGGACGATGCGCCGCCTGCGCGCGCACCCGCCGACCCGGCTCGCCGGCAGCGAGGTCGCGGTCGACGACCTGCTGCCGACCACGGACGCCCTGGTCGTCCGGGGCGCGGGCGGCCTGCGGGTGGTGATCCGCCCGTCGGGCACCGAACCGAAGCTGAAGTGCTACCTCCAGGTGGTCGAGCCGGTCGGCGACGCCGGGCTGGCCGCGACCAAGGGCCGGGCGGCGGACCGCCTGTCGGCGCTGCGCGACGCGGTGTCCGAACTCGTGGGAGAAGCCTGAGCGGCTGTCTTTGATCTTGGTTGCGGCGGTCGTGGTAAGCGGCGTGAGCCGCTTTCTCTTTCGGTGAGCGGTCTCGCAGCCCGCACCGCCACGCACAACGAGTTCGAAGACAGGCTCTGAGCCCGCCTCGCCCCTTGCCCCGGACGCACCACGGCCTGCACGCTCGCAACGTGCCCCGGTTGCTGATCGTCCACCACACGCCGTCGCCGAACCTGCAAGCCATGTTCGAAGCGGTCATCGCCGGCGCGACGACCGACGAGATCGAAGACGTCGAGGTCGTCCGCCGCGCCGCCTTGGAAGCCACCCCGTCCGACGCGCTCGCGGCCGATGGCTACGTCCTCGGCACGCCGGCCAACCTGGGCATGATGAGCGGTGCTCTCAAGGTCTTCTTCGACCTCGCTTACTACCCCTGCCTGGATTCCACCCGTGGTCGCCCGTACGGCCTCTACGTGCACGGGAACAACGACACGACCGGAGCCGTTCGCGGAATCGAGTCGATCACCACCGGCCTCGGGTGGGAGAAGGTCACGCACACCGTCTCGGTGACCGGGGAACCGTCCAAGGAAGACCTCGAATCCTGCTGGGAACTCGGCGCCACGGTGGCGGCGAGCCTGATGCCGTAGCGGTTCCACCGGAATCAGTGCGACTCCTTGTCGGTCCAGCCCGGTGGCGCTGTTCACCGGGCTTTCCCCTGGCCGCAACGTCCTTGTGCGGTGGGCGGAATCCGCTGCCCGGTCGCCACCACGGCAGGCGCGGCAACGGGTTTCGCGCCGCCCGCGGGAACCCCCGCTCGCCGCTCGGGCCCGGCCTTCAGCCGGGCGGTCACGCGCTCTCGGCGGGGCACCGGTCCGGTGCTCGCCCCGGGCTCCGGTGATCGTTCCGCGCGGCCTGGGCGCGGTGCGACCTCCACGCCCACCCGAACGGGTTCTTGCGTGGAGCGATCACCTCTGAAACGTTCCAGGGGATCGGGAAACCCTCCCCAGTTGATCTTGGTATTGCGGGCGGAGGTAACCTGATCGAGTCGCCGGGACGCAGTCCTCGGTGACGAGTGGGCGCCCTGGACAAAGCCCGCCTTCCCTCATCAACGTGCGATGTTCAGGGCGCTCCCGCCACTGTCGGCGCCAGCGGTGCCATCCGCTCGGTGAACGAGGTCACCGCGGCCCCTGAGGCAGCATCGGGCCGGGCCGAGGGGTTACCCTGCGACAGTGAGTGAGGAAACGATCCGACTCGAACTCGACGACTCCGGCCTCTCCGTGGATCTCCCGAAACCACCGAATCCGAATGACCAGGTCCAGGGCGTTCCGTATCGCCCGGTCGAGTTCCGCGACGACGACCTGCCGACCGCCCTGGAGCGGTCCGCCCAGTGGCTCCGCGAAGCCCAGAACTGGTTGGGTGAGCCGCTCGACGTCATCGCCGTGCACCTCGACTACGACGATCGCGAAGGCGCCCCTTACTACGACCTGAAGTTGCTGTGCAACGAAGAGGACCTGGCCGGAGCGCCGATCGCCCTGCGCAAGCTGCAGAGCGGCACCGCAGGCTGACCCGAGAAGTCCACCCACGCCGGGCCGGGTTCGCGCATCGCGGACCCGGCCTCGTGGTGCCGCCGGCCGGGAGCGGCGATCCCGGCGTGAGTCCACTGAGGACTCAGGATTTCGGTTCGGCCCACTGCTCCAGGCGGTCCGCGATCTCCGGCAGCTCCCGCCGGTCGCGGCCGACCTCGCGGACGAGGATGAGCGCGGCCTCGTCGTCGGCCTCCACCCACCAGCCGTTCATGTCGCACATCGCGACCGCCGCGACCCAGCCGAGGCGCCAGTTGCCCTCGTGCAGCGGCCGGGTGCGCACGATCGAGTCGAGCAGCGCCGCCGCCTTGAGCCACAGCGTCTCGTAGGCGGGAACCCCGAGGACCTCCGCGCGGGGCCGGTACGCCGCCGCGTCCAGCAGTCCGCTGTCGCGGACCAGCAGATCACCGTCGGTGATCGCGGTGGCGAGCAGGAGCAGGTCGGAGCTGTCGAGGTAAACGATCACCGCTCAATGGTCGATCATGCCGGTCCGAGCCTGTCCAGCAAGCCCCGGTAGCGCGGCACGACCCGGTCCACGACCTCGCCGATCTGCTGTTCCCGCCGGCGACGGGCCCAACGCTCGGCCAGCGCGCTGCGCACCACCTCCTGCTTGGAACGCCCCTCGGCCTCGGCCAGCTCGGCGAGCCGCCGGTTGTCTTCCTCGCTCAGGCGCAGCGTCATAGCCATGTGCGGGATGGTATCGCGGTGGTACCACTCCGCCCAGGCGATACGTTCGGTGAATGGCCCGACCACGAGTGCACGACGAGGCCCTGCGCGTCCGGCTGCTCGACCGCGCGGCGAGCTGCTCTCGGCGCACGGCCCCGAGGCGTTGAGCCTGCGCCGCCTCGCCGCCGACGCGGGCACCTCGACCACCGCCGTGTACTCGCTGTTCGGCGGCAAACCCGCCCTGGTCCGCGAGCTGTACGTGGAGGGGTTCCAGCGGCTCGGCGACCGGTTGGAACAGGTGCCGCGCACCGAGGACCCGCTGGCCGACCTGGAAGCGCTCGGCCACGCCTACCGGGACAGCGCGCTGGCGAACCCGCACTTCTACTCGATCATGTTCGGCCGCGCGGTCCCCGACTTCGCTCCCGACGAGGCCGCGCTGGAGCTGTCCAAGCAGTGCATGCGGCCGCTGCGGGAGGCCGTCTGCCGGGCCATCGAGGCGGGCCTGCTGGTCGAGGTCGATCCCGAGGAGATCGTGTTCGCCGCCTGGGGACTCGTGCACGGTCTGGTGTCGTTGGAGCTCAACGGGTCGACGCCGGGGGCGGGCGAACGCCGCGCCGCCCGCTACAGCCGGGCGCTGGAGCACAGCATGGCGGGCTGGAGGCGCTGACCCCGAGCGACGGGGGCCTGACTCGGGGCCAGCGCGGTCGTGGGCACCGGCACGTGCCCACGATTCCTCCCGGCGACCGGCGAGTGCGGGCTCGCCGTCGGGGCGTCGCCGTCCCGCGGGCTCGAAGTGGTATAGACCATCTTGCGCCGGGTTCCGGCCCGGATCGAGCGGCCCAACGGCCGCACCGGATGCGACGGTCGGGTCAGAGCCTGTCTCCGAACTCTTTGCGGGGAGCGCTGCCGGTGGCGGTGCGAGCGGCGAGACGGCTCACCGACGGGGAAAGCGGCCGACGCCGCTTGCACGTCCCTCCCGGGAGCAGGTTCACGACAAGCACTCAGACCGAGCCGTACTCGCGATCCCCCGCGTCACCGAGACCGGGAACGATGAAGCCGGACTCGTTGAGGCGCTCGTCGACGCTGGCGGTGATCACGCGCACCGGCAGCCCGGAGTCCTCCAGCCTGCGCAGGCCCTCCGGAGCGGCGAGCGTGCAGATCGCCGTCACGTCGCTGGCCCCGCGACCGGTCAGCAGGCTGATCGTGTGCACCATCGAGCCGCCGGTGGCCAGCATCGGGTCGAGCACGTACACCGGCCGCCCGGCGAGGTCGGCGGGCAGCGACTCCAGGTACGGCGTGGGCTGCAGCGTCTCCTCGTCGCGCGCCAGGCCCACGAAACCCATCTGCGCCTCCGGGATCATCCGGTGCGCCTGGTCGGCCATGCCGAGCCCGGCCCGCAGCACCGGCACCAGCAGCGGCGGGTTCGCCAGCCGGTAGCCGTCGGTGCGCGCCACGGGGGTGTGGATCGGCTCCACCGCCACCTCGGCGTCCCGGGTGGCCTCGTAGATCAGCATGAGCGTGAGCTCCTGCAACGCGGCCCGGAACGCGGCGCTGTTGGTCCGCGCATCGCGCATTGTGGACAGTCTTGACTTGGCGAGTGGGTGTTCCACGACCCGGACATCCATGGGCAACAACAGTAACCGCGGGTCACGGCCCCCACGTGCGACGCGGGGCCGCAACGTGTCATGCGTCGCAGGCGTGGGTGGCCAGGCCGCGCACCACGAGATCCAGCCCGAACTCGAAGCGCTCGTCGGCGTCGCCGGACATCAGCACGGGCAGCATCGCGGTGAGGACCGGGAAGCGGTCGCGCGGCAGCTGGGAGTAGTACTGCTCGACCTGCGCCATGCGCGTGGTGCGCTCGGCTTCGGTGAGCCCGAAGTCGGCCGAGCGCTCCATCGCGACCGCCGTGCCGCAGAGGGCGAGGAAGTCGGCGGCGAAAGCGACGACGCGCTCGGGCAGTCCGCCCGCGCGCAGCAGCGCGAGCAGCGCCTCGGTGACCGCGACCGCGTTCGGGCCGGTCGGCGCGGGGGCGCGCAGGGGGACCACGGCGATGCCGGGGTGCCGGGTCATCACCTCGACCGACTGGCGCAGGAGGTCCTTGACCTGCTCCTGCCAGCGCGCCGGGTCGGGTTCGGGGAGCTCGATCTCGCCGAGCACCAGGTCCAGCACCAGCTCGTGCAGCTCGTCCTTGTTGCGCACGTAGGCGTACAGCGACGCCGCTCCGGTGCCGAGGCGCTGGGCGACCTTGCGCATGCTCACCGCGTCGAGCCCCTCGGCGTCGAGCAGCTCCAGCGCGGTGCGCAGGATCAGGTCCAGGCTCAACGGCTGCTTCGCCGACGGCTCGCGCGCTGCGCGCTGCCGCCAGGGCGGGACGGGCACCGACATCTCTCTCCCATCGATCGTTGCTGCGAACACCGTACTTGACGCGAACAGCGTTCGTCCGTAGAACGGTGTTCGTAACCCGCCGCAGCAGAGGGGCACGAGATGTCCGAACGCACTCCCGTCCTGATCGTCGGCGCCGGGCTGGCCGGCCTGTCGACCGCCGTCTTCCTGGGCCTGCACGGCACGCCGTCGCTGGTCGTCGAACGCCACCCGAGCACGTCCACGCAGCCGAAAGCGCGCGGTCAGCAGCACCACGTGATGGAGGCGCTGGGCTACGTCGGCCTGGCCGAAGCGATGGTCGAGGCCTCACCGCGCACCACTGGATTCCGGTTGCGCATCGCGGAAAGCGCGAGCGGCCCGGTGCTCCGCGAGATCCTGCACGACACCTTCCTCCAACTCGACGACATCACGCCCGCCCGCTCGGCGGACGCCAGCCAGGCCAGCGCGGAACGCGCGCTCGCCGCGCGCGCCCGCGAACTGGGCGCCGAGATCCGCTTCTCCACCACCCTGGAATCGTTCGAGCAGAGCGAATCCGGGGTGCGCGCGACCCTCTCCGACGCGAGCGGAACCCGCACGGTGCTCGCCGACTACCTCGTGGCCGCCGACGGTCACCGCAGCCCGGTCCGCGAGCGGCTGGGCATCGGCACCCACGGCCGCGGCGCCCTGGGGCACTCGATCCTCTGGTTGATCCGCGCCGACCTGACGCACCTCGTGGGCGACCGCCAGGTCCTCTACAACCTGCAGAACCCGGAGCTCTCCGGCGGCACCGGCGTCCTGGTCAGCACCGACCACCGGGACCAGTTCGTGGCCGGGGTCGGCTACGACCCCGAGACGCAAGCCCTGGCCGACTTCCCCGCGGATCGCGCCGTCGAGCAGATCCGGCTGATCACCGGCCTACCCGACCTGGAGGTGGAGATCCTCGACGCCGACACCACGGAGATCGGCATGCACGTCGCGGACCGGTTCTCCAGCGGCCGGGCGCACCTGGTCGGCGACGCGGCGCACACCATGCCTCCACAGGGCGGGCTGGGCGGCAACACCGCCGTGATGGACGGCTTCTACCTGGCGTGGAAGCTCGCCGCGGTGCTCCGGGGCGAAGCCGGGCCGGGACTGCTGGACAGCCACGACACCGAGCGGCGACCGGTGGGCGAACTCATCGCGGAGAACCAGTACAAGAACGCCATCGAGCGCAGCATGCCGCACCTGAAGCGGCCGGACGACACCCCGCCGATCGAGGACCCGGGCATGCTGCTGTTCGGCTACCGGCACAACGGCGCGGTCGTCCCGGAGCCCGGCGAGGACGGCGAGCTCTTGGAGGACCCGACCGAGCCGACGGGCCGTCCCGGCTCGCGCGCCCCGCACGTCCGGCTGACCACGTCGGACGGTGAGCTGTCCACGATCGACCTGTTCGGCCGGGAGTTCGTGCTGCTGACCGAGTCCGAGGCGTGGGCGAAGGCGGCCGAGCAGGTGGCCGCGGACCTCGGCGTCCGGCTGCGGGCGCACCTGCTCGGCGGTGAGATGACCGGCGACTGGGCCGCCAAGTACGGCGTCACCACCGACGGAGCGGTCCTGGTGCGCCCGGACCGCTTCATCGCCTGGCGCAGCCCCGGAGCGGGCGACGGGCGGGACTTGGCGGCGGCGCTGCGGACGGTGCTGTGCCGCTGACGCGGCGAACGGCCCGTCCCGGGCGGACGGGCCGTTGCCCGCGGGTCGTCACGGGTGCAGGACGACCTTGGTGTACCCCTCCACGCGCTGGTCGAACTTGCGGTAGGCGTCCGGGGCGTCGGACAGGGACAACTCGTGCGACACGACGAAGCTGGGCTTGGCCCGCCCGGCGATGATCATGTCGCGCAGCTGCCGGTTGTACCGCTTGACGTTGCACTGGCCGGTGCCCATCACCTGGCCCTTCTCGAACATCTTCCCGATGGCCACGCGGAGCATGCCCTGCTTGGCGTGCTCGTCGACCCCGCCGGGGTCGGACGGCACGTACAGGCCCGGCACGCCGATCCGGCCGGTCGGGCGGACGGTCTGGATGACCGAGTTGAGCACGATCGCGGGCTCCTCCTTGGAGGCGTCGCCGACCTGCGCCTGGTAGCCGACCGCGTCGACGCCCTTGTCGGTGCCCTCGCCGTCGGTCTGGTCCTTGATCATCTCGACCGGGTCGCCCTTGCTGAAGTCGATCGGGATGGCACCGATCTGCTCCGCCTTGGCCAGCCGCTCCGGGATCCGATCGACGCAGAACACCCGCGCCGCCCCGCGCAGCATGGCGGAGTACGCGGCCATCAGGCCGACCGGCCCGGCGCCGTAGACCACGACCGACTCGCCCGGCGACACCTGGGCCAGCTCGCAGCCGTGGTAGCCCGTGGGGAAGATGTCGGCGAGCAGCACGAAGTCGGCCTCGTGGCTGCCGTCGTTGGGCAGCTTGAGGCAGTTGAAGTCGGCGAACGGCACCCGCAGGTACTCGGCCTGGCCGCCCGAGTACGGGCCCATCGCCACGTAGCCGTAGGCACCGCCGGCGAACCCCGGGTTCACGGTGAGGCAGAACCCGGTGTTGCCCGCCAGGCAGTTCTTGCAGAAGCCGCAGGCGACGTTGAACGGCATCACCACCCGGTCACCCCGGTTCAGGCTGGTGACGCCGGACCCGAGCTCCTCGACGATCCCGAGGTTCTCGTGCCCGAACACGATGCCCGGCTCGGCCGCCGTCCGGCCCTCGTACATGTGCAGATCGGAACCGCAGATCGCGGTCGAGGTGACCCGCACGACGACGTCGTTGGGGTGCTGGATCGTCGGCCGGTCCACCTCGTCGATCGCCACCGAGTAGGGCTCTCGGTACACGACTGCCTTCATGAGGGACCACCTCCGGTGGTATGCGGCGCGGAACGCATCTCCATGTCGTTACCCGACTACCCCGCTCGGACCACCCCAAGACACCGAAAGGTGTCCCTCGTGAGGGGAGTTAGGTAGTCCTCGCCCCCCAGCAGCGGCTCAGCCGGACCGCACCGCCCGGAAGCGCACCGCGCCAGTCCTTTGTGGACCAGCGTGCGGCACCGTGCGCCGCCGGGTGGCCCCCGACGGCGCGCGGCGGCCCGGTCTCACGCGGTGTGGGCCGAGCGTCGCGGGGGTGGCGCCGACTTCGCGGCGGGCGGGGGTTCGGCGGGCCAGGCCGCCGGGCAGTGCGTGTTCGGCGGGGGTGTGCGCAGCGTGGTCAGGTAGTCCTCGACCCGCCCGGTGACGCAGTCGTTGCGGTAGTACTGGCCGTGGCCGATGCCGTCGTGCTCCAGCAGGACGGAGTGCGGGATCTGCTCGGCGACGGCGCGGTTCCACGCGTTCGGGGTGGCCACGTCGTACTTGCCCGTGACGACGAGGATCGGCGGGGTGCCGCTGATCGACAGCCGGTGCTGCGGGTTGCGGACCTCGGCGGGCCAGCCGAGGCAGGACGTGACGTCGCTGAAGAACGGCGAGAGCCGGGTGTGCGGGGCGACCTCGGCCGCCCGGTCGCGCCAGGAGCGCAGCTCGGCGAAGTCGCGGACCTGCCAGTTCCAGTCCTCGCACCAGATCGCCTGGTAGGAGTTCTGCGCCAGGGCGGGTGCCGCCTGCGCCGAGGCCGCCGGGGTCCCGGCCTGCAGGGCCTTGAGCCGCTCGGCGAACGGGTACCAGCGCTCCTCCGGGCGGTACATGGCCTCCAGCGCCTCGGAGCGCAGCGCCTCCGCGGTCAGCGGTCGGCCGGTGGCCGGATCGGTGAGCCGGCCCGCCTCGGCCCGCGCGTGCAGGTCGTCCCAGACGGCGCGGACGTCCCGGCCGTGCAACGGGCAGTTCGCGGTGCGCTCGCACCAGTCCGCGAACTCGCTGAACGAGCCCTCCAGGTCCGCCGAGGTGGTCTCGATGTACCGGCCGCCGGAGGTCATGCCGTGGTCCATGTTCGAGTCCGCGACCATCGCGCGGACCCGGTGCGGGAACAGCTCCGCGTACTGCTGCTCCACCTGGGTCCCGTAGGACGCGCCGTAGAAGCTGAGCTCGTCCTCCCCCAGCGCGCCGCGGATGGCGTCCAGGTCGCGGACCGCGCTGGTGGTGTCGACGAAGTCGAAGACCGGACCGGTGTGCGCGCGGCAGTCCGCGCCGAGCCTGGCGTTGTAGTCCAGCAGGTCCCGGTACTGCTGCTCGGTCGCGGGGAAGTCCTTCGGCGCCCGGTCGAGCAGATCCTCGCTGCACCGGACCTCGCCGCTGCGCTTCACCCCGCGCTGGTCCCAGCTGACGATGTCGAAGTTCCGGCGCAGCCGCGCGATCTTGTCGCCGCCCAGGACGTAGGTGTCGATGCCCGAGGCGCCCGGGCCGCCGGGTGGCACGAACAGCACGCCGATGCGGTGCTGCGGGTCGGTGGCGGGGAGGCGGCCGATGGCGATGTCCATCTTCGCCCCGTCCGGGTGGCTCCAGTCCACGGGCACCTCGACGCTGCTGCATTCGCCCTGGCCGCAGGGCTGCCAGGACAGCGTTCCGGGTGTCGCCGCAGCGGCGCAGGCGAAGGAGGGGAGGGTGAGCGCGACCGCGGCCGCGCACCACGACGAACGTGTGAGCACAGGCTCTCCTCGTGCGATCAGTGATCCGGGCAGGAGGCTAGGAGCCGGTGATCACCCGAAAGGGTCATTCGGGGGCGACTGGCGGGTTTTCGCCACGCTTGGTGATCACTCCCGCGCCGCAGTGCGTGCGCCCGATCGGCGCTTAGACTCCGCACATGGTCAACCCGACGAGCGCCGCGCCACGGCTCCCCGCCGAGCTGGCCGACGCGACCCGTGACGACCGGGCGCTGCGCCGGTTCCTGCACGGTCTGCCCGGCGTGGACCAGGTGGGCCTCGAACAGCGGGCCGCCGCCCTGGCGACCCGCAGCATCAAGAAGGCCGCGAAGCGGTGGGCGATCGACACCGCGATCTCGATGGTCGACCTGACCACCCTCGAAGGAGCCGACACCGAGGGCAAGGTGCGGGCGCTGTGCGCCAAGGCCCGCCGCCCGGATCCGGATCGGCCGGGCACTCCCCCGGTCGCCGCCGTGTGCGTCTACCCCGACCTCGTCGCGCCCGCCGTGGCGGCGCTGGACGGCACGGACGTGCACGTCGCGTCCGTGGCGACCGCCTTCCCGTCCGGGCGGTCGTCGCTGCGGGTCAAGCTCGCCGACGTCGAGGTCGCCGTGTCCGCCGGGGCGCACGAGGTCGACATGGTCATCGACCGGGGCGCGTTCCTGGCCGGTCGCTACGGCGAGGTCTTCGACCAGATCAGGGCGGTCAAGCAGGCGTGCGGCCAGGCGCACCTCAAGGTCATCCTGGAGACCGGCGAACTGGCCACCTACGACAACGTGCGCCGCGCGTCGTGGCTGGCGCTGCTGGCCGGGGGCGACTTCATCAAGACCTCCACGGGGAAGGTCTCGCCCGCCGCGACGCTGCCCGTGACGCACCTGATGCTCCAGGCGGTCCGGGACTGGCGGGCCACCACCGGTGAGCTGCGCGGTGTCAAGCCCGCGGGCGGCATCCGCACCACCAAGGACGCGGTGCGCTACCTGGTCGCGGTGCACGAAGTGGCCGGGCCGGAGTGGCTGCGCCCGGCGCTGTTCCGGTTCGGCGCGTCCAGCCTGCTCAACGACCTGCTGATGCAGCGGCGCACCCAGCTCGACGGGCACTACAGCGGCCCCGACTACGTGGCGGTGGACTGACATGACCAGCCCCTGGGAGTACGCGCCCGCGCCCGAGTCGCGCGAGGTCGCCAACCTGAAGCCGAGCTACCGGATGTTCGTCGACGGCGAGTTCGTCGACGGCTCCGGCGAACCGCTCAAGAGCACCAACCCGGCCACCGGGGAAACGCTCGCCGAGGTCGCCGCCGCTGGTGAGTCCGATGTGGACACCGCAGTGCGGGCGGCTCGGCGGGCCTTCGAGAACACCTGGTCGCGAATGCCGGGCGCCGAACGCGCCAAGTACCTGTTCCGCATCGCCCGGTTGATCCAGGAGCGGGCGCGGGAACTGGCCGTCCTGGAGACGCTGGACAACGGCAAGCCGATCCGCGAGTCGCGCGACGCCGACGTGCCCACCGCGGCCGCGCACTTCTTCCACCACGCCGGGTGGGCCGACAAGCTCGGGCACGCCGGGTACGGCCCCGATCCCCGACCGGTCGGGGTGGCCGGGCAGGTGATCCCGTGGAACTTCCCGCTGCTCATGCTGGCGTGGAAGATCGCCCCCGCGCTGGCCTGCGGCAACACCGTGGTGCTCAAACCCGCCGAGACCACGCCGCTGACCGCGCTGGTGTTCGCCGAGATCTGCCGCCAGGCCGAGCTGCCGCCCGGGGTGGTCAACATCCTGCCGGGCGCCGGGGACGTCGGTGCCGCGCTGGTGTCCCACCCGGGCGTCGACAAGGTCGCCTTCACCGGGTCCACCGAGGTCGGCAAGCAGATCCAGGCCGCGCTGGCCGGCACCGGCAAGCGGTTGACGCTGGAGCTCGGCGGCAAGGCCGCGAACATCGTCTTCGACGACGCCCCTCTCGACCAGGCGGTGGAGGGCATCGTCAACGGCATCTTCTTCAACCAGGGGCACGTGTGCTGCGCGGGGTCCCGGCTGCTGGTGCAGGAGTCGGTCGCCGAGGAGCTGCTGGACAAGCTGCGGACCCGCGTCACCGCGCTGCGAGTCGGCGACCCGCTGGACAAGAACACCGACGTCGGCGCGGTCAACTCCGCCGAACAGCTGGCCCGGATCACCGAGCTGGCGAACAGCGGTGACGCCGAGGGAGCCCAGCGGTGGACCAGCCCGTGCCCGCTGCCCGACCGGGGTTTCTTCTTCGCTCCCACGGTGTTCTCCGACGTCCAGCAGTCCATGCGGATCGCGCGGGAGGAGATCTTCGGCCCGGTCCTGTCGGTGCTGACGTTCCGCACTCCTGACGAGGCGGTCGCCAAGGCCAACAACACGCCCTACGGCCTGTCGGCCGGGATCTGGACCGACAAGGGTTCCCGGATCCTGTGGGCGGCGCAGCGCATGCGGGCGGGCGTGGTGTGGGCGAACACCTTCAACCGCTTCGACCCGACCGCCCCCTTCGGCGGCTACCAGGAGTCCGGTTTCGGCCGCGAGGGCGGTCGCGCAGGACTGGAGGCCTACCTCGATGTCTGACACCCCGGAGCGGCTTGCCGTGGCCAAGACGTACAAGCTCTACATCGGCGGGGCGTTCCCGCGCTCCGAGTCCGGCCGGGTCTACCCGGTGCACGACGCGCACGGCGCGTTCCTCGCCAACGCCGCGCACGCCTCGCGCAAGGACGTCCGCGACGCGGTGGCGGCCGCGCGCAAGGCGTTCGGTCCCTGGTCCGGGGCCACCGCCTACAACCGCGGCCAGGTGCTGTTCCGCATCGCCGAGGTGCTGGAAGGGCGGCGCGAGCAGTTCGCCGCCGAGATCGCCGCCGCGGAGGGCGTCTCCCGCGAACAGGCGTTGTCCGCAGTGGACCTCTCGGTGGACCGCGTGGTGTGGTACGCGGGCTGGACCGACAAGATCGCCACGGTGCTCGGGGCGGCGAACCCGGTCGCCGGTCCGTACTTCTCGTTCAGCGTGCCGGAACCGACCGGTGTGGTCGGGGTGCTCGCGCCGCCGGAATCCGCGCTGCTCGGCCTGGTGAGCGTGGTGCTCCCGGTCATCGCGGCGGGCAACGCGTGCGTGGTCGTCGCCTCCGGCGACCGGCCGCTCCCGGCGATCACCTTCGCCGAGGTGCTGGCCACCTCGGACGTCCCGGGCGGGGTGGTCAACGTGCTGACCGGCCAGGTCGACGAACTGGCGCCCTGGCTCGCCGCGCACGCCGACGTCAACGCGCTCGACCTCACCGGAGCGTCGGAAGGATCGCGCGCCGACCTCGAACGCGCCGCCGCCGACACCGTCAAACGAGTCCTGCCGGTGCGCACGCCGGTGGACTGGACCAGGGAACCCGACCTGCAACGGCTCCGCGCGTTCACCGAGGTCAAGACCGTCTGGCACCCGGTGGGCAGCTGATCAGCGGATCTGCCAGTCGATCCGGCCGTCCTCGGTGACCGTGGGGTAGCTGTGCCCGGCGGGAACGCCCTCGCTCAACGCCCGGTGGACCTCGGCGAGCATCGCCGCGACGCCCCTCCACTCCGGGCGGAGCACCTGGGCCGACTCCTGCTCCCACTCCAGCACGCAGCCGTGCAGCGGGCCGGGCCGCAGGTCGACGACCAGTTCGTCGGCGAACCCGTCCCCCGCGATCGGGATCCACGCCGGGTGGTAGCTGGACCCCGGCGAACCGGCGTAGTAGTCGCACGCGGGGCGGTCCCACTGGGTCGTCCACGTCTTGCGGTGGTCCTGCCAGGCCGCCAGCGCCTCGGCCGCGCCGTAGGGCGTGTAGAACGGCGGCAGGACGTCGGCGAGCACGTCCGGGTCGGTGCCGCCGCAGCACGTCCACCACTCGCGCAGGTCGTCGGGCAACCGCAGGCCGAACTCGGCTTCCAGCCCCTCCAGGTCGGGCGGGGGCGAGGGCGAACGGAGCGCCGCCGCGGTCACCGGCGCGTGCTCGGTCAGCCAGAGCACGATCTTCGTCCACAGCTCCGTGACATTCATTCCGATCATGATCGTCCGCGGCGCCGCCGACGGGTACCGCCAACCGGTAGCCCGCGGTTCACCGGGGGTTCTGGTCGACGTCGCCTCGCACCGACTCGATACGGTGGCAGGCGACCGGGGCACACTGCGTGCACCCCGACCCCGTAGGCTTCCGCGAGGTCTCGTTCGGTGACCGGAGGTAGAGAGATGGCGCACGACATCGTCCCCATCGAGCTCGGGCTGCCGCAGGGCGACCTCGTCACCCTGTGGGCGCCGCGCTGGCACGAGGACGGCGAGGAGTGGGAAGCCTTCCTCGGGTTCTCCGACGACCTCTACACGTTCCCGGACGCCGCGCGGCTGGCCGCCTTCGTCCGCACCGCCACCGAGCACGACCTCGACGACCACCCGGCCTGGCACGTGGTGCCGGGCCTGTCGGCGGCGGAGCTCAACCCGGACGAGGACCACCAGTACGACCTGGTGGGCGTGCCCGAGCTGGTGGCCGAACCGCCGGACACCTGGACCATCAACGAACTCGCCGACATCGTGGACATCGCCCGCTCGCTGGCCGACGTCTGCGAACTGGACGCGGTGCACGAGGTGCTCGACTCGGCGGCGGGCTTCGCCGTGCTGCACGAGGGCACCCTGGCGTTCTCCGGCAAGGACGGCCAGCGGCGGTGGACCGAGCTGTGCAAGGTCGTCGCAGAGCGGTGGGACGAGCTGCTCGACGCCATCGACGGCGTCGTGACCACCCCGGAGGTGCCCGAGGACGCGGTGGCCACCGCGGAAGCCGAACTCGCCGAGGCGCTGGAGACCGCGGCCGAGGACACCGAGCCCGCCACCGCCGAGGCCGCCGAGGTCGACGACATCGAGGAGGTCGAACCCGGCTTCTGGGGCGAAGTGGGCATCGACCCGATCCGGATCATCACCAGCCAGGGCGAGTACTACTCGCTGCGCTGCTACCTCGACGACGATCCGGTCTTCCTCGGTTCGGACGGCATGATCGACGTGACCACCTCGCCGCGCGCGCTGGCCCGTTTCCTCGCCGAGGAGGGCGCGCTGGAGGGCAACGACCTCACCCGGGTGTCCACCTGGCCGGAGGTGCGGGACAAGGCCACCGCCGGGGAGCTGTCCGTCGACGTCGACGAGGACAACACCTACGTGCTGACCGGCCTGGACGCCGACCTCGCCGCCGGTCCGTCCGAAGTGGACCCCGCACAGCTCGACCTCGCCGAGGAACTGCTGCTGGACGCGGCGACCTGGGCCGGGGACGACTCCGTCGAGGCGGCGCTGCAACCGTCCGAACGACTGGGCTGGCTGGTCTCCTTCGCGCTGCGGCCGGACCCGAACCGGCTGCCCCCGAGCGCGCCGTTCGACGCCGAGGTCGCCACTTGGCGCAAGCTGGTCGAGGGCCTGGAGGCACGCCTCCGCGTCCACTGAGGACACCCGCCGCCGGCCCGGCGCGCTGCTCGCGAAGGTCAGCCCACCAGCGCCGGGTAGCCGGGTTCGATGACGTCCTGGATGATCCGCGGGCGCTCGTCGAAGCGCAGGACGCCAGCCGCCCCGGGGGCGGACCTCCCCGTCGTCGACCCAGGTCGTCGACGCCCCGCACCCCGTGCCCGAGGCGTTCGGCCCCGCAGTGCTGGATCGCCTCCCAGATCCGGGGCGGCAACGCCTCACCGGCGTGAATCGTGAATTGCGCGTGCTGCCGCCGCACGCATTCGAATGCGTCCGGGTCGTGAGTGGGCGGATAGCCGACTTCCGGACCCGCGATGCCGAAACCTCGGCATCGCGGCGCCGCACCGCGAACTCGGCGATTTCCGCCGACCGGCGTTCCGCCGCATCGCGCACAGCAACGTACCGATTCGGATACGTTTTCCATTCGTTTCGGCGTGTCGCTCCCCTTCGCGGAAACCTTCTTGCACCGACTGCACGATTCCGCCGAGCGTCCAACTCCGCTCCTGGCGAACAACTCCGGTGCTTAGCGGACTTCGGCGTGGACGACCCCGCCCGCGGCCAGGCCCTCGGCGCACTCGGCCGCGGCCCGGTGCAGCGCCGCCGCGGCACCCCGACGGCGCGCGGGAACGCCTCCAGGTAGCGCTCCAGCGAACCGGAGCCGGCGCCGCGGCGAACCATCGCCCCAGTTCACCGGGGTCGTCGTAGGTAGTGCCGGACACCCGGTGCGGCGAGCCAACTCGACGGCCGCGCGTCGAGGCGGTCGTGCAGGAAACAGCTCGGGAGCCGACCGCGCGGTGGCCAAGTTCACCGGAGATGCCATGACTCCCGCGCTACCGGCCCCGCAAGGGCGCGTGCGAGCACTTCGCGGGCGTCGAAAAGCGCGCGACAACGGCGTGCGGACGGAATGCACGGCGCGAACGGGATCGGCCATTGTCACCCGAAAGGCTGCATCTCACGATGCTTGCAGCATTCGGACGGGAGCCCACTGGGCCGTTCGGCCCAATCCGCAACGTCCGAACGGCGTTGGCGAAAGGACCGCTATAACGCAAAGTATCGGGGGGTGGCTGGGAACGCCGCGAACGAGTAGCTACGCTCCTGGAGTCCTCCCCTCCCCTCGACGAAGGACGCCCCTAGCCGTGACCGAGAACATGTCGTTCGACCGCATGCGGAACATGCTCACGCGTGCGGCTGAGATCCGCGAGAGCGAACAGCAGCAGATCTTCGACGCGCTGGACGAGATCCACGCGCGGTTGTCCCCGCTGGAGTCGCTGGGCTCCGTGCGGAAACGATTGTCCGAGCTGCCGGACCGCACCGAGGTCAGCGTCCTCGCCGAACGACTCGACGAGGCACTGGCCAAGCTCGAAGGGCACGACAGTGCGCTCCTGGAGCTCAAGGGCGCCGTCGAAGGGCTCGTCGACAAGCTCGCCAAGCCGTTCGCGCAGCTGGACGGGCGGCTCGACGGGATGGCCGGCCACATGGACGGCGTCTCCGGTCGGATGGACGGCCTGGAGGACAAGCTGGGCCACATCCACAAGCGGCTCGACGAGCTGGGCCTGCACCTGGACAAGCAGGACGGGCGGCTCGAAGCGCTGCCGGGCGCGGTCCAGGAGCCGGTGCGGGAGCGCATCGACTCGCTGGAGACCAGCCTGCGCGGTCGCTTCACCGAGATCGACGAGGGCGTGCACGAACACCTCGACGGCACCCGCGAGGCGTTGCAGCGCGCCGTCACCGAGTCGACGGGCGGCGTGCAGCAGAACCTCGCCGACGCGGTGTCCGCCAGCCGCGACCAGCTCAACGGCAGGCTCGACGAGCTGGCCGCCCGGCCCGCCGTGGACCCGACCGACCGGCTGGACAAGCTGGCCGAGCGGCTGGAGCAGCTCGCCGACCGGGTCGACCAGGTGGCCGGCAACCTCGACCGCGTCGAGCAGAACGTCAACGGCCGGATCGACACCGTCGAGCAGGGCTTCAGCACCCGCCTGGAGACCGTCGAGGAAGGCGTCAAGAGCGGCCTCGGCGAGCTCGGCGGCACCCTGTCGAAGAACCTGTCGCAGCTCAGCGGCTCGCTCTCCGAGCGCCCGGACGCCGACGCGCTGAACTCGCTGGTCCGCCAGGCCAACGAGGAGAGCGAGCGGCGGCACGCCGGTCAGCTGGACGAGGCGATGGCCACCTTCGCCGAGCTCATCCTCGGCGGCAGTGCCCCGTCGTCCCCGCCACCGCCCACCACCCTGCCGCGCCAGCAGCGCCGCAGCCGCTCCAAGAGCGCCAAGCGGGACCCGGAGAAGGCGCTGCCGGCCGACGACGGCGACGACTACACCGCCGAAAGCGCCTGACGCCCGGGACGTGCACCGGTCCGGCGAGCCCGTCCTCGAACCTGGTCCCCGGAGTTCGAGGGCGGGCTCTCAGCCCGTCGAGGGCGATGCCGGTGCACGATCCCGGTCCGCGACTCTGTCGAGCACCAGCGGCGTCGACCCCGCGTCGGCGTCGCTGATCGCGTAGGCGCCGTCCAGCGCCGCCACCGCGGCTTCGACGGTTTCCGGTCGTTCGGTGTGCAGTTCGAGCAGCGGCTGGCCCTCGACGACGCGGTCGCCCGGTTTGGCCAGGCACAGCACGCCCGCGCTGTGCTCGACCGCGTCCTCCTTGCGGGCACGCCCGGCGCCGAGGCGCCAGGCGGCCACACCGACCGCGTAGGCGTCCAGCTCCCGCAGCGTCCCGTCGCGCGGCGCGGTGACGACGTCCACGTGCGGCGCGCGCGACAGCGGAGCCTCCGGCTCGCCGCCCTGCGCCGCGATCATCCGGCACCACGTCTCGTAGGCCCGGCCGTCCGCCAGCGCCGCAGCGGGGTCCACATCGGACAGACCGGCCAGCGCGAGCATCTCCCGGGCCAGGGCCACGGTCAGCTCCACCACGTCTGCAGGCCCGCCCCCGCGCAGCACGTCGACCGCTTCGGCGACTTCCAGCGCGTTGCCGACGGCGCGCCCCAGCGGCGCCGACATGCGGGTGATCAGCGCGCTCGTGCGCAGCCCGTTCGCGCTGCCGATGCCGACCAGCGCGGTCGCCAACTCGCGGGCTCGGCCGAGGTCCTTCATGAACGCACCCGAGCCGCACTTGACGTCGAGCACCAGCGAGCCGACCCCTTCGGCGATCTTCTTGCTCATGATCGAACTCGCGATGAGCGGAACCGACTCCACCGTGCCGGTCACGTCCCGCAGCGCGTAGAGCTTGCGGTCCGCGGGCGCGATGTCCTCGGTGGCCGCGCAGACCACCGCGCCGACGTCGTCGAGCCGGGCTCGGATCTCGTCGCCGGACAGCCGCGCTCGCCAGCCGGGTATCGACTCCAGCTTGTCCAGGGTCCCGCCGGTATGCCCCAGTCCGCGGCCGGACAGCTGCGGAACCGCGGCACCGCAGGCGGCGACCAGCGGCGTCAACGGCAGCGTGATCTTGTCCCCCACCCCGCCGGTGGAGTGCTTGTCCACGGTCGGTCGCCGGAGGCCGGACAGGTCCAGCCGCCGTCCCGACGCGACCATCGCCGCGGTCCAGCGGGCGGTCTCCACTTCGGACATGCCGCGCAGCACGATCGCCATGGCCAGCGCCGACATCTGCTCCTCGGCGACCAGGCCCCGCGTGTAGGCGTCGACGACCCAGTCGATCTGCTCGCCGGACAGCTCCCGGCCGTCGCGCTTCGCGCGGATCACGTCGATCGCGGTGTGCATCTCGTCCTCCTCGAACTCGCCCGCACCGGCTTCCTGCAATGAAGAGGCCGCGAACCCCCGCACAGATACACCCCGAACGGGTGATCTTCGACGACCTTCACAGCTCGAAGGCGTCCGGGAGGACTTCGGTCATCGGGCGGATGCCTCGGGGGGTGTCGAGCAGGCAGTCCGGACCGCCGAGTTCGTGCAGCAGCTGGCGGCAGCGACCGCACGGCATGAGGAGGTCACCGGTGCCGCTGCGGCACGCGACCGCGCGGAACCGGCCGCCGCCGGTCAGCCGCAGCTGGCCCGCCATCGTGCACTCGGCGCACAACGTCAGGCCGTACGAGCCGTTCTCCACGTTGCAGCCGACGACGATCCTGCCGTCGTCGCACAGCGCCGCCGCGCCCACTCGCAGCCCCGAGTACGGGCAGTACGCGTTGGCGGCGGCCTCCACCGCCGCCGCGCGCAGCGCTTCCCAGTCCACTGTGGTCACTCCCGTGCTCCCTGTTCGCCTCGTCGGTAGGGCAGTCCGTTCGCGGCGGGTGGTCGGAGGCGTTGCGAAGCCGCGCCGAGAACCACCAGCGTCACCAGGTGCGGGGTGTAGGCGGTGATCTCCTCGGGGAGCTGGTCGGTCGCCAGGTACACGGCGAGCACCGCCGCGGCGGCGACCAGCGCCACCCCGGCGCCCAGCTTCCGGCGCCGCCACAGCTGCGCCGCCGCGACGACCAGCAGCACCAGCGCGGCGGCCAGCAGCAGGGCGTGCACGGTGGTCCCGCCGCTGCGCAACTGGAGTCCGTCGGAGTAGCCGAACAGCGCCGCCCCGCCGAGCAGCCCGCCGGGCCGCCAGTTGCCGAAGATCATCGCCGCGAGGCCGATGTAGCCGCGGTTGTTGGTCTGGTTCTCCAGGTACCCGGCCTGGCCCGGGTTCAGGATCAGCGCGGCACCGCCGATCCCGGCCAGCGTGCCGGACACCACCACGGCCAGGTACTTGTAGCGGTGGACGGCGACGCCGAGCGACTCCGCCGCGATCGGGTTCTCCCCGCAGGAGCGCAGCCGCAGCCCGAACCGCGACCGCCACAGCACCAGGTAGCTGACCGGCACCGACAGGTACGCCAGCATCGTCAGCGGCGACACCCCGGTCACCAGTCCACCGAGCACGCCCGCGACGTCGGAGATCCCCACCCGCTGGAGGTTCTCCAGCTCGTGCAGCCAGGCCCCGAGCGGTTGCGCCGAGTACGTGTCGAACTTGGGCACCGGCGGCGACTCGCGCGGGTTCTTCGAGACCGGCTCGAACAGCAGGGTCGACAGGTACTTCGCGGTCCCCGCGCCGAGCAGGTTGATCGCCACCCCGGACACGATGTGGTTGACGCCGAAGGTCACGGTCGCCACCGCGTGCACCAGCCCGCCCAGCGCGCCGAACACCGCCGCCGCGAGCAGCCCGGCCGCCGGACCCCACTGGTAGCCCGCCCAGGCCCCACCCCAGGTGCCCAGGATCATCATGCCTTCCAGGCCGATGTTGATGACGCCCGCGCGCTCCGCCCACAGGCCGCCCAGCCCGGCGAGCAGGATCGGGATGCCGAGCCGCACCGCCGACTGCACGGTCCCCGAGGACGTCAGCTGCGGCAGGCCCGTCTGGTACGAGGCGAAGGACACCGCGACCACGCCGACCACCACCCACAGCGCGGCGTGCGCCCAGCCGGGCACCGGCCCCCGGGCGCGCTGCGGCCGTCCGGTCGCCGTCCCGGTCCTGACCTCGGTCCTCATGACCGGTCACCTCCGGTGCTCGCGGCGGCCGGTGCGACCGCGGTCCCCGTCGCGCGCCCGACCCGCCGCTGCTCGGCCGCCAGCTCGCGGCGCCGCACCAGGGCGTAGGCGACGACCACCGACAGCACGATCGTGCCCTGCAGGATCGTCACGATCTCCCGGGGAACGCCGATGTCGTCCAGCGTCAGCGAACTCTTGTCCAGGAAGGACCACAGCAGCGCGCCGAACGCGACGCCCACCGGGTGGTTGCGGCCGAGCAGCGCGATGGCCAGTCCCGCGTAGCCGTACCCGGCGGAGAAGGTGATGGTGAACGTGTGGTCCCGGCCGAGGATCTCGGGCAGTCCGGCCAGTCCGGCGACCGCCCCGGACAGCAGCATCACCGACAGCACCATGCGCCGGTGGTTCACCCCGCCCGCCGCGGCCGCCGTCGGCGACAGGCCGGACGCGCGCAGTTCGAAGCCGTAGCGCGTGCGGTCCAGCAGCACCGCGTAACCGATTCCGACCACCACGGCCAGCAGCACCAGGCCGAAGACCGTGCCCGCCCCGCCCAGCGGGATCCCCGGCACCCAACCGGACTCGGGGATGATCCGGGTCCCCTGGGTGTTGCCGCGCAGCACGCCGAAGGTCTGCGTCAGGTAGGCGATCAGGCCGAACGCCAGGGTGTTGAGCATGATCGTCGAGATCACCTCGGACACCCCGCGGTAGACCTTCAGCAGCGCGGCGATGCCGCACCACGCGGCGCCGACCGCCGCGCCCACCACGACGACGACCAGCGCGTGCACCCCGGGCGGCAGACTGATCGCGCCGCCCGCGATGGCCGCCGCGCAGGCGCCCAGCCGGTACTGGCCCTCGATGCCGATGTTGAGCAGGTTCATCCGGAAACCGATCGCGGCGGCCACCGCGACCAGGTAGTACGCCCCCGCGGTGTTGACGATGTCCACCGCCGTCGAGCCGCGCCCGACCTGCGTCACCAGCTGCGCCAGCGTGGCCACCGGGTCGGCGCCGGAGGCCAGCAGGACCGCGGCGCACAGCACGGCGGAGAAGGCGATCGCCAACGCGGGCGGCAGCAGCCGTGCTCGCCAGGTGCTCACCGGTCCTCACCGCCTCGTGCTCCGGTCATGGCCGCGCCGAGTTCCTCCGGGGTGACGGTGCGCGGATCGGCGTCGGCGACCACCCGGCCCCGGTACATGACCCTGATCGTGTCGGACAGGCCGATCAGTTCGTCCAGGTCGGCCGAGACCAGCAGCACCGCCAGCCCGGCCGCCCGGGCGGTGCGCAGGTGCTCCCAGATGACCGCCTGCGCGCCGACGTCCACGCCGCGGGTCGGATGCGCGGCGATCAGCAGCACCGGGTCACCGGACAGCTCGCGGCCGACGACGAGCTTCTGCTGGTTGCCACCGGACAGCGCCGCCGCGTCGACGTCGACGCCCGGGGTGCGGACGTCGAACCGCGCCACGATGCGCCGGGTGTCCTCGCGGGCGCCCCGCCGGTCCAGCCACCGGCCGCGGGCGACGGGTGGTCGCGTCTGGTGGCCGAGGATCCGGTTGAACCACAACGACTCGTCCAGCAGCAGCCCCTGCCGGTGCCGGTCCTCGGGCACGTAGCCGATGCCCGCCTCGCGCCTGGCCAACGTGGACAGCCGGGTCAGGTCCCGGTCGCCGAGCCGCACGGTTCCCGCGTCGGCCGGGCGCATGCCCATGATCGCCTCGACCAGCTCGGTCTGGCCGTTGCCCTCCACCCCGGCCACGCCCACGACTTCCCCGGCGCGCACCGCGAGGTCGACGTCCACCAGGACCGGCCGGTCCTTCTCGGAGGCGCACAGCCCGCGCACGACGAGCACCTCGCGGTCGGTGGCGGTGGCGCCGCCGTGCTCCGGGACGGGGAGTTCGCTGCCGACCATCAGCTCGGCCAGCTGCCGGGAGCCGATCTCGCCTGCGGGGACCGTGCCGACGGTCGTTCCCCGGCGCAGCACGGTGACCGTGTCGGCGATGGCGAGCACCTCGTCGAGCTTGTGCGAGATGAACAGGAACGTGAATCCCTGTTCGCGCATGGTGCGCAGGGTGGTGAACAGCTCCTCGACCTCCTGCGGCACCAGCACCGCGGTGGGTTCGTCGAGGACGACGATCCGCGCTCCCCGGTAGAGCACCTTGAGGATCTCCACCCGCTGCCGGTCGGCGACGCCGAGCCGTTCCACGAGCGCGTCCGGACGCACCCGGAACCCGGCCTGCTCGGCCAGCGCGAGGACCCGTCGCCGGGCCCGCGCACCGATGCCGTGGGCGCGTTCCGCGCCGAGCACGACGTTCTCCAGGACGGTCAGGTTGTCGGCGAGCATGAAGTGCTGGTGCACCATGCCGATGCCGGCGCGGATGGCCTCGGCCGGGGACCGGAACCGCACCTGCTCGCCGTCGATCCGGACCGCGCCCGCGTCCGGCGACTGCATTCCGTAGAGGATCTTCATCAGGGTCGACTTGCCCGCCCCGTTCTCGCCGCACACCGCGTGCACCTCACCGGTCCGGACGGTCAGGTTCACGTCGGAGTTCGCCACGACGCCGGGGAAGGTCTTGGTGATGCCGGACAGTTCGACGGCCGGTGTCCCGGCTGCTGCAGAGGTATTCATGCGACTCCCGCTCGGCGAGCACCGGTCAGGGCCGGTCGGAGACCTTGATCCGGCCGGTCGCGATCGCCGCCCGGTAAGCGTCCACAGTGGGCACCAGGTCGTCGATCATGCCGCCGGACGTCGAGTAGCCGACGCCGTCGAGCGACAGGTCGAACTTCTCCGGAACCGAAGCCAGGTCGCCGCGCGCCGCCGCGGCCACGTAGTCGAACACCGCGAGGTCGACCCGCTTGAGCATCGAGCTGATGATCACGTCGCGGTAGTCGGCCACCGACGGCTGCCGGTACTGGTCGGAGTCCACCCCGATGGCCTTGGCGCCCGCGGACTTCACCGACGAGAACACGCCCTTCCCGGACGCCCCGGCCGCGTGGTAGATCACGTCCACCCCGCCGTCGAGCTGGCCCTGCGCGACCTCGGCGCCCTTGTTGGGGTCCTGGAAACCGCTGGGATCGCCGGCCGGGGTCAGGTACGCGCGGTCGATCCGGATGTCCGGCGCGGCCGCCTTGGCGCCCGCGGCGTAACCGGCCTCGAACTTCTGGATCAGCGGGGTGCGCACTCCGCCGACGAAGCCGATGTGGCAGGTCTTCGTGCGGTGCGCGGCGATCACGCCGGCCAGGAACGAGCCCTGCTCCTCGGCGAACACCAGCGGTGTGACGTTCGGAATGCCCCGCAGGTCCTCGTCGATGATCGCGAAGCGGGTGCGCGGGAACTGCGCAGCGACGATCTTCAACGCGTCGGCGTAGGCGTAGCCGACGGCGATGACCGGGTCGAAGCCCTCCTGGGCGAGCTGGCGCAACCGGGTCTGCTTGGCGTCCTCGGGTTCCCCCGCGCCCGCGTCGAGCTCCTTGACCTCGGCCAGTCCCATCTCCCGCTTGGCGCGCTCCAGACCCGCCACCGAGGCGTCGTTGAACGACGCGTCACCCCGGCCGCCGATGTCGAAGGCCAGCCCGACCTTCATGGCCGCCGCGTTCGGCGCCGGTCCGGGCCGGTGCACCACCGGACCGCCCGCGGTGACCACCGGGGGCGGGTTGAGCCGGCAGCCCTGCCCCGCGGAACCCGCGGTGCCTCCCCCGATGTCCTTGGCGCACCCGGTCAGGCCGAGCGCTCCGGCCAGCAGCGCGGTGGCCACCGCGGCCACCGCGCGACGCGATCGTCCGGCACCCGAAGCCCGCATGCCGTTCCCCTTCCGCCAGGTACCGCCACGGCCCCCCGGCCGCGCTCCCGGGCCCCCGGGAGACCACGGCACCGGACGAATTCCACCCGATGGTGTTCACCGCGGTGAATTGTTGGCCCGGTGCGCGACGCACGCCATTCGGTGACGTGGCTCTCGAAATTAAGGCTTGACGGTGCGGCGCGGGCATTGCTCGCACGTCACGAAACGATTTCTACATCGATCAACCGATCCGAGGCGCTTGTCTGGTCGATCACAGACAGCATCGGGCGAGTAGGCCCGGCAGATGCCTCGGGTCTAGCATCCGAGAAGTCAAGGCCCCAGTTCAGTGGCCGGTGACGGGCGTGCACCCAATGCCAGATTGGGACCAACTGCAACTCGGGGCCGGTCGCCCCTGTTCGGCGAACGGGGCCGTCAGTCCACCAGCGAGGTTGGAGGCCTTCCACCATGGCCAGCACCACCGCCTCCGCGGCCGAGGCCCCCGAGCGCGTCGAACCGCCGCGCGCCAAGGGCCGCCTCTACCGCGGCGATCTGGGCATGTGGTCGTGGGTCGCCCACCGGATCACGGGCGTACTCACTTTCTTCTTCTTGTTCGTGCACGTCCTGGACACGGCTCTGGTCCGGGTCTCCCCGAACGCCTACGACACGGTCATCAACACCTACAAGCAGCCGGTGATGATCCTGTTCGAGCTGGGTCTGCTGGCGGCCGTGCTGTTCCACGCGTTCAACGGCATCCGGGTGATGCTGGTCGACTTCTGGTCGAAGGGCACCAAGTACCAGAAGCCGATGCTGTGGACCGTCGTGGTGCTGTGGCTGGTGTTGATCATCCCGGCCGCGATCAGCCTGATCGGCCGCGCCATCACGCAACTCACCGGGGGGCTGTGAGACCGATGACCGTCACCGACGCTCCGCTGTCCGTCGACAAGCCGCGCTCGCCGTCCCGCCGCGCCGCGCGCCGCAGCAACTTCGAGATGTTCAGCTGGCTGTTCATGCGGCTGTCCGGCGTGGTCCTGCTGTTCCTGGTGCTGGGGCACCTGCTGATCATGCTGTTCCTGGACGGCGGGGTCCACAAGATCAACTTCGCGTTCGTGGCGGGTCGCTGGGCTTCGCCGTTCTGGCAGCTCTGGGACCTGACCATGCTCTGGCTGGCCGGACTGCACGGCGGGAACGGCCTGCGCACCGTCATCAACGACTACTCCCGCAAGGACAGCACGCGCTTCTGGCTGAGGATGCTGCTGTACGTCTCGGTCATCCTGACCGTGGGTCTGGGCACCTTCGTGATCTTCACCTTCGACCCGAACATCGGCTGACCGCAGACCACAGCGTGGCGCACCGCGCGGCGGTCGGCGCCACCAGCCCGAGGAGGCGACCATGCAATTCCACAAGTACGACGTGGTCATCGTCGGCGCCGGGGGCGCCGGGATGCGCGCCGCGATCGAGGCCGGGCAGCGCGCCCGCACGGCCGTGCTCACCAAGCTCTACCCCACCCGCTCCCACACCGGCGCCGCCCAGGGCGGCATGTGCGCCGCGCTGGCCAACGTCGAGGAGGACAACTGGGAGTGGCACACCTTCGACACCATCAAGGGTGGTGACTACCTGGTCGACCAGGACGCCGCGGAGGTGATGGCCAAGGAGGCCATCGACGCGGTCCTCGACCTGGAGAAGATGGGGCTGCCGTTCAACCGGACCCCCGAGGGCAGGATCGACCAGCGCCGGTTCGGCGGCCACACCCGCGACCACGGCAAGGCCCCGGTCCGCCGCGCCTGCTACGCCGCGGACCGCACCGGCCACATGATCCTGCAGACGCTGTACCAGAACTGCGTCAAGCACGGCGTCGAGTTCTTCAACGAGTTCTACGTGCTCGACGTGCTGCTGAGCGAGGGCCCGGACGGGCAGCAGGTGGCGTCCGGCGCGGTGGCCTACGAGCTGGCGACCGGTGAGATCCACGTGTTCCAGGCCAAGTCCGTGGTGTTCGCCACCGGCGGCTTCGGCAAGGTCTTCAAGACCACCTCCAACGCGCACACCCTGACCGGCGACGGGATGGGCATCATCTACCGCAAGGGCCTGCCGCTGGAGGACATGGAGTTCTACCAGTTCCACCCGACCGGCCTGGCCGGTCTGGGCATCCTGATCACCGAGGGCGTCCGCGGCGAGGGCGGCATCCTGCGCAACGTCGACGGCGAGCGGTTCATGGAGCGCTACGCCCCGACGATCAAGGACCTGGCACCGCGCGACATCGTCGCCCGCGCGATGGCGCTGGAGGTGCTGGAGGGCCGGGGCGCCGGTCCGAACAAGGACTACGTCTACCTCGACGTCACGCACCTCGGCGAGGAACTCCTGGAGTCCAAGCTCCCGGACATCATGGAGTTCTCCCGCACCTACCTGGGCGTGGAACCGACCAAGGAGCTGGTGCCGGTCTACCCGACCGCGCACTACGCGATGGGCGGCATCCCGACCAACATCACCGGCGAGGTGCTGCGGGACAACGAGAACACCATCCCCGGCCTGTACGCCGCCGGTGAGTGCGCCTGCGTGTCGGTGCACGGTTCCAACCGGCTGGGCACCAACTCGCTGCTGGACATCAACGTGTTCGGCCGCCGCGCGGGCATCGCCGCCGCCGAGTACGCGCACTCCCACGAGCACGTGGAACTGCCCGAGGAGCCGACGAAGCTGGTCGACGGCATGGTCGACCACCTGCGCACCGCGCACGGCGGCGAGCGGGTGGCCACCATCCGCACCGAGCTGCAGGCCACCATGGACGCCAACGCCTCGGTGTACCGCACCGAGGAGACGCTGAAGACCGCGCTGTCGGACGTCCAGTCGCTCAAGGAGCGCTACGGCCGGATCTCCGTGCACGACAAGGGCAAGCGGTACAACTCGGACCTGCTGGAGGCGATCGAGCTGGGCTTCCTGCTCGACCTGGCCGAGGCCCTGGTCAACGCCGCGCTCGCCCGCAAGGAATCCCGCGGCGGGCACGCCCGCGAGGACTACCCGAACCGGGACGACGTGAACTTCATGCGGCACAGCATGCAGTACAAGCAGTTGCCCGACAGCGAGGACCCGAACGCGCCGCTCGGGTTGACCGGCTTCCAGTCGGACATCCGGCTGGACTACAAGCCCGTCGTCGTCACCCGGTACCAGCCGATGGAGCGTAAGTACTGATGACCGCCGCCACCACCGCGAACAACGACACCAAGGACATCCCGGAGGACGCGCCGCCGATCCCCGACGGGGCGACCATGGTCACCGTCAAGATCCTGCGGTACAACCCGGAGCAGGACGAGGACCTGCACTGGGAGTCCTACCGCGTTCCGGCGCTGCCGACCGACCGGGTGCTGAACCTGCTGCACTACATCAAGTGGTACATCGACGGTTCGCTGACGTTCCGCCGGTCCTGCGCGCACGGCGTCTGCGGTTCCGACGCGATGCGCATCAACGGCGTCAACCGGCTGGCCTGCAAGGTCCTGATGAAGGACATGTTCGCCAAGAGCGGTGAGACGACCCTGACGGTCGAGCCGATCAAGGGCCTTCCGGTGATGAAGGACCTGCTGGTCGACATGGAGCCGTTCTTCGAGGCGTACCGGGCGATCAAGCCGTACCTGATCACCACGGGCAACGAGCCGACCCGGGAGCGGATCCAGTCCGTCGCCGAACGCGCCCGCTTCGACGACACCACCAAGTGCATCCTGTGCGCGGCGTGCACCACGTCGTGCCCGGTGTTCTGGTCGGAGGGCTCCTACTTCGGCCCGGCGGCGATCGTGAACGCGCACCGCTTCATCTTCGACAGCCGCGACGAGGGCGCCGAGGAGCGCCTGGACATCCTCAACGACGTCGACGGCGTCTGGCGCTGCCGCACCACGTTCAACTGCACGGACGCCTGCCCGCGCGGCATCCAGGTCACCAAGGCGATCCAGGAGGTAAAGCGGGCCCTGATGTTCCGCCGCCGCTGACGGCGCAGTCCGCGAAAACGGCGCCCACCCCGCCGGGTGGGCGCCGTTTTCGCGTTCCCGCCGGGAAAGCGCGGAACCGCATTCGGCTGCCGGGAGCGGGAATTCGGGGTCTCAGCTGCTGCGACTCGCGCGGTACGCCCGCCAGCCGAGGACGCCGATGATCGTGCCGAGTACGAGGGAGACGACCGCGATGACCAGGTGGACGATGAGGTAGCCGGTGGGCGAGCTCCCGGCCCAGGAGCGGTCGCTGTGCCAGATGTTGCGGATGAACGTCGGCCAGAGCAGGTAGCTCCAGACGCCGAAGGCCAGCAGGAACAGGGCGGTGCGGCGGGAAAGTGTCACGGGGCCAGTATCGGCTGTCGGCCAGGTCACCCACCTGGCCGGGGGTTCTCGGGACCCCGACGGGGATCGGAATTGGCTAGCCTGCTGCGTGTGCCTCTGAGTGCCCGCCGTTCCTCGCCGTCCCGCACCGGTTCCGTGGTCCTGTGCGCCGCCGTCGCTGCGCTGGTCGCCCCCGCGGTGGCCGTCGCGGCGCCGGAGCCGCCGCCCGCGCCGTGCCCGAAGGTCGCCCCACCACCCGCGGTGGACACCTCCGAGGTGCCGCCGCCGGGGGCCGCGGTGCCACCGCCGGTGCCGGTTCCGGACGACCCGGTCGGCGGGCAGCGCATGGCCGAGTGCGGGCTGATCACCGGGCAGGGCACGCCACCGCCGCCCGCCGAGGTCACCTCCGAGAGCTGGGTGCTCGCCGACCTGGACAGCGGCCAGATCATGGCCGCGCGCGACCCGCACGCCCGGCAGCGACCGGCCTCCACGATCAAGGTGCTCACCGCGCTGGTGGCGCTGCGCGAGCTGAAGCTGGACGACACGATCGTCGCCACCCAGCAGGACGCCGACCAGGAGGGCAGCCGGGTCGGGCTGAGCCCCGGCGTCACCTACACCGTCCGCCAGGTGCTCACCGGGTTGATCATGCAGTCCGGCAACGACGCCGCGCACGCGCTGGCCATGAAGGTCGGCGGCATGGACGCCATGGTCGACAAGATGAACGCGCTCGCCCGCGAACTCGGGGCGCTGGACACCCGGACCGCCACCCCGTCCGGGCTGGACGGCCCGGGCATGAGCACCTCCGCCTACGACCTCGCGCTGTTCTACCGCGCGGCGATGCGCGACCCGAACTTCGCCGCGATCTCCGCGACCAGGAACACCCAGCTGCCCGGACCGCCCGGCAAGCCGCCGATGGAGGTCTGGAGCGACAACCAGGTGCTGCTGCACTACCCCGGCGCGATCGGCGGCAAGACCGGGTTCACCGACGACGCCCGGCACACCCTGATCGGGGCCGCCGACCGCGGCGGCCACCGGCTCGTCGGCGTGATGACGCGCGGGGAGAACCAGCCGATCCGGCAGACGGCGCAGATGATGCGGCTGCTCGACTACGGCTTCGCGCTCGGGCCCGTGGAGCCGGTCGGCAAGCTGGTCGACGAGACCGCCAAGCCCAGCGCGGACCACGCGGCGCGGGCCGGCTCCGACGCGGCCGGGGAGGAGCCGGGCCAGCAGTCGCGCGCGCTCGGTTCCGTGGGCGGACCGCTGGCGCTGGTGGTCGTGCTGCTCGCGGCCGTGGTGGGCGCCCTGGCCCTCCGGCGGCGCCGGGCTGCGGCGCACGCCCGCCGGAACAGCGGCGGCGACGACCACCCGTAGCGCTTCAGCGGCGGCGGCGCCAGAACCAGCCCACGACGGCTCCCAGGCCGAAGGCGCCTGCTGCGGTGCGCAGCCGGGATCGGCGGACCTCGACGACCGGGCGGATCACCGCGGGCCCCGGGACCGGCGGCGGCTCCTGTTCCAGGTTCTCCCGGGCCGAGGCCGTCCACGCGGTGACGAACAGGATGAACCGGGACGTCAGGTTCGCGAACACCAGCAGACCGAGGATCGGGCCGAAAGCCGCGCCGGCCGGGGACTGCGTGACGCTGTTCAGGTAGATCACGGCGACCTGCTTGAGCACCTCGAAACCGACCGCGGCGAACAACGCTCCCCAGACCGCGCTGCGCAGCGTCACCGGCTTGCGGGGCAGCCGGGCGAGCACCCAGAGGAACACCAACCAGCTCGCGACCAGCGACAGCGCGATCGTCAGCAGGCGCAGCACGACGTGGGCGGCGGTGGTGTCCTGGATCCCGACGAGTTCGAACAACCGCTGCCCGACCCCGCCGCCGAGCGCGCTGATGCCGAACGAGACCGCCATCGCCACGCCGAGCCCGATCAGCGACAGCAGGTCGGACGCGGTGCGCCGGACCAGCGGCAGCGGAGTCGGCTGCTGGGTCCACTGGGCGGTCAGCGCCTCGCGCAGGTTCGTCATCCAGCCCAGCCCGGAGTACAGCGCGGCGAGCAGGCCGAGGATCCCGACCGCGCCCGCCTTGGCGACGGCCTCGTCGACGACCTGCCGCAGGAGCTGGCTCAGCCCCGGGTTGGGCACCGCGGTGGTGATCGACGTCTGCAACCGCGCCAGCAGGTCCGGGTTGCCCTTGAGGACGAACCCGGCCACCGCGAACGCGATCATGAGCAACGGCACGAGCGCGAGCACGCTGAAGTACGTGACCGCCGCCGCGTAGTAGTCGCCGTACTGGCTCTGGTAGCGGGAGAAGGCGCGGATGAGCCGGTCCAGCCACTCGTACCTGCGCCGGAGCAAGGTCAGCCGGCTCGGCCGGTCCTCGCGCGTCTGGTCGCCCAATGCTGCCCCCTCCGACGCAACGGGTTCGCCCGGACGGCAGCAGAGTACCCGGGGTTGATCAGATCAGCCCGCAGGTGACAGGAAGCCGACGCGGTCGAAGACCGTCCGCAGCGTGCGGGTGGCGACCTCGCGGGCGTGCTCGGCGCCGCGCCGCAGGACCTTGTCCAGCTCGGCCGGGTCGTCGAGGTAGCCGCGGACCTTCTCCTGCAACGGCGTCGCGAACTCGACGACGACCTCGCCGAGGTCCTTCTTCAAGTCGCCGTACCCCTTGCCCTCGTAGGCGGCCTGCAGCTCGTCCACGGTCCGGTCGGTCAGCGAGGAGTAGATCGCCAGCAGGTTGCTCACGCCCGGCTTGTTCTCCGGGTCGTAGACGATCTCGCGACCGGTGTCGGTGACCGCCGAGCGGATCTTCTTGGCGGACCGCTTCGGGTCCTCCAGGAGCTCGATGACCCCGGAGGGCACCGACTTGCTCATCTTGGCGTTCGGGTCCTGCAGGTCGTAGATCTTGGCCGTCGACTTCGGGATGTGCGCGGCGGGGACCGTGAACGTCTCGCCGAACCGGGAGTTGAACCGCTGCGCCAGGTTGCGGGTCAGCTCCAGGTGCTGGCGCTGGTCCTCGCCGACCGGCACCGCGTCGGCCTGGTAGAGCAGGATGTCGGCGGCCATCAGCGCCGGGTAGGTGAACAGGCCGACGCCGACGTGCTCGGCGTCCTGGCGCGCCGCCTTGTCCTTGAACTGGGTCATCCGGCTGGCCTCGCCGAAGCCGGTCTGGCACTCCAGGACCCAGCTGAGCTGGGCGTGCTCGGGGACGTGGCTCTGCACGAACAGCGTGGACCGGTCCGGGTCGATGCCCAGCGCGAGCAGCTGGGCGGCGGACAGCCGGGTGCGCTTGCGCAGCAGCTCCGGGTCCTGCGCGACGGTGATCGCGTGCAGGTCGACGACGCAGTAGAACGTCTCGTACTCGCCCTGCATCGCCACCCACTCCCGCAGCGCGCCGAGGTAGTTGCCGAGGTGGAACGAGTCGGCGGTCGGCTGGATGCCGGAGAACACGCGCGGGCGGCCCGCGGACTTCTCGACGTTCTGGGGTGCGGAGTTGTCACTGCTCACGGTTGGATTCTCGCAAGCCCCGCCGGGTTCGTGGGACCGGGCTGGCCCGCACCGCCCGAACAGGCGCGAACACCTCCCGCGACCAGCCCGAACTCAGTTCCGCCGCTCGTTCTCGGGCTGGATCTTCTTCTTCCGGAACGCGCCCGCGACCATGCCGACCACGCCGAGCCCGACGGCCGAGAGACCGACCGGCATGCTCAACGTGTCCAGCGGGCTGGCCTGCGCCAGCACCCGCGAGGACGCCTGGGCGCACGCGGGCACCGCGACGACGAACCCCGCACTCAGCGCTGACGCTCGCGTGCACACGCGAGATATTCGGCTACGCACGAGCGCGCCTCCCTAGACAGTCGACTCGTTCCGGCCACGTGCTTGCCTGAGCTCGGTGGCGGACCGTACCGACCGCGGTGCGACACCACGGTCGCGTTGCGTAAACCAGCCACGACGAAGTGATCATATTTTCCGACTGAGAAGACGCTCAGCCGGGTATGGTGATCATGGATCCGTGCAGGCCAAGGGCCCAGAATCACCTGAAAGCGCGATTCCGGGCCCCCGGCCGGTGCACGACTGCTCAGGGAGCGGCGACCTCGACGACCGAGCGCGCGGCTACACCTCGGTGAGCCCGAGCTGCACCCGACCGGCGCGCCCGTAGGTGGTGGTCCGCTGCCGGGCGGTCCGGCCGACGCGCGCGGCGAGCTCGTGCAACTGTTCGATGGTGCGCGCGGAGCCGTGCTCGGAACCGGCCATGCGGCTGATCGTCTCCTCCATCAGCGTGCCGCCGAGGTCGTTGGCGCCGCCGTTGAGGACCTCGGACGTGCCGTCGTCGCCGAGCTTGACCCAGGAGCACTGCACGTTGTCGACGCGCCCGTGCAGCAGCACCCGGGCCATCGCGTGCACCGCCCGGTTGTCCCGCCGGGTCGGTCCCGGCCGGGCGAGCCCGGCCAGGTAGATCGGGGCGTTGCGGTGCACGAACGGCAGCGGCACGAACTCGGTGAACCCGTCCGAGCCGTTCTCCCGCGCGGTGTCCTGCACCCGCGCCAGGGTCCGGAGGTGACCGAGCCAGTGCTCGGGGGTGTCGACGTGGCCGTACATCATCGTCGACGTGGTCGGGATGCCGAGCCGGTGGGCGGTCGAGATGACCTCGATCCACTCGGCGGCGGGCAGCTTGCCCTTGGTCAGCACCCAGCGGACGTCGTCGTCGAGGATCTCGGCGGCGGTGCCCGGGATGCTGCCCAGTCCCGCTTCCTTGAGCTCGGCCAGCCAGTCGGCGATGCTCACGCCCGCCTTGGCCGCCGCGCTGACGATCTCCATCGGGCTGAAGGCGTGCACGTGCATCTCCGGCACGCGCTGCCGCACCGCGCGCACCAGGTCGGCGTAGCCGCTGACGGGCAGCCGCGGGTCGATGCCGCCCTGCATGCACACCTCGGTCGCCCCGGCCCGCCACGCCTCCTCGGCGCGGTCGGCGACCTCCTCGGGCGAGAGCCGGTAGGCGTCGGCGTCGCGCTCGCGCTGCGCGAAGGCGCAGAAGCGGCAGCCGACGTAGCAGATGTTGGAGAAGTTGATGTTGCGGTTGACGATGTAGGTGACGTCGTCGCCCACCGCGTCGCGACGCAGCCCGTCGGCGATCCCCGCCAGTTCGTCCAGCGCGGCTCCGTCGCAGGTCATCAACGCCATCGCGGCGGCGGTGTTGGTCTCCTCCAGCAGCGCGGCCGGGTTCGAGCCGGCGAGCCGCAGCGCCGCTCGGACGTCGGCGTCGAGCCGCTCGGGTGCGCCGGTCGGCAGTTGGGTGCGCAGCTCGTCCCAGTCGCCGTAGACGGTGTCGAAGTCACCCCGGCGCTCGTCGCTGCGCCCCTCGGTGTCGATGCTGCGGTGCAGGTCGGTGCGGCCGACCGACTCGAATCCGCCGTCCGGTTCCTGCCACTCGCGGCCGACGACCTCGGCGTCCTCGGCGGCGAGCCCGTCCGGTGTGGACAGCGCGGCGACGTGCGCGGCCACCCGCAGGTCCAGCCACTGCGTGCTGTCCCCGGCGAGCCCGTTGCGCACGTAGCGCGGGTAGGCGGTGAGGCGTTCGCGCAGCCGGAACCCGCCTTCGGCGGTCTGCGCGGCCAGCGCCTCGATCTGCGGCCACGGGCTCTCCGGGTTGACGTGGTCCGGGGTCACCGGCGACACGCCGCCCCAGTCGTCGATGCCCGCGCGCAGCATGAGCAGCTGCTCGTCGCCGACGAGGTTCGGCGGTGCCTGCACGCTCACGCCCGAGGGCATCAGCAGCCGCGCGACGGCGATGGTGGCGGCCAGGTCGTGCAGGTCCGCGTCCGGCATGCCGCGCATCGCGGTGTCCGGTTTGGCCCGGAAGTTCTGCACGATGATCTCCTGCACGTGCCCGTACTGGCGGGCGACGCGGCGCAGCGCGAGCAGCGATTCGGCGCGCTCGGCCCTGGTTTCCCCGATGCCGATGAGGATTCCGCTGGTGAACGGCACGGCGACGCGGCCGGCGTCGGTGAGCACCCGCAGCCGGACGGCGGGTTCCTTGTCGGGGCTGCCGAAGTGCGGACCGCCCTTGTCGCGCCACAGCCGCTCGGCGGTCGTCTCCAGCATCATGCCCATGCTGGGCGCCACCGGCTTCAGCCTGGTCAGCTCCGACCAGCTGAGGACGCCCGGGTTCAGGTGCGGGAGCAGCCCGGTCTCCTCCAGCACGGCGATCGCGCAGGACCGCACGTAGTCCACTGTGGAGTCATAACCGCGCGCCCGGAGCCACTCGGCCGCCGCCGACCACCTGTCCTCGGGCCGGTCGCCGAGGGTGAACAGCGCTTCCTTGCAGCCCGCCGCGGCACCCTGCCGGGCGATCTCCAGCACTTCGTCGCGTTCCAGGTACGGCGAGTCCAGCCGGTGCGGCACCGTCGCGAAGGTGCAGTAGTGGCAGCGGTCCCGGCACAGGCGGGTGAGCGGCACGAACACCTTGCGGCTGTAGGTGACCAGCCCTTCCCGGCCCTCGGCGACCAGGTGCGCGTCGCGGGCGCGCGACGCCGCGGCCATCAGTGTTTCGAGGTCGTCCCCTCGCGCGTGCAGCAGGGTCGCGGCCTCGGTGGCGTCCAGCGCGACACCGTCGGTGGCGCGGCGCAGCGCCCGGCGCATCGCCGACGCGCTCGGAACGGGTTCCGGCGGGGAAAGTTCGAGATCCGACACCCCGCGACTCTAAGTCCGCCGAACCGCGATCCGCAGCCACCGCACGGGTGCGGAACGCCTCACCCGGCGCGCGGGCGGCAGGTGTGTCGGTGGCGCGCAGCGCCTCCGTGGGGGGTGGCGGTCGGGTGACGGGTGGGATTACTCCGTTTCGCCCTAGTCGTGATCCACATCGCGGAACAGAATCCGACAACACGAGCGGGTGATCCACAGGAGGGCACGTGGCGCGCAGAAGAGGGTTGCGCTGGCTCGGTTCGGTGCTCGCGGTGCTGCTCGGCGCGATCAGCACCGCCGCGCCGGCTTCGGCGGCCACCGCCGCCCCCGCGCACTTCGTGGTCGTCGGCCCCACCGGCGACGGGCTGCGGCAGACCGAGGACTCGGTGCGCGCTGCCGGGGGTTCGGTGGTGCAGAGCTGGCCGCAGATCGGCGTGGTCGTGGCGACCTCGACCGACCCTGGATTCGCCGCCGAGGTGCGGCACCGACCCGGCGTCGACCAGGCCGGGGCCACCCGCAACCTGGCCGAGCAGCTGCCGCCGGCGAAGCCCGCGCAGCGCGTCGAACGGCTGGAGGGCACGGTCGGCGCGACCGCCGCCGCCACCCCGCCCGGCGCGGAACCGCTGGAGCCCGACCAGTGGGACCTCGCGCAGATCCGCGCCGACCAGGCCAACGCGATCTCCCAGGGCAGCAAGGACGTCACGGTCGGCGTGCTGGACTACGGCATCGACGCGACGCACCCCGACCTGAGGCAGAACGTCGATGCGTCCCAGTCGGTCAGCTGCGCCGGTGAGGGCGTCCCGAACACCGACCCGGCGGCGTGGGCGCCGAAGGACGAGACCCAGGCCCACGGAACGCACGTCGCGGGCACCATCGCCGCCGCGCGCAACGGCGTCGGCGTCGCGGGCGTCGCCCCGAACGCGCGGCTGGCGTCGGTGCGGATCATCGACGACGCCGGGTTCATCTACCCCGAGTACGCGATCTGCGGTTTCGTCTGGTCCGCCGAGCACGGGTTCGCCGTCACCAACAACTCGTACTTCGTCGACCCGTGGTTCCTGTGGTGCGATCACGACCCGGACCAGAAGGCGGTCGCCGAGGCGGTGCGGCGCGCCGTCGCCTACGCGCAGCGCAAGGACGTCGTCACCGTGACGTCCGCGGGCAACAGCGGCTGGGACCTGTCCAGACCGATCCACGACACGGAGAGCCCGAACAACGGCGGTCCCCAGCAGGACCGGATGACCGGCCCGGACTGCCACGTGCTGCCCGGGGAACTGCCGGGCGTCGTCACGGTCTCCGCGGTCGGCCCGCTCGGCGTGAAGTCGTACTACTCCAACTACGGACTGGGCTCGACAACGGTGACCGCGCCGGGCGGTGACGCCAAGCAGGTCCCGTCGACGCCGTCGCGCAACGGCCGGGTCCTGTCGACCGTGCCCGGCGGCGGTTGGGGCTGGATGCAGGGCACCTCGATGGCCTCGCCGCACGTCGTCGGCGTGGTCGCGCTGCTGCGCAGCACGCACCGGGACTGGACCGCGCAGCAGGCGATCGGCGCGCTCGCCGCGCAGGCCGATCGGCTGCCCTGCCCGAAGAACTACGACCCGGACGGCGACGGCAAGCCCGACGCGGTGTGCGAGGGCGGCAGCACCGGCGCCGGTTTCTACGGCGCGGGCCTGGTCAACGCCCTGCACGCGGTGCAGTGACGGCCCCACGGCCGCGGTGACCCCGGGTTGCCGAGGCCGCCCCACCGCCCCACCCTCCGGAAGGGGAACTCGACGTGCGGAGGCGGCGGTGGCTGATTCGGAGACCTTCGTGGTGGTCGGCGCCGGGATGGCCGGGGCCAAGACCGCGGAGGCGCTGCGCGACCAGGGGTTCGACGGACGCATCGTGCTGATCGGCGACGAACGGCACCGCCCGTACGAGCGCCCGCCGCTGTCCAAGGGCTACCTGATGGGCCAGTCCGATTTCGACAGCGCCTACGTGCACTCCCCGAACTGGTACACCGACAACCGCATCGACCTGCAACTGGGCACGCCCGCGAGGCGGATCGACCGGGCGCTGCGGCACGTCGAGCTGGCCGACGGCACCCGGGTCGACTACGACAAGCTGCTGCTGGCGACCGGTGCCACCCCGCGCTCGCTGCCGATCCCGGGCACCGACGCCGACGGAGTTCTGCTGCTGCGCCGCGTGGAGGACTCCGACCGCATCAAGCGCACGCTCGCCCGCATCGAGCGGTTGGTCGTGGTCGGCGCGGGCTGGATCGGGCTGGAGGTCACCGCGGCCGCCCGCGAGGCCGGTGTCGAGGTCGCGGTCGTCGAGACCGCCGAGCTGCCGCTGCTGCGGGTGCTGGGCCCGGAGGTCGCCCGGGTGTTCGCCGATCTGCACCGCGAGCACGGCGTGGACTTCCGCTTCGGGAGCCAGGTCCGCGAGATCACCGCCGCGGGCGGCGCGGTCACCGGCGTCCGCCTCGCCGACGGCGCGGAGCTGGCGGCCGAGGCGGTGCTGATCGCCGTCGGCGTCGAACCGGACGTCGCGCTGGCCCACGACGCCGGACTGCGCGTGGAGGACGGGATCGTCGTGGACTCGTCGCTGCGCACCGGCGACCCCAACATCGTGGCCGCGGGCGACGTCGCGAACGCCTTCCACCCGCTGCTGGACCGGCAGCTGCGCGTGGAGCACTGGGCGAACGCGCTCCACCAGCCGACCACCGCGGCGGCGTCCATGCTCGGGCGCGACACCCGGTACGAAGCGCTGCCCTACTTCTTCACCGACCAGTACGACCTCGGCATGGAGTACCTCGGGTACGTCGAGCCCGGCGGCTACGACCAGGTCGTCTTCCGCGGCGACGTCGCCTCCCGCGAGTTCATCGCGTTCTGGTTGGACAACGGACGGGTCCAGGCGGGCATGAACGTCAACGTCTGGGACGTCGGCGACCGCATCGAAGTGCTCATCACCTCCGGCGCCCTGGTCGACCCGACCCGCCTCGGCGATCCCGACACCCCGCTGGACGAGCTCATCGCCCGCTGACGGCTGCGCGGGGGCCACGCGCGCGCTCGCCGGTTCCCGGACGTGCCGCCGCCGGCTGTCCGATGTGGAGTGCCGGTCGGGGCGCTACCGCTGGACCGCGGCGTGCAGGCCGGCGAGCACGACGTTCAGGCCGAACTCGAAGCGGGCGTCGAAGTCCAGGAGGAGTTCGGCCGGGACGGCGGCCAGGCGCGGGAACTCGCCGCCGCGCACCGCCTCGGTGAGCAGTTCGCGCTCGTCGCCGGTCGAGCCCTGCTGTTCGAGGACCTCGCCGAGCACGTAGCAGAACAGCGTGGTGTTGGCCCATATCGCGGTCGCGGCCGGAAAACCGGCCTCGTGCATGACCGCGAGCGCCGTCTCGACCAGGGTGAGGGTGGGGCGTTTCGCCGCGTAGCTCCCGCCGACGATGCGCGCGCCGTCGCGCTGCTCCAGCAGCACGGCCCGCAGGCCCCGCGCGAGGGAGGCGGCGGACTCCCGCCAGTCAACGCCGTCGCCCGGGGCGGCGATGCGCTCGGGAACCGCGGCGAGCAGCGTCTCGGACATCTCGTCGAGCAGCGCCCGCTTGGAACCGAAGAGCCGGTAGATCGTCGGCAACTGCACGTCGAGGCTGGTGGCGAGCCGGCGCATGGTGAGCGAGTCGAGCCCGTCGGAGTTGACCAGCGCGAGCGCCGCGCGCGCCACCGTTTCCGCGCGCACCGGTCGGTCGCGCCGTCGTCCGGCTCCCGTTGACATGTTATCGATGATAACACTACTGTCGGTTTTGGTCCTGATAACATCGTTAACACTGGAGCGGCCATGACGAGTGCGGCCCCGGCACGACCGAGCACCGCGCCGACCGACCTGGTGGTGCTGGTGCGCCAACTGCGGTGGGAATCCACCGGCGTCGTCTCCGTCGAGTTGTGCGCCGCGGACGGGAACCCGCTCCCGCCGTGGCAACCCGGCGCCCACATCGACCTGGTGCTGCCGACCGGGATCACGCGCCAGTACTCGTTGTGCGGTTCGCCCGCGGACCGCGACCACTACCGCATCGCGGTGCTCCGCGAGCGCCGCAGTCGCGGCGGTTCGGAGTACGTGCACGCGTTCCTGCGGCCGGGACAGCCGGTCCGGGTCCGCGGGCCCCGCAACAACTTCGGCTTCGAGCCGGCGGATTCGTACCTGTTCATCGCGGGCGGTATCGGGATCACCCCGATCCTGCCGATGGTGCGGCGGGCCGAGGAGCTCGGTGTGCCGTGGCGGCTGGCCTACGGCGGGCGCACCGCGGGATCGATGGCCTTCCTCGGGGAACTGCGCGAGTACCGGGACAGGGTGTGGCTGCACCCCTCGGACCGGGCAGGGCGGATACCGCTCGGCGAGTGGCTGGACCATCCCGAGGACGGCACCGCCATCTACGCGTGCGGGCCGGAACCCCTGCTCCGCGCGGTCGAGAGCGCAGCCGCGCACTGGGCTCCGGGCAGTCTGCACCTCGAACGGTTCAGGGCCCGGCCCAAGCCGGAACTGCCGAACTCGGAGTTCGAGGTGGAGTGCGCCCGGTCGCACCGCACCGTGACCGTTCCCGCCGACCGCAGCGTTCTCGACGCGCTGGAGGGCGCCGGCCTGCCGGTTGCCGGGTCGTGCCGGGAGGGGGTCTGCGGCACCTGCGAGACCCGGGTGCTCGGCGGAACCCCGGAACACCGCGACGACATCCTGTCCGGTCCGGAACGCGAAGCCGGCGAGCGCATGTTCATCTGCGTTTCCCGCTCGTGCGGCCCGAAACTGACGCTCGACATCTAGGGAGGACGATGAGCAGCGCGCGACGCGGTGCGCCGGAACGCACCGCAGCGGACGACTACCGCCCCATCGACATGACCCGGGTCCGCGAAGTGCTGGGGCATCCGCCGCGGTTCATCGCGGAGAAGAAGCAGCCCCACGTCGGCGAGTTCGCCGCCCGGTTCATCGCGCACAGCACGTTCTTCTGCCTCGCCACCGCCGACGCGGAAGGCCGGGTCGACACCAGCCCGAGGGGCGACCCACCCGGTTCGGTGCGGGTGCTCGACCCGTGGACGCTGGCCATCCCGGACCGCCCGGGCAACCGGCTGGCCGACACGTTCGAGAACCTCACCCGCAATCCGCGCGTCGGCCTGATGTTCCTCGTGCCGGGGATCCGCGAGGTCATGCGGGTCAACGGGGACGCCTTCGCCACCGACGATCCCGACCTGCTCGCCCAGCTCGGCGCCGAGGGCAAGCCGGCGGTGCTGGCCATCGTGGTGCGAGTGCGCGAGGTGTTCGCCCAGTGCGGCAAAGCCGTCATCCGCGCGCGGTTGTGGGAAGCCGACGAGCGCGGCCTCGCCGACGCGCTCACCCTCGGCGGCGACTTCTACACCATGACCGTCGCCGAGAACGCCGGGAAGATGGCCGACGCACTCGGCGACCAGCTCGGCGGCATCACCGCGATGGCCGAGGAGAACTACCGGAACGAGCTGTACTGAGCTGGCGCCGCACCGCTGCGCCGATCTCGTTCGGCGTAGCAGCTGGGAACCGGTGGCGACGGCTGGTTCTGGACGGTCGGGCGGATCGAGGTCGGCCATTCGGCCCGATCTCGCTGATCCCCGCGTTGCTCACCAGGACATCGAGGCGACCGAACTCGTCCACCGCCTTGCCGACGAGTCGCCGCAGATCCTCCCGGTCGGTGACATCGACGGTGCAGGCGAAGGGATCGATCCGCCAATCCGATGCATGTCTGAAACCACCTGGAAAACCCGGTGCACCGCGGCTTCTTCATCGCGTGCTTTGCAGCAGCAGAACCGCGTATTCGTCTCCGGCCTGCGGCTCCTGCCTGATCAACCCGACTCGTTCGGCGACCCGGATCGCTGCGGTGTTCCACGGGCGCGTTTCCACGAGGACCGGCCAGTCCGGATGCGCGGTCGCGGCAGCGCTGATCGCTTCGCGGGCCATCTCGGTTGCTATCCCGATCCCCCACAAGCCGGGAAACACGCGGTAGTACAGGTTCCAACAGCGGCGACCCCGCCAGAGCTTCGGCTGGACCCCGCCGAATCCCGCGACCTCTCCCCGGAACAGGATCGTCCAGTAGCCGAGTTCGCCACGCTCCCACACGGAACAGAACTCGGCGAGGTACTTGGCGGACGCGGCGAGGTCCGGAGGTTCGCGTGGTGGGTCTTCACGTTCCCGAAGCGAAGCTTCCAACGCCGCGAAAGCGCCCAAGTCCGCCGCGGCCACGCGGCGGAGCCGCAGCCTGGCAGTGGAACCCTCGAACGCACCCATGCGGGCAAAGTAGCCTGTCGCGTCAACCGCGAATCCGCATCATGGCGGTCGCCCTCCAGGCCGATCACACGGCCTGGTGCAGACCAGGACAGCGACCAGTCAGCTCCACCCCGAGCGCCCAGCAGTCGAAGACCGGCGCGTGATCCGACCAGCGCTGGTCGCACCGAGCCGGCCGCGCGCGGCCGCGACGACTAGTTCTGGACGGTCGGGCGGAGGGTGATCTCGCCGATCTCGACTTCGTGGGGCTGTTCGACGGCGCAGGCGACGGCGCGGGCAACGGCTGCCGGCTCCATGGCGAACTCGTCCACCTTGCGCCGGATCTGCTCGCGGACCCGGGGGTTGTCGATGGAGTCCGCGAGTTCGGTGCGCACCATCCCGGGTGACACCGATGTCGTCCGCAGGACCCCGTCGGTCGATTCCTGCCGCAGTCCTTCCAGGAGCGTGCGGACGGCGTTCTTGGTCCCGGCGTAGACCGCCTGCGCGGGGACGATCTTCAGGCCGGAGGTCGACACCGTGGTCACGAGGTGACCACGCCCCTGTCGGCGGAACACCGGGAGCGCCGCGGCGATGCCGTGGAGCACCCCGCGGAGGTTGACGTCGATCATCGCCGACCACCCGTCGACGTCGAGGTCGGCCACCGGCCCGGTCTTGCTGATCCCCGCGTCGCTCACCAGCACATCGAGCCGACCGAACTCGTCCAGCGCCCGACCGGCGAGTCGTTCGAGGTCCTGCCGGTCGGTGACATCGGTGGTGCACGTGAGGGCACGACCACCGCCTTCTCGGATCTCCCGGGCGATCTCGTCGAGCCGCGCGGCGCGGCGGCACCGGCGCTGCTGGCCGAGCACGAGCCGCTCGACGCCCTCGCGCGCTGGTTCGACCGGCTGGTGGACTACGCGCGGGTCAAGCGCGGAGTGATCGCCGCGGTCGAGGTGGGGGTGTGGCGGGAGTCACCGCGCACAGCCTCGGCCCGATCGGCGATGCGGTGACGACGCTTCTCGACGCGGGCAGAGCAGACGGCACCATCCGCCCCGACGTCGACGCCCGCGACGTCATCCTCCTCGTCGGCTACCTGTCCCGACTCGACGACACCGAGTGGGACACCCGCGCCCGCCACCTGCTCGACCTCGTCCTCGACGGACTGCGCCGCCGCGACTGAGGAACCACCCGGACACCGTGGCCGCGCGAGCGATACCGGGTGGATGGACGAGCGTCCGGGGCGGTGGCACAACAGTGCACGATGTCGGAACCCGGCTGGCAGTGCGGAGCAACGCTGGGCATTGATGCGATCTGCAACGCACCGGCCGCGAGTCCGAGTCGCCGCGTGCACCCAGCTGAGAACATGAGCGCATGGGGATCGTGCCCGGCGATTTCGAGTTGACCATGGACGAGTTGCGCGTGGTCGCTCGCTACGCAGTGGACAGCGCCGAGGAGGTGCTGAGCATCTTCGAGCAGGTTCACCCCGACGACCGAAGACCACGTGCAGCCGTCGAAGCGGCGTGGATCTTTGCCGGCGGTGCCAACCGAACGATGCTGCAACGAACCGCCGCCCTTGATGCACACCGGGCCGCCAAGGACGCGACCACCGAGGCAGCCAAGCACGCCGCGCACGCCGCCGGTGACGCCGCCTCCGCCGCGTACCTGCACCCCATCGCCAAAGCGACCCAGGTCGGACACATCCTGCGCGCCGCCGCGCACGCGGCACGCGCGGCCGAGCTGTCCGCCGGGGGCGATCCGAGCGTGGGAGACCAGCGCATCGAGCGGGCTCGTCAGCGCGCACTACCTGCTCTTGTCGACGTGCTCGGGCGCTATCCGCCCGCACCCGCCGGCAAGAGCCGGGTCGCACAGCTCATGCAGACCTTGGACGCGTCGTTGCGGTCGCCCTCCGGGCCGACCACGCGGTCTGGCGCAGACCACGGCGGCCCGCCGCGCGATCAGCCAGCTTGACCGCCCACCGCCGTGCCAAGCGCCGGTTCCCGTCAGCCTCGCGGCTGCCCCTGGCGAACTGGTGGCCCGTCTCGACCGCCGGTGTCATCGACGGGAGATCTTGGGCGCCTGGAAGTCGAAGACCACCGTCACCGGTGCGTGATCCGACCAGCGCTGGTCGTAGCTCGGGGCCTTCTCCACCCGGGCCTCGACGGCGCGGTCGGCCAGTGCGGGCGTGGCGACGTGGTAGTCGATCCGCCAGCCGATTGAACTTGTCGAAGGCGACATCGACTGGGCACTACAAGAGCTAAGACTTCAACAGTGTCCGCAGAACATCAGCTAGCCCTGGGAGTCGCTCGGTGAGGACCTGCCAGACCAGCGCGTCGTCGACTGTCGCGTATCCGTGTATGAGGATGTTGCGGAACGCCACGATACGAGCGAGATCCGGCACTTGAGCGGCGAGTTCTGGATCCACCTTGGAAAGCTGGTTGAGAGCCTCGCCGATGATCTCGAACTGCCGCTCAACGGCGGATCGCAGCATGGCGTTCGCTTGATAACCAGCAAAATCCTCGCCCTTGCTGAAGCCTCTCAGTAACTCTGCCGCTTGCAGCGCATCCCAGAGGTAGGCACGAGCATCACGCTGCATAGAGGAGTTCCCTCGTATCCAGCACCTGCTGCTTGAAGTAGGGGTTGCGAATGCTGGTAGCGCTCACGAGATCGACCGGGCGACCGAGGATCCGTTCCAACCCTTCCTTCAGATCGAAGTACGTACCGAAGTAATCGAAGCCGGGGCCGGTGTCGAATTCGACCAGCACGTCGACGTCACTGGCCTCGACGTCGAACGAGTCACCCACACCGGAACCGAACAGGTCGAGACGACGGACCGAGAGCGCGCGACACAGCTCTTCGATCTCACTGCGCTTCTCTTCGATCAGTTCGTGCATGACCTGCACCTCCCGACACGATTGTGCCCGACCGAAGCGGATAGGTCACCTCGCAGGAGGAATCGCTCAGAAGTCGAAGACCACCGTCACCGGTGCGTGATCCGACCAGCGCTGGTCGTAGCTCGGGGCCTTCTCCACCCGGGCCTCGACGGCGCGGTCGGCCAGTGCGGGCGTGGCGACGTGGTAGTCGATCCGCCAGCCCGAGTCGTTGTCGAACGCCTTGCCGCGGTAGGACCACCAGGAGTACGGGCCGGGGCCCTCCGGGTGCAGGCGGCGGACCACGTCGACGTAGCCGGCCTCGTCGAAGACGTGGCTGAGCCAGGCGCGTTCCTCGGGCAGGAAGCCCGCGTTCTTCTGGTTGCCCTTCCAGTTCTTCAGGTCGATCTCGCGGTGGGCGATGTTCCAGTCGCCGCAGACCAGGACCTCGCGGCCGGCGGCCGCGGCGCGGTCGCGCAGGTCCACCAGGTAGCTCAGGAACTCCTTCATGAAGCGTTCCTTCTCGTCCTGGCGCGGGGTGCCGACGTCGCCGCTGGGCAGGTACAGGCTGCCGACCACCAGTCCCGGCAGGTCGACCTCGACGTAACGTCCACTGGTGTCGAACTCGGCCGAGCCGAAGCCGATGCGGGTCGCCTCCGGGCGGGTGCGGCTGTAGAGCGCGACTCCCGCGCGGCCCTTGAGCGAGCTCGGGGCCAGCACGCCGTGCCACCCCTGTGGTTCGCGCACGTCGCCGGACAGCTGATCGGGCTCCGCGCGGGTCTCCTGGAGGCAGACCACGTCAGCGCCGGTGGCCGCCAACCACTCCAGGTAGCCCTTCTTGGCCGCAGCGCGCAGGCCGTTGACGTTCACCGTCGACACCGTTAGAAAAGCACACACAATTCGATCCTACGAAACCGGCGCCCAGGCCGGGATGACCTGCACCGAGGCGCGGCGCCGCTTTCCGGGCGAGGCGCCCGGGACGATCTCGATCCGCTTGATCAATCACCAGCGAAGCGACCTACCTGCGCGGCCGGATCGACTGGGCCAGCACACAACCCTGGATCGACGAGCTCGCCGACGACCTCCGCGACCTCCACCACCAGGTCGCCAGGCTCGCCGGAACCACCGTGCGTCCGCTCGCGCCCTGCCCGGACTGCAACCGGCCCGCTGTGGCCGGTCGGCGACACCGACACGATCGCCGTGCGGTGCGGTATCTGCGGCAGCTCCTACGACGGGCTCGACCTGCTGAACCTCGGGCAGCAGGCCGCATTCGAGAGGGCCGGGGCCGCATGATCGGGCGACCTCCCAGTGCACTCGACGTGTCGCGCTGGAGCAGCACCGCCAGCAGCATGATCCGGCCCATGAGATCACCCCTGACCTTGACCAGCTGCGCGCGAGCATGGAACCCGCGAAGGCCGCCGAAGCCCAGTTCTGGGCGCGTACTGCCGAGCTCGGCATCCCCGACGGCCAAGCCTGGGACGCGCTCCGCGTCGTGCTCGGCGAAATCCAGGACCGCCTCGCCGCCGATCCTGCACGGAAGCCGGAACTGTGACCCGTTACATGTTCCAACGCCGTGGCGCGGGAAGCCGACGGTTTCCCGCTGAACTGGCAAGACTTCCGATGGAGTGCTTATCCCTGTTCGACGACGTCACTCGCCCGGCGGGCGGTAGCCGAGCTCCTTCGACACGGCCTCGTCGACCTCGGCGGGAGTCATCAGGACGACGGTATCGGTGCGAGCGGCACCGGAGCCGCTGACGGCCAGTCCGATGGACGCCGCCGAGGCGTTGTCCGGCAGGTCGACGATGACGTAGGTGTCGTAGTCGCCGAAGGCGAAGTAGAACGACTCCAACTTGCCGCCGAGCTTCTCCGCCACGCTCCGGATGGCGTCCACCCGGGCAGTGCCGCCTTTCTTGCGCAGACCTTTGACACCCTCGGCGGTGTAGGCCGCTCGCACCAGGTACTTGGTCACTTCGATCACGCCCTCGATCTGTCGTTCGTAGGCAGCAAAATTGCTGGTCGTCGTGAAGCGCGATGCCGTCGATGGGATGCGCGCAAACGCTCTACCCTGAACGGGTCCGAAAGCCGAACGACGCACCAATGATCCACAGTGGAGTTCGAAAGTGACAACCCGTCCGTCGATCGTCCGCTACCGCGACGGCCGCACCCTGGTCGACAGGGCGAGCCTCGCCCGGCTCACCGGCCGCTCCGTGCACACCATCCGCGGCGCCTGCCCCGTCGCCGACCGAGACCGCACCGGACGCCCCCTCTACGACGCCCAGCACTGCGCGCAGATCCTCGCCGCGGTCCGCACCCGCAAGCGCCGCAGCGGGTCAGCGCCTCAGTGCGACGGGCACAGGTAGGTCTCGGCGTTCCCGACGATGTACGTCGCCATCTCCGCCACCGCGTGCCCGTTGGTCTGCCGAATCTCCCGTGCCACCTCCGCCGGAGTGCGTCCGCCCTCTAGTTCTGCGCACACGCGGCGCGCGAGGTCGAGGGTCTTCTCGTCGCCGTACCCGTGGATCCCGGACCCGACCTCCGACGCCTTCCGGTACACCGCGTTGAGGTAGTCCTGTTCGTCCTGCGGCAAGTCGGTGCTCGCCGCGACCTCACCGCCACACGACGCGAGCGCTGGAGCCAGGGCCACACCCAGAAGAACGGGCAAAATTCGCGAAATAATCGCATCGCGAAAGTGCTTCGCCAGTCGGTCACCGCGACCGCAGTAGCACTCCTGGGGGTTCTCGCGATGGGTGGCGCCGCGGGCGCCGCACCGCAGGCCGTAGCCGAAGATCTGCCCGTGCCGTCGGGTTACGGTCCGGTCGGGGAGCCGTATTACCTCGATTTCAGCCACGAGGCACAGATGGCCGTGGCCTCCGGAATCCCAGCTACCGCTTCCGGTGCCATCTGCCTTACGACGAGCGGAGCGGCATGCACCATCTCAGGACCGGTGGCGGCAATTGCCACTCCTTTCGTATCCGGGGCCGTGGTGTGTCCGAACAACGGCATCCGTCGGCTCCACTTCCAGGATTACAGCGTCCCTCCGACGGGAGTCCCGACACCTGGGGTGCAGCCAAAGCTCATCGGCAATGAATGCGTTCCTCCACCGCCGAAATAACTGAACCACGCACCCGACTGAAGAGCCCGGTTATGCTGCTGACCCAGCTGCATAACCGGGCCCTATTTTGCTGTCCATCCACGACTTCACCGCGCATGAATGAACCCGCGCTGACAATTCAGGTTTCATGTCGGCGCGGGTTGCTGGGGATCTGGTTGCCACCGAACGCCGGGTCTGCTGGGTTCATGCCGTACCAGTGTTGGTCCGGCGAGCCGCCCCATGTGGTCGGATCCGGGCTCGCGGCGAGGTGGATCGCGTCGTCACGGGACGTTCCAGCCCACACGTGATCCGCGGGTACCCCCAAGTCCCCAGCGTGTTCGACCCCCACGCCAGGGGAGCCGAGGAAGGCGATGTCGTCTGCGTGCAAGCCGTGATCGCGTGAGGCATAGCCGACCACCGTGGAACCGTAGCTGTGCCCCAAGACTGTGTTGTGTGACGGCGGGCCGTCATGGGTGACGCGGAGTCCCTGCTGGAAGTCGGCGAGGTCTTTCTCAGCTCCCCGCGCATAGTGTTCCTCCGCCGCACCGGGCACGAGACTGTTCGGCGACTCGTAGCCCTCCGAGACGATCGTCGCGACCTTCTGGTCTGGCGCGATCTGCTGCGCACGGTCGAGGACGGCCTGGTTGTTACCCAGATCGCCTTTGACGCCGCCAACTGGGTGTCCAGCGGGTCCTTCGAATCTATGATCTGGCGCTGTTCCTTCCGTATCTCGTTCAGCTTGTTCAGAATCGATTGCTTAGCGGAGGCCAGAAGGAGATGGACGCCGTCTACGAAGTCCCTGTGAGAGACCCCCTGCAAGGGAGAACGCACGAGGTACGAGCTCGATGGCGCCGCGTGGCGGAAGTCGTCACGCAGCGCTGGCAGCGGCCAGTGCGTCGAGGTCGCGCAGAACCTGGCCCACGTGGCCGCGGTGCGCGACTCGAAGAACCCGCACGAGACCGCGCTGGTCTTCGGCAAGGAGAACTTCGCCAACTTCCTCACCGACATCAAGCGCGGCAAGTTCGACCTCTGAGGCACGACACCAACGGGCCCCGTCGATCCCGACGGGGCCCGTTGCTTGATCGCTCTACCTGCGGTTATCGCCGTCTCCTCGGCTGTGTGTCTTGCCAACGTTCACGGTCGACACAGTCAGCACGGCACCGAGGGTAACGACGCCGAACCGGCGGGCCCGGTCCGGTGTGGTCCGGCGCTCGCGGCAGGACCGGTGCGGCGACCGACCGTGCTCAGCCCACTCCGGCGGGTTTGCGGGTCCGGCGGCGGTGGCGGCGACGGGAGCGCTTCGGAGCGGCCGGGCGTTGCCAGAGCCACATGCAGACCCGGGCACCGCCGAGGCTGGAGCGGTCGAGACCGATGCGGCCGCCGGTGGATTCGGCGACGCGGCGCGCGATGTCCAGGCCGAGGCCGGTGGAGCCGGCGCTGCTGCGGCCCCGCTGCACCGCCTCGGCGAGCTCGGCGACACCGGGACCGGCGTCCTCGACGACCACGCTGACCACGCCCTCGCTCCGCTGCAACGACACGACGAACTCGGTGCCCTCCGGGGTGTGCCGGAACACGTTGCCGACGACCGAATCGACCGCCGCGGCCAGTTCCGCGCGCGGCACCGGGACCTGCACCGACCCGGTCGCGCCGCGCAACCGCCACGGGCGCTGCTGGTCCTCGGCCAGCGCGGACCAGAACTCCAGGCGTTCCCGGAGCAGCTCGGCCGCGTCGCACTCGGACTCCTCGCCGGGATCCGCGCGGCGGGCGCTGGTGATGACCGCGTCCACCTCGCTCTCCAACCGCTCGACGGCCTCCCGGGTCTGCTCGGCGGCCGGGTCGTCACCGAGCGCCTCGGCGTTGAGCCGCAACGCGGTCAGCGGGGTGCGCAGCCGGTGCGAGAGATCGGCGGCCATCTCGCGCTCGGCGGTCAACAGTTGGCGCACCCGGTCGGCCATGGTGTTGAACGCCCGCCCCGCTTCCTCCAGTTCGGGCGGTCCGCTCGGGTGCACGCGCACCGTGAGGTCCCCGGCACCGAGCGCGGACGAGGCGTCGGCGAGCCGCCGGGACGCGCGCACCACCCGCGCCGCCAGCCGGTCGGCGATCAACACCGAACCCGCGACCAGGAACAACCCGACCGCGGCGAGCACCAACCAGGCCCGCAGCACGCCGCGCGACTGGAGTTCCTCGGGCACGAAGACCTCGGCGAGCGCGGTGCGCCCGCCGTCCAGCGCGATCGGCTGCACGAAAGCCGTGCCACCGCGGACCGGCACCGTCGAGGCGCGCACCTCGGAGATCGCCAGCCGCACGGCGTGCGCGTCGACGCGGGGAGCGCCGACCACCCCACCGCCCGGCAGGTACACCGCGAGGCGTCCGTCCTGCCCGGCCGGGGTGCTCGCGACGGCCTTGCCGACCAGGCCGCGGTCGGTCGTGGTGGACAGCACGGGCGCCAGCGCCACCGCCTGGCGTTCCGCGTCGGTGATCGCCTGATCGCGCGCCATCTCCCGGACCACCAGGCCGAGCGGGATGAGGAACGCCAGCGCGACCATCGAGGTCACGGCGAGGAAGACCAGCGCGAGCGAGCTCCTCATTCCGGGCACACCAGCTTCACGCCGACACCGCGCACCGTGTGCAGGAACCGGGGCTGCGCCGCGCTTTCGCCGAGCTTGCGGCGCAGCCAGGACAGGTGCACGTCGATGGTCTGGTCGTCCCCATAGGACTGCCGCCACACCTTGGCGAGCAGTTCGCGGCGCGGCACCACCCGTCCCGGCCGGGCGGCGAGGTAGGCGAGCAGGTCGAACTCGCGGCGGGTCAGTTCGAGTTCGGCGCCGTCCAACCGGGCCACCCGGCTGTCCAGGTCGATGTGCAGCCCGCCGACCTCCACCAGCTGCGCGGGCTGCGCGCCGCGGGCGCGGCGCAGCACCGCGTCGATGCGCGCGTTGAGGTGCTCGCCGGAGAACGGCTTGACGATGTAGTCGTCCGCGCCCGCGCGCAGCAGCCGCACGATCTCCCGCTCGTCGTCGCGGGCGGTCGCGACGATGGTGGGGGCGTCGGAAACGCCGCGGATCATCTTGAGCGTCTCCCCACCGTCGAGGTCGGGCAGGCCGAGGTCGAGGATGATGACGTCCGGCGGGTGTTCGGCGACCTCGCGCAGCGAAGCGAGCGCGGTGCCGACGCTGCGCACCACCCGGTCGCGGGCGGTCAGGTCGCGGATCATCGCGGCCCGCACCACCGGGTCGTCCTCGACAACAAGAACCACAGCCATGGCGAGGACGCTACCCAAAAGCCCGAGAGTTTCTCGTCTTCTGGTCGGCGGACGCCCCCGGGGCAGGCCGCGAACGGCGAGCGAGCGTTCGGTCGCGACGATCCGGGGTGGTTGCGCCGGACCCCGCAGCCGGGCCAGGATGTCGCTCCCGTGCGCGTCAAACGAACCCTCACCTACGTCGGCGCCTGGCTGGCCGCGACGACGGCCGCGGTGACCGTGACGTGGCTGGGGGTGCGCGACGTGATGCGCGGCGCGGTGATCGACCAGCCGGACGCGATCCCGGTGCTGCGCCCGGTCTCCGCCCCGGCCGATCCGCCCCCGCAACCACCACCGGCCCCGCCTCCCCCGCCGGATCCGGTGTCGACGCCGCCGGTCCCGCAGCAGGCGGCGCCGCCTCCCGAGCCCACCGACGACGTGCGCGGCTACGACGTCCTGGGCGGACAGGTGGTGCTCGCGGTGAGCCCGGACGGCGCGGAACTGGTCTCGGCCACGCCGAACCAGGGCTACACGGTGCAGACCTGGCAGAACGAGGGTTGGCTGCGCGTCGAGTTCACCCGCGGCGAGCACGGTTCGACGGTGATCGCGAGCTGGTACGAGCACCCGACGACCGTCGAGCGGTTCGAGCACTGACCGGCGGTCCACAGTGGGCGGGCGTGCGCTCGGCGAATGCCCCGAAACGGGATACGCACAGGTAACTTGCCGCGACGGGGTCGACTGACCACGCCGTTCGACTAAGATCCCCCCGGTAACGATCCGGCGGCCGGGAACGACTCACCGATCGCACGATCACTCACCGGGAGGTCTCGACGTGACCACGGATGGTGCCGCGGGCAGCGGCCCCACCGCTCGTCGGCTGGTGCTCGGCAGCCAGCTGCGCAGGTTGCGCGAAGCGAACGGGATCTCCCGCGAGGACGCCGGTTATTCGATCCGCGGCTCCGGGTCCAAGATCAGCCGGATGGAGCTCGGCCGCGTCGGGTTCAAGGAACGCGACGTCGCCGACCTGCTCACGCTGTACGGGGTGACCGAGGAGTCCGAACGGGAGTCGCTGCTGGAACTGGTGCGGCGCTCCAACGAACCGGGCTGGTGGCACCGCTACAGCGATCTGATGCCCACCTGGTTCTCCGACTTCGTCGGCCTGGAGGAGTCGGCTTCCCGGATCCAGACCTACGAGCTGCAGTTCGTACCCGGTCTGCTGCAGACCGAGAACTACGCCCGCGCGGTCGCCTCGCAGGGCCGCCCGGAGTCGTCCTCCGACGAGATCGACCGCCGGGTGCGGCTGCGGATCCAGCGCCAGCGCATCTTCTCCCAGCCCCGGGCACCGCGGCTGTGGGCGGTGATCGACGAGTCGGTGCTGCACCGGCCGATCGGCGGTTCCAAGGTGCTGCGCGAGCAGATCGAGCACTTGCTGGAGATGACGCGGTTCCCCACGGTGTCGCTGCAGGTGCTGCCGTTCAACCTGGGCCGGTCGGCGGCCGAGGGCGCGTTCACCATCCTGCGGTTCGCCGAGCCGGAGATCCCCGACATCGTCTACCTGGAACACCTCTGCGGTGCGTTGTATCTGGACAAGCCGGACGAGGTCGAGGTCTACAGCAAGGCCAGCCACCGGTTGGCCGTGGACGCGCACACTCCCGAGCAGACCCGCCGCACGCTGGCGGCAGCGCTGAAGTCCCTGTAACGACGGGACACCTCCGGGGTCACTCCGCTACGAACATCGAGTGATCAAGATCTCAATCGTGATGCACGTGCATTCACTCGTGCAGCGACGGCTGTTACATTTCGTTGCACGGTCATCTGCACGTGCAGACGGCCGTGCAACGAGAGTCGGGGAGGGTGGGGATTCTGATGACGGAGATCCACAACGGAATGCCCGCGCAGCAGATGCCGAACGTCGTGTGGCGCAAGAGCCGCCACAGCGGGTCGGTCGGCAACTGCGTTGAGGTGGCACCACTGGTCAATGGCGGGATCGCCGTCCGCAACTCGCGCTACCCCGACGGCCCGGCGTTGGTCTACAGCCGGGCCGAGATGGCCGCGTTCCTGCACGGAGCCAAGGACGGCGAGTTCGACGATCTGATCGCCTGAGCTCGGCGCCGGCCCGGCGCGGAGCCGAAGAGAAACGGTGGCGCCATGAACGACATCACGACCGGTCTGCAGACCCTGGTGGCCCGCGACTTCCAGTTCGCGCATCCGCGCGACGCCGCCGGCGCGCTGGTCGCCGTAGTCGGAATCCGCGTGCATCACGGCGTTTTCGACATCATCCAGCTGTTCGGCGAGAACGACGCCGACGCTGCCCGGGTGCCCGGGGACGAGGTGGACGTGCTGTGCCCGTCCCGGGTGCTGTGGCGGACCACGGGCCCGGCGCGCGACGTCATCCAGGAACTGCTGGCGTTGCGCGATCCCGCCCCCGAGGTCGGTGTGCACGGCAGCGGGTGCTGGCTGCCGACGAACGCCGGCCGGTCGTCCTGGCTCGCCGTCACGGCCTGAGGGCGCGGCGGAGCACGACCAGCCACGGTGGACAGCGCCGGGGGGAGCGCCGGGAGCCCCCGCCCGGTGCGGCGCCGTCCGCTCGTTCCGGTGCGGCTGGTCGAGGGGTTCGCGACGTGCCGTCCCCCGTCCGGCACGTCGCGAACCTCCGGGAACTGGCGCCGCTTTCCGGAATTCGGTGGAGCACCGTCCGCCACCTCGGGACCGGCCGAACACGGACGGGGAAAACCCTTGCACCGCATGCGACTGGGGCGCCGAGCACTGCTGACCGGAGCGGCCTGACGCGGTCGCGAGTCCGGTGCGGGCAGGACTCCCGGTCGGCGGAGTGGTGCCCTCACCGCTGGGCCTTGCGCACCAGTTCGAGGGTTTCCTCGTCGGTCAGACCGAGATGCCGTGCGGCGTCGACGAGTTCGCGCGCCTGCGCTCGCACGCGGACCAGACCCGACCGGGCGTCGCCGGTGATCGTCGCGCCGCGCCCGCGGCGCAGCTCCACGACCCCTTCGTCGCGGAGTTGCTGGTACCCGCGCAGCACCGTGTGCACGTTGATCCCGAGCGCCTTGGCGACCTCCCGGGCCGGTGGCAGCGAGTCGCCGGGGCCGACCAGTCCCTTGGCGATGCCCGCTCGCACCGACGCCGCGACCTGGTCGCCGAGCAGCACCGGGGACGAAGTGTCCACCGTGATCAGCACGACGCGCCCCGCGTCCGGTCGAGCATGGTGTTGACCAGCCCGGCCGCGGCGCGAGCGCGCTGCACCGAGCCGACCGAGAACAGGAACTCGTCGCCGTCGGACAACCCCAGCACCAGAGCGTCACCGCCGCGCCCAAGTATCGACACCGGTGCGCGCTGTCAACGCGCGTTCGCCCCCTCGGTTGGCCTGAATCGCGGTGCCGCGGGCGGCCGAATCGTTACGATCCGCCCGGAGAGCGCAGACCCCGGCTCGCGAAGGAGAGGTCCGCATGTCCGAGCCCCAGGACCCGCAGGTGCGGGTGTCCAGCCCAGCGGAACTGGACATGTCGGTGCCGCACGCGGCCCGGGTGTGGAACTACTGGCTCGGCGGCAAGGACTGCTACGCCGTCGACCGGCAGGCCGGCGACGAGTTCCTGGGCGCGTTCCCCGGCATGCGGGCCGCGGCGCAGGCCAGCCGGGGCTGCCTGGGCAGGATGGTGCGGCACCTGGTCACCGAGGCGGGCGTGCGCCAGTTCCTCGACGTCGGCACCGGGCTGCCGACCGCCGAGAACACCCACGAGATCGCCCAGCAGGCCGCGCCGGAGTGCCGGATCGTCTACGTCGACAACGATCCCCTGGTGCTCGCGCACGCCCGCGCGCTGCTGGCCAGCACCCCCGAAGGCGCCACCTGGTACCTGCACGCCGACATCCGCGAACCCGAGTCCATCGTGGACATGGCCGGGGATCTGCTGGACTTCTCCCGGCCGGTCGGGCTGATCCTGTTCGGCATCCTCGGCCTGATCCCCGAATACGACCGCGCGAAGTCCATCGTGGACACTCTGCTGGCTCCGCTGCCGAGCGGGTCGCACCTCGCCCTGTTCGACGTCGACGACACCGATCCGGCCGCCGTCGACGCGGCCCGGCGCTACGCCGAGACCGGCGCGATCCCGTACAACCACCGCAGCCCCGAGGAGATCGCCGGTTACTTCGACGGTCTCGAACTGCTCGCCCCGGGCGTCGTCCGCTGCGGGCAGTGGCGCGGCGACCTGCCGTCCGAGGACACCACCACGCTGGCCGGACTCGCCCGCAAGCTCTGAGCTCGTCTTCTGGGGCGGCGGTGGCCGGTGGCGGAACCTCAAGAGCCTGACTTTGAACTCTTTGTGCGTGGCGGTGCCGGGAGCGGAACCTCAGCGGCCGTCTCGACTGCGGAAGCCCCTCCTGATGTATGCCCAATACACGGCGTCGGGGCTGTCCTCGCGAGACGACCGCTGAGAACCCGCGGCGGTGCCAGTGGCGAGACCGCTCACCGAAAGAGAAAGCGGCTCACGCCGCTTGCCACACCTCTTCCGGGCGCGGGTTCAAAGACAGGCACTCACCGACCTCATGCCTTCTGCATGAGGAAGTAGCCGTTCACGCATGGTCGGTCTTCGATCTTCTTCAGCGGTGGCACGGTGAAGTGGTCGTTCTCGCAGTCGATCACGACCTCGACGTTCTTGCTCCTGTTGTCGTAGGAGACGGTCGTCTCGAACTGGAGCGGCCCGCTGTTGCCCGGGTAGGCGGGTTCGTCGAGCTTGTCCCCACCGCTGTTGGGCTCGTTCCACCAACAGAAGTAGCCGGGCTCGCAATCCGAGTCCGCCCTCGCGGTCGGCCCCCCGGCGGCGTGTGCCGGGAGCGTCGCGCCGAGTCCGGCCGAGACGAGGAACGCGGTTCCCAGCGCGGCGCGAATTGCCTTGGAACGAGTGAACATGAAAATCCCTCCTTGTCAGGAAAAGCGGACTCCAACGAGTCCGCGCGCCATGCTTCCGCAGCGCTCCTGGCGAGATCAATGACGCGGAGCGTCCGTCATACGGATGGCCGCAACTGCCCCTGATTATTCCAATTCCACACAGGACACATAGCATCATCCCAGCGCACGAGCCCTCCCAAATCGGCAGACGTGACCGCGTTCCCGAATTCCTGAATGCTGCGCAGCCTGTTCGCAAAAACGGCGATAGAACGGGGTTTCCGGCCGAATGACCCCGTTTCGGGTGGCACACAACAACGCGCCGTGCGGATACGCTTTCCGGATCCCACACTCGACACCGTCGAATCCAGCGAGGAGCAATTGTGCCCGAATCGTGGCCATACGAAACCCCGCACGAACCGAAGGACAATTCGCGATATCGACGAAAGCTCAGCCGGAGACTGGCGACCGCGGCGCTGGTCCTGCCGTCGGCGGCCTGGCCCGCGTGGGCCGTCGGGTGCGATCCGGACGACAAGGAGTGCCAGGTCGACGAGTACCTGACCAGCGTCAAGGGCGATCCCGACCAGCTGCGCGCGTTCCTGCTGGACCTGCCCAAGGGAGGTGACCTCCACAACCACCTCCGCGGTGCGGTCCCCACCGAGAAGCTGATCGACTACGCGATCAGGGACAACATCTGCATCAACGACCTGACGCTCCAGTCCCGCCGCCCGCAGCCCTGCAAGTCGCCCGAGCGGCCGGCGACGGACATGAACGGGGACGTGAACTTCCGCAACCGGGTGCTCGGCGCGTGGTCCATGGAGGGCTTCACGAACCCGGACCTGCAGGCGGGCCACGACCACTTCTTCGCCACGTTCGGCAAGTTCGGCGCGGCCGCCGACCGGCACGACGGCGACAGCCTCGCCGAGGTCGCCAGGATCACCGACCGGCAGAACCAGGTCTACCTGGAAACCCTGCTCGGAGCCCGGTCCACCGACACCAAGAAGCTGGTGAACAAGGTCTGGGGCACGCAGAAGCCGGTCACCCCCAACGATTTCGGCACGCTGCTCGACAAGCTCACCGAGAACGGGGCGATGGCCGCCATCGCGAACCACGCGGCGAACGACCTCGCGCAGGTCTACACCGACGCGCGCAACGAGTTGCAGTGCGCGGACCGCCAGAACGCCGATCCGGCCTGCGGGGTGGACATCCGCTTCGACCACCAGGTCGGCCGCAACCAGCCGCAGGCGGTCGTCTTCGCCCAGCTGCTGCTCGGGTTCCTGCTCCAGGGCACGCAGGGGTGGGACCGGTCGGTCGGGGTCAACCTCGTGCAGCCCGAGGACGGCAAGATCTCGCTGCGGGACTACCACCTGCAGATGCAGATGATCCGGTTCCTCAAGGGGAAGTTCCCCGGCAAGCACGTGACGCTGCACGCCGGAGAGCTGGTCAGCGGCCTGGAGGGGGTCAGCTACCACGACCTGACGTTCCACATCAACGACGCCGTCAACACCGCCGGTGCCGAACGGATCGGGCACGGCGTGGACCTGCGGCACGAGGACGAGTGGCGCGCCCTGACCCACGTGATGCGGGACCAGCACACCGCGCTCGAAGCCCCGCTGACCAGCAACTGCCAGATCCTCAAGGCGTGCGCCCCCGGCGAGGAGCCCGACACGCACCCGCTGACGGCGTACCGGGACGCGAACGTGCCGGTCGCGCTGGCCACCGACGACGCCGGGGTGTCGCGCAGCGACATGACGGAGGACTACCAGCGGGGCGTCACGCACTTCGCCCTGGACTACTACGCGCTGAAGAAGCTCACCCGGGACTCCCTGGAGTACGGGTTCATGCCCGGCGGAAGCCTGTGGCGCAACCGCGACGGCTTCGAGTTCGTGCAGCCGTGCGAGGGGGCCGATCCGAGCCAGGAGCACCCGGGCGGGACGTGCGGGGAGTACCTGGACGCCAACGTCAAGGCCAGTCTCCAGTGGACCCAGGAGCACCGGCTGCACGTGTTCGAGGAGAAGTACTCGAACGCCGCTCACCGACTCGCCGATCCCGCGGCGTGACGACGACCGATTCCGAGGAGGAACGATGACCCAGCCCTGGAACCCGCCCACCAAGGACAAACTCGACTTGAAGCTCGGCGTGGAGACGATCGAGAAGTTCGAGTCGTTCATGTACACCCTGGACGCCAAGGAGAACCGGGACAAGCTGAAAGACACGCAGAACACGCAGGTCCCCGAGTCGGTCAGGGAACTGCTCAAGATGATCGAGGAGAAGGGGACCGAGGAGAACCCGGGGTTCCTGCTGTACGCGCAGTACCTCCAGGACTCCCTCGACAAGCTCGCGAGCCTGGCCACCGTCATCGCCGAAGGCGGCAACAGCGAGTCGCAGGAGGCGTACAAGAACCTCGAAACGCAGGTGAAGAACTTCAACAACTACATCGACACCAACTACCCCAACGCGAAGGCGCTGCTGCAGATGTACGGGTCGTTCCGGCGCCCGTTGACCCTGGACGAGGGGCAGGCGCAGTTCCGCCGCAAGAAGTTGCAGGACCCGAAGTTGAAGAACAACCAGGACATCCAGGACGGCACCGTCATCGTCTCGGCGGCCGGGGTCGTGCTGACCAACGTGGCAGCGGCGGCGACCGTCGTGGTCGCGGCCGAGGCGGTGGTGTTCGCCGCCGCGTTCGTGGCCTGACGTCGAACGTCCACTGTGGAGCAATGCGCGAAGGGATCCCGATGTTCATCCGCCCGCACACCCTGTCGCTGATCACGACGCACCGCTGCACCGCCGCCTGCGACCACTGCTGCTTCGGCTGCACACCCGACATCCCGATGAGCAGGTCGATCCCGGTGGAACGGATGCGCGGGCTCATCGACGAGGCCGCCACCATGCCGAGCATGAAGGTCGTCGTGTTCACCGGCGGCGAGTGCTTCCTGTTCGGCCGCGACCTGGTCGAACTGGTCCGCCACGCGACCGAGCGGGGCCTGGCCACCCGCTGCGTGACGAACGGCTACTGGGCCCGCACCAGGAAGGCCGCCCGCAAGCGCCTCGGCGAACTGCGCGAGGCCGGGCTCGGGGAGCTCAACCTCTCGACGGGTTCGTTCCACGCCCGGTACGTGCCCGCGGAACGCATTGTGCACGCGGCGGCGGTGGCCGCGGAACTCGGGCTCGGGACGCTGGTCAACGCCGAGGTCTACGCCGAATCGGACTTCGACATCGACGCGATCACCGAGCACGAGGAGCTGGCCGGGCACATCCGGTCCGGTCGCCTGCGGGTGCAGCGCAACGTGTGGATGACCAACGACTGGGGCGAACAGGAGATCAGCCACGACGACCGGGCCTCCCGGTTCCGGGAGGAGAACAAGACCGGCTGCGACACCGTGCTCAACGTGCTGACGGTGACGCCGGACCAGGACCTCGTGGCGTGCTGCGGGCTCACCCAGGAACTCATCCCCGAGCTGCACCTCGGCTCGGTGGCGGACCGGCCGCTCACCGAGGTCGTGGAGCGGACGCCGGACGACTTCCTCAAGATCTGGATCCACGTCGAGGGACCGGAACGGGTCCTGGAGTTCGTCAAGCGGCACGTCCCGGACTACGAACTGCCCACCGACTCGGTGCACCCCTGCCAGACGTGCCTGCACCTGCACCGCGACGAGACCGCCAGGCGGGTGCTCCGCGAGCACTACCGCAGCGAGGAGGACCGCGTCACCGACCTCTACCTCGCGGGGATCGCGAGCCAGGCGGTCCGCAACCGGACGCTGCCGGCGTTCTCGACCGCGGAGAACTGAGCGGACCGGCGGACGCCCTGGGCCCCGGGGTCCAGGGCACTCGGACGATGGCGATTCCCCCGGCGGGAGCCGGGGGAATCGCCGCACCGGTTGACGGTTGGCGCCGTCAGTTCTTGACCATGACGGTCAGCAGCCACGACCCGTCGTGCTCCCAGTCCTCGCAGCCCGAGCCGACGACGTTGGGGTCCTCGGCCTCCAACTTGTGCCCCTCCGCCTTGCATGCCTCCAGGCTGGGGAACTGACCCTTCTCCACCGGATGAGCGTCGACGGCGAGCGCGGTGCCCGCACCCAGCACGGACATGCCGGCGACGCACAGCGCCAAGGTCGTGACGGTCTTCCGAATCCGCATGTAGCCGTTCCTCTTCGATCGAAATCACGGGATAGACGACAAATCGCCGTCTCCGGCGAACGTAGCCCACCGAGCTCGCACGCCATCGGTCCACCGGGGTGGGCCGGGGAATCCCCCACGCGCACGCGGGAATCGGCTGTCCCGGCGCGTGCGGCGGTGGAATCGCGCGCACCAGCCCCAGGTCACGCGGACCGCGGCCGAGGGGGGATCACTGAGTATTTCCACGGATGCGGGCGCCCCTTCCCCGGGAACTAGGCTCGGCCGGTCGGCCGCGAGCCGACGACGTCGCCGACCGGGGGAGTGCCATGACGGGCCCGCAGGACCAGGACGCGATGCCGAAGCCCAGGAGGCGAGGCCGCATCGCCGCGACCGTGGCGCTGCTGTTGCTGCTGCTGGTCGCGGGCGGCTTCCTGGTGGGCCTCTGGATGCTCGGCGCCGCCATGGGTTTCGGCGATGCCTGCTCGTTCACCCCGGAGTCGCTGCACTGCCCCAACGGCGAAATCGGCTTCCCGACCTACTGGACGTTCCTCGCCCTGCTGCCCGGCGGTCTGCTCGCCGGCCTGGTCCTCGGCTCCGTCGGCGGCGGGATCTCCATCCACCGCGGCAGAACCGGCCTTGCCTGGGCGGGCGCGGCGTGGGGCGTTTTCGCCCTCGCCTTCGTCCTCGCCACCGTCGTCGGTGGCTACGTGATGTGGTGACCGCGGGCGCCGGGGCGCCGGCTCCGGCGGTTCACATGCCGTTCAGCGCGGCGACCATCATCAGCACCGAGCCCGCGAGCCCACCGACGAGGATGACCGCCGAGGCGACCAGCGCCGGACCGACCCGGTACAGGTGCCGCACCACCAGGTACGCCGCCGCGGCGACGAGGAAGGGGAAGAACGCGAAGAAGGGGGCGAGCCAGGAACCCGCGCCCATCAAGACGACGCAACCCGCGGTGGCCAACGCCGACACCCGACCGCCGAAGTCCTTGCGGGTGGCCCGGTAGGTGAGCACACCGGCGAACACGGTGCTCCCGACCGGGAAGGAGAACGCCAGGAAGGCGCTGGACGCCAGGCAGCCCACCAGCCCGCCGACGAGGACGACCGCCGACACCGCCAACGCCGGGCCGACCGGGAGCAGGCCGCGCATCGCCAGGTGAACGGCCGCGGCGACGAGGAAGACGAAGAAGGGGAAGAGCGGTGAGAACGCGGAACTCGCGCCCACCAGGACGACACAACCCGCGGTGGCCAGCGCCGTTCCCCGCCTCCCGAAGTCCCGGCAGGTCAGCAGGTAGGTGACCGCACCGGCGACCACGGTGCTCCCGATGCGGAAGGGCAGGGTGAGGAGGAAGTCGGGTTGCATGCGCGCCAATCCCATCGTCTCGCTGGCGGGTGTCCGCTGCGGTGGACGCGCGGCGCCGACGGTGGATGCTCCACGAACGCCAGAAGTGCGATCGGTCTCCACCGCGCAACCTCATCGCACCTCGGACGTCGTAGGCCCTCCCGACCGCGAAACGCGACGACCGCGACCAACACCCGGGAAATCCCCCGGCTACCGGCGCGCGAACTGCGGCAGGAGCACTCGGTCGTGGGGAGGTCAGCAGGATGCTGAGCCAACGCGACCTCGTATCAGATGTCGAGGCCGTACAAGGATGCCGCGTTGGCTGACGAGAACTTCTGACGTTCCACATCGGAAGAGAACTGAGCCAGGAAGGAACTGATTTCCTCCCGGGTCGGCTGCTGGAAGGGGTAATCAGTCGAGAAGATCAACCGGTCGACGGAGGTTGCCGCCAGGGCGTGGTGCAGGAGCGCCGGGTTGAGCATGCCGGAGGTGGCGATGAAGAAGTTCGACCGCATGTAGTCGGACACGGATCGTTGCAAGCCCGCGATACGAGAAAGGATGTCGGCCCGGTCCAACCAGAACAACAGCATCTCCCCCCAGTGGCCGAGCACGACCTGGAGGTCCGGATGCCGGTCGAAGGTGCCTCGGAGTACCAGCCGCAGTGCCGCTGTCGCGGCGTCCAGGTGCCACCCCCATCCGAACGTGGCGAGGGCGAGATCGGTCATGGGATCGAAGCCGCGGTATGACGCGTCACGAACGGCAGGCGATGGCAGTTGAGGATGGATGAACACCGGTTGGCCGAGTTCCGCTGCGGCAGCGAAAAAGTCATCGTAGACGGGGTCATCGAGGAAGAGGTCGCCCGATCGGCCGTAGACCATGGTGCCCACGTGCCCCATGCCCGCAGCTCGTTCAAGCTCGCCCGCGACGTCCGTTGGCGACGACATGGGCAGCGTGGACAACGAACGAAATCGGTCCGGATGCCGGGCGACGGACGCTGCGGCCAGGTCGTTCGCGGCGCGGCTCAGCGCCAAGGCATTCTCGGGCGGCAGCGGCTGAGCTCCCGGCGGCGTCAGGGCGAGTATCGACATGTCGATGCCCTGGGCGTCCATCGCCGCGATGCGGCCCGCCCCCAGGTCCTCCAAACGTTCCAGATGGTCGCCCATCTCGTTGAAGACAAGGCTTTCGTCGCGGTGCGGCACAGCGCGCAGGGCGGACGTCAGGTCCGGCATGATCCAGTGTTCTTCGACAGCGATGAGAGGCATCGTCCTCGCCCTTGCCATTGCTCGGGTGTCGGCCACAGACGGGCACTCACCAGGGCACGGTCTGCCCCGAGCGGTCCAGGTACGCCAGACCGGGAGTGCCCAACTTGGACAGCAGGACGTCCACCAACAGCGGGACGCTCTCCTCAACGGTGAACGGTGCGTCCGGCCCCCCGAGCGCGGTGCGAATCCAGCCTGGCGCCAAGAGGACGAAGGCGCGCTGCGTCTCCGCCTGCCGGGCCGCGAAGCTGCGCATGAACATGTTCAAGGCCGCTTTGCTCCCCCGGTAGACCTCGCGGCCTGCGGTCGTGTTGTTCGTGATGCTGCCTTGCCCGGACGACATCGCTCCGATGAGTCCGGTGGGGGATACGAGATCTTCGAGCGCTTCGATGACGCGCATGGGGCTGAGCGCGTTGGTGATCATCACTTCGACGAAATCGGCTGTCGGAACCGCGCCGATCGGCGTCTGCTCGTTGTTCGTGGTGCCCGCGTTGACGAAGAGCAGGTCGAGCCGGCGTTGCGCGAGCCGCTCGTGCAGCGGCGCCAGGTGGTCGGGCTCGTTGATGTCGAGATGCTCGACGGTGACGCGCCCGCCGGCTCGATCCGCGAGATCGTGCAGGGGCGTCCGGGCAGTGGTGTCACGGACCGTGCCGATGACGCTCCAACCCCTGTCGAGGAATTCGGCCGCCATCGCGTGACCGAGGCCGCGCGAGGCCCCGATGATGAGAGCGGTAGGCGTGTTCTGCTCTGCGGCAGTCGATGACATCCGGCGTCATCTCCGTTCTTGTGCGGTCAGCTCACATCGTGCGTCCGTCACCGGGACTGGCGTCGGTCGGTGATGCTGCTGCGGCTTTTCTTCTGCGCGTCGCAAGTCTGTCCGCTGCGCTGTCGTCGGGGCGACTCGACAAGGCCCAGCTGTAGGATTCCCTCCATGGCAGGCGCACCGATGTCCGAGTCCGTCGCCGTCCAGCCCGACGATGTGCGAATCATTCGTGCGCTGCAGATCGATCCGCGGGCTTCTTTCGCCTCGATAGCAGCCGCGCTCGGCCTCACCGAAAGCACTGTCAACCGCCGGTACCGGCGGCTGCGCGCTGATGGCGTCATCCGCATCGCCGGTGTGGTCAACCCGGGGGCGCTGGCGCAGAGCAGGTGGCTGGTGCGACTCCGCTGCCGCCCCGGCAGCGTCGAAGCGATCGCCGACGCACTCGCCAAGCGCGAGGACGTCAACTGGGTAGCCCTGAGCGCAGCCGGCTGCGAAATCACCTGCGCGACCCAGTCACGGACTCAAGAACAGCGCGAAGACCTGCTCGGGCGACGACTTCCGCGCACAGCGGCGGTGCTCGACGTCAACGCCTTCGCCATGCTGCGCCAATTCATGGGAGGCCGCGGCCACTACTGGGCCGCCCTGCAGGGCGCGCTGTCCCCGGAGCAGGAAGCCATGCTCGGCAGCGACGGTTCCCCTTTCACCGAGTCCCCGGTCGTCACTCGCGATCCCGTGCGCCTGACAGCTGGGGACGAGAAGATCCTGAACGCTCTCGCCACGGACGGTCGCGCCAGTCTCGTGGACCTCGCCGCTGCGGCGGACTCCACTCCAGGGCGCGTGTCACGCCGCCTTCGCGCTTTGCTCCGGCGCCGCGTCGTCCACATCGACGTCGAGATCGCCGCAGCCGCTTTGGGCTATCACGCTCGGGCGAACCTGTGGCTGCGCGTGCATCCGGCGGCGGTGAAGAACGCCGGACGCACGCTTGCGCAGGAACCCGAGATCGCCTTCGCCGCGGCCGTCTCCGGGCCCCACAACATCCACGCCGTCGCACACTGCCGAGACCTCGACGAACTCTTCGAATTCACCTCGGATCGCCTCGGGTCCTTGACCGGACTGCAGAGCATGGAGGTCTCACCGGTACTGCGGCACGTCAAGCAGGCGGGCACGCTGCTGTCCGGCGACCGCCTCGTCGAGCCACCACGTACTCGACGAGCGTGACCGAAGGCGGGCCCGGCGGGCCCGCACTCCTGCCGCCGTTCCACGGCCGCGGATCTGGTCGGTGAATACCCGATTCGCGCGTCGCTGTCGCCGGGCTGGTGGGCACTGCCGGCCGGGTTCACCGAAGCCCGCAATGCTCCCGCAAAGCGAAAATCCCCTGCCGACGAAGCTCGTCGACAGGGGCTCTGAACTACCAGAACAGTGGTGCGCGATGCTGGGATTGAACCAGCGACCTCTACCGTGTCAAGGTAGCTGTCCACATCGCCATGACCTGCACAAACAGAGAATCGGCTGGTCAGCGCGGTGTTGCCAGAAGCCGTCGCATGCCGTTCGCTGCCGTTTGGCGCACGCGTCGGCTCCCACATTGCTCCCATCATGCGGCTCCCAACTTAGTGAAGTTATGATATTGGTCACGCTATAACCATGGAAGAATTCCATCTCGCTGTACGGCTGATGTCTGTCGGAGACAAGTATCTCGACGGCTACGCTGGCGTCCGTGCTGCCGCAGGCATCCCCGCACCTTCTCCCTGTGCGCACCGCCACCCTGCCGCGGCCGCAGCGCGGGGTCGAAGCGATGGCGCTCCGCGCATCGGCGGGGCCCCGGCACGTGCGACTGCGGAACCTGGTGTCCCAATGCTTCGAGCACCTCTGGTTTCCGGACCGCTTCACCGATCTTCAGGGCTGGTACGGCTCGGCGCTTCGGCATCGATGGCGTGCTCCCGCCTGCGTGCGACGTAGAGAACGGCACCGAGTATGGCCACCGCGACGAGCACGATCCCGGTGAAGATCATGAGGGCGGGTCCCAGCAGGTCCGGTCGGAACAGGTACATCGCGCCGAAGACCGCGGCGATGACCAGGAGGAGTGTCCAGGCGGCGCGGTCTGGGATCTTGGGGCGGATGGTCTGCCGTGCGCGTCCTTCGAGTTCGGGCCGTAGCCGGAGCATTCCGGCGGCGAGGTTGTTGATCTCGGCGCCGTGGTGCACCGAGTGCGTCACGCCGTTGTAGACCAGGGCCCAGAGTTGGGGGTTGGCTTCCAGGTCGCTGAGGGAGGTGCGCAGGTGGCGTCCGTCGGTGTCGCGGAGTCGGAGCGTCCAGCCGAACCACACGCCGCGCAGCGTGATGTGGGTGAGCTGGTAGGTGTCGACCCAGCGTCGGTTGACGCGCAGCCAGTCGGCCCCGGCGGTGAGCCGGACTCCCCACTCGCGGAAGAGGGTGATCAGGAAGACGGCTGCGAGCAGGCACCACGCGAAGGGGTCGGAGGCCCACGCGCCACCGCCGTCCGAGATCGAAAAGATGATCATGGTGACGACGGTGAGCACGCATCCCGTCGCGGGGGCCAGCCACCAGGGGTTTCCCTGCGCTTCCAGCGTCGGTCCACGTCCGTGTGGGGCGGTATCGCCGGCGCCGGGTTGTCCCGATTGCGCGGCCGACAGGCCCAGTACCGCGGGTGCTGCCGGTGGGCGTGGTTCTCCGGTCGCCGGGTCCGGCTTGGGGGGAAGGTTCGTCGTCATCGCGCAGCGACCGTATCCGCTAGTGGTAGTAGTGGTGGTCGATGTAGTAGCCGACGCCCGCGGCGGCCACGGTGCCCAGCAGCAGGGTTCCGCCGCTGGCGACGACACCGCTGATGTAGCCCGCCGAGGCGGCGGCGGTCATGAAAATGCCGACCGCGGCGCCGGTGGCGCTGGTGGCCACTCCCTTGGTGACCGCCTTTTCCTTGGGGACGCCGGAGTCGATCTCCTTCTTGACGTTGTAGACGGTGACGATGCCGCCGACGATACCCACGCCCCTGATGGACTTCCCGGCCAGTTGCTTGCCGATCGCCGAGCCGGGGATCTTCGCGTCGAGGTTCTTGGCCGACTGCGCGGCGGTTTCGGCCGTGCGCACCTTGCCCGCCCACATGATCTGGTTCGACAAGACCTTCTGCCGGTCCGCCGGGGTCAGGGTGGGGTCATCGAGGACGGCGAGGGCGCCCTCGGCGCGTGCTTGCGCGGTGGAGGCGACATCGGCGAGTGCTTTGGCGGTCGTGTGCGGTCCGCTGTACGCGCCGGTCAGCATCGGTGCCCATGCCCAGCCTTTCGGCACGAGATAGCTGCCGAGGTCCTTGTTCATGCTGATCGCGGCGATCAGCGTCTCGTGCGCGGCGTTTTCGTCGGCGCGTGCGTCGTCGACGGTGACCTTGACTTCGTTCCAGACGTCGCACTTGGCCCCGTAGTCGGCCAGGATGCGCTTGTCTTCCGGGGAGCGTTCCCGGTTTTCACGCCGAGCCCCGGGTCCCGGGTTGTAAAGGGGGATGTCGGGTTTCGGCGGTTCCTCGATCGTTGTTTCGGTGACGACCAAGCCGCCTTGGCGCGCGACCATGCGGGCCTGGTCGATCCGGGTGGTGACGGTGGCGATCGAGTTGGCGAAGTTCTCCAGCGCGATCTTGGCGCGATTCAGGAACTCGGCAACCTGGTCGGCGTCTCCGGCGTTGTCGGACACCAGGTCCCGGAACGCGTCACCGGCATCGCCTTCCCACATCGACTCCGACTCGGACTTCGCCCGGTGCAGTCCCGTACCGAGGTCGTGCATGCCCGCACAGACCGCGGCCAACCAGCGCGCGGCTTCCCGGCACGACCCGGGATCGGCCTCGACGACCGTGTTGATCGAGTGCCCCATCAGTTCCCCCCACGACCGTGGGGCATGTTCTCGGCAGCCCCGTCGTCGGTCTTGAGGTAATCCGTGCGGCCGGCCGCGACCTCATCAGCCGTGCGCAGCGTGCCGTCCAACAGCCCCGCCGAGGCGCGCAGCAGCGTCGCGATCGCGGCCTGCACCTCGGGCGAGGACTTCCCGGCGTTGACCTCACTGACCGGGTTCTTCGCCGCCGCATCGAGTTTGGCGGTCGAGGTGCGCATGTCGTCGGCCACCCGGCGCAGCGCGTCCGGGTTGACATTGATGCCGGTCATGAGTTGCGACCTTCCCCCTCGGTCTCGTGCGTGTGCCGGAACTCCTCGGGTAGCTCAATCCCCCACAGCACTTGTGCGGCGCCGACGTCGGACTGCACGTGCGAGACCCTGTCGCGAGGAATCGCGATCCACGGTTGTGCCTCGCCGCAGCAGGCCACCAGCTCTTCCAGGGAGTTGTAGGCCAGCATCACCAGGCGATCGTGACCGTCGCGACGCAGCTCGATGCGGGCTTCCTGATCATCCGGGCCGACGCGCTCGCTGGGCACATAGACGGTCGCGGCGACCTCCTCGGATTCGAACCCGGAGAACTCCGAGCCGAGCACGGCAGGGGCCTCAGAATCCCACTCCTCGCCCCACGCTTGGCTGCCATCCCGGCGCACACCAACACCCTTCCTGCTCTCTCATCCGGCCCCGCACCGTATCCGACCGCGGCTGGCAAGGAGGCCACGTGTGAGTCAGCCCCACCTCCAAGATCACCCGGACAGTCGAGTCGAAGAAAACACACGAGGCCGGTGCCGTAGATCATCTCTACAGCACCGGCCTCGGAGCTAGGTAGCGGAGAACTACTCAGTCACCGTCTTCATCCGCGTCGTCCTCACCATCCACACGACTGCCGACTCCAGTAGCTACCGGATCGACGTCAACGGGCACCGGAACCGGCGGACCCGTGACCTCGCTCGGCTGGTCGGGGTGAGACATCGAACTCTTCCGGAAAGGGGGCGCCTATCGAAAATGGGAAGGCGGGCGGCTGGAGAGGATCATTCGGTGTGCCGCCCGCCTAGGATGGGGTCACGCTAGATAGCATCACCTCCTGTCTATCTTCGTCATGCCAGCCGCGCGGCGCGCGTCTTTGAGTGCGGCCGCCATCTCGCTACCGCCCTCCCTCAGCACGGAACCTGTAGCTGGCGCATTGGATGTGGCCGAGGCCCGGCCGGGGGCGGGGTGCCCTGGGCCGGGCACGCCGTACTCGCGCGCGTTCGGGTTGCACGCCGCGTCCCCCGACTGCGACGTCGTGCTCACGCACTCCACGGCCGGACGCCCTGGTGAACAGGCACGCGCGACGTGGGCGATCACCTGGACGGTGTCCTGGCGCGGATTCGACGGCACCGCCCCGGTTGCTGGCACGCTGCCGCCGATGACCTCCCGGGCCACCACCGAACTCGCTGTCGCCGAGGCGCAATCGGTGACCACTGGCTAAAGCCGTAGAACACGTTTCTCCTGTATTTTTCGTTGATTCCTTCCTTTCTGCACCGGGAGAGGTATGTCCACAACAGACACGTCACACGTAACGAGCCACCGCGCCGAGACGGACACCCCTACCTCGCCGCGGGTGCCGCGGAAGCGGCGCACCGGGGTGTGGATCGCTGCGGGAGTGCTCGTCGTGGCCGGGACCGTCGGGAATGCCGCGTTGATCAACGCGCTGGCGGATCGGGCACCAGTGCTGGTGCTGGCCCGGGACGTTTCGTGGGGGCAGCGGATCTCGGCTGAGGACGTGCAGCCCGTCTCACTGCCCGCCGCGGTCGGCCGCTACGCGGTGTCGGAGTCCGAGCGTGCTCAGGTCATCGGTCGTACCGCTGCCGAGAACCTCCACGCCGGGCAGCTCCTCGGCCGCCGAGACACCACCCGCCAGGCCGTCCCCGGCCCCGGGCAGCGCGTGATCGGCGTTCGGCTCGAAATCGGCCGGTTCCCCGCGCGCGGGTTGATCGCCGACGATTCTGTCGCGGTCCGCCCCGCCCCGAGATCTTTCGGCACGGGATCTCCTGGGGAAGAGAGCTCGTCACCAGGTGCGGAGTTCTTCGCGCGGGTGGTGCGGGTCTCGCCGCCGGATGCGGACGGGGCGATCACCGCTGATTTGCTTATCGCTGATTCCACCGCTGCGACCGCTGTCGCCGCTGCCATCCAAGGCGCCCAGGTCAGCCTCCTCGGCCCTGCCCAGCACTGACGCTCCTACGATGAAAAGACCCTCTCGTGATCACAGCCATGATTTCCGCGCTCGGGGCGCGGGGTGTGTCGACGACGGTGGCGGCGTTGGCGACCGCCTGGCCCGGCCCCGTTCTCGCGGTGGACGCCGACCCGGCACGTGGATCCCTGGTGCCGGGGTGGTTGTCGCGGTGGTGGGTCGATGGCCGGATCACCACCGAGACCGGGGTGGCCACGGTCGCCGCTGCCACCCGTGGGATGACCTCGGTGCCGGCCGAAGCGCTGGCCGGGCACTCCCAGGATGTCCCGCATGCCCGCCACGTCCGCGTCCTGTCCGGTGTGCTGCATCGAGAGCAGTCGCTCGCGATCGGCTCGGATGGTTGGCATCCCTTGGGAAGCGCGCTGCGCGACCTCACTATCTCGGGCCCGGACGTGCTCATCGACGCCGGTCGGCGCGATCCGCAGACCTCGTGACCACTGCTTGCCGAGGCCGACCGGATCTTGCTGGCCGCGCGGCCCCGGTTGCGGTCGTGCTCGGGCAGCACCGACCTCGCGATGTCGCTGCGCGCCCGCTATGGCGACCGCGTCCAACTCGCCGTCCTCGCAGGCGATTCCCAGTCAGCGGCCGACACGGCCGCTGCGCTGGATCTCCCGGTCGCGATCACGGTGCCGATGGATTTGCCGTCATCGCAGGTGTTCGCCGACGGCATCCACGGGCCAGTGCATCTGGAGCGTCGCCCGCTGTGGAAGGCGGTCCGCCGAATTGCTCGGGGGCTGCATCGACAGGCGCGCCGGCCGGTCGGGTTCGACTACGAGCCGGATGTGGAGATGCGGGAGGTGGGCGTCGAATGAGCACCCGCCGCCTGTTGCCGGTCTTCGATGACGGTGACCCGATCCCCGACCCCGAGACCGTCAAGCAGCTCTGGGCGGCTGTGGCGGCGCGGTTGGACGCGGGCGAGTCGGACGTGGACACCGTGTTGAAAGACGAGCTCACCCGCTGGACAGCCGCCGGCTCGCCGGACTCCTCGCTGAGCGCGGAGCACCGGCTCGGCCAGGCCGTGCGCGGGGCCTTGGCCGGGCTCGGCGGGCTGGCACCGCTGCTGGACCGGGATGGGGTCGAGAACATCCACATCCACGGTTGCGACCACGTTCTGGTGGAGTGCGCGGATGGCACGACGGCTCGGTGGCCGTACCCGGTGGCCGACTCCGACGAGGCGCTGTTGGAGCTGCTCGGTGAGCTGTTCGCCCGTTGCGGTCGCACCGCGCGGGAGTTCTCCCCGGCCCGGCCGATCGCGAACCTCCGCATCGCTGCTGGAGGACCGCTCGACGCGCGGGTCGCAGCGGTGCGGGAAGTCTGCGAACGGCCGAGGGTCGCGATCCGTCGCCACCGCCTCGCCCACGCGACCTTGGACGACCTCCACGCGGGGGGCACCCTCGATGCGTCCATGCGGGACTTCCTCGCCGCAGCCGTGGCCGCAGGGCTCAACCTGTTGGTGACCGGCGGCCCGTACGCGGGCAAGACGACCCTGTTGCGGGCGCTGTGCCAGCAGATCCCCGCCACGGAACATGTGGTCACCGTCGAGGACGACTACGAGCTCGGTCTGCATCTGGATCAACAGCGCCACCCGCTGGTCACCGCCTGGGAAGCCCGCGCCGCCGGGGCCGAAGGCGTCGGTGAGATCACCCTGGACGACCTGCTCAAGCAGGCGCTTCGGCATTCCCCGTCGAGGGTCGTGGTCGGCGAGGTGCGTGCCGGGGAGATCACGGCACTGCTGCGCGCACTCGGCAACGGCGCAACCGGAGGTATGGGCACCCTGCACGCCACCAGTGCACGCTCCGTACCGGAACGCATCGCCGCCCTCGGTCAGCTCGCCGACCCGCCCCTGCCGATCCCCGCGGCACACCGCTGGACCGCCTCGGCCCTGGATCTGATCGTGCATGTCGCGCGCCATGACCACCCCGCCGGGCGCACCCGCTCAGTGGCCGAGGTGGTCGAGGTCGGGCCCGTCGGCGATGCCGAGACACCCGACTTCACTCCGCTTTTCGCCACTGCACCGGGAACGCCCGAGTCGATTCCGGTCGGGCCGCCAAGCCCTGGGCTGTTGGAGCGGCTCACCGCAGCCGGGCACGATGCGCGGGTGTTCGACCTTCCCACGGCATGGGGAGGCGGTTCCCGGTGAATGTCGACGAACTCGCCGGAGCAGCGTGCGGGCTCGCACTGGCCACCGCCGTGCTCATTGTCCTCTATGGACATCTCCCGGTACTGCGGCTCGGACGCACACGGTGGTGGACGTGGTCGCGACGCGGGTGGCAGCAGACCGCAGCCGCAGTGCTGCTCGGCGCCGGGGCGTGGTGGGTGACCAGATGGCCGGTGGCCGGGCCCGCCGTGGCCGCCGCCGTGCTCGGGCTGCCCCGCGTGCTCGCCCCGACTGCCTCGCGGGTTGCGATCACGCGCGGCGAAGCGGTGGCGAGCTGGACACGGCGGGTCGGGGATCTGCTGGCTTCCGGTGCTGGCGGGCTTTCGCAGGCGATCACCCGTTCCGCCGACACCGCCCCCGCGCCCATCGCCGGGGCGGTCCAGCGCTTGGCACATCGAATCCGCAGCGACGGGACCGAGCCCGCACTTCGGGCCTTCGCCGACGAACTCGCCGATCCCGCCGCCGACGCTGTCGTGCTCGCCCTGCTGCTGAGACTGCGAGCCGGTGGACGCGGCCTCGCAGACCTGCTGCACGCCCAGGCCGAGGCCCAATCCGAGCAAGTGCGCACCCGGCGGCAGGTCGAAGCCGACCGCGCCAAGCCACGCACCACGGTGCGCTGCTTGATCGCGATCGTCGCCGTGATGCTCGCCGGGCTGTTCCTCTTCGCCGGGCACTACCTGACCCCGTTCTCCACCCTGACCGGGCAGATCGTGCTGGCCGTACTCACCGCAATCGGCGCGGGGGCGGTGGCCTGGATGCACCGACTGACCGCTTCGCCCACCGCCGAGCGCGTCCTGATCGGCACACAGCGGAAGGAGGTGCAAGCCCGATGATCTCGCTCGCCCTCGTGCTCGGACTCGTCGTCGGCGCCGGCCTGGCCACCATGCTCGTCGCCGCAGCACCAGCACCTCGATTGGATCTGCACGCCGCGCTGCACCAAGCCACGGCTTCACCCCCGTCGACGCCGTCGGGTCTCATCGCCGCACTGGCCGAGTGTGCCCAGACTTGGCGGCATCCGTGGATGGGAGTCCCGACGGCGGACCTGGATCTGCTGGAGAAGAATGCGCAGCACTACCTGGCACGGCGCCTACACCTCGCGCTCGCCGGGCTCGCCGCGGGGGCGGTGCTCAGCCTCCTCGCCGCGAACTCCGATCTGCTTCCCACCGCCCTGACGGTGGTCGGTGCACTGGGCGGAGCCGCTATCGGCTGGATGTGGCCGTACGTCGCGGTGCGCCAGACTGCGGCAGCTCGCCGGGACGCCTACCGGCGGGTGCTGGCGGTCTACCTCGACCTCGTCGCCCAGGAACGCAGTGCCGGCCGCGCCGCCACCCCTGCGTTGCGGGAGGCAGCCGAGGCCAGCGAGCACCCGCTGTTCCGTCGCATCCGCGCCACCGTGACCTCAGCCCACCGGCACGGCAACACCCCGTGGGAGGCACTACGCGCACTCGGTAGCCGCATTCACCTGCCCGACCTGGTGGACGTGGCCGATCTCGCCGACACCGCCGCGGGAGGGGCTGCCATCGTACCAGCCTGCACACCAAAGCGACCGCGCTGCGACATGCCGCGCTGGCCGCCGACACCGCCGAGGCCAACGCCCGCAGCGAACGGCTCACCGTGCCGGTCTCCCTGCTCATGGTCACTGTCCTCGGCCTCGTTCTCTACCCCACCGCCGCACAACTAGTCGCCACCTAACCGCTGAAGGAGCCTGCGATGACCACCGTCCGTTCCCTCACCCGCCGCACCGCGGCCGTCGTGGCGCACTTCGCGCTGGTACTCGTGCTCGCCGCGACCACTGCCCTCGACCGGCTGCCCCGCTGGGCCGCGCGGGTCCAGGCCGACGACACCGGGTCGGAGACGACCGAGAAAGCCGTACTCACCGCCATCGGCCTGGCCGTCGCGGTCGGGCTCGGCGCCGCCATCACCGCAGTGGTGAACAAATACCAGGGCCAGATCCACTGAAAGCTCCCGATCATGACAGTCCACACCAGACAGCCCCGTGCGGATCAGGGTTCGGAAACGGTGGAAACCGCGGTCCTGGCCGCAGTCGTGCTCGTGACGCTGATCTCGGTGGTGCAGGCCGGATTGTGGTGGCACACCCGCAGCCTGTGCCACCACGCCGCCGCCCTCGGCCTGCACGCCGCCCGCGCCTATGCCGCCGACCCCGCCGCTGGCCGGGCCTCGGCCGCACAGTTCCTGCACCGCACCCCGAACGCCGCCGCCGACCCGCTCATCACGGTCACCGGTACCGATAGGGAGGTATCCGTGCAGGTCTCGGCCACCGCCCCACACCTACTGCCGCTGCCGATCGACTTCCGCGCCACGCAAACCGCCACCGGGGCTCGCGAGCGCTTCACCACTCCGGGAGGTAGTCGCTGATGAAACTCGACGACAACGGATCAGCGAGCATCGAGGTCGCCGTGCTCACCCCGATGGTGCTCCTCGTCCTCGTCCTGGTCGTGGCCGGTGGGCGAGTCGTCACCGCCCACGCTGCACTCGACACCGCCACCACCAGTGCCGCGCGTGCTGCCTCGATCGCCCGCACCGCACCCGCCGCACAACAGCAGGCCACTGCGACCGCCGAGGCAGCCCTGCGCGAGCAGGGCGTGCACTGCGCCCAGCAGCAGGTGTCGGTGGACAGCATCGGGTTCGACCGACCGATCGGACAGCCCGGCACCGTTGCGGTACACGCGGCCTGCGCTGTGCTCCTCGCAGACCTCACATTGCCCTTGATGCCCGGCAGCATCCCGCTGCGCTCGCACGCAGCGAGCCCGCTTGATCCATACCGGGAGCGGACATGAGACCGGCCGACGACCTCGAGCGGGGTTCGGTGAGCGTGCTGGTAGCAGTGCTGCTGCCGTGCCTGCTGCTGGTACTCGCGCTCGTCGTCGATGGTGCCGACCGGATGCGCGCGCTGGCCCGGGCCGACGAGGTCGCCGCCGAAGCCGCCCGCGCCGCCCTTGCCGCGCTGGACACCCGCGGGCCGCAGATCACCCTCGATCCCACCCAGGCCCGCAGCACCGCTCAACACGTGCTCGCCGCCAGCGGACACCACGGCGAGATCACTTTCCACGGCCGAGCAGTCGAAGTCTCCGTCACACACACCGAGCCCGCGGTCATCGGTCTGTTCGGCCCGGCCCATCGCGTCACCGGCCACGCCGACGCCGCACTCGGCGTCGGCACCACCAATCCAGGACTCGCACCATGACCGGACTCCGGGCTCTGCTGCGCTGGCTGACCGCCGCAAGCGGTCTGGTCTTCGCCGTGCTCGTGTTGCCCACCGGGCTCGTGCTCGCCACCCAAGCCGCCCCGTGGCCCCACGGGCTCACACCACCACCGCTGGACTCCGGGATGTACAGGGACTCCGCGTGGGCCGACTTCGAGGCGTGGCTCGTCGCGACGTATCACGAAATCCGGCTGCAGCTCCCGGTCGACGACGTAGTGGTCCTCGGTGGACTGCTCGTGCTCTGGGGCCTGTGGGCGGCCTTGATCTGTTGCATCGTCACCGACACCTGCGCTCTGATCCGCTACGGCGCCCAGCAGCTGTGCACCGAAGACCGCCACGGTGTGCGGGGCTGGATCACGGCGGTGGTGACCAGCACCGTGCTCGTCGGCACGGCCGCACCGAGCGTGGCCTCGGCCCTCCCTTCCAGTCCGGTGGCGGCGAGCGCGCCCCGCCACCCCGGCGGCCCGCAGCGCACCCCCGAAGCGCCACGGGTCGCACCGGCCACGGACGGGCCCGCCCCAGACCCGTCCGTGGCCGGGCCGGCCGTCCACGTCCACCGCGGCGACAGCCTCTGGACGCTCGCCAAGGAACACCTCGGGGACGGAAATCGATGGCGGGAGATCACTGATCTCAACCCGCAACTGGCCCCGCAGCCGCAGTTCCTGCGCGCCGGACAATGGCTGCGCATGCCCGACGACGCTGTTCGCCTGCAACCCCCGCCGGTGCCCGACGGAGCCAGGTGGGTCACCGTCGCCAGCGGGGACACCCTCGCCGGGCTCGCCGAGCGCTACCTCGGCGAGGCGTGGCGCTGGCCGGAAATCTTCGAACTCAACCGCGGCCGCACCCAGCCCGACCACCACGCCCTGCACAACCCCGAGATCCTGTTTCCCGGATGGCTCCTGGCGATCCCGCGCGCCGAGGCCCCGGACAATCCCACCCCACCCGGGCAGGACACCCCAGCCCCTCCACCGACGCCCACCTCGCCCAGCACGCCTCCGCCTGCTCCTGCGCTTGCGGGTTCGGCTGCCGCACCACGGCCCGAACCTGCGCCCGCCTCGCAGCCACGGGTGCGGGCGCGGGTGGTCGAGGGAGTCGTGATCGGGCTGATCGCCGCCGGAACCCTGACCGCCGCGGCGTATCGGTGGCGGCGACGCCGCACATCCCGCGCTCCCGCCGCCCCGCCACCAACCGTCTATTCCCTGCCAATCGCCTTGAAACGCACTCACCTCCGCACCGACCAGCCCGCCGCGATATCGGCCCCGCCCACGGGCGGGGAGTGCGAGGCCGAGCACGCCGAGCCGCCTCCCGCCGGGCGGGTGCAGGCTCGTGTGACGGTGTTCGGCTCGCCCCGGCTGTACTGGCGTCCCGAGACCGAGGCGCCCGCACACGAGGTGGTGTTGCAGCCGCGGATGGTGTCCCTGCTGACATTCCTGGCGCTGCATCCTCGCGGGGCCGGCCGGGAAGAGATCCTGGAGGCTCTCTGGGGCGAGCACGCCGCGGGCAGCAACGCGCTCAACACCACCCTGACCCGGTTGGGGCGCACCCTCAGCGGCCACGACCCCGCACTCGCAGAGCTGGTGGTCGCCGGGGAAGGACGGCGCTGCCGGATCAATCCCGAGCTGACCACAGTGGACTATTGGGAGTTCACCACAGCCCACGCTGCGCGCCGCCAAGCCCGCTCCGACGATGAGCGCGCGACCGCGGACCAGGAGATCATTTCCGCCTACGCCGGCTGGCTCGCTGACGGCCTCGACGCCCCCTGGGCTGAACCCGCCCGCGCCCACGCCCACCGCGCGTTCCTCGATGCCATAGCCGGCCGCGCCCACGACCTGCGCGAGACAGCCCCGCAGCACGCGCTCGACATGCTCGAACACGCCCGGGAATTCGCCCCCGATCACGAACCGCTGTATCGCGACATCATGCGTCTGCAAGCCCGCCTCGGGCTGTACGAAGCCATTCCCCGCACCCTCGAACTCCTGCACACAAGCCTCGCCGCCCTCGGCACCGTTCCCAGCAACGAAACCCGCGCACTCGCCGAGCAGCTCCGCCGCGAGCGCCTCTCCACGGAGACATAAAAGAGCCCCTCGGCACGTCGAGCGCACTGCGCTTTCCGACTCGCCGAAAGAGAACACCGCCTCCGCGAAACCCCTTTCTCTGCAGGAATGTCCTCGCCGGAACTGCTGCGGACCGTGACACAAAAGGTCCCTGGTATAGCCAGACCCACCAGCCGATCCGCACACCGAGGTCGTCTGCGGTCACGTGATCGTCAGCGGCGAGCATGATTGCCGCAGGGGGTTCCGACCGGGGTTCCATGCGGGGTTCCGCTTCGGGTTCCGCTTAAACCGGCACCCCCGCGCGGAGCGATCCGCGCAGGTCACAACGGCTTGTTAGCGGCCGCGGCGCTCCCAGACTCGGTCGTGCCCACCACGACAGGGCACATCAGCAGCAGGCGGGCGCACTCTCGAACGCCGCGGTCTTGTCCGCATGGTCCCGCCGGGCATACCTCGCCCCCGCCCTCCTGTTCCCCTATTTCTTTACTTTCCCTGCTCCCAGCGTATTCTTCTCGCTCCGCAGGTCTTGTCGTCGACGGGTTCGCGAGTCGCATTCGCCCGGGCTGACACGGTTGCATTCCACGACGAGGACACGGTTTTCGCTGGTCACGGCGCCGGATTTTTCTACAAGAGGACCCATTTGGAGGGTCGTTTTTCCTTGAGAGGTCGTTCGGTGGAGAGTTAGCTTTGAATCGTTCGCGGGGATCACCCGCAATTCCGCCGAATGGTGAAACCCGCGCTGTGCGCGCATTCTGCGAAAGGACGAGCTATGCCTTCCAGCACCCCCAACAGCACCACCGCCCCCGCCGCTCATCGGGCCGCCTGCGTAGGGGTGAGCTGCGTGCCCAGGTGGCCCGAGTACTCGCCGATGACCGCAAGGGTGAGCACAGCCCGCGGCAGGTGGCCGCGAAGCTGGGCCGTTCGGCCGGGGCAGTGGGCAACGCGTTGAAGACCCTGGCGGACCAGGGCGCCGCGCAGGTCACCAGTACCTCCCCGCTGCGGTACCAGGCCACGCGAACCACCCGCAAGGCCGCCACCGGCGCCCCGGCGGCGCGCGCGGCGAAGCCCGCCACCCCCGCAAAGTCCAGCACGTCGGCGCAGTCCGGAGCGGCGACGCCCGCCCCGGAAACCACGGTCGCGCGGAACGGCACCAGCGCGGGCGCGGCGGCCTCCCCGGCGGCGCCGGTGTCGGGGCCGGTGACGCGGCCGAACGGCCAGCAGTACCACCCGCGAAGCCTGGCGGGTCTGCCGGACGTGACCGCCTTGCAAAGGCTGCGGGCGGCAGAGGTGCCGGTGCTGCTGTACGGCCCGCCCGGTACCGGCAAAACCGCCGTGGTCGAGGCTGCCTTCGGTGACGTGATCACGATCGCCGGGGACGGGGACACCACGGTCGCGGATCTGGTGGGTGAATACACCCAGACCCCGGACGGGCGGTACGAATTCGTGCACGGCCCGCTGATCACTGCCATGCGCGAAGGCCGCCCGCTGTTCATCGACGACGCGTCGCTGATCCCTCCAACCGTCCTCGCCGTCGTGTACCCCGCGATGGATGGGCGACGGAAAATCACGATCAAGGCCAACGGCGGCGAACGTGTCACCATCGCGGCCGGGTTCTAGGTGATCGCCGGACACAACCCCGGCGTTCACGGCGCGATCGTGACCGACGCCCTGTCCTCCCCGCTTTTCGGCCCAGGTACAGGTGTCCAGCGACTACGACCTCGCCAAGCAGCTCAAGACCGATCCCCGGGCGGTGCGGGTGGCCCGCAACCTCGCCACCAAGCAGGACAAGGGCGAGATCGGCTGGGCGCCGCAACTGCGCGAGTTGATCGCATTCGACCGCATCGCCGCCGTGCTGGGCGCGCACGCAGCGGCCGGGAACCTGCTCAACCTCGCCCCCGAAGAGGACCGCGACACCGTCGCCGCAGTCGTGCGGTCCGCGTTCGGCGGCACGGTCGCACCCCTGGCGCTCGGCGCCCGCATCTAGCCCGACCGTTCGCGAATTCGCCCACTGTGTAAGGAGATTCCGCGCCATGAGTACGCACCTGATTGCCGCCCCAACCGCTACCCCCACCGCGGCTCCCGCGTCGCTGTCGCCGGACTGGTGGGCACTGTCGGCCGGGTTCACCGAGGAAGCCCCGGTCATCGCCGACCGGGATGATCTGATCGTCACCATTGCCCCCGGGGCCGGGCACGGCTCCCCTGCGTGTTTCCTGCCATCGCACGCCTTGATCGAGATCGACGGCGTCCACCTGGGCCCGATCCACCCCCGCACCGCCGATCCGGCCGACCCCGCCGACCGCACCCGCTACAGCACCGCGTGGGGGTTGTTCACCCACGAATGCGCCCACGCGCGGCACACCCGGTGGAACCCGCCCGCCGGGACCCCAGCCGGGGTAGCGGAGGCCGCGATGCTGTTGGAGGAGTCCCGCATCGAAGCCGCCCACCTGTGCCGCCGCCCCGACGATAGGCACTGGCTACGCTCCAGCGCCCGAAACCTGATCTTGGGTGACATGCCTACCAGCAGCACCGGCATGGACGCGGCGTCCGCCGCACAGGCGGCGGGGCTACTACTGGCCCGCCGCGATGCCGGGATCCTGAACAACAGAGAAACCCTGGCCGTCACCCGGGTCATCCACGGCATCCTCGGAACTTCCACATTGGACACTCTGAGGGAATTGTGGCTGCTCGCGCACAACGTTGCCGACGACGATGCGGAGGCCATGCTCGAACTGGGCCGCCGCTGGTGCCACGCCATCGGAACCGACCCCAATACCCACGCCACCAGCACCGGGAGGCGCGGCACGGGTGGTCCCGGGGCCGGTGGTGCAGCGGTGGGTTCCGGATCGGGGCAAGCGGACCCGTCGCCGTTGGCGCAGGTGATCCAGCACACCGTGGACGTGGTCGCGCGGAACGTCGCGGACGAGCCGGCCCCCGGTGCCGGGCAGGCGGCGGCGAAAGCCAACCGGCAGGCCGCCGAACGCGCCGCGCAGCAAGATGCCCGCACCGCCGCGCGGGCGGTGTTCGGCCGCAGCCCAGACGGCACGACCGGGACAGGCACCGGCACGGCCGGGACCCGTCAACCCAGCAGCGACGAACGACGGGCGGCACGCACCCTGGCCCGCGCCCTGAATTCCGCTGGGGTCACCGAACGCCACACCATCCGCACCACGTCGCCCGTGCCGCCCGGGCGGTTGCGCATGCGCGGGGCACTCGCCGCCGACGCTCAGCGCGCAGCCGGGCAGATACCCACCGCGGAACCGTTCACCCGCACCCACCGCCGCGTGGCCCCGGCACCGCCGTTGAAGATCGGCATCGCCTGCGACGTGAGCGGGTCCATGTCCCGCTGCACCGACGCGGTCGCCTCAGCGGCGTGGATTCTGGCCGACGCGACCCGCCACACACCGATGCCCGCCGAATCAGCGACCGTCCTGTTCGGACAGAAAGTGCGGGCCCTGACCCACCCCGGCACCGCACCGCGGGCGGTGACCGAATTCGATGCCCGCGACGGGTACCACGACATCCCGAAGGCGATCCGGGCCCTGGATGGCGCCCTGGAGTTGTCCCACCCCGGGACGGCGCGACTGCTCGTGATCATCAGTGATGGGCAATTCGAACGCGACCGCTACGCAGCCGGGCAACGACTCCTGGACCGGCTGCGCGCGACCGGGTGCGGGGTGCTGTGGCTGGCCACCGACCCGGGAGCCAACCCCATGACCGGAGCGACGGTGCACGACCTGACCGACCCGGCGACCACCGCCGCCGTGATCGGCAGGGCCGCAGCCGCCGCCCTGCGCACCACCTCCCGACACAGCTGAACCCTCGCAGCGATCGTGTGCGGTGCGGCGCCGCCCCAGTCGGCCCCGCACCGCACACGGTCATCCATGCCGCCTGGGACGCTCAGCCCACCGCCCACCAGCGGCCCGCCGCCACAGGGCACGGCTGCACGTCGGCGGCGTCGGGTCAGCGCTGTCAATCCACACAGCTGCGTACACCGACGGGCTACCCTTCGGTCGTTTGCCGAGGACCGTACTGGGGAGGCCGACATGCCAGACGCGAATCTGGTATCAAAGATCAGCGAACGACTACCGGCGCCAAATCTGGATTGGATCTATCGCAGCGCTGCATCAGCCGGTTTTCTCTTGGCTTTAGTTGCCAGCATCAAAGGATATAGGGGTGGACTACTTGAATCAACGAGTCGCCTACTGGGCTGGCTTGGAATTCGGTCACGGGTCCCAGTCGACTCAATCGTGGCCTGGATGGAGTCGCGAGAAGAGGTGTTCTCCGCTCTGGTTCTTGCCGTGCTGTTGATTCTCTTTGCGGTCTATCTTGCTGGAAGAGCTCATGCGCCGTGGTATGGCGCAAATCGAACTCCGTCAACCTTCTTGATCTGCGCCTCCTTCCTAGAGCAGCTCTACGGCACAGTCGGCCTCGCCTCGGCCTTCTCTGCACTTATCATGGTGGCGATCGCGCGGTTCCACTTGACGAAACGATTTCCCGATATGATAACCGGCAATGACGAGTTACAGATTGTCCTTATCGACATCATTGTTGCTGCGGTGTTTGCCCCGTTAGTTCCGATCCTGTGGTCAGTGTCCCAGGCGACCCCTGGCGAGCAGGCTTAGGACGAGATCAACTATCTGGCTAGATGCGGAACGTGTCCGCGTCATTGCCATATTCCTGACGACGAGGAGGGCGCGTGTAGTTGGCGAAACAGTTCAGCTTTCGGAGCAATCCGCCGGGCCCGCGCTGTGCATTCCGCGTGGGCCCGGGGTCGGAAACTCTTGGGCCTAATTTAGTTCACCTCGCCTGAAGCAAGGGCGAATCGCTTCGGCGCGTCCTGCGTTTTAACCGCGGCTCCTTGGGTGACCATCTTCTCCAGGGCGTTGTTGACCGCTCCGGAGGACCGGTTGAGGGCTTTTCCGATCTGGCTCGGACCGAATTCTTCGCCGGGATGCTCGCGCAGGTAGTCTTTGACCAGCCTGTACAGCCCGCCGGGTTTGAGTCGTTCCGGCTTCGCCGAGGCCACTATGGCGTGCATCGGAGCCTCAGTGTCCGCGCCGTCCTCGTCCGGCTCGGGGTCCTTCGGCATGCCGTTGCCGACGGGTTCGGGCTGTGCAAGCGCGTCGGGGATGGCGGTGTTCGTCTCCGGAGCCGGGTTGGAGACAAGTTGTTCGGGCATGCGGGACCAGGTGGCGGCGGGGTTCTCTTCGTCGCCGTCCTGCCGGTTGATCAGCCCGGCCTTTGCCCAGCGCGCCAGGGCTTTGCCCGCAGTGGATCGGCCGACGCCGGCCGCGGAGACCACCTGCGCAGTGGTCTGCGGCTGTGAGCTCAGCGCGTCCCAGATGCGGGTTTCGGTCTCGGTACGCGGGCCGTCCAGCCCAGTGGTGTTGGTATCGGTGGGCATGACGCTCTCCGTCTTCCGGGTTCTGGGTTATTGGGACATGCCCCGGCCGGGGCGCGGATTCCCGCCCGGTGCGCATCCGGGAAATCAGGCGCGGGAATCGCGTAGCACCAGGAACGCTCGATGGCCGCTCGTTTGTCAAGCGACACATCATACAAGATATCCATCTTGTTTCTCATGTCCCGGAAATCAGCGGACGGATACGCCCATCTGGTTCTGATCCGCCGCAGGGCGCCGAACCACGTTGACAGCACACCCGCGCCAGAGCGTTCCTGGAATTGCGGCGCACCGCAGCGCCACGTTTCCGATGTTCTTCTGGATATTTCACGCAGCGTGGGCGCGTGGAAGGAAAGAGAGTGTGTTGCATGCCGAAGTACACGTATGCCGTGCACGGGCTCGCGTCCGGCACCGGTCGCGGTTTCAGCTTGGAAGCCGTCGCGGTTCGCCTCGCCGAATCCATTGGGGACTCCGCGACCACGGCGAACTACCCGCCCACCTGCACACCCGTGTCGAGATCGCCCCACCGAGCCGGGAACTCACGCTCCGCGGTTGGGGCCTCTCGCCCGAGGCCGATCCCGACCGCACGGAATCCCGCCGCGTGCTGCATACCCTGTTCGAGCTGGCGAGCTTCCACAACATCATCCCCCTCGATTCCCGTACCCCGCCGCTGTTCACCGTGCGCATCCTGCTGCTGGACCGAGCCGACAGTCCTTTTGCCGCCCTCATCGGCGCCGGGATGGGCGACGCCGAACCCGTGCCCGCCGGAGCGCCGTGGGACGACCGAGCCGCATCGCAGACCTGATCCAGCTGGCCCGGATTGGCGGGAAACCTCGGGAGTGTGGCGCGGAGCACCCGCGTCACACCCATTTTCGCTGTGATCAGCCACCGCCGGCACGCTCGTGGCGGTGGGGTTGGCCAGCGACTTCGGTGGCGTGGTGTGGTCTCACGAGTTCGCGCACAGGTGCAGTCCCTTTTGTTCGTAGAACGCGACCGGGTCGACTGGTCCTTCGCGGGTGTCGAGTTGGAAGTGCAGGTGGGGGCCGGTGGATTGGCCTCGGTTGCCGACTTCAGCGATGGGCTGGCCGGGCGTGACGTGTTGGCCTTCGGTGACGTGGCTGGTGTTGATGTGGCCGTAGGTGCTGATCGTGCCGTCGGGGTGCTGGATGCGGACCCACAGGCCGTAGCCGCTGGCGGGGCCGGCGTTGAGCACGGTTCCCTCCGCGGCGGCGACGATGGGCGTACCGATGGGGGCGGCGAGGTCTTGGCCTTGGTGGAACTGTCCGTACCGGGGACCGAAGCCGGAGCTGCACCGGCCCGCGACGGGGAGGACCCACCCGTCGGCCGAGGCGGGTGGTGTGGCCGCCGCGGCGCGGTAGCGCTGGGCCTGGGCGAGCACCTTGTTCACATACCAGTCGGCGTGGTTGTACGCGAAGATCGCCGCGTGGAGGTCGCCGTTGCGGGCGCCGGAGTCGCACAGGTAGTAGGCGGCGGCGTGGATGGCGTCGTGCGGGTCATATCGCGACGGCGGTTGACCGCCGCCGGGCGGGATTGGGTGCTTGGCGGTGATGGCGGCGAAGGTGGGTTGGAGGAACTGCATGGGTCCGCCGGCGCCGGCGGCGTTTTCTCCACTGTGGACCCCTGGTGCGTCGAGGCGTCCGTGGTTGGTTTCCACTTTGCCGATCCCCGCCAGTACAGCCCAGTCCAGCCCTGGGCACAGCGGTGCGGCACGGCGGTAGAGGGCGAGGTAGTCGGCGGGGATGTCGGCCAGTGCCTCTGGGCTGGGATCGCTGGTGGCGGGGCCACCCGAGCCGAGGAGAGCGGAGACGGCTCCGATGGCGGCGGCGATGAGACTGATCAGCAGGAAGGCGACCGCGACGGCGGCGGTGAGCAGCGGGCGCAGCATGTCCCGGTTCACCGCCTGTGCTGGCGGTGCGGCTCCGGTGCGACAGGATTGGGGGCGGGCAGCAGCACACTGCGCCCCGGCGAGGCAGGAGCCTCTTCGGTTCCGAGGGGTTGTGCGGCGGTGAGCTGCGGCCACCAGGCGTGGAGGTTGCAGAGGGGGCGGCGACACCCGTGGGAGTCTTCGATCGGGAGCCAGACCTGCCCGGCTGGGTCGGGGGTGGGGTGGGGGCTGGCGGTGGCGATCGGGACGAGGTCGGGCTGGTCGAGGTGACAGCGGGCCTGGTGGAGGACGCGGCGGGCGTGGGCTTCGCGGTGCGGGGAGGGCAGCCAGAACAGGATGGGCAGGGTGCAGGCGGTGCTGCGGGCGAGGTCGTGGTAGCCGGGAAGCTTCGCTGCCAGGCGGGTGAGGGCTTCGGTGCCGGTGTCGTATTCGAGGTAGAAGCTGACTTCGCCGGCCGGGGTGTGCAGGCGGAAGTAGGCATCGGGGCGGGCGAGGTCGCCGATGTGGCGGGCGCAGCGGTTTTCCGACCACCACGCGCACAGCCGTTGAGTGGTGGCGAGGGTGGTGAGCAGGTCGTTGACGGCGAGTTGGTGGATCAGTCGCAGGCTGTTGGCGATGCCGAGGGCGCGCTCGCGGCGGTAGCCGAGGTCTTTCGGATCCAGGCCGTGCTGGGCGGCCAGCACGGTGGCGCCGGCCGGGCCGAGGACGTAGTGCATGGCCGCGGTGCCGGAGCTCAGCAGGGGTTGGAAGCGGTCGAGCACGGACCAGGCGGCCAGTTCTCGCAACCGGGCGCGGGCGGAGCGTTCGGAGGGGAAGGCCAGGCGGACGAGTTGGCCGGTGGTCAGGACCCGGTGTTCGTGGGTCATGGCAGCCAGCCACCGATCGCGGTTGGTCAGCCGGGCGGCCAGGAAGATCTGGTGCTCGGCGCTGTTGACCGCGCGCGGTGCTGCGCTTTTCGTGTGAGGGTTGCGCAGGTGGCGTTGGCGGGGCACGGGCAGCGACATGACAACACTCCTCACATCGGGACATCCGAGAGCGACTCGCGCGAGACCGACGAGGTTCGGCGAGAATCAAGGCAGAAAAGCCAAGGCGGTAATGGGGTTCGGCGTTAGTGTGTGTCCACAGTGTTCTGTCGACTGGCGGCTCGGAGGTGGCGCGCGCGGCCGGGGATGGCCTCGGGCAAGGGCCGGGTCGCCAGCGTGAATGGGCGAGCGTGTTCGCTATGGGAGACAAGGCGCACGGCCGCGCGGTAGGCGCCGAGGTGGGTCAGGTCGTGTTCGGTCAGGTGTGGGGCGGTGTGGCGGGCCACGTCGCGGGCGTCGTTCGGTCCGGCGGCGAAGAAGACCTTGGAGCGTGCATTGGTGGAGATGCCGTCGCGGAGGTCTCGTGGGAGTTGGCCGAGGTTCTGGTGTGCGAGGGTCATCGACAGGCGCATGCCGCGGGCTTCGGCGAGCATGTCCTCGATCGGATAGGGCATGTTGAGGAAGTTGTGCGCTTCGTCGATGACCAGCGAGGCGTCCGGCCGCTGGTGTTGCGGGAGCATTGCGCGGGCGGTGGTGGCCTGCCACGTGTGCGCCACCACCAACGAGCCGAGTAGGCGCGTCGTTTCTTCCCCGAGGGAGCCTTTCGGGACGCGTACGAGGCAGATCCCGCCGTCGTTGAGTACCCGGTGCATGTCCACGGTGGAGGGCCCGGCAGCCAGGGCGTCACGGACGAACGGACGCAGCAGGAACGCCCGGAGCTTGTTCATCAACGGGCTGATGACCTGGCTGCGCCCGGCATCGGTGAGCTCGTCATACCAAGCCCAAAACCCCCGCAACACGGGGTCCTGGACGTGGCCGACGATGCGCGCCCGGAACGCGGGCTCGGCCAACAGCTTCGGCAGATCGGCCAGCGTGGTGACCCCGGGTTGAGCGCGCAGTGTCAGGCAGGCGGCCCGCATGACGTCGTCGGTACGCGGGCCCCAGAACGCTGAGAACACGCGTCGGAACACCGACACCAGGTTCTCGACGGCGAGATCCGCATCCCCGCAGTCGAGAGGGTTCAAACACGGTGGCTTGTGCCGACTGTCAGCATCGAACACCACAAGCCGCTCTCCGGCCTCGGCGGGCAAGCGGGAGAGCACGTCGGTGGCCAGGTCGCCTTTAGGATCGATGAGCACCAGTCCGCGACCGGCCTCGGCGTCATCGAGCAACAGGTGGGCCAGCAGGGTCGACTTGCCCGATCCGGTGGCACCGAGAACGTGCAGGTGGTGTCGCGCATCGCTCACCCGCAGGCCCACCGGCCGTGCCAGCCCCGCGTCGGTGTCGCCGAGCGGCTTGATGCCGGGGCCGGGTACCGGGATGCCGGGTGGTGGGGCCAGCGCCCGGGCTCCAGCGCGGTGCAAGCCGGGAAGATTCTCGTCGTGCGGCAGGTGCGCCACGGCGGCGAGTTCCTTAACTGACAGCAGGTCGCCGCGATCGAGGCGCCGCCGCCATAACGGCTCGGTCCTCAACGCGCGGCGGCGGGTGTAGTGGTTGTGCTCGGTAAACGCCGCGAACGCCGACGCCAGCGCGTGGGCTCGGCCCTGCGCGGTCTGCCTCGCCTGCCGCAGTTCCGCGTCGGTGGCAGCCCGGGGAAGATCGGTCGCGACGGTGTAGCGCACGAGGGTCTCGTACTGGCCGCCCTGCTGTTTGGCCACGATCGCCCGGTTCTGCGCCGACAGAGCCAACGCGGTCTGCGGGTCGAGCGCGGTCTTTCGCCCGCTGCCCGCCGGGCGACGGGCAGGTGGGGTGTGCGGGGTGAGCAGGTCCAGCAACTGCCCGGTGAGCCGGAGCCGGGGTGAGCCGCCGGTGTGCAGGTGGCGGGCTTGGCGGCGGGCGCGAGCGACGCGAGAGGCGGTCACCGGGCGGGCGAGAATTTGGACGCAGGCGTGCTCGTGTTCGCCGAGTCCGGACGGGGCGCCGAGCAAGGCGCGGGCGGGGTCGGCGTCGAAGCTGGTGCGGATCGGCAACGCCTCGGCACGGGCGAGGCGCAGCTGCCCGGTTACCAGCACCCGCTGGGTGCCTTCCGGCGGTTCCGGGAGTGGTGGTGTGGCGGGCTCGGTGGTGGTGTGCGCACCGGGCCAGGCGGACTCGACGGCACGCTCGACCAACCCGGACGGGATCACGCCCGGAACCCAGATGCGCAGCGCCGTGCCCGATCGGGAGAAGCCGTACTCGAAAGACACGTGCGGCTGCCCGGCCCACCACCGTCGCCACGACGGCCGCAGCAGACCGACGAGGTTCGACCACAACGTCACCCCGCCAGCCGGGTCGACGGTCGGCGGGGCGAGCACGGTGACCACCCGGGCGTTGGTGTTGAGCACCGCAGCGTGACGGCGTCTCCGGACGGTACGGGCCGTGATGAGTCCGGCGGCCATGAGCACGACCAGCGGGCCCCAGACCCCAAGGGAGTCCTTGGTTTCCTCGAGGAGGTGCCGCACCGCACCGAGCGGGTCACGCAGGTACTCCCCGACCCCTCCCCCGAGCGCAGCGACCGCCGGATTGATAGCGTTCAGCGGGATCGTCCACACAGGCATCAATGACTTCCTCTCCATCCGCAGCAGCAACGGATTCGCGTGGGTTTCAGGCGGGGCCGAGGTCGATTTCCCCGTCAGCGCCCACGGACAGCTCCGGTGGTTCGGGTTCGTCGCAAACGTCACCGCCACTCACCGGAACATCCACTGTGGAGTCGGTGAGTTCGGCGGGGTTACTAGTGACCAGGGCATGCTCGCTCTCGGAGGCGAGGCTTTGGAACGCCACCCGTTGCGGCCCGGCCGCCAGGAGTCCTTGTCCCAAGTCCGCGGACAGGAGGAACTGCCGTTCACCATCGGAGAGGTCGAAGACTCGGGTGATCTCGTCGATGGCCTGCGGGGCTTGACGCAGCAGGATCTGGGTTGCGGCGTTGGCCACGACGGCTTTGCCGAGGTCGGTGCCGAGTACGTCGGCGGTGTCCTGGGTGGCGACCGTGAGCCCGGTCCAGTGTTTGCGGGCGGCCTTGGCGAGGCGGAACAGGAACCGGGCGCCTTCGGGTTGTTGCATCAGCAGCCAGCCCTCGTCCACGACCACGAAGCGGGGGCGGCGGTCAGCGGGGTTGGTGACCCGCCGCCACACCGCGTCCAACGTCAACACCGTGCCGATCGGTTTGAGCTCGTCGGGCAGCTCGCGGAGCCCGAAGGTCACCAGGTGCCCCTCGGGGGCGGTGGTGGTGGGCCCTTCGAAGAGGCCCGCGAAAGCGCCGTCGACGTAGGGATGGAGGCGTTCGGCCAGGGTGCGCGCGAGCGCGTCCTCGTCGGCGGCGAGGACATCGCGCAGGTCGCGCAGGAGCGGTGCCGGGCGGGTCCAGGTGCGCGGGTCCTCGGTGATGCCCGCCCGGTGGTAGGTGGTGGTGATCGCGCGGTCGAGCACGGCGCGCTCGCCGGGGTCGAGGTCGTGGCCCAGCAGCACGGCCAGCACGGTGTGCAGGAACAGGCTTCGTCGGGCGAGCGCGTCCTGGGCGATGGTGCGACGCCCGTCGGCGCGGGTGTGCACGGGCAGGTCGAACGGGTTCACCCGCACCCCTGGTGCGCCGAGGTTGATCTGTGTTCCCCCGACCGCGCTGGTGAGCCGGGAGTATTCGTCTTCGGGGTCGAGGACGGCGACCTCGACCCCGCGGTACAGGCTGCGGAGCAGTTCGACTTTGACCAGGTAGGACTTGCCCGCGCCCGAGCGGCCGAGGACGACGGCGTTGTGGTTGTGCATGCCGGGTGCGAACCGGTCCCAGTGCACCAGTCCTGGGGAGCCGAGGTTGTAGCCGTAGAGGACACCGTCGGCCACCGACGGCGAGGCCGGATCAGGCGGCGGGAGATCTGGGCTGGTGAACGGAAACGCCGCGGCCAGAGCGTCGGTGTCGAACGCGCGGCGCATCCCGATCAAATCGAGCCCCATCGGCAGGGTCGACACCCAGCCCTGCACCGACCGGAACGAACACGGCTGCGCATCCAGCAACAAGCTCGCCGCCAACGCCCGCACCGCCTGGACCTCGTCGGCCAGGGCCTGTTCGGAGTCGGCGCGCACGGTCAGATACAGCCCGACGCGGAAGAGTTTGCCCTCGCCGCGGGCCAGCCGGTCTGACAGCTCGTAGGCGTCCTCGGTGGCGGCCTCGACCAGTGGGTCGTGCAGTCGCCCGTGCTCGGCGGTGCTCCGCCGGCCCGATTCCAGCTTGCCCAACTGCTTGCGAAGCCCCTTGGCGGCTGTGGCCGGGTCGATCGGGGCGATGTGCACGCTCACGTCGACCCGGCCCGGGTAGGTCAGCAGCGGGGAGAGCCAGCCGGGGTGCACTTCGCGGGGAAAACCGGTGACCGCGAAGCTGGCGACCCACTCGGAGCCGACCTGCACGTGGCGCGCACCGACGACGAGCGAGTCCGGCGTGAACGGCTGATCAGCCGCGGTGTGCTGGGTGTGATCGGGCATCAGAAGTCCTCCTCGGTATCCGAGTGCGCCGTGGTGATGACCTCGTCGGCGGCCGCGGTGTTGGCGTGGGCGGGCACGAGCCGGTCGGGGTTGCAGGCTGAAGCGAGCACCGCGGTGGCCTGGGCCGCGTCGAGCGGGGCGACCGTGATCCCGGCCGGGTGCAGCAACTCCGCGGCCTCGCTGACTCGGCGAGCCAGGCGTGCCTCCGCCGCGCGCCGCTCGGCCTGCCCCTGCGGCTCTGGCGTCTCGCGGCGGCGTCCGGGTAACCTGCTGGCAAGCCGGTGGCCCTGCTGGGGCAGGACAGCGCGGGGTTCGCGCAGGACCAGCAGCACCTGGCGGCGGAGAAGGTCGTTGTTGGCGGCCAGGTCGGCGAGGTAGTCGGCGTGGTCGCGGGCCGCGGCCGCCAAGGCCGGGTGCGGCAGCGAGGGCACGTGGGCGTCGAGCTCGGCGATCTGCGCGGAGACGTCGAGGCGTTCGGCGCGCACGAGTAGTTGCGCCGGGGCGGTGAGGCTGTGCAGCCACCGGCCGAAAACCCCGACCAGCGCTTCCTGTTCGCCGGGGGTGCGCAGGGCGAAGTTCACCGTTGAACACGCCGCGACCACCGCGAGCCCGTCCTTGCCCAGGTCGACGATCCCGGCTTCGGAGATGGCCTCGGCTGGCAGCCCGATCCCGGAGGCCGCCTCTTCGTGAGGGGAACCGTGCTCGACGGACTGGGCTGCGAGCCAGTCCGGCACCGGCTGGACGCCAGCCGCGGTGGCCACGCGCAGCCGGGGATGGAGGCGCTGGCGCACTGCGGCTACCAGCAGCTGGTCCAGGCTCAGTCCGTCACGGCGACCGAGAACCAGGACCGCCACCGCCCCAGCCAGCGGCAGGGCGAATCCGGCGAAGACCGGCAGCGGCACCACGTGCTCGGTCATGCGCCAGACCACGTACAGCACCAGAGCGGTCGCTGCGAAGATCCCGAGCTGGCGGGCGGTGAGTGGGCCGAGCACCCGGTCTTCGATGTTGATGTCGGCGGGGATCTTGACCGGAGTGGTCACTGGGCACCTCCAGAGGACCGGTTCGAGCGTGTCCGATGTGGACGTGGGGGCAGGTTCAGCGGCAACTCGCGCTGCCGATCACGAGGCCGTGGCCGCGGCTGAGCGGCCGGACGAGGACGGGGCGTGCGCGGCGGCCGTTGGCGGCGTACGTTCAGCGGCAGCCGGTACTGGCCCGTGCGATCGGCCCGAGGCCGGTTCTCCGGCCAGTCCTGACCGAGCGGCAACCGCAACTGCCGATCACGTCCGACCGTCTGGGGGCGCGGTGGTGCTGTTGGACGGTGCGTCGGTTCGGCCGGGCGTGGTTGACGGCGGACATTCAGCGGCAGCCGGTATTGGCCGTCCTTCGTCGGTTTCGGCCACCGAACGCGGTTTTCGGGCCACTGTTTGCCCAGCGGCAACACCATCTGCCCAGAACGGTCCGTCTTCGCCGTCGACTCCGGCGGGCCAGAGGATGGCGGCCGGGGTTGACGCTGGACGGGCATCGCGAGTCGGTATTGCCCATCGCGTTGCAGGACCGGTTTGTTCTCCGGCCACTCCCCGTCCAGCGGCAGCCTCAGTTGTCGGTCCGGGCCGCGTTTGTGCTGCGGTGTCGGGGCTTTCGGCGCGGAGCGCTGATGCGGTGGCTTCTTGGGTTTTTGCCGCTTCAGACCCTCGAACGGGATCATGTATTGCCCACGCGGATCAGTGCGGGCTGTCGCATAAGGATCTGGCGTCTTCGTAGCTGTCGCATGTCCACGGCGACGGCGACCACGTCCGGACAGGAGCCCGAAGGTCTTGTAGGCGATCACGCCGCGGACTAGGCCGCCGATCAGCGAGCCGCGGCTGCCCCTAATCGAGCCGAGGACCCAGAAGGGGATTTTGATGAGCACATAGCACATGGCGATCCCGACAAGAAGGTTGATCATCGCACACCAATCACGACACAGAAAAGAAGCGAAGGAGGTATTCGATCCGGGCTAGAAGAGGGCGATACCGCCGGGCAGGAAGAACAGTTTCACCGCCGCGACGAGAGCGAAGGACTGGCCGATCTGGATCACGAGGGTTCCGGCGAAGGCTTTCCACCACCACAACGCGATGGGCTCGGTGTGCGGCAACGCGTGGCACATCAACAACACAGGTGCCGCTGCGAGGAGAACGATCGTGATCATGATGCGGACGACATAGGTCAGCAGCACCACTACGACCATCACCAACAACGCCAACGCGATCAGCAGTAGAAATACGCTGCCGGTGTCCATCTCATGCATGAAGGTGTCGGTCATCGACTGCCCGATTTGATCGGCGTCGAGGTTGCTGCCGAGAATCGCCTGGGACAACGCATTCGCCAAGTCGATGGCATACCCGGCCAGCAGCATCGACAGATTCGCCGCGATGAACCCGATCGCGACCCGCGGCAGGATCTCTTTGATCGAGGTGCGGGTCTGCAGGGTCTGGTAGGCGAGCACCACCAGGCCGGCGATCGTGACCACGAGGCTGTAGGAGATGAGCACGATCTGGCGGGAGTGCTCCCAGATCTCGCCCATCACCGGGACCTCATCCAGCTTCGGCGTGGCCAGCAACGTGCCCCCCAAGAAACCGAGCGCGTCTTTGAGCCCGGGGGCGACGATGCTGGTGAAGAACCCGGCCATCGCCTCGGACACGCACGCCGGGATGTTCGTCAAGCCGCATTCCTGCGGTGGTTCGGCGTCGCCCGTGATCGGCGCCGCAGGCCCCGGCTGGGAGGCCCCCGGCGGTTTCGGCTGAGGGCAGGGCGTGGTGGGCGCGCCCGGGGAGCATGCCTGCGGCGCCGAGGGTGGCAGCGGCAACGGCGGTGCAGGGTGGCCCGGCGCGGGTGGTTTCGGGGCCAACGTCTCGGCCGGGCCGCAGGTGGGGATCGATGAGCTGGGCACGCAGGGCAACGGGGTCGCAGGAGGGTGGGGCGCGGTGGTCTGGGCGCTGGCGAGTCCAGGGCTGAGCAGGGCGGCCGCGAGCAGCACCACCAGCGCGGACGCGAAGAGGCGGGGGTGCATGCTCAGGCTCCGACCAAGCCGCGCAGCACGTCCACCACCACTGGGGCTGCGGCGGCGAGCAGGAATCCGAAGGCGGCGTTGCGGAAGCTGCTCTTGGCCTTCTCCACTTCGCCCGGGTCGCCGTTGGCCAGCAGGTAGCGGACCCCGCCGATGGTCACGAACACCGTCGCGACCAGCGCGAGAATGCCCATGATCCAGTTGCGGATGTTCACCAGCAGGGCTTCCACCGAGGGCACCGTTGCCAGCACGGGTGTGGCGGCCCCGGCCCGCTGCGCCACCGCCACGCCGGCACAGACCACGAGCACGAGCAGCAACACCGAGCGGCGCAGATCCAGTCGGCGAGCACGGCGGGTCGCACGAACACGACGGAAGGACGCAGGCGAGGACCTCAGCATCGGGTGATCTCCAAGGCGGCATGTGCAGGACAGGAGCGCGATACGGCGAAGGTTCATCGCGGACCTCCCGGCAGCGGTCCGCCCGCGGCGGCACTGGACACCGACCGTGACCGGCCGGAGGGCACCGAAGGTGGTGTGCGGGGCGTGGTGAGGTGGCCCGCGAGGCGCCGTTCGGCGCGGGCGCGCGTCTTCTTCAGCGCCTCGTACGAACTGCCACACTCCTGGGCGAAGCGGGTCAGCGAACGACCATCGAGACGAGTCACGGCGATCACGTCGGCCTCGCGTGCAGTGAGCAGACCCTCAGCGACCGCACGGGCCAGAACAAGATCCGGATGCCCCTCCACCGAGCGCCCCAACGGCCCGCCGGTGACACGCGTGGGGGTACCGGGTTCCGGGGCGTCGAGGGCCTCGCGGAGCGCGGCGTGTCCGCTGCGGTACGCCGCCCACCGCAGGCGGTTCATGACCCCTGGCCGTGCCAGGTCGATCTCAGCGAGGGCGGTGAGGAATCCGGCCAGGACGGCGGCGTGCAGGTCGGCGGCCTCCAGACGGTGACGAGCCGACAGCCGCGCGGCGATGGTGACCAGGGCCGGCAGGGCCATCCCCACACAGGCCACCGTCCACGTCCCGCCTTCGACACGGGAGCGAGTGGTCAGGTGACACCAGACCCCATCCCGCAGCCGCTGCGGGCAACGGCTATGCATCACCAGTTCCTGCACCTGATCCAACGGAACAAACCGCGGCGGCAACCCAGGAATGGCCCGCCCATCCAGACTGATCGGATGCGGCCCGGCCAGAAGAAATCCGAAGGCGCGGCGCGCGGTATCCAAAGCGGTCACGCCGTCGTAGTCACACTCGCCAGTACAAGGATACGTGGGCATGGAATCTCCAAGACGCGAGAACCAAAGAATGCGCCATCAAGGACGCCGTGCGGCCACTAACACGCCTCTTACATCACGCGCACAGAACAGGTACTCACCACGCACCTCGCAGGCACCGAGGGCACCAACCACGATCAGCCGCGGTCCACGCTGGTCGCGACACCACGCGACCAGCCCTGACGCCGACAGCGGCCGTGCGCTGCACTGTTAGTGCCCGGCAAGGACGGTGTTAGTGCCACTAACAGGATCTTGCACGCCTGCACCTGACCGTTTTCCAAGATCGCTCCAAAAAATCTTCGAAAAGTCACGCGGAAGCCGGCGTAGCCATCACTGTGGCCGCATCAGGGCTGTGGCACTAACGCTGTCCGACATCAGGCACCGGGTCGCGAACACTGGTTTGGACGATGGTTTTTCGAGGAAAATCTGGATCGCCATGTCCCATCGGGGCCTTGTTTTCGGCTTTTAGGGGTAGAGCACCTTCCGCGTGCCGATCACACCTGAATCCCTGCGAAAGGAACCCCGATGCCCAGCCCGTCGTCTCGTCCGCCGCGCCGCGGTGAGGATCCGCGCCCGTATCCGGGCGCGCCCTCGCGGACCCGGCCGCACCGAGCCCGGCCCGGCACCACCCGCAGTACCCGTTCCCGCAGCGGCCGGTCCACGGACGCCGCGTCGCTCCCGTGCTCGGTCTGGGCGCCGGCCACCGCGGTCGACCCCCGCTTGATGTGGCCGCCGGTGGTGATCCGCCAGATCACCACTGCCTTCTCCGACCACGGCGCCCGAGTCGGTCTGCTGCCCTGGCCTACCGCCCACCTCGATACGCAGGGTGGAAATGCTCCGACGCTCGACGAGCAGGCCGACACCGCCCTGGCGCTGATCGACAAGCTCGGCCGGTCCGGTGTCCTCGAACAGCTCCCCGCGCCCGTCTCCGAGTCCGCGACGGCTGGGGCGTCTGCGTTGTCGGATCCGCTGATCAACCCTGACGCGCACCGCGTCGAACCGGTTCTCGGCCCACTCGTCGAGCCACCCCAGACATCACCTACGGGACCGGTGGCCGACCTCGACCTGATCATCACCAGTCTCGCTCCCGACGACTCCGGCGACGCCGTGAGCGATCTCGTCGCGCTGCATGCGTCCCGGCGGCTGCGGTCGGGCGGTGTCTTCACGGTGCTCACGCACAGTGAGCACCGGGATGGGGAGTTAGTCGATCCGACCGGCGCGGTGGTGGCTGCGGGGCACAACGCCGACCTGCTCTACCTGCAGCACGTCGTCGTCCTGCACACCCCGCTCCACCACGGCCCCTTCACTCCCGCCACCAAGCCTCCGGCCTGCGGACCTGGCCGAGGGTGCCGGCACCCGCGGACTCACTCGGATCTGCTCGTGTTCGCCCAACCCACCGACCCCACCCCGCGCGGCCCCGGCCAGGAGGAGAGCCAGTGACCCCACCACAGCCGCACTCCCCGACCCCGCGACGAGAGGACGACGCGATGCACGACGCCCCGATCACCGCCAGCAGTGATGACCGGCGCCCGGGGTCAGTGTGGGCGACGGCGCAGGCCGCGCCCGCGTCCCAGCGCAAGCACCGCTACACCCCTGAATCCACCGCGCACCCGGCCAAAATGCTGCCCGCCATCGCAGCCCACGCCATCGCCCACTACACCGAGCCAGGCGATCTCGTGCTCGACCCGATGTGCGGCATCGGCACCACCCTGGTGGAAGCACTCGCCGCCGGCCGCCGCGCCCTCGGTGTCGAATACGAGCCGCACTGGGTGCAGATCGCCCGGGACAACGTTGCTCTGGCGTCCGAGAACAGCTCCACGCACCAGGGCGCGGTGTATAGCGGGGATGCCCGCCAGCTCCTCACGCTTCTGCCCGCCGACTGCCGAGGGCAGGTCTCGCTGGTGGTAACCAGCCCGCCCTATGGGCCCTCGGTTCACGGGCAGGTCATCACCACTCCGAAAAAGACCGTGCAGAAATTCCACCACCGCTACGGCAACACCCTCGACCGTGCCAACCTCGCCAACATCGGCCACCACCGACTCCTGGCCGGATTCACCCGCATCCTCACCGCACTCCGGGTGCTTGTGAAACCGGGCGGCCATGTGGTCGTGACAGCCCGACCGTGGCGGGAACACTCCGAACTCATCGACCTGCCCTCCCAGGTTCTCGCATGCGGACGCCAGGCCGGGCTGATTCCGACCGAACGTTGCGTCGCACTACTGGCCAGGGCCACCGACACCGAACTCATCGCCCGCGGCTCGTTCTTCCAACGCGACTTCATCCGCAAACAACGCGAAGCCGGACTACCACTGCATTTGATCGCCCATGAAGACGTGCTGATCTTCCGCGCACCGAGCACCTAACACCCTTCCACACCCGTGTCTCACCCTCCAGGGAGGAACCATTGCCCCGACGCGACCGCGCTCAGACCTCTCCTCCAACGACACCCGCAACCGAATTCGATGCCACGACGGGAAACGAGATTCAGCTGTACACGCCAGCTCAAGCCGCGCACCGGTTGTGCGTACCGGAGTCCTGGCTGCGCCGCAAAGCCGGCACCCGGTCGATCCCCTGCACCTTCGTCGGACGGTATCTCCGATTCAGCGAGCAAAACCTGCACGACATCGCTCGCGACGGCAATCGTCCTGCTCACCGGAGAAGCCGCCCATAGAAACGAATGCACAGGAGTGCACTCCATCCGGTGACCACATACTGGTTCCGCTCTCGTGCCTATCGAGCGTCACTGGGGCCACCCCGCCCTACCGACCAGGCGGGGTGGCCCCAAGTGAAAGTGGAGACAAGATGGCCTGGATTGAACGACACGGCCCCGCATGGCGGGTGCGCTACTACCGCCAAGACGGGAGCATCGCCACCGAAACCGGGTACGACACCCGCAGAAGTGCCCGCGACCGTGCCGACGATCTCAACTACGAGCACCGCCGCGGTATGCCCCAGCCCGCCCGTACCAGTCCGATGACGATGTCAGAGTGGATCAGCACCTGGCGCGACGCACACGACGTGTCCGCGGCGACCTGGCAGAAATACAACTCCTACCTGCGCAACCACATCGAACCCGCCTTCGGCGACATGGCCCTCGGCGACATCAAACGCATCACGGTGAAGTCGTGGGTGAAAAGACTGCGCCGGCATCTCAGCGACGCCACCGTCTCCGGCATCGTCAACCTGCTCTCCACCATCCTGTCCGAAGCCGTCGACGACGAACTGCTCACCACCAACCCCTGCCGACGCCTCGGGCTCTCCCTCGACCCAGCACAACGCCGCGAGATCACCACACCCGCACGCCTGCTGCACATCGCCCACCGATGCGGCCGCTACCAGCCGATGATCATCACCGCCGCCTACACCGGCCTGCGCTGGGGCGAACTCGCCGGACTCCAATGGCACAACGTCGCACTGGACCGCTCCCCCTACGCCACGATCACCGTCGACCCCGACATCGGTGCCCTGCACGAAATCGCTGGCGGCCTGCAACTCGGACCCCCGAAAACACCCGCCAGCGCCCGCACCGTACACCTGCCACCGTTCCTCGCCGCACTCCTGCGCGAACACGCCGCCGACCAACCCCACGCCTTCGTGTTCACCGGCCCCCGAGGAGGACTGCTGCGACGGTCCAACTTCAGCCGCCGCGTCTGGCACCCCGCCGTCGCCGGAGACACCACCCGCGGATGGGCACCCCTACAACCCGAACTCGACTTCCACGGCCTCCGCCACACCCACAAAAGCTGGCTCGACGAAGACCGCGTCCACCAAGTCCTCCAACACGCCCGCCTCGGCCACCGCATGCCCGGCGTCCGCGGAATCTACTCCCACGTCACCGACCCCATGACCGACCACATGATCACCCAACTCCAACACCGCTGGCACCGCTCACACCCCGACCCCAACACCACCCGACTCACTGCCGTCGCCTGAACTCGACGCATCGATGCCGGCGGTACCGTGCAGCTTGTCCAGGGCAATGGCCTCAGCCGTTTTCTCAGGCATGCATCGGGTTCCGGCTGCTGCGGCTTCAGACAACCAGTCCGCGGCCCGAACCGAGCGCGATGTTCGTCGCGGAGCGCGAGGTGACCCGGCGTTGAGCGGGCATGCCGGGCGATCTCGACCGGGCCGGTTTCGGCGACGGCGGTGACAATGAGCTCGTCACCGTGAAACCGCGCCCACACGCGTAGGTCGACGAGGTGGTGCGGCACCGAGCAGCGCACGTCCTCCACTGAAGTCGTCGCATCCCAGTTGACCCGCCGCGTGGTGCCGAAGCCGACCGCGAAGGCTCGACTGGGAGCACGTTGGCTGCGGGCGCAGGGCTGTCCACCGAGTTGGCTGGACAGGTCCGCTCACTGGGGAGCGGCGGTCTTGGTGGTGCCGCCGTGCTTAGTCAGGCGTGGCCGGCAAGTGATCTTCACTGCGCCGGTGGTTAGCGCGGGGTCGGTTGCCTTGTTGGCCCAGACGTAGGCTTCGCCTGGTTGGAGGTCGGCAATTTTCGCCGAGGTCAGTTCGGATAGGGGTTCGTTGGTGCGTTGTATGTGCTTTAGCCAGCTTGGCGAGTTCAGCTTGTGCAGGATGATGTGATCAGACAGCGATATCAGCGACGCTGGCACGGACGGCGGGTCCTGGCTGGCTATTAGCACACTCATGCCTTTGTGTCGCATTTCGCGCACGCTGCCAACGAGTCCGGCAACTAGGTCGGGGCTGTCGATGTACTTGTGGGCCTCGTCGAAGACGACGAGCTTGTTGAACCTTTTTTCGGCGGCCTGGGCATCGGCGAAGATCTCCATTAGCACGACAAAGAGACCCAATGCTTCGTCCTTGCCGATCAATTCGTCGCGAAGGTCGACGATGATCACTCGCCCCGGCTGGACAGCGTCTTGGATCTGTGTGGTGTCGTCGATGTACTCGGACGCGAACTCAAGTCGGTCCAGGGCGAGGCGTTTGAAGTTGGCCTGCATCCGGGAGTTTTCCACCTCGGAGCGGACACGGTTGAGTGTGAGGTTCGTGCGGTTCGCGCGCATGATGCGCCGGACATAACGCAGGTAGCTGGCCTGGTTATCGACGGCGCCCATCAGGAATTCCCAGTGCTTGGCTCGGAGCTCCGATGATCCGAACTTCAGCGGCATGACCCGAACGTTGGGATGCTCGCGCTTACGGGTCTCGACTTGGTCGGCGGGCGCCAGCAGCACGACATCGTCGAGGGCGCGCGGCTCGACGCCGTAGCGTTGACGCAGTACTTCGATCTGGGCCTTGTCGTCGTTGGCCGCCGTCATGCTGGTGAACTCGGGCGCATAGTCCTGAGTATTGCTGTAGTGGAACACGATCGTCGCAAGTGGGTGCGGCAGCTGATTTACAGGCGGTGCCGGCAGCGATGCCATCTCGATTAGCGAGCCGAGGGTGTAGCTTTTCCCGCTACCCTGGACGCCGAATAGGCACATGGTGTGGGTCTCGTTGAGGTCGATAGCGACCGAGCGGCCAGCGACGTCACCGAGCACCCCGTACTGAACGGTGGTCTTGTCTGTGCCTGTAATGATGTCGGGACTAATCGCAGTGTGTGGTTTTTGAGCAACAGCCTCTGGGGCGCGAGCTCGGCCCGGCCGGGAAGTGTCCGAGTTCGCCGCGTTCGATGCCCAGGTGCCGCCTGGCCCAGTATCTTTCCCGGATGCGCTTGGCGGGATCTCCTGGTCTGAAGGGGCATGACTTGGGTCCTCGGTCTGATCGATTTTAGGGGCGCCGCGCTCGCGTTCTGGTCGTAGGAATGCCGCTTCGTTCAGGCGCGGGACGGTTAGCTCGACGGGGTGTTCCTCAGGTGGTTCGTCGCCACGCTCGCGGGCGGCCAGCGCCGGGTCCGTGGGCAGCTGTTCGATGAGTTCGTTGATGAACTGCCGTCCGATGCGGTGGAACTCGATACCGCCCTCTGTCTCTACGCCGGTGTCGGCGCCGGAGAGGTCGAAGATCAGACCGGCGCGGGTGAACTCCAGGCGGAATCCCTCGTCTAGCCGGTCTAGCAGCCAGCGGGCTTCGCGCGCAGCGTGGTCTGTAACGAGCTCGTAGCGGCGGGCGCGGTCGAGATAGAAATGCAGCAGTGCGGCCAGCTCAGCGTTCTTCACAACCCGGTCCGGCCGATCCGGTCGCCGGTAGCGCGGGTCGAAGTGCTCGCCCAGCACCTCGGCGCTGCGGTTGACCTGCTCGGTGATGCGTGCTTTGAGCTTTTGGTAGCTGGTCAGGTCCGGTATGGCTGAGGCGCATTTCACCTCGACAAGGCTGCAGGTGATGGTCCGACGTGGGGCGTCGAGGTCGAACAGAGCGAGATCTGTTCGGTCCAGCCGCACCGCGAGCTCACCTGATTGCTCGCGCGCTTCTCGATATAGCTCCAAGTGCGCGTCCAGCGGGATCAGAAGTTGATTCGACAGCACTCCCTGATAGGCAAGGTAGAGCCGCGCTAGCGCAAGTCCCAGGATCTCGGTGCGCTGGGTTGGGGCAGCGGACGCGATTTTGAAGGCGAGTCTGCCGGAGAGTTGTCGGAGCTGGTCGAAGAAGGTGCCCACGTGGCGAGGGTTAATGTCGACGTCGTGCTGGGTCATGGCGGGCAGCAGCAACGACCGCAGTTCGTCGATGGATCGGGAGCTGACCACGATGTGGTGCCCGAGTGTGCTGGCCTGTGGGGCACTGTGGTCGATAATGTACTCGCTGTGTTTCGCCCCGCTTGGGGTGTCGAACAGTTCCATGCCCATGGTGCGGTCGATGGTGATGACCCAGTCGCTGCTGCGGTGTGCCTGGTGCAGCAGAGTCCGGTCAGCTGGGTCCAGGCTTAGTGTCACGTGGGGGACGAGCTGTTGGTTGGGCCGGCCAGAACTGACGGCCGCTGCCGCGGTCGACATCAGCGTTGGCAGCTCACCCAGGACGTCGCTGAAGTCTTCACTGCCTGCAATTGGGTGGGCACTACCGTGGACCGGGACCTTGCGCCAGGTAATGACTTCGTCGGCGCTGTGGTAGTAGGCACGCATTTCCTGGGCGAGGCCGTGCACCGTGACGTGGTCACGTTCGGCGCCGGGACCGACTTCGACGCGCTCACCGCCGAATGCGTCGAACAGGAACGTGACGTGTACAGCGTGTTCGGTTGCCGCTGAGCGAAATTCTTCCAGCGGCCGGAGCGACACCGATAACTTCGGGGTGAGGCTCACGCTGGGGACCCGGAACGCTTCTACCTCATGCGCGGTGTTCCATTCGCCGTGCAGCAGGTCGATGAGCGCGCCTCCGGCGTCCGGCACGTGTGGGTCCTGGAAGAACAGGCGGATGTCGTAGCGTAGGTCGGCGAACTCGGCTCTGCGTTGCAGGCGTACCAGCATGTCCGCCAACACTTCGGCACGTCCAGGGTTGACCGCAGCGATGGTTAGCGTAGTGACGTAAGGATGGGCACGCAGGTAGCGCTCGACTCGGTTGGCCAGTGCGTACCCGCTGACTGGTGGACGCACGGAACCTTGTGCGCCTTTACCTAGGACGTTGGCCAACGTTCGCAACATGCCTTGAGGATCGGGGCTGTCGGTGGGAGCGAATGCGCCCCAGTACGGGTTGAGCTCGCCCGCCGCCATCAGGAGCCTGCCGTCGGTGCGCGGAACGACCAGGGGAAATCCCAACGGTGCCAGGCCGTCGAGAAGTGCCGATTTCGCCGAGCGGAGGCTCGCGCTGTTGGCGGGCAAGTCGGCGTCGAGCCAGGATTGGCCGAGCCTGGCCCAGGTGACCAGCCACAGCAGCCGTAGCGGGTGGGTGGGTGAAACGATTGCTGCCTCAGATACCTCCCCGGCTTCGGCTGGCAACTCGACGATCAGGGTGTCGATCGCCAGCGCGGCCGCTACGCTGGCCCGGGCTGTGGTGCTGTGGTTGGCGTCGGCCAGGCGTTGCTGGAGAAGAGCCTGGTACGCGCGGGCATAGTCGAGTGCGGCATCGCTGAGCTCGGCGAGGTCACAGCCTTCGACGACAAGATCGTCATCGCCTCTGATCTGGTCGAACACCTCGCGCCGAGCGGTGAGGAAGTCCTGCCAGGCGCTGTCGTCGGTGTACTGGGTGCCTGGCTCGTGCAGCAGCGTCCCACTGGTGGTTAGCCGCCGCGCGCTTGCGGTGTCGGGTTCGGTGAGCAGGGTCCGCTCGATATACGACAGCTGTGCGGCGAGCCGGATGTCGACAGTCGCTTCGCCAGAGAATGTGGCCCGCAGCACGTTTCCTTCCGGCCCGCTCTTCCAGTTCACTGCGGTGCAATTGATGTCGCCAGGTCGTCTGCCGTCGGCGAGCGCGTCAAAGCGCAATCGCAGCTTGGCTTGCGTCAGACCGTCCTCCCGTCGCACACGTGGTTCCGCAGGCTCTTCTGCGTCGCCTTCGGCGACCACGTAGAAGCGTCGACTTTCGTGCGGAGGCATACCGCAGTCGCCACCGTCGTCCATCGGGAATGCGACGCCATCGGCATCGACACCGAGCACACGTATGAAGTGCCAGCCGTCTTCAAGTTGGGCCTTCTTAAGCTTCTTCAGCGTCGCCTTGTACTCGGACTTGGCTTTTGCCCCGACCCTCACCGACGTGACGACACCAGTCGGCCCACCGTCCTCGGAGACCAGCGCGACAGTGAGCCGGGACAGGCCAGAGACCTGACGCGGGTCAGGTGCGACCTGGAAAGTCACCGCAAGCTGGTTCATTCCGCGGGCGCCGATTGGCAGGTATTGCTGCCCGATGATCGTGGCAAGGACAACGTTCTCGTGGTCTTCAGGGTTGTCTCCGGCCCGGGGCAGTGGCAGGTCGCCAACGTCGATGCGCACACGTTCGTGAATGAGGTCATCGGGCAGTGGCCAGTGCTGGAACGCCAGTCCCCAGTTTTCCCGGTCCACGACGATGCGTCGCGTCCACGCCTTTGGGTCTTCCAGACCCACTTGGGCGGCGAACTCGGCCAGGCGCGCGGTGAAGGCGGGGTCGGTCAGACCAAGGTCGATGACCCGGCCCCGTGCTGGGCGAGTAGGTGTCGCTAGGGCCCTGGCGTGCTGCAGGTTGCGTGTGCCGCGCCGCAGGACCTGGGTTGGATCGCTGAACAGGCCAAAGTCCGGGATGAGCCCGAGCTCGAACACTGCCGCACCCGCCGCTGTGGTGTCGTAGTCGTTGAGCTTCAACGTAAGCAGGTACCGCGCACAGGCCGACTCGTCGGCGTGTGGCCACTCGTGGTCGGCGACCAGACCGAGCAGCTCGTCGACCCCTGCACGCAGCGAAGCTGGCAGTTCAGCCCGCAGGTGATCGCAAAGCTCGGTGTAAACATCGCTGAGGTCTACGTCTTCGAAGGTGGCGAGGCCGAAGGAGTCTTCCGCGCTGGCCCGGGTACCGGCCGGCACAAACACTAGCAATGGCGCTCGTGTGTGGCCATCCGCGTGTGAGTTGCGTAATTCGATCAGTTTGGTGCTAGTGACGGTCACGTCGTCGGCGTCGTCTCGCCCTGAGCGCAGCACGTAGATCTGCGCGCTGGCGGCCGAGTGGCGTATCCGGCGGCACAGTCGGATAGCCAGGGACGCGTCGAGGTCGCCGACCCGCATACAGTGGCCGGGTTGGCGCTGCCGCAAAAGGGTCGTTAGCCGGGGTACCAGCAGCTCTTCCAGCTCAGCGTCCAGGTCGTCGCGTCGCAGCTCTCGCAAGCCGGTCGTGCTCATTGGGCTCCCTCGGGCTCGGCCGGGTCTTCCACGGTGTAGCGCGGACGGATGGTCTGTGTCAGGTACGCATCGGACAGGTCGGTGAAGAACCCGATCTCGCGTAGTTTGGTCGCCAGCGCGGTTTCGTTTGACCGCAATGCCGCACGGTCGGCGATACTGGCTGAGCTGAAACCATCTCCGTCAGGCAGTTGGTTGATGTGCAGGCCGTAGCGCTGACGCAGGAGGGTGATGAACTCGTCGACGCGCATCGCCTTGGTGTGAAAGCCCATGGGGCCGCCGGGTCCGAGCAGTGAGACTTGTAGCAGGACCTCAAGCAGTCGCGAGTCCAGGATGAAACGACGATTGCCGCCTCGGGGTTGGGTGATCAATGCGCCGGGCCGGTTTTTCAGCAGCAGCGAGTCCAGGGCATCGACGATGTAGCCGCGATGGAAGGGGCCGCGGTGTGCGGTGATGATTTCCACGTACGTGGTGAAGGTGTCCAACCCCAGTCTGAGGATGGCGCCGATTTCGGGGTCGAGTTCTCCTTTCACGCCACCAGAGTCTTCAACAATGCTTCGGATACGCATGTCGAAGTAGTTGGTGCGGTCGGCCTTGCGGGCACTGCCGAGCAGTTTTAGGGCGTCGGTCACGCTGAACAGACCTGATGGAGGTCGGCGCAGCTTGCCGAGTTTGGCTTGGTTCTCGGCGAACTCGTCGAGCTTCTTGATGGCATAGGCCGAGCGCACGAACTCGGGGATCCGGCCGAACCACACTTCGGCGCTGCGCTCGGCGAGCTCAGCCGCGCGGGTACCGGGCTCACCCGCCACGTCGAGGAACAGGCCTACTGGGTAGCCGCATCCGTGCGCGGCCTGATCCAGGTCGGTGCCGCATTCGCCGCGTACGCACCGGATTCCGGGCCGCTCATACCAGACCAAGTTGGGCAAAAGCTTGACTAGTCTGAGGTGATACAGCGCGAGATGGAACGCGAACAGGGTCTTGAGGTAGTCGACCAGCACCGAACGGGGGATGAACCGCTTGTGGAACAGCAGTCGCAGCACGTCGTCCACGAGCAGATCGGCCGATGCGCGGCACAGCGGCGGATACGGTTTGCGAGGTTTGCTGCTGTCAGGGCGGTCTTCCACTTTGCGCACAGTGGACAGGTGCAGCAGAGCCTGCGTCTCGACATCGATCTCCGCGTCCGCAATGACCGCGTCGGTGTTCGGGTCGATGCCGGCGAAGAAGAAGCTCCGCAGATGCTCTAGGGCCTGTTTGCCTGCGTCTCCTCGCGCGTGGAACAGGGTTTCGTAGAGCTGCTCGTCCGCGCCGTAGGGGCGCGATCGCTTGCTGTTGCGAAACCGGTAGGTAAACCCGTGCAGCGGGCGTGGACCTGCCACAGCCTCGGTAGCCTTGCCGCGGTTGACCATGTCGAGCAGGTGCGTCTTCACCCAGCGCTCTGTGGTTTCGGGGTCGAATCCCGAAAACGACTCAGGGTGTTCGAGGAACTCGTCGACGAAGGGCTGCGCCGTCAGATCGGTGGAGCGGGCCAGCCGGCTGGGTAGACCCCCATGCCACAGGCGAGCCAGGAACGCCGTCAGCACCCGGTCCATGTCCATCTGCTTGAACTCGAGGTAGCTCACACCTGGGTGGCGAAACTCGCGGTCCTTGCGGTCGAACCCCATCACCGCACCTCCGCTGGGTGGTCCATGACAAGCCTGCCGCCCGGTTCTCGGCGCACGCGCCGCAAGTCGCTACCGGTGCTGGTTAACAAAACCTCTTGGTACGGCACGGCGGACAGCGTGTTCTTGAACATCGTCAGGCTCAAGTACCGCCCCTGGTTGTCACTCGTGCCCGGCACGTGTCCTCTGCGCAGCAGATATAGCAAGTCGTATAAATCGATCGTGATGGCGAGTTCTGCTCGCATGCCGCCAGGATCGGCATATTCCAACAGCAGGTGGTCGTGTTCGCCTTCCAGGTAGCGCGATTCGGGAGCGCCCGCCGCCTTAAGCGTGAACCTGTCGCGTTCGAACAATCGGTAGCTGTCGATGGTTCCGTGCGGCACGTGCCGCACCCGCAATGCGACCGCGTCGCCCAGCGCGTCTGGGTTGGTCAGACCTTCGCCTCGATTGATCGCGTCGATGATCTCGCCAAGATGCTCCGGCGCCGATTCTGGTCGGGCCAGCACGTCGAGAAAGGCTCGTGCAGACTGGTACGGCAACAGCGCTGGCCATCGAGTGTCGTCCAGGCATTCGAAGAAGAACCGACGCTTCGCGGCCGTGATGTACGCGCGGTGTGCGGTGAGGTCGGGTTCGCCTCCGCGCGGTAGGTGCTCGAATCGTGCCCTCAGGAGTTCCAGGTCATAGGCGGAGCGTTGGTCAAAGGTCATCGTCGCGCTGCCTGTATCCGGGCCGACATAGTCCAAGCGTCGTTCCAGTGCCGGGTCGGGCGTGCTGCCGACATCCAACGCCCTCAGCTCAGTGAGTAACCGGTCTTGTCCGTGTTCGGGACCGGCCCAGCTGTTGAAGTAGTACCCGTCCAGGATGTCCTGTCCGCGGCCACGTTCGTATAGAGACTTGATGTCGTCGCAGGACCGCCCGGAGGTCAACATGTAGGCCAGCGCAGAACGGAGGTCGCGCAATGTGATGTGTAGCCGGCCACGCAGGTGGACAAGTTGATACAGCGAGCGCAGCCGTTCGGTTACGCGTAGGCCAGCCGTCGGGTCGGCGAAGGTGCGTGCATTGTGCAGTGCGTAGCAGTGCGCGGCGATCTCGCACGAGCTGCAGTCCTGCCAGAGGTCCGTCCTGGTCATTCGCTCGATCATCCGGCTGAAGATCGAACCGGTGCCGTCGGCGTCGGCAAGCACTCCGCGGTTGTTCAGATTCACCACAGCGACATCGCCGTCGGGCGCGTGACCGGCAAGCCCGGCGTTGACGCGCTTACCCAGTGCGGCGAACTGCGCGGCGTGCGTGGTGAGAAAGTCGACAAGGCGACCTTCGTTGATCGCGATGACCCTGCTCTGCCCAGCTGGCCAGTCGGTGGGATCGCCGGCGAACGGGCCGAAAAACTCGGACAGCACAGTGTCGTTCGCGCGCTGGCCTTCGTCCTGACTGCCATCGTGGTTGGTGTGGAACTCGACGCCGCCCAAAGTAAAGCTCGCGCCGTTTTCCCGCACTTGTACTAAGGACGCCTGTTCGTCTCGTGCCCGAGCCAGGAGGTGTTCCAGGAAAGCGGTCTTGCCGTCGCCAGCGTTGCCGGTGATGATTACTAACCGATACCGGCCCGCGAGCACGTCCGGCAACAGCTGCTCATCCAAGGCGGTGGCGACATAGAGATCGGTACCAGTGGGGTCTTTGCCGCGGGTGCCCCGGTTTGTGCTTGTGCTCTGGCTATACAACGTGCGCAGGTAGTCGACGAACGCGTTGGTCGACGTTTCCGCGGGCTCAGCCGGAGCCGGTAGCGGTGTTTCTGGGGGTTCCGGCCAAATGGTGGTGATTGCCGAAAGAGCATCGAGGAACTCGCTGACCGACCGGTAGCGTTGGCTGCGCCGTGGCGCGATCGCCTTCAGTAAGGCATCGGTGAACTGTGGCGCCAACTGCGGCACCCCGGCGAACGTAGACGGGTTGGCCGGTTCTTCCCCGGGCGGCGGTTGCGCCGTGTCCCACGGATAGCCACCGGTAAGTGCTTCGTACAGGCTCAGTGCGAGCGCGTAAGTGTCGCGGTCGGCGAGGTCGGCGGCCGAGGGCTGGGCACTGGTGTCCAGATCGGGCGGCAGGTAGCGGGTGGAGCCGCCCCCGTGACGCAAGGTTGAATCCGAGGTGACCGCAACATTGAAGTCGATGATCTTGCAGCCGTGCTCGCTCCAGAGCAAGTTGCTGGGTTTGATATCGCAATGGAAGACACCGTTCCGGTGGAGGTGGGCGATACCGCGCGCAGCCTCGATACCGAATCGGAGCACGTCTGCCGGCCCCAGCGGACGCTCGCTAGAAAGGAGCGACCCGAGATCCTTGCCATCGACGTACTCGAACTGTAGGTACGGTGTTTCGTTGTCTGGCAGGAAGTTCGCATCCGCGACCTGCACCACATTCTGATGGCGCTCCAGGTTCACCAATACCTTGTACTCGTGCTTCATCCGCTCCAGCACCGAGTCCCGGTCACGCAGGATCAGTTTGAGCACCCAATCGGTATCGGCGATCATGTCGAACACGTGATACGCCGCACCGAAATGCCCCTTGCCAAGCTTGCGTCGGATGGTGAACTTGCGGCTTAGCTCATAGCCCTCCGGCAAGTTGCGCAGGTCCTCTTTGCTCTCCTCGCCGCTACCGCCGGTGCGTGTCGTTGTGGAACGGCTACTCTTGTGCCTCCGGCTGCCGACGATTCGGGTGAACTCGCGCAGCGCATCGGCCGCGCGCGGCCGTTCAGCGGGCTGGCGGGCGCACATCCCGGTGAACAGCTCAGCTAACTTTGGGTCGACACCCGCGTCCGCCAGCGGTGCTGGCGGGAGCACGCTGCCCTGACTGTGCTGCTCTGTCGAGGAGGCGAACGGCAGCTCACCAGTGAGCAGCTGGTACGCCAGAACCCCAGCGGCGTAAACATCGGCGGCGGAGCTGTATTGCGTGGGATCCCGCTGACATTCCGGGGCGCGGTACACAGGATCGACGACCTGCGGAATCTCATGCGCCACTGATTCGTCGCGAGGTGGGCCTGGGCGGGCGTGATCGAATCCAGTCAGCAGCGACCTGCCGTCGTCGGCGATCAGCACGGTCGATGGACTCAGCGCTCGATGGATCACCTTGTTGGAGTGCGCGTGCGCCAATCCGGCAAGGATGTCCCGGATGACCCGCAACTTGGTGTCCGTGCCCAGTGCAAATTCCGGTTCGTTCAAGCACCGCAGTAGCGGTCTGCCGTGCGTATCGTCCAGCTCGAGCACGAACCGCGCCCCGTCTTCCACACTGGTGAAATGCCGGGCGCTGACAATATTCGGATGCGACGGCATTCGGGACAGCGCTACATAAGCGTTGCCGATCCGGCGTTGTTGTGCCGCGCGCTCATCCTCGGGCAGGAACGGATCCGCTCGGTACACCCGTAGCAGCACGGTCCCTGCGCCCTCCGGGGCATCGATGTTGCGCGCCCGGTACTCGGTGACCTCCTCGTCCCCACCGAGGCGTTCGATCGTCTGCCAGGTACCGATGACCGGTGGGCCCTCCGGCAGGCGCACCACACCGTGCAGGGCTTCGACAATAGCCCCACCCAAATCTGCGATGTCGTCGTTGAACCGATCCGGGATCTTGAAGCCCGTATCCATGTAGTCGATGAAGTCATCGAACGTAGCGACGTTGTCCGTGTCTCGTTTCTGCGGGTCGACCAGGTTTGCGTCACGCCCGGTGAGTATCACGAGCGGGGCAATGTAGACCCGGTTGAGTTCTGTTCGGTGACGTTCCAGCACCCCTTTGATGCTGCGCGCGTGCGCCTTCAGCTTCGCTACCGGCGAGTAGAACGGCTGCCTACGCGAGGGATGCCACTTCGGCCCCGCCACCTCAATACGACCCCGTGTGCCCTTGACGTCGGCCACGAACAGCGCACGGCCGGTAACCACCAACACGTCGACCTCGAAGGTCTCATTCCGGCCAGGGATCTCGATGTTGTGTAGCACCAACCAGTGGTCCGGTCCATGATCCCGCAGTCGGGCAAGTACGGCCCGCTCGTCGTCGTTGACCGGAGGACCGCCCCCCAGGATCTGCGCCATTACCGTGCCGCCTCCCGCACCGCCTCGTCCAGCAAGCGCAACGCCTCATCTTCTTTATCATCCGCAAGGTCGCGCTCGCGATAGGCTTGACGAACTTTCTCCGCGATCCGCGCCCGATCCGCAGGGGTGCACAGTGGGACAGGAAGATCCTTGCGAAGGTCTGCATGAATGTCCTGTTGCTTGCCGCCTGTACTCATCGAACGGAAAAGGCGAAAACCAGCCTCCGACCTAAAGAGCGCGAACAGGTATGCGCCTGTCATTTCACTGCACCCCGGAACGACTTGGAGAAAATCCTCCGAGTATGCATAGCGGAGCGACTTGCCGGTTACTAGAATTGGGCGGCAGTAAACCTCGTTCTCACCCAGGGTTCCTCTCGAAGCCACGAGAATCGTCTCGTCAGACTCCATAAGCGCCGTAGCGCCACGGCCAGGCAAAGTCACCCACCGTCCCTGTGGCCGTAACCAAAATCCTTGTCGCTGACCGATCAGCTGGACTCCATGCTCTGGATCGCTATCGACTCGCGTGAACCTGTTGCCACGGCTAAGCGTGCCACCCTCACAGACTTCGCCGAGCGTGCGGTGCGGGACGGAGCGCAGCTTGTCGAGAATCTCCCGGGCACGTGGGCTGAAGTTGAGCGCGCGCAGGGATGTTGCATTCAGCCCGCTGACGCTGAAGCCAAGGTCTCGGGGCCTTTTATGCCATTGAAAGTCCACCAGCTCCGGCAGTCCCGCGCTGGTGAAAAGGTCCGCTGTAGCGTCGACAACTCCGACCTGGTAGGAGGCGCGCAACTGAGCTGCCTCCTGGATGAGATCGTGGATTTGTTCCTCCAGTGCATGGTCGAACCGCGGCACGCCAATATCAGCGATATGATGCGGCTCGATATGTTGCACGATCGCCCCGTAGGCCGAGCCAGTAATTAGTGAGTTCCCGTACCTGCTTGCCAGGAACGCGTATAGGTAACCTGGTTCAACTCGTTCCTTGTCTGGAACAATTTTCATCACGTGCTGAGACGACCAGAAACCTGTCATGTCAGGACGCGCGTACGCCATTCTACCGACGGTTCCAGAGCACGATACCAGCGTCATCCCCTCGCGCACTTCCAGAAATGGCAGACCGTCAGCGACTGTGCGGGCCAGGCGAGGGAGCCAACTGAAGTCAGCCTCCATCATGTCGGTGCTGCCGAGGAACGCAACGCTCTGCTCCGGATCGTCCAGATATACTCGCCGGAACTTGGGTCCGTTGAAGATCCCTCCATTATAACCGGACGTGAGCGAGTGGAGCGGGTCTTTACGTATCGGCAAGCGCTCGAGGAGTTTGCGGGCTTCGAAGGCGCCCGAAAGGTAGGGGTGGGGATCGAGGCGGTAGCCTTGCTCGGCAAGCCAGGCGGAGGTGACGGGGTTGTCGGGGTTGATGAGTTTCACGGCCTCGTCTCCCGGGCACTGCCTGGTTCCGGATTCGTGGCACGGAACTGGTGGTATCGCCTGCCGATCTCGGGGAGGTCATCATCGATGACCTTGATGGTGCGGTGCAGGATGCGCTGCCGTTGCTGTCCGCCAATTCGGAACGTTTCGATCTTGGTTTCGTAGTCGAGCACGATCTCGCCGTCTGGGTGCCGCTTGTAGACGGTATTACCGCGGCGGTCGACGCCGACCTTTTCGGCGACGGCCATGAATACCGGATAGTCCTCCTGAACCCCCATGGTTGCGGCGATCCGTTCCTCGTCGGTCTTCTTCTTCAGGAACAGAAGGGTGGTGAGGATGTTGACGCCAGCCTCGTGGATGAACGCCTCTACCGGCAGTTCTACGCTGGCCAGTACCCAGCAGTTCTGCAGGATCCAGCGCCGAATGGACTCGGCCGACGGCCCTGGGTTGGACAGGATCCCGTTCGGCAGCACGATGCCGATCCGCCCGCCCGGCTTGACCCACTGCACAGCCCGCTGAATAAAAAGCTCCTCTGGCGACATCGCCGTCACGGGGTTGTTGCTCGCAACTGGTAGCCCGGTCTCCTTGCTGCGGGTCCACGACTGCGCCACTCCGTCGCGGTAGCGGTCCAGTACATCCTCGTCGGTGATCTTGATGTCGGAGCCGAAGGGTGGATTGGTCATCAGCACGTCGATGCTGCCGAGCGGGATATCTGCCCGTGCTGGCTCCGCGCCGGGTAGCGTTCCGTCCGGAAAGGCTAACGAGTTCATGTAGTAGACGTTGCCTTGTACTCCGGCGACTGTCATCAGATTGAGGCTGGTGGCGCGCACCAGAAAGGGGTCGAAGTCTGCACCGAAGAGGTTGTTCTGCACAAACTTCTTGAGTCGTTGCCGGTGCTGTTCGCGCTGCTCGTCATGGTCGAGATCGACCGTGGCCTCATCCTCGCGCCACCGCTTCAATAGCGCGGCGAGGGTTTCGCGCAGGAATCCGCCGGTGCCGCAGGCCGGGTCCAACACCCGCTCGTGCTCCTTGGGAGCGAGGATGTCAACCATCAACCTTACCGCCCGCACCGGGGTGAAGTACTGGCCCCGATCGCCACGTAGATTGTTGCCCACCAGTTCCTGATAAGCCGCTCCCTTGGCGTCGATCTCGGTGTCCGCAAGGTTGTACGGGGCGAGCTGCCCTACGATGAACGCGAGGGCCCGGTCAGACAGCGTGATCTCATCCCGCGCGCTGAACAGCGGGTATTTATCTTTAACCTGAGTGAACAGCCGCTCGATCCGCTCGCGAATTCGGCCTCGGCCTTCGTCGGTGAACGGTTCGTCGAAGGCGGCGTAGAACTGGGCGCCGCCGTTGCGGTTGACCTGCTCGTCGTGGATCTTGGCGTACAGCAGGTACATGAACTGCCAGAACGCCGCGTCTTTGGGCAAGCCTTCGTTGCCGTGAATGTAGTTGTGGCACCGGCGAAACGCGGTGCGCAGCATCCCCGGCTCGCCACGGCGCAAACGGGCGTGCGAGGCCACGCTGCGGCTGCCCAACGACTCGCTGCCTTGCGGCCAGTCTGCGCGTGGTTCGAAGGTCGCGCCCCATCGCCCGATCTCCTTGTGCAGGTAGAATAGATCAATCCCGTTGGTCCACAACCCATACTTCAGCTCGGGCGCATCCTCGTCGCCCATCAGCTCTTTGAGCTCGTCGAGTTCCTTGGTCGCCTGCTCGTATGTGCGGATCTTGGTCACCTTGCTCCCGTTTTTCGGTTCGGGCTTGCAGATGACCACCCGCCGCAGGTTGTCCTGGGTGTGTTCATCGGAATCGAAGATCGCGATATCAGCTTTCTTGGTGCGCCTGCGCCCACTGCTTGTGCCCACGACCACAGGAAAATCGCTGGCCATGTGCTCTACCGGGATGCCGTACTCGTGCAGCAACCCTCGTACGATCCGCTGGCGGACCTTCTCCTTCTCGGTCTCCTTGACGGCGTCGCCGGTGATGTAGTCAACGATCTCGTCCTCGCCGAGCGCCTCCAGGATGTCGTCAGCATCAGACTTATCACTGTCTGTAGCCGTAGCCGGTGGTTGGTTGGTGACGAGCTCGTTCATCCGTACATCCCTCGCTGACAGCGTTGACCTGGCAACTCTACTGATGCCCTCCGACAACCTACTGCTGATCAGGTGAAGGGGTGCCAAACACCCGTGTGGCTGGACGAGCTACGAGCACACTCCCCCTCCAGTGCGCCAGCTCGTTCGATCCGTTACGCGGAGGCTTCGCCCAAATGCCAGGTCACCGCAGTGGAGTTGACCCGGTTTGGTGGACACCTGATCTCTTGGGGCACTTGGTCCCGGGACGGAGTCCATCCTGCCGAGCAACTACCCGCATAGGTTCCGCCGGCAGATGGTCGAGCTGGTGCACGCGGGGCGGTCGCCGGAGGACTTGGCTGGTGAGTTCGAGCCCTCGGCGCAGACGATCCGACTGGGTGCGTCAAGACGAGATCGACCGCGGCAGCCGCGATGGGCAGCACGCAGGCACGGCCACCACCGTTTGACCCCATTTCGTGGAAATCAGGTAAGCCAAGATCAACTGCTCCCAAAATGCTCCCACAAAGCAGAAACCCCCCGCCGACGAAGATCGTCAGCAGGGGCTTTGACCTGCGAAAACACTGGTGCGCGATGCTGGGATTGAACCAGCGACCTCTACCGTGTCAAGGTAGCGCTCTCCCACTGAGCTAATCGCGCTCTCCGCGGTTCGACCGCGTGTGCCATGAGCATACCGGAGCGGCTGAGGCGGGCCGGCACCCACCCCCGGCGTAGATCAACAGGTGCTGCCCGGCTTCGGCGCCAGGAACTGCTGGGCCGCCCAGCGGCCCGCGCCGAGGTCGCGGAAACCGGAGGTGACGGTCGGCGTCGCGGTGACCTCCTGGCCCTGCTGGAGGGTGTCGACGCGGCGCTGCGACTCCCCCGGGCCGCTGCGGACGTTGAGCACGTCGGCGGTGACGGTGAACGTGCACGGGTGGGGCCGCTCGGGCGCCCCGGGCGGGTGGTGGTGGCCGGCGAGGTAGAGCGCCCCCGCGGCGGCGGCGCCGACGAATAGCAGGGTGCGGGTGATCGGCAGTCCGAACACGGCGGTCCTCCCGGTGGGACGGGTTCCGGTCGTCCCACCTATAGGAGACCCCGCCGGGGTGCGACAGCCGGAGCACCTGGACGCACGAGGCGGTTCAGCGGCTTGAGTGCCCTCCCGTCACCCGGCCACCACCCCCCCATGGAGGCGCGCCGCGCCACTGCCACACGGCGTCACCCGGCCACCACCCCCCACGGAGGCGCGCCGCGCCACTGCCACACGGCGTCACCCGGCCACCACCCCCCACGGAGGCGCGCCGCGCCACTGCCACACGGCGTCACCCGGCCACCACCCCCACGGAGGCGCGCCGCGCCACTGCCACACGGCGTCACCCGGCCACCACCCCCCATGGAGGCGCGCCGCGCCACTGCCACACGGCGTCACCCGGCCACCACCCCCCACGGAGGCGCGCCGCGCCACTGCCACACGGCGTCACCCGGCCACCACCCGCCTCGAACACGACGACGCCGCCCCCGCGAGGCGGGAGCGGCGTCGGGCTGCGGGGAAGATCAGCGGTTGGCCATCTTCTTCTGCAGGTTCTCGTCCAGGGTCGCCAGGAACTCCTCGGTGGTCTGGTAGCCCTGGTCGCCGCCGACCAGCAGCGCGAGGTCCTTGGTCATCCGGCCGCTCTCGACGGTCTCGATGACGACCTGCTCCAGGGTCTGGGCGAAGCCCACGACGTCCGGGGTGGAGTCCAGCTTGCCCCGGTGCGCCAGACCGCGGGTCCAGGCGAAGATCGACGCGATCGGGTTGGTCGAGGTCGGCTTGCCCTGCTGGTGCTGGCGGTAGTGGCGGGTGACCGTGCCGTGCGCGGCCTCGGCCTCCACCTTGCCGTCCTCGGTCATCAGCACCGAGGTCATCAGGCCCAGCGAGCCGAAGCCCTGCGCGACGGTGTCGGACTGCACGTCACCGTCGTAGTTCTTGCAGGCCCAGACGTAGCCGCCCTCCCACTTCAGGGCGCTGGCGACCATGTCGTCGATCAGCCGGTGCTCGTAGGTTAGACCCTTGGCCTCGAAGTCGGCCTTGAACTCGGCGTCGAAGACCTCCTGGAACACGTCCTTGAACATGCCGTCGTAGGACTTGAGGATCGTGTTCTTGGTGGACATGTACACCGGGTAGCCGCGCTCCAGGCCGTAGCGGAAGGACGCGCGGGCGAACTCCTCGATGGAGCGGCGGTAGTTGTACATGGCCATCGCGACGCCGCCCTGCTCCGGGAACTTGGCGACCTCGAACTCGATCGGCTCGCCGCCGTCCTCGGGCGTGTAGGTGACGGTCACCGTGCCCGGGCCCGGGACCTTGAAGTCGGTGGCCTTGTACTGGTCGCCGTGGGCGTGGCGGCCGATGACGATCGGCTTGGTCCAGCCCGGCACGTACCGCGGGATGTTGGAGATGACGATCGGCTCGCGGAAGATGACACCGCCGAGGATGTTGCGGATGGTCCCGTTGGGGCTCCGCCACATCTTCTTCAGGTCGAACTCCTCCACCCGGGCCTCGTCCGGGGTGATGGTGGCGCACTTCACGCCGACGCCGTGCTTGGCGATGGCGTTGGCGGCGTCGACCGTGACCTGGTCGTCGGTGGCGTCCCGGTGCTGGATGCCGAGGTCGTAGTAGTCGAGGTTGATGTCCAGATACGGGTGGATCAGCTTGTCCTTGATGAAGGACCAGATGATCCGGGTCATCTCGTCGCCGTCGAGCTCGGCTACGGTGCCCTGGACCTTGATCTTGCTCATGTGGCGGGGTGCTCCTCTCGCGAGAATGCAAGCGGTACAAGCGTACTGCTAACGGCCCTGATTGTGCCCGGCGCCCGGGTGGTCCCACCACCCTCGCCGACGCGCGACACGTGGCCGCGATCGTCTTCTAGGCTCGGCCCCGGGACGAGCGATCTTGGGAGGGGCGTCGTGGCGACGGGACCGACACACGCGATCAGCGGGCTGGCCGCCTGGGCGGCCGTGACGGCGTTCGCCGGCACGCACGCGATAGGGCAATTATCCCCGAAGACGTGGGTGGTCGGCGCCACCCTCGCGTCCGGGGCCGCGCTGCTGCCCGACATCGACCACCCCAAGGCCACCGTGGCCAACACCTTCGGCGGCATCTCGCGCGGCGCTTCGGCGGCCATCAGCGGCTTCAGCGGGTTCCTGTACCGGCTCACGCACACCAAGAAGGACGGCAACCGGGCGGGCACGCACCGCGGCTTCACGCACACCCTGGTCTTCGCCGTGCTCGCCGGGCTGATCACCACGGCGATCGTGCAGACCAGCAACGGCACCGCGCTCGGGATCCTGATGTTCTTCTTCGCCGGTCTGGCGGTGCGCGGCATCATGCACACCTGGTCGTCGAGCAAGGACGCCATCCTGATCGCGGCGGCCTCGCTGCTGCTCACCGCGGCCTGCTGGGCGTGGTCCGGTGACCAGCCGACGAACGCGGCGGCGTTCGGGGTCGCGGTGATGATCGGCTGCGTCGCCCACTTCATCGGCGACGCGATCACCGAGCACGGCTGCCCGATGCTGTGGCCGCTGCCGATCGCCGGACGGACCTGGTACGCGGTGGCCCCGCCGAAGTCCATGCGGATGAGCACCGGCGGCAAGTTCGAGATGGCGATCGTCGGTCCCGGCCTCACGCTCGTCGCGACCGCGCTGAGCGCGGTGGTGCTCTACCGGATCGGCGCGGCCCCGTGGCTCGGTGAGCTGAACCTGCCGCCGGACGTGATGTCCTGGATCAACACCGGCTGAAGCGACAAAACGACCATTGCGCCCTCCGAGGTCGATAAGGTGCACGGGTGGCGGCCACCGCGGCGCCGCCCCGAGTGCCCCCGGAGGGAAGTCGTGCGAGTCCCCAAGCAGTTGGCGCCGGTGCTGCTCCTGCTGGTCGGCGCCGCCGCGTGCGGTGGCCTCCAGGAGACCGGGCAGGCCGCGCAGGAGCGGCCCGCCGGAGTCCGCGGAGCGCTGGACGCCGCCGAGGCGTGCCAGCGGGCGATCAACGCCGCCAGCTTCATGCCCAACTTCGCCGACCCGCGGCAGGCCAGGGCGGACGCCCGGACCAGGACGGCCGAACTCGACGACCTCGTCGAGCACACCACCGACCCGGTGCTGCGCGAGAACCTCGCGGATGTGCGCGACTCCGTGGCACGCGTCGCCTCCGGCGAGGTCACCCTGGACAGCAGCGGCGAGTGGACCGCCGCCCAGCTGGACCGGTACCAGCAGGTCACCACCAGGTGCTCCCAACTCGGCCACGACGGGCGCTGACGCCGGGACCGCAGGCGCTGCGGGATGTGTCCGGCGTCACTTAGGCTGGGGCTGCGGAGGTGATTGGGCGATGAAGGCAACCGTGGGTGACAACCTCCACGTGCACAGCAAGCACGTGGACGAGGCCGACCAGATCGGCGAGATCGTGGAAGTGCGCGGGCCGGACGGTGCACCGCCCTACCTGGTCCGCTTCAAGGGCGGCCACGAACGCCTGGTCTTCCCCGGTAGTGACTGCGTGGTCGAGACCCCGCAACCGCGGCAGGGGGACTGACCTCCCCGGCGGGTGGGACCCGCCGCCGGCGCCGAGCACGACGCACCAGTCGTGCTCGGCGCCGCGCTGTCCGGGGCCCGTACACAGTGGACACCCGGCCGACTGGCCGGACCACCCGCGCACGCGCCGTCGATGATCCTTAAGGTGGTCCGCGATGAGGCTCGGCGAGGAGGCGGGTGAAGTGTTGCGAGACGACGGGCGAGCGGAGGCACCGGCCACCGTCTTCGGCGCGGAGGTGTCGGTCCCGCTGCCGTCCGGAGAGGTCCTGACCGAGCAGACGGCGGTCGCGGGCGATCCCGCGCCGCTGTGCTGGATCAGCGACGAACCACCGTCGCCGCAGCTGGTGGCGGCGCTGCGGGCGGAACACCGGACCAGCGGGCTGTGGCCGCTGCTGCTGTGCGACGGCAACGAGGTCTACGGGGAGCGGTGCACGGTCGGCGTGGTGCCGCCGGAACCGCTGGAGCACATCGACCGCTGGCGGCTGGTCGACGTCATGGCCCGGATCTGGGACGGCCTGGTGCAGGCCGACGACGACCTCGGCCCCGCCTACGACCGGGAGGTGCTGGCGCCGTTCGACTACGACTGCCCGGGTCCGGCCCCGGCGGGCAACCTGCTGGCCGACCCGGACATCCTGGCCAACCAGCAGCTCCCCCGGTTCATCGACGACGAGACCCGGCTGGCGCTGGTGCCGGTGCGGCGGGGGGCCGACGTGCTGACGGTGCTCGGCTGGTCGGGCGCGGCCAACCACGTCTCCCGGACGGCCGGGCTGTCGGCGATGGCCCGCAGCTGGGAGGACCGCTTCGGCGCCCGCCTGCTGCGGCTGGGCCCGGACCGCCTGGACCTGAGCGTGTCGGCGCCGCCGCAGGACCCGGACCACGCGGCGGCGGTCGCCGCGGAGCACTGGACGTTCTGCCCGGACCGGATCCTGCAGGAGACCGGCAGCATCGCCGCCTACGCCCAGGAGATCCGCGGCCGCCGCACCTGGTCGTTCTGGTGGGAGTGACCACCCGCGGCCGGTTCACCGGGCCAGGACGTGGCGCAGCCACAGGGCCAGCAACTCCACGAGCAGCACTGCGGCGAAGGTGAGCAGCAGGACCGTGGTGACCACGCCGAACTCCAGGACCCGGGAGGCGTTGAGCAGGTAGTAGCCGATGCCACCGGCGCCGACCAGTCCCAGCAGCGTGGCCGAGCGGATGTTGGTGTCCAGCTGGTAGAGCACGTGCGCGACGAAAGCCGGGGCGGCCTGCGGCAGCGTCGCCGCGCAGAACACCTGGAGGCGGGACGCGCCGGTGGCGCGCAGCGCCTGTTCCCGGCCGCGGTCCACCTCTTCCAGCGAGTCGGCGACGAGCTTGCCGAGCAGCCCCACCGATCCCACTCCCAGCGCGAGCGCGCCGGCGACCGCGCCGAGCCCGGTGATCACCACGAAGATGATCGCCAGCACCAGTTCCGGCACCCCGCGCACCGCCAGCAGCACCCCGCGGAAGAACCGCGCCACTGCGGGCCTCGGTGCGACGTTGGCCGCCGCCAGGGCCCCGAGCGGCAAGGACAGCACGGCACCGAGCAGCGTCGCGGCGAGCGCGATGCGGACGGTGACGAGCAGTTCGCCGAGCAGCTCCGGCAGGATCCCGCCGGTCTCCGGCGGCCAGAACAGCGCCAGCGTCGGACCGGTGTCCCGGGCGGCCCGCACGAGCTGGCCGACCGAGACGTCCGCGCCCCAGAACGACACGACGACCACCGCGCCGGTGAGCAGCCAGTACCCGGTGCGGCGCAACCGCGCGACCGTCCACGGTGGACTGATGCGCGCCCCGGCGGACCGCCGCGGGGCGCCCGCGCCGAGCAGCGCGCGGCGGATCGCGCCGGAGACCACCTCCACCACCACGCACAGCGCGAACACGACCGAGGCCAGCGCGATGCCGCGCCGGTAGTCCAGGGTGCGCAGCGCGTCGGCGATCGCCTGGCCGAGCCCGCCCACCCCGACGAACCCCAGCACCACCGACACCCGCAGGTTGATGTCCAGGCGGTGCAGCGAGGTCGCCACGAACGATGGCAGCACCTGGGGCAGCACCCCGCTGACGAGCTCCTGCAGGCGGCTGCCACCCGCCGCCCGGATCGCCGTGCGCGGGCCGGGATCGACCTGTTCGACGGCGTCGGCGTAGAGCTTGCCGACCATGCCCACGGAGTGCAGCCCCATCGCCAGCACACCGGTGAGCCCGCCGAAGCCGAACATCCGGAAGAACACGATCGCCAGCACGACGTCCGGCACCGCCCGGGCCACCACGATCAACGCCCGCGCCGCGACCCGGCTCGTCGCGCCCAGCGCGGTGCCGCGCGCGGCGAGCACCGCGATCGGGGCGCTGACCAGCGAGGCGAACAGCGTCGCGCAGACCACGATCGCCAGCGTCTGCCCGCACAGCGCCAGCAGTTCGCCCACCGGCGGGAAGTCCAGCGGCAGCGTGCGGGACGCGAAGTCGACCGCGTTGCCCGCACCGTCCACAATGGTCGCCACGTTGAGCCGCAGGTCGACGAACGCCCACGTGGCCGCGGCCAGCAGGGCGAGCACCGCGAGCCAGGCCGCGGCTCCGCCGGGGGTGGGGCGGGCCAGGGTTCGCCGGGCGGGAGCGGTTCGCGGCCGCGCGAAGTCCACCGCGGTCATCGCGCCTCACCCGCCGCGGCGACCTGGCCGTAGATGGACATCGCAGCGTCCCGGCTCAGCCCGTCGACCGGGGTGTCCAGCACGACCGCGCCGGAGCGCAGGCCGACGACCCGGTGCCCCCAGCTCAACGCCAGGTCGACCTGGTGCAGGCTGCACAGCACGGTCAGCCCGTCCTGCCGGGCGACCTCCGAGATCAGGTCCATCACCTGCGCCGCCGAGTCCGGGTCCAGCGACGCCACCGGCTCGTCGGCCAGCAGGATCTCCGGGCGCTGCACCAGGGCGCGGGCCACCGCGACCCGCTGCTGCTGGCCGCCGGACAGCGTGTCCGCGCGCTGCAACGCGCGGTCGGCGAGGCCGACCCGGTCGAGCTGGTCGAGCGCGGCGTGCCGGACGCGCTTGGGGTAGCTGGGCAGCCCGAGGCGCGGGCCGCGCAGCTCGGCGAGCGCACCGGTGCACACGTTCTCCAGCACGGTCAGCGAGGCGATGAGGTGGAACTGCTGGAAGACGAAGCCGACCCGGCTGCGCAGCTCGCGCAGCTCGGCACCCCGCAGTCCTCCGACGTCGCGGTCCAGCACCCGCACGGTCCCCGACGTCGGCCGGTGCAGGCCGTCCACGTGCCGCAGCAGCGTGGACTTGCCCGATCCGGACAGGCCCAGCAGCACCGCGACCTGCCCGGCCGGGACGTCGAGGCTGACGTCGGACAGCGCCCGCACGTCGCCGAATTCCTTGGTCACCGCGTCGAAACTGATCACTGGCACTGCCGATCCCCGGTCACGTCGCAGACTCGTCGCACCCCGTCGTAGAAGGCGTCGTCGACGGGGGCGAACCCGTAGCCGCCGACGTCGCCGATGCGGCACTCACCCGTGCAGAAGCCGTGCGAGCGCAGGTACTCGCTGTTGGCCTTGTCCCGCAGCGCCGCGGAGATCTTCTGCCGCAACGCCGGGTCGAGGTCGTCGGACACCGCCGCCGGGTCGCCGGGGATGACCTCCGAGCGCCACAGGACGTTCAACTGCCCCGGCCGGAGTTGCCCGGAGTCGACCAGCTGCCGGTCGACCATCGTGTCGTAGGCGAACCCGGCGTCGCAGTCGCCCTTCGCGACGGCCAGCGCCGCGGCGTCGTGGCCCCCGGCGAACACCGGGTGGATGCCGGTGTCCGGGTTGACCCCGGCGCTCAGCAGCGCGGCCTTCGGGTAGAGGTAGCCGGACGTCGACGTGGGGTCGACGAAGCACACCTTCTTGCCGCGGAAGTCCGCCAGCGACCGGATCCCGCTGTCCGGTCGGGTGATCGCGTACGACTGGTAGCCCGGTTTGCCGCCGCGCTGCTCGACCTGCCCGGCCACGGCGCTCGCGCGGACCCCCTTCTTGCGGGCCAGGACGTAGGAGAACGGCCCGTACTTGGCGATGTCGATCTTGCCCGCACGCTGGCCCTCGATGATGGCGGCGTAGTCGGTGGCCTTCTGGAAGACGACCTTCCTGCCGGTCTCCTTCGCCAGCATGTCCAGCACCGGCTGGAAGTCCTGCTGCAGCGTTCCCGACTCCTCGGAGGGGACCGCGGCGAAGACGAGTTCGTCCGATCGCTGCTGCGCGGCGCTCGGGCCGCACCCCGACAGCAGTGCCAGCGCCGCGATTCCGGCGAGCACCGAGTGGATCCGCTTCACCGTCGACCACCTCCCAGCAGGTCCGGAAGTTCCCGGACGGATTCGAGGACGTGCGTGGCACCGGCCGCGGCGAGTTCGTCGCGGCCGTGCGCCCCGGTCAGCACCCCGGCCACCACGGACGCTCCGGCGCGCAGCCCGGCCCGCACGTCGGATGTGGTGTCGCCGACGACCGCGACCTGGCGCACGTCGTCGATGCCGAGCCGCAGCAGCGCGGTCAGCACCATGTCGGGGTGGGGTCGGCCGCGGCCGGCCTGCGCCGGGGTCAACGCCAGGTCGGCGAGGTCCTGCCAGCCCAGGATGTCGAGGATCTGCCGCTGGGTGAGTTCGGAGAAGCCGGTGGTGAGCGCGACCCGCACGCCGCTCGCGCGCAACCGGCGGATCGTCTCGGCGGCGCCGTCGATCTCGCGGCAGTCGCCGACGTGCTCGGCGTAGGCCCGCTCGAAGGCGGCGTTCGCGCGCCGAGCGCGCTCCTCGTCGCCGAGCAGCGCGCGGAAGACGTCGATCTTCGACTCGCCCATGGTGCGGCGCACGTGGTCGAGCATGTCGTCGGTGGCGGTGGCGCCCACGTCCCGGACGGCCGCGACGAACGCCCGCTGAACCAGGCCGTCGTCGGCGACCGTGGTGCCCGCCATGTCCAGCACTGCCAACCCGATCATCCCCGCACCTCCCGGAAGGTGTCCTCGGCGATGGCGGGCGAGCAGGTCATCCCGCGACCGCCCGGTCCCGTCACCAGCCACACGCCGGACAGCACCTGCTCGCGGTGCACGACCACCTCCGGATCGCGGGTCTGCGCGTATACCCCGGCCCAGCGGCGGCTGATCCGCGGCAGCGGGCGGCCGAGCAGCTCGGCGGCGCGGGTCGCGAGGTGGTCGTAGGGGTCCTCGCGGACGTCGAAGGGGAACGGCTCGGCGTAGTCGTGGGTGTCGCCGATCGTGAGCCCGCCGTCGCGGCGCTGCACCACGAGCAGCTGCATGCCGTTGTCGGCCGCCACCGGCGGCTGCGGCTCGGCATCGCCGAGCGCGTCCAGCGCGGCGCTCCGGTACGCCGGGTAGTAGCGCATGCTGTCGCCGTCGGCGACGGAGGTGGGCAGCGGCTCGTCGAGCGGTTCGGTCTGCATCATCTGGAGCCGCACGCGGCGCACCGGGAGTTCGGGGCGCAGTTCGCGCACCAGGCCGCCGAGCGCCGCACCGGTGCACAGCACGACGAGATCGGCCGCGTACCGCTGCCCGGCGTCGTCGCGCGCCCACCCCGGTCCGACCTCGCGGATCTCGCGGCCCGGCGACCACGTGTAGCGGCCGGTCGCGGCCAGGTGCGCGCGCAGCGCGGGTTGGGCCGTCCGGGGCTCGACGGCGGCGTCCTGCTCGCACCACAGCGCGCCGAGCAGGTCACCGCGCAACGCGGGGTTCAGCGCGCGGACCTCGGCCGGGCCGAGCAGTTCCGCGCCGCGCTCGGCCGCGTCGGCGCGACCCGCGAAGTCCTCGGCCGCGGCGAGTTCACCCGCGGTGCGGACCACGGTGAGCGATCCGTTCGCCCGGAACCCGAGGTCCGGGACGTCCGCGGCGATGCGCTCCCACGCGCGCCGCGCCCGCATGGCCAGCTCCAGTTCGGGGCCGGGTCGCCGACCGCTGACCCACACCAGTCCGAAGTTGCGGACCGAGGCGCCCCGCGCCTCCGGCTCCCGCTCCACCTGCACGACTTCATGCCCCAGTTCGAGGGCCCGCAGCGCGTGCATGGTTCCCAGCACGCCGCCGCCGACGATCAGTGTTCGCACACCGCAGACCCTCACGTTCCCGGGTGAGCCGCGGATGCCGCGCATCCGAACCGCGGGTGAACACGATCAAAAGGACTAGAACAGTTACCTTTTCGTGATCTGATCACGTCCCCGGGGCCGGGATCAGCTGTGCAGGTGGGTGACGAAGGTGAAGCGGTCGCCGCGGAACAGGGAGCGGACGCGCTCGACCGGCTCGCCATCGGGCGTCCAGGTGAGCCGGTGCAGCAGGATCATCGGCGTCGCCGGGTTCGTGCCGATCAGCAGCGCTTCCCGCGGGGTCGCCAGCACCGTCTCGATGCGCTCCTCCGCCTCCCCGAACCGCACGTCGAGCTCCTCGTGCAGGAAGGCGTACAGCGAGCCGGCCGGGTCGAAGTCGTCGAGCAGCCGTGGGAACCGGGCCTTCGACAGGTAACTGGACTCCAGGCCGACCCGTTCGCCGTCGGCCTGGAGCACCCGCTCCAGGTGCACCACGTCCTCGCCCGGCTCCAGCCGCAGATCGGCGGCGAGCCGCGCATCGGCGGGCCGCGTCTCGACGGTCACGACGATGCGCCCGGGTTCCCGGCCCTGCGCCCGCACGCCCTCGGTGTAGCTGGTCAGCGCCAACGGCTGGAGCAGCTTCGGCGGCGCCACGACCGTCCTGCTGCCGTGGCGGCGGATCAACCGGCCTTCCAGCACCAGCTCGGTGACGGCCTGCCGCAGCGTCACCCGGGACACCCCGCACCGCTCGGCGAGCTCCCGCTCGGACGGCAGCGGCGCGCCCTCCCCGAGCTCGTCGAGCAGCGCCAGCAGCTCGATCTTGGCCGCGTAGTACCGCGGAATCCTGCCGTGCTCGGGAATTCCCGCGCGGACCGGCTGGTCCGCCCGGTGCTGACCGGGATCGATGCGCACGTCGGGCAGCGTACGGCTCAGGAGTTGAACGGCCCGCCGCGGATCGTCACCGCCACCGCGAGGATGACCAGCCCGAGCACCCCGTACAGCACCATGTCCACGGCACGGCTGCGGATGGCCAGCAGTCCGACGCGTTCCTGCGGCAGCAGGCCGCGCAGCACCGCGGCGAGCAGCAGCGCCGCCGCGAGCAGCACCGACCCCTCGCGCCAGTGCTGCATGGCGATGCGCAGGAAACCGATCAGGACCACCAGCAGCACGGAGCCGAACGGCACGTGCACCGAGTACCGCCCGCCGCCGAACCGCTCGCTCACGCCGATCCTCCCGTTCCGCTCGGTCGCCGGTTCCACGTTCAGCCCGCGGCGCGCTCGGCGGCCTCGACGACGTTGCTGAGCAGCATCGCCCGCGTCATCGGCCCGACCCCGCCCGGGTTGGGCGACAGGTACCCGGCGACCTCGGCGACGTCGGGGTGCACGTCCCCGGCCAGTCCACCGTCGGTCCGCGTCACGCCGACGTCGAGCACCGCGGCGCCCGGCCGGACCATGTCCGGCGTGATCAGGTGCGGGCGCCCGGCGGCGGCGATGACGACGTCGGCGCGACCGACCTCGGCGGCGAGGTCCTTGGTGCCGGTGTGGCAGAGCGTGACGGTGGCGTTCTCGCTGCGGCGGGTCAGCAGCAGCCCGATCGGCCGCCCGACGGTGATGCCGCGGCCGACGACCGCGACCCGCGCCCCGGCCAGCGGCACGTCGTAGCGGCGCAGCAGCTCGACGATGCCGCGCGGGGTGCACGGCAGCGGCGCCTGCTCACCGAGCACCAGCCGCCCGAGGCTGATCGGGTGCAGGCCGTCGGCGTCCTTCTCGGGCGCGATGCGCTCCAGCAGCGAACCGGCGTCGAGGTGCTCCGGCAGCGGCAGCTGGACGATGTAGCCGGTGCACGCCGGGTCGGCGTTGAGCTCGTCGAGGACGGCTTCGACGTCGGCCTGGGTGGCGTCGGCGGGCAGGTCCTTGCGGATCGAGCGGATGCCGACCTTGGCGCAGTCGTGGTGCTTGCCGCGCACGTAGGAGTGCGACGCCGGGTCGTCGCCGACGAGCACCGTCGCCAGCCCCGGGGCGTGGCCCTGTTCGGCGAGCCGGGCGACCCGCGGCCGCAGCTCCTCGTAGATCGCGTCCTTGGTGGCCTTGCCGTCGAGAATCGTCGCGCTCACGGCTGTTCATCGTGGCAGACCGCGCGCCGCCCGTCCCGCCCGGTCCGGCAATGCGGCGACGCCGACGGCGACGAGCGTGAGCAGCACGCCGACCACTGTGGACGTCGCGACGCCGGGACCGAACACGTCCAGCAGCAGCGCCCCGACCAGCTGCCCGGCGATCATGCCCAGGCTGAGCAGCAGGACGCCGGTGTAGCGCACCAGCGCCACCGACCCGCCGATCACGAAGATGCCGAGCAGTCCGCCCACGTACAGCCAGGGTTGCGGTGGGAACGCGCGCGGCGCACCGCGCACCAGCAGTTCCAGCACGAACGCCAGCCCCAGCGAGAGCGTGCCGACGGCGAAGTTCAGGGTGGCCGCGGTGACCGCCGAACCGGCCACCTGCTTGACCCGTCCGTTCACCGCCGCCTGCCAGCCGAGCCCGATGCCCGCCAGCGCCGGGAGCACCACCAGCCAGCTGCCGTGCACGCCGCCGAGCTGCGCGGACACCGACAGCACGACCGCCACGACGGCCAACGCGGCGCCCGCCATGCGGGCGACGGTCACGCGCTGCGGTCCGCCGGGCCCGAGCCCGAAGCGGTCGACGACGAGCCCGCTGCTGACCTGCCCGGCCACCACCGCGACGGTGAACAGCGCGACGCCCAACGCGGAGGCCGCCATGCCCTGGCTGAACACCAGGTACCCGCCGCAGACGCCGCCGAGGCACTGCCACGCCCGCAGTCCGTCCGGGCCGCGCACCTCGGTCACCAGCAGGGCGACACCGCGCCGCGCGCTGGGGATCGCCGCGGTGCACACGGCGAGCACCACGAACCCGCCGCCGAAGGAGATCACCCCGGCGGCCAGACCGTCGTCCAGCCGCGCGCCGAGCGCGCCGTTGAGCCGCGACTGCAGCGCGAGCAACACCCCGACCAGAGCCGCCCCGGCCATCCCGAGGGCGCGCTGGCCCTTGCTCGGCTGAACGCCCGTCCGCTCCCGCGTCACCGTCACGTGACGGCAGTCTGCGCTCCGCGGTCCGCGCCGCGCGATGCCCGAGCACTGTGACGTGCGACAAGTCCGGCCGCGACCAGCACCATCACGGCCGCGCTGCCGGCGGCCGCGGCGGGGCCCGCGTGGTCGAGCATCCACCCGGCGAGCGGCGAGGCGACCGCGCCGCCCAGCGTCGTGGCGCTGACGAACCAGCCGAACGCCTCACTGCGCCGCCTGTCGGGCGCCAGGTCGCCGACCCGGCTGATCCCGGCGGCCAGCGTCGGCGCCACGGCAGAGCCGCCGACCAGCAGGATCGCCGCGACCAGCCACGGCACCGCCGGATCGGCGACCGGCGGCAGCGCCGGGACCAGCGCGAACAGCCCGGCCGACGCGCACAGCGCGCGCAGCCACAGCCGGGGCCGCCCCGACCTGCCGCCCAGCAGCAAGCCCCCCAGCAGCGACCCCACGGCCCACACCGACGACAGCACCCCGGCCAGCTCCGGCGTGCCGCGGTCCCGGGCCCAGCCGACGAGCAGGAGGTCCGTGGAGATCAGCCCGCCGACGACGAGTCCGCTGAACACCATCAGCGAGGCGAAACCCGGCACCCGCAGCAGCGGTGCCCCGCCGGGGCTCCCCGCGTCCTCGTGCAGGCGGCCGATCCCGGCCCGCCGCAGCGCCAGGGCGAACAGCGCCGGTCCGCACACCGCCCACGACGCGCACAGCAGCGTCGCGGTCACCGGGCCCGCGTAGGCGACCGCGAACGCCGCGAGCACCGGCGTCACCACGAACAGCAGCTCCTGCAGCGTGGCCTCGACGGCGTAGGCGGCCTCCCGCGCGGGACCGTCGGCCAGCCGCGGCCACACCGCGCGTCCGATCTGCGTGACCGGCGGCTGGCAGAGCCCGGTCACGGCGGCCACGGGCAGCCCGAGCCACCACAGCCGGGCGTCCACCCAGCGGGTCAGCAGCACGATGCCCGCCATCCCCAGCCCGTAGGTCAGCCCGGTCAGCACCAGCAGCTTCGGCGCCGAACTGCGGTCGGCCGCCCGGCCGCGCAGCGGTCCGGCGACCGCCTGGGCCAGGGTCATCGCCGCGCCCAGCACGCCGCTGAGCGCGTACGACCCGGTCCAGTCGACGCACAGGAACGTCAGCGTCAGCGGAACCGCGGGCATGTGCAGGCGACCGAGCAAGCTGAAGCACATCAGGGCCGGGGCGTGCGGGACGGAGGCGAGCAACCGGTAGGGGCGCAGCACGCCGACCACTCTGCGTTCTGGGACGCCCGTACCGCCACCGCATTTCGCTCAGCGCACACGAGGTGACACGCACCGGAAAAGCGCCGCCCCCGATCCGATCCCACCTGGTGGTGTGATGTTCTTCCGGAAGCGCGAGCGGCAGGCTTTCCGCGACGAAAAACCCGCCGTGCGGCAAATGATCTTGAAGCAGCCTCGTGTACTGGACCAACGACATTGAACTCGCACACCGCACCCACGCGGTCGCCCGCTTCGAGTAGCGTCTCGGGCGGGGTGGGGTCGGTGCGCCGCGTCGAGAGGGGGAGGATGTCACCCATGTCGCGTCCGACAGCGATCAGTCCGGAGGAGCAGGAGCAGATAGCCCGCAGGATCGGGGTCCTCCTGTTGCAGGCCGCGCCCGAGGACTGGCAGGAGATCACGGTGGAGTACCGCGCCACCGGGGAGTACCACGACCTGCTGGGTGAGGTCATCACGCAGGAGGGCGGCACGCACCCGTGGGAGCCGCCCGCCGACCTGCAGGAGATCTTCGAGCGGCTCCGCGAGGGCATGTACCGGCCCGACGTGGGCACCTGGCTGAGCGCGCTCTACGTGGTGGAGCGCCCGTCGGCCTACCGCATCGACATCAACTTCGACACCGAGCCGCGCTGGCAGCGTCCGCTGCCGCGCGCCGCGTACGTCGACGAGCTGCGCCGCTACCCGCGTTCGGACGAGAACGTCCCGGACTGGCTGCGGGAGAAGGTCGACGGCGGCGACCAGGCCCCGGCCGACGCCGCACCCGAACCCGCGCTGCCCCCGGAACCCGCCCTGCCGCCCGATCCCGCGCTGCCGCCCGAACCGGTGCTGCCGTCGGAGTCCTCCCTGGCGGCCGAACCCGCGGAACCCGCGCTGCCGCCGGAACCCGCCGAGTCGCCGGTCGACCCCGGCGCGACCGCCGAACACGACTTCTCCCGCGACGCCGACTTCACCCGCGCCCCGGCCGAGCCGGGGAGCTTCCGGATCGCCGGGGTCTTCGACGACTTCGACGAGCAGGGCCGCCCGCTCGTCAACGACCGCGAGCCGGTTCCCGCCGAGGACGTCGCGGCGCTGCGCCAGTACCTGGAGAACGCACCCGTGGTGCTGGCCTCGCGGGACGACGAGGAGGACCAGCTCTCCCCTGACCAGCCCGCCGTCGTCCCGGGCTCCTGGCACACCGACGGCACGTGGCTGTGGCGCGGCGCGGTGGCCTACTACCTGGCGCAGTACGGCGTGCCGCCCGAGGCGGGGCTGGTCGAGCACGTCCGCGCCCGCGGCTTCGCCCTCCCCGAGGTGGACGACGCGACCCTGGAGGCGGCCCGCGGCGAGCTGGTGGACCAGCCCGGCCACGAGCCGAACGACGCGGAGGACGCCGTCGCGGCCGAGGCGCCCGCGGTCGACGACCTCCCCCGCTACACCGCCGACGAGGTCGAGGACGAGCCTGCCGAGCCGGAGCCCCGGGAAGCCCCGGAGCACGAGGACACCGAGGACGCGGCGGAGTCCGAGACGCACGACGTGCTCGGCAGGCTGCACGACCGGCTCACCGAGCACCGGGTGGACAGCGCGGCCTACCGGATCGGCAGCCACAGCGTCGACGCCCGCTGCCTCATCCAGGAGGGTCCGGACTGGATCGTCACCGGCAACGGCGGCGACGTCCGGTTCGAGCGGGTCGAGCAGGCGGCCGCCTTCCTGCTCGGCAGCCTCCTGCTGGACCGCCCGGCCACCGAGCCCGCTTCCGGCCCGGCACCGCAGCAGGCCGAACCGGCGCGCCCGGCCGAGCCGGAGGACGAGGAGCCGTCCGGCTCCCAGCCCGAACCGCTGGCCGAGGAGCCCGCGGAACCGGCCCCCGGATCCGCGGCCGAAGCAGCCGAGCCGCCCCAGCGCGAGGCTCCCGAGCTTCCCCGGCGGGAGGCGTCCGACCTGCCGCAGCGCGAGGTGCCCGACCTGCCCCAACGCGACGCGTCCGAGCTTCCGCAGCGGCAGGCTCCGCAGCCGTCGGAACCCCCGCAGGGCGGCAACCCGCTGTTCACCGCGAACCAGGACGCCCCGGCCACGCCGCCGGAACCCGCTTCCGAGGCACCCGGTGAGGAGGCCACGCGGATGCAGCCCGCGCCGCGCCTCGACCGGCCCGCGCCTCCGGCGGGGCCGCCGTCGCCGCCCACCGGTCAGCCCGCCCAGCCGCCGCGACCGGCGGCGGGCCCGAACCCGCCCGCGGCGGGCGGGCCCAGCGCCGCCGCCGCCGCCCGAAGCGGCAGCCGCGCCCGGACGGCGCGATCCCGCCGCCTCCGGGAGGGCCGGGTCAGGGGCCGGCCGGTGGCGCGGAGCGCCGGCCCGGGCCGGGCGGACCCGGTATGCCCGGACCGCACCGCCAGGGCGGCCCGGTGCCGCCCGCCCCGCCGCGACCGCCGCAGGGCGGAGCACCGCAGGCAGCGGCGCCTCAGCAGCAGCCTCCGCAAGGAGCGGCGCAGATCCAGCCGCTCAGCGGTGAACCGCCGCTGACGCTGTACCGGGACCGGCGGATCGTCATGCTCCAGCCCGGCACCGAACTGGACCGCTTCGGCGAGCACGGCGGCAACGTGCTCTACGCGATGCGGACGCCGTACAGCAACCGCTCGCTGCCGCCGCAGTGGGCGAACCGCTCGTACTTCGCCTTCCGCGTGCAGCGCCCGGTCCAGGCGCTGCGGGGCACGGCGGTGCCGTGGTTCGAGCAGCCGGGCGGCGGCACGGCCTACGTCATGCCCGGTTCGGTCGCCGACCTCCTCGCGGACGGCACGCTCGTCGAGGTCCCCAACTCCGAGCGCCCGCCGATGGAGTGAGCGCGAAACCCCGAAGGGCGCCTCCGACCTGGTCGGGGGCGCCCTTCGCGCGTCCCACCCGCCCCGCAGCATGTCCTAAGTGGACGATACAGGAACGGTTGCCCCGGAACGACTTCCACCGTCCATTGCGGACACCGACGGTGTCGATCGTCAGTCGACGTGCAGACCGCAGGCCGCGGCGAACGCCAGCGCCGTCAGGGTGTCGACACGGGCGCCGCGCAGGTTCGCCTGGGCCAGGCCGTCCGCGTCGAGCCGGGCGTCGCGCAGGTCGGCCTCGGCGAAGCGGGTGCGCAGCAGGCGGGCACCGGTGAGGTCGGCTTCGCGCAGGTCGCAGCGCCGCATGTCGCACTCGCCGAGGTTGGCCTCGCGGAAGCGGAGGCCCCGCAGGTCCAGCCCGCGCAGGTCGGCGCCGCCCATGCCCACCAGCGTCAGGTCCGTCTCGCGGAGGGTCAGCGACCGCAGGCGGCAGTCCAGGAACGTCGACCCGAGCAGACTACAACCCTCCACAATGGACTTCCCGAGCACGGTGCGCTCGAACCGGCAGGACCGGAACGCCGTCGCGCGGTGCCGGGACTCGTTGAGGTCGGCGCCGACGAAGACGCAGTCGGTGAACACGCAGTTGCGGGTGCGCAGGCCGGTGAGGTCGGCATCGGTGAAGTCGCACCCCTCGAACTCGCGTCCCTCCCACTCCTGGCCCGCCAGCACCGCGTCCCGGAAATCCTCGCCCACCACGCTCGTCATCCGGTCAGCGTCGCACGCGGCACCGACGAGGCGGGAGGCTGCTCGCGCCACGTGCGGTGGGCGTGAGGTCACCGGAGTGGAGCGGCGGCCCGCTCCGGTGGCCACACCACCACCCGCCGGCCGTCCTGCCACTGCACCGTCAACACCCGGTGGCCCACCTGCCGCCCGGAGTCGTCGATGCGGAACCGGCCGAACAGCGTCGTGATGCCGAGCCGGCGGGCCGCGTCGAACACCGCCGCGTCGTCGGCGGTTCCCGCCTCGCGCAGGCAGCGCAACGCGATGACCCCCGCGGCGAACGCCTGCGCAGCCGGGTACGGCGGCTCCGACCCGGTGCGGGCGCGGTACGCCGCGGCGAACTCCGCCGCCGTGGGGCCCTCCTCCGGTTCCGGTGCGGCTTCCGGGAGCCACTGCGCCGGACCCAGCAGCCCCTCCCGCGCGTCCCCCAGCTCGGCGAGCACCTCCGCCACCCCGGCGGCGACGAACCCGACCGCGCGCCACCGGCTCCGGTCCAGCCGCCGCGCGAGGGCCACCTCGTCCTCGAACCGGCCGACCACCAGCAACGCATCGGCGTCCGGCAACTCGGTGGGGAGCTCCGCCCCGATCGCGGCGAGACCCCGCCGCCGGGCTTCGGCCACCGCACCCGCCGCGACGCTGCGACCGAACCCCGTCCGCGCGTTCACCACGCCCACGACCCCGACCTGCGGAAAGCTGCGGCTGATCAGCTCGACGGCACCCGCGAAATAGCTGTGCGCCGGGGCCAGCACGCTCACCAGCCCGGGACGCGGGGACACCCGCGCGCCTCCGTGGTTCCACAGCAACCGGGACGACGCCGCCGCCGCGCCGGTGGTCGGCCCACTGCCGTAGGGGCCGAACAGGAGATCCGGCGCCAACCCCTCCGCGTGCCGGGTCGCGGCGCGGACGTCCGGATGCGCGTCCACCACATCGAGGGACACCCGTTCGGGCTGGGCGAAGCGCTCCGCCCAGAGCCGGAGCGCGGCGGCGCCGGCCCGGCCGAACCCGGCCAGCGGGCCGGACAACGGCGTGACCAGCGCCGCCCTGACCACGTCTCAGTGGTGCTCGACGTCCTTGTTCTCCGCGGCGCCCCAGCCGTGCCAGCGGGACACCTCGATCCAGGCGCTGACCCGCCGGCGGTCCCGCACCGGGTACTGCTCACCGGTGTAGTGCCGGGCAAGGCGGTCGATGTCGGTCAGATCGGGATCGTCCTGCAGTTCCACCACCCGGCCCTGCAGGCTCACGTGCGTGTACCAGTTGTCCGCGTCGAGGACCGTCAACGTCACGCGCGGATCCGCCCGCAGGTAGTCGAGGCGCTTGCGGCCCTCGTCCATGTTGACCAGGACGTGGCCGTTCTCCCACAGGTACCAGGTGGCCACCGACACCGGCTGACCGTCCTGCCGCACGGTCGTGATCACGCTCGGGTTCGGCTTCGCCAGCAGGTCGCTGACCTTCTCGGGCAACGGGGGCTTCGGCACGGCACACCTTCCTCGGCATCGGGTCCTCTTCGGCCGCGATGCTAGTTCCGCACCCGTCCCCGAGCGCGCCGGTCGTGACGCGGCTCCACCTCGCGCACCGACGGGCGGAACGGCCCGCCAGGCGCGGCGTTCGACGAGCGCCCCGCCCGCTAGGGGACGACCACGACGGGGCGGACCGCTTCGACCACGAGGGTCGCGGGGACCGTGCCGAGCAGCCCGCCTCGGCGGCGGGACCGGCCGACCACGATGAGATCGGCGCGGTACTGCTCGGCGACCTGCTCCAGGCCCACCGCCGGATCACCCCGGTGGTGCACGAAGTCCCAGTCGATGTCCACCCATTTCAGGTGCGACACCACTTCCTTCTTCAGCTCCTCGACCAGGCTCTCCGCCGCCTCGCTGGCCACCGCGACGCCCATCGGCGACCAATAGGCGACGCCGCCCACCGCCTCGACGTAGACGAGCACCAGGCGCGCGCGTTCCCGCCGCGCCAGGCCGGCCGCCCACGCCGCGGCGTGGAAGCTCGCCGGGCTGCCGTCCATTCCGACGACGATGCCGCCGAGCCCGTCCTTGCCGATCTCGAAATCCGGTTCGGTCCTGTCGCCTTCGGCCACGCGGGAATGGTAGTGGGCGGCCGCCAACGCCTCGGCAGCGTACGTCACACTCGCACCGTGAACGACGCACGCACCCTCTCTGACCTCGAACGACGCGCACTCGACGCGGTGGACGTGAACGGAATTCTGGAAGATTTGCGCGAACTCGTCGCGATCCCCAGCGTCGGCGGCAGCAGCGGCGAGCACGACGCCCAGCGCTGGTGCGCCGACCAGCTCGGCTCGCTCGGGTTCCGGGTCGACCACTGGCGCATCGACGTGGCCGAACTCGCCGCGCAGGACGACTTCCCCGGCCAGGAGGCGGACCGCGACCTCGCCTACGGCTGCGCCGGGGTCCTCGGCGGCGACGCCGAACCCGCCCTGGTGTTCTGCGGGCACACCGACGTCGTGCCGCCCGGCGACCTGGACCGCTGGCCCGACCGCGACCCCTACGCGCTGCGCGTCCACGACGGAATCGCCGCCGGACGCGGGACCTGCGACATGAAGGGCGGCGTCGCCGCGATCTTCGGCGCGCTGCGCGCCCTGCGCACCGCGGGCATCGAACCGGCACGTCCGCTCGCCGTGCACCCGGTGGTCGGCGAAGAGGACGGCGGACTCGGCGCGTACGCGACGCTGCGGCGCGGGCACCGCGGCGCGGCGTGCGTGCTGGCCGAACCCAGCTCGGGAACGATCGTCGCCGCGAACGGCGGATCGCTGACCTTCCGCCTGGAGATCACCGGTCAGGGCACCCACGGGTCGACCCGGTACCGGGGCGTCAGCGCCCTCGACAAGCTCGCCGCGCTGCTGCCCGCGCTCCGCGAACTGGAGGCCGAGCGCAACGCGGACCCCGACCCGCTGGTCGCCCACCTGGAAGTGCCGTACCCGCTGTCGATCGGGCTGGCGCGCGCCGGCGACTGGGCCAGCACGGTTCCCGACCTGGCGATCGCCGAAGGCCGGTACGGCGTGCGGCTCGACGAGCCAGTCGACGCCGCGAAGGCGGAGTTCGCCGCCGCGATCGACCGGGCCTGCCGCGCGGACCCGTGGCTGTCCGACCACCCGGTCCGCGTCAGCTGGCCGGGCGGCGTGTTCGCCAGCGGGCGGCTGCCCGCAGGGCACCCGCTGCTCGCCGAGATGCAGGACGCGGTGGCCGACACCGGTGCCGACCGCCCGGCACCGGTCGGCGCCCCGTACGGCACCGACCTGCGGCAGTACGCCGCCGCCGGGATCCCGACGCTGCAGTACGGCCCGGGTGACGTCCGGTACGCGCACGCGCACGACGAGCACGTGCCGGTCGCCGAACTGGAACGGGCCGCCCGCGCCTACGCGCTCCTGGCGATCCGACGGTGCGGCGTCGCCACCTGACCGCCCTGTCCGGCCCCGCCGGACAGCGCGAGGCGCGGAACCTCGGAGCCTGTCTTTGAACTGAACTCGTTGTGCGAGGCGGTGCCGGTTGCGAGACCACTCACCGAAAGAGAAAGCGACTCACGCCGCTTGCCACACCCCTTCCGGGAGCAGGTTCAAAGACAGGCACTGACCGCCGGACCGCTTTCCGGCAGCCGGCACGGGCTGCGTCCGTCAGAGGGCGACGACGGCGACGGAAGCGTCCGGGAGGCGGGGATGGCTGGCCCGCACCACGATGCGCCCCGGCGCATCCCGCCGGGTCCGGATCCACACCGCGCCCACGCCCGCGTTCCCGTCCAGGTCCAGCGGGTTGTCGCCGACGAGATCACCCGGCCCGGTGATCGACCACGACACGGCCCCCCGCGCGAAGCCCCGCCGGGCGCCGAACCAGTCCACCACCGACACCGCGACCCGCGTCGCGTCCACCCCGTCGGCCCGCAGTTCGCTGTCGTCGGCCAGCAGGGACAACCGGTCCCGGCTGCGATCCGCCGAGAACCACCGGGAGTAGGCCACCTCTCCCCCGATCCGGCCGTCGATGCGCAGATCTCCCGAGACGCGCGGCAGGTCCACGAGGAACGGCGGATGCGGCAGGTGCGGGAACCGCTGGCGGTCCTGCCGCGCCGGACCGACCGGGCGGCCGTCGACGTAGACGTCCAGTTGCTCGCAGTTCGACCAGATCACCGCGGAACGGCCGGGCACCGTGTCCCGGCTCCAGTAGAACGCGGGCTCGATCACCAGTCGCCTCGCCGGATCGACCTGCGCCCGGTAGAAGCCCGCGCCGAGCTTGGCCTCCCGGAACAGGTCGAGCACGCCCGGCGACTTCACGCCGTTGACGGCCTCGCCGTGTCCCGACGGGTAGTCGATGCCGCACCACCCCAGCACTCCGCAGTACCGCGCGTCCGACAGCCCCCTGTCGTGCACGGCCGCGTGCATCAGCGACTGGCGGGCCTGCACCCGCACGCTGTCGGTGCGGCGGAACGTGGACGGACCGACGACCACCCCGACCGCCTCGCTGATCAGGTACGGCAGGTTCGTGCGAGGCGGGCGCAGCGAGGGCAACGCGCCGCGCTTGGGCACCAGGTAGTCGTTGTAGGCGAACACGTCCTGCACCCGCGGACTGGTGCGGAACGGATCCCGGAACTCGGCGGGGATCGCCGGACCTCGGGTGACGATGGCGCTGTTCACCGCTCCCGTCGTCGCGCGCGTGCCGTCCAGCCGGACGGCCGCGGACCGGGTCCGCGCGTACAGCTCCACGTCGTTCTCGGTCTCGTTCAGCCGGGTCCCCCAGATGATCACCGAGGGCCGGTTGCGGTCCCGCCGGACCATGTCTTCGACGTTGCGCACCACCTGCTCCCGCCACGCGTCATCGCCGATGTAGTCCCACCCCGGCGACTCCTCCCACACCAACAGCCCCAATTCGTCGCAGGCGTCCAGGAACGCCGGCGACTGGGGGTAGTGCGAACAGCGCACCATGTTGCAGTTCAGGTCGTATTTGAGGATCTCGGCGTCGCGGCGGTGCACCCGGTCGGGCATCGCGGCCCCGACGTACGGGTACCACTCGTGCCGGTTCAGCCCGAACAGCTGGAGCCGACGGCCGTTCAGGAAGAACCCGTCCCGCTCGAAGCGCGCTTCCCGGAACCCGACGCGAGTGCTCGTCTCGTGCCCGACCCGCCGCCCGGAGACCACCGAGACGACCACGTCGTACAGGTTCGGGTCGTCGACGTCCCACAGCCGGATGTCTCCGAGCTCCGACAGGGTCACCGCGAACGGCACCCGGCCGACGCGGTCGACGACGACCTCCCTGGTCGCCTCGGCAATCGTCTCCCGCCCATCGACCAGCCGGACGACGACCGACACCGGACCGATGGGGTGCCGCGCGTCGAGCTCCCCGGCCACGTCGAGCCGCCGCCACGGTCGCAGCACGTCGACCGGCACCGCGTGCACGTCGGCGACGAACACGTGCGGCAGCCGACGGATCTCGACATTCCGGGGAATCCCGCCCGGCTGGTAGAAGTCGATCGACTCCGGCCGCCACGGCTTGGGCCGTCCCGGCGGGATGTTCAGCCCCCACCTGGAATCGACCACCACCGCCACCGCGTTGTCGCGCTGGTCGAGCTGATCGGTGAGGTCGAACTCGAACGGCAGGTACCCGCCGATGTGCTGGTCCACCGGGCGGCCGTTGACGAACACCGTCGCCGTCTGCAACACGCCGTCGAAGTGCAGAATCACCCGTTCCCGCCGTCCCGGCTGTTCGACGTGGCACCGGTAGACCCACACCCGGTCCCAGGAATCCGGATCCCACCCCCACCACGACAGGTCCGGCGCGCAGTGCGGGAACGTGACCGGGGTCAGGAACGCTTCGTCGTAGTCGGGGTCGGTACACCCCCACCGGAACTCGCCGAAGACCCAGCCGGATTCCTTCGGCCGACTCACCCCGCAGCCAGCCAGCGCGGACGCGGAAACCGTGAGCGCCCCCGCGCTCAGCAGGAACGAGCGGCGGGACAACCTCGCCGTTGATCCTTTGTCGACGGTGCTCACGGTCTCACGCTAACGGGCAGCGATCGGCCCCGCCCCGCGCGGCCCGGCGAGGACCGGTACGCCCGAATCGCCCGAGGAGCTGGGAAGACGGGCCCGGGCACGGTGTTCCGCGACCACCATGCCCGGGCCCTCGGCGTTGGGCCGACGTCCTGCTCGTCCGTGGGAGGCAGCGTCCTGGGAGGGGAAGAAGCCGTCTTTCCGGGCGAGCGGACACGGACAACGCCAAGCCGACTCGTCGGGCGCTCAGTGGAAGTCGCGGGAGACCGAGGGAATGCGCACGTCGAGCTTCTGCAGCCGATCCGCCCTCAGGTTGATCACCCCCTCCGCCTTCTCCACGATTCCCCGCACCAGCAACGCGGAGCTGGTGCGTCCGACCTTGCGGTAGCGGGCCCAGAGCCCCGGCGAACACATGACGTTGACCATGCCGGTCTCGTCCTCCAGGTTCAGGAACGTGATACCGCCCGCGGTGGCCGGTCGTTGCCGGTGCGTCACCGCACCGCCCACCAGAACCCTCACTCCGTGCTCCACTTCGGACAGACGAGCCGCGGGAAGCGCACCCAATTCGTCCAATGTGGATCTCAGGAACTGCACCGGGAAGCTGTCCGGCGACACACCGGTCGCCCAGACGTCGGCGGCTGCCAGTTGGACCCCGTCCATGCCGGGCAACGCCGGAGCGGGCGCGGAACCCGTGGTTCCCGGCAGCCGGTCGGGGCGGTCCTCGGCGGCGGCCGCCGCGTTCCACAACGCTTCCCGCCGGGACAGGCCGAAACAGCCGAACGCCCCCGCCGTCGCCAACGCCTCCATCTGCGGGGCCGTCAGCACGACCCGCCGCGCCACATCGGGCATCCCGGCGTACGGGCCGTTCTCCGCCCGCTCGGCGACCAGCCGTTTCGCGACGCCTTCACCGAGCGACCGGACCGAGGCCAACCCCATGCGCACCGCCTGGCCACCCGTGCTGTCCGGATCAGCCTCCAGGTCGGCGTGGACCCGGCTGGCGTTGATGTCCGGTCCGCGGACCCGCACGCCGTGCCGACGAGCATCCGCCACCAACGACTGCGGCGAGTAGAACCCCATCGGCTGCGCCTTGAGCAACGCCGCGCAGAACGCAGCCGGGTAGTAGCGCTTGAACCACGCGCTGGCGAACACCAGCAGCGCGAAGCTCAACGCGTGGCTCTCGGGGAAGCCGTAGTTGGCGAAGGCCAGCATCCGGGTGTAGATCCGCTCGGCCAGTTCGCCGGTGATGCCGTTGGCCGCCATGCCCTCGAACAACCGGTCGCGCAGCCGTTCCATGCGCTCCGCCGAGCGCTTGGCGCCCATCGCCCGGCGCAGCTGGTCGGCTTCGGTGGCGGAGAACCCGGCCACGTCCACCGCCAGTTGCATCAGCTGTTCCTGGAACAGCGGAACGCCGAGCGTCTTGGCCAGCGCACCCGCCATCGCGGGGTGGTCGAAGTCCCACTCCTCCTCGCCGTTGCGGCGCCGGATGTACGGGTGCACCGAGCCGCCCTGGATCGGGCCGGGGCGGATCAGCGCCACCTGCACGACCAGGTCGTAGAACTCGCGCGGCCGCAGCCTGGGCAGGGTCGCCAGCTGGGCCCGGCTCTCCACCTGGAAGACCCCGACGGCGTCGGCGCGGCGCAGCATCTCGTACACCGCGTCGTCCTCCAGGTCCAGTTCGCCCAGGTCGACGTCGATCCCGTGGTGCTCGCGGGTCATGTCGATCGCGTAGTGCAGCGCCGAGAGCATTCCCAGCCCCAGCAGGTCGAACTTGACCAGGCCGACCTCGGCGCAGTCGTCCTTGTCCCACTGCAGGACCGTGCGGCCCGGCATCCGGGCCCACTCCACCGGGCACACCTCGCTGACCGGCTGGTGGCAGATCACCATGCCGCCGGAGTGGATCCCGAGGTGTCGGGGGAAGCCCATCAGCTCATCGGCCAGGTCCCGCACCGGCTCGGGGATCTCGCTGTCGGCGGGCAACGGCCCCCAGTGCTCGATCTCCTTGCTCCACGCGTCCTGCTGCCCGGGCGAGTAGCCGAGCGCGCGGGCCACGTCCCGCACCGCCGAACGGGGCCGGTAGGTGATCACGTTCGCGACCTGCGCCGCGTGCGTCCGGCCGTACCGGCGGTAGACGTACTGGATCACCTCCTCGCGACGATCGGACTCGATGTCCATGTCGATGTCCGGCGGACCGTCGCGCTCCGGGGCCAGGAACCGCTCGAACAGCAGCTTGTAGCGCACCGGATCGGCGTTGGTGATCCGCAGTGCGAAGCACACCGCCGAGTTCGCCGCCGAACCGCGCCCCTGGCACAGGATCCCCTCGCGGCGGCAGAAGTCGACGAGGTCGTGCACCACCAGGAAGTAGCCGGGAAAACCGAGCTCCTCGATCACCCGCAGCTCGTGCTCGATCTGTCGGTAGGCGGCGGGGTTCTCGTCCTCCCGCCCGTACCGCTCGCGGGCTCCGCGGTGGGCCAGCTCGCGCAGCCAGCTCGCCTCGGTGTGCCCCGACGGCACGTCGAACGGCGGCAGCTCCGGGGCCACCAGGTGCAGGTCGAACGCGCACTCCCGGCCCAGCTCGGCGGCCCGCCGCACGGCCCCCGGGTAGCGGGCGAACCGCTCGGCCATCTCGGCACCGGAACGCAGGTAGTTGCCCGCCCAGGCGGGCAGCCAGCCGTCCATCTCATCCAGGCTGCGCCGGGCCCGCACCGCTGCCACCACGGCCGCCAACCGGGCCCGGTCCGGCCGGGCCAGGTGCGCCCCGGTCGTGGCCACTGTGGACACACCGGCCCGCTCGGCGAGGGCGGTGAGGGCGTCGTTGCGCGCCGAATCGACGGGATCCCCGTGGTCGCTCAGCTCCACAGCGACGTGCTCCCGGCCGAACAGCGCCGCGAGGCGGTCCAGTTCCGCGGCCGCGGCCCGCTCGCCGGACTCCACCAGCGCCGCCGGGACCGCGCCCTTGCGGCAGCCGGTGAGGACCTGCCAGTGCCCGGCCGCCTCGGCGGCCAGCTCCTCCAGGTCGTAGACGGGTCGGCCCTTCTCCGCGCCGCGCAGCTGGGCCGCGCTGATCGCCCGGCACAGCCCCGCGTAGCCCTCCGGCCCCCGGGCCAGCACCAGCAGGTGCCGCCCCTCGGGATCGGCCACGCCGTTCTGCGGACCGGACAACCCCAGGCTCAGCTCCGCGCCGAACACCGTGCCGACCCCGTGCTCGGCGGCCGCCTCGGCGAACCGCACCACGCCGTACAGCCCGTCGTGGTCGGTGAGCGCCACCGCCTCCAGACCGAGCCGCGCCGACTCCGCCACCAGCTCCTCCGGATGCGCGGCACCGTCGAGGAAGCTGAAGTTGGAGTGCGCGTGCAGCTCGGCGTAGGGCGTCGCCGAGGACGCGCTCCCGCCGTCCGCCGCGTACGGGGCGCGCCGCCGCGTCCAGGCCGGGCTGTCACCGCCGTCGCCGGGATGGCGTTCGTCGCGCGGGAACGCCCGCCCGGAGAGCGCGCTCTCCAGCTCGGCCCACGTCTGGGGCGGGTTGAACCAACTCATGGAACCAGTGAACTCCTGTTCGAGACCCCGCCGCCAGCAGCGGCGACCAACTACACTCGAACGAGTGTTCGCTCATCGGTAGGCGCCCTGCACCCACCAGCGACCGTCCTCGTGGACCAGCAGCAACGCGACCTCCCCCTCGTCGGAGTCGGCATCGGGGTCGAGCACCACCTGCACCCGGACCACCGACCGCGGCGGCACCTGCGACGCGGGCGCCAACGCACCGCCCGCCAGCAGTTCCGCCCACCAGCGCTCCGCCACCGGCCACGGCCCGGCCCACCGCGACACCGCCCGGGACCGCCCGCCGGAGACCACCACCCGGCTCGGCTCGGCGGTCAGCCGGTGACGTGCGGTGACCCCCACCGGGCGGTCCTCGGCGTCGAGCACCTCCGCCGGCCACGGCGCCTCGGGGACCACCGACGGCGACGGCGCGGGCAGCCGTCCCGGCCACGGGCGACCGGGGTCCAGCGCGGGTCGGCGCTCGTCCCCCCACCGCACGAACCGCACCCGGTCCCGCAGATCGCGACCACCGTCGGGCACTCCGGTCAGCACCGCGTCCGGCCCGAGCATCCCCTGCACCCGGGCGAACGCGCGGCCCGCGCGGGCATCGGCCTCCCCGGTGGCCGAATCGAGCAGGTCGAGTTGCAGCGCACCGGCTCCCACCACCTCCTCCGGACGCAGGCCCAGCACGCTCACCCCGGCCGTCGGGCGCTGCTCACCACCACGCGCGTTCAGCCAGCCGTCGAGCTGCCAGCGCACCCGGTCCGCGGTGGCCGCGGGCGTCAGGGGCTCGGCGCACCGCCACACCCGGTGCAGCTCCTCGCCGTGCTCGGTGCGCGCCGAGATCCCCAGCCGGGTGCACGCCAGCCCCAGCGCCGCCAGCTCGGCGTGCAGCCGGTCGGCCAGCACCTTGGCGACGAACGCCGCCGAGTCGACCCGCTCCACCGGCGGATCCAGGTGCTCGGCGACCACCAGGTCCGGCGGCGGCCGTCGGCGGCGGACCGGACGCTCCTCCCGGCCGCCGGCCGCGCGGTGCGCCAGCAGCGCGTCGGTGCCGAAGCGGGTCGCGACGTCCGACGGCGCCAGCGCGGCGAAGTCGCCCAGCGTGCGGATCCCCAGCCGCCGCAACAGGTCCACCAGCGCCGAGCGGTCCACCTCGCGCGGACCGACGAGCTGGTCGACCTCCTCGACGGCCAACGGCGCCAGGAAGTCCCGGCTGCGCCCGGGCTCGACGACCATCCCGCGCCGGGCGGCCAGGACCGCCGCGAACAGACCGTCGGCGATGCCGACCTGGCACTCCACGTCGGCCCGCGCCTCGACCTGGTCCACCACGCGCTCGGCCGCGGTCTCCTCGGAGCCGAAGTAGCGCGCCGGTCCCCGGACCGGCACGGCCACCAGGCCCGGCCGCACCACCTCCACGCCCGGGACCAGTTCCTCGACCGCCACCACGACCGGCTCGAACGCCCGGGCGTCCCGGTTCGGGTCGTGCTCGCACACCACGAGTTCCGGGCAGCGGCTCTGCGCCTCGCGGCGGCGCATCCCGCGCCGGACCCCGCTCGCGCGCGCGGTGGCCGAGCAGGCCACCACGCGGTTGGCGTGGCACACCGCGGCGGGTTCCCGCGGGCCCAGACCGGCCGCCCGGGACGCGGCGACCACCGGCCAGTCCGGACACCACACGACGAGTCGACGAGGGGCCATCGGCCTCACCCCGCCACCGGGCGCAGTCCGGGCCGCACCGCCGCGGGGCGGCGCTCCTCGGGGAGCGGAGCCGCGGCGCCACCGGGCCCCGGGAGCAGCAGGCGGCACGAGCGCCCCCGGGAGACCGCACCGCGCCCGGCGGCGCGCACCGTCACCTCGCGCTCCCGCAGGTGGCCGTGGCCTCGCCCCAGCCCGCGCCATCCGGCATCGGTGCAGCGCAACCGGACCTCGGCACCGGGCCACCCGCCGAACGGCAGCAGCACGGAACCTCGGTTGCGCGCCCGGGCCGACAGCCGCCGGGCGTCCTGGTCGGGCACCTGCCGCGTTCCGCCCACCGCCACCACGTCGACCCCGTCGAGCAGCGCGGCGACCACGCCGACCGGGTCGTTCCCGGGCCGGGGCACCACGGCGAGCCGGGACAGCTCGACGCCCGCCTCGGCTGCCGCGACCAGGCTGATGCCCGGCAGCCCGACCACGGCCGCCCAGGAGCCGCTCGCCGTCACCTCGGACAGCAGCGCGAACAGCAGCGACACCGAATCGTGGACCGCTACCGTGCTGCCACGGCGCAGCCCAGGCCATGGCAGCACGGCAGCGAGTTCCGCCCGCGTGGGCAGCACCCGTCCCGCGTCGTCGGGACCGCCCCGGGTCTCGGCGGCCAGTGCGTCCAGGGACACCCCGTCAGCCGAGGACACACCGTCCAGCCCCGCCAGAGACGCCATCGCGGACATCGCTGCCTCCCCACCTCGTGACCGCGCGGGTGCCCGACACCCCGGCTCGGGCACCCGGTAGCCGCCGTGGGGAAGACAGCGGCGGGACACCGGCGCTGCGCCTGCACCCGAACACAGCGCCGGTCCCGTCGGAGTGGCCGACCCCCGACAGCAGCCACTACCGATCTTCGAATCTCAGTTCGAACAATTCAAGTAAACCCCGCGCACCGTCGCCCCGTCAAGCGTTCTGACCAAATCAGGTGAACACCAGTTCGATCTCCATTTGTCGCCAAAAGTCTGGCTACACTCGCCGACATGGCCACGATCCCGCTGGGCGACGCCCGCAACCGGCTGTCCGAAGTGGTCGTGCAGGTCCAGACCACCCACGAGCGGGTCGTCATCACCCGCCACGGACGCCCCGCCGCCGTCCTGGTCGCTCCCGACGACCTCACCGCCCTTGAAGAGACCCTCGACCTCCTCAGCACGCCCGGCGAGGCCGAGGCCGTCCGGGAAGGCGTCGCGGACGCGGCGTCGGGCCGGTTCGCCGACGCCGACGAGATCCGGAGGCGCTACCAGCGGTGAGCCACGACGTCCGGATCACCGCGTGCGCCGCCCGCGACCTGGCGCGCCTGCCGGAGCGGACCGCCGCCGCGTGCGTCCGGTTCGTCTTCGGGCCGCTCGCCGACGCGCCCACCGAGGCGGGCGACGGGCTGCGCGGCGAGTTCGAGGGCCTGCGCTCGGCCCGCCGGGGGTCCTACCGGGTGGTCTACGCGGTCCGGAAGAACGACGTGGTCGTGCACGCCATCCGGGCCGCCCACCGCGCCGGTGCGCAGGGCTGACGCGCGGCGCCGGACCCGCGCGGGCCCGGCGCCGCGCCGGGCTCACCCGCCGAGCCTGCGCAGCACGGACAGGCGCCGTTCGTACTCCTCCTCCGTGATGCCGCCGCGGGCGAACTCCTCGGCGAGCACGGACAACGCCGAACGCATCGGCCGCTCGCGGCGGCTCCGCCGCCACAGCACGACCGCGGTCACGACGACCGCGATCCAGAACAGGCCCCAGACGATCGGGAACACGGGCCACCACGGACCCGGCCCCCACTCGTGCCCCCAGTGCGGCCCCACCGCCAGCGCGGTCGTGACACTGCTCAGCGCGCTCATCGCCGCTCCTCCTCCGGTCTCCTCCCGCCGCCCGCGGACCGGGCGGCGTGCGTCCCAGACTTCCCGGAACCGGGCCGGAGCACGTCCGCCGCGGAGCGCGTCTTCGCGCTACGTCAGCGGGCGTAGCCGGGCGCGGTCGGCTAACCCCGCGGGTTGACCAGGCCGGACTCGTAGGCCGCGACCACCAGCTGAGCCCGGTCCCGGGCGCGCAGCTTGGTCATGACGCGGCTGACGTGGGTGCGGGCGGTCGCCGGGCTGATCACCAGGCGGGCGGCGATCTCGTCGTTGGACAGCCCGCCGCCGACCAGCGCCAGCACCTCGCGCTCCCGCTCGGTCAGCTCGGCGAGCACCGCCCGGTCCGGAACCCGCGGCCGGGAGACGAACTCGGCGATCAGCCGCCGGGTGATCCGCGGTGCGAGCAGCGCCTCGCCGTCGGCCACCACGCGCAACCCGCGCAGCAGGTCGACGGGTTCGGTGTCCTTGAGCAGGAAACCGCTCGCTCCGGCGTGCAGCGCCTCGTAGACGTACTCGTCGAGGTCGAAGGTCGTCAGCACGAGGACCCGGACCCGCTCCAACGCCGGGTCGGCGGTGATCTCGCGGGTGGCGGCGAGCCCGTCCGCGCCCGGCATCCGGACGTCCATCACCACGACGTCCGGGCGGTGCCGACGGGCCAGGGCGACCGCCGCCGCGCCGTCGGCGGCCTCGCCGACCACCTCGAAGTCCGGTTCGGTCTCCAGCAGGACCCGGAAACCCGCGCGGACCAGCGCCTGGTCGTCGGCCAGCAGCACCCTGATCACCCGTCACCTCCGGTCAGCGGCAGCCACGCGCGCACCTCGAACCCGCCGCCCGGACGCGGACCCGAGGTCACCCAGCCGCCGAGCACCCGCGCCCGTTCGGCCATGCCGCGCAGGCCGGTACCGGTGCCGGGCTCGGTGCCCGAGGGACGACCGTCGTCCGACACCACGAGTTCCACCCCGTCCTCCTCGCGTCGCAGCCGCAGGGTCACCGCCCGCGCGCCGACGGCGTGCCGGACGACGTTGGTCAACGACTCCTGCAGGATGCGGTACGCGGCGGCGTCGACGTGCCGCGGCAGCGGCCCGAGCGATCCGTCCACCGCGACTTCCAGACCCGCGTTCCGGCCGGTCGACACCAGATCGGCGAGCCGGTCGAGGCCCGGCGCGGGCGCGAGATCGCCGAAGCCGCGCAGCAGCGCGAGCGTGCGGCGCAGGTCCTCCAGCGCGGTCCGGCTGGCCTCCTTGATCTCCAGGAGAGCACGTTTGGCCTGGTCCGGGCGCTTGTCGGCGACGTGCGAGCCGACCCCGGCCTGGACGCTGATCATCGCGAGGCTGTGCGCCACGACGTCGTGGACCTCGCGGGCGATGGCCAACCGCTCCTGCTCCGCGCGCCGCTGGTCCGCCTCGGCGGCCTCCTTGCGCGCCGCCGCCAGCGACGCCGCCCGCGCGCGGAAGGCCGAACCGACCGCCACGGCCGCGACACCGCCGAGCAGCAACGCCCCGCCCAGTCCCAGCGCGTGGTCCGCGCGCCCGGTCCCCACCACGTCCACGAGCACGTCGAACGCGACGAGAGCCGCACCGACCGCGGCGGCGCGCGAAGGGCCCCGCAGGAACGCGTAGGTGCCCAGCGCCAAGGCCGGTCCGAGCACGTTCGGGCCGCCGGGGAATCCGAGCGCGTAGTAGCCGACCAGCGCACCCGCGGACACCAGGAGCGTCGTCAGCGGCGCACTGCGGCGCCACGCGAGCACCAGCGTCCCGGCCATCAGCAGCACGACGCCGACAGCGGGCACGAAGTGCGGCTCGTGCGCGTACCAGCGGGCAGGCCCCAGCGTCGCGGCCACGACGAAAACGGTCAGCAGCACCGCGAGCACCGCGTCGACCGCCGACGGCACCAGCCTGCGACTCACACGTCGACATTACGGCAGCTCACCGCCGCCGCGCGTACGTCGTGGAGCGTAAACAGGGCGGGCCCCGGAACCCCCGGAGCCCGCCCCGACCGACGACGTCAGTGCGCGAAGTGGCGCGTCCCCGTCAGGTACAGCGGCACCCCGGCCGCCTCGCAGGCCGCGATGGTCTCGGAGTCGCGCACCGAGCCACCCGGCTGCACGATCGCGCGCACCCCGGCGTCCAGCAGCACCTGCGGACCGTCGGCGAACGGGAAGAACGCGTCCGAGGCGGCCACCGAGCCCTTCGCCCGGTCGCCGGCGCGGGTCACCGCCAGCCGCGCCGAGTCGACCCGGTTCACCTGGCCCATCCCGACTCCGACCGTGGCGCCGGAGTCGGCCAGCAGGATCGCGTTGGACTTGACCGCGCGGCAGGCCCGCCAGGCGAACTCCAGGTCAGCCAGGGTGGCCTCGTCCACCGGCGAACCGGTCGCCAGCGTCCAGTTCGCCGGGGCGTCGCCCTCGGCGTCGATCGCGTCGGAGCCCTGGACGAGCATGCCGCCGGAGATCGCGCGCATCTCGACCCGGCCCGCCCGGGGCGGCTGCGCGGTCAGGATCCGGATGTTCTTCTTGCGGGTCAGCACGTCCACGGCGCCCTCGGCGTAGCCGGGCGCCACCACGACCTCGGTGAAGATCTCCGCGACCTGCTCGGCCATCTCCACGGTGACCTCGCGGTTCGTCGCGATCACACCACCGAACGCGCTGACCGGGTCGCACTCGTGCGCCTTGCGGTGCGCGGTGGCGAGGTCGTCGGCCACGGCGATGCCGCAGGGGTTGGCGTGCTTGATGATCGCCACGCACGGCCGGGAGTGGTCGTGCGCCGCGCGCCAGGCGGCGTCGGCGTCGACGTAGTTGTTGTAGGACATCTCCTTGCCGTGCAGCTGCGCCGCAGCCGCCAGCCCGGTCGCCTCGCCGCCGGAGACGTACAGCGCGGCCGGCTGGTGCGGGTTCTCGCCGTAGCGCAGCGAGGAGCGCCGCTGCCAGGTCTCACCGATCCAGCCCGGGAACGGCGAGTCGTCACCGACCGGGACCCGGCTCATCCACGAGGCCACCGCGACGTCGTAGGAGGCGGTGTGGCGGAACGCCGCCGCGGCCAGCTCGACCCGGTCGCCGTGCGTGAACCCGCCGTCGCGGACCTGCTCCAGCACCCACTCGTAGCGGTTCGGGTCGACCACCACCGCCACGTTCGCGTGGTTCTTCGCCGCGGCCCGGACCATGGCCGGACCACCGATGTCGATCTGCTCGATGACCTCGTCCTGGCCGGCGCCCGAGGCGACGGTCTGCACGAACGGGTACAGGTTCACCACGAGCAGGTCGAACGGCGGGATGTCCAGTTCGCGCAGCTGGTCGGCGTGCTCGGGCCGCCGCAGGTCGGCGAGCAGCCCGGCGTGCACCCGCGGGTGCAGCGTCTTGACCCGGCCGTCCAACGCCTCCGGGAAGCCGGTGAGCTCCTCGACCGGGGTGACCGGCACACCGGCCGAGGCGATCGTGCGGGCCGTTCCGCCGGTGGACACGATCTCGACCCCGGCGGCGTGCAGCCCGGTGGCCAGCTCCAGCAGACCCGACTTGTCCGACACGCCGATCAGCGCGCGGCGAACTGCTCGCCGCTCCTGCGAGTTCGCGGTCACGGGATACTCACCTTCCGTCCCTGCACGGTCCAGCCGTGCAGTGCCAGCTGTTCCAGGGTGTCGACCAGCAGCCGCCGCTCGACCTCCTTGATGCGCTCGTGCAGGCTCGCCTCATCGTCGTCCGGCCGCACCGGAACGGCCTCCTGCGCGACGATCGGGCCGGTGTCCACCCCGGCGTCCACGACGAACAGCGTGCAGCCGGTGACCCGCACCCCGTACTCCAGGGCGTCACGCACGCCGTGCGTGCCGGGGAACGACGGCAGCAGCGCCGGGTGGCTGTTGAGGTACCGACCCGCGTAGCGGGCGAGGAACTGCTCGCCGACGAGCTTCATGAAGCCCGCCGACACCACGAGGTCCGGTTCGTGCTCGGCGCAGGCGTCCGCCAGCGCCCGGTCCCACTCGGACCGGTCGGCGTGGTCGCGCAGCCGCCGCACGAAGGTCGGGATCCCGGCGCGTTCGGCGCGGGCCAGACCCTCGATGCCGGTGCGGTCGGCGCCCACCGCGACCACCCGCACCGGGTGGTCGGGAGCGCTCGTGGCGTCCAGCAGGGCCTGCAGCAGCGTTCCGGAGCCGGACACCAGGACGACCACGCGCGCTGGTCGCGCCGTCCGGAACCGGGTCGGTCGGGAGAGCGCGGTGGCGCTCGGCTGATCAGGCGTGGTCGGGTTCAGCGTTCGCTCCTGACATGCCTCGGCACGATCTCCGAGGGCAGCGTAGGCGCCGCGGGTCGCGTCGGTCCCGCCAGGTCCGGGCCGAGTGGCGCATCCCTCACTCGCGTTCGCCGGGCGGCCCCTCCGCCGGACGGTCGAGGTCGAACTCGCCGGGGTCGATCTCGGCGGTCTCGACCTCGACCGGGTGCGGCTCGTCCTCACCCGGCTCGTCGTCCGCGGGCTCCTCCGCCGCGACCTCCTCTGTTCCTCCCGGTTCCTCGGGTGCCGCGGCCTCGTCGGGGTCGTCCTCGGCCGGTTCGGGCTCCTCGGCGAGGTCCTCCTCGTCGGGTTCCGCGGTGAACCACGCGACCGCGGTGGCAGGCAGGCCCACCCAGAACAGCGTCAGCACGACCAGCAGCCCGGGTCGCAACGTCACCGGGCCGAACCTCCCGGTCCCGAACTCCCCGCCCGCGATCCCCGCGAGCACGAGTGCGCCGAACGCGACGACGCCCGTCGCCACACCGGCGGTGACCAGGCACCGGGTCCCTCGCCGGCTCGCGCGCCCGATGACCGTCCCCACCGCGACGGGCAGCGCGAACGCGAGGATCCACCACAGCCGCGCGCCGTCGGACGGCAGCAGCGCGAGCAGCGGCAGGTCCGGCACCGGCCCCGGATCGGCGTGCAGCGGCTGGGCGGTGACCGCACCGACCGACACCCCGGAGCCGGTGGCGAACGACCACCCGGCAAGGACCGCGTTCGGCAGGTACAGCAACGTCACCAGCGTCGCCCCGAAGGCGTTGCCCGCCGTGCCGAGCCGGGCGAGCACCTCCACCACGTCGGGCGCCGACCAGCACAGCGCCACGAACAGCACCGCACCGCCCGCCGCGACGACGGCCGCCAGGCCCATCAGACCGACCCGCAGGCCCGACCAGACCGCGTCGTCCACCCGCTCCCAGAGCAGGTAGACCAGCCCGCAGCGGTTCGCCAGCCCGGCCGTCGCGGCGAGCGTGGCGATCAGCCCGCAGCCGAGGAACGCGTCCGCCGGGACCGCGGAGACCGGGCCGCGCAGCAGAACGGCGATCACGGCTCCCACGACGGCGTGGACCAGCCCCGTGGTGGCGATCACCGGCCACGCCTGGTCCGGGCGGCGCAGCCGCGATCTGCGCGCGACCAGCGCCGACCCCACGGCGACGAGCGACATCTCGCCGACGGTCGGCAGCAGCGGCAGGACCCCCAGCGGGCCGCCGTCGACGGTCAGCGGCACCTGGTTCAGCGCCAGCCACCCGGGCAGGCCCGCGACCAGCACCGCGAGCGGGTCGAAGCGCGCCGCGGTCGCGGTACCCACGACCAGTGCGATCAGCACGACGGCCAGCAGGTATCCGAGCAGCAACACGGCCGCGAGCACCGCGACGAACAGCCACCTGCGGACGCCGGAGCGACGCGGCGTCGCGGCGTCGGCGGTGGGACGGGGAATCGAGTCGAGCACGGGCACGCCGTCGAATGTCGCACCGCGATTCCGTCGAACGGGTCACAACACGCCGCCGCCTCCGTCCATCGAGCGACCGCCTGGCACGAGCCGCCGTTCGTCCGCAGTGGAGCGAAAACGGGAGGGCCGCCGGTTCCGCGGAACCGGCGGCCCTCCCGGGGACCGCGTCAGAAGTTCGAACCGGGGTGCGGCATCTGCTGGGTGCCCTGCGGTCCGCTGTTGCCCGACGGCCCGGACTTCGGCGGCTGCCCGCCGGACGGCGGCGTCTGGGACTGCCCACCGGACTGCGGGGACTGCCCACCGGACTGGGGCGGCTGTCCACCGGGCTGCGCAGGCTGGCCACCGGACTGGGGCGGGTTCGACGGCTGGGGCTGGCCGGCCGACTGCGGCCCGGACGAGGGGTTGAACCCGCCGGGCTGCGGGAACTGGCCGGGCACCGGCTTGCCGGGCGGGGTGAAGCCCTGCCCGCCGAAGTTCGGCGACGCGAACGGCGGCGGGGGCGGTGTCGCGGAACCGGAACCAGAGCCGGGGCCGGAGCCATCCCGCGACGGCAGGTTCACGATTCCGGCCTCCGCCAGCAGCACTGCCACCACGGCACCGGCCTGCACGATCGCGAGCAGCAGCAGCACGATCGCCATTCCGGCGGCACCGCCGCTCAGCACGCCCTGCAGCAGTCCCAGAGCGGCGTAGACGGCCAGCGGCGCCGCGGCGTACAGCGTGCTCGGCGCCTTCGGCAGGAAGCGCATGCCCGCCAGCACCGCGGCGAGCACCATCGAGAACCCGGACAGGCTGGCGACCGCGGCCTGCGCGGTGTCGTTGAAGAAACCGATCAGGTAGCCGACCAGACCGGCGACCGCCGCCACCAGGACCAGGAGATCGGCCGGTTCGAGCGAGCGCCCGGAGCCGGGCTTCTCCGTGGTCGGTTGCGGGGGCCTGGACATTGGCGCGGACATGTTGGCGACTCCTCGGGGGTGAAGTCGGTTGTTCGTGGACGGGGAAACGCGCCGACCGTACCGAACCGCCCCGAGTTCACCGGAACGTGACCGTGTACGGGGCCCGAAACGAGCCGGGGCCGGACGCTCAGCGGCGTCCGGCCCCGACAGCGCTGGGAAGCGCTCAGCCCTGGATGATCTCGCGCATCAGCCGGGCGGTCTCGCTCGGCGTCTTGCCGACCTTGACGCCGGCGGCCTCCAGCGCCTCCTTCTTCGCCGCGGCGGTGCCCGACGAACCGGAGACGATGGCGCCCGCGTGGCCCATGGTCTTGCCCTCCGGGGCGGTGAAACCGGCCACGTAGCCGACGACCGGCTTGGTGATGTTGGCCTTGACGTACTCGGCCGCCCGCTCCTCGGCGTCCCCACCGATCTCGCCGATCATGACGATCGCCTCGGTCTCCGGGTCGTCCTGGAACGCCTGCAGCGCGTCGATGTGGGTGGTCCCGATGACCGGGTCACCACCGATGCCGACGCAGCTGGAGAACCCGATGTCGCGCAGCTCGTACATCATCTGGTAGGTCAGCGTGCCCGACTTGGACACCAGACCGATCTTGCCCGAGCCGGTGATGTCGGCCGGGATGATGCCGGCGTTGGACTTGCCGGGGGAGATGATGCCGGGGCAGTTCGGGCCGATGATCCGGGTCTTGTTGCCGGTGGCCTTGGCGTGCGCCCAGAAGTAGGCCGAGTCGTGCACCGGGATGCCCTCGGTGATCACCACGGCCAGGCCGATCTCGGCGTCGATGGCCTCGACCACGGCGTCCTTGGCGAACTTCGGCGGCACGAAGATGACCGACACGTCGGCGCCGGTCTCCTTCATGGCCTCCTCGACGCTGCCGAAGACGGTGAGCTGCTTGCCCTCGATCTCGACGGTCTGACCGGCCTTGCGGGCGTTGACGCCACCCACGATGTTGGTGCCGGACCGCAGCATCCGGGCGCTGTGCTTGGTGCCCTCAGAGCCGGTGATGCCCTGAACGATGACCTTGCTGTTCTCGTTGAGGAAGATAGCCATCGCGCCTCATGCCCCCGCAGCCAGCTCGGCGGCCTTGTCGGCCGCGCCGTCCATGGTGTCCACCATCGTCACCGCCGGGTGGTTGGCCTCGGCGAGGATGCGGCGCCCCTCCTCGACGTTGTTGCCGTCGAGCCGGACGACCAGCGGCTTGGTGGCCTCGTCGCCCAGGATCTTCAGGGCCTGCACGATGCCGTTGGCGACCGCGTCGCAGGCGGTGATGCCGCCGAAGACGTTGACGAACACCGACTTGACGTCCGGGTCCCCCAGGATGACGTCCAGACCGGCGGCCATGACCTCGGCGGACGCACCGCCGCCGATGTCCAGGAAGTTGGCCGGCTTGACGCCGTCGTGCTTCTCACCGGCGTAGGCGACCACGTCCAGGGTGGACATGACCAGACCGGCGCCGTTGCCGATGATGCCGACCTCGCCGTCCAGCTTGACGTAGTTGAGGCCCTTCTCCTTGGCCTTGGCCTCCAGCGGGTCCTCGGCGGCGGAGTCGACCAGTTCGTCCTGCTTGGACTGGCGGAACGCGGCGTTGTCGTCCAGGGTGACCTTGCCGTCCAGCGCGATGATCTTGCCCTGCGGGTCCTTGACCAGCGGGTTGATCTCGACCAGCGTGGCGTCCTCGGCGACGAAGGTCTCCCAGAGCTTCACGATCACGTCGACGACCTGGTCGGCGACGTCCGCCGGGAACTTCGCGGCCTCGACGATCTCGCGCGCCTTGGCCTCGTCGACTCCCTGGATCGGGTCGATGGCGATCTTGGCCAGCGCCTCGGGCTTGGTGGCCGCGACTTCCTCGATCTCCATCCCGCCCTCGACCGAGGCCATCGCCAGGAAGTTCCGGTTGGCGCGGTCGAGCAGGAAGGAGAAGTAGTACTCGTCGGCGATGTCGGAGGCGCTGGTGACCAGAACCTTGCGGGTGACGTGGCCCTTGATGTCCAGACCGAGGATCGCCTCGGCCTTGGCCTGCGCCTCGTCCGGGTTCTCGGCCAGCTTCACGCCGCCGGCCTTGCCGCGGCCCCCGGTCTTGACCTGGGCCTTGACGACAACGGGCCCGCCGAGCTGTTCGGCGGCTGCCTTGGCCCCTTGCGGATCGGTGGCCACGGCGCCGGGCAGCGTCGGCACTCCGTGGGAGGCGAAGATTTCCTTCGCCTGGTACTCGTACAGGTCCACTCGACTCTCCTGCGACGTCGGTGTCGGACTCCGGTGACCATATCGACCTGCGATGACGCCTGGGGCGGCGCACCCGGTGAACTGCCTCACCCGGAGCGGCCGGTCAGCCCAGGTGAATCCTTCAAGCACGAGGCCGAGGGCAACGCACCCATCGTCTGCCGTGACGAACGGAACAGCATCCTCACCGGGTCCGACCGGCGAGCGCGGCCGTTCCCAGCAGCGCGACGATCCCGGCGGCGCCGAGCCACACGCCGATCCCGGGTGCCGAACCGTCGATCCGCCCTGCGGTGAGCGGGAACTCCAGCACCCGCACGGCCACGACCAGCGCGGCCCCGCACAGCAGCGCGACGGCCCGCGGCGGACGGCACATCGGCGCGAGCACCGCGGCGCCGACGACCGCGAGCAGCGCGATCACCAGGCCCCACGACGTGGTGCCGAACGAGGCGAACACGCCGGGCGGGGTGTAACCGGGGCCGGTCACCACCGGGAACGCGAACGCCCCGGCGCCGAGCACCAGTGCGAGCAGCGCGGGCACCAGCACCCGACGGCTCATCGCGATCTCGGTGAGGTCCACGTCGTCGCGCTCCACGCCGCCGGCCAGCGCGGCGGTGACGGCGGCGAACACCGCGAACAGCACGGCGAACCCGGCGGCCCACGCGCCGATTCCGGCCTGCGCCCCGGTCACCTGCAGCGCGGTGAACACCGCGTCGAGAACGCCCGCCGCGGCGAACGGGACCACCGCGCAGACCACCGGCAGCATCGGCCGCAGCCACGGCGCCACGCGGCGCACCAGCAGACCGGCGCCGAGCAGCACCAGCAGCAGCCCGGCCGGCCAGAGCAGCCGCGCCGGGTACGGCGACGGGTCGCGCAGGTAGAACGGCATCCGAAGCCGGGGGGCGATCGCTGCCACGATGGCGAGCACCCCGGCCACCAGGGCGAATCCGGCGGTGAGGGCGAGCAACCTGGTCAACGCGGGCAGCCGCAGGTCGTCCTCCTGCCCGCCGAGGTGCACCCGTCCGGCCGGCACCGCGAGCACCGCCAGCGCCACGATCGCCACCAGCCCCAACGCCGGTCCCCACCCGAAGTGCAGTCCCGGTACGACCGCGACCGCGACCAGCGGCGGGACGACGACCCCGGCGAGCGCCGCGGCCACGCCGAGCAGACCACCGCGCGCGAAGTCGGGATCGGAGGAGCCGGCGGCGAACCCGGCGGCACTCGGCACGCCGACGGCCAGCAGCAGGCTGCCGACCAGCACCATCACCGGCGAGTCCACCGCGGAGCGCGGCAGCAGGTACGGGTCGTCGGAGCCGAACGGGGCCATCAGCACGCCCACCGCCGCGACCACACCGGCGCAGAACACCAGCGCCAGCAGTCCCTGCCGGCGGGCCCCCGACTCGGCTTCCGAGCCGGCCGGTTCCAGCCCGCGAACGGCGAGCAGCCCCGCTCCGGCGACGGCGATGTGCCCGGCGAGCAGCAACCACACGCCGATCGACGGGCCGTAGGTGTCCAGGGTGTTGATGTGCAGCAGATCCGGCCGCGCCGCGAGCGAGGGGTCGACGACGAACTGCAGGTCCTGGAGCAACCTGCCCGGGACCAGCACGGCGGGGCCGATGAGCGCGGCGGCCGCGGTCGTCGGCCGCCCGCGCCGGGTGAACAGCACCGCGAGCGCCGGGGCGAGCAGGGCGAGCACCAGCGACATCGGCCACGCCGGGAAAGCGGCGGGCGCGCCGGGGTCGACGAGTCCGAGCAACGGTCCGAGGCTCACCAGCAGCGCTCCCACCACGGCGACCGCGATAGCGGCGCGCAACGGCGCGCCCGACGGTCGGTCGGTGCTGGTGGGCCGGGGTGTTGCGGCGGGAGCGGAGGAGCCGCCGGACGGAAGGTCTGGCCGCGCAGTCACCGCGCAGACGCTAGCAACCCGGACGCCCGGGTCGCAGCCCCGCCCGCTCTCGACGCGGACACGCCTGAACGGAGCACGTCCGAGTGCCATCAAGCGCCTCTTGGAGTGTGACTTGCGTCACTATCGATGACCCGCGGGTGTCTGGATCGTGCCACCTGTCCGGCCTCGCTGAGCCATCCGGACCGCATTCCGGGGATCACGAAGTCGCTGGCAGTGTCGACCCGCACATCGAGGCGATCACGTTGCGCGCCCGCACGATCCGGGCACACCCCGTGCCGGAACGGTCACTGATCGGGATTTGCCCCTCGGGGATCGACTTCGTTACTGTCCTCCGGTCCGTTGTCACGGTCTGATCACGAAAGACCCCATCGCCGGTTACCCCGACCGGCGCCGGCCCCCCGACCGGCCTCGTGATCGGACTCCCCGAGACGGAAGGGCAGGTCCTTGGCTCGACACCGCTCCCCGGGCGGCGAACAACCTTCCCCGATCGACGCGGAGTCGTTCCCCGGCGATTCCGCCGACCGGGATGCACCCCGGATCCCGGCACCGTCCTCGGCATGGCGCGGCCGCGTGGTCGTCGCCGCCGTCGCCGCAGGCGCTTTCGCCGCCGCCGGCCAGTCGCTGGCCGCCGGTGAGGGCAATGCAGCGGCCGAACCGGACGACTTCAACCCGCGCGATGCGGCGGCCACCTTCAACACGGCCGCGGCGGAGACCTCGACCTCCCACCTGGGCACGGGCGGCAACGCGCCCGCTCCCGAAGTGCTGCCGGTCGCGAAGAAGTCCGACGCCGACGCCGAGTTGCAGAAGGTGGCCAAGGGCGAGCGCATCGCCCAGGAACGCGCCGCTGCCGAGGCGGAGGCCAACCGCCCCAAGTACGTCGTGCCCGCGCAGGGCGTGTTCACCTCGGGCTTCGGCGGCCGTTGGGGCACCACGCACTACGGCATCGACATCGCCAACTCCAAGGGCACGCCGATCGTCGCGGCGGCCGACGGCACCGTGATCGAGGCGGGCCCGGCGAGCGGCTTCGGCCTGTGGGTCCGGGTGCAGCACGACGACGGCACGATCACCGTGTACGGCCACGTCAACACCATCACCGCCGAGGAAGGCCAGCAGGTCAAGGCGGGCGACCAGATCGCCACCATGGGCAACCGCGGTTTCTCCACCGGTCCGCACCTGCACTTCGAGGTGTGGAATCCGAGCGGCAAGAAGGTCAACCCGCTGCCCTGGATGCAGGAGCACAACATCTCCCCGCTGTGACCGCCTGTCTTCGCTGGTAGCACGGCAGGCCGTGCGGGCGAACCCGCCCGGCTCCGCCGGCGGGCGGGCGTAGGTTGTGCGCGTGGCCGACCGGATTCCGCTGACGGGCGCGCAGGAACGGCTGCTGGTCCCGCTCCACGCACGCGCCCTGGACAGCCGCAGCCCGCGACCGGTGCTCGGCGACCGCACCGCCGTCCGCGCCCTGCGCCGCATCGACTCCCGCAGGCCGCGGGCGTCCGCCTGGACTCGAACCCTGGTGACCTTGCGCGCGAGGCTGCTCGACGAGTGGTCGGCCGACTTCCTCGCCGAACACCCGCACGCGGTCGTGCTGCACCTGGGCTGCGGGCTGGACAGCCGTTCCGACCGCATCCCGCTGCCCGAGGGTGTCGACTGGTACGACGTCGACCAGCCCGACGTCATCGCGCTGCGCCGGGAACTCCTCCCGGAGCCCCCCCCCCCCCCCGCCACACCGTCGCCGCCTCGGTCGCGGACCCCGCGCTGCTCGACCCGATCCCGGGCGACCGCCCGGTCCTCGTCGAGGGACTGGTGATGTACCTGTCCGAAGAGGACGGTCTTGAGCTGTTCCGGCGCATCACCGCGCACTTCCCGTCCGGCGAGCTGCTCTTCGACGCCTTCAGCACGGCCGGGGTGCGGCTGTCCAACAGGGCCAACCCGGCGGTCGTGACCTCCGGGGCCCGCCTCGGCTGGAGCATCGACGACCCCCACGACCTCGAAGGAGCCGTGCCGGGGCTGCGACTGGTCGCCGAGACCCCCTTCACCGGGAAGTCCGAAGTGGACGACCAGCCGTGGCCGACGCGGCTGCTGCTGGGCGCCATGACCCGCGTGCGCCCGCTGCGACGACTCAGCCGCCTGCTGCACTACCGGTTCTGACTCACAGCTTCGTCAGCGGGACGCTGCCGATCAGCATCAGCTTGACGGTGCCGGCGCTGCCGAAGTCGATGGTCGCCGTGGCGCGCGGCCCCTCACCCTCGGTGGACAGGACCGTGCCGAGCCCGTACTTGTCGTGCGTGACCCGGTCGCCCGCGGCCAGCTTGATGGCCACCGCGTCCTTCCAGCCCTTGGCGGGGGTGCTCCGCATGCCGTGCGCCGCCAGCCCGGCCTGCGCCGAGTCCGAACCGGTGCGGTCGGCTCGCCGACCGCCCCACGTGCTGCGGACCTGCGGCGCCGCCCGCTCCGGTTCGACGCGGCGCCACTGCACCAGTTCCTCGGGGATCTCGGTGAGGAACCGCGACGCGGGGTTGGTCATCGGCTGGCCCCACGCCGATCGCATCAGCGCCCGCGACACGTACAGCTGCTGCCGCGCCCGGGTGATGCCGACGTAGGCCAGTCGGCGCTCCTCGGCCTGCTCGGCGGGTTCACCGAGCGCGCGCATGTGCGGGAAGACCCCGTCCTCCCAGCCGGTCAGGAACACGACCGGGAACTCCAGGCCCTTCGCGGTGTGCAGGGTCATCAGCGTGACGACGCCGTCGCCGGACTCCGGCAGCGAGTCCGCGTCCGCCACCAGCGAGACGCGTTCCAGGAACGCCGACAACGAGTCGTCCGCGGGCAGCCCCAGCGTCTCCTCCTCGGCGTCCTCGGCCGCCGGGGTGGCCGCGGCGACCACCGCCTCCGCCGACGGTTCCGCCTCACCACCGGTCGGCTCCGCACCCCCACCGCGGGCCTCGGTGAACTCGCGGGCGACCGTGACGAGCTCGGTCAGGTTCTCCAGCCGGGTGGCGTCCTGCGGATCGTCGCTGGCGTCCAGCTCGGCCCGGTAACCGGTGCGCTCCAGGACCTGCTCCAGCACTTCGGCGACGTCGGACTCGACGGCGACGCTGCGCAATTCGTCGAGCAGGTCCACGAACCCGGCGATGGCCCGGCGGGCCCGCGTGTTCAGCGCGTCGACCTTCCCGGCCGCGGCCTGCCGCAGCGCGGATGCGAACGAGATCCGCTCCTGGTCCGCGTGCGCGGCGACGACGGCCTCCGCGCGGTCACCGATGCCCCGCTTGGGCACGTTGAGGATGCGCCGCAGGCTCACGGTGTCGTCCGGGTTGTCCAGCACTCGCAGGTAGGCCAGTGCGTCGCGGACCTCGCGGCGTTCGTAGAAGCGGACACCGCCCACGACCCGGTACGGTAGGCCGAGCCGGATGAACACCTCCTCGAAGACGCGGGACTGGTTGTTGGTCCGGTAGAACACGGCGATGTCGTTGAACGTCGCGGTGCCCTCGTCGACCAGCCGGTCGATCTCCCCCGCGACGAACGCGGCCTCGTCGTGCTCGTTGTCGGCGACGTAACCGACGATCGCCTCGCCGTCGCCGGCGTCGCTCCACAACCGCTTGTCGCGGCGGTTCGGATTGCGCCGGATCACCGCGTTGGCGGCGGAGAGGATCGTCTGCGTCGAGCGGTAGTTCTGCTCCAGCAGGATCGTCCGCGCCTGCGGGTAGTCGCGTTCGAACTCCTCGATGTTGCGGATCGTCGCGCCGCGGAAGGCGTAGATCGACTGGTCGGCGTCACCGACCACGCACAGCTCGGCCGGCTCCACACCGCTGTCGGTCGGCCCGGTGCCCACCAGCTCGCGGACCAGCACGTACTGGGCGTGGTTGGTGTCCTGGTACTCGTCGACCAGCACGTGCCGGAACCGCCGCCGGTAGTGCTCGGCGACCGCCGGGTGGTGCTGCAGCAGCTCCACGGTGCGCATGATCAGGTCGTCGAAGTCCAGGGCGTTGGAGTCGGCCAGCCGCCGCTGGTACGCCTCGTAGACCTGGGCGACCTTGCGCTCCATGTCGTTGCCCGCGCGCTCGGCGGCGGTCTCCGGGTCCACCAGTTCGTTCTTCAGGTTGGAGATCTGCACCGCGAGCGTGCGCGCCGGGTACCGCTTGGAGTCCAGCTCCAGCTCCCGCGCGATCATGGTGATCAGCCGCCGGGAGTCGTCGGCGTCGTAGATCGAGAAGCTCGACGAGAGGCCGAGCGTCTTGCACTCCCGGCGCAGCACGCGCACGCACATCGAGTGGAACGTCGACACCCACATCGCGTTCGCGCGCCGCCCCACCAGCTCGACGACCCGTTCCTTCATCTCGGCCGCGGCCTTGTTGGTGAAGGTGATCGCCATGATCTGGCCGGGGTGCGCGCCGTTGGCGAGCAGGTAGGCGATCCGGTGGGTGAGCACCCGGGTCTTGCCCGACCCCGCGCCCGCGACCACGAGCAGCGGGGAACCCGTGTGCACCACGGCATCGCGCTGCTGCGGGTTCAGGCCGGTGAGCAGGTGTTCCGGATCAGGCCCCGGACGTCCGGCGGCCTCGGACCGCTCCGACCGCGACGACCCGTGCTGCGGGAGATCGAAGAGGGTGCTCATCGTGGGTCCACGTTACCGGCCTCCCCTGTCAGAACCCGAATCCCGGCACCGCACCGTCCGACCGGCGGCGCCCGCCCCGCACGCCCTGGGCTCCCGGGCGCCGGGGCGCAGCCCGTGCGGCGTGGGACGAGGCGATGCGGGGCCGCGCGACGCCGGGCGAGGTCGTTCCGGACCGGTCGCCGTCGATCCGGTCGGCCCCGGGCCTTCGGGGGCTCGTCGGCCGGTTCCGGGCCGGTCGGTTCCGGGCCCAGACGGGCCCATCCGTGCTGGGTCCATTCGTGCTGGGTGCATTCCTGCTGGGTGCATTCGTGGTGGGCCCATCCGTGGTGGGCCGGTCGGCGTGCAGTGATCATGCTTCCACGTTGCACCCAGGTCGGACCGAGTTCCAGGAACTTCACTCGAACTAGTGGTCGAGAGCGTCCACGTACCGGGAAGTTCGGGGCATCACATGGCCAGGCCGCTCCGCGCTGTGGCAGACTGGCGCCGTGCTGACGCAGACTTACGAGTTTTTCTACGGGCTCCGGACTCCGGCGCCCGTGGCTGCGTGAGCTCCACAACCACTACGACGCCCCGGAGTCCTCGGACTCGGGGCGTTCGCGCGTCGGGGACGGGGACGGGGCCGAGAGCCGGAAGGACACCCCGATGAACGCCCCCGTGGACGGTGACCAGCAGAAGTCCGGAACAGCCGCCGAGGACCCCACCGCGGCCATCGCGAGCTTCCGCGACGAGATCGACCACCTCGACGCCGAGATCCTGCGCCTGGTCAAGCGGCGCGCCGAGGTCTCCCGCCAGGTGGGCCAGGCCCGGATGGCCGCAGGCGGACCCCGCATCGTCTACAACCGCGAGATGGACGTGCTCGCGCGCTACCGCGAACTCGGCCCGGAAGGCCGTGAACTCGCGATGATCCTGCTCCGGCTCGGCCGCGGACGGCTCGGCCACTAGCGCGTGTTCCACAAGCGGCGTCAGCCGCTTTCTCTTTCGGTGAGTGGTCTCGCGGCTCGCACCGCCGCGGGTTCTCAGCGGTCGTCTCGCGAGGACAGCCCCGACGCTGTGTATGGGGGGATACATGAGTCGGGGCTCCCGGAGCTGGTGTGGCTGTGGCGCGTCAGCGCCTCGTTGGGGGGCGGTGGCCGGGTGAGGGGCGGGCCGCTGAGGTTCCGCTCCCGGCACCGCCACGCACAGCACTTCCGAAACACTCCCTAGAACCACCGGCGCCGCGCGGGGCGGCCGCGGCCGCCCCGCGGTGGCGTCGACCCGATCAGTTCGCCGCCCAGCCGCCGTCCATCCGGAACGACGAGCCGGTCACCGACGTGGTCCCCGGGCCGCAGAGCCAGATCGCCAACGCGGCGACCTCGTCGGGCTCGACCAGCCGCTTGATCGGCGTGCGGGCCAGCAGCACGTCCTCGATGACCTGCTCCTCGGGAACCCTGTGGAGCACCGCCTGCTCGGCGACCTGGCGCTCCACCAGCGGCGTCCGGACGAACCCCGGGCAGATGCAGTTGGACGTCACCCCGCGCGAGGCGCCCTCCAGCGCGATCGTCTTGGACAACCCCTCCAGGGCGTGCTTCGCGGTGACGTACGCGCTCTTGAACGGCGAGGCGCGCAGGCCGTGGATCGACGAGATGTTGATGACCCGCCCCCAGCCGCGGGCGTACATCTGCGGCAGCGCCGCGCGCACGATCCGGAACGGGGCCTCCACCATCAGCCGGAGCATCGCGGCGAAGGTGTCGGTCGGGAATTCCTGGATCGGGGCGACGTGCTGGAAACCGGCGTTGTTGACCACGATGTCGGCGCCGGCTCCGACCTCGCCGGCGGCGTCCGGGTCGCTGAGGTCGACGACCCGGGCCTCGGCTCCGATGTCGGCGGCGAGCGCCTGCACCTTCTCGGCGGACCGGTCCACGGCGACGACCTCGGCTCCTCCGGCGGCGAGGCGCCGGGCCACGGCAGCGCCGATGCCGCTGGCGGCACCGGTGACGACCGCGCGCCTGCCCGGCAGGCCGGCGGGTTCGGGCTCGGTGTTGTCCGGACTCGCATGCTCGTCCGAGCGATCGCTCATAGCCTTCAGAACCTAGGGGTGGGCGCGGTCTCAATCCAGAGGCCGCGAGCAACCTTTTCCGGCTGCCGAGGACGCGGAACCGGAATCGCCGGATATCCCCCATACCGGGCACGCCGCGGAGAGGGCAGACTGGAGGCATGGGTGCAGTTGTCGGACTTGTCGCCGTCCTCGTGACGATCGCCGCGGTGCTCGCGGCCGCCGGACACGCCGGTTATCTCGCGCTGCTGACCTCCGCGGCGAAGAAGCGCGCAGGCGGGCAGCCCGCGGTCGAGTTCGCGCGCAAGCGGTTCCCGGTGGCCGGTGTCGGCCTCGCGGTCAGCCTGCTGGCGCTGCTGATCTCCAGCGGGACCAGCAGCATCGGCTGGGAGGTGTTCGCCATCCTGCTCGGCGGCGGCAGCGGAATCGGCTCGGTGAAGGCGCTGCAGAGCACCCAGGCGCGGTTCCGGGGCGGCCAGTTCTGAGTCATCACCGAGCGTGCCCGCCCGACCCCGCAACGCAGTCGATCAGGCGGCCGCCTAGGCTGTGACCATGACCACTCCGGCGGGTTCCTCCGCGGACGTCCGGCGCGCGCTCGTGGTCACCGCGCACCCCGACGACGTCGACTTCGGGGCGGCGGGCACGGTCGCGAGCTGGACCGCCGCGGGCATCTCGGTCAGCTACTGCATCTGCACCTCCGGCGAGGCCGGCGCCTGCGACGGGGTGCCGCGCGAGGAGGTGCCCCGACTCCGGGAGGAGGAGCAGCGCGCTGCTGCCGCCGCCGTCGGCGTCACCGACGTGCGGTTCCTCCGCCACCAGGACGGCCGGGTGACTCCCGACCTGCGGCTGCGGCGGGACATCACCGAGGTGATCCGCGAGGTGCGCCCGGACCGGGTGGTCACCCACTCCCCCGAGATCAACTGGGCCCACGTCGCGGTCTCGCACCCGGACCACCGCGCCGTCGGCGAGGCCGCGTTCGCCGCCGTGTACCCCGACGCGCGCAACGAGTTCGCGCACCCGGAACTGCTCGACGCCGGTCTGCGACCGTGGACCGTGCGCGAACTGTGGATGTCGGAATCACCCGAAGAGCGGATCAACCACACCGTCGACATCACCGATCAGTTCGACGCGAAGCTCGCGGCTCTGGCGGCGCACCGGTCGCAGACCTCCCACCTCGACGACCTCCGGGGGATGATCCGCCGGCACCTGGAGCGCACCGCCGAGCGGTACGGGCGCGCCGGCCGCCTGGCCGAGGCGTTCCACGTGGTCAACACCGCGTGACCTGCAGAAAGCCGAGAACCCGATGGACAGCGGCAGCACTTCCGGCTGGAGCGGTCGGCTCGATCTCCCCGCCCGTCGTCCGGCCACCTCCCGCCATGGGGACGCCGGGCGTCGTGGCGGTGGCCAGTCGGTCGCCGGTCGGGGGGACGACGAGGCGGGGGCCTGCGGGTTGCAGAAGTTCGACCTGGGGATGGTCCCGGCGTCGGTGACGCCGCCGCGGACGTGGCGGCGCGCCGCGTGGTTCGCGATCTCGACGTCGGCCGCGGCGCTGGGCGGGCTGGTGGCGGCGACGACGCTGCTGGTCGGCCACCCGACCTCGGTCGACGGGCTGCACCTGCCGGGCCTGCCCCGCGGGCGGTACTACCCGCCGCTGCCCGCGCACGACCTGTACTACCTCGACGGCGACCCGAGTCGGCCGACGGCGTCCCGGCAGTCGAGTTCCCGGCAACCTTCGCCTCGGGAACCGGCCGCTGCGGGGACCGCAGACCGGCCCACCACCGCGGTGCGGCCGCCGGAGCTCCCCGCGGCGCCGAGCCCGACGACGACCTCGCCCGAACCGGTGCTCGGCGACCGGCCGGCCGCCCCGCCCACCACGACGCGGCCGCCGACCAGCGAAGCGCCCTACCTCGTCGCCCTCTCCGACGTCGAGGAGGTCGAGTTGCGGTCGGAGAGCTACTTCTCCGCGATCGCGCGCGGGGACGTGCGCGCCGCCTACGCGCTGACCACCGGTGATCTGCGGGAGGAGGGGTTCGCGTCGTTCGCGACCCGCTACGAAGGCGCGGTGCGGGTGGAGGTGCTCGGGGTGTCGGTGCGGTCCACCAGCACCGTGAACACGATCCGGATCACCGAACCCGACGGGACCGCGAGAACGGAGCGGCGACGGCTGACGTTCTCGCTCGGCGACGACCCGCTGGTCAACGCCGACGACAGGATGTACTGACCGCCGGGAGTCCGGCGACGGCCAGCCGCGGAGCGCGACGTGGAGCAGCACGACCGCCGGTCCGGGAACGACATCCCCGACCTCCCCACCCGGCACCGGGCCGGGCGCGTGGCCTTCGGGGTGTTCGCGCTGGTGCTGGTGTGCGGATCGGCGATCGCCACCGCGACGATCACCTCCGCGCCGCCGGGGGCGCCGCGCCCCGAGGCGCAGGCAGCGCCGATCCGCGGCGCCGCGGCACTGCGGATCGACCTGGTGCGCGACGCGCGGTGGCCGTTCACCGGCAACGCCGGGTTCGCGGTGGCCGACGACACCGGTCCGGCTCCGCCGGAACCGGAGCCCAGCCCGGGCGGACCGCACGCGGCGAACCCGGCGGCGGGCAGCGAACGGGAGGCGCTCCGGCTCGTCGCCGAGTTCTACGACCGGCTCGCCCGGGCGGCGCTGCGGGTGCTGCGCGCGGAGCTGGTGAACGGTCACCGGGAGGCCCTCGTCCGGTCCTGGTCGCAGGTGCGCTGGGTGCGAAGTTCGGTCCGGGAAGGACCGCTCGGCACCGTGCTGGCCGATGTCGAGGCCGGTTACCCGGGCGGGCAGCGGGTGGTGCTGTCCCAGCTGGTCACCGTGGCCGTCGGGGACTCCCCGGAGATCACCGGCGTCGAACTGCTCACCGCGCGGCACTTCGCCCGCTGAGATCACGCGCTCGGGTGTTCTCACAACAATGCGGCAACGACGTTCGCGCACCGAACGGCGCTACGGGCGAAACGGACGCCGTTGGTACCGTTGCGCCGCACAACGGGTTTCCTCGCCCGTTGCCGCCGAAAGGATCAACGAGACCAGGGCAAACGGGTGTGACCGAGGCCCCGTTCGGACGATCGCGGCGGGCTCGGCGGGTAGCGTCGAATTCGGTGCCCCGGATCTTTCGACTTCGGGCCTACGCCCACACGGCGTCGGCTAGGCTGCCGTAACGCGACTCGGGCTGGCCGTCGGCAACCCGGGACGCGGTGAGAACGTGTACATGTCGGAGGACCGGAGCAGGTCCGCCTAAACCGCCGATGTCCGGTGGGGACCCCGCCGGAGCCTTCGACGGGTTTCCGCAGGACATCGATAGCAGTACGGGGAGACGTCGGTGAGCGACGAAGGTCGCCTGGTCGCCGGACGCTACCGAGTGCAGCGACGCATCGGCAGTGGCGCGATGGGCGTGGTGTGGGAGTGTGTGGACGAACGCCTGCACCGCACGGTCGCGGTCAAGCAGTTGCTGCTGCAGCCCGGCCTGGATCCGGGTGAAGCCGAGGAAGCGCGGCAGCGGGCAATGCGGGAAGGCCGGATCGCGGCACGCCTCCAGCACCCGAACGCGATCTCGGTCTACGACGTGGCGGAGGACGAGGGCCAGCCGGTCCTCGTCATGGAGTACCTGCCGTCCACCAGCCTGGCGGCGATGATGAACGAGCACGGGCCGCTGCCCCCGCGCGAGGTCGCGCGGATCGGTGCGCAGGTGGCCTCGGCGCTCGGCGCCGCGCACGCGGCCGGGGTGGTGCACCGGGACATCAAGCCCGGCAACATCCTGCTCGGCGACAACGGCACGGTGAAGATCACCGACTTCGGCATCTCGCGCGCCCAGGGCGACGTGCAGGTCACCAAGACCGGAATGCTCGCGGGCACCCCGGCGTACCTGTCGCCGGACGTGGCCATGGGCCAGGAGCCGACGCCGGCCTCGGACGTGTTCTCCCTCGGCGCGACGTTGTACGCGGCGATCGAAGGCCGCCCGCCGTTCGGGCTCAACGAGAACACCCTGGCGCTGCTGCACGCGGTCGCCGCCGGGAAGATCGAGCCGCCGCAGCAGGCCGGGCCGATGGCCCAGCCGCTGATGGCGATGATGCACGCGCGGGTCGAGGACCGGCCGAGCATGGCGCAGGTCGTGGAGATGCTCCAGGCCGTCGCCGACGGCATGTCGGTCACCTCGGTGCCCGCGGCGGCCGCGCCGATCCCGCCCGCGCTGGCGCCGGAGTCCAGCAACCCGGACCTGGAGCCGACCCACCTCGCGGGCCAGGACGGCACGACCGTCGCGTACTACGACGAGGACCCGTACTCCGAGCAGGCCTACGAGAACGCCACCTCCTACATGGGTGAGGACACCCGGGGGGACGCGGCGGTCTACGAGGAGCCGCGCCGGAGCAAGCGACCGGTCGTGATCTCGGGCATCGCGCTCGTCGCGGTCGCGGTGATCGGCGTGCTGGTGGTCTCGGCGATGACCAGGACGCAGCAGCCGACGGAGCCGACCGGCCACCAGGAGACCACGCAGGCTCCGCTGCCGCCGCCCCCGGCGCCGGAGACCAGCGACACCGACACCTCCACCTACGAGAAGCCGACGCGCACCACGTCGCGGACCACGCACACCACGACGGAGAGCACGCCGAGCAGCACTCAGGAGGAGACGCCGACCTCCACCCAGACGCAGCCGACCACCAGCAACGAGCAGCCGACGTCGTCGCACCAGAAACCGACCACGACTTCGGAGAGCGGCAGCGGTTCGGGTTCGAGCACCGGCGGCGGCTCGGCCTCGGATTCCGGTTCGTCGTCGGGGCCCTGACCTATCCGGTCGGAGTCGTCCGCAGGCCGGGGTGGGCGCCACGCGGTACCCACCCCGGCTTCGCGCGTTCCGCCGCCCCGGGGTGTCGGCGTGCGGGGTTGTCCCAGTAACGTTGCACCCCGTCGAGTGAAAGCTGGCCACGGGGGTCCGGTCAGTCCTGTCCGAGTAGGCATAGCCAGTACCAGGAGACACCGGTGAGCGCCGAAGGTCGTGTGATCGCGGGCCGGTACCGCTTGCAGCAGCAGATCGGCAGCGGCGCGATGGGGGTGGTGTGGCGTGCCGTCGACGAGCGGCTGCACCGCACGGTCGCCGTCAAGCAACTCCTGCTGCAACCCGGGTACACGCCCGAGGAGACCGAGGAGGCGCGGCAGCGTTCGATGCGCGAGGGTCGCATCGCGGCCCGCCTGCAGCACCAGAACGCGATCGTCGTGTTCGACGTCGCCGAGGACGAGGGCCAGCCGGTCCTGGTCATGGAGTACCTGCCGTCGCAGAGCCTGGCCTCGGTGCTGGCCGAGCAGGGCGTGCTCCCGCCGTTGCAGGTGGCGCAGATCGGCGTGCAGGTCGCCGGGGCGCTGGCCGCCGCGCACATGGCCGGGATCGTGCACCGCGACCTCAAGCCGGGCAACGTCCTGCTCGGCGAGAACGGCATGGCCAAGATCACCGACTTCGGCATCTCGCGGGCGATCGGCGACGTCGCGGTGACCAAGAGCGGCATCCTCGCCGGGACGCCCGCCTACCTGGCGCCGGAGGTGGCGCTGGGTCGCGACCCGGCTCCCGCGTCGGACGTGTTCTCGCTGGGCTCCACGCTGTACGCGGCGATCGAAGGCGAACCACCGTTCGGCATCGACGAGAACGCGATCAGCCTGCTGCACCGGGTCGCCCGCGGCCAGGTGGAGCCGCCGCGCCAGGCCGGTCCGATGACGCCCGCGCTGATGCAGCTGCTGCGGCCGGACCCGGTGGAGCGGCCGACCATGGCGCAGGCCCGGGACCTGTTGCAGGCGGTCGTCGACGGACGTCCCATCCCGAACGCCAACCCGGTCGGGGGCTGGCAGCGTCCCGCCGCGCCCGCTCCCGCACCGGCCCCGACCCCGGCCGCCCAGGCGACGCGCGTCGCCGCGGCGGCGAACCCGCCGACGCGCGTCGGCGGCGCGACGCCCGCACCGGCCGCCCAGGCCGCTCCGTCCCGGGGGCGGTCCCGCCAGGCGCTGCTGTGGGTCGTCGCGATCCTGGTCGCGGTGCTGGTCGGCGTGCTCGCGGCGAACGCCTTCGGCAGCAGTGGCTCGCGGTCGCAGGGCGAACCCCGTCGTCCGGCGGCGCAGCCGGTCGCCGCGCCACCGCCGGAACAGCCCACGTCGGCGGCCGTGACGACCCCGGAGTCGGAGACGACGCCGGCGGAGGCGCCCAGCAGCGAGCAAACCACCACCGCCGCGCAGACGACCGCGAAGCAGCCGTCCCAGCAGGACATCAAGAAGACGGTCCGCAAGTACTTCTCGCTGGTGCCCAAGCACTTGGACGAGTCGTGGAAGCTGCTGGGGCCGAGCCTGCGCGCGCAGGGCCAGCAGCGCTACGCGGAGTTCTGGAACTCCGTCGACGACGTCAAAGTCCTCGGCGATCCGGTGGTCGCCGAACCCAACGTCATCGTGATCCTGCAGTACCGCAAGGGGAACAACCGGATCACCGAGGAACACGTGCTCGGCATGGTCACCACCCCCGAGGGCCAGCCGCTGATCAACACCGACCGCCGGGCCTGACCCCGGCGCGGGGTTCCGGCACCGCCGCGCGAACAGGTTCTCAGGCGTTGGCGATCTCGACGAGGATGTCGAGCAACGAGCGGCTCGCCGGCCGGTCGGCGACGGTCTCCCGGACGGCGACGTAGAGGCGGCGGACCGGCTCGGGGTGGCGCATCGGGCGCACGACCACGCCGGGGTGCACCACGTCCAGACCGAGCCGCGGCACCAGCGACACGCCGAGCCCCGCGGCGACGAATCCCTGCGCCGAGTAGGTCCCGTCCGTCTCCAGCACTACCCGCGGGGTGAAACCGGCGCTGGCGTAGGCGTTCCGCAGCGCCTCGGCGCACGGTTCGTCCGCGGCCAGGATGCTGTTGATCCAGTTCTCGTCGGCGAGCCGCGCGAGGTCGATCTCCGCCTCCTCGGCCATCGGGTGCCCGTGCGGCAACACGACCCGGAACGGGTCGTCGGCCAGGTGCACCAGGCGGACTCCGCCGCACTCGTGGGTGCGGGAGCTGCGCACGATGATCGACATGTCGGCGTCGCCGGCGGCGACGTCGTCGAGCAGGCCGACTTCGGCCATCCGCAGGTCCAGCTGCACGTCCGGGTGCTCGGCGCGGAACTTGGCGACCGCGGGCGGGATGAGCCCGACGCTGGCGGTGTGGAAGAACCGGACCCGCAGCAGGCCGGTGCGCCCGGAACGGATGTCGGCGAGTTCGGCCTCGGTTTCGCCGAGCACTTCCGCGATGCGCCCGGCGCGTTCGGCGAGCAGCGTGCCCGCGGGAGTCGGCCGCAGGCCGCGGCCGACCTTCTCCAGCAGCGGCGTACCGGCTTCGCGCTCCAATGTGGACAGTTGTTGGCTGATGGCCGACGGGGTGTAGCCCAGGTTGGCCGCGGCGGCGCTGACCGATCCGCTGGTGACCACCGCCCGCAACACCTGCATGCGACGCACGTCCAGCATGGCGACGATGCTACAGCATTGCTAAAAGATTCGTTGACTATATTTCGCTTGTTCTTACGCGATGGACGACGCACCGTGGACACCGACGATGTCGGACCTCCTCGGAGAAACCATGAACAACCCGATGAGTGCCCTGCGGCTCGGCGCGCTCGCGCTGCTGTGGGGATCCAGCTTCCTGCTGATCAAGCTCTCGCTCGGCGCGCTGTCGGCCACCCAGATCGCGTTCACGCGCATCGTCCTCGGCGCGTTGGTCCTGCTCGTCCTCTGCGCGGTGCGCGGCCTGCGGATCGGCGGTGGACCGGTGTGGCGCCACGTCACCGTCGCGGCCCTGTTCAGCAGCGCACTGCCGTGGGTGCTCTACGGCATCGCCGAGCAGACCGTCGACTCCGGGCTGACCGGCGTGCTGAACGCGACGACTCCACTGTGGACGGCGTTGTTCGGGCTGCTGTTCGGGTCCGGAGCGCGACCCCGCTACCTCGGGCTGGGCGTCGGTTTCGCCGGGGTGCTGCTCATCTTCGCGCCGTGGCAGGGCGGTGGCCTGTTCAGCTGGGGCACGCTGGCCTGCCTGGGCGCGGCCACCAGCTACGGCGTCGGTTACGTCTACATCGGACGGAACCTCACCGGGGACCGCGGCCGGTCACCGGTGGCGCTGGCCGCGATGCAGATGACCGCCGCCAGCGGGCTCGCCGCGCTGGCGCTGCCGCTGGACGGGCTGCGGCCGGTGCAGTTCGAACCGATCGCGCTGCTGGCCATCGCGGTGCTGGGCGTGTTCGGCACCGGGTTCGCCTTCGCCCTCAACTACCGGCTGATCTCGGACGAGGGCGCGACCACGGCGTCCACCGTGACCTACCTGATGCCGATCGTCTCGGTCGTGCTGGGCTGGGCGGTCCTCGGCGAACAGCTCGGCCCGCGCGTCCTGGCGGGCATGGTGGTCGTGCTCCTCGGCGTCCTGCTCACCCACCGCACCCGGGCGCCCCGGCGGGCGGTCGAGCAGGAGGACCGGATGGCCCGGGTCGCCGAGCGCGTCGCCCGCCTCTACTCCGAACTCGCCACCAACCACCCGATGAAGTAGCTCCGGCGACCGCCGCCCGGTCAGACCAGGCGGCGGTCGCTGGCCCAGCGGGACAGCTCGTACCGGTTGGACAGCTGGGTCTTGCGCAGCACGCTGGACACGTGCGTCTCCACCGTCTTGACCGAGATGAACAGCTCGGAGGCGATCTCCTTGTAGGCGTAGCCCCGCGCGAGCAGCCGCAGCACCTCCCGCTCGCGCGGGGTGAGCAGGTCCAGCTCCGGGTCGCCGACCGGGGCCGAGTTCGGCCCCTCGGAGAACGCGTCGAGCACGAAACCGGCCAGCCGCGGGGAGAACACCGCGTCTCCCCCGGCCACCCGCTCGACCGCGTCCGCCAGCTCCCGACCGGAGATCGTCTTGGTGACGTAGCCTCGCGCACCGCCCCGGATCACCGCGATGACGTCCTCGGCCGCGTCGGACACCGACAGCGCCAGGAACACCACGTCGGTGCCGCCCCCGCCGCGCACCCGGCGGAGGACCTCGGCACCGCCGCCGTCGGGCATGTGCACGTCGAGCAGCACCACCCGCGGCCGGTGGTGCTCGATGCCCGCGACGGCCTCGGCGACCGACCCGGCCTCCCCGACCACCTCGACGCGGTCGGCCGCGACGGCCAGTTCGGCGCGCACTCCGGCGCGGAACAGCGCGTGGTCGTCCACCAGGAACACCCGCACCGGTCCGGACCCGGCGTTCTCCTCGCTCACCAGCGCTCCTCTCGTTCGCCCCCGGTCACGTCGCGACCGCCCGGGGCATCTGCATCTGGATCTCGGTCCCCTCGCCGGGCGCGGTGCGGACGCGGACCTCTCCGCCGTGGCGCCGCACCCGGCCGCGGATCGAGTCGGCCAGCCCGTGGCGGTCGTCGGGCACCGCGTCCGGGTCGAAACCGGCGCCGCGGTCCCGCACGAACACCGACACCCGCTCCGGTTCGACCTCGGCGTACACGCTGACCTCGGAGACCCCGGCGTGCTTGGCGGCGTTGACCACCGCCTCGCGGGTGGCCGCGAGCTGCGCGCCGAGCCGGTCGTCGATCTCGCAGTCGCCGACCACGACCTGCTGGACCTCGATGGCGAAGGTGTCCTCGACCTCGCCGCAGATCCGGGTGAGCTCGGCGGACAGCGTCGCCCGGCGCTCCTCCGCGGCCACCGGCCGCTCCGAAGCGCGCCCGTAACCGTCCGGGCCGTACAACCAGTGCCGCAGCTCGCGCTCCTGGCCGCGGGCCAGGCGGCGCACCTCCCGCTCGGAGTCGGCCTGCTTCTGGATCAGGGCCAGCGTCTGCAGCACCGAGTCGTGCAGGTGCGCGGCGATCTCGGCGCGTTCCTGCGACCGGATGCGGCTGGCCCGCTCGACGTCGAGATCGCGCACCAGGCGCACCCACCACGGCACGGTCAGCACCGCGACCCCGACCAGCGCGGCGAGCACGGCCAAGACCACGAACTGCACGTCGCCGAGCGAGACGTTGCCCGCCAGGAAGGCCGCCAGTCCGACCACGACCAGCGCGGACCCGGTGATCACGCGCACCGCGGCGGTCCGGCCACCGCCACCCAGCAGCACGCCGACCACGCCGGAGCGGGCTCCCTCGCGCCACCGGCGCCGCTGCGAGTCGTCCGCCTCCCGCCAGACGACCCCGGCACCGATCAGCGCGATGAGCAGCGGCGCACCGAACCACGGCGGCAACGAGACCATCGAGCCGAACGCCACCGACAGGCCGATGCCCAGCAGGATCAGCGCGACGCCCTGCTGCCGCTCCCGGGCGCTCGGCGGGTCGGCCGGTCCCGCGCCCTGCGGCGCGAACACCCACAGCGCCGCGTAGCCCACGACGCCGGCACCGCCGAAAGCGGCCAGCACGACGAACGCCACGCGCACCCACAGCACCGGGATCCCCAGGTGCTCGGCGATCCCGCCGGCGACCCCGGCCACCAGCCGCCCGGAACGCCGCCGACGCAGCTGCGGGTACCGGGGTGCCTCCTCGGTGCCGGCCGGACGGGTGTCGGGCCCCGCCTCCGGACTCCGATACCGCTCGTCCCGGACATTCACGTCTTCGATGGTCACACGGCCGAGGTCAGCGGGGCATCAGGGGCGAACCCGCGTCTTTCCGGGCCCCCTCAGGGGCGTCCCCGATGCCCCGGCGGATCAGGCCACCGGATAGTGGGACGCATGAGCACGACGAAGCCGAGCAGCGTCGAGGACACGCTGCGGGACTTCTGGCAGACCCGGCCGGTGCGCCCCCGTTCGGGCCGCAGGTTCGCCGGGGTCTGCGTGGCGATCGGGCTGCGCTACGGCATCGACCCGGTGCTGGTGCGCGTCGCCTTCGTCCTGGCCGCCCTCTACGGCGGCGCCGGGATCGCCCTGTACCTGCTGTGCTGGCTGGTGTTCCCGCAGGAGGGCGACCCCGCGATCGAGCCGGGCACCCGGGAACCGACGTCCGCCGTGCTGGCGCTGGTGCTGGTGCTGGCGCTGATCCCGGCGATGTCGTGGAGCGTCCAGTTCCCGGGCGTGATCGGCCTGGTGCTGGGACTGGGCGCGCTGTTCCTGCTGCACCGCCACCACGCCGACCGCAACCGGCCGGAACCACCGGAGCCGACCGGCGAGAACGCCTGGGTGTACCCGGCGGCGGAGCAGCGGACCGCACCGCCCTCGTGGGATCCGCTCGGCGCCGCGCCGTTCGCCTGGGACCTGCCGGAGCCGAGCCGACCGGAGCAACCGCCGGAACAGCGCCCGAAGCGGCGCTGGATCACACCCGTAGCGCTGCTGCTGGCCGCGTGCTGCGCCGTGCTGGCGCGCTACAGCGGCCAGGGCGCGGCCGAGGTGCTCGCGGTGGTGCTCGGGGTACTCGGGTTGGCCATGGTCGCCGGAGCGTTCCTGCACGGCGGTCGCGGCCTGATCGCCATCGCGATCCCGGTGGGCGCGCTGGCGATGGTCGCTTCCGCGCTGCCGCCCGGTGCGGCGTGGCTCGGCGTGAACGACCAGCGGGTGCACCTGATCGACGCGGCAGCGGTCGCGCCGCGCTACCGGACCGCGATCGGCGACGTGGACCTCGACCTGCGGGACGCGCGCTTCCCCGGCGACCGGGAGGTGCGGACCGGCGCGGACGTCGGAGTCGGCGACGTCACCGTGCGCGTACCGGCCGATGTGGACGTGACAGCGCGGTGCTCGACCGGGATCGGCTCGGTGAGCTGCCTGCGCAACACCGCCGAGGGCCCCGGCCAACACCGCGAGGCGCACGACGACGGGCCGGACGGACCGGGCGGCGGACGCCTCGTGCTCGACCTGACGACCGGGACCGGCGACGTGGAGGTGACCCGTGGCTGACGACGAACGGCCCGATGTCCTCACCCTGGTGGCCGGACTGATCGCGCTCGCCGTCTCCGGGTACGTGCTGCTCGGCTACGCGGGCGACCTGCAGTGGCTGCTGGCGGTGGGAGCCGCGGTGGTCGGCGTGCTCATGCTCGTCGTGTCGCTGCTGCGGCGCTCACCGCAGGATCGCTAGGACCAGCACGACGAGCCCGAGCACCGCCACGGCCGGCACACCGAACGCCAGCAGGGTGTGCCGGCCGCGGCGGCTCTTGCGCAGTTCCTGCTCGGTGCGGGTGGAGATGATGAAGTACCCCTCGCCCTCGGGCTTGCCGATGACCAGCGGGCCGATCTTGTCGTGCACCTCGCCGAGGATGTAGAGCCGCTGCCCCGGCCGGATCACCCACTCCTCGTACTGGTAGCCGAGCGTCTCGGACGGCGCCGAGAAGAACAGCTCGTTCAGCTTCTGCGCCAGGTTCCGGGGCGGTTCGTGCCTGCTGGGCTCGAACCGCTTGACCACCTGCTCCGGCCGGTCGGGCCGGGTGCCGTTGGGGTCGACGCCGATGAGCACGCCCTGGTCGTCGCGCAGCGCGTAGCCCTCCCACGAGGTGTGCTCGATGATCGGTTCGGTCTTCGTCCGGGTCTCGCGCCTGCCGTCCTTCCACTCGACGTACTGGAAGCGGCGCTTGACGACGTAGCGGTACCAGACGCACTCGGTGCCGCTGATCTCGGACACCAGCAGCCCCTCGGGACGCGGGTGGGCGACGCCGACGACCTCGCACTGCTTGCGGAAGTGGCCCTGCCCGCCGACCTCGTCGGACGCCGAGCGCAGCAGCTCCAGCTCCGGCACCGGCACCGTCTCCGCACCGATCATCGCGTGCAGCTCGCCGCGCGTGTGCCGCATGTAGAAGAAGCCGCCGACGGCCGCCGCCAGCAGCACGATCCCGATCACGATCATGTACGCCTCCCGGCGGGCCACCCTATGCGGCGCGGAACCGCGGTGGGGCCGGTTCGGCTCAGATCATTCCCATTCGATGGTGCCCGGCGGCTTGGACGTGACGTCCAGCGTGACCCGGTTCACCTCGGCGACCTCGTTGGTGATGCGGGTGGAGATGCGCTCCAGCACGTCGTAGGGCAGCCGCGTCCAGTCCGCGGTCATCGCGTCCTCGCTGGACACCGGGCGCAGCACCACCGGGTGGCCGTAGGTGCGGCCGTCGCCCTGGACGCCGACCGAGCGGACGTCGGCCAGCAGCACCACCGGGCACTGCCAGATGTCGCGGTCCAGCCCGGCGGCGGTCAGCTCCTCGCGGGCGATCGAGTCGGCGGCGCGCAGCGTCGCCAGCCGGTCCGCGGTGACCTCGCCGATGATCCGGATTCCCAGCCCCGGCCCGGGGAACGGCTGCCGGTGCACGATCGTCTCCGGCAGGCCCAGCTCCAGGCCCACCCGGCGCACCTCGTCCTTGAACAGCGCGCGCAGCGGCTCGACCAGTTGGAACTGGAGGTCCTCGGGCAGCCCGCCGACGTTGTGGTGGCTCTTGATGTTCGCCGCGCCGGAGCCGCCGCCGGACTCCACGACGTCCGGGTACAGCGTGCCCTGCACCAGGAAGTCGATGTGCTCCCCGGCCGCGCCGGCCTCGGCCTGCAGGTCGCGGGCGGCCTGCTCGAAGACCCGGATGAACTCCCGGCCGATGATCTTGCGCTTCTCCTCGGGGTCGGTGACCCCGGCGAGCGCGCCGAGGAAGCGGTCGACCGCGTCGACGGTGACCAACCGGACGCCGGTGGCCGCGACGAAGTCGCGCTCGACCTGCGCCCGCTCACCGGAGCGCAGCAGCCCGTGGTCGACGAACACGCAGGTCAGCTGGTCACCGATGGCGCGGTGCACCAGCGCCGCGGCGACCGCGGAGTCCACCCCGCCGGACAGCGCGCAGATCGCCCGCCGGTCGCCGACGTGCTCCCGGATCGCGGCCACGGTCTCGTCCACGATGGACGCGGTCGTCCACTGCGGGCGGACCCCGGCGATCTCGTGCAGGAAGCGGCGCAGCACCTCCTGCCCGTGCGGGGAGTGCGCGACCTCCGGGTGGTACTGCACACCGGCCAGCCGCCGCGCGACGTTCTCGAACGCCGCGACCGGGGTGTCCTTGGTGCCCGCGGTGACGGTGAAGCCCTCCGGGGCCTTGCTCACCGAGTCGCCGTGGCTCATCCACACCGGGTGGTGCCCCGGCAGGTCCTCGTGCAGCGCACCGCCCTCGCCGGTGACCTCCAGCTCGGTGCGGCCGTACTCGCGGACCCCGGTGTGCTCGACGGTGCCGCCGAGCGCCGCGGTCATCGCCTGGAAGCCGTAGCAGATGCCGAACACCGGCACGCCCGCGTCGAACAGCCCCGGGTCGACCTGCGGCGCCCCCTCGGCGTAGACGCTGGACGGGCCCCCGGACAGCACGATCGCCGCCGGGTTCCGGCGGACCATCTCGTCCACCGGGGTGTCGTGCGAGACGACCTCGGAGTAGACCTGCGCCTCCCGCACGCGCCGTGCGATCAGCTGTGCGTACTGGGCGCCGTAGTCGACGACGAGGACGGGCCCCTGGTCGCCGTTGCTCGCGGAACCGGACACGTCGTCGAGACCTCCTAGCCATCCCACCTGTGCGCTGCACCCATTCTCCCAGGTAACCAACGCCACAGTGCGGCCAGGGCCTGCTTCGCGAGCGGGCTCAAGAGCCTGTCTTTGAACTCGTTGTGCGAGGCGGTCCGGTGGCGAGACCGCTCACCGAAAGAGAAAGCGGCTTTCGCCGCTTGTCACGCCCCTTCCAGGAGCAGGTTCGAAGACAGGCACTCAGGTCCGCAGCGCAGCCGGGGCGTCCGCCGGGACGGCCGGGGCCTTCGGCCGGACCGGATCCAGGCGGCGGTAGTCCGCACCGGGCGCCGGGCGCGGATCGGGCTCGCCCTTGTTCGGCCACATCGCGAACGCCCGCTCCGCCTGGGCGGTGATGGTCAGCGACGGGTTGACGCCGAGGTTCGCGCTGATCGCCGAGCCGTCCACCACCGACAACGTCGGGTAGCCGTGCGCCCGGTGGTACGGGTCGATGACGCCGTGCCCGGCGTCCTCGGAGATCGGGCAGCCGCCGATGAAGTGCGCGGTCATCGGGACGTCGAACAGCTCGCCCCAGGTCCCGCCCGCGATCCCGCCGATCTTCTCCGCGACGCGCTCGTTGGCTTCCTCCCCGACCGGGATGAACGTCGGGTTCGGCGCCCCGTGCCCCTGCCGCGAGGTCAGCCGCGCGCGGCCGAACCGGCGCCGCAGGCTGGTGGTCAACGAGTTGTCGAGGCTCTGCATGACCAGCAGGATCACGGTCCGCTGGCTCCAGCCGCCGACCCACAGCATCCGCAACGACTGCAGCGGGTGCTCGACCAGGAAGCGCAGCCACTGCTTCCAGCGCGGGCGCGGGTCGCCGCCCCGGGTGGGCAGCGTCTGCAGCAGGCCCATCGCGTTCGCGCCCTCGGTGTAGCGCACCGGCTCGATGTGCGTGTCGGCGTCCGGGTGGAACGACGAGGTGATGGCGACCCCGGTGGAGAAGTCGCGCTGCGGGTCCACCGCGCGCATCTGCGCCCCGATGATCGCCTCGGAGTTCGTGCGGGTGAGCACGCCGAGCTTGGCCGACAGCCGGGGCAGATCTCCGGACTCGCGGCAGCGGTGCAGCAGGTTCTGGGTGCCCCAGGTCCCGGCGGCGACCACGACCTGGTCGGCGGTGAACACCCGCGGCCGCCGGTCCAGCTTCGCCCCGGTGCGCCGGGTCAGGATCCGCCAGCGGCCGTCGCCGCCCTGCGCGAGGCGGTTCACCGTGGTCATCGGGAACACCTCGGCGCCGTTCGCCTCTGCCAGGTACAGGTAGTTCTTGACCAGCGTGTTCTTCGCGCCGACGCGGCACCCCGTCATGCACGCCCCGCACTCGGTGCACCCGGTCCGCGCCGGACCGGTCCCGCCGAAGTACGGGTCCGAGGCGGTCTCACCGGGCTTGCCGAAGTACACCCCGACCGGCGTGCGGTGGTAGGTGTCGCCGACGCCCATCTCGTCGGCGACCTGCTTGATGACCACGTCGGACGGCGTCTCGGTCGGGTTGGTCACCACGCCGAGCATCCGCGTCGCCTGGTCGTAGTGCGGCGCGAGTTCGGACTCCCAGTCGGTGATGTGCGCCCACTGCGGGTCCTCGTAGAACGGCTTGAGCGGCCGGTACAGCGTGTTCGCGTAGTTCAGCGACCCGCCGCCGACCCCGGCACCGGCCAGGATCAGGCAGTTGCGCAGCACGTGGATGCGCTGGATCCCGTAGCAGCCCAGCTGCGGGGCCCACAGGAAGTTCCGCAGGTCCCACGACGTCTTCGGCAACTCGTCGTCGCCGAAACGGCGTCCCGCCTCCAGAACCGCGACGCGGTACCCCTTCTCGGTCAGCCGCAGCGCGGCGACGCTGCCGCCGAAGCCGGAGCCGATCACGACCACGTCGAAGTCGGTGTTCGCTGCACCGTCGCGTCGAGCCATGCGCGACAGCGTAAACGTGACTACTCGTCAGTAGCCAGAGGCCGATCAGGAGAAATTCCCGCCGGCTGGCGGGTTTCAGCGGCGCAGCATCAGGCCGACCTTCTGGAACTCCTTCAGGTCGCGGTAGCCGGTCTTGGCCATCGCGCGGCGCAGCCCGCCGAAGAGGTTCAGCGTGCCGTAGGGGTCGCTGCTCGGGCCGAACAGCAGGGTCTCCAGGTCGGCGCCGGAACCGGCGAAGCCGACGATCTCGCTGCGCGGCAGGTTCGGGTGCGCGGCCGCGGCCGTCCAGTAGTAGCCCTGGGCGGGCGCCTCGGCCGCTTCGGTCAGCGACTCGCCCAGCATCACCGCGTCCGCGCCGCACGCGATCGCCTTCGCGATGTCCCCGGAGTACGACAGGGCGCCGTCGGCGATCACGTGCACGTACCGGCCGCCGGTCTCGTCGAGGTAGTCGCGGCGGGCCGCCGCTGCGTCGGCGATCGCGGTGGCCATCGGCACGCCGATGCCCAGCACCTGCGTGGTGGTGGCGGCGCGGGACTGGCCGAAGCCGACGATCACCCCGGCCGCACCGGTGCGCATCAGGTGCATCGCGGTGCGGTAGTCGCCGACCCCGCCCGCGACCACCGGGACGTCGAGCTCGGCGATGAACCGCTTGAGGTTCAGCGGCTCGCCGTCCCGCGCCACGTGCTCGGCGGAGACGATGGTGCCCTGCACCACCAGCACCTCGACCCCGGCGGCCAGCAGGTCCGGGGTCAGCTCCTCGGCGTGCTGCGGGCTGACGCGGGCCGCGACCGTGACGCCGGAGTCCTTGATCTGCTTGATCGACTGGGCGAGCAGGTCCATCCGGATCGGGGCCGCGTGCAGCTGCTGCAGCAACCGGATCGCCGCGTCCGGGTCGGCGTTCTCCTCGGCCGCGCGCACGACGTCGAACAGCTTGCCCTCGACGTCCTCGTGCCGCGCCCACAGGCCCTCGGCGTTGAGCACGCCGAGCCCGCCCAGCTCACCGATGCGGACCGCGGTCGCCGGCGACACCACCGCGTCGGTGGGGTGCGTGACCAGCGGGATGTCGAACCGGTAGGCGTCGAGCTGCCACGACAGCGACACGTCCTTCGAAGAGCGGGTACGCCGGGACGGCACGATCTCCACGTCGTCCAAGTCGTAGCCGCGCATGGCCGTCCGGCCCATGCCGATCTCAACCTGATCCCGCACCGTCCGAGTCCCTTCTCACGGCACCGCTGTCCAACGAGACATTCTCTCTACGGCATCCGTGTGACCCGCAACGGGGGCGCCCGGAACCGGACGACGGTCACAGCGCCGGCGGTGCCGGTTCCGCCCGGAACCGGCACCGCGCGGCGTCAGCGCACGTTGTAGTTCGGCGCCTCGACGGTCATCGTGATGTCGTGCGGGTGGCTCTCCTTGAGCCCGGCCGCGGTGATCCGGACCAGGTGGGCGTCCTGGAGCTCGGGGACGGTCCGCGAGCCGGTGTAGCCCATGCCGGACCGCAGCCCGCCGACGAGCTGGTCCACCACCTGGGACAGCGGACCGCGGAACGGGACCCGACCCTCGATGCCCTCGGGAACCAGCTTGTCCTCGGAGAGCACGTCGTCCTGGAAGTAGCGGTCCTTGGAGTACGACTTGGCCTGCCCCCGGGTCTGCATGGCACCCAGCGAGCCCATGCCGCGGTAGACCTTGAACTGCTTGCCGTTGACCAGCACCAGCTCACCGGGCGCCTCGGCGGTGCCCGCCAGCAGGCTGCCGAGCATCACGCTGCTGGCACCGGCGGCGATGGCCTTCGGGATGTCCCCGGAGTACTGGATGCCGCCGTCGCCGATCAGCGGCACACCGGCCGGGCGGCACGCCAGGCTGGCCTCGTAGATCGCGCTGATCTGCGGCACCCCGACACCGGCGACGACGCGGGTGGTGCAGATCGAGCCCGGTCCCACGCCGACCTTGACCGCGTCGGCCCCGGCGTCGACCAGCGCCTGGGCACCCGCCCGGGTCGCGACGTTGCCGCCGATGACGTCGACCGAGTGGCCGAGCTCCTTCTTCAGCGTCGCCACGGTGTCCAGCACGGCCCGCGAGTGGCCGTGCGCGGTGTCCACGATCAGCACGTCGACCCCGGCGTCGACCAGCGCCATGGCGCGCTCGTGCGAGTCGGCGCCGACACCGACGGCGGCGCCGCACAGCAGCCGGCCGTCCGGGTCCTTGGTGGCGTTGGGGTACTGCTCGGTCTTGACGAAGTCCTTGACGGTGATCAGCCCGCGCAGCTTGCCCGCGCCGTCCACGATCGGCAGCTTCTCGATCTTGTGCCGCCGCAGCAGCCCGAGGGCCGCGTCGGCGGTGACGCCGACCTGCGCGGTCACCAGCGGCGCGGGGGTCATGACCTCGCGCACCCGCTTGGTGTGGTCGAGCTCGAACCGCATGTCGCGGTTGGTGATGATGCCGGTGAGCGTGCCGTCCGGGTCGGTCACCGGCACCCCGGAGATCCGGTAGCGGGCGCACAGCGCGTCCACCTCGGCGAGCGTGTCCTCCGGGGAGCAGGTCACGGGGTCGGTGACCATGCCCGCCTCGGAGCGCTTGACCACCTCGACCTGGGCCGCCTGCTCCTCGACCGACAGGTTGCGCTGCAGGATGCCGACACCGCCCTGCCGCGCCATGGCGATCGCCATCCGCGCCTCGGTGACGGTGTCCATCGCGGCCGACAGCAGCGGAACGCGCAGCCGGACGTTGCGGGACAGCTGCGTCGAGGTGTCCACGGAGCTGGGGATGATGTCGGACTCGTCCGGCAGCAGGAGCACGTCGTCGAAGGTCAGACCGAGCGTCGCGAACTTCGAGGGGAGGCCGGGTGCGGACAGTTCGCTGGTCATGGCGAGGGGTGAGCCTTCCTTCACGCTGGGGTCCACGAAGGATGCGGTGGGTGGTGAGCCGCCGGTGCGCCGACACTGGCGTCAACGCGCCAACCGGTACAGGGATTCCTTACATGATAGAGACCGCTGGTCGGCGCCCGGAGCCCCGGCCGACGCGACGTCGGGCACACCCGGCGGAGGAGTCTGCGCTGGTCGTGCGGGCCCGCCCGCGGCAGTGCCGTCCCCCGACCCCCACCGCCCCTGGACACGGCCGGTACCGTGCGGTCCGTGCCGCACGATCCGATGCCCCCAGACCCGTTCGCGGGCGACCCGGACGACCCGAGCATGGCACTCGGCGACCAGGACACCGACCACGGGCCGCCGCTCGGCGACGAGGAACGGGCCGAACTGCTCGCCGACCTGACCGATCTGGCCGTCTACCAGGCGCTGCTGGAGCCCCGCGGCATCCGCGGGATCGTGGTGGACTGCGCGGACTGCGGCGAGTCCCACTACCACGACTGGGAACTGCTGCGCGCGAGCCTGGAACAGCTGCTGCACGACGGCCGGATGCGCCCGCACGAACCCGCCTACGACCCGAATCCCCAGGAGTACGTGACCTGGGAGTACTGCCGCGGCTACGCGGACGGCGTGACCGAGAGCGAAAGCACCCGCTGAACGACGGCGTGAAAAAGGGGCTCCCCGGCGGGGAGCCCCTTTTCGCGCGTCCGGTGTCAGCTGCCGCCGCTACTGCTGCTGTGCTGCGGGAACAGCGGCGATCCCCACCCGCTGGACGGGTTGGTCGAGCTGCCACTGGTCTCGCTCGGCGAGGTGCTCGACTCCGGCGGCTCCTGGGTCGAGCTCGGGCTGCTCGTCGTGGTGCCGGTCGGCGGCGGGGGCGGCGGCTGCTGCGGACTCGACGGCGGCAGCGGCTGGGTCGTCGGCGACGGCGGGTGACCGGAGTCGGACGACGACTGCGTCGGCGTCTCCCGCTCGCTGCTCTCGCCCCGCTCGATGCGCGCCGTCAACGACGCGTGCGCGGCCCGCAGGTCCGACAGCCCGTGCTCGGCGTCGACCGAGCGCATCTGCTCCTGGGCGGAGCGCAGCGCGGCCTCGGCGGCACTGCGGTTGCCCTGGTCGAGCGCGCCTTCGGCGTTGCGCAGGTTCTCCCGCGCCGACGTCGCGGCCTGCACGGCGCGCGCGTGGTCGGTGTAGAGGACCTGCGCGACGCCCCACAGCATGTCGCCGGGTAACGCGTCGCGGGCCGCCAGGCCGACGCCGGTGAAGCCGATCATCAGCACGGCTGCCGCGGTGGCCACGGGCACCAGGTGCCAGCGCTTGAGCCGGCGGGCCGGGCGGCGTCCCGCGGCGATGGCGGCCGCGGCGGTGTCGACGTCGACGAGTTCGCCGATCGGCGCGGCGTCGACGTCCTGGCGCCAGGCGACCAGCAGCGCCTCCAGCCCGGGGCGCTCGCCCTCGTTGCCGGAGTGACCGGAGACGTCGGGGTTGGTGCCCCCGAGCGCGTCCAGCAGCGCGTCGTCGGCCTGGAGTTCGGCGAGGTCGATCGGCTCCTCGCCGACCTCGTCGGAGTCGATGAGTTCGGTGGTCTCGGTCTCGTCGGCCGAATCGGCGCGCCTGCGGAACGTCAGCACCGACGCGCTCTCGGACTCCGCGGCGGAGTCCGGCGCGGTGCCGGTGCGCTCAGGCTCGGCCGAGCCGGATTCCCGATGGTTGTCGATCAGTTCCGTTCCCTCGTCCGCGGTTCCCTCCGCGGGAACCAGGTCCCGCTCGTCCGCTCCGTCCGAACGGTCCTTCTGCTGGCCGGACTCGACGGGTTCGTTGTCCGCTCGCTCCCCCTCGGGCCCCTTCCGCTCAGCCATTCAGACCACCTCCTCCGCGGACAGCGTCTTTCGCAGCCGGGCCAATGCGCGGTGCTGTGCCACACGCACCGCTCCCGGCGTCGAACCGACCGCTTCGGCGGTTTCCTCCGCGGACAACCCGACGACCACCCGGAGCAGCAGGATTTCCCGCTGCTTGGCCGGAAGGACACGAAGCAGTTGCGCCATCCTGCCCGAAAGCTCACCCTGCATGGCCCGCTGCTCTGGCCCGGCCTCGGATTCCGGGGTGTCCGGAACGTCCGCGACCGGTTCGGAGCGGTTGCGGGCCAACGCGCGGTGCGCATCAGCCACTTTGTGCGCAGCGATGCCGTACACGAACGCCAGGAACGGACGTCCCTGGTCCCGGTAGGTGGGCAGCGCGGTGAGCACCGCGAGGCACACCTCCTGGGCCACGTCGTCCGCGGATGCGAACGACCGCTCGTTACGTCCGACTCTGGCGCGGCAGTACCGCACCACCAAAGGACGGATTTCGGCCAGCAAGCGCTCGATCGACTGACGATCGCCGTCGACGGCGGCGCTTACAAGAGCGTCCAGCCCGTCCCCCACGTTGGTCATCGCAGACAGCAGCCCTGGTGTTACGCGTTCAAGCGACTCGGATTCGTCCGGCGGAACTCGCGTGCGTCGCACGCCACGCCGAGCTCACCGTACCGGGCAGCGGGTGGTCGTTGAACAGGGCGTCGGGGAGGACGGCGGAGGTGGTCACCCATTCACACATACCAGAAGCCCGGCCGCTCGGCGTTTTCCGAGGCCAGGGGGATCTTGTGCGCTCCACTCGGAAGGCGGAGGCGGAACTCGCGAACGTCCCGGTGGGCCCCTCGCGGCAACACCGCCCCGCCACCGGTGTGACCTCGCTCGCAGCGGACGGCGGCGTCCGGATCGGCCATTCGCACGGGTTGCCGCCGTGATCGCGATCACGGCGGCAACCGTAACGTCAGCCCGCTGAACCGACGCCGCGCCGCCCCTCTTGCGCCGGGCGGCGCCGGACAGGAGGAAGTGGGCGATCCGCCCGGTTCAGGCCACGAGGCCGCGGCGGAAGCCGTGGGCGACGGCCTGCGCGCGGTCGCGCACACCGAGCTTGCGGAACAGCCGGCGCGCGTGGGTCTTGACGGTGTCCTCGGAGAGGTAGAGCTCGCGACCGATCTGGCCGTTGCTCTTGCCCTGGCTCATGCCGCGCAGCACCTGCAGCTCGCGCTCGGTCAGCTGCACGCCCGGGTCCGAGGGCTGGCGGGGTGCCGGGACCGAGGTGCTGGCGAGGGTGTGCGCCAGCGCGGCCACCAGTTCCGGACGGGAGGCGTCCCACCGGAGGTAGCCGCGGGCGCCTCCGGCGATCGCGGCGGCGATGCTGGCCGCGTCGTCCGGTGCGCCGAAGACGATCACGTTCGCTTGGGGATGGGCCGAAACGAGCCGACGGGTCGCCTCCACGCCGTTGGGCACCGCGCGCTGGGTACCCACCAGCACCACGTCCACGGCCTGCCGCGAGAAGCGGGCGAGCAGCTCGTCACCGTGCGCAACGCAATCGATCCGACTCACTCCCGGGACAGCAGACATCACACGAGTGAGCCCTTCCCGGACGCTACGTCGGTCATCGCAGATCAGGACCGTCGTCACGGGAACTCCTTCCTGCAGGCGAGTGACGTTCCACCTCCCCTATCGGACGCAGCGGCGGAAACCTTGACACGATCCGGTGCTTAATCCGTCAAGAAATTCCGCGACCGGGCCCGCTGGGCCGGATTGCCCGGGACGGAACGGCCGCCAGAAGCCGGTCCGTCGAAGGCGGGCCACCGCCCCGGACCGAGCTCCATACCAGCGGTATTCACCCGATAGCGAGGGGTAGCACCCCCAGCTTCCCCCGTCCGCGCGAAGAGTTTCACCCAATATGCGTTCGGTTAATGTGATTTACGTCACAGTCAGCCGACGACGGTCTCCACGACCCGGTCAACGGCGCCCTCCAGCGAGCCGAGCAGCTCGACGTGCGCGGGCAGCGCTTCGGGCGTCCACCCGGCTCCCGCGACGAACGCCCGAGCGCGCTGCCGGGTGATCGGGATGTCCCCGAGCACCCGCGGCGACGCGTAGTGCGGCTGGTCGGACCACAGCACGACGGCCGCGGGCGCCAGGCGCCGCACGGCGGAGGCGAGCCCCTCGCGCGGCAGGGCCGCGCCGAACAGCCGGTGGCCGACGCGGTTGGCCGCCAGGGCGGCGGCGAGCGCGATGAGTTCGAGCTCCTGCGCCTCCCCGGGCACCGGCGCGAGCACCACCGGTCGCGGGTTGACCGGAGCGGGGGCGGTCGCGATCACCGACCGCAGCGCCGTGGAGGCGCAGTCGACGAGCAGCTGCTGCACCTCCACCCCGGCACCGGAGCGCTGCCGCCGCTCGGCGACCGCCCGCAGCACCGGGCACAGCATCTCGTCCCAGGTGCGCACCACGCCGTCGCTGCCCATCGACTCGATGAGCAGCCGCTGCGCCGACCAGGAGTCCAGGGCCAGCGCGGCGCGGCCGAGCCCGCGCGCCCGCGGCCCGGCGCCGCTGAGCCGCAACCCCCGGCCGCCGGTGTTGGCGGCGCGGTCGAACTTGATCTTGTGCTCGTCGTCGAGCACGCCGGACGACATCAGCGCCCCGTCGCCGACCTCGTCGGCCGGCGCGTCCTCGGACTCGGCCGGGAAGCGCTGCGGCAGCGGCGCGGCCGCGGTGCGCGCGTAGCGCGCCGCCTCGGCCGGAGACGCACCGCGCAGCAGGGCGCGCTGCATCTGTTCCAGGCGGGCGATGTCGTCGGGGCCGTAGCGGCGGTGCCTGCCGGTGGTGTGACCGCTGGGGCCGAGCCCGTAGCGGCGGTCCCAGGTCCGCAGCGTGGCGGGCGCGACGCCGAGCCGACGCGCCACGGCAGCGACCGTGAGCCGAGGTTGGCCCGTGGCTGCCGCACTCGCGTCGGAGTCCTCGGTCGCTCCGGAGTCGTCGGCGGGGATGGCGAGTTCCTGCCCCTCAGCAGGCTCCGGCTGCGTCGTCACGCGGGACATGTTCCGGTTCTCGGCGATCAAGAGCAAGCCGGTCCCCGAGTCGATCTCCCCACCGCTAGATCACTCCAATGATGAACAGCTTTTGGCGCGATAAGGGTTGAACAAGTTTTGGCGCGGTTCTACGGTTGGATCATGCGAGGCCGCGAGCGGTCAGCGTTCGCGGCAGGGAGGGGATCCACCGGTGGGAGGTGGTTGTCGCAATGGCAGACACTCGACGTCTTCCAGGACCGAACGCCGACATCTGGGATTGGCAGATACGCGGTTCGTGCAGAGGCATGGACAGCGCGTACTTCTTCCACCCGGACGGCGAACGGGGGCCGGCGCGGGCCCGGCGGGAAGCGAAGGCAAAAGAGGTGTGCCAGCACTGCCCCGTGATCGTCCAGTGCCGTAACCACGCCCTGGCGGTCCAGGAGCCCTACGGCATCTGGGGCGGGCTGTCCGAGTCGGAACGGGAAGTGATCATCAAGGCGCGCAAGCGCCAGCAGCTGGCAGCAGCGGCCAGCTGAGCGACCGCCACGCGACGGCGGATCCGGACCACGCCGGGCCGCGGGGCCGGATGACAACGAGGGGCGTCATCCGGCATCGGGGAGGCGTCGGGAAAGAATCGGGGCGGCACCCTCGCGGGTGCCGCCCCGATTCGCGTCAGGAGGCCGGGCGGGCGGTCGGCGCCGCTCCGGCCCGCCATCTGATCAGTGGCCGTGACCGTGGCCGTGGCCGTGCCCGGCGGCAGCCTCGGGCTGCTCCTCCGGCTTGTCCACCACGGCGCTCTCGGTGGTGAGGACCATGCGGGCGATGGAGGCCGCGTTGGCGACCGCGGAGCGGGTCACCTTCAGCGGGTCGACGATGCCCGGCTGGACCAGGTCGCCGTACTCGTCGGTGGCGGCGTTGTAGCCCTCGCCCCACTTCATGTCGCGGACCTTGGACACCACGACGGCGCCCTCCTGGCCCGCGTTGGCGGCGATCCAGAACAGCGGGGCCTCCAGGGCCCGGCGCACCAGCTGCACACCGGTCGCCTCGTCGCCGGTCAGGCCGAGGTTGTCCGCCAGCGCCTGAGCGGCGTGCACCAGGCTGGAGCCACCGCCGGGGACGCTGCCCTCCTCGGCCGCGGCCTTGGAGGCGGCGACGGCGTCCTCGATGCGCGACTTGCGCTCCTTGAGCTCGGTCTCGGTGGCCGCGCCGACCTTGATCACCGCGACGCCGCCGGCCAGCTTGGCCAGCCGCTCCTGCAGCTTCTCGCGGTCCCAGTCGGAGTCGCTGGCCTCGATCTCCTTGCGGATCTGCTCGGCGCGCTCCTTGACGTCGTCGGCGCTGCCGCGGCCGTCGACGATCGTGGTGTCGTCCTTGGTCACGGTGATGCGGCGGGCCGAGCCGAGGACCTCCGGACCGACCTCGGACAGCTTGAGGCCGACCTCCGGCGCGATGACCTGCGCGCCGGTGGCGACGGCCAGGTCGTCCAGGAACGCCTTGCGGCGGTCGCCGAAGTACGGGGCCTTGACCGCCACGACCCGGAAGGTCTTGCGGACCGCGTTGACGACCAGGGTGGACAGCGCCTCGCCCTCGACGTCCTCGGCCACGATCAGCAGCGGCTTGCCGCTCTGAGCGATCTTCTCCAGCAGCGGCAGCAGCTCCTGGAGGTTGGAGATCTTCTCCCGGTGCAGCAGGATCTGCGCGTCCTCCAGGACGGCTTCCTGGCGCTCGGCGTCGGTGACGAAGTGCGGCGAGATGTAGCCCTTGTCGAACTGCAGACCCTCGGTGATCTCCAGCTCGGTGGCCAGCGTCGAGGACTCCTCGATGCTGATCACGCCGTCCTCGCCCACCTTCTCCATGGCCTCGCCGATGAGCGCGCCGATGTTGGCGTCGCGGGACGAGACGGTGGCGATCTGGGCGATGTTGTCGCGGCCCTTGACCGGGGTCGCCTTCTCCTTCAGCCGCTCCACGACCGCGTCGGCGGCGGCCTGGATGCCCTTGTTCAGCGCGGCCGGGTTGGCTCCGGCGGCCAGGTTGCGCAGGCCCTCGCGGACCAGCGCCTGGGCCAGCACGGTCGCGGTCGTGGTGCCGTCACCCGCGACGTCGTTGGTCTTGGTCGCGACGTTCTTGGCGAGCTGGGCGCCCAGGTTCTCGTACGGGTCGCTCAGCTCGATCTCGCGCGCGATGGTCACGCCGTCGTTGGTGATCTGCGGCCCGCCGAACTGCTTGTCGAGCACGACGTGGCGGCCGCGGGGCCCGAGGGTGACCTTCACCGCGTCGGCGAGCTGGTCGACGCCGCGCTCCAGCGCCCGGCGGGCCTGCTCGTCGAAGGTGATCTGCTTAGCCATGGTTCAACAGCCCTTCAGCATGGATGCCTGGTTGCTGCCGGGGCACGCCCCCGACACGCGGCCGCCCCGGAGGTCCCGCGGTCGGGACCGCCGGGGCGGCACTGGTCTCGCGCTGCGAGATCGTCAGTTGACGACGGCCAGCACGTCGCGGGCGGAGAGGATCAGGTACTCCTCACCGTTGTACTTGACCTCGGTGCCGCCGTACTTGGAGTAGATGACGACGTCGCCTTCCTTGACATCCAGCGGGATGCGGTTGCCCTTGTCGTCGATGCGACCCGGGCCGACGGCCAGAACCTTGCCCTCCTGGGGCTTTTCCTTGGCGGTGTCCGGGATCACGATGCCGGACGCGGTCGTCGTCTCGGCCTCGCTCGCCTGGACAACGATCTTGTCCTCAAGCGGCTTGATGCTCGCCACGGTGTGACCTCCACCTTCTGGGGCCTTCGAAGCGTTGGCTGATTCACGACGGCTCCGTGGCTCCCCGCCGTCGCGGGTGCCGGGGCGCTCCGGCGCCGTTCGTCTAGCACTCTACCCATGCGAGTGCCAACCCTCAACAACCGGCACCACCCTCGCACCGGGGTTCGCCGGAACGGGCGGCGGGAGGCGGGTGCACGGGGGCGGCACCGGCGGTCACCGGCGGTGGCCCCGGACGCCTCCGGAGCTCTCACCTGCGGTGTCGTTACCGGCGATCAACGCTGCGTGATCTCCGCAGGTAGATCGCCATGCGGGAAATGTCACCAATGCCGCAGAGGATTCACGTTAGGCGCTTCCGGTGTCCTACGTTCTACAGCCATGCCCGCGCTGTCCAAACCCGCGAACCGGCCCTGGGAGCGACGTCCCCGCCCCTCCCGGCCGCCCGGCCCGTCGGGACCGCCGACCCGGTCGAGCTGGCGCCCGAAGTGATCCGATCTCAGCCGTCCTGCCCGTTGCGGTAGATCCGGGCGTAGCGGGCCGCCGACTCGGCGCGCTGAGCGGCCTTCGCCTCGTCGCGGACGGCCCGTCCGGTCCCGAGCGGATAGCCGTGGCGGGTGAGCCGGTACTCGCAGGTGTGCTCCATGTAGGACAGCGAGTACCAGAGCGCGAGGATCACGCCGCCCAGCACCGCCATCGCGCGGATCCACAGCGGACCGGGCAGCAGCAGGAACAGCAGTCCCGGGGAGATCTGCACGAGGCTGCGCGCGAAGTGCCGCAACACCCACGTGCGGCAGGTGATGTCGTGCAGCACCCACTCGCGGTGCCGGTCGGGCAACCGGCCGCCGTAGGCGTACCAGATCCACCGCAGCGGACCGGGGCGAACTCGTCGGGCGTCGGCCACGTCGCCTCCTCGCGTCGGAACACCCTTCGGCACAATGATTAGCACACTAATTATTAGTGCGCTACAGCCTGTGCGACGGGATAATGACGGGGTGGCTCCGATCGATCTGGGGGACGACCCGCTGGCCCTCGACAGGCAGGTCTGCTTCGCGCTGTCCGTGGCGTCGCGCAACGTGATCGCCCTGTACCGGCCGCTGCTCGCGCCGATGGGGCTGACGCATCCGCAGTACCTGGTGATGCTCGCGCTGTGGGAACGCGCGCCGCGCTCGGTCAAGGACCTCTGCGCGACGTTGCAGGCCGAGGCCGCCACGCTGTCCCCGTTGCTCAAGCGGCTGGAGTCGATCGGCTACGTCACCCGCACGCGCAGCACCGACGACGAACGGCTGCTCGCGGTGGACCTGACCGACGCGGGTGCGCGGCTGCGCTCGGAGGCCGAGAAGATCCCCTACCGCGTGGTCGAACTGCTCGGCATGGACGTCGCCGAGCTGGAACGGCTCAACGCCGCGCTGCGCCGGGTCATCGACGCCTCCCGGACCGCCCTCGACGGGCGGTGAGCACCGCGCGGGGGACGGCGGTCCCGCCCCGGGACCGCGGGCGGCACACTGGACGCGTGCGAGGAGCTTGGGCCCTGCTGGTCTGCGCGGGCGCGGTGGCGGTGATCGCGCCGTCGGGATGGGTGCTGCTGCGCAGCGCGCACCGGATCCGCGACGTGCCCGACGTTCCCGGAACCGAGGTGGCGCTGGTGCTCGGCGCCGGGGTGCGGTGGGACGGCAGGCCGAGCCGCATCCTGCAAGGGCGGCTCAACGTGGCCCGCGCGTTGTTCGACGCCGAGAAGGTGCGGCGGATCATCGTCAGCGGCAGTCCCGAGTCGCGCGGCCACAGCGAACCGGTCGTGATGCGGGATTACCTGGTGGCGCGCGGGATTCCGGCGTCCGCGGTGGTGCTCGACGAGTCCGGTGTGGACACCTGGCGGTCGTGCCGCCGGGCCGCCGGGGAATTCGGACTGCGCCGCGTCACCGTGGTGACCACCCGCTTCCACCTGCGGCGCGCCGTCGCGCTGTGCCGCCGGGCGGGGATGGACGCCTACGGCGTCGGCCACGACGCGGCGGCCGACGGCCTGCGGCGGGTTTCCGCGCGGGGCGCGCGGCGGGAAGTCCTCGCGACGGCCAAGGCGTTCTGGTGGCGCCGCTGAGCGCTTTTTTACCTTCGAACTCGTTTTGGGTGGCGGTGCCGGTGGCGGAACCTCAGTGCCTGTCTTTGATCTTGGGTTAGGTGGTGAGTTGGCGGGTCATGAGGGTGATGGCGGCCCAGTTGATGATGGTTTCGGAGTGGGCGGGGAGGCGTTCGTAGTCGCGGACGGTGCGGCGGGCTTGGGTGATCCAGGACAGGGTGCGTTCGACGACCCAGCGGCGGGCCAGGACGTGGAAGCCGGTTTGTCCGGCGATTTTGCGCACGATGTGCAGGGTGATGCCCAGGGCGGCCTGGGTCCAGGTGGTCAGGCGTCCGCTGTAGTTGCCGTCGGCGAAGACCAGTTCCAGGCGTGGGTGGCGGGTGTGGAGGTAGCGCAGGAGGAGTTCGGCGCCGCGGCGGTCGGTGATGTGGGCGGCGGTCACGGACACGCCCAGCAGCAGGCCGAGGGTGTCGGTGGCGATGTGGCGTTTGCGGCCGTTGATCTTTTTACCGCCGTCGAAACCGCGGGTGTGGCGGCCGACGGTTTCGGCGGCCCGCACCGACTGGGAATCGATGATCCCGGCGCTGGGGGTGCGGTGGCGGTCGGTGCGGGCGCGGACCTGCTCACGCAGCCTGTCGCGCAGGCCCAGGACGATGTTGTCGCGGCTCCAGCGGGTGAAGAACCCGTAGACGGTCTTCCAGGGCGGGAAGTCGGCGGGCAGGGCCCGCCACTTGCAGCCGTTGTCGACGAAGTAGCGGATCGCGTCCACGACATCCCGGCGGGGGTGTTTTTCCGGACGCCCTCCGCTGCAGGTGCGGCAGGCCGGGGCGGGCAGCAGGGGCTCGATCACTGCCCATTCGGCGTCGGTGGTGTCCGAGGGGTAACGGCGGGCACGGGCCGTCGAGCCGGCAGCCGGCGCGGTGGTGTACAAAGCGGATCGGGCCTTTGCTGTGTCGATCTTGATGTGCTGTCACGATCACTAGCAAAGGCCCTCTCTCATACCCGCCCCCGGGGTCCCCCCAAGATCAAAGACAGGCACTCAGCGGCCCGCCCGTCACCCGACCACCACCCCCCACGGAGGCGCTGACGCGCCACAGTCACATCGGCTCCGGAAGCCCCTCCTGATGTATGCCCAATACACGGCGGAGGGGCTGTCCTCGCGAGACGACCGCTGAGAACCCGCGGCGGTGCCAGCTGCGAGACCGCTCACCGAAAGAGAAAGCGGCTCACGCCGCTTACCGAGAACGACGTTGAAGACAGCTCTCAGCCGGCGACGATCGTTTCGACCGGGAGTCCGGGGTTGGCGGGCATGTTCAGCGGTGACGGCTGGGCGCCGGAGGCGAGCACGTGCGCGCCCAGCGCGGCGATCATGGCGCCGTTGTCGGTGCACAGCCGCGGGCGGGGCACGCGGAGCGTGATCCCCGCGTCGGCGCACCGCTGCGCGGCGAGCGCGGACAGTCGCGAGTTCGCCGCCACACCACCGGAGATCACCAGCGTGTCCACGTCGAACTCGTGCGCCGCGCGGACCGCCTTGGCGGTCAGCACGTCGGCCACCGCCTCCTGGAACGAGGCGCACACGTCGGGCACCGGGATGTCGCGGCCCGCGCGCTGCTCGGTCTCCACCCAGCGGGCCACCGCCGTCTTCAGGCCGGAGAAGGAGAAGTCGAACGCCGGGTCGCGGGGGCCGGTCAGGCCGCGCGGGAACGCGATGGCCGCCGGGTCGCCCTGCTTGGCCTGCTTGTCGATCGGTGGGCCGCCCGGGTACGGCAGGTCGAGGACGCGCGCGACCTTGTCGTACGCCTCGCCCGCCGCGTCGTCGATGGTGGAGCCGATCTCGGTGATCTTCTCCGCGATGCCCTCCACCAGCAGCAGCTGGGTGTGGCCGCCGGAGACCAGCAGCGCCAGGCAGCGCGACGGCAGCGGCCCGTGCTCCAGGGTGTCGACGGCGACGTGCCCGGCGAGGTGGTTGACGCCGTACAGCGGCACGCCGAGCGCGGACGCGTACGCCTTGGCCGACGCGACGCCGACCATCAGCGCCCCGGCCAGGCCGGGGCCCGCGGTCACCGCGATCGCGTCCACATCGGACAGCGACAGGCCGGAGTCGGTGAGGGCGCGGCGCATCGTCGGAGCCATCGCCTCCAGGTGGGCGCGGCTGGCGATCTCCGGCACCACCCCGCCGAAGCGCGCGTGCTCCTCGACGCTGGAGGCCACCGCGTCGGCCAGCAGCTCGACCGCGCCGTCCGGGGTCAGCCGGACCAGGCCGACGCCGGTCTCGTCGCAGGAACTCTCGATGCCGAGCACGATCCGGTCAGTCATCCCGCTTCCTCCACGGGGTTCGGCGACGTCCGCGGCGGGCGGCGCATGGTGTGCGCGTCCGCCCCGGACGGTTGGTAGTAGCGCTTGCGCAGTCCGACGATCTCGAAACCGTGCGCCCGGTACAGGCCGATCGCGGTGTCGTTGTCGGTGCGCACTTCCAGGAAGGTCGTCGCCCGGTGCTCGTCGGCGCGCGCCAGCAGGGCGCGCAGCAGCGCCGTGCCGGCGCCGCGGCGCTGGTGCTCGGGATCGACGCCGATGGTGTGCACCTCGGCCTCGGCGTGCGGCGGACGCCCGACGACGGCCAGCCCGGCGTAGCCGAGCAGCCGGTCGTGCTCGTCGTAGGCGCCGACGTAGTAGTGCCCCATGTCGAGCTCGGCCGCGAACATCTCGCGCGACCACGGGTCGTCGCCGGGGAAGAGCACGCGCTCCAGTTCGGCGCACCGCTTCAGGTCGCTGCGGCGCAGCTTGAGCACCCGCAGCGAGGTGGTCGCCCCGCCGGTCACCGCGCACCCCGACCCGGCACGACGGACTTGCGCGGACCGGGCGTCGCCGCGTCCGGGCGGCGCAGGTACAGCGGCACCAGCGGCTCCGGCTCGGCCCCGGAGAGCAGGACCTCGCGGGCCGCGCGGACCAGGCCGACCGGCGACGGGTAGCGGGGTTCGACGGCCGGGACGCCCAGCGCCTCCGCCATCTCGCCCGCGGCCGCCGCCACGCCGAGGTCGGCGACCGGCACGTCCGCCGGACGCTGCACGCGCGGCCCGGTGGTCCGCGCGCGGGCGGCGTCGTAGGCGGCCCAGTAGACCTCCTTGCGGCGGGCGTCGGTGGCGACCAGCAGCGGGCCGTCGGCCGCCGCCTGCGCGGCGATGGCGTCGAGTCCGCACACCGGGTGCACCGGCCGGTCGCACGCCTGGCCCAGGGCCGCGGCGGTGGCCATGCCGACGCGGAGTCCGGTGAACGGTCCCGGGCCCGATCCGACGACGATCGCGTCGGCGTCGCCGAGCCGGTGCCCCGCCTCGGTGAGCGCGTCGAGCAGCTGCGGCATGAGCAGTTCGCCGTGCGCCCGGGGGTTCACCGTCACCCGTTCGGCGAGCGGACGCGGCGTCCCGTCGTCCAGGGCGACCAGGCCCGCGGTGACCGCGGGGGTCGAAGTGTCCAGCGCGATGACGAGCACGGTTACTCAGAGTACGTCAGCGCTGGTCAACCGGGTTACGCGGGGCGCACGGTCCCGCTCGGTGCGTGCCCGTCAGCGGGATTCCCGGGGGTTCCAGAGGACGGGTGTGGCGCCGACGACGTCGAAGGACAGCCGCGGGTCGTCGGAGCGGACCAGGCACATCATGCGGTGACCGATCAGCGCCGCGGCCCGCGCCTGGTCGGCGAACATGTCCAGGACCGCGTGGGCGGAGCGCGGGCGGTGGCGGGCGAAGGCGTCGTAGCCGTCCAGGACGAGGACGAAGCCGGTCGACTCGCGGGACGCGCCGTACTCGCACCAGGCGACGTCGCTCAGGCAGTCGTTGAGCGCGTCCAGGTTGGCGCCGTAGTAGTCCGGGAAGTCCAGCGCGGCCGCCAGATCGCGGTGCAGGTCGGCGTCAGCGGTCCAGCCGGAGGCGTCGACGGTGACGACGCGGTAGCCGCGCTCGGTGAGCCAGGACGTCGTCCCGCCGAGCACCGAACGGCTCCGGAACAGGGTGACGAAACCGTTCCTGACCAGCTGGAAGTCGAGCTGCTGGGTGCACTCCGCCGAGGGGTCGAACGGGGCCATGCCGGGCAGCGTAGCCGAGCGCGGGACCCGGGTGCCGCCGGTTTCGCCGCGAGGTTCCGCCGGGAACAGCCCGGCGGAACCGGCGGGCGCCGCAGGACCGGGGCGCTGCCCGGTGACCCGATCGAGAGCGGTCGCGTTCACGCGGCGGAGCCGCTCGCTGCGCTCAGCTTGGTTTTTAACCTTGTCGTCTGGGTTTGGTGCCCTTGTTGTGGTGGGTGGGGCGTTGGTAGGCCTCGCCGGTGGTGAGGATGCGTCCGACGTTATGGCGTGGGGCGCGGCGGTGGTTTGTTGAGCCGGGTGGTCGTCCCGGGCCGGGCCGGGTGGGTTTCGGTGCGCCCGCTGGCGAGGGGGTCTTCGTGCGCAGGTTCCGAAAACCCCGCCGGATGCGGGCGGGCGTGAGTCGCTCGGGTGGGGCTGGTTTCTCCCAGGGGCGCCGCAGGTCGGCGGTCAGTGGCCGGGCGAGGCGAAGCTGGGTGTGGGCGGTGATGATCAGCCAAGTCCAGCGGTCGGCGGCTTCGGGGTCCCGCAGTTTCGGGACGGTCCAGCCGAGGGTCTGTTTGAACAGGCGGAAGGTGTGTTCGATGTCGAAGCGGCGCAGGAATGCCTGCCAGCAGCGATCGATGTCGGCGGCGTCCAGGTCGATTGCGGAGCACCACAGCCACACCGGTTTGGCTTGGCCGCCACTGGGAAGGCGATCGACGGTGAGCCTGATGAGGGTGCCTTCGATGATCGGCAGTGGACCCTGGTGTCCGGTCCAGGCGGCGCGGCTGGTCAGGCGGGGATGGAGTCGGTTCCAGGCTTGTGCGGTGGCGGTGCCGTAGAGCCGGGTGGGGGTGCGGGTGATGACGTGTTCGTCGCCCCAGGAAGCCGGGTCACGGAAGATGAATTCGCCGCCGTGTCGGGCAGGCCGACCGCGCGCGCCGGGCATTCGGGCCGGAGCGGGCCTGCGCAGGACGCGGTCTGAACGCATCCGGCCGAGAATCTGCACCGGCAGCCCACCCAGCAGGTGGGCGACGCGCGGGGCGTCATACCCCGCATC